>CAWDOI010000029.1:0-126758 GCA_963803835.1 uncultured Acidobacteriota bacterium | reverse complement strand
ATGCTGTGCAAGAGCGCAACGTCAATCGGGAATATCTCGATGCGTTTGCCCATTGGCGCAGGACCGGCGAAGACAAGAAAATCGAGTACAGAGCGGGCGACCAGCAAGCAATCATGTGGGGCCGGACCGTACCTCCGCAGTTGTACGTCGGCGGAAATGAGATCACGAACGGTGTCCAGAATTCTGGCATCAGCGGCGGTTTCACAACTCCGAGTGAAATCCTCGCGGCGGAAACGGCCAGCTACATCAATCGTGCTGCGCCGGATGAAATCATCCTGCCCGGAGCATCGCGCATCGTGGACACAGAGACGGCCAACTATGCGCAGTTTTATGTGGCGGATGACGTGGTTGGTTCTGGCAGTCCGGTTGCGTATTCGTTCATTCAGCATCAAATCCTGAACGATACGGAACAAATTGCCCAAGGTAGCTCACAGATTGGTTTTCCTTGCTCGCAAGTGTACTGGGGCAAAGCCTTGCGTTTGGTTTCCGCAATTCCAATGGCGATTGAATTGGAGAGAGACGCATCGGCGGCGCTCGCGGTTCTCTTGCCAATGGTTTTCGGACAGCGCGCAGCATTGGCTATGTCCGACGCGGCAATTAACGGCGGAACTTCAAACGGTCAAACCGTAATCGGGCTGCTTTCAGCCGTCGCGGGGTTGCCGTCCGGCAATGTCGTTACGTCCGGCAGTTCGTCGAGTCCAGCATTGATAGATTTTCAGAAAATGCTGTTGGCGATGAACAGGGCGTACCGTAGGCGTTGCGCATTTTACATGCCGTCGAGCACATGGCTCGCTGTCTCTGAATTTTTGGAGATCGCAGGCGGGGCGCGGGTGGAAAATCAATACGTAGGCTTGACCGGTACAACGCTGTTGGGGAGACCGGTGTACGTCTGTGACAGTATGGCCGCACTAACCTCGGGCGGAATTTTTGCCGTCTGTGCTGTGCCTGACCTGCTTTTGCAGCGGCGCGTTGCAGGCGGAAACGTCATTCAGCGCATCGCGGAATCATCCATGTCTGACATTAGTAAAGGCGAAATTGCTTTGATGAATGTCGTTCGATGGGATTTTTATGCGTCGCTCGACGGGTCCAACATCCCGCCATACGTTGCGGGCTATTTGAATTAACCTCCAGCCCCGGCGCTCGCAGCGGGCAAATTCTGCGAGCAACAAATCATAAAAGGGAAAAGATGAACATGGAGACAGAAAGAAAAATCGGGAACGTGAAGTGGCTACGGGTTTCTCGAATGTGCGGAGAGCGATAATATTTTCGTGCACTACAATCAAATCGACACCAACGCCAAGTACAAGACACTTGATGAAGGTCAGGCTGTGGAATTCGAACTCAAGAAAACGGACAGAGGACTTGCGGCGATTCACGTGAAACCTATCTCAGCTAAACAACTCGAATAAGTTTCTACCGCGTGTGCGTTGCCCAACGGCGCGTTAAGAAAATGGCAGGATGCTCTCACGAGTGTCCTGCTAATTTTTATTGTTCGATGAAAATGATTTGCGGATACGTGCGGGCTTTGGCGATTAGCTCAGGAGTCCGATTTGTTTCGTGGCTCAGAAGCAGAAACAATCCCCATGCTTTGATCGCGGGCGATTGCTCCGGTTGTGGAAGTTTTTGCATTGAAATCTTTCCAGATGTCGGTCCACGGCTCGCTGAAAGCTAAGTAACAGCCGCGTTCTTTCCAGTCTTTTGTTGCTGTTCCGTACTCTTCTCGGGTCACTGTCTATTGTATCAAATAAACGGGGCGCGACAATAGTACGGAAGTACGGAGCGGCGTCGCACTTGGGTGTGTGATGCAAAAGATACAGGAGATACAGGAGTTGATGTGCGGTTTTTATCGGCGGTAGGGTGATGTCCAACTAGCCATCAACTGTTTCGACATTATCGTGATTTGACGTGTTTACTTCGCCCGACGCAGTATTCCAAAATTTAATCATTGCAAAGCGCACGATAAGTACAACGAGGCCCCGGGCCTACATCTCGGAAAAAGAGGAAGTGAGATGAATAAGATAGTTGCGTTTGTATGTTTGTTGTTGTGGGCATCAGTCAGCTTCGCGCAGTCTCAGCCTATGCCAGCATCAACGAGTATGGACGAGTATCCTCGCATCCAAAGTGAGCTAGGCTACCTATATCAGTCTGCTCAGATTTTCGGAGCAACCACTAACACTTCCCGTGTCAATTTCAATGGTGTTGATTTCCAATTGACGGTCAACGTTGATAGGTATATTGGCATCATTGGCCACTTCGATGGGGCGTACACCAGCGGCGGATTCGGCGGCGGTGCGTATAACAACGCCTTCGGGACCTATGGAGGGGGAGTTCAGGTTACTCCTCTTGGTCATCGGGGTTCGTTCTCTCCGTATGGCCGAGTTGTGTTGGGAGCTGGTACTGCGTATCGAGAGCCGTATTACGGCTATTATGTGTTGAACCATACTGAAACCGGCTTCGCTTGGCAAGTTGGCGGCGGGTACGATTGGGTTCGTCCTGGTCACAAGTTCGGACTCCGTCTGTGTTCGTTCGACTATGGCCAGATACGGAAGGTCGTTGATGACTACAACGGCGAATTATCATCGTACAAGATAGGAGCTGGGATTATCTTCTGAGTTCTCGTTGTCCGCGAGCTGCGTATAGCCGTGCCCGGTGTGGCCTGCTGGTCGGAATACGTGACGATAGGAGAAGCTTTTATGGTGCGTCGTCGGAGAACACCCGCCGTAATCGTTGTCGCTGCATTTGTGTTAGCAATGGGACCATTCGCAAAGGGGCAGGACAAGAAAGACTTGGAACTGAGAGCCTGCGGGCCAAAGGACAAAGAAGTCCACTATAGGGCGGATACGGACAAGAGACAGCATCCGACGCCGCCGCAACCTGCTGACAAGGCGCTGATCTACGTGCTGCGTCCTTCCATGCTTGGGAACAAAGTACAGTCCAAGCTGGCAGTGGACGGCGACTGGAAGGGCGTCAACCGTGGCAATAACTACTTCTTCTTTACGCTGGAGCCGGGCGAGCACGACTTCTGCTCCCTCGCGGAGAACCACAGCCTGCTGACGCTGAAGGTGGAGGCGGGCAAGACTTATTTCGTTCAGCAACACGTCGAGTTGGGTATGATGAAGGCACGAAACGAAATCACCCTGATGACGGACGAGGATGGCCAGAACAAGCTTGCCTCCGCGCATCTGGCCACATGGACGGCGAATTAGCCCGCTCTTCCCCGGAGCAATGATTCCCCGCGCGAAGGTTCAAGATCGCTTTCGGAACTGGTGGGAGGTGCGACCGTGGAAAAAGAAGTACTTGTAGCGTTGGACGAACTCCGGTTGCTCGAACTGACGTGTCCGAGTTGTCGTTCGCGATTCAATTTTGATTTGGTAGATGGGAAGACTAAAGAGTTGCCCGAGGCGTGCCCAGCGTGCAATGTAGTTTGGTGGCACAATACCCACAGGCAGCAATCCGATTATCAGTTTGCATCGTTCCGCATATTTGCTTCGAAGCTGGAGAATTATCAAGCACGCTTCCGATTTCCCGCCGATCACGAAACTGTGAAAAAAGCCACATGATGACAATACGTAGTACATGATGACAAAAATCTCTTAAAAGCCCTGCAAAATCGCTAAAACGGAAAGCCCTTTCAAGGCGGTAATACGGGTTCGATTCCCGTTGGCGCTACCAAACCTTCTTTTTGAACCTGTTCCTCAAGATGCGCGAAGCTCAAAATCGCTTAAGCGGCCGCTGCCCAAAATCATCCGTCTGCCTGCGAGCTAAATTGTGAAATCGGGGCGCGTCAAATCTGAAAGTTCCAGACTCCGCCGGAGGACGGTTTCTGGGGCGCTCTGCAAGTACAGTTCATCGGTGAGCAGCTATCGTTGCAATTGAGGCGCTTCTTGAACTGCGGAAGTCGCTTCGCAGCTAATCAGTTTGAACCTATTGGGACTGACCGACGCGCGTTGACTTGCCGTTGGGCGCGGCATAAGATTCGCGCCAATGCCCGATTCGTCTCCACTCTCCGGACGGATTTTATTGCACTATCGCATTATCGAAAAAATCGGGGCGGGCGGCATGGGCGAGGTCTACCGCGCGCACGACGAACAGCTCGGCCGCGACGTCGCACTGAAAATCCTGCCCGTCGGAATGCTCACGGACGAAGCGGCACGAAAGCAGTTCCGCAAAGAAGCGCTGGCGCTCGCCAAGCTCAATCACCCGAACATCGAAACAGTTCATGAATTCGGCTCGCAGGACGGTGTGGAGTTCCTCGCGATGGAGCTGATTCCCGGCGATTCGCTGCGTGAAAGAATCAAAGAGGGGCCGCTTGCGGAGCGTGAGATCGTGCGGCTTGCCACTCAGCTCGCCGAAGGTCTGGCCGCCGCGCACGATCAGGGCATCATCCATCGCGACCTCAAGCCCGGCAACTTATTCGTTACACCCGATGGCCGGCTGAAGATTCTCGACTTCGGTCTGGCCAGACTGATCCACCCCGAGATTGCAAGCGACGTGACGCGAAGCATCAATGTTGAGAGCGGAACGATTTCGGGCACTGTGCCGTACATGCCTCCAGAGCAATTGCGGGGCGAGCCGACCGACACGCGGAGCGATATCTACTCGGCGGGCGCGGTTCTCTACGAGATGGCGGCCGGGCAACGTCCATTTCCACAGACGCAGGGGCCGCAGTTGATGGGTGCGATTTTGCATCAGTCTCCTGCTCCGCTGATCGCGACAGGCTCGCACGTTTCGCCGGGGCTCGAGAGAGTGATCCTGAGGGCCCTGGAAAAGGAAGCATCCCAACGCTACCAGACGGCGCGCGAACTTCGCGTCGCGCTGGAAGGAGTTTCTTCCAGTAGTTCCGGAGCAACGGTAACTGAGCCCGCTGCCGCACTCAGTGCGAATTCGACTGCCCGGCCGATACATTGGCGGCGGAAGATTTTCGCGCCAGCTGCGTTGATCGTCGTCCTGGCTTTGGCCGTCGTGGGATGGTTCTACTACGCGCGCCGGTCCCATGTCCTCACCGAGAAGGACACCGTCGTGCTCGCCGATTTTGCCAACAGCACTGGCGATGCAATCTTCGACGACACGCTGAAGACCGCGCTTAGCGTCTCTTTGCGGCAATCGCCTTTCCTGAATGTGCTCTCCGACAGCGAAGTTGCGAAGACTTTGCAACAGATGACCCGTCCGGCCAGCACGAGACTCACGCCCGAGGTGGCCCGCGAGCTTTGCCAGCGTGCAAGCAGTACAGCTTACCTTGCGGGATCGATTGGCAGTTTGGGCAGCGAATACGTTCTCGGGTTGAAGGCGGTGAATTGCCAGAGCGGAGACACGTTGGCCGAGGAGCAGGTTACGGCGGCGTCGAAGGAGAAAGTACTCGACGCGCTGGGCGGGGCGGCATCGAAGTTGCGCGGCGAACTGGGCGAATCGTTAGCTACGGTGCAGAAGTTTGATGTTCCGCTCGCGCAGGCCACTACGTCTTCGCTCGAAGCTTTAAAAGCTTTCAGTCTTGGCAGAAAGACCTATAACGACGAAGGTGCCGCCGCAGCGTTGCCTTACGATCAGCGGGCCGTCCAACTTGATCCGAATTTTGCTACGGGCTATTTGGACGTGGGCCTCGACTACGCCAGTCTCGCCCAGCTAGGACGGGCCGGCGAGTATTACACCAAAGCTTTCCAGCTTCGGGAGCACGCCAGCGAGAGGGAAAAGCTAAGCATCGCCGCCGAATACTATCGGGATGTAACCGGAGAGCTGGATAAAGCGGTCCAGACGTATCAGGAGGAAATTGGAAGCTACCCGCGAGATCCCGACGCTTACAACCGTTTGGGAGTCATGTTTGCCTTACGGGGGCAATATGAGAAAGCCACGGAGATCACTAGGGAAGGACTGCCGCTTGCACCCGATCGAGGGTATTGGTACGCCCACCTCGCTAACTATGCAATTGCGTTGCAGCACTTCGATGAAACGGGGAAGATCATCCGCGAGGCGCAGGCACGAAAACTGGATAATGTCGTCATGCGCAATGCCCGTTATGGTCTGGCATTTCTCGGGGCGGACGCAGCTGGGATGACGGAACAGCAACAGTGGTTTGCAGCTAGCCCCGATTACGAGAACCTTGGGCTGTCGCTCGCATCGGACACCGAGGCGTATGGCGGTCATCTCGGCAAAGCGCGGGAATTGACTGCGCGAGCCGCGGATTCTGCCGTCCGAGCTGACAGCAAGGAAACTGGAGCAATCTGGCAGGCGAATGCTGCTCTGCGAGAAGCAGATTATGGCAATGCCATAGAAGCGCGGCGATTAGCGGAATCGGCTTTGACGCTTGCTCCCTTGAGCCAGGGCGTCGAGAGCGAGGCCGCGCTTGCGTTTGCGATGGCGGGCGACGCGGCGCGAGCGGAAAGCTTGGCACTAGATCTGAACAAACGCTTTCCGCAGGACACCCAGATGCAATCGCTTTGGTTGCCGACGGTTCAAGCACAATTGGCGCTGGATGGAAAGAATCCTGCTGCCGCCCTGAATGCCGTGAGAGCTGCTTCCCGCATAGAGTTGGGGCAAATTACGTTTCTCGCCAGCATCTCCTGCCTCTATCCGGTGTACGTACGCGGAGATGCATTCTTGGCCGCCGGGCAGGGCAGAGCTTCTGCCGCTGAATTTCAGAAGATTCTCGACCACAGCGGGATCGTCTGGAACTGCTGGACCGGAGCGTTGGCGCACCTGGGACTGGCTCGCGCCAGCGCTTTGGAGGCGAGAACTTCGCCGGGGGCGGACGCCGATGCCGCCCGCGTCCGCGCACGCGCCGCCTACAATGATTTTCTCGCGCTCTGGAAAGATGCTGACCCCGACATTCCCGTCCTTCAACAAGCCAAGGCCGAATACGCGAAGCTTCAGTAGCGCGCGTAACGACACAGGCGCGTCGACGCCCTCTATTTACTCGATGTACTCATAAGAATGGTTTGCCAAATAGCCAGTTTCAGTATTTTTCGTGCGCTGATAGTGTTCTGAGTAACGTTTAACATTGTCGTGGGTGATTTGGGTCGTTAGCACAATGTTCGAGAACTCCTCTCGCGGTATTTCTTCCGCGCTTTAAGCTGCGTCAAAGTTTCACCCCCTTCTGAAAAGTCTAGTGAGTGTGTGGTCTTTTGCGACTCCTGCAAATTTCCCCACGCGGGAGCCCAGCCAATGCGTAAGTTGTCTTCTTCGGCGCGCGTCAAACTGCACCACTCAGTCTTTCGTGCCGCGGCTATCGCTCTCACGCTCTGGGCGGTCGCGCTCGGCGCCGTCGGATGTGGCGGCTTACCGAACTCGAATACCCCTCTGGCCCCTGCGAGTACCAAATTATCTGTTACTCCAGCTTCGATCACCGTAGCGGCAGGCTCCGCCACTATGTTCACAGCAGTATTTACGCCGACAACGCCCGCAGCGGGTTCGTTGACCTGGTCGGTGACTCCCGTAGATGCGGGAACGATAACCGGCGGGGGAATCCTCACAGCGTCGGCAACAGCAGGGCAGTACATCGTTGTCGCGACGTGGACCCCAGCCAATCCATCCGCTGCAGCGATCCTCAAAGGATCAGCGACCGTGGAAATTCTTGCCGTGCCCCAACTTGATTCCGTGGTTAGCCAAGACTCGGTGCAGGCCTCGGGCGCCAACCAAGTAAATGGCTTGATTCAAAACGGGGTGGTTGTCAATCAAGGGATTGCCTCGGTTCTCTCAACCGATGACGACAACAATATCCAAGTTCGTAGCGGCTTCCCGATTCCATTAGCTTGCGCGGGGACGAACACCCCGTGCCAATAGCAGAAATCCCAAGGTTTACGTGTTAAGGAGAGATGAGCATGCGCACTACACTTCGTGTCCTGGCAATTGTTTTGATGCTTGGCTTCGCCGGCCAAGCCGGCGCTCAGCATGCGGATCCCGCCCCGAGTCCGGAACTCGCGTATGAAGGCCGCTTAACCGAATCCAATGTGCTGGTAACAGGCACACGACCTTTCGTATTTTCCATTCTCGATCCCAACGGGAACGAATTGTGGAGTTCAGGACCGCAAACCATCACTGTGACGGAAGGGCTCTACGGCGTGGTGCTCGGCGCCGTCGGGATGCCCGCAATCCCGTTTTCTCTCACGCTTCGGGCGAATCTACACCTTCATGTGATGGCCGATGGAGTTGCGCTCTCTCCCGACGTTTCGCTGATTCCGGCTCTGCAGTCAAGGACTTCATGGAATGTGAGTGGTCCATTCTTCGGAGATATCAGCGGCACGCAGCAGGCGATCTCTGTCGACAGGCTGAAAGGTACGCCCATCGACTTGCCCGCGGGGCCATCGAGCGGACAGGTTCTCACTTTCAACGGCACTAGCTGGACCGCCTCCACTCCTTCGGCGTCAGGAACTCAAGGGCCTACGGGACCGCAAGGCCCGGCAGGACCCGCTGGTACAACTGGAGCAATGGGCCCTCAGGGCTTTCCGGGTGTTGCTGGACCAGCCGGTCCGCAGGGGCCCGTGGGCGCACCGGGGACAAACGGAAACGGTTTCGATTTCCTGAATGCATTCGACGCCAGCGCGAGTTACGCGATCGATGATGTGGTGACCTTCAACGGTTCTACGTATGTGGCGATCGCAGCGAGCACTGGCCCGAATAATCCAAATCCGGACACGAACGCGAGCGCGTGGAGCGTGTTGGCGCAGGAAGGCGCGCCGGGTGCAGCAGGCGCGCAAGGTGCGACTGGAGCCGCTGGCGCAACTGGGGCAACAGGCGCTCAAGGATTGCAGGGTGTTGCAGGCCCAATCGGCCCGCAAGGCCCGACGGGAGCAGCGGGGACAAACGGCAGCGGTTTCGATTTCATGAATGCGTTTAACGCCAGCGCAAGTTACGCGATCAATGACGTAGTGACCTTCAACGGTTCTACGTATGTGGCGATTGTGGCGAGCAGCGGCCCGAATAATCCAACTCCGGACATGAACGCGAGCGCGTGGAGCGTATTAGCGCAGGAAGGCGCGCAAGGTGCAGTAGGTGCACAAGGCACGCAAGGTGCGGCAGGCCCACAAGGTTTGACTGGCTCGACGGGCGCAACTGGTCCACAAGGATCGGCTGGAGCTGCGGGAACAACCGGCGGGATTGGGGCACAGGGGCCCGCAGGCGTAGCTGGACCACAGGGCCCCGCAGGCGTAGCTGGAGCGACTGGGCCTCAAGGGTTGCAAGGTATTGCGGGTCCAGTCGGCGCGCAGGGCCTCACGGGAGCAACCGGAACACAGGGCTCCACTGGAGCCGCAGGCGCAAGCGGACCACAAGGCTTGCAAGGTATTGCAGGTCCAATCGGGCCGCAGGGGCCCACAGGCGCGGCGGGGGCAAATGGCACTGGCTTCAATTTCCGAAATGCGTTCGATGCGAGCGCCAGCTACGCGATCAACGACGTGGTGACATTCAATGGTTCTACCTATGCCGCAATCGCCGCCAGCGCTGGTCCGAGCAATCCAACCCCCGACACGAACGCGAGCGCATGGAACGAGATGGCGCAAGAAGGCGCAGCTGGTGCAGCAGGCGCACAAGGCTCGACCGGGGCGACGGGTGCAACCGGATCGCAGGGCGCAACCGGAACTGCGGGAACACCGGGAGCGGCCGGGCCGCAGGGCCCTGCGGGCGCAAGCCCCTTTACACTTGATGGCGCGAACGCCGTATTCACTACCGGATCCGTAGGCATCGGCGTAGATCCGCCAAGCACGACGGCTGCGATGGACGTCACGAGTACAACGCAAGGCCTTCTTGCGCCGCGTATGACAACGACTCAACGCCTCGCGATCGCAACTCCAGCCAACGGATTGATCGTGTACGACATCACCGCGACATCGTTGGAGGTATACGACAACGTCGCTGCTGCGTGGAACCAAATCGCCGACACTGCGACAACCGGCACAGTGACTAGCGTTACCGGAACTTCTCCGATCTCCGTGGCGACTGGCACGACCACGCCTGCAATCACGTTGGGAACCGTGCCCGTTGCGAACGGCGGCACAGGAGCCACGACTCTTACTGGCTATCTTCTCGGCAGCGGCGCGAGCGCGGTCACCGCGTCCGCCACAATTCCTGGCACAGCAATCTCCGGAGACATCGCCGGGAATTCCGGCAACGTCTCAGGGACAGTTGGGCTCGGTAACGGCGGAACCGGCGCGGCCACCGCAACTGCGGCCATTACGAACTTGTTGCCAAGTCAGGGCGGAAACGGCGGCAAGTTCCTCACGACAAGTGGCACGCTCGCCTCGTGGGGAGCGGCACCATCCGGCACTGTGACAAGTGTGAGTGGAACTTCTCCAATCTCGGTGGCGACTGGAACGACGACTCCCGCCATTACTCTCGGCACGGTTCCGGTTGCTGACGGCGGCACGGGGGCGACGACGCTCACCGGCTATCTGCTCGGCAGTGGCGTAAGCGCCCTCACAGCTTCGGCGACGATTCCCGGAACCGCAATCTCGGGCAACATCAGCGGCAACGCCGCGAATGTCACAGGCACAGTAGCAGTCGCGAGTGGCGGCACGGGAGCTACAACTCTCACTGGCTACCTCCTCGGGAGTGGCACCAGCGCCGTCACCGCTAGTGCCATTATTCCCGTCGCGAGCGGCGGAACCGGCGCATCAACCTTTGCTCAAGGTCGAATTCTCTTCGGCACTACCACGACGCCTATCTCCAGCAGCGCTTCGTTGTTCTGGGACTCCACGAATAATCGTCTCGGCGTAGGGACGACAACGCCCAGCTATCCCATAGATGTTGAGGTGTCCGTTGCCCACAACTTTAGCGTGCCATACGGATTTGTCAGTTCATCCGATGTCGATTTGGGCGATGGTACGGGCAGCGCACCATTCTCGATCTATGCGTCGAGCCGCATGGTGGCAAGCGAATTCGACGCGATCTCCGATGCTCGAATCAAGAATGTTATTGGTCTTAGCGATTCCGCCGCCGATTTGGAGATATTGAAGAGGCTGAAGATCACCGACTATCGCTACATCGATGTGGCCGGCAAGGGACGTCAGCATAAGAAGGGTGTGATCGCGCAGGACGTCGAAAAGGTCTATCCCGATGCGGTGCGCGTGACGAGCAATTTCATTCCCAACGTTTACGCGATGGCTGACGGCGCGGTTTACAACGACACCACGCACGAACTTACCGTCACGCTGCCGAAGCCGCATGACTTCGCGGCGGGCGATGTCGTGCGAATCATCACAGCGGAAGCAGGCACCATGGATAAATCGGTTGCCGCGATAATCAACGACGACACTTTCGTCCTGTGCGGCATCGAGATGCCGCTCAACCAAGTGTTCGTCTTTGGCAAAAAAGTGGACGACTTCCGCGTTGTCGACTACGACCAGCTCTTCAACATGAACATCAGCGCCACCCAGCAACTGGCTGCCGAAAATCAGGATCTGAACGCGCGCATCGCCGCGTTGGAAGAGGCTGTCGCGGCACTCCAGAAGCAGAAATAAGTAGCAGGTTGCCGCACTCGGTCTGGAGATGGAGAAATTTCGCGATGCGACGTAGTTTGCAAATGTTTATGTTTTCGTTTGCGACTTTGTTCGCCCTCGATGCCGTGCAGCCGAATGCTCCTACAGCCGGCAACCTGTAAATTCCTCGTCCGATCATGAAGAACGCTCGCGCTTTCGCGCATCAAAATATTAAAGCCCGGGCGCACGCAATCTCTCGAGAGCCACCGCGACCAGTTGCTCGGCGATGGCAGGCAGCCGGGGCGATTTTCAATCCGGCGAAGCACTTCTAGCGTACTAAGATAGAAGCGCTTAACGTTGCGGGCGGCTCTGTAACTTTTCGCGGGTGAGTGGCTCTAATGAACCGGCTGGCATGCACATGCTTCTCTACCTTCTAGCTTTCGTTGGCGGCGTTCTGACAATCGTCAGCCCGTGCATTTTGCCGGTGTTGCCTTTCGTATTTTCTCGCGCCGATCAGCCGTTTCGGCGCAGCGGCCTTCCGCTCCTCGTTGGGATGGCGGCGACGTTCGCCGCGGTAGCTGGTGTTGCTACGTATGCGGGAGCTTGGGTCGTGCGCGCCAATCAGATCGGCAGGATTCTCGCGATCGTGGTGTTTGCGGTGCTTGGGTTGGCGCTGCTTTTTCCAAGTTTGGCCGGTTATCTGACGCGCCCTCTTGTTCGCCTGGGCGGAAGGGTGCGGGGACAGAACAACTCGGAGGCTCCGGGCATTGGACGATCGCTCGTGCTTGGAATGTCGACCGGATTGCTTTGGGCTCCCTGTGCGGGGCCGATTCTTGGTTTGATTTTGACGGGAGCGGCGATACAGGGCCCGAGCGCGCATACGACGCTGCTGCTTCTGGCGTTTTCCGCCGGAGCCGCAAGCTCTCTCGCCGTGGCGCTCCTTGCGGGCAATAAAGTTTTTGCACTAATGAAAAAATCGCTTGGCGCGGAAGAGTGGATTCGGCGCGGCTTGGGCGTGGCTGTTTTGGTGGGCGTCGTAGCGATTGCTTTTGGCTGGGATACAGGAATTCTTACGAGGCTTTCGCTTTCGAGCACTTCCGGCGTCGAACAAAAATTGATAGATCGTTTCCGGCCGGTCGCATACGCGAAAGCAAATGAGTCTGGCGTAGCGCAACCTGCCGCGGTGGAATTGGGGCACGAGGGCGCATTCCCAAGTTTGGCGGGCGCTGTGAAATGGCTGAACTCTCCGCCGCTTACACGCGAAGAATTGAAGGGGAAAGTGGTAGTAATCGATTTCTGGACGTATTCCTGCATCAATTGCTTGCGTTCGATACCGTACGTGGAAGCCTGGGCGGAAAAATACAAGAACGACGGCCTTGTTGTGATCGGCGTACACACTCCGGAATTCGCGTTCGAGAAAGATCCCGCGAACGTGGCGAAGGCGCTCACGGATTTGAAGATTACTTATCCGGTCGCGATCGACAGCAACTACACAATCTGGAAGGCATTCAACAACGAATATTGGCCGGCGCATTACTTCATCGACGCGAACGGAGAAATTCGCTACCACCATTTCGGAGAAGGGAAGTACGACGAATCAGAAGAAGTGATTCAGCAGCTGCTGCGCGAGAAGAATTCAAATTTGAAGGTCGGTGGGTTGGTGCAAGTTACAGCGACCGGCGCCCAGGCGGCGCCGGATGTGAACGACGTCGCTTCGCATGAGACCTACGTCGGCTATTCCCGGCAGCAGAATTACGCTTCGCCGCAGAAAATCCGGCAGGACGAGGCGCAAGCCTATACGGCGCCAGCGCGCCTGACGGTGAATCAGTGGGGCCTTGCCGGAAATTGGAATGTAAGCGACGAGCATGCGGCGCTGGTGTCCGCGCCAGGCAAAGTGATTTTCCGGTTCCACGCGCGTGATCTGCATCTCGTGTTGGGACCGGGGGAAAATGGCAAGCAGGTGCGCTTTCGTGTGCGGCTTGACGGAACAGCGCCCGGCGAGGATCACGGCGCGGACTCCGATGAACAAGGCAACGGCATCGTAAAGGATTACCGGCTGTATCAGTTGATCCGGCAAAAGGGGAAAGTGGAAGATCGCACGTTCGAAATTGAATTTCTCGATCCCGGCGTACAGGCGTTTGCATTTACGTTTGGATAAGAGCGAAAGGGAAGAGGCCGTATGAATTCCTCGAACAAGAGAAATACTGAAGCCGCTACTCTGATCGCGCGCCGATCGTTTTTGATTGGCGCGGGAACCGCGGCCGCGGGACTTGCATGCTGGTACATTCAGAAGAGCGAGCCGGTGCACGCGGAAGGTTTGTTTGCGGGCCCTCCGAAGATGGTCACCATCGTGGAATTTTCGGATTCCGGCGCGCGCAAGGCTAAGATTTCCGTCGAGCAAATCACGAAGACGGAAGACGAGTGGAAGAAGCAACTCTCTCCCGCTTCTTTTGAAGTCACGCGCCACGCGGGCACTGAGCGAGCTTACACAAACGAAAATCCAAATAACCACGAGAAGGGTGTGTTTCGCTGCGTTTGCTGCGACACGGCTCTGTTCGACGCCAGCACCAAATTCGAATCCGGCACGGGCTGGCCGAGTTTTTGGGCGCCCATTGCTAAAGAGAACGTGGTGGAAATCGCGGACACTAGTCTGGGAACGATCCGCACTGCAGTTTCCTGCCGTCGGTGTGACGCGCACCTGGGGCACGTCTTCGATGATGGGCCGCCGCCTACGGGATTGCGTTATTGCATGAATTCGGTCGCCATGAGATTCGCCAAGGCTTCCTAAGGATTTTGGGCCAGTCTCAGGATGTAGCAGTTTTCATCAGAATTAAATTGAGGAGAGAAAGCGATGAATCGAATTGTGACGGTGGCACTGGGCTTCGCTGTAGTCATGCTGATTTTATTTGCCGCGATGCGCCACAGTGCGACAAGTGCTGCGGTCGCACTTCCGGATCCAGCGGTGGACGAAACCCGCGCCACAAAAAAGGGACATGAGACCGTCGTCGTCGCGGGCGGATGTTTCTGGGGAATTCAGGCTGTATTCGAGCACGTGAAGGGCGTCACTCGAGCGACTTCGGGCTACTCCGGCGGCACGGTAAAGAATCCGGATTACGAAGAAGTCAGCAGCGGTGACACGGGACACGCCGAATCCGTCGAGATCGTCTACGATCCATCGCAGATTACTTTGGGGATGCTGCTGAAAGTTTTCTTTTCGGTGGCGCATGACCCAACGGAATTGAATCGCCAGGGACCTGACTCGGGCACTCAGTATCGCTCGGCGATTTTCTTTGCGAATCCCGATCAGCTGAGAATTGCGCAGGCTTATGTGGACCAGCTCAATCAGGCCAAGTCCTTTTCACGCCCGATCGTCACGCAAATTGTTCCAATGACAGGTTTTTATCCGGCGGAGCAATATCACCAGGACTTCGCCGCGCATAATCCGGACAATGCCTACATCGCGACGTTTGACGCGCCCAAGGTGAAACATCTTCAAGAGGAATTTCCCAGTCTCTACGTCGCATACCACTAACATCGATTGTTAGCACCGTCGCGATTGCTTCGGTTTGCATTTCTTCGCCGGCATAGCTAGCGCCCATTCAGAGCGTTGCTCTCTCACCGCGTCTCGATACATTCATCCCGATCAAGCCCCTGGAAACAACGAGAAATTGTGTCTCGTTTGGCACAGACGCACAAGCCTCCGGATGCTATTTCTTAGTCAAGGATGTGAGGTCCCCCTCTGGCTTGATGTAGCCATCCTCAGTCGCGAGTTCCGTGCAAGGAGAAACTTGTGATGAAGCGGTTACGAGCAGTGTCTCTATTTATCGGCATATTCATCCTCGTCACGGGCCTCGCAGCAATCTCGCCTGTAGCCAAATGCCAATCTGAGACCAGCGCAAAATCTTCCTTTAGCAATGAAGTTCCTAACTCTGCAAGCGCATCCTACGTGCGATTGGAGTCGGCATACACACGACCCACAGAGAAAACGAAACTACGGAATTATTTCTTCGATGTAGTTGGTCCTTACGCGATCGGCGGCGCCGCACTGGTGGGCGGCTACGATCAGTTGGAAAAAACGCCGCCCGAGTGGGGACAAGGCGCGGGAGCATTCGGCGAGAGGGTCGGATCCGCCTTCGGCATCGCGATGGTGACGACGACCACGCGCTACGCGTTGGCAGAAGCGTTTAGAGAAGACACGTTGTATTACCGCTGCGAGTGCAGAGGAATATTTCCAAGATTGGGACATGCCGCGATTTCTACAGTGACGGCGCGCCGCGGTGCGGCCGGCCATCGTTGGCTGTCGTTCCCCGCGCTCATCGCGCCGTATGCAGGTTCAATGACCGCCGTCTATGGCTGGTATCCGAACCGCTATGGTGTGAAAGACGGAATGCGGATGGGCAGCTACACCCTACTGGAATTCGCGGGAGTGAATATCGCGCGTGAATTCATCTACGGAGGGCCGCACTCGCTATTTAGCCACATGGATCATTCCGCGTCTCCGGATGCGAGCACTTCAGCCCAACCAAGACCCTGAGCCATCTTTATGAACCACGACGCCAAAGTATTCGAGCCCGCAATCAGCCCTGACGCGCCGCAAGCAGACTCTCTCGCGCAATCTACTCTCAATTCTCTTTGGAGTCCGATCACTGGCTTCTTCGAGTGGTTTGGCGAACTCGGGATTTTTGCCTGGCAGGTCATGCGCGCGTCGGTCAGACGCCCTTTTGAAGGCCGCGAATTATTTCGGCAGCTCGACGAGATCGGTTCGAAATCGTTGCCGCTTGTAGCGTTGGCGGGTTGCGCCATTGGTGCGGTGCTCGCTCTCGAGAGCCGTCACAGCCTGGTGCGATTCGGCGCCAAGTCCATGCTTCCCGCTGCCATCGTGTTCTCGATCATCCACGAAACAGGCCCCGTCGTGACTAGCTTGGTTGTTTGCGGCCGCGTGGGCGCCGGGATCGGCGCGGAACTTGGCTCGATGAAAGTAACAGAGCAGATCGATGCCATCGAGGCATCCGGCGTAAATCCCTACAAGCTTCTGGCCTTCACGCGCATCGTGGCATGCATCTTGGTGCTCCCGCTGCTAACGCTCGCTTCCGATTTCTGCGGTGTGGCTGTCGGTTGGATTGTGGACACTCTGGCTGAGCCGATTTCCCTTCATAAATTCCTCCATGCGGGATTTGCCGGCGCCAGTTTCAGCGATTTTCTCGCGCCGACTTTCCGAACGTCGGTCTTCGGACTAATCATCGGCCTGATCGCGTGCTTTCAGGGAATGCGCAGTCAGGGCGGTACGGAAGGCGTCGGGCGTTCGGCAACGAGCTCGGTCGTCCTATCGTCCCTTTTTGTCATTTTGGCGGACGTCATACTGGTGAAATTGATTCTGGTGTTCTTTCCATGATGCCTTCTAACCAGACAGTCTCGTCGGCAGTGATCGAGATCGGCGACAAACTCGCGATTGAGAATGGCGATCGGAAGAGCGAGCAGAATTCTGCCACTCCTGCTGTGGCTATCTCCGGCTTACACAAATCATTCGGTGCGCAAAAAGTCTTGAACGGGATCGACTTGACGGTTGGCAGCGGCAAAACTCTGGCGGTGTTGGGTCGCAGCGGAACCGGCAAGAGCGTGCTGCTGAAGCTGATCATCGGGCTGCAGAAGCCGGACTCGGGTTCGATTCGCGTTCACGAGCAGGAGATCACAAGCTCCAGCAGCGAATCGTTGAACGAAATCAGAAAGACGATGGGCTTCCTATTCCAGCACGCGGCGCTCTACGACTCGCTGACGGTCGAAGAGAACGTTGCGTTTCCGTTGAGGCGCCACACGAAAATGACGGCGTCCGGGCGTAGCGATCACGTCATGGAATTGCTGGCTAGCGTGGGCATGGAAGGCGACCTCAAAAAAATGCCGTCCGATCTTTCGGGCGGCATGCAAAAGCGGGTTGGTCTGGCGCGCGCGCTGGCTCTCGATCCGGGCATCTTGCTGCTCGATGAACCCACTGCCGGGCTCGATCCAATCACATCCCGCGAGATCGACGAGCTGATTCTCAAGTTGCAAGAGGAACGCGACGTTGCATCGATCGTGGTCACGCACGATTTGCAAAGCGCGAAGATTATTGCGGACCGAATTGTGCTGCTGAACCAAGGGAATGCAGTGATCGAAGGCACGTTCGATGAGCTTGAGCGAAGCGGCGACAGATTCGTCGCGGAATTCTTCAAACGGAATTCATAGGGAGTCATCATGTCAAGAGCGGCTCGGCTGGGAGCATTCATCATTGCGACGATGGCGATTCTGGCGGCGGGAATCTTCATCATTGGCGACCGGCAATATCTGTTCAGTGACACCTATCGATTGAAGGCGCAGTTCAACACTGTAGCTGGACTCGATGCGGGCGCCGAGGTGCGCATCGGCGGAGTCCACAGCGGCAGTGTGCGTCGCATCGATTTGCCGAAGCAGGCGACTGGCAAAATCACCGTGCTCATGGATCTTCAGCGCTCGACCCACGACATCGTCAAGCAGGACTCGATTGCTGCGATACAGACTGAGGGTCTGCTTGGAAATGAATATGTGTCGATATCGTTCGGATCGGCCGAAGGATTGAATGTGCGTGACGGCGATACGATCTCGAGCCAGCCTCCGCTCGTCATGGCCGACCTGATCAAGAAAACGGACGCGATTCTCGACAGCAGCAAGGCAGCTCTCGACAACACGACCGCAGCGACCGCGAACCTACGATCCATTAGCGCCAAGATCGACCAAGGTCAGGGAACGATCGGAGCGCTGATCAACGACAAGAAAATGTACACGGAGCTGGATCAGACGACTATCGGAATGCGCGATACGGTAGTGCACGCGCAAGCGGGGGTTGCCGACTTCCAGGAAAATATGGAAGCGTTGAAACAGAATTTCCTACTTCGCGGATATTTCAAAAAACGCGGGTATGAAGATTCCGCCGACCTTGAGAAAAACGAAATATCGGTCCTGCCTGAAGGCTCGCCGCTAAAGACTTTCACGTACGAGCCAAAACGCATTTTCGATCAGATAGACACAGCAAAACTGAAGAACCAAAATTCTTTGGGGCCCGCAGGACAATTTCTTGCCGCACATGAGTTCGGAATCGCGGTTGTAGTCGTATATTCCGGCATGACTGGCGATGCCCAGAAGGACTTAGTGCTAACGCAGGCTCGCGCCGCCGTAGTGCGCGCCTATCTAGTCGGCAATTTCGGCTTCGATGATACCCAGCTCAAAACCCTCGGATTGGGGAAGAAGATTGACGCAAGCGTCGGCTCCGACTCCGGTTGGGGAGATGTCGAGATCATCGTCTATCCGGCTGGCACCTTAATTCCGACAGGCCAGTAGACAGGATTGTGCGACCACGATGGTCGCAATTCATCTCTCCCCTCGGCGGCCCGATAAGAAGCAGCAATTTTCAACGCACCTCCACGCGTCACCACGAGCAGCTCTCACCTCTGCCAATTGAATTGAATCACCTCACTCATTAGCATTCCACGGGAAGTTTAATACTTCCGCGCGAGGCAAGCCCGGCTCCAGATCAGGGCGGAGATTACTTAGCCATCGATTTTGTGCCTTGGGGAATCGCCGACGAGGAGTACCATGCAGGGGATTCGAAGCTGGAAAAGGAGGTTCCGATCGCAGACATAAACGAGACTTCATCCGCCAGACCTGACTATCAACTCACCCCTCCTGATCCCGGTTCCGACCATCCCCGCAGCCATAAGGTTCTTTGGGTGGTGATAACGGTCGTGTTGCTGCTGGTTGTCGTCCTTGTGATCGTGATGGCCGTGCATTCCCACGAGGAAGCGAAGAAAGCGGCGGCCGCCGCTGCGGCACGCGCGAAAACGGGGATTGCCATCACAACCGCGACGGCGCAAAAGGGCGACATCGGCGTGTACCTGGAAGCCATCGGGACAGTCACGCCGGTTTACACCGATTCGATTACCGCCCAGGTGAACGGACTTGTCACATCTGTTCATTTTGTCGAGGGTCAAATGGTGAAGAAGGGCGACCCACTTATCGAAATCGATCCGCGTCCATACAGCGCCACGCTCTTGCAGGCGCAGGGAGCGCTCGAGCGTGATCAGAACCTGCTCGCTCAAGCTCAGATGGACGAACAACGCTACCAAGATGCGTGGGACAAGAAAGCAATCGCAAAGCAACAGCTCGACGACCAGCAAAAGCTCGTGCTCCAGGACAAAGGCATAGTAAAGAACGATGAAGGCACGGTGGAATACGATCAGGTGCAGCTCGATTTCTGCCATATCACAGCTCCAATATCGGGCCGTATGGGATTACGACTGGTGGATCCGGGCAACGTGGTGCAATCCTCAGGAACGATAACCCTCGCGGTGATCACTCAGATGGCACCCATCACCGTAATTTTCACTATTCCGGAAGATAGCCTTGGCCAGGTCCAAGCCGGCATGCGCAAGAATGGCAGCTTGGGTACCGATGCCTTCGATCGCTCAGCGCAGAAGAAAATCGGAAGCGGCAAACTTCTAACTCTAGACAATCAGATTGACACGACGACTGGAACGGTAAAAGCGCGGGCGATCTTCGATAACAAGAATAATGCGCTGTTCCCGAATCAGTTTGTAAACACGCGGCTGCTGGTCGATACGTTGAAAGGTGTGACGCTGATTCCCGCGTCAGCTGTCCAGCAAAATGGCCAGGCATCGTTTGTCTATGTAATTCAGAATAACGTCGCTCACCAGCGCAGCGTGAAGGCTGGAGTCACCGATGCCGGTAACACGCAAGTTGACGGCATCAATCCGGGAGACGTTGTCGCCAACAGCGGATTCGAGAAGTTGCAGGACAACTCTGCCGTCGTCGTTTCGAACAAGCCTGCGCCGGCCAGCTCGAACGGCAGCAACACTCCAGCGAGCACCAGCGGGAGCAGCGCCCCGTGAGCCCGTCCCGCCCGTTTATTCTCCGGCCAGTTGCGACGTCATTGCTGATGGCCGCCATCCTCTTGGTGGGTCTCGTCGGCTATACGCAACTCCCGGTTTCCGCACTGCCTGAAGTGGATTATCCGACCATTCAGGTGCTCACGTTTTATCCCGGCGCGAGCCCGAATGTCGTGGCGACAACCGTAACGGCGCCGCTCGAGCGTCAATTCGGCGAAATGCAAGGCTTGAGCCAGATGACCTCCAGCAGCGCCAGCGCCACTTCCGTCATCGTGCTGCAATTCAATCTCACGCTGAATATTGACATCGCCGAGGAAGAGGTGCAGTCCGCCATAAACGCGTCGCAGAGTTTATTGCCATCGAACCTGCCTGCGCCACCCGTGTACAGCAAGACGAATCCTGCCGATGCTCCCGTGCTCACGCTGGGAATTACTTCAAACTCGATGCCGCTTTCTCAGGTCGAGGATCTTGTGGATACGCGCATGGCGCCTAAAATATCGCAGCTCAGCGGTGTTGGCCTCGTAACCATCAGCGGCGGCCAGAAACCCGCGGTGCGCATTCAAGCCAACCCCACGGCTCTCTCTTCCTACGGAATCAACCTGGAAGACCTGCGCACAGCGTTGGCAAGCGCGAGCGTGAACGCCGCGAAAGGGAACTTCGATGGGCCGCGCCAGGATTACCAGATCGACGCCAACGATCAGTTGGTCACCACCGAAGACTACCGCGGCGTTGTAGTTGCATATCGCAACGGGGCGCCCGTGATGCTGACCGACGTAGCGCGCATCGTGAATGGCGTGGAGAACAACAGCCAGGCGGCGTGGATGAACGAAACGCCCGCCGTGATTCTAAATGTGCAGCGCCAGCCCGGCGCGAACACGATCAACGTAGTTAAGAGTATTCAGCAGTTGATACCTCAACTCGAGGCCAACTTGCCCGCCGGCATTCAAGTGACCACGCTCACCGATCTTACAACCGCTATCAAAGCATCGGTCGCCGACGTCGAGTTTGAATTGCTTTTGACGATCGGCCTCGTCGTACTCGTGATCTTCCTGTTCTTGCGAAGTCTCTACGCCACCATTATCCCGAGCGTGGCCGTGCCGCTTTCATTGGTTGGCACATTTGCGGCGATGTACGCGCTTGGATACAGCCTCGATAACTTATCGCTGATGGCGCTGACCATTTCCACGGGTTTCGTGGTGGACGACGCCATCGTGATGATCGAAAACATATCGCGGTACATCGAAGCGGGTGATCCGCCGATGGAAGCGGCGCTCAAAGGCGCGGAGCAAATCGGATTCACCATTCTCTCGCTGACCGTATCTTTGATCGCCGTGCTGATTCCGCTGTTGTTCATGGGCGATGTTGTGGGCCGTCTATTCCGCGAATTTGCCGTGACGCTCGCTGTCACCATCGTTGTTTCAGCAGTCGTGTCGCTTACCCTCACGCCGATGATGAGCGCGCGAATCTTGAGGCATCGGCCAAAAGAGCAGCAGGGGCGCGTCTATAAAGCCTCCGAGCGTGTTTTCGAACGCATGATTTCGTTCTACGGCCGGACGCTAAAAGTCGTACTTCAATATCAGACGATTACTTTGCTGGTCGCCGTAGGCACGCTTCTGCTCACGATTTTTCTCTACATCATTATTCCAAAAGGTTTTTTTCCGGTTCAGGACACTGGCGTCATCCAGGGCATTTCACAGGCCGCGCCGACGATTAGCTCCAAATCGATGGCCGAGAAGCAGCAAGAACTTACGAAGGCGGTGCTGGCGGACCCAGCCGTTGAAAGCGTGTCATCGTTTATTGGCGCCGATGGAACAAACGTAACGACGAACAGCGGCCGAATGTCGATCAATCTGAAGCCGCTCGATCAGCGCAAGATCAGCGCATCGGACCTGATCCGCCGGCTCACTCCGAAATTGGCGAACGTGCAGGGAATTCAACTATTCATGGAGCCGGTGCAGAACATCACGGTGGATGACCGCGTTAGCCGCACGCAATATCAGTACACGCTCGAAGACCCCGATGCCGCCGAACTGAATCTCTGGGCCAATCGCTTCGTCGACAAGCTGAAGCAATTGCCGGAATTGGAAGACATCGCCACCGATCAACAACCGGGAGGACCGGCCGTCAATCTGGTGATTGACCGGGCCACCGCGTCGCGATTGGGAATTGCGCCCACGACGATCGACAACACGCTCTACGACGCATTCGGCCAACGGCAAATCAGCACGATGTACACGCAGGTAAATCAGTACCACGTAGTGCTTGAGAGCGAGCCGCAATTTCAGAAAGACCCGAACAAATTAAACCGTCTATACATTCAATCGAACGCGTCTTCCGGAGCAAGCGGCGCCGGCGCCTCTACCTCTTTCGCGGCCTCCGGGTCGTCTTCCGCGGGATCAAATTCGCTGACGGCTTCTGCACTCTACACTCCGTCGGCCGCCACGCTTGCGCCTCCTGCGAATGCGCTTTCAGCGAGCACTTCCACTTCGACGTCGAGCAAGGGAGCGTCCTCAGCCGGCGCAACAAGCTCGACAATGAGCAACGCCGTTCCGTTCAGCGCTTTCTCACACTTTGAGACCACGACGGAGCCGCTCGTCATTACACACCAGGGTCAATTTCCGGCGATCACCGCGTCGTTTAATCTCGCTCCGAACGCCGCTCTCGGCGAAGCGATCACGTCGATCAACAAAGTCGAGAAAGATTTGAAAATGCCTCCCGGACTCCAGGCCGGTTTTCAAGGCACCGCGGCTTCGTTCACGAATTCGCTCTCGAATGAGCCCTTGCTCATTCTCGCCGCGTTGATCACCGTTTATCTCGTACTCGGTGTCTTGTACGAGAGTTTCATTCACCCGATCACGATTCTCTCCACGTTGCCTTCCGCGGGCGTCGGCGCTTTCCTTGCGTTGATTCTCTTTCGCCAGGATTTGAGCGTCGTAGCGATAATCGGCATCGTTCTGCTCATCGGCATTGTGAAGAAGAACGGCATCATGATGGTCGATTTCGCGTTGGAAGCCGAGCGGCAGCACGGAAAGAACGCGACGGATGCAATTTACGAGGCCTGCCTGCTCCGCTTCCGCCCCATCATGATGACCACGATGGCCGCGCTCCTGGCCGGGCTGCCGCTGGCGCTTGGAACTGGCTTCGGTTCTGAATTGCGCCGACCGCTGGGCGTCGCCATGGTGGGCGGATTGCTCCTCAGCCAGGCGCTGACGCTATACACCACGCCCGTCATTTACATTTTCTTCGACAATCTCGCTCACCGCTTTTCGAAAAAATCGGAAAAGCGGGGAACCGAAAACGCGGAAGAGGCAGCGCCGGCATGAATATCTCCGCACCCTTCATTCGCCGCCCAGTGGCAACGACGCTCCTTACAGTCGCGATTGCCCTGGCAGGAGCGATTGCGTTTGAGGTGCTGCCGGTTTCACCGCTGCCTGAGGTAGATTTCCCAACGATTTCGGTCAATGCGGGACTGCCGGGCGCCAGCGCCAATATCATGGCGTCGTCCGTCGCCACTCCGCTCGAGCGTCAGTTTGGTCACATCGCAGGTGTGACGGAAATGACGTCCTCCAGCGCGCTCGGCAGTACATCCGTCACGATTCAGTTCGATCTCAGCCGCGACATTGATGGCGCGGCGCGCGACGTCGAGGCAGCCATCAATGCCGCGCGGACCTACTTGCCAGCCAACTTGCCGGGCAATCCGACCTATCGCAAGGTCAATCCAGCCGATGCGCCGATCATGATCCTCGGCCTGACGTCAGACAAATACGGCCCCGAGAAACTCTATGACGAAGCCTCGACCGTCATTCAGCAGAAGCTCTCGCAGATTCAGGGCGTCGGGCAGGTCAGTGCGGGAGGCGGCGCTCTGCCGGCCGTCCGCGTGGAAGCGAATCCCACGCAATTGGCGAGTTACGGATTAACGATTGCGAATTTGCAGTCTGTCCTGAGCTTGCAGAACTCCGACTTGGCCAAAGGTCAAATTACCGACGGCGACGTGACCGCGGACATCCTTGCCAACGATCAGATTTCGCACGCAGTCGACTATCGACCGCTCATCGTCGGTTACAGCCACGGCGCGGCTGTCCGTTTGTCTGACGTCGCGCAAGTGACGGACTCCGTGGCAAACCTTCGCGCCGCCGGATATTTGAACGGCAAGCGTGCGATAACTGTAATCATTTTCCGCCAGCCCGGCGCGAACATCATTGCGACGGTCGATCGCATTCGCGCTCAACTCCCCTTGATCGAAGCATCCATCACTTTCGGCATGGACGTCACCGTTGTTCTCGATCGCACCACGACCATCCGCGCATCCGTAAGCGACGTGGAGAAGACGCTGTTGATCTCCATAGGTCTCGTCATTGTCGTGGTGTTCATATTCCTGCGAAACGGCCGCGCGACGTTCATTCCCGCTGTCGCCGTTCCGGTCTCGCTGATCGGCACATGCTCGATGATGTATTTCTTCGGCTACAGCATCGACAACCTCTCGCTGATGGCCCTCACGATCTCGACGGGATTTGTGGTCGATGATGCCATCGTAGTGATGGAGAACATTGCGCGCCATCTCGAAGCCGGCATGAAGCCTTTCGCCGCGGCGCTGAAGGGCGCACAGGAAATCGGCTTCACCGTATTTTCGATCAGCATTTCGCTGATTGCCGTGTTCATTCCTCTTCTAATGATGGGCGGAATCGTTGGACGTCTCTTCCGTGAATTTGCCGTCACGCTCTCCACCGCTATTTTCGTCTCGATGATTATCTCGCTGACCGCCACGCCGATGATGTGCGCTTATCTTTTAAGAAACGAGCGCGCGGAAAAACATGGCCGCATCTATATGGCCAGCGAGCGTTTCTTCGACTGGGTACTGTCGCTCTATCGGCGCAGCCTGAATTGGGTGCTGGAAAATCCAGCCATCACACTGATCATTCTCTTCATCACGATCGCCCTTAATGTCGTGCTCATCATTAAAATACCCAAAGGCTTTTTCCCGCAGGAGGACACGGGATCGATCGCCGGCGGAGTGCAAGGGCCGCAGGATTCTTCTTTCGCGGCGATGAACAGCGCAATTCAGCAAATTGGCGCCGTGGTCAAAAAAGATCCCGCAGTCGAGAATGTAATTGCATTTACGGGCGGCAGCACGAACTCCGGCTCGCTGTATGTGGCGCTCAAGCCGCTCTCCGAGCGCAAAGTCAGCGCCGCTCAGATCATTGACCGCATCCGACCCCAATTGAATCGCTTGCCCGTGGCGTCGGCATTCCTCCAGGCCGTCCAAGATCTGCGCATCGGCGGCCGGTCGAGCAGTGCGATGTACCAATACACGATTCAATCCGATAGCGTCGAAGAACTCACGACGTGGGGGCCGAAATTGCTGGCTGAGATGAAGCGTCTGCCCGGTTTCCAGGATGTAAACTCGGATCAGCAGAATGGCGGACTCGCGGAGTTGATGAACTTCGATCGCGTCACGGCGGCGAAGCTCGGCCTGACCGCGCAATCGCTGGACTCGGCGCTTTATGGAGCGTTCGGACAGTCACAGGTCTCCATCATCTATACCCAATTAAATCAGTATTACGTGGTGCTGGAAGTTGCTCCTCAATACTGGCAGAGCCCGGAAGGATTGAAAGATATATACCTTCATTCAGCGAGTGGAGGCAGTATTCCGCTGCTCACCGTCGCGAAAGGTCGAGCGAACACCACGCCGCTCGCTGTTAACCATACGGGCTTGTTTCCGTCGGTCACGGTGTCCTTCAATCTCGCTTCCAACATGTCGTTGAGCGACGCTACGTTGAGCATCAACCAAATGCAAAAGAGGCTCGGTGCGCCTTCCACGCTGACAGGCTTCTTTGCCGGGACGCTGCAGGCCTACCAGCAATCTCTTGGATCCGAACCTCTTCTTGTTCTCACGGCGCTGCTGGCTGTGTACATCGTTCTCGGAATTTTGTACGAGAGTCTGGTCCATCCGCTCACGATCATCTCGACTCTGCCGTCTGCGAGCGTTGGCGCGATGCTCGCATTGATGCTCTTTAAGGAAGATCTGAATATTATTTCGATCATTGGGATTGTTCTGTTGATTGGAATCGTAAAGAAGAACGCCATCATGATGATCGATTTCGCTCTCGAAGCAGAGCGCGGCGAAGGGAAGAGCACGTACGATTCAATTTTTGAAGCGTGTATGCTGCGCTTCCGTCCGATCCTCATGACGACGATGGCTGCTCTGCTCGGCGCTCTTCCGTTGGCGCTCGGGACGGGAACGGGATACGAACTTCGCCGGCCTCTCGGTATCACGATCGTGGGTGGACTGATCTTGAGTCAGATGCTCACGCTCTACACCACGCCGGTCGTCTATTTGGCGTTCGATCGCATGCGGCTGCGTATGCAAGGAAAGAAGCAAAGCATCTTTGGCCGGCGCCCGCGACCATCACCGAGCGCCGCAGATTAAAGAGACTAAGATAGAGAATGTTCATCTCCGCGATTCGCGGCGAGTCAGGGTTTTCCGCAGGGCTGGCCGGCAGGCCGGCCGCTTTCTTAAACCGAAGCTGGCACGTCAACGGACGCTTCTCTTGCAATAGAACCGAAAGAGATTCGGAATGTTTTGAGGTGGACGGCACGCATCACTAAAACTCTCAGTCGAATTACCAATGCTGAATATTAAGAAGATTCTTCTCCCCGTTGATTATCCGAATGCGTCGCTGCACGTGATTCATGAGGCTGCTGCATTCGCCCGCCATTTCCATTCTGAGATTGTGATGCTTCACGTCCTGACGGCGCAGAGGCATCTCGCTGGCGTGCCGGAGAGCGGCGCCGAGCTTGCTCGTTGGGATCTGCTTGCGGAGATCATTCGAAGGGCTGAAGATAATCTCGATCAATCTCTCCGGACGGAACTCGATGGCCTTGCGATTCAGTGCGTGATTGTCAGAGGCACCGCAGCAAAAGTAATCGTTCAGTTGTCTCAGGAAGAAGAAGCCGATCTGATCATGATGCCGTCGAATGGCCCAACGTTTTTCCAGTTTCTTGCGGGCTCTGCGACGGCGCAGCTACAGCGTGGCACCGGATGTCCGGTCTGGATCGACGCCGGTGCCGAAAATTTGCCCGCAAAGGAATTTGCGATCCGCAGTGTGCTGTGTGCCGTGGAATTCAGCGCCAACGATCGTAAATCTGTGCCGTGGGCCGCGCAAATTGCCGCCGAATTTGATGCTCGCCTCACGCTCGCTCACGTGACCCCCGGAGTCGAGCGCTGGGGGCCCGGCGGCATCGATGAAAATCCGCGCTGGAAAGAGGCGCTCGTTAGCGACGCTTCTCAGCAAATCGCAGAGCTTCAAAATGCGATGGGAATCAAGGCCGATGTATTTATCGGTAGCGGCAACGTGCCCGCGCTGCTGAACCAAGCCGCGAAGCAAACGCATGCGGACCTGCTGGTCACCGGTTGCTACCCTTACGGTGGTCGCTTGCGGACCCACGGCTACTCCATCATTTGCGCCGTGCCGATTCCAGTTCTGAACGTGTGACACGCGGCGACCGTGGCGCAGCCCCCGTTAGAGCCGCACTGATTTTTGTGCGCCAGTTTCGAGTGCGTTCACTTAGTCGAACTTAACGCATTTCTCGCTTCGACGCAGTCGTGGCACATTCAGACATCTCCAGCAGACATTTCGAGTCCATTCCGTACCCGCCTTCATATGTAACCTTTTTACCCCTACGATTTCAGGGCTCCATTGGTCATCCCAAATTGAGACGATTAAATAACCTATTATCTGGTGTTTAGAAAGAAATCGAGTTGGTGCTTCAGGTGCTATTTCTTATACGCAGATACGTATGTTTGTCCTGTTCCCGTGGGCGTGTCCGAATTCGTCATAAATGTCCGCAGTCGACGTGAGAGGAAGTGCCACAGTGATTTCACATGTACGAACAGGCCGTCACCGCGAGCGCGGCTTCACGATGATCGAAGTGATGATCGCCGTGGCCGTCGTCGCCGTGGTCATGGCGATGGCAATCACGCAGATGCAGCCAGCGGTGCAGCAATCACGCGCCAACGCCGGCATGTCGGAAGTAGTTAGCGCGTTCCGCACAGCTCAGTCGTACGCCGTCTCCTATCGTCGCTTCGTTCAAGTCAGCTTTCCGAATTATCCAGGCGTAAACGCGAATCAACTTCAGATCACCATCAAGAACAGCATGACACCGAATGCGGGCAACGACGTCATTTTCGCGACGTATGCCCTTGAGGGAAGTGTTTACTACCAGAAATACACCGGCATGCCGGATACGCCGGACGCTTTTGGAAACTCCACGGCTGTAAATTTCGAGAGCGTTGACGGGGGACCCACCACCGGAATGTTTTTCCAGCCCGACGGCACGTTCGTCGATTCAACGGGAAATCCTGTGAACGGCACAGTTTTTCTTGGCGTGAATAACTTCGCCTCGAGCGCGCGAGCCATCACGATTCTGGGTTCAACCGGACGCGTGAAGAGCTACCACACCAACGGGACTAACGCATGGACACAAGCTTACTGAGGGAGCAATTCGACATGCTCACGCGCAATCAACAGAAGAATGAACGAGGGTTCACGCTGCTCGAGACGATGATCGCCATTCTCGTTCTGAGCGTCGGCGTACTTGGCCTCGCGGCGTTGCTGGGTAACGGCCTGGTCTTCCTGAACGGTTCTCAGGCCGACTTCATCGCGCAGCAAAAGGCCGCCGAAGCGATTGAATGCGTTTTCACCGCTCGGGATACGCAAGTGCTGACTTGGGCGCAAATCCAGAATACGGCCAGTGGCGGTCTCTTCCTCTCCGGCCCGCTCGCCATGACCGATCCCGGACCTGACGGACTCGTCGGGACGGCAGCGGATTTAGGCGTCAATCCGTCCACGCTCATTTATCCGGGTAAGGACGGAATCCTGGGCACTGCCGACGATGTCATCCTTCAGCTGTCCGACTCGTACAACATGACCAGGACGATCACGATTACAAACATCGCGAACGAGCCTTCCGTGCGTCAGATTCAAGTGATCGTCAATTATCAGTCGGGCCGCTTCGTGCGGTCCTACACGCTGACGACTTACATCTCGCAGTACTCATAGTGGATTCGGAGCCGAGCTGATGGACATGCGAAAAATGAAGAAGCAGGCCGGTTTCTCAATGCTCGAATTATTGGTCTCGATGGCCATTCTCGTGACCATCGTGGGGGTCACACTCAAGGCTCTGGTCGACGCGCAAAACGCGAGCCAAGCGGTCGGGTTGCTCGGAGACATGACGCAGAATCTTCGAGCTTCGTTGACGTTCATGAGCCGCGATTTAACCCAGACGGGAGAAGGCGTCTCGCAGGGCGGAATACCTTTTCCGCAGGGTGGCACTGCCAAGAAAATCAACTGGCCGTCGCCTCCGGGCAAGGCCTACACGTATCCTCTCGCTGCTCCGATGCCCCAAAGCACGAACTTAACGCCGATCGTCCCCGCTAACGCGCTCGGCCTGACGGTCAATGGTGTTGTGACCGACATGGTTTCCTTGATGTTCGTGGATAACTCGCTGATCGACACGAATCAGCATTGGCTCAGTGAATACCCCATTTACAGCGCCGCGAATCCAGTGTGCAACGGAATTATCGCCTCTACCGGACTGAGCGTGACGTTCGATGCGAATTGCATCAAGATCACGGGCAACGACGGGATCAAAGCGGGCGACCTCATTCTGTTTACCACCAGTTCGGGCACGGCGATTCAGACGGTGACGTCGGTGACTGGCCAAGTCGTAGCCTTCGCGGCCTCCGACGCGTTCAATTTCAACGGCCAGCTCGCTGCCGCAACGACGGGCACTCTAAAGCAACTGCAAAATGGCGCAGCAGGCGCGCAAGGTCCCTATCCTCCGATCACAGCCTCTCGGGTAAAGATAGTTTCGTACTGGATCGACAACGTTACGAACGCTAAGGTGCCAACGCTCATCCGGCAAGTCAACTTCAACCCGCCGTACGCGGTCGGCCAGGGTATCGAAGACCTTCAGATCTCTTATGGCATTGCAGAGCCGTCGAGCGTGGCAGCCTACGGCACGGTCGGGCCCGGGAACGCCCAATATCCGATCGCGCCCGACACACCGTCGCAAATCCGCACGGTAAACCTGTTCGTGGCTGCTCGGACGGAGAATCCGTATAGCGTCAACGGCCAATACTTCCGCGACAACATGGTGTCGACGGTGTGCATCCGCAGCTTGTCTTTCGTAAACCGGTATCCATGATTCTCAACGATTTCTTGATTTGCGGTGAAACGAGTATCGGGAGGAATTCCGTGACGAACGGAAAACAAAAGGGAATCGCACTCATAACAGCTTTATTGATACTTCTGCTTGTGTCTTCGGTCATCATCGGGCTCTCGTGGATGGTGATGACGGATAATCGCCTCGGTGGCAGCAATTCCGACCGTCAGAGAGCGTTCTATGGAGCCGAGGCCGGCATGGAGAAAATGACCGCCGACCTTGGCGAGCTATACGGAGCGACGAACGCGCTCAGCGTCGCGAACATCAACACCGCCATGGCCGAGCCGCCAGTCATTCCGGGCATTTCCTATCTTAACGCGGCCGGGCAGAGCACCTACATCATCACCTATACACCGAACGCCGCGAACGGCGGGAATCCGACGGCCGTCAATGAAACGATCTCGGCGCCGAGCGCGTTCGCTGGCCTGAACGGACTCATTACTCCCTTCACACTCACGGTGACCGCAAAAACAGTAACCGGTTCGGAATCAAAACTGATCCGTACCGTGCAGGCTGTCGGCATTCCCGTATTCCAGTTCGGGATTTTCTCTCAAACAGACCTTAGCTATTTCCCCGGCCCTGTTTTTAATTTCGGCGGCCGCGTCCACACGAATGCAAACCTGTGGCTCGCCAGCGGCAACTCCCTCACGCTCTCGGACAAAGTTACAGCTGTCGGCGACATTCTCGTGGGAAATCTCGCGAACGGATATCAAACCTATTGGTATCCCGGATCGGGGAACCAGCAGACACAACAGACAGACACTTGCCAAGCCGGTTGGAGCGGCACGGCGCCGAGCACGTCGAACCCGTATCCCGGCCAAATCATGGTGTCTACAATTCCCTATTCGAGCTGCCTCCAGTTGGAACAGGGAACGGTCACCGGAACCAGCGTAACCGGAACCATCAGTACGGCGGCAAACCCCAATTGGTATAGCCTCTCGACGGGGACTTACAATAGCGATATTCTTGGCGGAAAAACCGAGAACGTGCCGACCTTAAACCTTTCGATCGCTGCACCGGCAGTCGGAGGTACCCCAATCGACCTGGTTGAAAGGCCGGTGCCAGGGGAAAATTCGCAATTGACGGCCGAGCGCTATTACACACTTTCTAGCGTCAACATTCTTTTGGATGACACGTCCGCACAATTAACGGGCACCCCCAATGCTTGCGGGACGCCCGTGAACCTGGCAACGCTGGCGATGGATTCTTCTGGCGAGTACACTTCGTACCCGGCTTGGTACACGGGCGGTGCGGAAGGCAAATTGCCTCTTCCGACATCCGGTGCCGCCAGCACAACCTATAGCACCACCGATGGCTACTGGATCAAGCCGCATTGGCCGATCATCTCTGGCTATATCCTCATAAACTTACACACAGCTGCGGGCGCCTGCACGGACGTAACGCACGAAATACTCAACCTTGGATTTATTGGTCCGAACCTAAACCCATTATCGAACGCGCAGGTCAACGGCACGCCGAAGAGCGGCTCAAATCCTGCAGTCGCGGCCTCAGTCGTTGCAGGCTCGGTTTCCACGTTGGCCGGTCTCGGCAACGTCGCCGCCAATACTGATACCCCGCTTGCGTCCTCGTGGCCTTGCGCCACATTTCCGAGCGCGAATGCCGTCATCCGTCTTGCTCGCTTGCGCGACAACCCAACGAGCGTTTATTCCCCGCACGGCACGGGAGGATGCGGGTGGCCTTACCCGAGTGGACTCACTCCCGTCGCGACGGACTTCTGGCCCAACGTTCTTTTCGACACGCGCGAGTCCACATCTCGCGACAACGCGCCTCCCAACGTGAATAGCACGCTGAGCCCGAACGGCAACCTCACCGAGTCCGGCGTCATGCATTACGTCGAGCTCGACATCGCCAATCTGGACAAGTGGTTTCTCGGCAGTATCGGCTCGACTGGCAAAACCGCCAGCAACAACACAGGCTATACCGTTTATTTCTCCGATCGTCGCGGCGAAGGAACTGACCCGACCCTGGGCATCAAGACAGGTTCGTACGGCTACAACGACATGGTGAATCCAAGTGACGCCGCCAATGGTTGCCCGAACGGCACCCTCGATTTAGGCGAGGATCTTGCGCAGACCGGGGTGCTCTCGGTCTATGGTGGCGTTCCGCTGAAATTGCAGGACGACACCGGTGCCAACACAGGGACCACAGCCACCGGCAGCACTCTTGGTGGCGGCACCTACGCTCCCGGACCTGCGCTGTTGCCCGACACAGCGGACGCCTCATGCTCAGGACTGGGCGAGACTTGGCCCGGCGTGGAAATCGCGCAGGCAGCGGAAGCAATGGAGAACCCTCCAATCTTCTTCCGTCACGCACTAAAGCTAATTCACGGCAGCACGATTACGCTCGGGACTTGTAACACGGTTCTATGCGGCTTGAGCATCGCCGCCGAAAACCCGGTCTATGTGCAAGGCGACTTCAATTCTCCGACGAATGGCGCTTACAACGCCAGCGCATCAAGTCCCGGCACTTCGGTCGATGCTGACGCGGTGACTTTGCTGTCTGACGCCTGGAACGATAGGAACTCGTTCTGGTTCCCCTATTCGCCGGGCGATCGTCCTGGCGCTGGCGGTACGACGTACCGCATGGCCATCATTGCCGGTAAAGGAGTTCAGTTCCCGCAGGTAACAGGAACGGGACAGGACTATGGCACCGATGGTGGAGTTCACAACTTCCTGCGATATCTCGAAGGCTGGGGCGGCACTCTTTATTACGAAGGCTCGATTGTCAGCTTCTACTACAACCAGCAGGCGGTCGGACCGTACAAGTGCTGCAACATCGTGTACGGGCCGCCGACGAGAAACTACCAATTCGACACAAACTTTTTGACGCCGTCACTGTTGCCGCCAGCCACGCCCATGCTGCGCGACGTCAATAACATCGGATTTACGCAAGTCGTCAGTCCTACACAGTAACGGATAGCATTTTGGACGTAACACCCCGCGGCTCCCGGATGTTCGGGAGCCGCTCTTTTTTTCAGCGTCTATGGCGTCACGGGCTGAACGCGCGTCGTGAAGTTTGTATTTACCGTGGGAGCGGTGCAGGGAACGCTGCCGTTCGCGTTACAGGCTCCATTTGTGGTTTCGTAGAAGTCTTCGCTTGTCGCCAAGCCATCGAGCGGCTCGACGTACACCGTATAATTCACTCCCACCGCCAGCCGGTCGATCAGGTACGTGCCGTCAAATTGCGGCACCGGGTTCGACGCATTGCAACTCCATCCGCCCATCGCCGCCGCGACGATCTGCCCGGTGTCCGCGTTTTCCGCCACCACTTGCGTGCCGAAAATTCCGGTTACCGGCACGCCGGGTGAAGTGGCCGGGAAGATCGCGAGCGCGAACGGATTTGCGGGTACGATTTGCCCGCGGATTGTCCCGACGTAAGTTGTGTCGGCGGGGTCTGGATAAAGGACGCGAAGCCCGGTGCGGTCGTCGTCCGCAAGTTGCCCGTCGGGCGCGGAAGCCGTCGGCCGGTTCCCGATAAACGTTCCGGGCGGCGGTGCGAACGGATACATGATGGCTCGCCGGACCGCGGAGTTGTCGAGGCCGAAGTAGTTGCCAAGCTCGTGCGTCAAGAGCGATTCAAGGTCATAGGCACCAGGTGAAGTCGACAAGGCACTGGGCGTGGCGAGAGTAACTTGGCCGGAATTGTTGAAGAGCGTGTCGGAATCAAGAATCTGCGCGGCGAACGCGGCTGGCGGGCCATTGCCGACGGAAACGCCCGCCGCGTTTGCCGTCACAACACGAGTGAAGCTGATGATGCCCTCCGTGAATGCATCGCTCGACTGGTTGAAACAGACCGTATTCACGCCATCCACGTTCGTGCCTGTGTCATTCGTGCACGAATTTTGTGCGCTCGTTTGTCCGATTGCGCTGACGATTCCCGGAGTAATCGACGGATTTGCCGCGGTGCTGGCCACTCCCGTCCACGCGCTCAGCGACGCCTGAATCACCGCGCCGATTTCGGAAATTTGCTGCGGAGTTCCGTTCGCCGCCGTTGTGATAACCACGGGCGGGTATGGCAGCGACGTGCTCCATTGCAGCTGAAGCGGCGCCGCGCTCGAAGCGTTCCAGCGATCCAACGCCGGGCAGCCCGCGGCGGCTGGCAAGGTCGTCTCGATGATGTAGCTTCGCGCCGACTGTGCCACCGCCAAAACGAGAATTGATGCGCACAACGCAATGCAAAGCGCGGCGCACCGAACCCCGCAGAAATCTCTGCAATATGAGTGTCTTTTCATGGTTTGCTCCGCACATCCGCTGCCTCGGCCGATTCCGCGGCCAGCGCCAACTGAATTCGACGATGAAAATCTTCGAGCGGCAAATTCTGCACTGCGCGGCCTTCGAATGCGACGGATCGGGGTTCCGGCTCCTGATATGCGGCTGTATCTTGTGTGACTACGAGCCCTCTTGTTGTGGCATCTCCGTGCACCCGAAACGTCCCTTGCGCCCAGCTCACGATCGAATACTCACCGTCGCGCATCGGCAAAAGAAATATCACTGCCTCTTCGCCTGCGCGAAAGCGAGGCACGCCCGCAACATGCGAAGTCAGTTGCGGCGTGCGTCCGCCGAGAAGCCGAGTGCGAATCACGGCCGGCGCGCTGCCTTTCCACGCCTCGCGCACTTCGAAAGACGTGACCGTCCAGATTTCGCCGTCGCGCACCTGCACGATATTTCCGATGCACCGCGCGCGAATCACGAGAGTGGCCGCTGCTGCCAGCTTTTCGGGCGACATTCGAATAAACGTCGTCGCATTCAAAGCGACGCCGGTGAAGCACGCGAGGATGAGCGCGAGAAACGAACGGAGTGAGCGACGCACTATTGCACCTCCAAAAGTCCCGTGGCGACGGCCTGATCGTTGTTGGGCGTCGAAATGAAAAGGCTGCGGACGCCAGGCAGCGTCGTGCTTGATATCGTCAGGTTAAGCTGAATGAGATTTGGAAATAGCGACGCGAGCGACGTCGTAGAAATCGAAATGTCCGGCGTCGAAGGCCCCGTGAACTGATAGAGAAACGACGGGTCGAGATCGTTGCCATGAACGCAAATGCTCACGACGGCCGTTCCGCTCGCCGGCCGCGTGACCTCAATCGGCGAAGAATCGAAATTGCACGCGCCGTCAGACGTAATCGGGCCCGCGAAGTCCACATTGATTTGCGCGGATGTCACTCCGGCTGTCGTCGGTTCAAAGACGACGATATTATTGCCGTCAACTTCTGGCTGCGACGCACTCAACGGAATCACATTTCTCGTAAGCGTGAATGGCTCGGCGACGAACGGCACCGGATTTGAGAGTGGCGCCGGCTCGCCTGGATTTTGAATCTGAATCGTCAACGTGCCCGCAGCGTCAACGTCGCCCGGTTGAAGCGGCGTGGTGCATTGAAGAACGGTCTGACAGATTGTCGGCCTCGCATTCCCGTTCACGAGAATCACGGAAGCGCTGGAGCCCGTGCTTGCTGTAAACCCAACGCCGTTTACGGCCAGTGTGAAACTCGACGCCGCTCCGGCCATCACCGACGACGGCAGAATCTGCTCGATCGTTGGGCCGCTCGTGACTGCGACGCTGGCCGTTGCAGAAACCGTGGGATCCGCGACGCTCGTTGCGATCACCGAGATTGCGTTCGGCGACGGCGCCACACTGGGCGCGGTGTAGAGGCCCGCAGCGTTGACCGTCCCGCACGCCGTTCCGCTGCAACCGCTGCCGGGGACGCCGCTCTGCAACGACCACGTTACAGCTGTCTCTTCGCTCCCTGTGACTTGCGCAGTGAATTGAGTCTGACTTGGCGATACACCTGAAGGTGGCACGAATCCGTAAGCCGGGGAGATCGTGATCGAGACGGGGCCGCCTCCCGAGGACGTCACGGTAATCAGCGCCGAACCGCTCCGCGAAGCATCGGCATGGCTCGTGGCCGCGAGCGTCACGGGATTCGACGCGGGCACTGCTGCGGGCGCGAGGTAGTCCACCGACGCAGCCGTCGGTGCCATCGGGGACTGGCACGGGTTCGAGCCCGATAAACATACCTGCCCAATTGCCGTGTTGCCGTTCGCAACGCCATTGACGCTCCACACGACTGTTGCATCGGGAGTGTTCGTGACAACTGCAGAAAATGTCTCGCGGCCACTCACCGCGACACTCGCGTTTGGCGGCGTGACGCTCACCGCAACATTGCTGACGATCATGATGCTCGCAGAAGCAGTGGCCGTACCTGCGACCGCATGAATCGTCACTGGATTTGTCGCCGGCAAATCCGCAGGTGCTGTGTACGTGGCCGAATTTGCGCCGGTCGCCGCGATCGTCCCGAGGCTCGCATTTCCGCCGCCAACGCCATTTACGTCCCACGCGATTGTCGTGCCCGACGGAGCGCAAATCGTAGTTGTGAAATTCTGCAATTGGCCGAGTGCGACGCTCGCGACCGGCGGAGAGATCGTATTCGTGCCGCTGCAAGTGGCGGTAATCGTGACACTCGCCGACGCCGATTTCGAAATATCCGCGACGCTCGTCGCCGTCACAGTTACGGAAGGCGGATCCGGCGCTGCGGCGGGTGCCGTATAGGTCGCGGAATCCATGCCGGTGCTGGATATGATTCCGACAATTGAATTGCCGCCGGCGATGCCGTTGACGCTCCATGTCACACTTTGCACCGGGTCTCCTGCGCTCGTCACTGTTGCCGAGAATACTTGCGAATTCCCCGGCAGCACCGTTGCGGACGCCGGCGAAACATTCACGACGATGTCACTCGTGATCGCGACCGTCGCAGATGCCGTTGCATTTGAGTCGGACTGCGAGAACGCGGTAACCGTCACGCTCGGCGGCACAGGAAGAATCTGCGGCGCCGTGTATTGCCCGCTCGAGCTAATCGAGCCGACTTGCGCATTCCCGCCCGCGACACCGTTCACCGTCCACGTCACCGCCGTGTTCGAGCTTCCGCTGACGGTGGCGTCGAAGGCCACGCTTTCGCCCAGCAGGACGGAGGCGCTCGTCGGGATAATCTCCACGGTGACGTTAGACGAAGTTAGGCCGCGGCCGACGGCGCCGGCACACGCCGCGATCATCAATGACAATGCAATCGCGATGAGCGGCGCAACAGCAAACGAGTTTGTACGACGAGATCGAAAATCGCTTGCTAGTCTTGGCATTCGCATCCTGCCAGTCTGCAAATCGCTGGCCGCGCCAAGCAGAAGCAAGGCGTGTGCCACTCCGGTGCACCGCGCGCGATGACTCGGTCGAACTCAACGATTTCAAACCGCGAATGCCGTGCGAATGACTGCGAATGAAAGATTTAACTGTGCAGGTCGCGATTGCGGGCCGTCAGTGAAAGCAAATAATTGAAGAAAGGATCTGCGGAGATGGCACATACGTCCTTAGCCGCCAGTTCCAACACGGCACAGATTTTTTCAGTTTGGGAATGCAGCAGCTCGCGAGGTTGATTGAATAGTCCGCACGATTGACACAGCGCCCTGTCCGCCAAATAATGCCGAGATGGCGAAGCCCGAGGTGGCCCGGCGCATCAAAAGTTACTCCTCAGCGATGGGGATCGTGTATCAGTACCAATTCCACGAAGTGAAGCCGGCCGCGCGCGGCGGCGCAGCCGGGAATGAGTATATCTACTACGTTTCAGTGGATCGCAAGACGATGTTTCCCATTCGCATTTTGGTTCGCGCCGACGCGATGGAAACGCACGGCACACGCATCGGCCGCAAATTGACGGGCACGGAAGAATACGCCGTAGCGAAGATGCGCCTGTTCCAGGCATTCGACGAAGTCGAAAATTTCAGCACGACTCGTCCCGATCTCGTCGTCGACTCATCCAACCTAGAATCTCTATTCGCGCAGCTAGATCTCTAAATCCTCAAGCAAATCGGATGGCATCGTACGGAACGCAACAGGTAATCGTAGCGCCGGGCTTCAGCTCGGCATCGCTGCTCGAAGCGTTTGTGTGATTGCCACGCGCAGAGAAAGAAGTACACGCCTCGCAGACTCACGAAGCTAGGCCACTAATCGCTACACTTCGAGAGCATGTCGCAACGCCAGTTCAAGTTCCGGATACCGAAACGAAAATCGAGCATCCGAGAGTTTCTGCGGGATGACCCGCTGGCTCGAAAGCAACAGCGCATCGGCCATTTCGCCGAGCATTAAACGCAACGCAAACGCCGGAGCAGGGAAGAGCGCCGGCCGATGCAGCACATGCGCCAGCACGCGCGTGAAATCGGCGTTTCGCACAGGATTCGGCGCAACCACGTTCACTGGTCCGCGCAACGACGGCGCCACAATCGCTTCTCGAAGCGCTCCTACCACATCATCAAGCGCCACCCACGACATCCACTGCTTGCCCGACCCGAGCTTGCCGCCAAGGCCCATCTTGAATGGGGTCAGCATGCGCGGCAAAGCGCCGCCGCTCTTCGAAAGAACGATCCCGAAACGTGTGATGACCGTGCGAATCCCCAATTTTTCAGCGCCCATCGCGGCCGCTTCCCATTCACTCGAAAGTTGCGACAAGAAATCGTTTCCCGGCGCGCTTGTTTCCACGAGCGCCTCGTCTCCACGATCGCCGTAATAGCCGATCGCCGAGGCCGACACAAACACCGCCGGCCGTCTCTTGAGTTGCTCGAATTTGCGAACGAATCGCTCCGTCAAATTGACGCGGCTGGTATGCAGCAGCGTCTTTCGCTCTTCCGTCCAGCGGCCGTCGCCAATGGATGCGCCAGCGAGATTTACGACTGCATCGGCGCCTTCGGCAGCGCTCAAGTCCATTTCGCTTGTAGCCGGATTCCACGCAACATCATTCTTGTTGGAAGGCGATCCTGTCCGCGCGAATCGGCCCACGGAATGTCCTTCGGCAGAGAGCGCGGCAGAAAGCGCGGACCCGACCAAACCTGACGCGCCAGTAATCAGAATTCGCATAGCCGCATCCTCCCCGCGAATCGCTTTCGTCGCAGGCTGGTCACTACGCTACGGCGCGCCGCAGCCGGCGTCAAGAAATCGGCGATCGCGCCGCGGCTTCGACATAACTCCGGGAACTTCAAACTCGAGACAGCGAACGGGTCCGCTCCCCCTCGTTGACAAGAAACAGCGAAAATCAAACTTCTGAGCCAGAAGGCCCCGCCTTCAGGAACGCGCGCACATACAAGAGAATCGCAACAAGAGCGCGCCTTCGTCGCATCGCGCGCTATGCGCTTTGCCCTTCAGCTATTGGTGCATGCTGCTAGAATTGAAGGCCGTGCGTCGCGAATTACACGAGGAACATCGAATGGGCCAATTTGTGCGCCGCGTATCTGCCGGCAGTCTAAGCGTCATCATGGCATGCGGCGTCGTCGCGGGTGTACGCCACGACGGTCGCCGCGTTAGCCGCCGATCTGACGCGCAGGCGCGCATTCGCGGCTTTTTCGCGTCGCGCGTCGAAGCCGAGCAGCAACTCGAGCAAAAGCTCCGCCGAATTCCGGATTCCTCTCGCGCCGAAGCCAATCTGCGCAAACTGACTTCCGAGCCCCATATGGCCGGCACGGAAGCGAGCCATCGCGTGGCCGAATGGCTGCGCGCGCAATACGAGAGTTATGGTTTCGACGCGGAAATCGTCTCTTACGAAGTTTGGCTCCCGATGCCGATCGAGGTTCGACTGGAACTCACCGAGCCTGAGAAAAAGACTTTAGCGACTCAAGAAGAGCCTTACGAGGAAGACAAAGATACCTCCGACCGCCGCGCCGCAATCGGATTTAACACCTACTCCGCTTCCGGCGAGGCGACCGCGCTGGTGATCTACGTGAATTACGGGAATCTCGAAGATTATCGCGAGCTCAACACGCGCGGCATCAGCGTCGAAGGAAAAATCGTCATGGCGCGCTACGGGAAAGGCTACCGCGGAATAAAAGCGCGCCTCGCTGAAGATCACAAGGCTGCGGGATTGATTATCTATTCCGACCCGGAAGATGATGGCTACGATGCCGGCGACGTTTTTCCGCACGGCCCGTGGCGCCCACGCAGCGGAATTCAACGCGGCTCAATTCTTTACACCGAACTCTACCCAGGCGATCCGCTCACTCCCGGAATTGCCGCGACCGCGGATGCCAAGCGCCTCGACCCAGCCGACGCCGCGAGCCTGCCGCACATTCCTACCATTCCGATCAACTCACAAGACGCCGCAGCGATCTTGAGCCACCTCGACGGCCCGAAGGTTCCGCGCAACTGGCAAGGCGGTTTGCCGATGACGTATCACCTCGGCCCCGGCGGAGCGCAAGTTCACCTGAAGATTGCCATGGATTATCAGCGGCACACTCTCTACGACGTGATCGCCCGACTGCGCGGCGAAAACGACAACGAGTGGGTCGTCCTCGGCAATCATCACGACGCGTGGGTTTATGGCGCGGTTGATCCCGGCAGCGGAACGAGCGTGATGCTCGAAACCGCGCGGGCATTCGGTGATCTCGCGCGCTCGGGATGGAAGCCGCGGCGCACGATCGTAATCTGCGAATGGGACGGCGAAGAACCCGGGCTGCTCGGCTCAACGGAATGGGTTGAAGACAATCTCAAGGAATTGCAAACGAAGGCCGTAGCTTACGTAAACACCGATGTCGGCGTCGCTGGACCGAATTTCTCCGCCTCCGCGACGCCGTCACTCGGCGAATTTGTGCGCGAAGTGTCGCGCGAGGTGGCCGATCCGATCACGGGAAAGACGGTTTACGAAGCGTGGAAAGATCGCGTCGAGCACGCCAAGCCCGAGAGCAACGGAGCCGCGCGCGAAGAGCCTCTCATGGCGAATGGAGACGTTGCCATCGGCGCGCTCGGCGCAGGTTCCGATTTCTGCCCGTTCTTCGATCACGCCGGGATTCCTTCGCTCGATCTCGGGTTTGGCGGCGAATACGGCGTCTACCACTCGCTCTACGATGATTTTTACTGGATGAAGCATTTCGGTGATCCGACGTTTGAATACCACGCGGCCCTCGCGCGAATTTTGGGAACGATAGCGCTGCGTCTCGACGAAGCCGACGTTCTGCCGTTCGACTATTCGGCGTACGCTTCCGACATTCAGAACCAAGTCGCCATTCTCTCGACCGACGCCAAGAAGAACGGGCTAACCACTCTGAATCTGCGCGGCGTATCCGACGCGGTCGGAGGGCTCACCGCCGCCGCGGCTCAAGTCACGCCCGCACTGCGCGCGCTCGAAACCGCACCGTCGATACCATCGCGGGATGCCGCGATCAATCTCGATCTCGCGGATGTCGAACAAGCTTTTCTCTCGCCGCGCGGTCTCATCGGCCGCCCGTGGTACAGGCACACTTTGTATGCACCCGGAACTTACGCAGGCTACGAGGCGGCGAGACTCCCTGGTTTGCGAGAAGCGGTCGATCGAAAAGATGCGGCGACGGCGCAGCGCGAGGCCGATGAAATTGCAGCCGCTCTCGTCCGCGCGACGGATCGTCTTCAGCAAATCGCGCGCCTCGCGCAAGCCGCCAACCCATCGCCAACCGGCGCCAAGTAGTTCGTGAGGCAGAGCACTGCCGCGTCAACAACCAGGACGATGAGGCTGTTGTCGCGATCCTCGGATCGCGTGCGGCTAATTCATCAAATCGCTACCCACCAGGTACAACTGGAATGCTGATGAAACTGGCTTTGCCGGGCGCATGCCAAACACGCTGCGTCGCCTTTTGATAATCCGCTGTCTTCGCATCGAAAATGTTTGGCACAAACGTCTGCGGGTTGCGGTCGTACAAAGGGAAAAGGCTCGATTGGATTTGAACCATTACACGATGCCCCGGCAGAAAAACATGGTTCACCGTCGGCAATCCAAAATGATATAGCAACGGCTCATTCGGCGCGATTGCTTCCGGATGCTCGAAACTCCTGCGATATCGTCCTCGGAAGATGTCGAGCGAGATCGACAGCTCATAACCGCCCATCGTTGGTTCTGAAGGCACGATGCCGGGATAGACGTCGATCAGCTTTACCACCCAATCGCTATCACTGCCGCTGGTGGAAGCGTACAGATTCACCTCAGGCGCGCCACTCACTCGCAATGGTGAAGTGAGCGGCTCACTCACGTAAGTGAGCACGTCAGGACGACCGTCAACAAAGCGCTGATCGTCAACGAGCCATCGCTTCCATGCAGCGTCATCGCTGTTAACGACCGGCCTGCTTCTATATGGCACCGGCTTGGACGGATCGGAAACATACTCGTCATATTTCGCCGCGGCAACATCCGATTTCGCGTCATCCGACCCCGCATCGGCGCTTTCAAATGACAGGCCCCCATTCGATCTCAGATAGAGCCCTCGCGGCTTGTTGACGCAACCTTGTTCGCAGCTCAGCGGCCAGGACTTGAAGCGATCCCAGTGATTCTCGCCAGTGTTATAGATCAGCACCGGCGGCGTATCGGCCTTGGGAGCATCGTCCAGCAAGTATTGATTGAAAAATGGGAGCAGCACATCACGGCGGAACTGCAGCGACGTGTCGCCGTCCCAGAGCAGCGGTCCGAGCGAAAAACCCTCGTAATTCACTTGGCTGTGCCGCCACGGTCCCATCACCAGGTAGTTCTTGTCGTTATTCGTATCCTTCGATTCCACCGCCTCGTAACTGTGGATCGCGCCCCACATATCTTCCTGATCCCACAATCCCTGCAACCACATCGTTGGAACTTTCAGCGGCACCGAAGCCATGATTCTATCGAGCGCTTGCCCCTGCCAAAATGCGTCGTACGCCGGATGCTCTTCCAACTTTCGCCAGAACGGAAGTTGCTCTAATCCATAGAAGCGTCCAATATCGCCCGCCGAGCCCTTCTCGAGAAAGTTGGTGTAATCGTCGTAGCTTTCGCGCGGATTGCTTACGCCGGTGCCGCGCGCCACCGTCTGCCCCGTGAAGTAATCAATACCGATTTCGCGAAACGCTCCGTAATGGAACCAATCGTCTCCCATCCAGCCATCTACCATCGGGCTCTCCGGAGCTGCCACTTTCAACGCCGGATGCGGATGGATCAACGCCATCACAACTGTGAAGCCTTCGTAGGAAGAGCCGATCATCCCGACTTTGCCATTGGATTCCGATACATTTTTCACCAACCACTCGATCGTGTCGTAAGCGTCGGTGGTGTCGTCCACGCCGCTCGAATTCAGCGGTCCAATCGGAGGAGGCGTCATGAGATAAGCGCCTTCGGAGCCGTATTTGCCGCGCACGTCCTGAAATACGCGGATGTAGCCGGCCTTAACAAACACGTCGTCGCCTTGAGGCAGCTCATCGAGCATGTACGGCGATTCATTCCGCGCAGCGCGGCCAGCGGCGTTATAGGGCGTTCGAGTCAATAGAATCGGCGCGTGCTTGGCGCTCTTCGGAATCACGATCACCGTATAGAGCTTCACTCCGTCACGCATCGGAATCATCTCAACGCGTTTCGTGTAGTTGTAATCCGTCTTCGGCATTTTGAAAGAAGGCGGAATGTCGGACTCGCTGGGTTTTTCCTGAGCGAGTAACGGCAAGCTCATCAACGTGAGCGCGAGCGTAGCAACTGCAGAACGGCTGAAAAAGTTCATAGGATGTCCTTATATCTGTTCGTCAGCGAAGTGCCAATCACACTTTTAAATTAGTTTGGCTGGTCGAAAGTATTGCAGGCCGCGATGGTGCCGCTATCTAAACCGGAATTGAACCAGTGCATCCGCTGCTCTGAAGTGCCATGAGTAAACGATTCCGGACTGACGTGGCCTGTTGCCATTTTTTGCAGGCGGTCATCACCCACGGCAGCTGCAGCACCGAGCGCCGATTCCACATCTCCTTTTTCGAGCAGGCCGCGCTGCTGAGTGGAATGCGCCCAGACGCCTGCAAAACAATCGGCTTGCAGTTCCAGCTTCACGGATAGCGGATTCACTTCGCGTGAATTGCTCTCCTGAAGTTGACGCACCTTACTTTCGATTCCCGTCAATTTCTGTATGTGATGTCCCAGTTCGTGCGCAAGAACGTACGCCTGCGCAAATTGGCCGGGCGCCCGAACCGCCGGTTCAATTCATCGAAGAAGCCCAGGTCAATGTAGACCTTCTCATCGTCGGGGCAATAGAAGGGGCCCGTGGAGGAACTTGCGCCGCCGCATCCCGACTGAGTGTAATCGCGAAAAAGCACCAGCTTGGCGTGGCGGTAGGCGACACCTGTCTGCTGTGGCAGGAGCTGCGTCCACGTGGTCTGCACGTCATCGAGCACGAACGAAACGAATTGCACCAACGGCTTCTCGGCCGCATCCTGAGCGGGATTCGGCTGGCTGACGGCCGTACCCTGATCTCCCGTCCCGCCTCCGAGCAGCGCGAAAAGGTTCGTCTTGAAAACGAAACTCAGAATCAACAGAACAATCGCGCCACCGATGCCGATATGGATGCCGCCGAATTGAAAGCCCCCTCCGCCGCCGCCCTCATCGCGGCGATCCTCGATGTCTGGGCTCTCTCCACCGGGCGTCCATCTCATAAATCGGCTCTCCTTGAAGAAGACATCCTTGCTGTGATGCCGTTCAGGCAGGCTGAATCTGCAAAAGCTAGCACGAACCGCAACATCGCGGCAATGCACTCCGTGATGTTTCAGAAGGTCAGAATGCTGCGAGTGAAACTAATGCACCTTTTTGGCCGTATATAGCAGAGATCATGGGAAACCAAGCATGACGATTAACTCAGAACCCGACTCTACTTTGTTCTCCACGCAGCCAAATCGGTTACCGCCGTCGCGGTCAATGGACGCCAATCTGTTTGTCGGTCCGAACGGCATTCGCGCTGGCTGGCGGCTCCTGATCTTTTTCGCAATTTTCTTCTCAATGGCAGCCACACTGCATTTCACCTTTGCTCACATTTCGGCCCTACAGGCCTGGCAAAAATCCCTGCCCAAGGACGTTCTCGTTCCGAGTTCGATATTGGTGCAAGAGGGCCTTTCGGTTTTCATGTTGATCGTTGCCGCGCTGATCATGTCAATGATCGAGAAGAAAACCTTTGCCGATTATGCTCTGCCCCTCACCGAGGCCTTCGGAAAGCGTTTTTGGCAGGGCGTCCCGATTGGGCTCGTCATGTTGTCGTTGCTCATGGCCCTGATTGCGGCGCTTCATGGATTTTCGATTGGCGGGTTGGCGCTCGGCGGCATGGAAGCGGTCAAGTACGGCGCCCTCTACGGCATCGCATTTATTCTCGTCGGATTCTTCGAGGAATTTTCTTTTCGCGGATACATGCAGGCGACGCTAGGTTCGGGGATCGGTTTCTGGCCAGCCGCGATTGCTCTTTCGGTTTTGTTTGGCGCGATTCACCTTGAGAATTCGGGCGAAGCAATACTTGGCGCTGTGATGGCCGGCTCTTTCGGGCTCGTGGCGGCGTTTTCACTGCGTCGTATCGGAAACAACTGGTTTGCAATCGGAATGCACGCCTCCTTTGATTGGGGTGAAACTTATTTATATTCCGTTCCCGATAGCGGCCTTGTCGCGCGGGGACATCTGCTCAATTCTTCTTTTCATGGCGCCACTTGGCTGACTGGCGGAACCGTGGGACCCGAAGGCAGCGTGTTCGCGCTGCTGGTCTTGCTGATTTGGGCCCTGGCCATACACCTTCTGTTTCCGGCGAAGCGGCTGCGATCCTGATGTATTTCACTTCGATAGCTTGATTACGGCGTGGTCTTCGGTGGGCGCAACGAAAAACGCTGAAGGTATGGGCTGTAAAAGTTGAGGGCGCAACACGTCGTGAAACGTGTTGCGCCCTCTGAATCGATCCGTAAAGTCTTAGGCTTCCGAGTCAATCCGGCGACTCAACAGCCTTGCGGCGTGCTTCGTCTTCCAAACTGATGCGTACACCCAAGGAGCTTCCCGATTGAGCCTGGCGCTGCAAAAGCCGTTAAGCCCCCACAGCATCCATTCCAAACCGAAAAGCCTCCGAGATTTCGCAACCGGCGCAGAGTCGCAACAGCCGTTAAGCCATCGCCATCTCTGCGTCGAACCGCTACCTCTCCGAGCTTCCCGATCCAGCCCGATGCCGCAATCGCCGTTAAGCTTTTGCGGCCTCTATGCTGAATCGCGAAGTCTTTCCACTTCCCGGTTCCTCTCTCGATTGCGCTAGCCGTTAGACTCTCGCGACCTTCGAGCTGAACCGTCAAGTTTCTGTACTTCCCGGTTCAATCTGACGCGCAACATAAATGTTTTGAAATCCGGCGTCAACAAAATTGCGGGAAAAAATCTGTGCAAATCTGTGGACGCCTGTGGAAAAAAGTTAAGCGCAATCGCCAGGCATAAGCTAACTCGAGCGACTTGTTGCCCTATCAACGCCTTTACCGAAAACTTGCGTACTTCCCGCGCCCAATGCCGATAGAAATGCCATTCGCGTCGGGCTAAGATATAAGCGATGCGTGTGCGCGTCTTATTCTTCGGGCAACTCCGCGAAATCACCGGCCTCCAGCAAGACGATGCCGAACTTGGCGATGGCGCGCGCCTCGAAGATCTCTTCGATCGTTACAGCGAGAAATATCCCAAATTGCTCGAATTTCGCGCTTCCGTTGCCGCTTCCATCAATCAAGAATACGCGGAGTGGCGCGCTCCTCTCGCGCAAAACGATGAAATCGCTTTCTTGCCACCTGTGAGTGGCGGCCAGCAAACCGTCACCGATTCCGACCTATTCGAGCTGACGCGCGCCGCAATTCGCCGCGAGGAAATCATCAAATCGATGCGCGTGCCCGAAGACGGCGCCGCGGTGATTTTCGATGGCTTCGTGCGCAACAATTTCCGCGGCCGCGAGACCCTGTATCTCGAATATGAGGCTTACGAGCCGATGGCCCTCGCCAAAATCACGGAAATCGGCGCGCAAATTCGAGAAAAATTCACGGTCAGCCGCGTCGCTATAGTGCACCGCCTCGGTCGGCTGAACGTCGGCGAAACGAGTGTCTTCATCGCCGTAAGCGCGCCGCACCGCGCAGCCGCGTTCGATGCCTGCCGCTATGCGATTGACACCCTGAAACGCACTGTGCCGATCTGGAAGAAGGAATACTTCGCCGATGGTTCAATATGGGCCGACGGTCAAATTCCCGCCGCTACCGGCAATCCCGCGACAGCCAATCCTCGCTCCGGTGAATCTATCTCCTAGATGAGAAAATCTATATCGAGATTGCTGTTCGGCCTGCTGGCGCCCGCGTGCGCCCTGACGTCGGTCACGCCATCGCAGCCGCCCGCGCAAAAAGGCTCGCAAGGCGGCATTCACGTCCAAACAAATTTTGTCACGGTGATCGCAAGCGCGCTTGACGCCGACGGCAGGCCGATTATCGATCTGCCGAAAGATAGCTTTCAAATTCTCGAAGAAGGAGTGCCGCAGCAGATCGAGCGCTTTGAAGCGGAAACGAATCAACCGCTTGATTTGGCACTCATGGTGGACACGAGCCTCAGCACATTCAAGGAATTGAAATTCGAAGGCGAGTCAGCCTCGAGGTTCGTCAAGCAAATCGTTCGTCCCGTAGATCGGTTGGCGGTCTTTCAATTTTCGGACGACGTCGCGCAACTCTCCGACTTCACCTCGAATGTTGCAAATCTCCAAGCGGCAACGAAGCGCTTGTCGAATGGAGCGGGAACCGTGCTTTATGACGCGGTCGTCCTGGGCTCGCGCGCCATTTCGCGGCTGCCGGCAGGCCGAAGGCGTGTGATCGTACTGCTCACCGACGCCGGCGAAACCACGAGCACCTACAAATTTGAAGACGCTCGCCGCGCCGCCATCGCTTCCGAAGCGCTGATCTATTCGATCGTGATTCGGCCTGTCCCGAATGAGAGCGGCCGCAATACCGCCGGAGAGCACGCATTGATCACAATCACCGACAGCACCGGCGGAGCGATGTACATTCTCGATAGCTTCGATCAATTGCAAGCGATGTTCGACCGAATCGACCGCGAACTGCGCACGCAGTATCTGCTAGGCTATTACCCGCATCCCACGCCGCCGCCGGGAGTATACCGGCACATCGAATTGCGCGTGCAAGGAGCGGATACGCTTCACTATCGCAAGGAATATCTGACGGCCAGGAACCCGAAATGAGCGGCAGCGAATCGAGCCAGACGCACTTTCTCGAAGTCGCTGTAGAAGCGGCGCGCGAAGCCGGCGAAATTCTTATTTCCGAGCACAGCCGCCCGCAGACCATTTCGTACAAAGGCGACGTAGACATCGTCACCGAGACGGACAAGAAATCGGAAGCGGCAATCGTCGCCAGGCTGCGCACTCACTTTCCGAAGCACGCGATTGTCGCCGAGGAAGGCAGCGGCGATCCCGCGCAGAAGTCGCGTTATTGCTGGTACGTCGATCCGCTCGACGGCACGACAAATTTCGCTCACGGCTATCCGTGCTTTGCGGTGTCGATCGCTCTACTCGAAGATGGCGAGCCTCTCGTGGCCGCAATTCTGAATCCGATCTTGAACGAGCTTTTTACGGCGACCCGCGGCGAAGGCAGTTTTCTGAATCAGAAGAAAATTCACGTCTCGCAGATACAAACAATTTCAAAGAGCCTGCTTGCCACGGGATTTCCGTCGCAGAAACGATCTTCGAATCCCAATATTCACTACTACTGGGAATTTACTTTGCGCTCGCATGGCGTGCGGCGCGCCGGCTCCGCCGCTTTGGATTTGTGCTCCGTCGCGTGCGGCCGGTTCGACGCGTTCTGGGAATTTGGCTTGAAATCTTGGGATTCGGCGGCGGGAATACTCATCGTGCGCGAGGCCGGCGGCATGGTCACGGATTTTGCCGGGCAGCCATACCACGTCGGCGACCGCGAATTGATCGCCTCAAACGGCCTTATTCACGGCGAAATGCGAAAAATCATTGCCGATATCGCCGAGCGCGCCCCGTTAAAGCCTCTCTAGTTTCAAGGTCACGCCAGAATTTCTCTTTCGGCGCCGGCGAACAACGCTCGTAGAGCCTTCCAAACATATCGAATCGTCACGATCACGAAGACGAGCGCCACCGCGACCATCGCTCCCGCCGCGTAAGGATGCCTCGTCGCGAACCACACCAGGAACACCGCAATCACGTCCTCAGCCGCGCTCAATGTGATATTTGAAAACGGCTCCGGCGCGGGCGTCACTGCGATTCGCGCAGCCGTCTTGCCGCTGTGAGCTGCAAGAGCAATAGCGCCGCCGGCGAGCGTGCACAAAAGCTGCTGGATCGGCGAAAGTTGAGACGTCGCTTCATACGCAAACCACGCCGCAATCGGAACGCGCACGAAAGTATGCACTGCATTCCAAATGAGATCGAACGCCGGAATTTTGTCGCCGAAAAATTCAACGAGAAAGAGTACAGCGCACGCGCCGATGACATACCAGCTCTGAATCGGATGCAACGCCGCCGGCAGCACGACAGCGCCCGCGCGCGCAAGCAGCCCCGCCGTGGCCACCGTCGCATAGACATTCAAGCCCGCAGCAAAGCAAATCGCTGCGACCATGGCGAGATACTGTCCCTCCATCGGATGCATTGCGCAAGCATACAAGAAACGCGAACAATTCCATCACCGCTGTGAGATTGGCGTTGTAATGCGCCGAAATTTCGACGGTCGAACCAAGCGCCAGACCATGCATAAATGGCCACCCTATCCTTTGCGTCACGTTGACCTCCGCGTTAACCGTTGCTAATTTGGTTTATGACGTCCACAGGCTCCTATGGTCGTTCGTCACCAATCTGACCGCGGGCGCAGGCCCCGCCTAGCCGAACCACTTCATCGTTTTGCCGACCTTTGGCGAAATGGCGGCGTCGAGGACTACGCGCTAAGCGAGATGCGTGACGGCCATCGACGCGCCTTGCGGCGGATGGGCAGCGAATTCGAGATCACCGAGCGCACGATTTGTCTCGACGTCTTACCCGAGGCGTTCAACGGTTTCCGCGTCGTTCAACTCACCGACATCCACTACGGCGTGTTTCTCCCCGAAGACATGCTTCGCCAGGCCGTGGAGATGGTGAATGAGCTCGAGCCCGATCTCGTCGCGCTTACCGGCGATTTTGTGACTTACTCGCGCGCGTACATCGAGCCAGTTGCGGAAATTCTCAGCGGCATCGAGTCGCGGCACGGAGCTTTCGCGGTACTCGGCAATCATGATTTTCGCGTCGGAGCCGAACAGGTGACCGGCGCGCTAGAGGAGCGTGGAATCGAAGTCTTGCGCAATCGCCACACGAAGTTGCGCCGCCGCGGGCAATCGCTTCACCTCGCTGGAATCGACGATTGGTATTACCGGCCGGACCTAGCCAATGCATTGCGCGGCATTCCGCGAAACGCCGCGACAATTCTGCTCTCACACAATCCTTCGATCATTCGAGCTGCCGCTCGCGCGAACGTGCCGCTCGTGCTCTCGGGGCATACACACGGCGGGCAAGTAAATTTGCCGCTGCTCGGAAATATTTGGGGACGCTCGCCGGAACAGCTCAAATACAAGGTGGGTTGGGCGCGCCTCGGCCAGACGCAAATTTACGTAAGCCGCGGAATTGGAACAATCGTCGTGCCCGTGCGATTCCGTTGTCCCGCCGAAATTGCGAATCTGACTCTCGAACCCGCTTCCTAAGCTTTCGCCGCGTTGAGTTTTTCGTTCGAGTGCTGCCTCAGGAGCGGTTCGCGAAGTCCGCGCATCATGCGCTCGAAGCCTTCGGTATCGAGCGATTGCGGCCCGTCCGAGAGCGCGCGCTCCGGCCACGGATGCACTTCGACGAGCAGGCCATCGGCTCCGACAGCCACCGCCGCGCGCGCGGCCGCGGGAACGAGGCTTCGCCTTCCCGTGGCGTGCGACGGGTCCACGATCACTGGCAAGTGGCACAATTCCTTCGCCAGGGCCACGGCCGCGAGGTCAAGCGTATTCCGCATTTCCGTTTCAAATGTTTTTATCCCGCGCTCGCAGAGCACCACATTCGGATTTCCGCCAGAAAGCAAATATTCCGCCGCAAGAAGCCATTCTTTCACCGTCGCGGAGGGGCCGCGCTTCAAAAGTACCGGCTTCGAAACCGTTGCGAGCCTGCGCAGCAAAGGATAATTCTGCATATTTCGCGCGCCCACTTGCAGCATGTCCGCGTATTCGCAGACGTCATCGAGATCTTCGACGCCGACAACTTCCGTAACGATCGGCAATCCTGTCTCGCGGCGTGCTTCGTCCATGATTTTCAGCGCTTCCACGCCAAGCCCCTGAAAATCGTATGGAGATGTCCGCGGCTTGTACGCGCCGCCGCGAAGCATGTGCGCTCCGCCCGCCTTCACCGCCCGCGCTGCCGCGAAAAGCTGATCACGCGATTCCACCGAGCACGGCCCGGCAATAATAATCACCTCAGGCCCGCCGATTGGCACGCCGCGGACGCTGACGACCGTCGACTCGGGTCGCAGCTCGCGGCTCACGAGCGTGAACGGCTGCGCGATCGGAATAATGTCGTCCACGCCCGGCGCGACGCGCAGCGCTTCCACTTCCGCCCGGCGCCCGCGATTCTTACCGACCACGCCGATCACCGTTCGTTCGGCTCCGATAATGACCTCAGCCTCGAATCCGCATTCCCGGACGCGCTCGATGACGTGATTGATTTGCTCTTTCGTTGCATGCGTAGACATATTGATGATCACCGTTTCTCTCCTTATCGCGCCTTCAATCAGTCCAAAAACAAAAAAGCCGCGATCCCCATTTTGGGTCGCGGCCGGCTGACGCTTGCTGTTGCGCTTTTAGCTCTGGAATTCCACTCCCGTCAAGCGCGCGTCACCCGGCCGCTTCCGCCAAGAGGGGAAGCGGTACGTAAAGGCGAACGCGAATTGAGACGTAAACACTTGCATGAAACTCACGCCCAATAATCTAACGGACTGCCCGGAAGGTGTCAACGCGGCATTATCATTCTCGGCTGTCTTCCCGCGCTGAGCGCCGATTGGTTATTGTGCTTGGATACTGTGCGAATTGGGACAGCGGCCGCCGGAACGTGTGGTTACCATTCTCGCTATGTGCAATCGTCTGCGGTGGCCGCATTTTGCCCCGAGCGACATTACATAGGAGAGCTCATAATGAAGTCATCGCTAGTTATTACTGCATTCTTGCTGGTGGTTATGGTTGCCGGGTGCTCTGCGACCCCAGCAGCGGGGCCAGCCGGACCGCAAGGACCAGCCGGGCCACAGGGCGCGTCGGACCATGACAGAGATCGGGACCGCGATCGCGACCGGCAAGCTCAGTCCGCGTCATGTCCAGCGGGGCAGCACGAAGAGACAGATAACGGACGGCCGATTTGCGTCAGAGACCATTAATCTGACTGAGAATTCCTCTATTTCGTTCCAAAGCCCGAAATCCATATCGGCAACAAAGGCCAATTGCTAGCGGCGCCACGCGGGTTCCCGTGCGACCTGTTCACGTTAAATCGGTCGGCTTCCGATATTCCGATTACGCGCCCACTCGCGCGTGGGTCAGTCATCCAAACTTTGGACGCCCTTGTAAAATTCCATTTGATTCTTTCATAATGTCGCCCTCGCGTTAGAAACGCTTCCAGGAGGCCACCCGATGGCAACGATCACTACGAAAGACGGCACTCAGATTTACTACAAGGATTGGGGCACAGGACAGCCGATCGTGTTTTCGCACGGCTGGCCTCTCACCGCGGACGACTGGGACGGCCAGATGCTCTATTTCGGGCAGCGTGGCTTTCGCGTCATTGCAGCCGACCGCCGAGGACATGGCCGCTCCACGCAGACGTGGGACGGCAACGACATGGACACTTACGCGGACGATCTCGCTGTCCTATTCGAAAAGCTTGATCTGAAAGACGCCATCATGGTTGGACACTCGACCGGAGGTGGTGAAGTCGCGCGCTATCTTGGCCGCCACGGCGCCAAGCGGGTTGCGAAGGCCGCGCTGATCAGCGCCGTGCCTCCGCTCATGTTGAAGACTGCAAATAACCCGACCGGCGCGCCGATCGAAGTCTTCGACGGCCTCCGAACGGCACTCGCAGCCAACCGGCCGCAATTCTACAGGGACATCACGCTGCCCTTTTATGGATACAATCGCCCGGGCGCAAAAATTTCCGAGGGAATCCGCGAGCACTGGTGGTTGCAAGGGATGTTGGGCGGCATGAAGGCCCACTACGACTGCATCAAGGCGTTCTCGGAGACCGACTTCACCGAAGACCTCAAGAAAATCGACATCCCTGTGCTGGTGATGCACGGTGAAGACGATCAGATTGTGCCGATCGTCGCGGCGGGTCCGTTGTCCGCCAAAATACTGAAGAACTCGACGCTAAAGGTCTATCCGGGCTTTCCGCACGGAATGCCCACGACCAACGCGGACCAGATCAACTCCGATTTGCTCGCTTTCTTCAAAGGCCAGAAGATAGGCGTGGGCGCGTAAGAAATCGCTTGAGTAAGATGGTGGCGCGGCGTCGCTTCCTTTTTGAGCGATGCTTCGCCGCCGCAGCACCACGACTTTGACGTTTGTCGCAACCAGATTGACTTGTCCCCGAGTGCCTCTCGAAGAATCACGCGGAGGTCTGCCCGGGATTGCGCAGCGGTGCTAGTCTTGCCTTTGCGAGCGATACGCGGAGCTCTTTACTTCGAAGCGGTCCAAACCGCCTGTGCTTCAGGCATAATCGCGAATGCAGAAGCGCCGCCGACCGGAATCACGAGGACTGCTAGCAAAATCCAACAGGACGAGGAGTGAATCATGGGCAATCGAGACAAGCGAGGCCGTGAAGCAAAGAAGCCGAAAAAGACAGCGCCCAAACCGCTGCCCGGAAGACCGCGATTCGAACCGCCCCCGGCGAAACCTGCAACTCCGAATCCGCCGCCGGCTCCGGTGACCGTGCCACAAACCTAGATCGCGATGACTAGGGGCGTTACCGTGACAACCACGTGAGTCCGTTGAAACGGGTGACGCTCCGCGCCCGATAGTTGCACCGATCCAAACCAAAAATCGAAGACACGCGGAAACGAAGTGTGTGGAAAAATCAAAACTTGAGTGGTTCAGTACGGAGCAAGCGTGGATCGTATCTTCGCGACGCACGAACAGGCTTGGGCGCCATCGTCAGCGCGTGAAGTAAACCGAAGCACGCACCAGCTGTGATCATGGTGAAATCGATCGCGGTGATTAAGAGGTCTTCTGGCGCGCTCTGAATGTCTTCTGAATCCATCACGGACGATAAAAACTCTCTGAAATTAGTAGCGGTGCCACGTGCGAGTTCGAGTGGCTCCGTCGCAGTTTGTAATGCGGGAACGCTCATATCGTGAGCCTTTGTGCGTGCGTAAAGCAGCGGCCGAATGTGGAAACAGCATTCGCCGAAGCTCGAATTCGCCCTTTCGGCTCGATATTCACTGACTTACCTAAATGTCAAATCCTGAGGCCTTTATCGGATAAAGTATTCAAAATAAGGGCTTTACAAGCACGTCGAAAGGCGAACTGGACCATGGTAGTCGACGGTGGCGCGCCCGTCTGTTCTGTTTTGTACATTTTTAGGAACTGGCCCCAGCCAGCGTGAGTATGAGTTTATCCGCTAGTCCGCCGTCCCACGCGCGATAAGCCTGCCTGTCGGAGAAATGGTTCTCAAATGATCAGTTACGCGAATCATCGTGAATTGACGTCACACGTCCACTGATCAGAATCCGCTGGATAGGTTTTCGGGTCTGTGAGGTTGCATCTGCGCCAAATCGGATCGCTGCATCCCAAGAAATATTTTGCGTTCAGCGATGATAGGGTGTAAATCACGCGTGGGAGAAAACTAGCCGTGTGCTTTTCAGCCGTAGCGAATTTCACTGGCAGCGCAGCCCTCGGCGCCGTCGGCGTGGTCACATTGAAGAAGGTGAAGCACAGGCGCGAACTGATGTTCGCATCGTTGCCCATCTTATTCGCCATTCATCAGTTCATCGAGGGCTTCGTGTGGCTGGGATTGGATGGGATTCTGCCGCCCGAAGTGACGCACGACATGGGCGCGGCGTTCATGCTGTACGCGCAGGGGCTTCTCCCTTTCCTATTACCTATGAGCGTGTTGCTGTTTGAGGCTGACAAGAAGAGCCGCAGGCGCATGGTGCCGTTCGTCGTCCTCGGCGGAGCAACGACACTTTATATATTGTGGGCTTTGACGGCATTTCCAACGCAGATATACGTCAGGAGCAACAGCATCGTCTATATCAATCAAGCGACGAACAATACGGCAGTCGCGGTGCTGTATGTGATTGCAACGTGCGGCTCGCTCTTCTTCTCGCAGATCAGGGCGATGATAGCCTTCGGCGCGGCGAACCTTGCGATTCTTCTGATTGTAATGGCGTTTAAGCGGTACGCGTTCACATCGCTCTGGTGCGCCTACGCCGCAATCGCAAGCGTCATCATCCTCGCCTACTTCTGGAGAAGCAGCGCAAGCCGCCCATTCCTCTATGCGTAGTCTCTACTAACGCGACAATCGAAAAATGACCCTGGCGCGCGACGTTCGTTGACTGGCCTTCGCGGCGATGCTAGCCTTCGCTTCTATTTCTCGCACGCCTACGCGCGTGCGTCTGGCATGCGCGCCGTTGACATCATCCGCAAGAAGCGAGACGCCGGGGAACTCAGCCCCGAAGAAATCCAATTCCTCGTTCGCGGCGCCACCGACGATTCCACTTCCGATTACCAGCTTGCCGCTTGGCTGATGGCCGTTGTCTGGCGCGGTATGACGCGCCGCGAACTCGCCGCTCTGACCGAAGCCATGCTTCACTCCGGCGAAGTGCTCGATTTGTCCGACGTCGCAGGCACGAAGGTCGACAAGCACTCGACAGGCGGCGTCGGCGACAAGACTTCGCTCGTCATCGCGCCCGTCGTCGCCGCTGGCGGCTTGCGTGTGCCGATGATCAGCGGCCGCGGCCTCGGCCACTCCGGCGGCACGCTCGACAAGCTCGAATCCATCCGCGGCTTCAACGTCAATCTCTCGCTCACCGATTTCCGCAGAGTTCTGAAGCAATGCGGCTGCGCGCTGATCGGCCAAACTCCGCAGATCGCTCCCGCCGATAAGAAGCTCTACTCCTTGCGCGATGTCACGGCGACCGTCGAGAGCCCCTATCTCATCTGCGCCTCGATCATGAGCAAGAAACTCGCGGAGGGAATTGACGCGCTGGTCCTCGACGTAAAAACGGGCGACGGCGCGTTCATGAAGCGCGAAGAAGACGCCGTCTACCTCGCCGAGTTGATGGTCGAAACGGGCCAGCGCATGGGCAAGAAGATGGTCGCGCTCATCACGGATATGGAGCAGCCGCTCGGGCGCAAAGTTGGCAACGCGCTCGAAGTCGAGGAATGCCTCGACGTGCTCGCCGGCGGCGGCCCCGAGGATTTGCGCGAATTGTGCCTCGATCTTTCGGCGTGGATGTTCGTTCTCGGCGGCAAATGCAAGACTGTCGCCGAAGGGCGCAACCTCGCGTCGGCGATGATTGCGAGCGGCGCCGCGCGTGATAAGTTCCGCGAGATTATCCGGCTGCAGGGCGGCGACGCCGGCGTCGTGGACGATCCATCTCGGCTGCCGCGTGCGAAAAACAAAGCCACGGCAATTGCGATGAAAGAGGGCTACATCACAACCATTCGCTGCGAGCAGGTCGGCGTTGCCAGCATGCTTCTCGGCGGCGGGCGCGAGAAGAAGGAAGATTCAATCGATCCGGCCGTGGGCATCGTGCTCGAGAAAAAAGTCGGCGATCGCGTTCTTGCAGGCAGCGTCCTCTGCACGATTCATTACAATTCAGACGAACGAAAGGGCGAGGCGCTTAGTTTGCTGGCTGATAGTTTCGTAATCGGCGCCGTCGCGCCCCCAGCGAGGCCGCTAGTCCGCCGAATTATCGGCGCCGACGGCCCGGCGTAACGGCAATCATGCTGTCGTAGCGCCGGCATCTTGCCGGCGATTTTTCGCGCAAGAAGACTCCTGCGCTACGCCAAGCCAACCGGTCGCAAGTTGCGTTTTGCATCGCGCTCGAACAACCGCCGGCAAGATGCCGGCGCTACGATAGACAACGCAATCGCGGAGGAAATGAATGCACCATCTAATCGGCATCCTCGGCATGCTCACAATGATGGGCCTCGCCTATCTGTTTTCCTCGAACCGCGCCGCGATTAATTACAAAACCGTCGCGTGGGGCCTCAGCCTCCAGATCGTATTCGCGTTTCTCGTCATGCGTTGGGAATTCGGCCGCATCCTCTTTCAAAAAGCGGGCGCCGCCGTCAACTGGCTCCTCGATTTTTCTTTTTTCGGCTCGTCATTCGTTTTCGGCGATCTCGGCAAAAAAGGGTCCTCGATGGGATTCTTTTTCGCGTTTCAGGTGCTGCCGACCATCATTTTCATCGCCGCGGTTTTCGCGCTGCTCTATCACTGGGGAGTGATGCAGGCGGTTATCAAATTGGCCGCGTGGGTGATGACGCGCCTGATGGGCGCAAGCGGCGCCGAATCGCTGAACGTGGCCGCAAGCATTTTCATGGGGCAGACCGAAGCGCCGCTGACGATCCGCCCGTTTCTTCCCGACTTGACCAAATCTGAATTGATGACCGTAATGACGAGCGGCATGGCCCACGTCTCGGGCGGAATTATGGCCGCTTACATCGCCTTCGGCATCGAGGCGAAGCATCTCTTAGCGGCCGTGATCATGACGGCGCCCGGAACAATTCTTCTCTCGAAGATGCTTGTGCCTGAAACGGAAACGCCGAAGACGGGCGGCAAGGTGCAAATGGCCGACATCGAGCGCGATCCAAACGCGCTGGGCGCAATTTCGCGCGGAACGATCGACGGTCTGCATCTCGCCATCAACGTCGCCGCCATGCTGATTTCGTTTATCGCGCTGCTCTATCTCGCGGACGGAATTTTCGGATTCGTTCACGCACATATCGGCTGGTTCCCATCGAGCCTCGAGCAAGTTTTCGGCTGGGTCTTCGCGCCGATCGCATGGCTCATCGGCATTCCGTGGCACGACTGCCCCACGATCGGCAATTTGCTGGGCCTGCGAACCGTAACGAATGAACTGATCGCGTTCCAGCGCCTCGGGCCCATGAAGGATTCGCTCGATCCGCGTTCCTTCACGATCGCCACATTCGCGCTATGCGGTTTTGCGAATTTCAGCTCGATCGGAATTCAAATCGGCGGGATCGGAGCGCTCGCGCCCAATCGCAAGGGCGATCTGGCGCGCCTCGGCCTTCGCGCGATGATGGCGGGAACGATGGCGAACTTGATGTCAGCCTCAATCGTGGGAATCATGCTGCGATGAGCCCGCGCGTGGGAGGCACTGGCCGCGCCGCGAAAAGAGATTTTGCGCGCGCGGATCGCGCCGCAAAATTCATTCTCTCGAAGACCAAGTTGCGGCCACGCGTCGCCGTAGTTCTTGGCTCAGGCCTCGGCGCGTTTGCCGAAGATCTCGCCGGAGCTGTCCGCATCCCCTACGAAAAAATTCCTGGATTCCCACGCTCGACAGCCGAAGGCCACGCGGGCCGCCTTGTGATCGGAAAAGTTGGTGATGTGGTAGTCGCGGCGATGCAAGGCCGCGTTCATTTTTACGAGGGCTATTCGCTCAAGGAAGTTGTCTTTCCGATGCGCGTGCTTGGGCGCCTTGGAATTCGCGCCGCGATACTTACGAACGCCGCGGGCGGCATCAATACGAGTTTCAAGCAGGGCGCGCTCGTTGTGATTCGCGACCACATTAATTTGCAGGGCTCGAATCCGCTGATCGGCCCGAACGACGAGCGTTTCGGCCCGCGATTTCCAGACATGACTTACGCTTACTCGAAGTCCTACCGAGCGATCGCGAGCGAAGAAGCGCGTAAGCTTGGCGTCGAGGTTTTCGAAGGCGTGTACGGAGCTCTCACCGGTCCGAGTTACGAGACGCCTGCCGAAATTCGCTACATGCGCACAATCGGCGCCGATCTCGCGGGCATGTCCACCGTTCCGGAAGTGATCGTCGCGCGGCACATGGGCATTCGCGTTCTCGGAATTTCTTGCGTCACGAATATGGCCGCAGGCGTTCTCGATCAGCCCATCAATCACGCGGAAGTAATGGAAACCGGCGAGCGCGTCAAGGGCCACTTCATCGCGCTCCTTCGCGCCGTCCTCAAGCGAATCGCGGCGGATGTCTCGCAGTCCGAAGGGGAGAAGAAGTGAGCGACGAGCGACCGATGACCGCGAAACGATGGATCCAGATCATCGGCGGCGGCCTAATGCTTGAGGGCGTTCTGGGTGGGCGAACTGGGCACATGTGGCATCCCACGATCATCCTTTCGGGGGCGATAATTTTTCTCTGTTCGTTCCTCATACGAAAGCCCAAACAAGACGATGACGATTCAGGTAAGAATGCGATGCCGTAGGTTTTCGTAGGGCTGGTCGTAAGACCAGCCGTTCTTAGTCCTAGGTCGCTGGCAATTCGTCGAAATAACCTGTAGCGCCGCACCGATTTTCGTGCGGCAGCTCTAAGTCGAAGAGGTAATCCGTGAGCAATGAGCAAGAACTAATTGACGCAGCGCGAGCCGCCCGCGAAAAAGCCTACGCGCCCTATTCCAAATTCCGTGTAGGCTCCGCGCTGCGAACAAAATCCGGGAAAATCATCCAGGGCTGCAACATTGAAAACGCCACACTCGGCCTGACGTTATGCGCCGAACGTGTCGCAATCTTCAAAGCAATTTCCGAAGGCGAGCGCGAGTTCGAAGCCATCGCCGTCGTGTGCGACACCGAAATTCTGACGCCTCCCTGCGGTTCGTGCCGGCAAATTATCTGGGAATTCTGTGGCGACATTCCCGTCGCGCTCGCAAATCTCAAGGGCAAAGTCGTTCGCGAGACGGCAGGCTCGCTTCTGCCGCGCCCGTTCGACCAGTCGTTTCTATGAGCCGCTGCTTCGCCGCGGTTTCTCAATTGCCGCAATCAGTAGCCAACTCGCCGAACGCTTCAAGCGGTGTCATTCCGAAGGGCATCCGACGAGGATTCCCTGAGGAATCTGCGTTTTCTCGCGGCGGCACGATCGCTAAATCGATTCAGGGAGCATCCATGCATCACAACCGTCTCTCGTCATTCCTTCTCGCAGTATTAATTTTCGCGACAGCACTCGCGACCCCGCTCCGCGCCTCCGCCGCGCCGCAAAAAGAACGGGTCGACCTGCTCGTCTCCGGCGGCACCGTCGTCACGATGGATTCCACCAAGCGCGTGATTGAAGATGGCTCGGTCGCCGTCCGAGGCGACGCAATCGTGGCCGTCGGAACGCGCCAGGAAATCGAATCGCGCTACGAAGCCGCGCGCACAATCGACGCGCACGGAAAAATCGTCATGCCCGGGCTGATCAATAGCCACGCGCACGCCGCCATGAGCCTTTTCCGCGGCATCGCGGACGATTTGAGCCTCGACGATTGGCTCCGCAAATACATTTTCCCGGCTGAGGCGCGCAACGTCACCGAGGATTTCGCCGCGTGGGGGACGAAGCTCAGCCTTCTCGAAATGCTTCGCGGCGGAATCACCACCTACGCGGACATGTATTACTTCGAAGACGCCGTCGCCCGCGTGACGAAAGAAGCCGGCATGCGTGGCGTCCTCGGCGAGACAATCATCGATTTCCCCGCGCCCGACAACAAAACCCTCGATCAAGCCTATGCCTACACGCAGAAATTCCTCGATCATTGGAAGGGCGATCCGCTGATCGTCGCCGCTGTGGCTCCCCATTCGATTTACACCTGCTCTGAAAAAACGCTCGAAGATTCCGCCGCGCTGGCTCGAAAGAATGGCGCGCCGATCCTCATTCACATTGCCGAAGCGCCATTCGAATTGGAGCAAAGCCGCGCGAAGCACGGCCTCACGCCCGTCGCATATCTCGGAAAGCTCGGCATTCTCGGTCCTGATGTTCTCGGCGCGCATTGCATTCACGTCAATTCCGCGGACATCGCGACGCTCGCGCATTTCGGCGTCGGCTGCTCGCACAATCCCTCGAGCAATATGAAAACGGCTGCGGGCGTCATGCCAGTGATCGAAATGCTCGCCGCGGGCGTGCCCGTCGGCCTGGCCACCGATGGCGCGGCAAGCAACAACAATCAAGATCTCTTCGAAGAAATGGACCTCGCGGCGAAACTGCAAAAGATCTCGCGCATGGATCCTCGCGCTCTGCCCGCCGCGCAAGTGGTGGAGATGGCGACCATCGGCGGCGCGCGAGCTCTACATCTCGAGAAGCGCATCGGCTCTCTCGAACCTGGCAAGCAAGCCGATCTCATCATCGTTGACACGAGCGCGCCTCATGCCACGCCGATGTACAACGTGTATTCCGAACTCGTTTTCGCGCTCAAAGCGACAGACGTGCGAACCGTTTTAATCGCCGGCCGCGTCATAATGGTCGAGCGAAAGATGCTCACGCTCAACGAAGCCGAAATCCTGCAGAAGGCGCGCGAATATCAGAAACAAATCGTGGCGTCGCTCGCGAAACAATAGCTCGCGGGAAAAATGAAAGGTAATTCGAATGAAGTCTAAATTCGGCGAAGTCGTCAGCCGCCTTTCCCTCGCGTTCGTAATGCTGTTTGTATTCCACGGCTGCGAGCAGAAGCAATTCACGCCCGCACCCGTGCTCCCGGTAATTGCGGTAGACCACGGCCCGAACGCCGCCGAGCAGCAGCAAAAACCCTATGTCGTTCTCGTTTCGCTCGACGGTTTTCGTTACGACTACGCCCAGAAATACGGCGCGCCGAATCTTCTCGCCATCGCCTCGCGCGGCGCGAGCGCCCCGGATGGCATGATCCCATCGTATCCCTCGGTCACCTTTTCAAATCACTATACGATCGTCACCGGCTTCTATCCCGAGCATCACGGAATCGTGGCCAATAATTTCTACGATCCCGAGCGCAAGAAGTTCTACAGCTACACCGATCCCAAGAGCGGCGGCGACGGCAGTTGGTACGGCGGCACTCCGCTCTGGGTTCTTGCCGAAAATCAGGGCATGCGCAGCGCGTGCTTTTTCTGGCCCGGCTCGGATACCGAAATCGCCGGCCAGCGGCCTTCGTTCTATCTAAAGTATGACGACAAACTTCCTGACGAGGATCGGATCGATCAAGTCATCGAGTGGCTCCGCCTTCCCGTGGCGAATCGCCCGCATTTCATCACGCTCTATTATCCCGACACGGATCACGCCGGGCACGTCTTCGGCCCCGAAAGCCCCGAAGAAGCTGTTGCCGTTCATCACGTGGACGAATTGATGGGCCATCTCGAGACGAAACTGAACAAACTTCACCTGCCGATCGATCTCATCATCGTCGCGGATCACGGCATGGACACTGTGCAAGGTGGAATGATTAGTTTTGACCAGTGGGCCGATCTCTCGGATTTCGAATCGGCGGGCACGCTCATGTACGCGAAGAACGAAGCCGCCGCCGAGAAAGCCTACGAGCAGCTAAAGGGTGCGAGCGACAAATTCACCGTCTATCGCCAGCGCGATGTCCCCGCAGATTTGCATTACAACAACAATCCGCGAATCGGCGATCCCGTCGTCATCCTGAATGGCCCATACTTGGCGCGCGCGAAAACTCCTCCTCCTACCAACAACAAACCGACCGAAGTAAAAGGCATGCACGGCTACGATCCGTATCGCTTCAAGACGATGCGCGCGATTTTCTACGCGGAAGGGCCGGACATTCGCCGCGGAACAACCGTTGAGCCGTTTGAAAACGTCAATCTTTACCCGCTAATCGCGAAGATTCTAGGCCTCTCGATTGGACCGGTAGACGGCGATCTGAAAGTGTTACAGGGGATTTTGCAGCGTGGGCCGGAGCGCGCGTCGGAACCTGCGCCCGATCGTGTTCCGCAACACGTCCCGGAACACGCGCGATAGAAAAAGTTAACGCGAAGCGAGCCCTAATTCTCGTCGCTCTGTGAAACCATTCGCTGGCGAAAAAGTTTTACCGCCATCGAGCGCAGCGTCTCCGGAATGTTCTTGTTCACCGTGAGATGCTTGAGGTCGGTTGGCGTCAGCCGCATCAGCAGCCTCAACGAAACATCGAGCGGCATCTTCGGATTGTTCGTCAAATTTCTCACAATCACGTAATTCTTCATGAACGCGCGATTCGCGGCGATGATCCGCAAAATGTCCGCGCTCAAATTCGTCATCGAAGCGAAACTTTCGACATCGGTTTCTGTCAATCGCGGCGATTGCAGCACCGCGCGCTGAATAATCTTGTTCGAATCGCGAATCAGCGATGTCCGCGCCTCGCGCGGCCCTTTGATTGCAAGCTGAATTCGCTCCACCACCGTCATATTCGAAATTTTCTGAATCAGCGATTGCCGCCGGATTGAAACCGGTTCCGCTGCCACCACGGCCTCTCGCACGTGATTTTCGTCGGGCAGTCCTTTGCTCAATTCGGCGATTAATTCCATCTGCTCGGGCGTCGCGTGCACCGCGCCCGCTAGAGCTTCCGCAAGCGCGATGGACATGGACAGGCCGTCGAGATCATCGAGCAGAGACTGAATGCCTGACGACGAAAGATGCCCGGCGGCTCGCGCCACCAAATCTCTTGAGCACGCCCGATTTTTTGCCAGCGCGTCGGCGATGTTCGGCTTGGACGCGATTTCCGTCGCGCAATACGTAAAAAGCCGCGGGTCCGCGTCCGGGCGCTCGAGAGCCGCCAGAAACGCTTCGTGCGAAATTGTCAGGAGTTTGTGCGCGGCTTGATCGGCAATGTCTCCGTCGCTGTCTTCCGCAAGAATAGCGAGAAGTTCAGCGCGGTCCTCGGGCGAAAGTGTCAGGCTGCCCGAGCAAATGGCGAGCTTTCGCTCGCGGTGCGCCTTGCCAGCTCGAACTTCGGTGCGCACCTCTGCGGTGGCGATTAGACTAATGGGTTCCCCCGGCTGCCGCTTCCATGTCCCTCCGCGCAAACGTCGCTCCACCAGGTTGTCCCGATGGACCGAGCGGAGGCATAGTCTGTCCTTCTAATTCAATCAGGACGGCGCCGGAATCGCTCGAAAAAATTTCAAACGTGTTTCGTGCTCGATATCGCCTTGTCTCGCCCGCAGTTATGTGCCCGGTGTAAACCAGATGGCGGTCCGCCAGCACTCGAATCCGCGCGCTTTTACCGGCCTCGACCTTCATCTGAAAATAAGTTTTCGTGTCGGCGGTAGCGGCAACGCTAGGCACCACGCGCGCTGGTTCGTTCTTCTCAAGTATGCGTGAGGGAATCGGCGCCATTCCAGCTTCTATCGGGGCTGGCGCGGGAGCTTGCGAAGCTGAACTCGGAGGCACAGCAGCGGGAGTCACGGCAGCCGAAGGCCCAGTCGCGTGAGAAACAGCAGCAGAAGGTCCGAATGCTGGCGGTGTCGCGCGCGCTGCTCGATAGCTGGCCGCCGCTCGCCACGCCCCAGACACGCCTCGGTAGCCGAGCCAGCAAATCGCGCATATCGCCGCAAGGCAGATCGCCAAAGTCGCGCCCTTTTCGACGCTGCGCGGCCACCGCCGTGGCTGCTTTTCGAGGCTGACGAATCGCGGAGCGGTCGCGGTCAAATCCTTTTGCGCGAATGTGTACTCGGCCAGGATACTGTCTTCATCCATCCCCAGATAGCGCGCCACCGTGCGGATGAATCCCCGGTTGAAAATTCCTCCCGGCAATTCCGCCCAATTCTCGCTTTCCAGCGCTTCGAGATATTTGATTTTGATGTAAGTTGCGGCTTCGATTTCTTCGAGGGAAACTCCGCGTAGCTCCCGTTCGCGTTTCAGCCGCTCGCCGAAAGGTGTTGTGGACATCCTGTGGAAAATTGCTCCGCGAAAAATATAGCAGGTGCCGAATCCATGTCAACGCAAACCGTACACTACATCCCGGGCCCATCCCGCGCGATAGTACTACCCCTTGTGCCGGCGCGGGTTCCACTTTCGGCAAGCTCGCTTCCGAGGCCGTTGCAGTCCCGCTAAATCCTTCACTATAATGGAGATCGTTGCGCGAAAGTCCTGCCGTCGGGACTTTCAAGTCCAAAGGGATAGTTGTCAACCGTGCCCGAGTCCAAACCTTTCACCGGCATCGAACGCCGCCAGAGCCCTGGCATCCGGGTGGACATGCCCGAGGGCAGCGAGGTCTCGGTTTTCCACGAGCTCGGCAAAGCTCTCACCTCCTCGTTGCAGCTCGATCAAGTCCTCCGCACCATCATGGAAAAAATAAACGAGGTGCTGCGCCCGGACACGTGGTCTCTGCTCCTGATGGATCAGGCCAAGAACGAACTCTACTTTCAGATCGCCACCGGCGTCGGCGCGGAAGCCCTTCGCGACGTTCGCATCAAACTCGGGCAGGGAATTGCCGGCTGGGTGGCGCAGAGCGGCGAGCCCGTCGTCGTTCCGGACACGACGCAGGATTCGCGATTCTTCTCGAAGGTCGATGAGAAAACGAAAGTCGAGACGCGCTCGATCGTCGCCGTCCCCGTTCGCTTCCGCGATCAGTGCCTCGGCGTCATCGAACTGATCAATTGCGTTGGCCCTGAAGGTTTCGGCGCGCGCGATCTCGCGCTGCTCGAAGCGCTCGCCGATTACGCAGCCATCGCCATCGAAAATGCGCGCCACGTGCATCGCATCCACGAACTCACGATCAAGGACGATTGCACGTCGCTCTACAATGCGCGCCATCTGAATTTCATGCTCGACACGGAGATTTACCGCTCGAATCGCTACGCCTTCGAATTCTCCGTGATCTTCATCGACCTCGATCACTTCAAGGCCGTCAACGACACGCACGGCCACTTGATGGGCTCGAAGCTGCTCGGCGAAGTCGGCGACCTGATCAAAGATCATTGCCGCATCATCGATCTCGCGTTTCGCTACGGCGGCGATGAATTCGTCATCCTGCTGCCGCAGACGTCGAAAGAAAATGCCTGTCGCGTAGCCAACCGCTTGCACAAACTCATTCGCGAAAATGTCTGGCTAAAAGATGTCGGCCTCAACGTCCACATCACCTCGAGCGTCGGCATCGCGTCCTATCCCGGTGATTCGAAAACGAAAGCCGATCTCCTCCACCTAGCCGACGAAGCCATGTACAACGTAAAAAACACCACCCGCGACGCCGTAGCCGCCGCGACCCTCGGCGTCCTCCCCAACACCTAGCCTCCCGCGCATCACATTTCCGAATCGTGCATTACCGGTTCGTGTTTTTCGGGCAGTGTGTTTTCGGTTCGTGTGTTTCCGGATGCCCCAAAAAAACTCATTCGAAAATTTCAATTTCGGGCAGGCGCGCTGATGCAGCATTTGTAGCGGCCGGCTCGAGCCGGGCACGCTTCGCCTTTTCCCTGCGCGAATACGACGAAGGATGTCTCGATAATTCTCGGCAAGTCATCGCTGCCCCGATGGTCTACGAATTGATTCGTCGAATTTATCCATCGTGCAAAATGTATTTTCTTGTGGCGCTTGCTCGCTCTCGTATACCACTTCAACGGACAGCCCCGGGAATGTGCGAAAACGCGTAGAACGAGGGTACTAGGACAGTCAAACTGTGGCGCTATTGGCTTCTTCCATCCCACGCGCCATCCTTCGAGTGCACCAAAAGCACACAAGATCAGCTTATGATACTGACGACTTCCAACGACGCCGCTGCCACCAAACAAGGCCAGCAGAATCAGTGTCTTAGCGAGACCATCGTCCACACCGGTCCGAAGCCCGAAGACGCCGCAAACTCGAATTTCTCTGCTGCGTCGTCAAGCATCCCCTCGCGCTACAAAATCTTGAGCCAAATCGGAACCGGCGGCACTGGCATCGTCTACAAAGTTCGCGACCTCGAAACCGGCGAAATCGTAGCCCTTAAAGTTTTGCGTCCTGGCATCGCCTCGGAAGAGGAAATGCAGCAAAACCTGCGCAAGGAAATGTGCCTGGCGCGCAAAGTCACCCACAAGAATGTCTGCCGCATTCACGAGTTCAATCGCTTGAACGGCATGGCGTGTCTCTCGATGGAATTCGTTGAGGGCGAGAACCTGCTTTCTAAGCTGCGCCGCGTCGGAGCCCTACCCGTTGACGAGACGCTTGAAATCGCGCGGCAAATTTGCGCAGGTCTCCACGAAGCGCATTTGCAAGGCATCGTGCACCGCGACCTGAAGCCCGCGAACATCATGCTCGATCGCAACGGCGTCGTGAAAATCATGGATTTCGGCATCGCGCGCCTGTCAGAAGGCAACGTGCAAATGACCGGCACGATCGCCGGCACTCCCGCGTACATGGCTCCTGAGCAAGTTGAGCTCAAGCCCATGGGCCCGCGTACGGACATCTATTCGCTCGGCCTCCTGATGTATGAAATGGTTACAGGCATGCCGACGTTCGATGGCGACACGCCGATTGCACTCGCTCTAAAACAAGTTCGCGAGGTCCCGAAGCGCCCGCGCGAAATTGTTCCGAGCGTGCCCGCGCATGTCGAAGCGCTCATTTTGAAATGTCTGCAAAAGGATCCCGCCAAGCGCTTTCAATCGGTGGATCAGTTGCTCGCGGCTTTGGAGAAGGACGCAACAACCAGGCTGTCGTTCGAACTTCGGCTGCCGGATCTAAAAATGGATCGGTGGGCGCCCTACGCCAGGGAGAAAGCGCGCGAAGCGCGTCCTCATTTGGCGGCATTCGCACTTGGAGTTCGTGGCGCGGCACTTGAAGCGAAGAGAATTGTGAGCGAGGAAACTCGAAAAGCCATCGCCTTCGTGCGCTCTTACGATTACCGCGCAATAAAATTCTCGCGCACCCAGTCAATAGCAGCAACGTTGGGTATCGTTCTCTTGGGAACTGTCGTTGCCTTCGGGCTTAGCGGCAAAGGCAGCGCAAGCGCGTCAGCGGCCGGCCCATCGTTTCCGTTGACGCTTCAGAGTTCGCCGTCGCCCGCTGCGCAAAACGTGCCGCTGCCGTTCGACGCTACGTCGTCGGCCGATTCCAGTTCTGCGACGAACCCCGTTGATTTTGGCCGGGGTGCCGCCGCATCTGGCAACGCGCCTGGGCACGATCTTCCGCCGTCTCCATCCGCAGCAGAAGCGAAGAAAGTAACGCCATCGCCCGCGCGAGCAAACTCCGCGCACGCTAAGAATCGCTCGCTCTCGGCCGCCTCAAAGCTCGGGCCCTCAGCCCCAGCTGCCAATGCATCGGCCGTGCAGGCTGCGAGCCTGAATGCAGATATGTCCGCAGCCCTTCCGCTCTCGTCAGGCGCGACACTCGAGACCGCTGCCTTGTCCGCTCAGCCCAAGCCCGCAAACACCAAGCCCGAGTTGAACGACGTTTATCTCGACGTAGCATCCTTCAAAGATGCAAACCGCGCCGATCAAGTAGTCCAGCAGCTCACCAACCTGGGTTTCCACGCCGTCTCAATTCACAAGGGCAAACTTTGGATGCGCTCCTACCACGTGGAAGTCGGCCCCTACACGAATCAAGCCGATGTTGACGCCGCTCACCGCACTCTAGCCACCCAAGATTTCAAATCAAATCCCGGCAAGTAATTCGTCTGCGCCACGGTCCTCTTCGGCGACACGCTAGAATCTCCAATTTTCTTCAATGATTCTTATTTAGAGCCGGGAGCTCCCCGCGGGCTTTCAGCCCGGGACTCAATAATCATATTTTCGGTAGGAGGAAATCTATGGACTACGCCGTCCCACGGCCGACGTAAGGAAGCTCATCTGCAGCAGCGTCGAACCGATGCGAAACGTGGACATCTCCTCCAGCCGCGCGGAAAATACTCGCGTCTCGCCAAGAAACGTCCCATTCGTTGAGCGCATATCATGCAACAGAATCGCGTCGCCCCTCACTTCCACGGCGCAATGCACGCGCGATACTTCCGCGTCATCAATTTCGATGTCCGCGCCGCCGCCCAATCGTCCGAGCGTCACCAGCGGCCGCAACAAATCGTATTCCTTGCCCTGCGATGGGCCGCTCATAACCGAAATCTTGATCGTCTTGTCTTGCGGCAGCGTCAGACTCGTCGTTCGCGAATCCCGCGCGCCCGCCATCCGCGCATCTTTCGATCTCTGATGCGGCTTCGCCGTCTTCACCGCAATCGTCCGCGGCCCCATCTCGTCGTCGGGCGTCTCCGGCAGTTGCTTCGCCGAATGCGTATCTGCCTTTGAAATCGGATGCGAATCTGATCCAGCAGTCGTATGCGAATCGTTCCGTGAACTCGATTGCGACCCCCGCCCCGCAGCAACCGCCGAATCAGTCTCCGTGTCGGCACGCGAATCCTGCGCCGTCGCCGCCGACCCTAGTTTCACCATCTCACTACAGTTCCAGCACTTCACCTGCAATGGCAGCTTGCTGGCAAACCGCATCCGCTCCAGATGCAATTTCGTGCCGCAATGAGGGCAAGCAATTGTCACCCCTATATTTTAACATTCGAGTTAACCCTGCGCCCCGCAACTCCCAGCCAAAGTTCCCAAAACGAAACGCCGCGTTATACGTCGCAAAAGAGCATGAAAGCCAATTTCCCCCTCGTAGCGCCGGCATCTTGCCGGCGACTTTCCGCCCAACCACCGGAATCAAGATTCAAGCGCAAAATTTCCTTCGAGACTCCCTTCGATACTCAGGGCAGGCCGGGCGGGCCCGTTCCACGATGCATCTGTCTCGCGAATTTCACTAGGCCTTACTCTTCAAGTCCTTGATTTCCCGGTAGGGCCAGGATTTCATCATTCGCCGCTGTCACCAGAAAGGACCAACCAATTCATGTTCACCAAGCCAGGAATTCTATTGCGCGTCGAGGGCGCGTGCGTCTTCGCACTCAGCTTGATCTTCTATCAAGCCATGGGCGCGCGTTGGTGGGTCTTCATCGTGGCTTTCCTGTGGCCCGATCTCTTCATGTTGGGATATCTCGTCTCCGTCCGCCTCGGCTCGCAGCTCTACAATCTCGTCCACACGTACATTTTCCCCTTCGCATTAGTCGGAGTGTCTTACTACGAGCAGAAAAATGGCCTCATGTCCTTCGCGCTAATCTGGCTCGCACACATCGGACTCGATCGCGCCCTCGGCTTCGGCCTGAAGTACCCAACATTCTTCAAGGACACTCACCTCCAACGCGTAAATCAAATCGTAGCCACCATCGTCCGCGCCTCCCCAGAACGCGTTGCATAAGGGTTCGAGCCCCATTCCCCTTGAGTGCCGTCAAATCTTTCGATGGCGCGAAACCTCCGCAATCAATATCCGCGGCTCAGTGCGGGCCTGAAAAACTTATGGGTCCGGGAGTTGATACTGCTGGCACCGGAGACCCCCCGCTACGAGGCGGTCGTGAAAGTGGTTCAAGGCCCGCGCATTGAAAACGGCCACTCACAAAGCAAATCGCGGAATCTGTTGCGGCCCACTTTGTGCTCACGTTTCTGTCTGGTGGAAAAGCATTCAAGGTTGTGATTTCCGAGAAGATTCGTGCGATTACGCCATTTGACGAAAGACAGGCCTGCGCGTTGCACGCAGTACACATTTCGAGCCTGCAAGCCGAGAGATCATTTGTGGAGTGGGTCCAGTTTTTGCCATCAGGAGAGTGCAGAGCGACCGGCACAGCATAGCCACCGCCGGGCTGGTCCTTATGGATCACCTCGGTTCCCACGGCCCAATACTGACTGTTAGCGCGGAGGAAACTGTAGAGTGTCACGTTCGGAATGCCCAGCAACGCCCAGGTTTTTCCTGAGTCTTCCGTAAAAAGAAAAGCCTGAGCATAGAACTGCGCAGGGCCCTCCTTCATCATTACGGCCGTATCCGATTGATTAAGTGAAACGAGTGAGAAGGTATAGGGGTATTGTTCGGCGCCCTTGGGAGCTTGCCGATCGTTTACGCGAGTCCAGTGCGACCCCCCGTCCGTTGTGAAAAGGAGCGATTTGGGGACCCTCACAAGGCCGTGTTCTGGATCAGCGAAGGAAATTTGCAAGATCGTTTCGCTCAACCCGGGGTGTGGCATCCAAGCGTCGCCACCATCGAGCGTCATCAGAAGCAGACCGCCTGTCCCTGCCGAATAACCGAACTTAGGGCTTGCAAAATCGATGTGCGACAACGATGCGCCACCAGATGTGTGGTGCTTTATCTCCCAGTGGGCGCCACTGTCACGTGAAACTGCAATTGTTTCTTCGGTGCCGCAAATCCAGAACGAACTGCCGGCACTCGTAATGTTCAGGACGCGGAATGGGAGGTCGGGGATTCGCCACTCTGCAAGACGTTGTTCTTGGGAAGGCTTTGGAGCAGATTGCGGCGCCGTCGTCACGGCGTTTCGATGACATCCACAGACGTAAATTGCCAGGGGAATTAAAACCATTAACTTTCGTGGTCGCGAGGGTCGCACTGACGAAATTGTCTTGCGTTGGAATTTGTACATGAAATTAAGCTCGGATATTACGCCTGCAAAAATGCACTATCAAGTGAATGAGTAGGTAAAACGGAGGTTAATCGCCCGCCCTTCAGGCGAATATCAGAGCGCGACGCAGCCTGATTCGCCAAATCCGGCAAGCGTTTCCGGATGTCCCCTTTTCCCATTTCAATTTTCCATTCCTATTTCCCGTACTAGAACCCTTACATCACGCCCACTTGCGCGCTCGCAAACCGCCTGATACTTTGCTACGGAACTATAACCAAACGGTACATGTACGGAGCGATTAAGAAGCCAACCCCAGCCGCCATCCGGCCATTTCTAATCGGTACACCAAAACGATTAGAATTCGCAGTAACTCGCACAAAACAAACAACCGAGCTCGTTTCTAATCGGTACAAAAACGACCCCCTTATTTCAGCGCGTTCAGGCCTGCTTCCCGTCGTTGACAGTGGCCATGAACGGTGGCAACGTATCGCCAATCCGGTAACGTCCACGCGCGAACGGGAGATCCACGACCATGACTGACGAATCCATACCTCAGCGAATTGGCGACTACGAAGTTCTCGGCGTCCTCGGCAATGGCGGCATGGGAAAAGTCTACAAAGTCCGCAACGTGATTTCCGATCGAGTTGACGCCATGAAAATTCTTCTGCCCAATCTTGCCGGGCAAAAAGATCTCACCGAGCGATTTCTGCGCGAAGTGAAAGTTCTCGCCAGCCTGAATCATCCGAACATCGCGGCATTGCGCACCGCGTTCATGGACAACGACCGCCTCGTCATGATCATGGAATACGTCGAGGGCGAAACTCTCGCCTCGCGCTGCTCAAGAGGCCCCGTCCCGATTGCGGATTCGCTCCACTACGTGGATTCGGTCCTCGCCGCGCTCGGATACGCCCATCAGCACAACGTGATTCATCGCGACATCAAGCCCGGCAACATCATGATCACTCCCGACGGCACCGTGAAGCTGATGGATTTCGGAATCGCGCATTCGGAAAACAACGCCGACCTCACCAAAACCGGCACGGCGCTCGGTTCGGTTCGTTACATGTCTCCCGAACAAATTCAGGGCGGCCCGATTGACGCGCGCTCCGACATTTATTCGCTCGGCGTCACCTTGTACGAGTTGGTGACAGGCGAGCCGCCGTTCAAAACCGATAGCGACGTCTCGCTTCTCGCAGCGCATTTGAATCAGATTCCGCGGCGTCCCATCGAGTTGCGGCCGGATTTGCCGCAAGGCTTGAACGACATCATCGTGATGGCGCTCGCCAAAGATCCAGCGAAGCGATTCCAGACAGCGGACGCATTCCGCAACGCACTGCATAGCGTCTCGGACAAAATTAGCGCGACCTCAGCAACAACGGCGCCGATCTCCGCACCGCCGCCAGCCGCAATGGCAGCAGCAGCTGCGGTTGCTGCCGCGCCCGCGTCAGTGAGCGCCGCGCCGATTCCAACGGCCCCGCTTCCGCCAGCGGCGCAACCACAGCGTGCGGCTTCGGCCGCGATGCCACAAGCCTACGTACCGCCCACCGCAACGGCGCAACCGCCAAGCCATCGCGGGCGCTACATCGCACTTGGAGCTGCAATCGTGCTTGTGGTCCTCGTAGCCGCTGGCATCTCGGTTCCGCGCTGGATCAAGGCCCGCGCAGGTAACAATGCTGCCGGCTCTGCTCTCACAGGTGCGCCGCAGCAAGCTGGCGCAACGACGCCGACTGGTGATCCGAACGCAGCCCCAAACCCGAATGCCGCGCCATCCGGATCAACCGCGCCAGGTGACACGACGAACGCACCCCCAGGCGCTGCGCCGAATTCCGACTTGAACTCCGCTCCTCCGATGCGGGAAATCCACCTCCGGATGCGCCGCCAGTCAATCCAGTTCCCATGAATCCGGCACCAGCGGCGCCCGCGGCAAACATCGCGCCTCCTCCGCCGAGCCCTCGCCCCGCGCGGCATTCGATGAACGCCGCTCCGCAGCAGGCACCGCCACCCGATAATTCGGTGAACGCGCCGCCGCAAGCCTCACCCGATTCAGCGCAGCTCAACGAATTGGAACATCAAATCGATCAGGCTAGCGGACGCGCCGCAGCCGTCAAGTCGAGCCTCGACACGATGAAGGAAGCGATGAGCAGGCAGGGACTCGGACTGCGCGGAGATATCGTCGCCTCGGAAGCGCGCATGAATAACGACCTCGCGAAAGGCGGACTCAGCGCTTCAGGCCGGCGACACCGCGCGCGCGAAGACGTATCTCGATCAGGCGGAAACAGAACTCGGCAAGCTCGAGGCATTTCTCGGCCGCTGAGGCCGAGCAGACGTGAGATTGTCGCGCTCCACTGACGAAAAGGAGGACGCCGAATGTTCTTTTTCAAATTTGGTTTACTCACCTGCGCCTTCTACGCTGCGCTTACACTTTCGTTGGAGGCGGGTATGTGGGCGTTGACAAATCACCATGGCTGGATGTTTTTTGTAGATAAGAGACATCCCGCCCTCAGCATCGCCGTAGTTCCTGCAATCCTCTTTGGTTTTCTCTGGATCGTTTCATTCGGCGCGGCGTGGTTCATCGTCTATCGCGATTTGAAACTGATATTTCCGTTTCTCATAAAGTAGGAGAGCAAACAGCACCGTATGTGGCAGGAGATCGAATCGTGAACACCGAAACGAAAACTGAAACGAACACGGAAGCAAACGTCACGCAGGCCGTTCCTTTCTTCATGGTCTCGAACATCGAAGCGTCGCTCCGCTTTTACATCGATGGCCTCGGCTTCGACATGAAAAATAAATGGATCGACGACGGAAAACTGGCCTGGTGCTTGCTCGAGATTGGAACGGCAGCTCTTATGCTGCAGCAGCCCCGCACGGAAGGGCACGATTCCTGGAAGCCGGAGGGAAAGGTCGGCGTAGGGGTATCCGTCTGCTTCCAATGCAAAGACGCGCTGGCACTTTACCGTGAATTCACCTCGCGCGGGATTCAGGCCAAGCGCCCATTCGTCGGCAACGCAATGTGGGTCACCGTCGTTAAGGACCCCGACGGCTACACCCTCGACTTCGAAAGCCCCACCGACGCCCCCGAAGAGAGCGAATACTCGGAGCCGAAGCCGTGAAGGCCGAAATTCGAGATGAGGCAGTCGCAATGGCTAATGTATTCTTTCTAATTCAACACCACAAGGCACTTCGCCCCGGGCAGAATTTTGAGACATGTCTGATGCCTTACGGGAAGCTCTGCGAGTTCCGGCGAATGCTCCCTGGCTTACACAGAATCCGGGACCTTTTCTGTGCGATATCGCGGAGTGGTGCAAAACCAGCCGGTTGGCCTCCTTTAAACGCACTGGGCTGTAAGAGCGGACACGCGGAGGCCTGGCGATGGATACGACAGGCTCCAGGTTGTAGCCTTATAGACTGGGCGCGCGAAGCGCAGGCTTGTCTCGATCTTCGCGAATACCCTGATCAAGCGCTTGAGCGACTGAAATTTCAAACTGAACCGTTGCCGGAGCCGACGCAGCTTGATTCGCTACATCCGGCGTGCTAGTCTGCGCTGGAATTCCTGCCAAGCTGAATGAGCGCCGAGTCGCGCGGATGGTTTTGCGCGGCTGCCTCTCCGGCATCCAGCGAGCGCAAGCGAGCGAGGTAGCATGGCCAATGATGCACTAGGGATGATTGAGACCAAGGGACTGATTGGCTCGATTGAAGCTGCGGATGCGATGGTGAAGGCTGCCAATGTTGTGCTGATTGGCAAAGAATATATTGGCTCCGGTTACGTCACGGTGATGGTCCGCGGCGATGTCGGCGCGGTGAAAGCCGCGACGGACGCGGGAGCGGCGGCTGCGCGGCGCGTGGGAGAATTGATCGCGGTGCACGTGATTCCGCGGCCGCACGAACTTGTGGAAGAAATTCTGCCCGGCGGGCGTTCGGCAAAAAAGTAGCGGCAATTTCGTTTCTCGATATCGATAAAATATTTTTGGGGCGGACTACCCAGCGATTCGACCTTGAGTATCGCGGCAAACACCGCGAACCCGTGAGGGGCATGGCACGTTGACCCTGCGCGACCCCGATCTCATCTCCATCCAGGAAGCTCGCGCCGCTGTCGAGCGCGCGAGCGCAGCCCAAAAAAAATTCGCCGAGTTTTCGCAAGCGGAAGTGGATAGCGTCGTGGACGCGTGCGCTGCCGCGGCCACGGACGCGGGCGAGCAACTCGCGCGCGTCGCGGTCGAGGAAACCGGCTACGGCAACGTCCTCGACAAGACCGCGAAGAATCGCCTTGCGTCGGTAGATGTTCATCGCGCGATTCGCGGAATGAAGACGGTCGGAATCATCCGCGAGGATCGCGAGAAAATGGTTCTCGAAGTTGCGGAACCGTTCGGAGTTGTCGCCGCTGTAATTCCCGTCACGAATCCAACCTCCACAGCGATTTACAAAACGCTCATCTCTCTCAAGTCGCGAAATGCCATCGTTCTCAGCCCGCATCCGAACGCGATGCGCTGCATTTGCGAAACGGCTGCGGTCCTCGAACGCGCCGCGCTGAAAGCCGGCGCGCCTGACGGAATCATCGTTTGCTTGAATCATCTCGACGATGCAGGGCACTCAAGAATTGATGAAGCATCGCCTGACGGGAGTGATTCTCGCGACGGGCGGAACAGGACTAGTCCGCGCGGCGTACGGTTCGGGCAAGCCCGCGTACGGCGTCGGGCCCGGCAACGTGCCCGCGTTCATCGAACGCACCGCCGACGTGCGAAAGGCGATCGCAGATATTTTCGCGGGAAAGACTTTCGACTACGGAACAATCTGTTCTTCCGAGCAAGCCATCGTCGCGGAAGAAGCAATTCGCGAACGCGCTCTCGAGGAATGCAGAAATCAAGGCGGCTACTTTCTTTCCGACGACGAGATTCGCCGGCTGGGTGAACTTGTGATTCGCCCGGGAACGTCAGCGCCGAATCCGAAAATTGTCGGCAAGCACGCGACCGTGCTTGCGGAAATGGCGGGAATCAAAGTTCCGTCGAATACGCGAGTGCTGATCGCGAAGCTCGAAGGCGTCGGCCGCGAATATCCGCTTTCGGCGGAAAAGCTCTCGCCGATTCTGGCTTTTTATTCCGCCGCGAATCTTGCCAGTGGAATCGATATCTGCCAGAGATTGCTGCGCTTCGGCGGCGCGGGCCACACGGCGTCCATTCATTCGCAAAACGAAGTAGCGATTCGCGAGTACGGGCAGAAAGTTCCGGCTTCGCGAGTGGTGGTGAACACTTCCGCGGTGCATGGCTCGATCGGCTATTCGACGAATCTTTTTCCAGCGATGACGCTTGGCTGCGGCGCTGCGGGCGGAAACATTACTTCGGACAACATCGGCCCGATGCACTTGATGAACCTCAAACGAATTGCGTGGGAATCGCGTCCCGTGGAGCATCGCACCGTGCCGGCCGAGCAGCGGCTCGCCGGCGGCACAATCGCGGAACCGGTGCAACGCGCGACGGCGGCTGCGTCAATCTCGAAAGCGGAAGCTCCCGCTGTGGAGGCCGTGAAAGCGGCGGTTGCGGCGGCGGTTTCCGAAGCGGAAAGAACTTCGTCCGTGCCTGACAGGCGCACCATCGCGCGGATTGTTCAAAATGTGATGGGAGCGCGGGGAATTCCGCGAGGCGCCGCGCAGGAAAATCGTCTGGCTGCGAAACTGAGCCCGGCAGAAGTTGCGGCGCAAATTGTCGCCGAACGCGTTGGGCCGGCGCGCGCGGAATCCGCTGCCGTGGAGGCGGTGCGAGGACCGAGACGAAGCCCGCGATTTCTGCAACGAAAATCGAGACAAAACCCGAAGCGCCAAAAATCAAAGTGGCGGAATTCGTCAGCGAGTACGACATTCGCACGGCGCTCGCGCGAAATGAAAAAATCTTCATCGGGCCGAAAACGATCGTCACGCCATCGGCTCGCGATCTGGGCGATACGCATGCGATTTTGGTCTCGACCTCCTAACGCGCCGCACGCTCGAGATCTGTCCGCGGTTGTACGCCGCAAATCGCTCGCCTATACTCAACTTGCACGCAGTTGACTAAAGGAACGAATTGCATGCGCAATGCTGAGGCCGCGCGATACGCACGCTTTGCCGGAATCGTCGCGATTCTCATGTCCGTCGCTGTCGCAGCGGTGTTCATTGGCCGATCGCTGCGCCAGGCAAGCGCTCGCCGCCACGGGCCGAAGCCGGTTCCTTCAACCGTACAGCAATCTTCTGCGCAGTTTTCGATTTCGAAGACCGACAAAGATCGCACGATTTACACCGTGCAGGCTTCGCAAGCCACCCAGTTCAAGGATCAGGATGTCAGCGTTCTTCAGGATGTAGTAGTGACGATGTATGGCAAGGACGGAAGCCGCAACGACACGATTCACACGCGCGAATGCCGATACGAGCCCGGCTCGGGGAAAATTCGATGCGAGGGCGCGGTGCAGATCGAAATTCGATCCGCGGCGAAAAGTGATGCAAGTCCGAGCCCACGGAGCCTGCACCTCGAAACTTCCGATATCTCGTTCGATCGCGACTCCGGCATCGCCATGACGAACCAGCCGGTAAAATTCAAGTTTCCAAACGGAGAAGGGAAAGCGGTCGGACTCAACTACCAATCGAAGAATGGCGTGCTCCAACTCGAACGTCGAAGTTGTGCTGAGCATTCATGCAGCCTGACAAGCCGAACGCGATTCCCGTAATGCTCAACGGCGATCGTCTCGATTACAACCACGACGAGCGCATCGCGTATCTCGAAGGCTCCGTCCATGCGCGGCAGGGCAATCGCGATTTGAGCGCGCAGAAGATGACGTTGGACCTCGACGCTGATATGCAAGCGCGGCACGCAGTGGCGCAGGGAAGCCCGCGATTTGAAGGTTTCGACGGTGTAAATCCTGTATCGCTGACAGCCGATCGCTTCGACGCAGAATTGAACGTCGCGGGCTGGATCGAAAAAACTTCGGCCACGGGAAACGTTCACGGAGAAAGAAAGTCGCCGGAGGGAGTTGACCAGCTAAACGCGCAAACCGCCGACGTGGCGATGGAACCGAAAGCGAACCAGCCGAGAGATCTCAATTTGAGCGGCGGCGTGAAGATCTTGATGCACGGCGCCAGTAATTCGGGGCAACTTGAGACCTCGGCGACTGCAGGCCCACTTTGTTCCGGGCGCAAATCCGACGCAGAGAAGAATTGAATCGGCGACGACATTGGCGCCTGCTTCGATCGATTCCATCGACGCGGATTCCTCGACAAACATTCGCACGAACCGCGCGCGCGCTGATTTCGATGCGCAAAATCGCGTTCGAGAGTTTTACGGCGATTCCGGCGTCCAAGTGATTCGCAAGGCAGGCACAAGCGCGCCGCAAAAAACGACGGCACGACAGATGGTTGCGGCTTTCGACGAACGCGGCGGCTGGCAAACGATTCAGCTCGATGGGAAAGTTCATTTCACTCAGGCGGATCGCGTGGCGGACGCTCGCCGCGCGCTCATGACGAAGTCGACGGACACGATCGCACTCGATGGAGCGCCAATTCTCAGCGACGCCTCCTCTCAAACTTCGGCTGCAGCCATTTTGATTCGCCAGCAGGGCGACTTTGTCTCGGCGAAGGGCGGCGTGCGATCGACTTATGTGGCGTCGTCCTCGCCCACCAGCCCGAGCATCGGCACTGGCTCGACACATATCTCGTCCGATTCGATGACCGGTTCGAATACTTCAGGCATTTTGACGTACACAGGACACGCACGAATGTGGCAAGGCGATTCGGTCCTGGAAGCGAACACGATCGAGCTCTTCCGCGACGAGAAGCGCGTGGATGCGAAGGGCAGCGTCGTTGCCGTTTTCCCGCAGGCCGCGAGTTCAGCGCAACCCGGAAATTCAGTGACGCTTTGGAAAGTTCAGGCGCCCATGCTTCGCTACTGGAATGATTTGGGCCGCGCGCACCTTGAAGATGGCGTGTTTGCCGAATCGACCGATCAATCGTTGAAATCGCGGACGCTCGATCTGTTCTTGTCGCCGGCGACGGCAACGCCCGTTGCGACTCCCGTTGCGAAAGGAGCGCCCCTAGCGACTGGCGGACGGCAACTGACCCGCGCGCTCGCTCTCGGCAATGTAATTGTCCACCAAGCTGACCGGCGAGGCTCGGCGGAGCGCGCCGATTACACCGCCGCCGAAGAGAAATTCGTGCTTTCGGGCGGACAACCGACGCTTACGGACGCGGAAAATGACACGACGACGGGGCGTTCGTTGACCTTCTATCGTGCGAGTGATACGATTTTTATTGATTCAGCAGCAGGTTCTCGCACGCTGACCAAGCATCAGGTTGAGAAATGAAACAGCATGCTGAAGCTCCAGGCCGTCAATCTTAGTAAGTCTTATCGCGGACGGAAGGTTGTCGATGATGTCAGCTTGGAGATTCGGCAGGGCGAAGTGGTTGGGCTGCTCGGACCGAACGGCGCCGGAAAGACGACGACTTTTTACATCGTCGTCGGATTGGCCCGTCCGGATTTTGGAAACGTTCTGCTCGATGGCGAAGACATCACCGACCTCCCCATGTACTTACGGGCGCGCAGCGGCATCAGCTACCTCCCTCAGGAACCTTCGGTCTTTCGCAAACTGACGGTCGAAGAGAATCTGCTCGCAGTTTTGGAAACTCTGCCGGTAAGCGCGGAACAGCGCCGCGACCGGGTGGAAGAGTTGCTCGCGCAGATAGGGCTTGAAGGCGTGCGAAACAGCCCCGCGCACGTGCTTTCGGGCGGCGAACGGCGTAGGCTGGAGATTGCACGATCGCTCGTACTCTCCCCATCGTTCGTGCTGCTGGACGAGCCGTTTTCGGGCATCGATCCACTGACGGTGGTGGATCTGCAGAAGATCATTGCCGACCTTTCAACGGCGGGTATTGGAGTGCTGGTTACGGACCACAACGTGAGAGAGACGCTCGCGGTAACAGACCGGGCGTATATCATTAACAACGGGAAGATTTTCCGCACGGGAACACCGGCTGAACTGAGCAGCGATTCCGAGGTGCGGCGAGTGTATCTGGGCGAAGGATTTAGACTGAACTGAACGAAACCGAACCAAACTGAAACATGAACTGGCTGCAGCCAAAACTGAATCTCCGCGTCGCGCAAAAGCAAATTTTGACGCCGGGGCTCGTGCAGATGGTGAGCGTGCTCGCGCTCAACCGCCTCGAGCTGCGCGAGATGATCAACCAGGAAATCATGGCGAATCCTGTCCTCGAAGAGCTGGGCGAGGACGGGGTGGTCACCGAGAACTATCAGGACGAGACATTTTTAAAAGCTGAGACGGAAAAAGTTCCGGAGAAAAAAGAGGAATCAAATCCGTTCGACGAATTTGATCTGAGCTCGTTCTACACCCAATATTTGGATACGGGCGCGGCGAAGAACGGCGAGCACGAAGATATCGAGCGTCCCTCGTTCGACAAATTCCTTTCCTCTCCACAAAGCCTCACCGATCATCTTGCCTGGCAACTGAGCGTGAGCATCTCGACTGAAATCGTGCGAAAAATCGCCGAGGACATCATCGGAAATCTCGACGAGTCCGGATATCTGACGGCAACGCTTGAAGAAATCGCCGAATCCGGGAATTACACGATGGACGATGTGGAGGAAGCGCTCGCCCTCGTGAAGGAACTCGATCCGCCGGGAGTGGCGGCGCGCACGCTCGAAGAATGCCTGACGATGCAGTTGAAGGTGCTCGACCCGCAAAATACGCTTGCGCTGCAGATCGTCGGCGAGCATTTGAAACTTCTGCAGAATAATCAGTTGAAAGAAATCGCGCGAGCGGTGAACCGGCCGCCGGAACTCGTGAAGCGCGCGATCGACGTGATCAAGCGCCTCGATCCGAAGCCGGGGCTGCGTTACAACAAGACGGAGCCGCGTCTCGTCGAGCCGGACGTTCAATTCATGAAGGTGGACGGCGAGTGGCAGGCCATCATGAACGACGATGGCGTGCCGCAACTTCGCCTGAGTCCGATCTACCGCCGATTGCTCTCGCGCGATGCGGCCGATCGCGACGTCCGCAACTACGTGAAAGAGCGATTCACGGCGGCGATTCAGTTGATGAAAAATATCGAGCAGCGCAAGCACACGATTGTGCGCGTTTGCCATTCGATTTTGCGGCGGCAGCAGGACTATCTCGATTACGGCGCGGATCATCTGAAGCCAATGATGATCAAGGAAGTGGCGGAAGAAGTGGGCGTGCATCCCTCCACAGTGAGCCGCGCAGTGGCGAATAAGTACGCGCACACGCCGCAAGGCGTCGTCGAGCTGCGCAATTTCTTTTCGGAATCCGTCAACGGGCCGCAGGGCGGCGAGATGTCGCTGCTTTCGCTGAAACGCCGCGTGAAGAAAATGATCGAGGATGAAGATACTTCACATCCGTTGACCGACGATCAGATCACGAAGAAGCTCCAAGACGAAGGCATCCAGGTGACGCGCCGCACCGTTGCGAAATACCGCGAAGACCTGCGCATCCCCAGCACACACCGCCGCCGGGTGAAAGAGTAAGACGTCGCCCGTGCCGCGGCCTCCCATTACCCGCGATTCCCGAAGATTGGTAATCGTTACGGGACTCTCCGGCTCCGGAAAAGGATCCGTCCTCAATACGCTCGAAGATCTGGGGTTCTACTGCGTCGATAATCTGCCTGTCGCGTTCATTCCGACATTCTCGGAGCTTTACATGCACGGCGCGGGCGAAATCGAGCGCGCAGCGCTGGGCGTGGATGCGCGCGAGGGCGAGCAAATCGAGAAGTTGCCGGAAATTTTCAAGAAGCTTCGCGACGAACACGCAGCCATGCTGGTTTTTGTCGAAGCGACGGACACGGAGCTTGTGCGCAGATTCAGCGAGACGCGCAGGCCTCATCCGATCGGCCGCGATTTTTCAGTGCGCGAAGGGATTGTCGAAGAGCGGCGAAGGATGGAACCGATCCGGCGGCTGGCGGACCTGACGATTGATACGACGAAATTCAACGTGCACGAGCTTCGGCAGTTCGTTTCGCAAAAATTCCAGAATCCGGATCGAAGGCCGCTCGTCGTTTCGATCGTAAGTTTCGGTTACCGCTACGGAATTCCAACCGACGCCGATCTGGTGTTTGACGTTCGATTCCTTCCGAATCCGCATTTTGTGCCGAGGCTGCGGCGATTTAGCGGCAAGGTGCCGAAGGTGGCGCGCTACATTCTCTCGTTTTCGCAGACGCGAGTGTTCCTGAAAAAGATTGAGACGCTCCTGGCTTATTTGATTCCGCACTACATTAAGGAAGGGAAGAGTTATCTCACGATCGCTTTCGGATGCACGGGCGGCAGGCACCGTTCGGTGACGATGGCTGAAATGATTCGCAAGGCGCTGGCGAAACGAGGCTACACCGTCAAGGTTGTGCATCGCGACATCAACAAAGCCTGAGCGCGGTGTATCATACGCGGCTCACGCGACTTTCGCGCCGAATCAGCGGCAGATCGCGGCGAGTTCCTTGAATGGCTTTTCCGCGTGCGGCGGAATTTTCAGATGCGTCGCGTCCATCATCTGTTCGAGCAGCGTCCCACCCCATTTTGATGCGATGTTTGGATCGCTTTGATACGCCGGATCGTTTTCGGCTTCTTCGAGCGTGACGAGCGATAATCCCTGGCTCTTCAGATAGTTTAGAAGTTGCGGGAGCATCACCGTTTCGAAGCCGCCGAGATGAAGCAGGAGAACGTGCTTGATATTTCGGCCGTAGATTTGCATGGACATCGTCTGGCCGAGATGAATGTATTCGCCGGCGGTGGTCATGTAGAGCGCCTTGAGCCGCTCAATCGCGGCGGCATCGTTCTTCGCGACGCATCGCGCGTAGGGATCGTTCCATGCGTAGTCCTCGAAATCGAGGGTGACTTGCGCGACGCGATAGCCGTTCGCGGCCAGATACCCGCGGATGGCGCGGCGTTTCTCGAAAGTGTCGCCCTCCCATAAAAACGGATACCGGAACCAATGCCAATCGTCGCCGACCATCAGTGATTCGAGGGCCGGCTCATTCTTGCGAATGTCCTCCTCGAAGGCCTCTGCGCTGTTGGCGGTCAGGCTCATGTGCGAGTAGGTGTGGCTTCCGAGCGGGAATCCCGCGGCGCGCCACATTTTCAGCACTTCGATATCTGCAGGGACTTTTTCGAGCTTCCCGGCGTTCACGAAGCCGTATGTTTTTGGAGCGTGCGCGCTCTGCAAATCGCCGATGATCATTCTCGCGATATCCCCGCGGCTGAGATTCGGAGGCAGCGGGCTGTGGGCGGGGAGATCGTCGAACGTGAGCGCGACTTGCTGCGCGGGAAGAGGATATGCGAGGGCGGCAGAGCACAAGATCAGGCCGAGCGCGAGAAGGATTGGCTTGCGGGTGCGCTTGCTGCCGGACGCGACGAATGGGCGAGAGAATTTTTTCATGACGCTATGAGGATATCGCGCGGCGAGGCTGCTTCTCATCCTAATTTCGATTGCGGCCGGCGGCCGAGCCCGAGTCCCAGCGTTGACGCTCCGCGGAAAAAAGGCGATAGTACAGGCTCGCGAGCAAAACAAATTTCATCGAGGGCCGACCACTCGAACTCATGAATCCTGCCGCAGCGCCGACTCGTGAAACAGAATTGAAAATTCAAATCCGGCACGATTGGACTCGCGGCGAAATTCGCGAGATCTACGAATTGCCGTTCAACGAGCTGCTTTTTCGCGCGCAGACCGTGCATCGCGCGTATCACAAAGCGGACGAAATTCAGATGTGCCGCCTGCTTTCGATCAAGACGGGCGGCTGCCCGGAAGATTGCGCGTATTGCCCGCAGAGCGCGCACTACTCGACGGGGCTTGAACGCGAAAGCGTTCTCGACGTGGAAGAAGTTCTGGCGGCGGCGCGGCGCGCGAAGAATGAAGGCGCGACGCGATTCTGCATGGGAGCGGCATGGCGCGATGCGCCGCACGGCAAGGAATTCGAAGCGGTGCTCACGATGGTGCGCGGCGCGGCTGAAACAGGGATGGAAGTTTGCTGCACTCTCGGAATGCTGACGGATGAGCAGGCGCGCGCGCTGAAGTCCGCCGGGCTGACGGCGTACAACCACAATCTCGACACTTCGCCAGAATTTTACGGCGAGATCATTCACACGCGAGTGTACGAAGAGCGGCTGCGAACGATTGCGGCGGTGCGCAAGGCGGGAATTACCGTCTGCTGCGGCGGAATTTTGGGAATGGGCGAATCGGCGGAGGATCGCGCCGGGCTGATCGAGCAATTGGCGCGAATGAATCCGCATCCGGAGAGCGTGCCGATTAACATGCTAGTGCGCGCGGAGGGAACACCTTTGGCGCATGCAGCCGAGCTCGATCCGCTGGTGATGGTACGGACGATTGCGACGGCGAGGATTACGATGCCGCGCTCGAGAGTGCGGCTTGCGGCTGGGCGATTGCAGATGTCGCGCGAAGCGGTGGCGCTGTGTTTCTTCGCGGGCGCGAATTCTATTTTTACCGGCGATAAACTTCTCACTACTCCCAATCCTGAGAAATCCGAAGACGAAGCGCTCCTTCGCGATCTTGGCCTGAAGCCACTCGAGCTCGAGTCGCATGAACGATAGCTACCTCGCTTCCCGCATTCAGAATGAGCTCGACGAGCTTGGACGCGATGCGCAGCTGCGCGAGCTTGCGGAAATTCACGGCGTTAATCTTTGCTCGAACGATTATCTGGCGCTCTCCGATGATCCGCGATTGAAGGATGCCGTTGTTCAGGCTGTTGCGAATGCGCGGAGCGTTTCGTCGACGGGCTCGCGGTTGCTTTCGGGGCAGAGCGCTGAGTGGGAGAACATCGAGAAAGAATTTGCGGCGTTCGCGGGGACGGAGGCGGCGCTGTGCTTCAGCTCGGGCTATGCGGCGAATATGGGCTTGCTGACGTCGGTGCTGAAGCCGAGCGATATCGTTTTTTCGGATTCGCTGAATCATGCGAGCTTGATTGACGGCATCCGGCTTTCCGGCGCGCGAAAAGTGATTTATCCGCACGGCGATCTCGAGGCTCTTCGATCCGCGGTCGCGCAGCATTCTGCTGACGCGGGCGCGCGTGTGATTGTGAGCGAGAGCACATTCAGCATGGATGGCGACGCGCCGGCTATTGATCGTCTTATCGCACTCGCGAAAGAAAATGGCGCGGAATTGATTCTTGACGAGGCGCATGCGACGGGAGTTTGCGGGCCCGAGGGCCGCGGACGAGCTGTGGCGGCAGGTTGCGAGCGAGAGCTGCTTGCGATCGTTCATACTTGTGGGAAAGCACTGGCTTCGATGGGCGCGTTCGTTTGCTGTAGCGAAGGCGTGAAGCAGTATCTCGTGAATCGCGCGAGGACATTTGTGTTCAGCACGGCGATGGCGCCGTACGTTGCCGGGCAAATTCACGCTGCGCTCGAGCTGGCGCGAGCCGCGGATGACCGGCGCGAGCATGTGCGCGCGATTGCCGTTGAATTGCGCGAGCGATTAATTGGGGTTGGTTTTGAAACCCGCGAAGGCGATTCGCCGATTGTGCCGGTGATCGTTGGCGACAACCGCGCGGCGCTCTTTTTTGCAGAATTTTTGCAGGGCCGGGGATTTGCGGCGCGCGCGATTCGACCGCCGACTGTGCCCGCGGGCACGTCGAGGATTCGCGTGTCACTGACGGCGCGCATTACGCGTGGCGATGTTCTTCGACTTGTGGATGTGTTCGCAGAAGCACGAGAAGCGCTGCGCGAGGCCGCGTTTGCTGCGCATGGGTAGAGAGTTTTTTGTTACAGGCACCGATACGGGCATCGGCAAGACCGTCCTATCGGCGTTGCTCTGTGCGGCGCTGGACGCGATTTACTGGAAGCCGATTCAAACGGGATCCATCGAAGGAACCGACCGCGCGACCGTGATGCAATGCGCGGAGATTTCCGCGGGACGGACGCGCGAGGAAAGTTACATTTTTGAGCCGCCTGTGTCGCCGCATCTGGCTGCGCGCTGGGCGAACGCGCGAATTGAATTCGAGCACATTCAAAAGCCGGCGCTCTTGGCGGGCGAGACGCTAGTGATCGAGGGTGCGGGCGGAGTGCTGGTTCCAATCAATGACAGCGAATTCATGATCGACTTGATGCGATATCTCGGCGCACCCGTGGTGCTGGCCGCGAGAAGCTCGCTTGGCACAATCAATCACACGCTGCTCTCGCTGGCCGCGTTGCGCCGCGCGGAACTGCCGATTGCCGGAGTTGTTTTGATCGGCGAGCCGAATGCAGACAATCGGGCGGCGATTGAAACTTACGGAAAGATTCGCGTGATCGGCGAGATTCCGCCGCTTGCTGCGATCAACCGGAAGGCGTTGCGCGAAGTGTTCGACCGACATTTCGATGCGGAGGTGTTTCGCGCGTGAACAAGATTTCTTCCGTCTGGCATCCATTCACTCAACCGGCGCTCGATCCGCAGCCGTTGAGTATCCGGCGAGCTGAGGGCGTGTATCTCGAGACGGCGGACGGACGGCGCGTGATCGATGCGATTTCGTCGTGGTGGGTGACGCTTCACGGCCATGCGCATCCCGCGATCGCGGCCGCGATTGCGGAGCAGGCGGCGCGGCTTGAGCATGCGCTACTTGCGGGGTTCACTCACGATGCCGTGGAGGAATTGTCGTTCCGGCTGCGCAAATTCCTTCCGCCGCAATTGACGCGGATATTTTATTCCGATGATGGATCGACGGCCGTGGAAGTCGGACTGAAGATGGCAGTGCAGTATTGGCAAAATATCGGCCGTCCCGCGAAGACAGGAATTGTGGCGCTCGAGCACGCGTATCACGGGGATACGGTCGGGGCGATGTCTGTAGCGGAGGATTCGGAATTCAACGCGGCGTTTCGATCGATGCGATTTCCGGTTCACCGCGTTCATTCGGCGTATTGCTATCGCTGTCCGGTGGGAAAGATTCGCGCGACTTGCAAGATTGAGTGCCTCGAGAAACTGGAGCGGTTGCTCGAAGAAAAGAGCGGGGAAATTGCGGCGGTGATTGTCGAGCCACTCTTGCAAGGCGCCGAGGGCATGATCGTGCACCCGGTGGAATTCCTCGCGGGCGTACGCGAGTTGTGCACGCAACATGACGTGCTATTGATCGCCGACGAAGTGCTCACAGGTTTCGGGCGCACAGGGAAAATGTTTGCGTGCGAGCTTGCCAACGTCGAACCGGATTTGATGTGCGTCGCAAAGGGCCTGACCGGCGGATTTCTGCCAATGGGCGCGACGATGTGCACCGATATTATTGCTGACGCGTTCGTCGGGTCCGACCAGCGGCGTACTTTCTGGCACGGTCACTCGTATTCGGGGAATCCGATTTGCTGCGCGGCGGGGATTGCGAGCCTCAAGATTTTTGAGAGCGAGCCCGTGTTTGAGCGGATCGCGGGAATCGCTGCGATCCATGCGAAAAGGCTCGGCGAGATTCGCGAGCATCCAGCGGTGGGAGACGTGAGGCAAATCGGCACCGTCGCCGCAATCGAGATCCGTGCGGACGACGCCGGTTATTTTTCTCGGCTCAAGCCGGCGCTCTACGATTTCTATTTGAAGCGCGATGTGCTGCTGCGGCCGCTTGGAAATGTTGTGTACGTGCTGCCGCCCTATTGCATTTCGGCGGACGAATTGAATCGCGTGCACGACGTGATTGCCGAGTCGCTTGATTTCGCGCAAGACGTGCTCGGGAATCGCGCGGAGAGCGCGCGAGCTTGACTTTTCCGCACTGCGCCCCTAGCGTTAAAAGTTCCCGTTGGGTATCGTGAAAGCAATGGAGAAGCGTTGAAATTTTCCCACGAAGTGGCGCGCCTGCTCGGATACGTACGGCCTCATATTGCGCGGCTGACGGGCGGGGTGATTCTGCTTGCGATTCTGGGCCTATCCGAGGGCCTGATCGCACTGATGATTATTCCCGCCGTGGATGTGGTGCTCAATCCGCATTCCACCGTGCAGAAGCTAAAACTGGTCACGATTCCGTTTGTCGACCGGACGATTTATCTGAACTCCTTCTTTCCGCAATCCGTACGTTTCGTTTGGACGATTTTTGCGTTAGCGCTCGTGGTGATTTTTCTGGGGAAAGCGCTCGCGGAATTTCTCGGCAGCGTCCTGGTGCAATACGTTGGGCACGCGGCGATCATGGATCTGCGCAATCGCGTATACAGCAAATTGATCCAGCAGCCGATGGGATTTTTTCAGCACAATCCGACTGGCCGCGTGATGTCTGCGGTGATCAACGACGTCGAACAGATGCGCAGCGCGTTCTCCGAGTACCTTGCCGACTTTTTCCGGCAGATCTTCACACTGATTGTGTTCATCGGAGTTCTGCTCCTACTCAATTGGAAGCTCGCGCTCGGCTCGGCAATTTTCATTCCGCTTGTGATTGGCCCCGTGAGCAAGCTCGGCAAAAAGATTCGCCGATCGACGGAGACGAGCCGAACGCGGCTCGCGGATTTGAGCCAACTTGTTCAGGAGACGATGAGCGGCAACCGCGTGGTGAAAGCCTTCGGGATGGAGCGATTCGAGATCGGCAAATTTCGCGACGCGGCGAGGCATTTGCTGAGCGAAAACATGCGCTGGGTGCGCGCGTACGCCGCAACCGGGCCGATGATGGACGTGCTTTCCGCGGTCGTGTTTTCGCTTCTGATACTTTATGCGCGCGGCGAAATCAATCATGGCGTGATGACGCTCGGTGCCGTGTTCGCCTTCATTTATTCACTTTTCAAGGTGTACGAGCCGGTGAAGCGGCTTGGAGGAATTTATCAACTTTTCCAGCAGGCACTCGGAGCGTCGACCGTGGTCTTTCAGTTCATCGATTTGCCCGAGGAGGTTTCCGAAGCACCCGGCGCGGTTGCGCTGCCGCGATTTTCGCGCGAGGTGCGGTTCGATGATGTCGGATTTGCGTACGATAGCGGCACCGAGATTCTGCGGGACATTTCGCTGACTGTACCGGCGGGTTCCGTGGTCGCGATTGTGGGATCGAGCGGCGCCGGAAAGACGACGCTGGTGAATCTGCTACCGCGGTTTCATCCGGCGACGAACGGCGCGTTGCTGATTGATGGTAATGATGTAAAGGCGGTGACGCTGCGATCGCTGCGCGAGCAGATGGCAATCGTCACGCAGGAGACGATTCTCTTTAACGATACCGTCTGGAACAATCTTTGCTACGGCCGTCCGGACTTGCCTGAAGCGCGCGTTGTTGCCGCGTCGAAGGCGGCGCTTGCGCACGAATTCATCACGCAATTGCCGCAGGGCTATCAAACGCGCATCGGCGAGCGAGGCCAGCGGCTTTCGGGCGGGCAGCGGCAGCGTATCGCGATTGCACGCGCTCTTTTGAAGGATGCGCCGATTTTAATACTCGACGAAGCGACTTCGGAGCTCGATTCGGAATCCGAGAATCTAGTGCAGAAAGCGCTGAATAATCTGATGACTGGACGAACTGTGTTCGTGATCGCGCACCGGCTTTCCACGATTCGGCGAGCGGATCGCATTGCCGTGCTCGATGGCGGAACAATCCGCGAGATGGGAACGCACGAAGAACTTTTGGCGCATGGCGGGACGTACCGGCGTCTGTATGAAATGCAATTTCGAGACGCCGATCTCGAACTTCCGGCGCCGGGGCCGATGTGATATGCCGGAAACGGCCGCAGGGAAGAGTGCCGTGAAGACCGCAGCGCTGAAGTCGATGACAGGGTATGCGCAGGCCCGCGCCGAAGAGGCCGGGCGCACGATTCGCGTTGCGCTGCGCAGCGTGAACCATCGATTTCTCGATGTGCGCGTGAAAGCTCCGGACGGTTTTGAGGGCGTGGAAGCGCGAATTCGCGAAGTGATTCGCGCGCGAGTGCATCGCGGACATCTCGATGTCACGCTGCACTACGAATCGAGCGGGCCGGCGTCCGTACACGTGAACGCGGAAATTGCGGCTGCGTATCTGGCCGCGGCGGAGAATTTGCGCCGCCAATTCAATCTTTCTGCCGAGCCCGACTTGGCGGCGATTCTGCGGCTTCCTGGAGTTGTGGGATCGCCGGAAGCGCTCAGCGAGGGCGACGAAGAGAAATTCGCGAAGCTTGTGGAATCGTGTCTCGTTGAAGCCCTCGAGAAGCTTGACGAGATGCGCAAATCAGAAGGCAGGATTTTGGCGCAGGAGCTATTTGCGCGACTGAAAACAATTCGCGATTTCGCCGGGCGGATCGAAATTCTAGCAGAACGGATTCGGCCGGCGTATGCGAAACGCCTCGAATCGCGGTTGAAGGATCTGCTCAACGCTGCGCCGGTCGACCCGGCACGACTGACGCAGGAAGCCGCTATTGCTGCCGAGAAGAGCGATACGGCGGAGGAAATCGCGCGGTTGCGGAGCCACGTACAGCAATTCGAGACGCTTTTGGCGGGCGGCGGCGAAATCGGAAAGAAGCTCGATTTTCTCCTGCAGGAAATGCAGCGCGAAGCGAACACGCTGCTATCGAAAACGCCCGGCACGGAAGCGGAAGGCTTGGATGTGACGCGGATGGCGCTCGAAGTGAAATCCGAAATCGAAAAACTGCGAGAGCAGATTCAAAACATCGAGTGAAAATGACAGGCGACAAGGAGCCGCAAGTTTTCATCGTCTCCGGACCTTCGGGATCGGGAAAATCCACGCTAGTGGAAACGATTTTGGAGCTGCCTGGGACGCTGCTATCGGTTTCGTGCACCACACGACCTCCGCGCAAGGCGGAAAGCGACGGCAAGTGGTACAATTTCATCTCCGAACTCGAATTCGAGCGGATGAGGCAGGCCGGCGAATTCCTCGAATACGCGCAGGTCTTCGGCAAACACTGGTACGGAACGCCGCGGAGCTGGCTCGATTTGGCGCACGCGCAAGGACTCGATCTCATTCTCGAGATCGACGTTCAAGGCGCGGCGCAGATCAAGAAGAAACTTCCTGCTGCGATCGCGATTTTCATCGTGCCGCCGTCGCGACAGGAACTGGAAAAGCGGATTCGCGCGCGCGGGCAGGATTCCGGCGACGAAATCGCTCGGCGGCTCGATCGAGCGAGGCAGGAACTCGAGCATTACGGCGAATACGATTACGCCGTGATTAACGACGACAAAGAGCGAGCGAAACGCGAAGTTCAATCGATTGTGCTCGCCGGGCGGTGCCAGGTGGCTCGCCGAAACGATCAGGTAGCAGATATTCTGAAAACATTTGGAGGGTGAAACACAATGGTAGTTTCGACGCAGGCACCGGACAGTAAATTCGCCTACGTTGTTGTGGTATCGCAGCGTTCAAGGCAGCTGATGCTCGGAGGACGGCCACTGATCGATAATCCGAGGGCGCGGAAATATACCCGCGTCGCCGAAGAAGAATTGCGGCAGGGACTGCTTGAATTCGAGGCGCCCGATCCGAACGTAGAGACCGAAGGCGAAGCAAAGAAGCGGAAAGACAATCTGTAAGAGATGGCATGAGAATCGCGCTGGGAGTTACGGGCGGCGTCGCTGCGTATAAAGCGGCGGAGCTTGTGCGGCGGCTGCAGCAGGAAAAGCTGGACGTGCAGGTGGTGATGACGCGCGGCGCGCGGGAATTTATTACGCCGCTAACGTTCGCGGCGCTCACCGGGCAAAAAGTTATCACCGAAATGTTCGGCGCGGGAGCGGGTTCGAGTGATGCGCCGAATGTCGAGAGCGCGATCGAACATATCGCCGTCGCGCAGAGAATCGATCTGCTCGTCGTTGCTCCCGCGACCGCCGATATCCTCGCTAAGTTCGCTCACGGCGTAGCGGACGATTTCCTCACTACTCTTTATCTCGCCACAAAAGCGCCCGTAGTTGTTGCTCCGGCCATGAACGTGAATATGTGGGAGCATCCGGCCACGCAGGCAAATCTGCAGACTCTGCGAGAGCGCGGAGTTCACGTGGTGGACCCGGACGAGGGATATCTCGCGTGCGGCATGACGGGCGCGGGACGGCTTGCTGGAATTGAGACGATTGCGCGTGCGGTGTGCCGCGTGCTGGGCTTGCGCCACGATTTGGCGGGCGAAACGATTTTGATTACCGCCGGGCCGACTGCTGAGGATATCGATCCCGTTCGGTTTTTGACAAATCGCTCGTCGGGCAAGATGGGATATTCGCTGGCGGCAGCTGCGCAGCGGCGTGGGGCGCACGTGATTCTTGTGAGCGGGCCGACGGATCTTGCGGCTCCGGAAGGCGTGGATTGGGTGCCGGTGCGGACGACGTCGCAGATGCGCGCTGCCGTGCTCGAGCGTGCGGCCGAGTCGAGCATCATCATCAAGGCCGCAGCGGTGTCGGACTATCGGCCTGTTTCGCCGCAAGCGCAGAAGATGAAGCGCGGGACGACGAATCTTACGATTGAGCTCGAGCCCACACCCGACATACTTTCGGAATTAGGGCGCAACAAAGGATCACGCGTTCTCATTGGGTTTGCGGCGGAGACCGAGCACGTTGCCGAAAGCGCGCGAGCCAAGCTCGCTCGCAAGGGCGCCGATATGATCGTTGCCAACGACGTTACGCAGCAAGGTGCGGGCTTCGACACGGACACGAACATCGTTACACTTTTTCTCAATGGCGGCCGCGAAATCGCGCTGCCGAAAATGTCGAAGAGCGACGTCGCCGACAGAATCCTCGATCAAGCCCTCGAATTGCGCCACCAAAACAAGTAAACTCTCTCCGGCCACAATGATATTTTCTGCGTGAATTCGTGTACCAGTTTGTGTGCCGCCGATGAACGAAATTACACGCGCAAAATTTGAGGAATGGATGCGATACGCCGATGACCTCGGCTTGTCGCCGTTCTTTCACGATCGTGCCGTGGCGCAATCTGGCGCGGCGCTCATCGCAGAGACTGTTGTTGCTGAGATTGTTGCGACAGAAATACCTGTCTTCGAGAGCGTTCAGACTCCACCGCCTATGCCGAAAACAAAAATCGATGTGCCGAAAATTCCGCAGGCTGCTGCTTCGCGGCCTTTCGCCGCGCCGCCGGCAGCGCCGCCTGTCATTTTGCCGGTCGTGAGCGGCCCGTCGCTTTTCGATGCTACCGACAAAATCGAAGGCGATACGCTCGAACGAATTCGCAAGGATCTTGGCGAATGCACTCGATGCCGGCTGCACGAGCGGCGGCACAGCATCGTGTTCGGCGCGGGGAATCCTTCGGCGAGGCTTGTGTTTGTTGGCGAAGGGCCGGGTGCGGATGAGGACGCGCAGGGATTGCCGTTCGTCGGGCGCGCCGGGAAATTGCTGACGCAGATGATCGAGGCAATGGGGCTCAAGCGCGAAGACGTCTACATCTGCAACGTGGTGAAGTGCCGGCCACCTGAGAACCGGCAGCCTGAGAAAGACGAAGTCGCGACGTGCTCGCCGTATCTTATGCGGCAAATTGACGCGATTCGGCCGGAGGTGATCGTTTGCCTCGGCAGCGTTGCGGCGCAAACGATGCTCTCGACGAATCAAGGCATTTCGCGATTTCGCGGCCAGTGGCTGGAATTTCGCGGCACGCGTCTGCTGGCCACTTACCATCCGGCTTACCTCCTTCGCAATCCGCCGGCGAAATCCGAAGTCTGGAAAGACTTGCAGAAAGTGATGGCTGTGCTGGGCTTGCAGCCGAAGAAGCCGGCCCCTCCGCGTTAGTTTTTCTCCGAGGACATCTTGGCTATCGTGCTTGGAATCGCCGCCGCCGTTCTATGGGGAACCGCGGATTTTCTCGCGCGCTTTTCTACGAGACAGATCGGGACATTTCGCACGCTTCTGTTCATGCAGGCAGTGGGCGTGGGGATTCTGACGGTTTGGCTGGCGTTCGATGGCGAACTGGCGCGCGAATTTTCCGTGCATTCGTGGAGTCTGTGGGGCTGGGTGGCGCTTTCGGGGGCGCTGAGCAGCGTGGCGACGCTGGGATTTTATCGCTCGCTCGAGATCGGGACGCTATCAATCGTGGCGCCGGTTTGCTCCGTTTATCCGGCGCTGACACTGTTGCTTTCGATGTATACGGGCGAGCGCGTGAGCGGGATTCATATCGTCGGAATTTTTGTTTCGTTGATCGGCGTGGTGCTCGCGGCGACTTCTTTTAAGCCGTCGCCAGCGGATGACGCGCTCGGCGGCGCTCGCCCGGGTGGAAGATTGACGCGAGGCGTTGGGCTGGCGTTGATGGCCTCGACGATCTACGGGATTAATTTTTGGCTGATCGGGTATCACATTATTACGAAGATGGGCGCGAGCATGTCGGTGTGGGGCGTCCGATTGCTTGGCTCGATCTTGCTCGTTGCGGTGGCGGCGCCTGCGAAGCAGAGCATTCGATTGCCGCAGATAAGATCGTGGCTGTTGATCGTGAGCGTAGGAGTGTTCGATGCTGGCGCGTTTCTCGTGACCAGCCTTGGGCTGCGCACAGGGCACGTGGCTGTGGTTACGGTCATTGGCTCGCTCTTCAGCGCGGTCACTGTGTTTCTCGCGTGGATCGTTCTCCGCGAGCGGCTTGAGCGCACGCAATGGCTCGGAATTTTTCTGATTTTCATCGGAATCGTGCTGGTAAGCGTTTGAGGAATTCTCAGCGGCGAGGGTTTCGACCGTTGAGCCTGCTACACTGATCATCCGCCATGGCGCCCCGCTACTGCGAGATCGCACTTCCGCTGCCGCTGCGTTCGCTCTTTACTTACGCCGTGCCGTCGAAGCTCGAATCGAATGAGCTGGTGGGACGGCGACTTGTCGTTCCGTTTCGCAATCGCAAAATGATAGGCGTGGGGCTGGCGGTGACGGATCGCGCGCCTGACGTTGCGCGAGTGAAGGAAATTGCCGAGCTGCTCGATCCGATTCCAGCGCTGCCGGCGTCGCTTATCGAGCTGGGACGTTGGGTAAGCCAGTATTACGTCGCGCCAATCGGCGAGACGTTTCGTTCGCTGCTGCCGCCCGAGGCCGAAGTGCGGCAGGAGCGGGAATACTTTTTGACGGAGGCGGGGCGCGAATATTTGGCAGAACTTGTCGCGCGCGGGCCCGCAAGCGAGCGCAAAGTGGCCGACTTCGCGGCGCTCGATATCACGAAGGATGCGGATGGCGCACTGTCGCTTTCTCGTTTTCGGAAAGTGCCTGCGGCGCGAGAGACCGTGGAGCGGCTGGTTCGCGAAGGCTATCTCGGTTGGAACGATATTGTGGTGCGGCGCAAAGAACGCTTGCAAAAAATCGTGGCGTGGAAGATGGAGGAATCAATCGCCGAAAAAGAGATTCTTAACATGAAGGAACTGCGCGTGCGAGCGGCGTTGCTTGAAGCGCAGGTTCCGCTGCCGCTGCCGATTCTGATTGTTGCCGCTGGCGTTTCGCGGCGCGTCATTGAAAAGCTTGCGGAACAGGGACGCCTGATTCTATGGGATGAGCCGCGCGTGGTTGAAGAGGATCCATGGGACACGGATTACACGGCGCCGACGAATATTTTGAATGGCGAGCAAGCTGCGGCGCTCGAGCAAATTCGCGGCTGGATTGATGCGAAGGCGTTTCATGTTGGGTTGCTGCACGGCGTGACGGGCAGCGGGAAGACGGAGGTTTATCTTGGCGCCGTCGAATCCGCGATTGCAAAGGGACGAAGCGCGCTGGTGCTTGTGCCTGAAATTGCGCTGACGCTGTGGATGAGCCGGCATGTGCGCGCGCGATTTGGTCCCGGCGTGGCCGTGTTGCACAGCGCGCTTTCGGATAACGAGCGCGCTCGAGAATGGTGGCGCGTGCGGCGCGGCGAGGCGCGGATCGCGGTTGGCACGCGTTCGGCTGTGTTCGCGCCGCTCGAAAATCTCGGATTGATCCTCGTCGATGAAGAGCAGGAGACGAGCTACAAGCAGGAGGAAGCGCCGCGATACAACGGCCGCGACACGGCGATTTATCGCGCGCGACTCGAAGGCGTGCCTGTCGTGCTCGGTTCGGCGACGCCTTCTCTCGAAAGTTATCATCACGCTCGAACCGGAAAATACACGCTGCTGGAGCTGAAGACGCGCGTCGAGAATCGGCCGCTCGCGCAGGTGCGAGTGGTGGACTTGCGCGAGGAATTCCGCGCTACGCATCGAGCGTCGCCAATTTCCGAATCGTTGCGCGCGGCGATTGCTGCGCGGCTCGAAGCGGGGACGCAGGCGATGATTCTGATCAATCGCCGCGGTTATTCGTGGTTTCTGATTTGCAGGGGCTGCGGCGCGCCGGTGCAATGCCAGAATTGCAGCATCGCGCTGACGTATCACAAGAAGCGCGCCCGCCTCGAATGCCATTACTGCGGCTTCACGACGCGGATTCCGAAGGAATGTCCGAAGTGCAAGCAGGAGTATCTCTATTTTGTCGGCGATGGCGCGGAGCGCGTGGAGGAATCCTTGCGCGAGCAATTTTCTCAGGCGCGAATTGCGAGGCTTGACCGCGACACGGTTCGCACGAAGCAGGAATATCAGAAAGTTCTGGGCGCGTTTGCGCGGCGCGAGATTGACGTGCTGGTTGGAACGCAGATGGTGGCGAAGGGGCATGACTTCGAGTTCGTGACGCTCGTCGGCGTTGTTGCCGCCGATCTGGCGCTCGGGCGGCCCGATTTTCGCGCGGCGGAGAAAACATTTCAGCTGCTCACTCAAGTGGCGGGGCGCGCGGGCCGCGGGAAATTGCCCGGCGAAGTGATCGTCGAAACGTATTATCCCGAGCATTACGCGATTGAGTGCGCCGCGCGGCAAGACTACATCGCGTTCTTCGAGAAGGAAGCGCACTTCCGGCGGATGCTGCATTACCCTCCTTACGCGGCGCTCGCGAATGTGCTGATTCGCAGCAAGGTCCTCGAGAATGCGATTCGGTGGTCGCGTGCGCTTGAGGGTTACTTCGCGCTATTTGAAAAAGAGGGAATGAAAATTCTGGGGCCGGCGGCGGCGCCGCTAGCCAGATTGCGCCAGGAATTCCGATTTCAATTTCTCTTGAAGGCGGCGAAGCGTTCGAACCTTACGCGGGCGTTAAGCGGTTGCGTGGAGTTTTGTGCGAACAAGGAGATTCCGGAGGCTGCGGTGATCGTGGATGTGGATCCAACTAGTTTGTCATGATCGTTAGGGGGCGAAGGATGCGCGGCTGAATAGGTTGCGAAAAAACCCACAAACGCAGTCATCCCGAGTCCGCTGCAGCGGACGAGTGATCCCTCTTGGTTTGATGCTGGGAAAAAGAGGGATTCCTCGTCGCTGCGCTCCTCGGAATGACGGCGATTTTGACCGTTTCCGCAGTGGCAGGGATGCCGCTACGTCGTCGGCCAGGGCGTAAAGCTCAGCAGAAAGATGGCGATAGCGATCACAGTCCAGAAGCGGCGCCGTGGATCGAGTTGCTCGAAGCGATCAACGAGCGGCGGATGGCGGAAGTAAATCGAGAAGGCGAGAATTAGGCCGCCCCACAAATACCAACCCGGCCACATGAACCATCCCATCGCGAGCAGAACTGCTCCGACGAAAATCGAAATTCGGCGATGCTGCGTGGGCGTCAGGCTATAGAGAATGTGCCCGCCGTCGAGCTGCCATCCCGGCAGAAGATTCAGCGCGGTGACGAACAACCCGACCCAAGCAGCCCGGCCGACGGGATTCAGCATCAGGTCGTGCGCGTTTTCATTTGGACGAATGATCGCGACCAGGATGCGAATAAGAGGCGGGTTGAGAAAATGAAGCGCGTTTGGATCCCACATTTCATGCGGAACGAATTTGGAATTGGCGATCGCGAAAATTAGCGCCGGAATAGAAAAGATAAATCCCACGACGGGGCCGGACAATCCGACGTCGAAAAGCGCGCGACGCGTGGGGATGCGAGAGCGAATTTGAATGAACGCGCCGAAGGTACCGAATAGCGTTGGCGCGGGAATGAAATAAGGATACGACGCTTCGATTCCGTTGAGGCGGCAGGCGAAATAGTGGCCCAGCTCGTGCGCGAGCAAAATCGTGAGAAGCGTGAACGAAAAAGGTATGCCGAGTAACAGCATTTCCGGATGCAGGATCGGCTGTGCCATCGTCCTGAAAAGGTTGTCATCCGTGGAAAACGCTTCAACTCCATTCGCATACGAACGCGCAAATTCCGCGCCGACGGCGAGCGTCGAGATTACGGTCAGTAGGAAGAGTACGAGGGGAAGCGCGATCGGACGCCGGCGCGGACGCGCCGGAACGTATAGTTCAATCGGCGGAAGTTGATACTCGAGGATTTCCGGCGGGATTCGGGCATGCCCATTTCCACTGCTCATAGGTGTGAGATGCCCAATTCCTCGGAACCGAATCTCTTGGAGAATGTTCAGTGCGAAGGCGGCGCCGACGGTTCCGCTTTTTTGGCGGGCACGTCTTCGAGCGCCTGTAATTCCTTGCCAGGCTTGAAGCGGACAGCTTTGCCGGGAGGTATGCTGACCTGCTGGCCTGTGCGAGGATTGCGGCCGATGCCGGTTTTGCGAGGCTTGACGTTAAATACGCCGAAGCGGCGCAATTCGATGCGTTCGCCATGGCCGAGAGCGTTCTTCATGGCTTCGAAGACGGTCTCGACGGCCTGTTCGGCCTTGGTCCGCGTGATGTTAGTCTTCTGTACGACAGCGTTTACGATGTCGAGCTTGATCACAACTGCCTCCCGCGCAACCGCAACTCTATGCTAGACAGGGGGTTGTAGGTTGTCAAGTTACGGACGGCGTACTAAGATGCGCTGCCATTTTCGTCAATGTGGCAGCGGTAGCGAGGAGAACTGCTCATGAGTGTGAAGTGCGACAAGTGGATTCGCCGAATGGCGACTGAAGAAAAGATGATCGAGCCGTTCGCGGACCGCCAAGTTCGTGAAGGAGTGATCAGTTACGGCGTTTCGTCGTATGGCTATGACATGCGAGTGGCCAACGAATTTAGGATTTTTACGAATGTGAATTCCTCGATCGTGGACCCGAAGCACTTCGATGAGAAATCGTTCGTGAAATTCGAAGGGGATGTGTGCATCGTGCCGCCGAACTCGTTTGCACTGGGGCGATCGGTGGAATATTTTCGAATTCCGCGCAGCGTGTTGACGATTTGCGTGGGCAAGTCGACGTATGCGCGGTGCGGAATAATCGTGAACGTCACACCATTTGAACCGGAGTGGGAAGGATTCGTAACGCTCGAAATCAGCAACACAACTCCGCTTCCCGCGAAAATTTATGCAAATGAAGGATTGTGCCAGGTGATTTTCTTTGAGTCGGATGAAGTTTGCGAGATTTCGTACAAGGACAAGAAGGGGAAGTATCAGGCGCAGCAAGGAATCGTGCTGCCGCGCATGGGATGAATTTTTTAGCGGTGAAGCTTAACTTCTGAGTAGTGGCGCTGGCGTCTCCCACCGACCGGCGAAGACGAACGATTCGAGCGGCTTGCGGGTACGTTGCGCGATTTCTCTTTTGCGCAAATCCTCCGGCAAAGAATCAGCGTCGCCGCCGTAGCCGATTGCGACTGCCGTCATCACTTCATAACCACCCGGTATGCCGTAAGTTTCCTTCACTTTTTCGGGAAAGAATCCACCCATTTGATGGACGAAGAGCCCCTCCGCCATAGCTTCGAATGTGAGATGAGCGACCGATTGGCCGAGATCGTAGGTGGCATGGCGGTTCGGGTCGGGTTTGTCGGGCCAATTCAGACGCGCGACGGTGAAGAGAAGCACGGGTGCATTTTTGGCCCAGGCGATATTTCCAGGGCGCAGGCAATCTAGCGCGCGGACGAATTCTTCAGGATTTTCTTTTAGGGAGACGATGAAGAACCACGGTTGATTGTTCGATGACGATGGAGACCAACGCGCGGCTTCGAAGAGTTTGCGCAGCTTTCCTGGTTCGACAGTGCGATTCGCGAACGCTCGAGGGCTCCAGCGGCGTTCGAGCATTTCGTTGATCGGAGTAGATGTTTGCGCGCGCTTTTCCATTTTTTGTGGCTCCGAATTGCGATTGCGAAAACCCGGCCGGCCTGCCGGCCAGCCCTACAACAGCTGAGTACGCCGGCAGTGTTGCCGAGCGATTCTTATTCTGTGGAACAGATTTCCGGCTTACGAATTATTTTTGGATTACGCCGCAGGCGATGCGTGCGCCGGAGTTGCCTGAGGGATCGGTCATCAGGTCGTCAGCTTGCGCGTGAATCACGAGCGAAGTGCCACCGTCATGGAATAGAGAGTTGGGACCTTCGCCGAGAGTCACGTTCGGCGCGAGCGAAGTTGCGCGGACGGTGCCGTCAGCCGCGACTTCGATGTTGGAAAGATCGCCGGCGTGCGGCCCCTCCGGATTCTTCGAGCCGTGCTTTTTGTTGTATGGATTGAAATGAGGGCCGGCCGTTTTGAAATCGGGCGGGTCGCACTTGCCGACGGCGTGGATGTGGAATCCGTGAGTTCCCGGAGGAAGTTGCGATGCGTTCAAAGAAATTCGCACGCCGCCGCTCGTCTGTTCGAGCCGCGCGGCGCCGATCTTCGTTCCTTTGGAATCAAGAATGTCGGCGTGAGCGGTTTGCTGCGCACGCAAAGGGGCTGCCGTCATCAATAGCAGAGCGGCGGCGAAAAACCATGCCGGAACTTTCATGAATTATCCTCCGTCGATCGAAGTGAGATGCGCCTTGCATTTTACCGGGAACCGCGCCGTGCAGCCTAATCGCCCAGTCCACCCCGCCGGGCTTCGACGAATCCGATCGAAGCCCGGTAATCGAGCGCTTGAATTAGCGCGAATGCGTGATGGGCTCACCGAGCGAGATGGCGCCCGGTCCTGCACCGGCAACCATGAGCAAACCTCCCATGATGGCGATGTTCTTCAGGAAGTTGACCATCTGCATCTGTGCTTCAACTCCGTGTGACGCCCAGAAATTGTGGAAGATGAGCGTGATCGGAATCAGATAGAGGAACAGCACGAACGATGCGAGACGCGCGCGATATCCGAGAAACAACATCGCGGCGCCCGCGAGTTCGATGGCGGCGGCCAGCGCGATACTGGCGGCTGGGAACGGAAGTCCCTTTGCTGCCGCGTAGCCGACCACCGTTGAGAATCCGGCGACTTTCATGCCGCCGCTCACTAGAAACAAGATTCCCAGAAAAATTCTTGCGAATAAAGCGGTGAAACGATTGGTGTCCTTCATATCTTTTCTCCCGTTGATTTCATTTCTGTTCTTTTCAAGTCGCTCTTATCCGAGGTCGAAAAGCAGGACCTCGGATTGCTCTGTCGCTTCAAAATTGATTGACGTTTCGTCGGACACGGCGGCGCCGTCTCCGGCTTTGACTGGATGTCCGTTCACTTTTCCGGCGCCGCGGGCTACCTGTAGCCATGCGTGGCGCTCCGGGAGCAATTCGTGGCTCGCTTTTTGCCCGGGCTTCAATTTTGCGGCGAGCAATTCCGCATCCTGCTGAATCGTGACGGTGGCGTTGGGCCCAGCGACCGGCTGAAACTGGCCGTCGAGCTCGCCGGGCGCGAACTTGTGCTCTTCGTAGGTGGGCTTGATCCCGCGCCTGTCCGGCATGATCCAAATCTGTAGCAGATGGACCGGCTGCGTCTGCGACGGGTTGAATTCGCTGTGCAGGATGCCCGTGCCGGCGCTCATCTTCTGAATTTCCCCCGGGCGAATCACGCCGCGATTGCCCATGTTGTCGCGGTGCTCGATCGCGCCTTCGAGAATGTAGGTGATGATTTCCATGTCGCGGTGCGGATGCATGCCGAAGCCCTGGCCCGCCGCGATGTGGTCTTCATTGATCACACGCAACGAACGAAATTGAACGTGCTTTGGATCGTCATAGTCCGCGAAGGAAAATGTGAATCGGCTATCGAGCCAGCCGTGCTGCGCGTGCCCGCGCTCGTCACTTGGTCGAATTTCAATCATGTGTATTCCCCTTTCGACAAAATTGCCTTAAGACTTCGCCGTGCTGCCGCGTCCGAACTTGCGGCAAATCCGTCGTAGATCTTCTTGGTCGCGCGCGGTTAAAACGCTCATCGTTTTGACGATGGCTTTGACGTGGTCGGGAATTACTCGCGCTATCTGCCGCCGCCCTTCTGGAGTGAGGTGAACGCGAATGAGCCGGCGGTCGCTGTCTTGGCGCACGCGGCGCACCCAACCCTGCTTCTCAAGATTGTTGATTACGAGAGTCATATTTCCGCCCGACCTCAGAAGCTTTTGCGCGATTTCGTTCTGGCAGAGCGGCCCGAGAAAGTACAAGACCTCAAGAGTGCCGAACTGGCTTATGGTTAAGCCCTGAGGATCGAGTTGGGCTGTCAATTGAGCGGCCACGGTATTTGCGGCGCGCTCAAGATTGATATGCGCGTTTAGCGCCCGGACTGCTTTTGCGCTTCCTTTGTAGTGAGTCGGCATATCGAGTGTCTCGAGAGAGATCGTTTAATGTCAAACGATTAGATGCAGCGGGGTGCGGGAAAGTCGCAAAGTGCTCGATGTGATTGAATCGCGGTAAGTTAAGGTTTTTGCGCCGGCCGGATATCCAGGTCGCTGATGAAGCTTTGCCGCGCCTGCGTCAGGAGCATTTCCACGGCATGCGCTACGTCATCCGGTTGCAGCATCTTTGAAGGGTCGCGGCCGATGTGCGGCGAAAAATCCGTAGCGACGGTGCCGGGACAAATTGACGCCACGCGAATTCCGTATCCGCGGAGATCTTCCGCCATGCAGGCGGTGAGTCCGAGAAGCCCCCATTTCGATCCGCAGTAGATCCCGCCGCCTGCGAACGCGTTTTTTCCCGCAAGCGAGGCGATGTTGATAATGTGGCCGCGCTTCCGTTCGATCATGGACGGAATGACGGCGCCGCTCGCCAGGAACACGGACTTCAAATTGGTGTCTAACACTGCATCCCAGTCCGCCTCGGACAATTTATGGATTGGGCCGAAGCGGTAGATTCCGGCGTTGTTGATGAGGATATCGATCGGGCCGAGTTCACGCTGAGCCCTTTCGACGAGGGTATGAATGTCGGAAGCACGGCAAACGTCGGCGCGCACCGCGAGAATGTTTGAGCCGTCGCGCCTTAGTTCGGCAGCGGCGGATTCAAGGCGACCCGCGTCAAGGCCGCAAATGCAAACTGACGCTCCGAGTTTCGCGAGACGGCGTGCGATTGCCAAGCCGATCCCGCGGCTGCCGCCGGTTACGAGGGCGGTGGTGTCGGCCAGAGGCCGGTTCTCGCTGTGCGGCTCAACCATATCGTTTATCCTCCCATGCGTCCTTTCTTAAAGATTCACCATCTTAACATTGGAGCAAAGAAGCCACGGGATGCACCTGGGAGTAGCTATCGAGCGCCGTGAAAGCGCGATTGACCTTGCACCGCGAAAGTCCTTTTCCTATAATCCCGTAGCTTTCTTTTCGGGAATCCCCGCAGGGGTCGTAATCTCTATTCTCGACCGTTGCCCGAAGTGAATCTGTTTCAGGAGGCAGGTAAACAATGAAGCGAGAGTGTATGGTCGCGAAGGCGATGCTGCTGGCAGCAGGCGCGCTGCTGTTCTGGCAGGTTCCGCAAGCGGCCGCGCAAGATGCCCAGGCGGCGCAGCAGCCGGCCTACACAATTCCGGAATATAACGCGTTTCAAGCCTGCCGCGCCGAGACGAATCCGCAATCGCAGGTGAAATGCCTCGATGATTTCGTCGCGAAATTCCCGAAATCCACGCTGATGAAATACGTGGACCAGATGTATTTCACCGAATACAACGCGCTCAAGAACTATCAAAAGGTGATCGATTACTCAGACAAGTATATCGCGGACAGCGATCCGAAGACCGATGCTGCAGGACGCCTGCAAGCTCTGTATTCGCGCAGCGCCGTGTTTGAAGCCTCGTTTACGAATCCGAAGGCTGCGGACGCCGCCGATCAATTGAACAAGGCGAAGGCTGCCGCGCTGCAGGGACTTCAGCTGCTCGATGCGCTACCGAAGCCGGACAACATGACTCCGCAGCAGTTTGCGGATAATAAGAAGCCAGCAGTCGCTCTCTTCAACGCCACCGCTGGATTTGCCGAGCTGCAATTGAAGGATTACGCCGCCGCTGCTGCGTCGTTCAAGGCCGCGCTCGCCAATAAAGCGGATGATGGCGTTTCTTCCTATCGTCTTGGCGTGGCGTTGCTCTACGAGACTCCAGCGCAGTCGTTGGACGGTTTCTGGGCGTTGGCGCGAGCTGTTGCATTGAAAGCGCCCGGGGACGCGCAGATCAAGGACTACCTGCGAAAGCAGATTGCGGCCTATCAGCAATCGGGCTGCGACCAGCTTGTTGATCCGCAAATGAACGAACTGCTCCAGCTTGCAGCGACCTCCCCCGATCGGCCCGCGACATACAGCATTCCGAGCTCCGCCGACCTCGATAAAATTCGCCAGTCTTCGAACATTCTCTCCGTGATTGCCGATCTGAAGGGTGGTGGGGACAAGGCTAAGATGACCTGGCTTGCGATCTGTGGACTCGATTTCCCCGAAGTTGTCGGCAAGGTGATCGACGTGACGCCGGGAACCGACATGGTTGAATTGCACGTATACACTGGCGCCACCTCAGAAGAAATGGAAGCGGCGACGACGGCCAACATGGACGTGAAAGTGCCCGGACAGCCCGAAGCGAGCCGCCTGCAGAAGGATGATGGCGTGCGATTCGCTGGGACGCTGGTCGGGTACGATCCCGATCCGTTCATGCTGCACTGGGAAAAAGCGAAGGTAAATCCTGAAGACATTCCGCCGGAGAAGTCGGAAGGCAAGCGCAAGCCGCACAAGGTAGCTCCGGCTGCGAAGCCGTCGGGAAACTGATATCGCTCGAAGAACTTGAAATGAGTCGGAATTTTGACATTGGCCGCCGAACGCTGGCGGCCAATGTCATTTTAGACCCGTGGCGCGGAGTGTGGTCTTGGCGCCGGCATCTTGCCGACGATTTTGTTTTTGCTGGCTGTGCGGAAAGACACCGGCAGGATGCCGGCGCTACGATGGCCTAAATGTCGCTGATCGGTTATTTGCGGCGATGGGCGCGTGCGTCTAGCTTGTAGGCTTCCACCTTGCGGCTAAGTGTGTTGCGGTGAATTCCGAGAACTTTTGCGGCGCGGGACTGGTTTCCGTTGGCGCGTTCAAGCGCGCGGCGGATAAATTTCTTTTCGAACTCGTTGACAGCCTCATCGAGCAGAATTCCGCGCTCGACCAATTGCCCGACTAGGGATTCCAGTTGATCTTTCACCTTCGCACGCTCCGCGCTTCCGCTTCTACGTTTGCCCTGCGTGGCCCAGAGATCTAATCGAGCGCGTGACCCGTAATCCGCTCGTACGCTTCGCGATACCTGGCGCGCGTCGCCGCAACCACCTCTGGCGGCAACGCGGGGCCCGGGGCTTGTTTGTTCCAGCCAATCTGCTCGAGGTAGTCCCGGACGTATTGTTTGTCGAACGAAGGCTGCGCTTCGCCCGGTTTGTATTCGTCGGCGGGCCAGAAGCGCGAAGAATCCGGCGTGAGCGCTTCGTCGATCCAAATCAATTCGCCATTGGCGAGGCCGAATTCAAATTTTGTGTCGGCAATTATGATGCCGCGTTCCGCGGCAAATTCGGAGGCACGCTGGTAGATCTCGATGGAGACGTCGCGAAGTCTTTCCGCCAGAGGTGTTCCGATTTGGGACGCCGCTTCGTCGAATGAAATGTTCTCATCGTGGCCCGTGGTGGCTTTTGTCGAGGGCGTGAAGATCGGCTCGGGCAACTTTGACGATTCGACGAGGCCCGCGGGCAGCGAGATGCCGCAGACCGTGCCATTTTTCTTGTAGTCCTTCCAACCCGAGCCCGAAAGATAGCCGCGGACGACGCACTCGATGGGAATCGGCTCGGTCCGCCGGACGAGCATCGATCGACCGCTGAGTTCCGTGGCATACGGCTCGAGTTCGCCAGTGAAGCTGGTTGCCTCGAGTACGTGTGACGGCACGATCCCGTTCAGCTTTTCAAACCAGAAGAGGGAAAGTTGCGTCAGAACTTTTCCCTTGTCGGGAATCGGCGTCGGCAGGACCACGTCGAATGCTGAGAGCCGGTCGGTGGCGACGATTAGAAGGTCATCGCCAACTTCGTAGATGTCGCGTACTTTTCCGCGTCCCCGGAGTTTCAATCCGGCGAACGACGTTTCTGAAATTGCTGGAGCCATTTGAGACGATGCCACGAAACCTTTGTCCTTTCTGGGAGGCGGGTATTCTAGCCTACGAATGGGCGATGTCAACGGAGAAGAAAAATGGAAGTGGGGGAGTGGAGCGCGGCCGTCTTGGCGATGCCGGCGCGGTCGCGCGGAAATTATTGTGGGAGATGCTGCGATAGAACTACGCGGCGTTGGTCGCCGCTCGCGCGACCGGGGCCTGCGCGGCAACTTCATCCCAGCGCACGGAAACGAGTTTCGAAACGCCCGGCTCCTGCATCGTTACGCCGTACAGCACGGAACCGGTTTCCATCGTCTTGCGATTGTGGGTGACGACGATGAACTGCGTCTCGGTTCCCATTTCGCGAAGCATGTTGATGAACCGGCCGACGTTGGCTTCATCGAGAGGAGCATCCACTTCGTCGAGAATGCAGAACGGACTCGGTTGGTAGCGGAAGACGGCGATCAACAAAGCCAGCGCGGTGAGAGCTTTTTCGCCGCCCGAGAGCAGCAGGACATTTTGCAACCGCTTGCCCGGCGGTTGCGCGACAACATCGATGCCGGCCTCGCCTGAGCTATCGGGCTCGGTGAGCCGCATCTCGCCGTGGCCGCCACCGAAGAGCGTCGTGAAAGCGGCGGCGAAACTTGTGTTGATCGCGTGGAACGCTTCCTCGAATTTCTGGCGCGAAATCAGCTCGAGTTCGGCGATGGTCTGCTGCGTATTCTGGATGGCTTCGATGAGATCGGCATGCTCGCGGCGCAGGAACGAATCGCGCTGCTCGCATTCTTGATATTCCTCGAGCGCCATCATATTCACGGGACCCATGGCCTCGACGCGCGCTTTTATTTCGTTGTAATTCGTTTCGGCAGCGATGAGCGCTTCACCGATGAGCAGATTCGGATCCTGGCCGATCAATTCCTCGGGCTGCGCGTTGAGCTCAGCGACGCATGCCTGGCGGAGATAATCGCGGTCCGAGTCGTTCCGGGCTTTCTCGATTTCGCACTGGCTGCGCTGAGCTCGCTGTTCATCGAGAGATTGGCGCTGGCCGCGAAGCGTGGCGTCGAGTTGGGTCGTGCGGCTTCGAGTTTCGTCCCACTCGCGTTCGAGCGAGGCTTGCTTTTCCTCGATGCGGAATTTCTCGGCGCGCAAACACTCGGCTTGTTGAGCGAGTTCGGCGGTGCTGGATTCGATCTGCGTCCGCTCGGTTACGAGCGTTCCATGCTGTTCGCGAAGGCTTTCGATTCGTGCGCGCACTTGCAAAGTTTCTGCGGCGATGCGATCGGAGATTGACTCGGAGCTGGCGAGGCGTTCGGACATGGCTGCGAGTTCTTCGCGCTGCTGCGTCAGTGTTTCTTGCTGCGTCTGGAGATTGTGACGCATTTCCGCGAGGTGTTCCGTGGCGGCTGCCGCCTCGGCTTCGGCGGACGCGCGCGATTCCTGCGCTCCGGAATGCCGCGCCGCAGAATCTTTCGCGCGCTCGCGTGCGGTATTTGCTTCCGCGCGAATTGCGCCGATCTCCGCGAGGCAAGCGTCGCGCTGCTCTTCCACGCGGCGAAGATCCATGCGTGCCTGATCGCGCTGATGTGCGGTCGCGACGATTTCCTTGGCAGCTTCCACGTGCTCTGCGTTCATGAACGTGAGCCACTCTTCGGCTTGCGTTATCTCATTTTCGAGGCCCTGAATTTGGGTTTGCGTGGCTGAGGCTTCGGCTTCGAGGCGAATAGACTCAGTCTCCTGCAGGCGCAACTCGCGCTTCAGTGCCAGCGGGCCGGCTTCACTAGCGCGGCCGCCCGAGATCGTGCGGCCGTGGTAACACGTGCCCTCGAGCGTGAGGAAGTGAAGATCGGGATACGCGCGAGACAATTCTTCGGCGAGATCCACGCTTTCGACTACATAGGCTGATTGCAGCTTCGACAGAAATTGCTTTGCGGCCGGGCCGAGCGGATCACGGAATTCGACCAGGCGGTCGAGACGCGCGACGACGCCTTCGGTCGCCGGCAAAATTTCCGGCGTTGTAGTGACGGCGATATTCTGCGCGCGCAGCGAATCGACGAAGAATGTAGCGCGGCCTCCCATTTCGTTGCGGAGGAGCGCCACGCCCTCGCGGGCGTGATCGAAAGTTTCGACCACGACGTATTCCAGTTCGTCGCGCAGGAATTGCTCGATGGCGTTCTCGTGCTTTTCTTCGACTTCGGCATAATCCGCGAGCAATCCCACGGCGCGGAAATTGCGGCCTTCGCCTCCGCTCGTCGCGAAAAGTTTTTGCACGGCGTCGGCGGAGTAAGCCCGTTCATCGAGAATTCGCTCGAGAGAAGTGCGGCGAGCGCGCGCGGCGGAGTGAGCTTCGCGCATGGATTCGAACGACTGCTTCGATTCCGCGTGGGTCTTGCGGAGACCGGCGAGTCGCGCCTGGGCATCTCGGAGGTTGTTGTCGAGTTCCTGAGCGCGTATTTCTGCGAGCAGGCTGCGGGCGTCCGTGGTCTGCGCGTTTTGAGCGTATGCGGCGCATTCGAGTTCATACGTAGCAAGCGAAGCGGCGCGCTGGGACTCGACGGCCGCGAGGCGAGCAACGACTTCGTCGGCTTGGGTGGCATCGGCGAGGCTGCGGATGCTTTCCTCGCTCATGCGCGCGGCCAACGCGCGGAGTTCGTCGATTCGGGCTTCGAGATTTTTCTGGTCGTCGACGCCGCGCCCTGCGGCATCGAGAGCCTGGCGCAGCGCCGCTTCAAGGGCGGCAGTACCTGCGCGCAAATCCGCCAAGGAGGATTCGTGCGTTTGTCGCCGCGAGTCGAGCTCTATGGATTCGCGCTCGGCCTGCTCGATTTCAACGAGCGCGCGCGCGATGCGCAGTTCGAGTTGACGCGCTTGTTCCTGATTGAATGCGATGCGATTCTCGGCGCGATCGAGATCGAGCGCGGTCTGGCTCAAGAGATTCTGCGTTTGGCGCAGCTCGGCTTCAAGCTCGTAGTTTCTTGCGTTCAAGCGTTCCTGTTCGGCCTCGAGTTCATGCAGAGAGCGCGTCGCGTCGTCTTCAGCCGCCGCCATTTCGCGCAACGTACGCTCGAGCCGCTCGGCTTCGGAATCGAGATGCTGCGCCTTGCTCGCGAGCACGGTTCGCAGCGCGCCGCGCATTTGCTCGCGCAATTCCGCGTATCGCCGCGCCTTCGATGCCTGGCGCTTGAGCGATGCGAGCTGCTTTTCGACTTCCACGAGAATGTCGTTCACGCGCGAAAGATTCACGCGCGAGGCTTCGAGTTTCGCTTCAGCCAAGCGCCGCTTCGTCTTGTACATCGTGATTCCCGCAGCTTCTTCGATGATCGCGCGGCGATCCATCGGCTTCGAATTCAGGATTTGACCGATGCGGCCTTGCTCGATAATGGCGTAAGAATCGGGGCCAAGCCCCATGCCCATGAAAAGTTCTTGCACATCGCGGAGACGCGCCACGCGGCCGTTGATGATGTATTCGCTTTGCCCGGAGCGATAAAGGCGGCGCCCGATCACGACTTCGCCGGGCTTTTGAGTATGCGCGGGGTTGTGGACGGGGCGCTTCTTTCGGAATTTGGCGGCGATGCCGCTGTCGGTGATGATCGCGGCGTCTTCTGTTCCAGCTTCCGCTAAGTCGGCGCCATCGGCGCCTGCGGTCTCGATTCCCGCATCAGCGGACATTTCTGGCGAGCCGGATGGGGCATCGGAGCCCGAAGGCTCGATTGCTTCCTCCGACGCAGCCAGAACGTGTGCAACGGCGTCCGCGAGTTCTGGGTCGACCAATGTCAGCGTTACCTCGGACATGCCGAGCGGCGGGCGCTTCGCGGTGCCATTGAATATGCAATCGGACATGCGTTCGGCGCGGAGAAGCTTGTGGCTTTGCTCGCCGAGGACCCAAGATATGGCGTCCACGATGTTCGACTTGCCGCACCCGTTGGGGCCGACAATGCAGGTGATACCGTTACCGCTAAAAGTGATCTGCGTCTTCTCGCAGAACGACTTAAAGCCCAACAACTCAACTTTACGGAGTTTAAGCACGCGCACCCTCGGTTGTTAGACTTTGCACTCTTCGACGCAACGTCAAGAGAAACAAAGGCTTAGTTTTTGAGACGGAGCTCTTCCGGGACAAAAAGTTTGGAGGGTCGATGGTCCGTGGCCCTGCCGCCTGGCGCGTGCGAAATCGGCGGTTACGGGAAGTGAAGATAGCACGGGTACTGGGCCCTGTAAAGACCAACCGCGATGTTTGTCGTAACTAGGTGAATGTGCAGTCCCTTTGACCGCTGTCTTGGACCGCAATCCTCGGGTCTGTATCAGCAGGATTGAACTTTCGGCCAATTGCGAGGCCGCCGCTTCTTTGAAAGCATGGCATCATCCGAACTGGGGGTGGGCACGCGATGAACCTAAACGAGTGGGCGCAGAAAAAAGCCGAAGAGATTCGCAAGCAGCGCGGCGGCGGCGACGCAGATAAGAAATTACGCAAGGAAGTGGGCGAACTCAAGCGCGCGCAAATGCCAAAGATGTGGACCGAAACTCGCCAGTCGCTGAGAAAAAGGATGGATTTGATCAACGAGAGTCTCGGCGAACATATGCTGGAATGGGCGGGACTCGACGCGAACAAGGTTGTCGTGCGCGCTCTGGAGGCCGTCGATCAACTTTTGAGCGTGACGTATCACCCGGACATTCTCGTAATCCGCTGCGAATATCCGAATGGGAGAGAGGAATACCGTCCAAGCGTCACGGCCGCCAAAGAGGTCGTCTTTCTTGAAGAGCACGGCGACGAAAGACGCGCGGATGATCTCGCCGAACACATATTCGATAGATTTGCGGCGTCACTCTGATCTGAATCCCGGTAGACCAATTCGCTGGATGTGCGAGTCGCCGCGGCGCGCGAATCTAGCGGTGCGTTTTACGGCAGCGCAGCGCCCGCGCACAACGCTCGTGCACGGACGCCGCGCCTCAATGCTCTGCGGGAGCCGCTTACGCCTTCTTAATCGCCTTGATGATGATGAGAAGGATTACGGCGCCGACCACTGAGCGAATCAGCAATCCGATCAGTCCGGTGGTGAAGATGCCGAGTGCTCCGAATATCCATCCGCCGATAAACGCGCCGACGATTCCGACGATGATGTCCACGATGAGGCCGAAGCCGCGGCCCTTCACAAGTTGTCCAGCTAGAAAGCCGGCAACCGCTCCGATAATAAGTGTCCACAGCAAACCCATGCCGTCCATGTTGTTCCTTTCTCAAGCACGCAGGTATGCGCCTGCGTTCGCGGTATCGTTTCTTGATGGGGCCTTAGCGAATAGGGGCGGATTCTATCACCGCGGAGATTGAAGAGTGCAATACCTTATTTCCGAGGCGGGGCGAGCCGCCGGCCTTCCGATAGGTGCGGCAGTTCGGGCAAAAAAGGCCAGTGACCGCAGGCGCTATTGCGATTTGCCGCTGTATACGTTTGACTTGCTGGAGCGGGGGCCGTAGCATCTCCCGCTACACCGGAGAACAGAATGGCAGTAACCGACGATCGCGCAAACCGTGGAGCTTTGCTCGGGCTTGTCCTCTTCGCGGCGATCTGCGGCGCGACGCTCCTTCGATATCGTCCGCCGACTCCGAAGCCGGCGAACGCGCCAGAATCGCAATTCTCCGCTGGACGGGCGCGCGAAATTCTTTACGAGTTGGTCGGTAAAGCGGTTCCTCACCCGGTCGGAAGCGCCGAAGATGCCGCGGTGCGCGAGCGGATCGTCGAGATCTTGACGAAACTGGGATACCACCCTGAAATTCAGCCCGGCTTCGGCTGCAATGAGTGGGGCGTGTGCGGATCAGTGATGAACATCGCCGCACGGGTGGAGGGCGCCGAACCGGGCGAGACCGTGATGCTCGTTGCGCACTACGATTCCGTGCCCGCCGGGCCGGGAGCTTCGGACGACGGGATGGGCACTGCGACAATCCTCGAAATTGCACGGATTTTGAAGACGCTCGCGCCGCCCCGCCATCCGATTATTCTCCTGATCACTGATGGCGAAGAAGCCGGAATGCTTGGCGCCGATGTGTTTGTGGAAAAGCATCCGTGGGCGCGCGAGGTGAAAGTTGCTGTGAACCTTGACGCGCGCGGAACGTCGGGACCGAGCTTGATGTTCGAGACCGGACGTGCGAACGACTGGGCGATGCGCTTGTATGCGCGAGTGGTGCCTTACCCGATCACGAATTCGATCTATTACACGGTGTATAAGCGCCTGCCGAACGATACGGACTTCTCGGTGTTCAAAGCCGCCGGCTATCAGGGGCTCAACTTCGCGATTATCGGCGACGTGGCGCACTACCACACGCCGCTCGACAATTTTGAGAATGTCTCAACGAGCAGCCTCCAACATAACGGTGACAATGCGCTCTCGACCGTTCTGGCGTTTGCCGGTGCCGACCTCGCAAATCCTCCCGCGGGTGACGCGGTGTACTTCGATGTGTTCGCGCATTGGCTGGTGCTCTGGAGCGAGCAATCCTCATTTCTGATTGCGGCTACTGTCGCGTTTCTGCTGCTGATCGAAATCGCATTGCTGTTTCGAAAGCACCTGCTCATCATTTCCGCACTCATGTGGGGAGTGTTTGGCTGGTTCGGAATGTTGCTATTCAGCGGCGCGACCGGCTACGCACTGCTCGCCGCATACCGCCTAACCGGCACGGTTCCGCCGGCCGGGGCGGAATACGGATGGGTCGCGTATCCGATTGTTGCCAAAGTTGCGTATCTCGCGCTAGCGATCTGGAGTGTCATCATTGTCGTGCGGATTTTTCAGAAGCGAACCAGCTTTTGGGGCTACTGGGCGGCGTACAACGTGCTATTTGCCGCGGCCGCCATCTGGAGTTCGCGGAACTACCCTGGCGCGAGCTTCATATTTATTGTGCCTATCACTGTTGCTGCGATTGCTGCGCTGCCGGCTATTGTGGACACAAAGGATTCACTGTGGTGGCGCGAAGTCGCCGTGCTGATTCAGGCAGCCGCTGTCTTTTCCGTCTTTATACCGTCGATCTGGTTTCTTTATGATGCGCTTGGTGTTGGGATCTTGCCGCTGGCATCAATGCTGGTTACGGTGGCCATCGCCACTTTGGCTCCGGCATTCACAACGGCTGACGACGGCATGACCAGCGGCTTGACCGGGGTCGCGCTTACCGTGGCCATGCTCGCGGGAGCCCTCGGCTTTGTGACGCCGACATATTCGGTTCATGCTCCGCAGCGCGTCAATTTTCAATACTGGCTGGACGCAGACGCGCATCGGGGAAAATGGCTGGCGGCGCCAAATTCCCAGCGCTTGTCCGACTGGCTCGGCGCCGCGGCATCGTTCAACAAGAAGCCTCAGCTCATTTTCCCGTGGGATTTCGTCCCGCGATTTAGCGCCGATGCGCCGCCAATCGAACTGGCTGAGCCGGAATTGGCCGTGGTCGCGTCCGATCCTGCCGGCAGCGGTGTTCGATACCACGTGCGAATTAAATCGCCGCGAGGCGCGACCGATTGCACGATTTACTTTCCGCCATCTTCCGGCGTGATGTCGATCGAGATCGAGGGACGCGCGATGCCCGTGCCGTCAGAGCGAGTTCTCGGATTTCTCAACTCGGAGCTGCGCGGTTGGAAGGCCTACGAGATTGCCACCTTACCGGCAGAGGGCATTGAGATGAGCTTCACGTTGCCGAGCGAATCGCCGGTGGAGGCGTATCTCGTCGATGAGAGCTACGCGTTGCCTTCCGACGGAATGTTCCTCACGAAGGCTCGCCCGCCCGACGCCGTACCCTCGCAAGAGGGCGATACCACGGTGGTCAGCCGGCGCATTGAGATTCGACCTGTGAACCCGAGCATAGTGCCCCCGCCGGCCGCCGCGCCATGATGGGCGGATAACGGGCGCCGCCACGCATCGTCTTGAAAACTCTTCTGGCGCCGCGTTTGCCACTCGCGTGCATCCTCGCTACAATCAACGATTTGAAATTTACTTGTGGCACACACTGACGCGCCGACTATGCACGAAATCCTGCTGCACGACACGCTAACCAACCGCAAGGGGCCGATTCAGCCGCTCCACCCGGGCGAAATCCGGATGTATACGTGCGGGCCGACGGTGTACGACTTCGCGCACATCGGCAATTTTCGAACGTTTGTCTTTCAGGATGTTCTCCGCCGGTTTTTGCGTGTGCGCGGCTACAAGCTGAATCACGTCATGAATCTCACTGACGTGGACGATCGCATCATTCTGAACGCCGCCGCTGCGGGCATAAAAATCCGCGAATACACTGAGAAATATATTCAGGCTTTTCTCGAGGATATGAAGGCGCTCAGCCTCGAGTCACCCGAAAAAATTGTGCGCGCGACCGACCACATAGGCGATATGGTCGCGCTCATCGAGCGGCTGCAACAGAAGACTTACACGTATCCAAGCGAAGGATCGATCTATTACCGAATCTCGAAGTTTCCTTCCTACGGCAAACTCTCACACATTGATATTGCTGGAATTCAAGCGGGCGCGCGAGTTGACGTCGATCGCTATGACAAAGCGGACGCCCGCGATTTCGCGCTGTGGAAAGCGCCGAAGCCCGGCGAGCAATTTTGGGAGACGCCGATTGGGCCGGGGCGTCCGGGCTGGCACATCGAGTGCTCGGCGATGGCCATGAAGTATCTCGGCGAGACGCTTGATATTCACACGGGCGGAGTGGACCTCGCTTTCCCGCATCATGAGAACGAAATTGCGCAGAGCGAAGCGGCGACGGGCAAAAAGTTCGTAAAAATCTGGCTGCATGCCGAGCACTTGATGGTCGAGGGCGAGAAGATGTCGAAGTCTCTCGGAAACTTCTACACGCTCCGCGATCTCTTTGCGAAGGGCCATCGGCCATCGACGATTCGCTTTCTCTTGCTATCCGTGCCGTATCGCCGGCAGCTCAACTTCACGACAGATGGGTTGCAGCAGGCGGCGAGTTCGGTGGAGAGGTTGCGAAACTTCGTCGCGAGAGTTGAGGCAGGAAATTTTCCCGCGGGCGATTCCGCTGAAATCGCGGCACGCGTTCAGGCGCGCGAAGATGAGTTCGACGAAGGACTCTCGGACGATCTGAACACCGCGCAGGCGCTCGCCGCTGTGTTCGATCTGGTGCGCGACATCAACACGGCAATCGATCGCGGCGAATTCCGCCAGGCGAACGCCCCAATCGTTCTCGCGGCGCTGCGGAAATTCGACGAAGTGCTCGCGGTGCTCGAGGACAACGACGACGCCAAGCTTGAAGCGCTTGGTTTCGCGCAGAAGCGCTCCGGGATCAGCGATGCTGAGATCGAGGCGCTCGTCAACGAGCGGCAGGAAGCCCGCAGGGCGCGCAATTTCAAACGAGGCGACGAAATCCGCGCGCAGCTTGCTGCGGATGGTATAATCCTTGAAGATACGAAAGACGGCGGCATCCGCTGGAAACGCCAGTGAATTCACGAAATTACAATCCGCGTCCGCTGCACGATTTGCCCTCGAACGAACGTCCGGGACTTTTCAGCGTCGATTAGTTTCCTTTCCTCCCCAGCACTGAGCGGAGCGCGCGCGGTGGCCGGCATGCGCGTACCGAACTTCCACCTGTAGTGCCTATCGGAAATCTTGAATATTTTTGGGAGGAATCCATGCCAAATACTGAAGTAATGGAGAAGAAGCTGCCGCATCTCGTTACGTCGCTGCCCGGACCGAATGCGAAGAAAGTCGTCGAGCTCGACGCGCAGTTTGTGTCGCCATCGTACACGCGGGATTACCCGCTTGTTGCGAAGCGGGGGCATGGAGCGACGGTCGAAGACGTTGACGGAAACACGTTCCTCGATTTTGCCGCGGGCATTGCTGTTGTTGCGACCGGGCATTGCCATCCGGAAGTGGTGGCCGCGATTCAGAAGCAGGCGGCCGAGCTGATGCACATGTCAGGCACAGACTTCTATTACACAGGTCTTGCCGAGCTTGCTCAGAAGCTGAGTTCGATCGCGCCGGGCAAGGAGCCGAAGCGCGTTTACTTCGGCAATTCTGGCGCAGAAGCGATCGAAGCGGCAATCAAGCTCGCGAAGTATCACACCAAGCGGGACAAACTCATCGCGTTCCGCGGCGCATTCCACGGCCGTACGATCGGTGCGCTTTCTTTGACTGCAAGCCGCGCCGTCCAGCGTAAGGGATTTGGGACTTTGCTCGCCGGCGTATTCCACACGCCGTATCCAGATACATATCGCGGGACGTATGGCGTCCGTCCTGAACGTGCCTCGGAGGATTGCCTGGGCTATCTGGAAAATGAACTCTTCAAGCGCCGCGTGGATCCTGAGGAAGTGGCGGGGATTTTCATCGAGCCCATACAGGGAGAAGGAGGATACATCCCTGCGCCAGCCGAATTCCTCCAGGGCCTGCAGCGCATTTGCCGCAAGTACGGAATTTTGCTAATTGCGGATGAAGTTCAGTCTGGCATGGGACGCACGGGCAAGTGGTGGGCTGTGGATGATTCGGGAATCGAGCCTGACATCATCACCTCAGCGAAGGGAATCGCTTCGGGCATGCCGCTTGGCGCGATGATCGCGCGTGCCAGCGTGATGGATTGGACTCCGGGCGCGCATGCGTCGACGTTTGGCGGGAACCCAGTGTGCATCGCCGCCTCGCTTGCGACGCTTCGGCTGCTCGAATCGAAATACATGGCCAATGCCGCGCGGATGGGCGAGGTCATCAAGCGGCTCACGTCGGATTGGACCGAGCGTCACAAGGTTGTCGGCGAAGTGCGCGGACGCGGACTCATGATCGGAATTGAGTTCGTCCGCGATCAGAAAACGAAAGAGAAAGCGACAGAGCTGCGGAACAAGATCGTTCAGCTGGCGTTCCACAAGGGCCTGCTCGTTCTCGGAGCGGGCGACACGACGCTTCGGCTCTGCCCGCCTCTCGTGATCGACGAAGAGCAAGCGAAGTTTGCTATTCAGACCCTCGATGCCTGTATTTCTGAGGTTGAGCGGACGCTTTAAATTCGCGCTACTGCGAGGGGCGCTGCGGCCTCGATGAAAAACGCCGCAGCGCTCTTTTGTCTCTTCCTTCGGGCGAACCTCTCCAACGGGACCCGTTCACGACTTAGCCCACAACACCCGCAAGACGCCTGCTAGAATAGGCGCTCGTTTCGCCATCCCATCGCATTCGGAGGAACGATTGCCGCGCATTCTGGATGTTGGCTGCGGCCCGTCAAAATATTCCGGCGCCATCGGCGTCGACGTGAACCCGAATACCGCGGCCGATGTGCTGTGCGATCTCGATCAGGGCCGATTGCCGTTCCGCGAGGATTCATTCGATGAGGTGCGGGCCGTGCATTTGATCGAGCACGTCGAGAACGCCATTGCGACGATCGAGGAATTTCATCGCGTGGCGCGGCCGGGTGGAACGATTTTCATCGTGACGCCGCACTACACGGATATCGCTTCCTACACAGATCCCACGCATCGCCGCCATTTGAGCAGTGAGTCGTTTCACTATTTTTATCCGGGCGGCAAGCACGGCCAGGAATCGTGGTATACCCATGCGAGGTTGAGAGAGCGGCGGCTCGATGTGAAGCTCTTGCGTGTGTGGCGATTGCTTGGGCTTGAGCTGCTGGTGAATCACGCGCGGTGGTTCCGGCGATTCTGGGAGCAGTATTTGAGCTTTGTGATTCGCGGCAAGGTAATGGAATTTACCTTCGAGGTGATGAAGTAGCGATGGCGATCTTCGCGCGGCTTATGTATGGGTTGGTGAGCTTTGCTTCGCGCAAGGGAATCAGCGACGCGGCAGCTGATTCGAACGCGGCGCACGCTCAGAGCACTGAGGCGAACAGGAAAGCTCGAGCGCGGCGAACCGGAGTCCGCGGCGAAACATTTGCCTACTGGTATCTCCGGCGCCATGGATACACGATGATCGCGACGAACTACACCGGGCCCGGAATCAAAGGCGAAGTCGATCTCATTGGCTACGATGGCGCCGTGCTTGCGTTCATCGAAGTGAAGACGCGAAGCGCGGGCGGGCAATTCGCGGCGAAGCCGGAAGATGCCGTGGATGCCGCGAAACGCCGGAATGTGAGCCGCATGGCGCGCCAATTTATGCGCGACTCGAGAATCCCCAGTGTGCCCTATCGTTTTGACGTCATAGCCATCGAATCGCGCCCGGGCCAGCGGCCTCTGGTGCGCTTGCACAAGAGCGCGTTCGCCGAACAATCCTAGGGCTCCAGTTGCTGCAAAAAGCCGCGGGGCGTTAAGTGGAATCCCCGTTTTGCGAAATTGCGTAGTAAAATTTAGAGATTGCGCGGTGTGGTTCGCCCAGTCCAGAGCGCCGCTTGGGACGGCGTTTGAGTGATAGCTAACCCACAACGGGGGAGGCCAGGTTGCCTGAGCTTCGCAAGGACCCGATTACGGGTCGATGGGTCATTATTTCCACCGAACGCGGCAAGCGTCCGAACGAATTCTTACGCGAAAGCGTCGAAATAAAGGGCAAGGGCGTTTGTCCCTTTTGTCCCGGCAATGAGGGCAAGACGCCGCCGGAAATAATCGCCTACGGTCGAAATGGCAGCGGCAAAGATACGCCCGGCTGGACGGTGCGTGTGGTACCGAACAAGTTCCCGGCACTCGGTATCGAGGGCGGACTCGACCGCGAGGGCGAGGGCCTCTTCGATCGCATGAATGGGATCGGGGCGCACGAAGTCATTATCGAAACGCCGGTACACAACAGCTCGCTGGCGATGCTCCCAGATAGCTCCGTCGAACAAGTTCTGTGGGCTTATCGCGACCGAGTTGTGGACCTCAAGAACGACAAGCGATTCCGCTACATTCTTCTATTCAAGAATCACGGCGAGCCGGCCGGCGCATCCCTCGAGCACACTCATTCGCAGCTCATCGCGCTGCCGATTGTGCCGAAGCGAGTTCGCGAAGAAGTGGATAATTCGAAACGCTATTTCATCGAGAAAGAGCGCTGCATTTTTTGCGACATGATCCGGCAGGAAGTGGAAACGGAAACGCGCGTCATACTCGAAAACGATCACTTCATCGCGCTCGCGCCGTATGCCCCACGCTTTCCATTCGAGACGTGGCTTCTGCCGCGCCAGCACAGTTCGGCTTTCGAGAACATGCCCAGCACGCAATACGCCAGTCTTGCGCGGCTGCTTCGCGAATATCTGGTGCGGCTGGATTCCGTGCTATCGCGGCCGGCGTACAACTTTGTCATCCACACGTCGCCCGTCGGCGAAGAAACCAACGATCACTACCACTGGCACATCGAGATGATGCCCAAATTGACGAAGGTGGCGGGATTCGAGTGGGGCACCGGGTTCTACATCAACCCGACGCCGCCGGAAGAAGCGGCGCGCTATCTTCGCGAAGCTGTGGTAACGGCGCCAGCCTGAGCCGATCGTTTTTCATTTAGCGAAGCCGGACAAACGAGAAGCATTCCGCAGACCGATGCGAATTGGAATATGCGCCCGGTGCGGCGTGCTGGACGCCGTCAACGCTCGTTGTGGTTTTGACCCACGCAGTGCTATCGTGAATTTCATGTGAAAGATTCTTCCGCTGGAGGTTCACCCATGACCTGGGGAACGCGTCGCGCTTTGATCATCATTCTTGTTGTCTTATTCGCCGTCATCTTCATCGGGATTGCGGTTTCGTCGCCGGTGCATATCTCGTCGAATTCGGTCTTGGTGCTCAACGTGGATGGCGAGATCGAGGAACAGCGGTCGACGGACTTCTTCACGGCGCTAAATGGCGATGCCACGCCGGTCTTGCACGATTTCACGGACGAGCTCGATGCCGCGAAGAATGATTCGCGGATCAGCGCGCTCGTCGTGAAGATCGGACCGCTTGCGACGGGCTGGGGAAAGCTCGAGGAAATTCACTCGCATCTTCTTTCGTTCCGCGAGAGCGGAAAGACGAGCATCTGCTATCTCGGCGGCGATGGCGCCGGCAACGCGGAGTATTACGTCGCGAGCGCGTGTTCCGAGGTTTGGATCGTTCCCACGTCCGAGATTTGGGTTCGCGGGATGATGGGCGAGGCGACGTTCCTTCGCGGCGCACTCGACAAACTGAAAATCATTCCCGACTACTATCACATCGCCGAATACAAGACTGCTTCCAATCAACTCACCGAAAAGAAATTCACTCCCGCGCATCGGGAGGAGGTGGAGTCGATCGTTCGCAGCATTTATAGCCAATATCTGACCGATGCCGCCGCAGCACGGAAAATGGATCGAGCGGCTTTTGAGGCGATCGTCGAGAAGGGTCCCATTTCGGCGGATGAAGCGGTGAGCGACAAGCTCGTGGACCGCCTCGCGTATTGGGATCAAGTGCAGGATTACGTAAAGACGAAGACGAAAGATTGGAATCCCGTCAGCCTCGGGAAATATCGCTCGCAGGTGAAGAACTCCGGAGGGACTGAGCTCGCGGTGGTTCACGCGACCGGATTGATCGTTTCGGGAAAATCGGGAAATGCCCCTGGCGGCGGTTTCATCATGGGCGGCGATTCCGTGGCCGCGGATCTGCGCCGCGCGCGCGAGGATTCACGCATTAAGGCCATCGTCCTGCGCATTGATTCGGGCGGAGGTTCGGCGGTTGCAAGTGAAGTGATTCGCCGTGAAGTTCAATTGGCGCGAGGCGTGAAGCCTGTGGTCGTTTCGATGTCGGATGTCGCCGCGTCGGGCGGCTATTGGATTGCGATGTCCGCGAACAAGATTGTGGCTGATCCGGACACGATTACGGCATCCATCGGGGTGTTGGGAGGCAAGCTCAACGTTTCAGGCCTCTACAACATGCTGGGACTCAGCACTGATTACTTCGCAACCAGCGATAACGCGACAATGCTTTCGGCGCAGCAGAATTTCACTCCGACGCAGCGTGATTCATTCCAAAAGATGCTGCAAGAAACTTACGCGAAATTCACGCAGGGCGTCGCGGACGGACGCAAAATGAAAGTGGAAGACGTGGATAAAATCGGCAAAGGCCGGATCTGGAGCGGCTCGCAGGCGAAAGACCGCGGCCTCGTGGACGAACTGGGCGGACTCGATCGAGCCATCGCGATTGCAAAGCAGCTTTCGGGAATTCCCGCGGACCGGGCGGTTCGGATTGTACGGTTCCCCGAGGAAAAGACGTTTTTCGAGATTTTGATGGAGCGGCATCAAGAAGATTCGGCGCAATGGACGTCCGTGGACGCGCTCGTGCGCCATCTCACTAGCACGTACGAGCCGTTGCAAGTTCGCGTGCCGTTCGAACTCAAAATTTACTGACGAGCAACGGACCGGCACAAATTGGCGTGGTTCGCCGTGAAGAATCGCGTTGGTTTCGTTATACTTACCGTTGCGGCGCGGTACCCAAGTGGCCCAAGGGAGAGGTCTGCAAAACCTCCATTCGTGGGTTCGAATCCCACCCGCGCCTCCAACTTCTCGCGAACTCCCCTTCGCGCTAAAAATTAGGGCTTAGAATCTTCATCCCTGCTTTACACATCGAAATTGCATGCATCAAGTGGCGTTAGACAGAACGTGGAGGGCGGCGCAATGAGCTCGACTCAACTGAATAAGCGAAAACTCGGAAAAAGCGGGCTCGAAATCACCACGATCGGATTTGGAGCATGGGCCATCGGTGGCGGAGGCTGGGCATGGGGCTGGGGGCCACAGGACGACGCGAAGTCAATCGCGTCCATTCGCCGGGCGGTCGAGCGTGGCGTGAACTGGATTGACACCGCGGCGGTTTACGGCCTTGGGCACTCGGAAGTGGTTGTAAGACGCGCGCTGACGGAAATCCCGCAATCTGAGAAGCCATATGTATTTACAAAATGCGGTGTTCTTTCCGATCCTTCGGACCCGTACGATCCCGGCACGAGAAGCTTGAAACCTGAGTCCATTCGCCGAGAGATTGAAGCGTCACTGAAGCGGCTTGGCGTCGAGCGCATTGACCTGTATCAATTTCATTGGCCGGACGAGGCGGGAATTCCTATCGAAGAATCCTGGGCCGAAATGGACCGTCTTGTGCGGGAAGGGAAAGTCGGGGCGGCCGGTGTCTCAAATTTCGATGTGGAATTGCTTGAACGCGCTGAGCGCATCCGTCATGTGGACTCGCTCCAGCCGCCGTTCTCGCTGATTCACAGGAATTCCGGCGCCGATGTGATCCCGTGGTGCGCGGCTCACGAGACTGGCGTGATCGTTTACAGCCCGATGCAATCGGGAATTCTCACGGATACTTTTGGCGCCGATCGTGTGGCTCGGTTTGCCGACGATGACTGGCGCAAAAAAAGTCCAGAATTCCTGCAGCCCAATCTGGACAAGAATCTTCGACTTCGCGATGCTTTGAAGCCGATTGCGAAACGTCACGGCGTCACAGTCTCCGCGGTTGCGGTGGCGTGGACTTTGAGCTGGCCGGGCGTTACGGGAGCCATCGTGGGCGCGCGATCCCTGGAGCAAGTGGACGGGTGGATTCAAGCTGGAACACTCGCGCTAACCGATCAAGACCTTGCGGAAATCACAGCTGCGATCCAGGCATCGGGAGCAGGAACGGGTCCCATCGAGCCAGCTCGAAAGAAGATGGCGGCGCGCTGACAAGCGTCCTTCTTCATGCCGCGTTGGCGATACTCTCCGAGCGATCTCGCTTTTGGTTTCTGAAACTTGAAGTGAACCTATACGTCTAAACTCAGAGCCGTAAGACTAGCGTTGGAGACAAACGCTAGAGTGAAGTACCGCCGGGAAAACTTGAATCTATGTGGATTGTAAGGCTCGCACTCAGTAGGCCGTACACGTTCGTTGTGGCGTCAATGCTCATCGTAATTCTTGGCGTGCTCGCCATTCTGAGTACGCCAACGGACGTATTTCCGAATATCAACATTCCAGTCGTAAGCGTCATTTGGAGCTACTCGGGCCTTTCGCCGCAAGAAATGGCGGATCGGCTTACGGGAAATTCCGAGCGCGCTGCCACAACCACCGTAAACGACATTCAACATATCGAATCGACGTCACTCAACGGCATTGCGATCATCAAGCTATTCTTTCAGCCTGGCGTGAGAATTGAAGGGGCGGTCGCACAAGTGACGGCGATCTCGCAGACGATCTTAAAGGCTTCGCCTCCGGGGACCACTCCTCCGCTCGTCATCGCCTATAACGCTTCAAGCGTGCCGATTCTTCAGCTCGGGCTGAGCAGCGACACACTTTCCGAGCAGGAACTATTCGATCTCGGGACGAATTTTATCCGCACGCGCCTTGTCACGGTTCCGGGAGCAGCGATTCCATGGCCTTACGGTGGCAAGCAGCGCCAAATTGACGTTGATCTCAACCCCCGGTCGCTCTTCGAGAAAGGCGTTTCCGGCGCAGACGTGGTGAGCACGCTGAATTCACAGAACGTGATCTTGCCGCAGGGCACGTCGAAAATTGGCGACCGCGAATACAACATCGAATTCAACAGCACGCCGAAAAAAGTGCCCGAGTTGAACGACCTCCCAATCAAGATGGTGAACGGAGCGATGGTTTACGTGCGCGATGTTGCATTCGTGCACGACGGTGCGTCGTTTCAGACGAACATCGTCCGGCAGGATGGCCGCCGCGGCGCGCTTCTCACCGTGCTTAAGAACGGGAATGCATCAACGCTGGCTGTGGTATCCGGAGTCTCGGATATGCTTCCCAGTATCGAAGCGACGCTGCCGCCGGGACTTACGCTCCGGAAGACGATCGATCAATCGGTTTTCGTGCGCGCCGCCGTTGACGGGGTGGTTAGAGAAGCGATCATCGCAGCCTGCCTTACGGCGATCATGATTTTGATATTTCTTGGGAGTTGGCGGAGCACTCTCGTCGTCGCCATTTCGATTCCGCTCTCGATTTTAACGTCCCTGATCGTGTTGAGCGCGTTAGGCGAGACGATCAACATCATGACGCTGGGAGGTCTGGCGCTCGCCGTTGGCATACTTGTGGACGATGCCACAGTCGAGATCGAAAATATTAATCGGCTTCTGCCTGAAGGCAAATCACTTCATGAGACGATATTGACGGGCGCGCAACAAATTGCGACCCCGGCATTTGTCGCGACGCTCAGCATCTGCATCGTCTTCGTGCCCATTTTTTTCATGCGTGGGATAGCGGGATATCTCTTCCGGCCGCTCGCCGAGGCCGTTGTGTTCGCGATGCTGGCTTCCTACCTGTTGTCGCGGACGATCGTCCCGACTCTCGTGCTGTTTTTCTTCCGCGCGGAGCGCCGAAAGCTCGCGGCGCATCGTGAAGCGCCGGAGCAAGCCGGCTGGTTCAAGCGATTTCACGAACGGTTCGAGCGCGGTTTCGAGCGGTTTCGCGAGAGCTACGTCGAGTTGCTTGAATGGTGCTTGCATCACCGCATCGTGTTCGGGTCTCTCTTTTTAGCATTTTGCGCCGTCACGATGCTCCTGGTTCCGTTTCTCGGATCGGACTTATTTCCCGACGTGGATTCCGGCCAACTCCGGCTCCATTTGCGCGCGCCAATTGGGACGCGTGTGGAAGAGACCGCTGCATTGTGCGATCGCGTTGAGGCTTCGATACGCAAGACCATCCCGCCAGACGAACTTAGCGGAATTCTCGATAACATTGGCTTGCCCTACAGCGGAATCAATCTGTCGTATAGCACGAGCGGCGTCATTGGAACTTCGGACGCGGAAATCCTGATTTCTCTGAAACCTGACCATCATGCGACAGCTGGCTACGCCCGCGAGCTTCGTCGAACGCTTCCCCAGGAGTTTCCGGGAACAGAGTTTTTCTTCCAGCCTGCTGATATCGTCAGCCAAATTCTCAATTTCGGGCTGCCATCGCCGATTGACGTTCAACTCGTAGGGCCGAATCTGCCTGCGAATTTTGCGCTCGCGCGGCAAATACTTCCGCGCATCAAGCAAATTGGCGGCGCGACCGATGTTCACATACAACAGGCTCTCGATCTGCCGAAGCTGAAAATCGATGTGGATCGCACGCGCGCTGAGACCGTGGGATTTACGCAGCAGGACATCGCGAATAACGCGCTCGTAGCGCTGACCACGAGCTTCCAGACGGCTCCGAATTTCTGGGTGAGTCCCCAAGGCGTTCCCTACAACGTATCGACTCAGACGCCGCAGTATCGCGAGGACACGTTACAGGACGTCCAAACGATTCCGGTGATCGGAAGAACCGGCCAGTCCCAGATTCTGGATAACGTATCGAGCATAAGTCGCGAAGCCGGGCCTGCGGTTGTGACCCACTACGATACGCAGCCAGTCGTGGAGATTTACGCCGCGGCGCAGGATCGGGACCTCGGCGGCGTTGCCTCGGATGTCAATCGCGTAGTGGATTCGTTTCGAGACAAGCTTCCACGCGGGACAACGGTGGTAGTTCGCGGACAGGTTGCGACGATGCGCACGGCGTTCTTCAATCTCGGAGTGGGATTGATATTCTCGATCCTTCTGGTCTATCTGCTGATGGTGGTCAATTTCCAATCGTGGGCGGATCCGTTCATCATCATCACGGCGCTGACGGGGACATTCGCCGGCATTGTGTGGATGCTATTCGTCACGCACACGACATTGAATGTGCCGTCGCTGATGGGCGCGATCATGAGTATCGGCGTTGCGACGTCGAACAGCATTTTGCTTGTGACATTTGCGGGCAGCGAGATGCGCACAGAGGGAAAGACTTCGACCGAGGCAGCTCGCGGCGCGGGCTACACGCGGCTTCGGCCGATCTTAATGACCGCTCTCGCCATGATCATCGGCATGCTGCCGATGTCTCTCGGACTCGGAGAAGGTGGCGAGCAGAACGCCCCGCTGGGGCGAGCCGTCATTGGCGGCTTGCTTTTTGCGACTGTCGGAACCCTGTTTTTCGTTCCCGTGGTTTATAGCTACATCAGGCGAAACGGATACAAAGAAGCGCTCTCAGAGGACGAGACAGAATCGTAATAGCGTTGGGATAAAATGCCCGGCGCATACAGAGAGGAATCAGCCAGCAACAATCATGGGCCACGACGACACACAAGATTATAGAAGCACTGACGCGGCGCCCGAGCAGCGCCGGCGGCCGTTGCGAGTGATCGTATTCGTAATTGCTATTTTGATTTTTGCGGGAATTGCGCTGTGGGGAATTCTAAGCCGCCGCAGCGTTCGCG
>CAWDOI010000028.1:0-39092 GCA_963803835.1 uncultured Acidobacteriota bacterium | reverse complement strand
GGCGGGGGCGGAATGGGAGTCGTTTATAAGGCCGAGGACACCATGCTCGGCCGCCCCGTCGCTCTGAAATTTCTTCCCGACGAGCTCGCCTCAGACGCACAAGCTCTCGAACGCTTCCAGCGCGAGGCCCGCGCCGCATCCGCGCTCAATCACGCCAACATCTGCACGATTCACGAGATCGGCCAGCAGGACGGCCGTTTCTACATGGTCATGGAGTACCTCGATGGCCAGACTCTGAAGCACAGAATCCAGCAGAATCCTCTCGACCTTGGCCAGATGCTCGAGCTCGCAATTGAAATTGCAGACGCCCTCGATGCCGCGCACACGAAAGGCATCATTCATCGCGACGTCAAGCCTGCTAATATTTTCGTCACCGATCGCGGCCACGCCAAAGTTCTCGATTTCGGCCTCGCGAAGCAGTTGAACAAAGATCTCGGCATGTCTGCCACGAAAGATGCGGGCGGCGTCGAGCCGCTCGAACTCACAAGCCCCGGCTCCACGGTCGGCACCGTTGCCTACATGTCTCCCGAGCAAGCGCGCGGAGAGCAGCTCGACACGCGCACCGATCTCTTCAGCTTCGGCCTCGTTCTTTACGAAATGGCCACTTCGCGCCAGGCATTTTCCGGCGGCACTTCCGCCGTAATCTTCAACGCAATCTTGGAGCGCCAGCCGCCCTCTGCCGGGAGCCTCAATCCGAACGTGCCTCCCAAGCTCGACGAAATCATCGAGAAGGCGCTCGAAAAAGATCGCGAGACGCGTTACCAGCACGCCTCGGACATGCGCGCCGACCTGAAGCGTCTGCGCCGCGAAACTGAATCTGGCCATTCCTCTTCCGCGACATCCGCTCGCTCCGGAACTGGCTCCACGACGCCTCTCGGAAGCGCTTCCGCACGAACCGTGCGCCCGGCCTCCGGTTCGACTGCACGCAGTGCCACGGTGCGTGAAGGAGACGTCGCGCCGGAAGCTGCTACGCCGTCCACGTCTCGCCGCTGGATCGCATTGGCCGGAGGCGCCGTCGCGGTCCTCATGCTCGCCGCCGGCGGGTTCTGGTGGTTCAAGGGATCCACAAAATCCGTCGTCCTCACCGATCGCGATACGGTAGTCGTCGCCGACTTCACGAATTCGACTGGCGATCCCGTCTTCGACGACACGCTCAAGCAAGCTCTCAGCGTTTCGTTGCGCCAATCTCCGTTCCTCAACGTTCTCTCCGACGAAAAAGTCGAATCCACTCTGCAAATGATGACGCGACCCGCGAACGCGCCGCTCACGTCCATCGTCGCGAGCGAGCTTTGCGAGCGGGCTGGGAGCAAAGCGTTCATCGCGGGTTCTATCGCAGGCCTGGGCAGCGAATTCGTGATCGGCCTGAAAGCCGTCAATTGCCATACCGGCGACGTCCTCGCACAGGAGCAGGCCACCGCCGCAAGCAAAGAGAAGGTTCTCGGAGCGCTCGGCGAGGCGGCCACGAAACTCCGTGCCGAACTTGGTGAGTCTCTTGCCTCCGTTCAGAAATTCGACGTGCCTCTCGCTCAGGAAACGACTCCTTCACTGGAAGCCCTGAAGGCGTACAGTCTTGGAAGGAAAACGTCGCAAGAAAAAGGATCGGCCGCCGCCGTGCCGTACTTTCAGCACGCTGTGGACCTCGATCCGAATTTTGCGAGCGCTTACGCCGGCCTCGGGATCATGTACAACAACCTCGGGCAGCCTTCCCGCTCGGCCGAATATCTGACCAAAGCGTTTCAGATTCGCGAGCACGCCAGCGAACGCGAGAAACTTCATATTTCTTCTTCGTACTATCAGAATGTGACCGGCGAGCAGGAAAAGGCTGTCGAAGCATTTCAGGAATGGATTGATAGTTATCCTCGCGACTCAATCCCATACACGAATCTGTCCGGTACATACTCCATTCTCGGGCAGTTCGACAAAGCCTTGGAAACGGCTCAGGAATCGATTCATCTGGAGCCCTTAAACGTAATAGGCATTGAGAATCTCGCTGCGGCGTACACCAACTTGAATCGCTTTGACGAGGCTCGTAGCGCGTTGAAAGATGCGTTGGCCCACAAGTTGGACGACGATACTTTGCGAGTCTCGTTGTACGGATTGGGATTCCTTTCGGGAGATCTGCGCGGGATGGCAGATCAGGTCTCCTGGTTTGAGGGAAAGCCGGAACTACAGCACGAAATCCTCGCCGCCCAAGCTGACACCGAGGCATATTACGGACACTTGCAGAAAGCTCGCGATTTTACGCGCCGTGCTGTGGACGCAGCATCTCGGATTGGGAACAAGGATTCCGCGGGGCTTTGGCAGGATGCTGCCGCTATCCGCGAAGGATTTTTCGGCAATTCTTCCGAGGCCAAGCAGGATGCCGCCGCCGCTCTCAATATCGCGCCGGCAACCCGCGACGTCATTGCAGAATCGGCGTTTGTTTTCGCCGAAACGGGCGATTCCGCTCGGGCGAACTCCTTGGGCCAGGATCTCGCCAAGCGTTTCCCATTCGATACGATGGTGCGCTCGTATTGGCTGCCGACGATTCAAGCCGAAATCGCCCTTTCCCAGAGAAATTCCGCCCGTGCGCTCGAACTTCTTCAAACAGTTTCGCCACTTGATTTCGCAGGCGTTTCGGTTTCGTGCGTGATTCCAGTCTTCACCCGCGCGGAAACGGATCTGGCCGGCCAGCAGGGAAGCGCCGCCGCCGCGGAATTCCAAAAGATTCTCGACCATCGCGGCTTCGTTCAGAATTGCTCGACCGGCGCTCTTGCGCACCTCGGCGTCGCCCGCGCCGAAGCCCTCGCCGGGGACAACGCCAAGGCCCGCGCCGCCTATCAGGATTTCTTTACGCTTTGGAAGGATGCCGATCCCGACATCCCCATCCTCCGCGAAGCCAAATCCGAATCCGAAAAACTGAAGTAGGGACCTCACTCGTGGCGCGGGCATCCTGCCCGCGTCTTTTTACTTGTTACGCTTCTAATGTAGGGCTGGTCGCATGTTCAGCCACCTTTCTCCGCCCTCGCAACGACCCTCTAATCAACCTCGATCGCGCTGCTTCCTATTCTTCCCCGTCCTCAATCTTCCCGTCCCGCTCTTCACCCCTGTTGGCACTGCCGCCGCCGTCTGCAACAACCCCAAAAACGCCTGCGCATCCCGCGTCAACGGCCGATGCCTTGGCGACACCACATCCAAATTCCGATGCAACGATTCCGCGTCCACAATCTCGATCGCTACCAACTTCCCCCGCTGCAACTCACGCGTAACCGCGATCTGCGGAAGAAAACTCAACCCCAGCTTGCGTTCCACCATCCGCTTCGCCGCTTCAATCGTCTCCACCTCGAGCACCACCGTCGGCAGCAGCCCCGCCCGCCGAAACAGCCCCTGGCTGAGCGTCCAATCGCTCGATCCCATGTCGTAGAAAATCAGCGGCAGCGCTTCCACTTCGTTCAGCCGGACGCGCCTCTTCTGCGCCGCCGGATGCGCGGGATGCCCCACAAGAATTAGCGGATCGTCGCGCAGCGTAGTCGTTTCCACCTCGGGATGATTGAGTGACCTCGCGAACCCGATATCCGCCTCGCCATCAAGCACCATTTTCAGCACCTGCACCGAATTTCCAGATCGCAAGCTCACCATCACAGTCGGATTCGCCTTCTGAAAATCCTTCATCACGTCAGGAAGGAAGTAAGTGCAGACCGATAGCGACGCCGCAATCCGCAACGCGCCGCCCGCCTCGGGTTGAATTTGGTGCACGGCCTGCCGCGCAAGCGCCACCGTTCGCAGAAGCTGCTCCGCATGGGGACGCAGCGCCTTTCCGGCAGGGGAGAGCGAAAGATTCGATCGCGCCCGAATGAACAATTTAGCGCCAAGCGAGTCCTCGAGCGCCTGAATGCGCCCTGTCACCGCCGGCTGGCTAACATGCAGCGTTTCCGCCGCGCGATGAAATCCGCCGTAAGTCAACACCGCCAAAAAAGTCTCAATCTGATCGATTTCCATCGCCGCCTCCGCCTTACTCGGACCCCACTTGTACCGCCGGCTTGCCCAGAGTTTTCGAAGAGCGTCCCGCCAGCTCTTCGCCTCCGAACTCATTCACGCACGGTCGTTCCGATTCAACACAAGTGTGAACGGTATCACACGATAAGATAAACCTATCACTATGATAATTACAATCAGTTTGACCAATTAAGCCTTCGCGTACACAATGCCGTTCACGTGACCCGTTTCCGGCCGCGACGAAGGGAGCCAATCATGGAAGGCAGCAGCCCACGACAATTCGCGAGGACCGAGCTAGACACTCCTGTTGATATCCAGATTGGCAAGCAGACGATTCGGATCGCCAGCCCTTCAAATAACGTCAGCGTCGGTGGCCTATTCGTGCGCCGCGATGACCTAAAGGTCGGCACGCCCGTTCACATCACGATTCCCGTAAATAGCCACAATTTCGAAGCCGACGGCCGCGTTGACACAGTCAGCCGCGCCGGCTCAGGCATCGAGTTCAAGTCGCTCTCCGAAACCGAACTCGAAACTCTCTACGAACTAATCGCTGACCTAACCATCCGCGGCCTAGCCGCCGCCTAAATCGGTCCGCCATACGGTAGTTTCCAGCACCTGCAGCGCCCAGCATCAGCCGGGCATGTTCCTCGTGACCACGAGCTCGCGCCAATCAACCCGCAAGAACCGCCGTGCCGTCGATGACCGCGTGCGTGATGATCTTGACCCATAGGCTTCGCCGACATGGAGAAAGTGCGGGAAGCGCGAGACAGCGGAAATCCTGGACTGGTCGAGGCGACCGTAAATATGGCGGAGAGGGTGGGATTCGAACCCACGGTAGAGTTTCCCCTACACTCGCTTTCGAGGCGAGCTCTTTCGACCGCTCAGACACCTCTCCGCGTGGTGAGGACATTAGACTAACAGACGCTTCGCCGCCCCTCAACACCAAGCGGAAGCACTTTTAATCGACAAAATCTCGCCTGGTTCGCTTTGAAAACGTCCGACGTTATGTCGAACGGCGAGTAGCGAAAAAATTCTGAAGCAGTGCGGCGCATTCTTCGGCACGGACATTCGGCACAAGCTCGACCTGATGATTCAGTTGCGGATTATCAAGGACGTTGAAGCAACTGCGCGCCGCGCCGCCCTTCGGATCGTCCGCGCCATAAACCACGCGCGCGATTCGCGCCTGGACCATTGCTCCCGCGCACATCGAGCAGGGCTCGATCGTCACGTACAGCGCGACGCCTGCCAGCCGATAATTGCCAATCGCTTTTGCCGCCGCGCGGAGCGCAATCATTTCCGCGTGCGCCGTAGGATCGCAGTCGCGAATTGTTCGATTCGAGCCCGTCGCAATCTCGCGGCCCTCTAGAACCGCGACGGCGCCGATCGGCACTTCACCTGCATCTCCCGCGCGCCGTGCCTCCTCAATAGCGACGTCCATCCATTCGAGATCGGATTCGATCGAATTGTTCATTTCATTTGTTGGGGGACTCTAGACTTGAGCGCAGCGAACGGGTAATTTCGCGGCGTCCCATGCGGCGATGCCGCCGGCAATTTCACTCACCCGCCCAAAGCCTTGCTGCTGGAAGAGGCTGGCTGCAATTGACGAGCGATAGCCGCCCGCGCAATAGACAAGCAAGGGACGATCTCGTGGCAGATCGTGCGCGCGTTCCGACAGGTGATTCAGCGGGATGCTCATGCTGCCCTCGACGGATTTTTGCTGATGCTCCCGCGGGGTGCGGACGTCAATCAGCAGCGGGGGCGCGTCCGAGGACAAAAGTTCGGCGGCCCGCGGCGCGCTCAAGCGTTCCGTCGTCGCAGTCAGTTCCGGCCGCGATTCCAAGCTGCGCATGCCATCGTTGAGATAGCCCACGATGTTATCGAATCCGATGCGTCCCAGCCGGACCGCCGATTCATTCTCACGTCCGGGATTCGCGACGATCACGATCGGTCGCTCTCGATCGAGAACTGTGCCTGCCCACGTGGCGTACTGCCCGCTCAAGCCGATGTTGATGCTCCCGTCGAGATGAGCCGTGGCGAACTCATCCGGCTCGCGCGTGTCCAGCACCTGCGCGCCACCGGCCTGAAGCTCTCGCAAGCGATCGAGTCCAAGCGGTTTCAGCTGGCGTCCCAGCGCGGCGTTGAGCGTCGGGCGCTCCTGGCTATTCAGCACGGCATCGTAAGTGAAATAGGGAGGCGCTTCGGGCTGATCCGCGGTTACAAGTTCGATGAATTGTTGTTTGGTCATGGGCTGCAACGCGTAATTCAGCCGCCGTTGATCTCCCATGGTGGATACCGTCTCCTTGCTGATCGCCTTGCCGCAGAGCGACCCCGCGCCGTGCGCGGGATACACGAGACTCGCGTCCGGCAGCGCCAACAATTTGGAGTGCAAAGAATCGAAGAGCAGGCCGCCGAGATCCGTGGCGGACCAGCCAAGCGCCGCGCGAAGATCCGGTCGCCCGACATCACCGATAAACAGGGTGTCGCCCGTTAGAACCGCGTTCGGCTCGCTGGCGCTTCGATCGAGATCGTAGACCACAATCGAAATCGATTCTGGAGTGTGGCCCGGCGTTTCGAGCGCCTTTAATCGCACGCGGCCGAACTCGACGACGCTGCCGTCGGCGAGCGGAGTGAATTGGTATCCGGCCTTAGCTTTGGCGCCGAGGTAAATCGTAGCGCCTGCCTGATCGCGGAGTTCCAAATGTCCGGCAATGAAGTCGGCGTGCAGGTGCGTCAAGAACACATGCTTGATTTGAAGTCCATGCTCTGCGGCAAACGCGAGATAACGATCGACGTCACGTTGCGGATCGACGACGGCTGCCGTCCGCGTCTCCTCGTCACCGATGAGGTAGGAGGCGTGCGCCAAGCAATTTAGATAAAACTGGTGCAGGATCACGCGTCGATTCTGCCAAGAAATTCGCGTGATGGCCAGTTTCGTTTTTTTTCGCACACTTTCCAGCGTTGGCATTTCGTTTACTCTCGGTTCACGGGTGCAATGGCAATTGTTGACTTCCGAGGATTCAGCAGAAAAGATGGAGCAAATGAGGACTCAACTCCCTTTTCTCGTGCTTGGATTGACGTTTGTATCTTGCGGGGTGGCTTGGGCGCAGTCTGCTACGCCGGCGCCTGCAACGGCACCGGCGCCGACCCCGGCCACAACTCCGAAATCGGCAGTCGCACCAACGCCAATATTCATTCCAGGAGAATATTTTCAGCAGCCGGCGTTCGAGCAGATCGCCGGAACATGCGCGACGGAGATGTCGCCGAACCAGGCTCTTATTGTGGGTGGCGTGTCGAGCTCTGCGCTGAAGCCGGGAGATGCGATCGATCAGCTTGAAAAACAACTCCGCCTGATGCGGAGTTACGTGGCCGAGAAGCACGGCGAAATTCAAACGCTTGAACGCGTCCGCACGCTCAAGAACCCGCAGCCGGGCCGCGTAGACACTGATCCGCCGTTTCAGGTGGTGCAGCGTCTGCAAGCGACGTTCCCCGCAAACGCTCCCATGGATGCGATATTGGAGAAGCTGATCGAGTTGGGCTTCGACCGCTATGGCGACAATGTTTTGAACAACTCCAATCGCCGCGAAGTTGTGATCCGGTTCCGCATCACCGATGCCGACGAAAGATTGAAGAACTTTGAGAAAGAGTGCACCGCCGAAGCCTGGCAGCAATGGTGCAGCACAGCGACCGCCAAAGAAATTTGCGGCAGTAAGACGCCTCCGGCGGAGTTGGAATTGCAATGGTTCAACGTGCGCTCGAAAGAGGCGCTGATGCGGCCCGACGGGGGCAGCGCGCCGTGGCAATTCAACGTCAGTCGCGGGCAGCAACGATCGCCTGAAGTTCCGGACCTCATGGGAAACCTGACGGTTCACCTCATAGGGAACATCAATCTCTTATATCGCCACGAAGCAGAGAAGCCTTGAATGCGTTCGCGATGCGCGGCCGCACAGCGCGTCTGCTACTCGTAGCAATCGCATTTACGTTCGCCTTCGCCGTATCCATCGACGCGAGTGCGCAAGATACCTTGCCGCAGCGCCTGCTTCGCACCATCCAGATTGGCGCGCCGCAGGACATCACAGTCGATCAAATCCGCAAAATTGCCGAGAGCAACGAAACCGATTACACCACAGAGATCCTGGCGCGTTCCGCCCTGCTCGTTTTACATCAGGACGAACCAAAGCTGATTCCTTTCGACGAATTGCTCGACAACCTCTTAAATCACCTCGTAAGTGACGGCACTCCGTTTCAACCGCTGCCCGGGCTTCCCAGCTTTCGCGGAAAAGAGAGCGTGTTCACCATGGTTTACGCCATGGTAATGAGCGGAAACCAGGAACGCGTCGTGGACATCCTCGAAAAGCATTCGCTGACGGGGAGCAGATACAAGCAGGCCGTGGTGCTTTCGGCGTTACGAAATGTAGGGACGCCGCGCGCAATCAGCATCATTCAGCAGTATGCCGAAAAGGGACAGGATCGCAATCTCGCCGAAACGACGCTGGCCGATGAGGATTACCCCGTGCTCTCAGAGATGCACGATCGCTGGGACATGGTTCCTCCCGCTCAGCGCACGCGCGACAACCTCAGATCGATCGTTCAGAGCGGATGCAATCAGCGAGGCGTGTTGGCGGCCTACTGGCTGGGATTTTTCGCGCCGAATCCGGATTCGAAAAAAGAAGCCGTGGAGTTAGAAGCGCTCGAAGGTATTACACGCACGAACACGCCAACATGCGAAATGATGGAACACGTGATTGCGCTGAAATCGCTCGCGCTGCGTTCAGCGGAGACCCTCGATTATTGGAAACGGCTAGCGCAGAAAACGCCGAATGTCTGGGAGCGGCACCAGATTGTTATCAATGCGTGGGGACGCTGGGGCGAAAAATTCGCGCCCGCAGCGCTCGAGTTGCTGAAAACGGACACGGCGCAATACGTTCAATGGGAACTTCTGAACGGCAACTTGGAAACGCGGCAAGGACGCGAGTATCGAAATTATTGGGACATTTGGATTCCGGCGGATGTATTGACGGTGCTCGAATTCGACGACGCGCAAGGGCGTCGTACGACGGAGCCCGCGCGACTCGACGCGATGCTCGATTGGCTCGAAGCGGGCGCGCGGCCACGCGATCCGGTCGTGTTGAATCACATGATTTATCATTTGGCGGAGTTTACGTCGGGCGATGATACGCGCCGCTTACTGCGAGTCTTCGAGAAGCTGCCCGACCGGAACCAGAATTGGTGGATTCTGCAAACGCTACGCGATCCGGCCGCGTTGCCGCTGCTACGGTATTGGAGCACGTTGTCTGCGCCGAAGGATAAGCAGGAATTGCTGGAGCGCACTATCGCCAGCCTGAGCAACCTGTCTGCAAACCGCGGAGCGGCGGCAAAACTTTGCTGCGAAGCGACGGAAGAATGCCTGTTGCAGCACGTAAGGCACAAAGCGGCGGCGAACGCGACGACCGATATCGAGATTCATTCAGAGGAAGACGCGCGGAAGTGGCTCGATGGCGGCGCAACGCCAGCCGCCGAAATCAAGATTCGCTACGTGGATGAATTGAAGCGCTCGGCCGTCGTGCGTCGCGGCGTTGGGACGGCATAGCACTGGCAGTATTTGTATGACTGCTGGCGCAATGTGGATAAAGTTTCCGGTGACAATCCGGCCCGATGATTCTGTCCGTGCAAACTCTTAATCGCGAGGCGGCGCGGGACGCCGCAACTCCTCTGGCTCAACAAGCGAAGTCGAGAAAACGGATTTCATGCTCTTTGCTCCGCAAGATTTGAGCTTCGCGCGCTTTACTGTGCGGTTGGAGCGCCAACAGTTGCGGCGGCAACACTTACCGCGTCTACCGAGAGCGGACTCTGCAACACCAACTCGAATTGCCAGCCTGTGTCAAAGAATACGGCGGTGGTCCCGCCATGGTGTCGACCCAGTAGAATCAACGCCACTATCGCGGCTGCGGTGACGCCGACCGAGATGCCCACAACGGTTCCAATACTTGGCCCCACCTTAGGCGGCGGGGGTAACGTCGGCGGCTGTTGAGCGGTGTGCGCGGAGTTTGATTCGAGCGTGCTTGCGAATGCCGTGCGCGCATAATTTGAACCGCCATCGCTTTCGCTTGTGAATGATGCGAGTGCAAACTTAGATTCGCTTCCGCTCTCGCTCGCGAACGCGATGCGACCGGCGGGATCTGGTTCGGGTGCCCGGGAATTCGCGTGAGCGTTCGTGCCATCAACGGCGACGCCGTATCCGTTGGGGGTAAAGGATGCGAGTGAAGTGCATCTGCAAACTCGGCCCCGAGCGGCCTCCCCGTGTCACTTTGTCAATCACGCCTTCCACATAGGTGCCCACTGGAATCGCCAATTGCGTCCCGACGGTCACGGGAAATCCCGTGATCGCCCGCGCCGAATCTCCGCGCCGGGATTTGCTTGAAATCGGATTCGCGAGCGCAAGACGAATTCGGGTTCCCACGGGAATCGTGATCGTCTGGCTCTGAGAAGCAGGTGGCGCCTGCGCTTGAACTTGAGAAGTCGGCGGCGGCACATCCGATGCCGGTTCTTGCGCCCAGCATGTATAGGCAGCGAGGATTCCAACGAGAGCGAGTATTCGCATGAGCTCGTGTCTCCTATGTGAGAAAACGAACGTGAAAATCTTTATGGTTTGTAGACCGCTGATCCGCGCCGGCTCGCCGTGCTGCGGAAAATTTCACGCGGCACCCTGATCAAAATACAGCGCGAAACTCTGTCCAGCGAATCGGGGCGACCGCAACGAAATCGAGCCGTCAGAATTCGGGCGCGTCCCCGGTGTGTCGCCAGGCGATGTTCTGTTCAGCAGCACAACGCGCGCATGAACGCTCACAACAACATTTCCGTTCTGAAGAATGTCCACATCGGCCGAAGGGCCCAATCCTTTCCAAGATGCTTGATAGCTTCCTGCAGCCAGCGGCTTACCGGAAACTTGAACTGGCGCGCTGAGTTGAAACGGTTCCTTATAACTCAGCGCCTTTGGATTCGACGTGACGATGGGAGGGCCAGGGCATGTAACTCCCGGTGAACCAGGGCTGCCGGGAAAAACGGTGTCCGGAGTTCCCGGCGTCGCAGGGGTGCCCGGTATTATCGTGTCAGGCATTCCGGGACCTCCCGGAATTACGGTGGGTGGTGTGCCGGGTGTTCCCGGAGTTCCTGGGATCACGGTGTCTGGCGTTCCCGGCGTGCCGGGAATTGGCCGGCAAAGCGTCGCTGACTTGAACTGAGGAAGCGGCGCAGACCCAGTCCGGCGCACAGCATCCGCGACGCTGGCCGCGTTCAATCGCAGCGGGAGTTGCAGAACCATCTCGATTTGCGCGCCGTTGTCGAGCAGGACGTCGCTCGAAGAACTAACGTCCACCTAATCGCTGGCCACCGCTGCGATCACATCGTCGGCAGGAGCAGGTGGCGCCACGGCAGTGGTGGTAGGCGGCTGAACTGGCGGCGTTCCAACCGTCACGTTATTAGCGCCGGGAAATACAACGGTGTATCCGTTGTCGAAAATGATTTTTGTAAAATGAATTTGAAATTGCGCGTGAGGCGAAAGCCAGCCCGGCCGCGAAAGACTGTCAATCTGGCCCTGCACATATGTGCCGGGCGGAATCGCCATTTGGCTTTTTACGGCGACGGGAAATGCTGTTTCAGCGTAGACGCTATCGCCCGCCTTGGCTGTTTTTGCCAGGATTGGATTCGAGAGCGCCAATGAAACCTTGGTACCCGCGTGAACTACGATCCTCGATTTGGCCGAGGCACTTTTTGGTTTCGCTGCGGCTTGCGAACTTTGTGGCGCGGGCGCCGTTTGCGCAGCGCATGCCGAGGCGGAAAGCAGAACTGCGAGCGCGAGTCGCTGCATGGGTAGCGACCTCCGGTTGCCATTTCAAGTGTCAGTAAAACAGACGGCAACCGCTGCGGCCAGGTTTCGCCATCGTGCAACTGTCTGTCTCACAAATTGTTCGCTTGCCGCCGCAACGTCCCAATTACCCCATCGCCTCCCATATTCAAATTCAGAGCCCTGAGGCATCCGCCTCCGGGACGACTGCCATCACTTGGATTTTTGCCGGGCGATCCATTGATTCGTGCGGGCGTCGAGTAGATCAAGCGGAAGCGTGCCGCCATCGAGCATCTCGTCATGGAAGGCGCGGAGATCGAACTTGGGACCCAATTCTTTCTGGGCGCGTGCGCGAAGCTCGCGGAATTTGAGCTGCCCGAGTTTGTAAGCAAGAGCTTGAGCGGGCCAGGAGATGTAGCGGTCGGTCTCGGACTGGATTGTAGGCTCATCGACGGCGCCGGATTTACGAAAGAAATCCACCACTTGATCGCGCGTCCATCCCTTCGAGTGGATGCCGGTGTCGACAACCAATCGCACCGCGCGAAAAAGTTCGGAGGAGAGGCGGCCGTAGTCGGAATTGGGATCCTGATAGAAACCTACTTCCTTGCCGAGTTGCTCCGCGTACAGCGCCCAACCTTCGGTGTACGCGGTGAAACTGAGACCATGCAGCCGGAATTTCGGCAGCCCGGTGAGCTGTTGCTGAACGGATAGCTGCATGTGATGGCCGGGAATCCCTTCGTGGTAAGCGATGGCCTCGTCTCCAATCATCGATCGTTCGGCGAAATTGGACGTCGCAACCACCACGCGTCCTGGGCGCTTGCCATCCGGCGTCCCGGTGACGTAGTGAGTCGCCGCAGCCGCCTGGAATGCGGGTATCGCTTCGACAGTCACCGGCGAATTCGGTAGCAATGTGAAAAGCTCGTGGAGTTTTGGCTCCATCTGCGCGATGTAATGGCGGAAATCGTCGAGGATTTGTTCCGGGGACGTCGGGATGTATTTGGGATTCGTTTTGAGCGAGGCGCGGTACGACGCAAGGTCGGTAAATCCTTGCTTCTTCGCGATAGCAAGCATCTCGGCCTCGATGCGGTCGATCTCGCGAAGACCCAGCTGGTGGATTTCGTCCGGCGTCATGTGCGTGGTCGTTCGGGCGTAGATATCGTTCGCGTAGCGCTTCTCACCATCGGGCAACGAAGTGATCGCGAGCGCCGTACGGCCTGCGGGAGCGTATTTGGTGCGAACGAACGCAGCGAAACTCCGATAAGCGGGAATCACGTCGTTATTAATGGCGTCGGTGATCTGCTGGGTCAAACGCTTCCGGTCGTCGAACGAAATTTCCGCGGAATATTTCTTTGTGGGCAGAAGAAATGGATCAGCTTCTATGATGCCCTCGCATTGCGCCGGAATTTTCTCGAGGAGAAACCGGACGGGCATGAGCCTGTGCTTCATGCCCGCGCGTAGGAGCTCGGTGCTCTGTCTGAATACCCGCGGAATCTGGTGAAGTCGGGCGATATAGTCCTCGTACTGCTTCATGGTGTTGAGAGGAACCGAAAGCGGCAAATCAGCGAGGTTTGTGTGGACGCCGTTCTGCTGATTGATCGGCATCTCGTACTCTTTGAGCTCGAAATCGACGTTGCGCTGCTCAAGTACTCGAACGAGAAGCGCGTGCGAGAGCTGATCCTGCTCGGAGAAACCGTTCGTCGGGATGGCGTTCAGCCGGCTGAGAAATGTTTGGTCGTCCCTGTGCCGCTGGGCAATCGCCTCGAGTGAATAATCGCTAAGCTTGTCGTTGTAACGATAATCGCCGTAGGAGGTGGCGCGCTCAGGAAAATTACGAAGTTCCGTCTCGTGCTCCTCTTCGAAAAGCGCGTTCTGCGCGGCAAGGCGCTCAGCAACTGGGTTGTCGTTTCGAGAGAAGACGGAGCCGGCCAAAAGGGAACCGCCCATGGCAGTGAGGAACAACAAACTACGGCGAAGCCGCATAATGCGTGCAGCATACTAAATGAAGGAAACTTGCGCGAATAAATAGGGGCCAGGAACTCCTGTCCGGGGAAAGCGACAGCGCAAAAAAATATCGCTCGCTAGTTTTGAGATCCGGCCCGCGATTTCAAATAGTCTTGACCGCGCTCAAAGCCGTGGCGAAACGCTGGCTGATCGATCGCATCGGAATAAAGCCACCCGAGTTGATCGCGAGCTTCGTCGTACGACCTGCCGCGGTGGTTGATGTGCAGTGCTGCCTCGAACCCGCGCTTATAGAAAGCTTCGTCGCGGTCGAAATTGCCGCCTTTGGAATCATAGTGCTGTTTCTCCGCGCCGCGCACGCCGATCCACCACATATGGCGCGCCTTGTCGACGCTCTCCGCGCCGGCCGAGTTCAAGATCTCGCGTATCGTGGCAGCTTGCGTGTCATCTTGGGCGGCTGCAATGAGCACTGATCGGCCCTGCCGCAGCGCATCCTCATACACAAATAATTCGTCGCCAGGAATTCCATCGGACAGCGCCGCGTCGGCGGCTCCGCCGGCCCTGCCGCCTCCCACCGCGCCCAGCGTCCCGAGGATCGCCGCCGCGATAACTCCGACGGCAGCGATAGCGCCGACGCCGGGCACCAACACCGTCGCCAGTACCGGCCCCAGCAAAAATCCCCCTGCAATTCCGATAGAGCCGCCCACTGCGGCGCCCATTGCCTTTCCCATGCCAGGCTGCTCTGCGTCGGTTGTTGGGACTCTCTCCACCTGCTCCAGGGTGGATTTCGGGCTCAGAAAATTGATTCTATCCGCGGGGATACCGGCCGAGTGGAGCGCAGCGACGGCGCGTTCCGCGTCCGCCCATGCTTTGAATGTGCCTACTACTGATTTCATGTAAGCCTCCGTTGGCCAAATGCGTTCACACGAACCCTCAAAGCGATTTGATGTCTTACCAAAAGTTCAGGCCGACCACAATATTTGATTAGTCCAACGGCTCCGAGGGCGCCTCGGAGCCGTTGCCAAGCTAACCCGCAGTTGATTGCTTTTACTTGCCCTTGATCGAAATCAATTCGACTTCGAAGATTAGCGTCGCGCCAGGACCGATGTCAGGGCCCGCGCCGCGATCGCCATAGGCGAGATCGGCCGGCACAAACAGTTCCCACTTCGATCCGACAGGCATGAGCTGCAGCGCCTCCGTCCAGCCCTTGATCACCTGGCCCACAGGAAACGTCGCCGGCTGTCCGCGTTTATATGAGCTGTCAAATTCTTTTCCGTCAATCAGCGTTCCGCGATAGTTGCAGACGACGGAGTCCGCGATATTGGGCTTTGCTCCAGTTCCTTCCTTCAGGATCTTGTATTGCAATCCGCTCGGAAGCGTGACGACGCCTTCCTTCGTTTTGTTCGCCGCGAGAAACGCTTCGCCGGCTTTCTTATTTGGTTCCATGGATGCTTGCCTCGATTCGTCTGCTTTTTTGCGCACTTCCTGCTGCAACTGCGTAAGTACGGCGTTCTCTTCCATGTCCGTCAGCAGTGTTTTACCTCCGTTAAGTTCGTCCTTCAAACCCTGAAGCAGAATCGCGGGGTTAACCTCCACGGATTGCGAGTGCAAGTGGCGTCCCACGTTCATTCCAATCGCGTAGCTGAGCTTGTCTTTATCCGTCTTGAGGGTCAACGGCGCCGCGGGACGCTTTGCAGCGGTTGATTGCCCGGTCTTCGCCCCCGGACTCGTTTGAGTTTTCGCCGCGGGAGCGGCCTGAGAAGAAGCTGCCGGAGGCTGTTGAGTGCTGGCCGACGCGGATTGCTGCGCGCGGGCATTGCCGGCGAAGATTATTCCGCCTGCTAAAAGTGCTATCGCTATTTTGTATGTTTTGTTCATGCTAGTAGTGTATGACGGCCACGGTGCCATCGCAAACTCACTCCGCAGAATATTTTTGGATGCGGACAAGCGGCCGCTCATCCACGATCAGCGGGTCCGCCGCGCGAGCGCCGACATCCTACATAAGGAAATGTTGAAGAGGAGCTCCCGCCCATGAACGCGGAGAAATCTGCTTACCTAACTGCCCGGCAAACCGGATGCTGCATCGCCGGCGGAGGACCTGCAGGCCTCGTGCTCGGTTTTCTCCTCGCACGCGCGGGAGTCGAAGTGCTGGTGCTCGAAAAACACGCGGATTTTCTACGCGATTTTCGCGGGGACACGATTCATCCATCCACTCTCGAACTGATGTACGAGCTCGGAGTCCTCGACGACTTCCTGCGCCGGCCGCACCAAGAACTTCGAGAAATTGGAGCCCTTGTCGAGGATTTTTCGGTGACGATTGGCGACTTTTCCCATCTGCCCACGCACTGCAAGTTCGTTGCGCTAATGCCTCAATGGGATTTTCTGAACTTCATCGCCGAGAAGGCGAAGCCGTATCCGCAATTCCATTTGCAAATGGAGTCAGAAGTTACCGGCCTAATCGTGGAAAACGGGCGCGTAGCCGGCGTGAGCGCAAAGACTCCAAGCGGTGCGTTCCAAGTGCGCGCGGACTTGGTTGTTGGCGCCGACGGCCGCCACTCCATCGTCCGCGAAAAGGCAAACCTCGAAGTGATTGATCTTGGCGCTCCCATTGACGTCCTTTGGATGCGGTTCGCGCGGCAGTCGAGCGATCCGCCTCAGACCCTCGGCCGCTTCCGCGCAGGAAAATTTATGGTCATGCTCGATCGCGGCGATTATTGGCAGTGCGCGTATGTAATCGCGAAGGGAGAATTCGATGCCATCCAGCGGCGGGGATTGCCGGCCTTCTGCGAAGACATCGAAAGCGTGGCGCCATTTCTGCGCGGGCGCACGGATGAATTGAAAGACTGGAACGAGATCAAGCTACTGTCGGTCGCCGTCGATCGATTGCGCGAGTGGTCTCGCCCCGGACTCCTGTGCATCGGCGACGCCGCGCATGCGATGTCGCCGATCGGAGGCGTCGGGATTAATCTCGCGATCCAAGACGCCGTGGCCACCGCGAATATTTTGTGGCAGCCGCTGTTGTGTCGCGCGGGGATTGACGAACGTCTTCATGATGTCCAAAAGCGCCGCGAATTTCCAACGCGTATGATTCAGGCATTCCAGGTTTTCGCGCACGAGCGTTTCCTTGGCCCCGCTTTGAGCTTCAAAGGGCGCGTCAAGCGGCTTCCTTTCCCGCTAAAGCTTCTGCAGCGATTCCCGATCTTGCGGCGAATTCCAGCCCGTTTCCTGGGAGTCGGACCTCGCCCCGAACACGTTCACACGCCGGATGCGAATCAGCAGCCGCGCACGAGTGAAAGCCGTTAGCGGAATTTAGGCGACGTTGTCAGCGGCAAGATAGTTTGTGATTTTTTCAACGGGCCGCTCGGAAATTCACCAGCGAACGAGGCCCTCAGGATCATCCACGAGTAGGACTTCATATTTCTCCAACATCGGCATCAGAACACTCTCGAGTACCGCCTTCCACAGTTCGCCTTCATAGAACCTCGCTTCCATCGGCTCGCGTGACGCGAGGTCGGGAAAGCCGCGCATAAAAAAGAAAGTGTCGGGATCTTCGATCGAAAGAAATGGGCCTAGTATTTTCATTCCGATTTTCTCGTGCGCCGGAACGGATTTAGTTCGGAATACTTCAAGAAACCGCGCGCGCATGCCGGGCTTGGTTTTATAGGTGCGCATTTCAACGATCATCGACGGACTCCTTCAACATGCTTGCGCAGCTTGCCTAATAGCGCAAGAATGCACGCCGTGCTAATCCGGTTGCCTTAAGGAAATCACTCGCGCATGAAGCCGTGTTGCGGAATAACGAACCGCAAGCAAGGATTTTCGCAACACTGCCAGAGCGATTCGCGCCGACGAGCGAGAGGAATTCGCATCGTCGCAAGGAGACGTCTAGATGGAAACCGCAATCGGTGTTTTCAATTCGCGCGATCGAGCCGAAAAAGCCTTGAAAGAACTTTTGCATCGCGATGTGCCCAAGGAATCGATCGTGTTCCTCACAACTTCGGAAACCGAGGCCGCGAGCCTGGCAATCGAATTCGGCGCCCTGGCTGGCGGAGTTGCGGGCAGCGCCGCCGGAGTTACGGGCGCTTTGGTGGTGACCACTCTGCTCTTAATCCCGGGTTTCGGGCAGGCGCTCGCGCTCGGAATCGGCGCGACGGCTCTGCTCGGATTGGCAGGCGCCGGAGTCGGCTCCGCAGTGGCAAAATCGGCGGCCACAGATCGCACCGTTCCTCAACCGATGCCCGACAACCAGGATGCAGCGCTCTTCCGCCAAGTGCTGAAGGACGGTCGCTCGCTGATCATCGTGAAGACGAATTACCACGACGTGGCAAGCGCGGCCTGCTCCATCCTCGATCGAATGGGACTCGGCATTCAAGATCGCACGAATTTGAAAACGACCGCCGCGACGCGAGAGGCTGACGGCGTGAGCGTCGTGGACATCCGCGGAAAAATTACTCTCGGCGAAGGAAACATCATTCTCCGCGACATCATTCGCAGCTTGGTGCGCGAGGGGAAGACGAAAGTCGTCCTGAATTTGTCGGCCGTCGAATTCATCGATAGCGCCGGCATCGGTGAACTCGTGGGAAGCCATTCGTCGTTGCATCGAGCCGGCGGGCAATTGAAGATCGCCAGTCCGACAAAGAAAGTACAAGACATGCTCAAGATGACGAGCCTGAATTCGGTATTTGATATCCATGCTGACGAAGCGAGCGCCATCAAGTCCTTCGGCCACTCAGCAGGGGCAAAAGCGTAAGGCAGCGCCAAAACACCAACTCTTCAAAATCAACTGGAGGAAACACCATGCTCGGAGAATTGCTTGGAGAGAACTCGGGAAGGCGAGTCGTTAGAAGGGTTATAGAAGTAAACCCGCCGACGGTGGAAGTATCGTTCGAGGAAACCGGCAAATGGCTCGGAATCGCAACGACGGGACTTGGGACCTACACCTCGGTTATCAGGCCGGACGGCACCTTTTTTGGAGAGGGGCAGGGCCTGATCATAACGGCGGACGGCGAAGGGGTCACCTGGAAGGGTTCGGGGCAAGGAAAGCCCAACCAAGGCGGTTCGATCAGCTATCGCGGAATTCTATATTTTCAGACGACGTCGCAGAAGCTCGCGCGATTGAATACAGCGCCGGGCGTCTTCGAATACGAGATCGATCCGGAAGGGAAGACCCGCACGAAAGTATGGGAGTGGAAGTAAGCACTTAGATCCAGCACTGCTGTCGGGTAAGGGCGTCGAAACTGGCGCCCGTACCGCCTCTTGCGTCCTTCATCTTCGTTGTACCGTTCCCCCTCGCTCGTGCATCCAAATACCCTATGGAAAGCACCGTTCCGAATCCGAGCCTTACCCCGCGGGAAATTTTATCCGCGTGGGGAAGAATCTTGACCGGTAGAGTCCCGCTGCTCTCGATTGAAATTACGCGCGAGTGCCCGCTCAGTTGCCCCGGTTGCTACGCATACGGCGATACTCACCTCGGAAATGAAGTCACGTTAAGTCAGCTCAGCGATCTGCGCGGCGACGCGCTGGTCGATGGCGTGCTGGGATTGGTGCGCAAGCACAAGCCGATTCACGTTTCGCTCGTCGGCGGCGAGCCAATGGTCCGCCACAAAGAACTCAGCCGGATTCTTCCCGCGCTGAGTGACATGGGAGTCTTCACGCTCGTTGTCACAAGCGCGGTGATTCCGATTCCGGCGGAGTGGATGAGGATTCCGCGAATGCGTGTTGCCGTGTCCGTGGACGGCCTGCCCGAAGATCACGATATTCGACGCAAGCCAGCCACCTACGAGCGCATCCTCAAGAACATCGAAGGCCGCGAGGTCAATATTCACTGGGTGATTACGCGGCCGATGCTCGCGCGGCCCGGCTACTTGGATGAGTACGTGAAATTCTGGCAAGAACGCCCGGAAGTAAACCGCATTTGGGTCAGTGTTTACACACCTCAAATCGGCGAACAAAGCCCGGAAATGCTAACCGTTGAAGACCGCGTCGTCATGGCGCGGCAATTGCCGTGGCTATGCGAGAAATATCCGAAGCTATTGGTCACCGAAGGAATGGCGCAGGCGTTCGTAAACCCGCCGGCGAATCCCGATGACTGCCTCTTCTCGAAAATGTCCGCGAATTATTCCGCCGATCTAAAAACTCGCGTCGAGCCCTGCGTTTTCGGCGGCACCCCCGATTGCTCGCAGTGCGGCTGCGCGATCAGCGGCGCTCTGCACTGGATCCGCACCGTGAAGGTCGTAGGCCCACTGAAGGTTGGCCACTTCGTCAGCGGCTCAATCGGTGTCGGCCGAATGGCAAACCGCCTTCGTCAAGATTCCGTAAAGCCGCCGCGCTGGGACTCGGGCGTCGCAAAGCCAAAGCCCGGCGCCGGCCTCGTCCAAATCGGCTCGTAGAAACCAGCCCTTCGAGAATCGTTCTCGCGCTGGCGCGATCGCTCGCCTAGCACCCGTAGGGTTCGTCGGCCGACGGACCGGCCTCTCACGAATTTGTTTTTCGTTCCATAGATCGCCCAAAAACGGGCCTGCCTGCCGGTCAGCCCTACAAAACCAAATCCCCGGAAAATTGCCTCAGCTCTTCTTCGCCTTCCCGGGCGGAACCAGCGCGACGGCCGCTTCGGTGGTGAGCAGCAGGAAAGTAAACGTCTCCTGCAAATAAAGACGTACAGCGCTCTCAGTGTGGCTCAGATAGCCGATCGATACGTCCTGCCCGATGTGCAAATCGAAATCGCCGCCTCGTGTGGTCAGCACGAACGCTCCGGCAATCGCGGGCGCCCAGATGATTTGATCGTTGAGCCGCTTCACATGCTCGAGCACAGGGTAACCGTGGTCGCTCGTCTCGGCGAGCGCGGTATACGCGTCTGCGCCAAGCAACACTGCGTACGGACCGTTGACGCCGACGAGCCGTAACTGGCTCAGCGCTTGCGCAATGGCTTCCGGGTACTCAAGCACATCCGTCGGGAGCGTTTTAATCGGATTGCTCGTCCCCTTTCGGATGCCTTCAATGCCGGCGGCGGCATAGCCCTCGAACATCGCGCCGTCCTCGGCAAAGGCGATCTGTCGCGCGGCGTCCTTCGCTGGTTGCCAGTTCGAATCATTTGCGCCGCGCTCGACGTCGTCTATGTCGCGGCGCTCCAGCTCAAAGGGGACTCGCAGCTCGACCAGCGCCTTCACCTCGCGCTGTCTCGCGACGATTCCGTCCTTCGGAGCGGTGATTGTTCGAAGGTGGCCCGTGCCGGCGGCGGAGATGCCAGTGCCCCCGGGCCCCCGCACGTCAACCACGCGCCGTCCGGCGAGATACCGCTTGAGCGTTCGCGATGTCTCCTCTTCGATCTGTGCCCATGCCGCGTCGGATATCGGAGCGAGCTCGCGATGCAAATTATTCATTGGGGATTTCTCCTTTGAGGGAACCGATACCGAGCGAACCCTCGTTTCCTGGCTCGCCGGACTTTGAGGAATCGTCAGCCGGTGGCGCAGCGGTCGTCGCTGCGGAAGTCGCCGCGCCCGCGGGCTCGTCGTCGGTCACGTCCTCCAGAAATGTCGCGGACGGCGCGAAGAACAGGTTCCCGGTGACGGCGCGGCTGAAGTCAAGCAGCCTGTCGTAGTTGCCGGGTGGCCGCCCCACGAACATATTCTCAAGCATCAGCTCGGTAGTGCTCGGCGAACGGCTGTAGCCGATGAAATAAGTTCCAAATTCACCTTCCGTGGGCCGGCCGAAAGGCATGTTGTCGCGCAGGATTTTGATTTCTTTACCATCCTCGACGATGGTCGTCAGCGAACTGTGCGACGAGCTAGGTTTGACGGATTCATCCAATTCGATGTCCGAGAGCTTCTTGCGGCCAATGATTCGTTCCTGCGCCTCCGTGGGGAGCGCATCCCAACCCGCCAGATCGTGCAGATACTTTTGCACGATTACGTAGCTGCCCCCGGCGAACGCGGCATCCTCCGCGCCGACGAGTACGGCGTCGACCGCTTCCTGGCCCCTAGGATTCTCCGTGCCGTCGACGAAACCGATGAGATCGCGGTCGTCAAAGTAACGAAAGCCCTGCACCTCGTCCGCCGGCGAAACTGCATCTCCGATTCGCGTCATGATTTGTGTCGCCAGTTCGAAGCACAAATCCATGCGCTTCGAGCGAATGTGAAACAGCACATCGCCCGGTGTGGAAACCGCGTGCCGCCCTCCGGAACGAATCTCGCGGAACGGATGCAGCATCGCCGGCCGCGGCGCCCCAAATAGCCGGTCCCACGCCTCGGATCCTATCCCCATGATGCAGGAGAGCGCGCCTTCGAGATCGCGAGTCTCCACCGCTCGAATGATCGCGCTCAATTCTCCGCAGAATGACCGCACGGTCGCGCGGCTTTCGGGTCCCGGTTTCAGCGTCACAACCAGGAATATCGCCGCGCGCGTCAGCGGTGCGGCCACCGGCTGCGCGAGAGCACGCAAGCCGTCAGCGGTATTGCCTGCACTATTTGGATCTGGCTCCATCGAATGTCATCCTGCCGTATCGCGCGTACTCTCTCTTAACTTCAGAGCTCCGAGGCCCCGGCCTCAGGTTCACGTCAACCGAACTACCGGTCTACCGGATATCGCGTAGTCATTCTGAGGAGGACCCGACGAGGGTCCGACGAAGAATCTGCGGTTGTTCTCGCGCTCACCGGCTGTTCTTATCCGCAGCCCCCGCCGACAGACGCTAAGCGCGGAAGCTTACCACCGCCTGCCGACAATCGTCCATGCCGCCTTCGTCCTCCACCAGCGTCTTGACCGGCTCGGCCATTGGGTTGACTTCGGTTGGAGCGTCCCATAACCTAATCCTTCACGTACGAAATTCGCCCGGCAAAATGTGTTGAGCCGCGCGAACAAACCCACGCGAAAAGAATAGAAGGGTGGTCGAGCAATGTCGGATTTGAAGCTACCGCTGCGCTCCGAGGATTTCTCGGAATGGTACAACCAGTTGGTGCTGCGCGCGGAACTGGCCGATTACGCACCGGTGCGTGGCTGCATGATCGTCCGGCCATACGGCTGGGCGCTCTGGGAAAACATCACGGCGCAACTCGACCGCCGATTCAAAGCCACCGGCCACGTGAACGCCGCGTTTCCGCTGCTAATTCCACGCAGTTTCATCGACAAGGAAAAATCGCACGTCGCTGGATTTTCGCCGGAACTCGCCGTAGTGACGATTGGTGGCGGAGAAAAATTGGAAGAGCCGCTCGTCATCAGGCCGACGTCAGAGACAATCATCGGGCATGCCTACGCGAAATGGATTCAGTCTTATCGCGACCTGCCCGTCCTGATCAATCAATGGAACAGCGTCATCCGCTGGGAGCTCCGCACGAAACTCTTCCTGCGCACGCTAGAATTTTTCTGGCAGGAAGGCCACACCGCTCACGCCACCCTCGAAGAAGCGGAATTCGAGACGCGCCAAATGCTCGATATCTACGCGGACTTCGCCTTCAAGGAAGCGGCCATCCCCGTAATTCCGGGCCGCAAATCGGACTCCGAAAAATTCGCCGGCGCGGATATCACCTATTCGATCGAAGCCATGATGGGCGACGGCAAAGCGCTGCAGGCCGGAACATCCCACAATCTCGGCCAGAATTTCGCTAAAGCCTTCGAAATCCGTTATCTCGATAAAGGCGGCGTTCTGCAGCATTGCTGGACCACGTCCTGGGGCCTTTCAACGCGATTCATCGGCGCGATCATCATGGTTCACGGCGACGATCAGGGATTGATCATGCCGCCCCGCCTCGCGCCATTCCAGGCCGTGATCGTCCCCATCTTTAAGACCGACGAAGAAAAAACTTCCGTGATGGACGCGGCGCGCAAGATTCGCGGCGAGCTGGTGGCCGCGGAAATTCGCGTGAAGCTCGACGAGCGCGACGGCATGAGCCCCGGCTTCAAATTCAACGACTGGGAAATGCGCGGAGTGCCATTGCGAATTGAGCTTGGCCCAAAGGATGTCGCGAAGGGAAGCGTGGTACTCGCGCGCCGCGATCGCCCCGGCAAAGAAGGGAAGTCGTTCGTCCCGCAAGCAGGATTGTCCGACGCCGTGAAAACGATGCTTGCTGAGATTCAGCAGGCGCTCTTCGATCGCGCGCTGGCATTCCGCAAATCGAATACCGTCGAGCCAAAGGACCACGGCGAGTTCAAGGCTGCCGTCGAGCGCGGATTCGCGCTCGCGCACTGGTGCGGCAGAGAAGACTGCGAAGCCAAAATCAAGGAAGAAACAAAAGCCACCATGCGCTGCATTCCGCTCGAACAATCGGGCGAGCCCGGCAAGTGCGTTTTCTGCGGCCAACCTTCAAACGAAAAGGCCATCTTCGCCAAGGCCTATTAGAGACTTCGTGACGACCATAGTGCTTGCCAGCCACGACTGGCACTTGTAGCGCCGGGCTTCAGCCCGGCATCTTCGCTTCGACTCTCCATTTCCTCGCGCAAACAAGTTCCGGACTCTGGCGAAGGGTGAACTTCCTCTTTCGGTTCGGATCTTCAGTTGCGAGGCCCGGACTTCGTCAAGCCATTCAAGTTAACTTCTCGCGAACATCATTCGCGCTCCCTTCTCGACACTCCCGAATTGGGATGCTAGCCTAAATTACATATCGCTATCGGTTTGTATCGAAACAGGACGAAGCAGCTCTTATGAGAAATGAAGTGCGAAATCGCGAATCAGGAGTGGGAAAATTCAGCGGGATCTTATTCCTGGCGTTCGTGGCGTTCTGCGTGTACGTCGGCATCAAAGCCGGCCCGGCCTTCATGAACAACTACGAAATGCAGGATTCCATGCAATCCGAGGCTCGTTTCGCCCTCAGCAGCCGCAAAACCACCGAAGAAGTCCGAAACGACGTCTACGCCGAAGCGCAGAAGCTCGGCTTGCCTATCGAGAGAAAAGACATCCGCGTCAAATATCCGGGCATCGAACAGGGCCTGATGGGCCAGGTGGATCTTGACGTCGATTACTCCGTCAACGTCGATCTTGGCTTCTATACCCTCCAATTGAATTTTCATCCCCACGGGGATAACCACACCATCTAATATAGGAAGTGACTCCAAGAAGAGCAGGGAGATGGGGCGTCATCCCGCTGCTTTCCAGCCGAACCTGGTCGAATATCGCCCAACGATGACCAGGACCTTCGATCGACGGAAGCACCGCTCTTCGCGCTAAAGTTTCACCGCAGGGGGAGACTTGAAGATTCGGCTCGGCACAGGGTTCTGGACTTCGAAACTCGGCCTGACTGTGCTCGGCACCGCCATGGGCATTTTTATCCTCGGCGTCAGCATATGCACGTATTACTTTATTTCCTTCGGCCGAATGATTGACGCTCGCCTCTCCGGGCAAATCTTCCAGAACACATCGCGAGTTTACGCCGCGCCACAAAAGATATTCACCGGCGAAAAGATGGCGCCGGGCGATCTCGAGAGCTATCTCGTCCGCGCGGGATACGCGGAGGGAGAGATCGACGGCTCGCCGGGGCAATACCACGCCGGCAAGGATTTCGTCGAGATCCGGCCGTCGAGCGATTCCTATTTCAACGGCGGCAATGGCCTGCGCGTGGACTTCAACGGGAAGTCCATCTCGAGGATCACGGCGCTCGCCGATAGCGCGTCGCTCACGCAGGCGGAAGTCGAGCCGGAACTGCTAACGAACCTCTTTGACACGACCCGCGAGAAGCGGCGGCTCGAGCGCTTCGACGACCTTCCGAAACCCCTCGTCGAGGCCGTGCTTTCTGCCGAAGACAAGCGATTCTTCGAGCACGGCGGATTCGACTTCATCCGGATTCTCGGCGCAGCCTGGGCGGACGTGCGTCGCGGCCAAAAAGCCCAGGGTGCCAGCACGATCGACATGCAGTTGGCTCGCAGCTTTTTCTTCACAACGAAGCGCGACTGGAAACGAAAGATCAAAGAAACGATCGTCGCTGTTGAACTCGACGAGCGATACACCAAGCAGCAGATTTTCGAGCTGTACTCGAACGAAGTCTACATCGGCAATCGCGGAAGTTTCGCGATTCGCGGATTCGGCGAAGCGGCGCAAGCGTATTTCGGCAAGGACGTTCGCGAATTGACGCCGGGCGAATGCGCGTTTCTCGCCGGCATCATTCGTGCGCCGAACCGTTACTCCGCCGCCGAGCTTCATCCAGATCGCGCCAATGAAGTGCGCGACCGCGTTCTCGGCGAGATGCGCGACAACGGCTACATCACCGCCGCAGAGGAAGACTCCGCGAAAAAGCAGAAGCTGCATTTCGTGGGCGGCGGCGTGAACTCGAGCGAAGGCCCGTATTTCGTTGACATGGTCAAGGAGCATTTGCTCGAGCAGATTTCGGAAAGCGATCTGGCGAGCGAGAGCTACAGAGTTTATTCGACACTTGATCCCGATTTGCAGCGCGCGGCCGGAGAAGCCATCGCGCTCGGCGCGGAGAATCTGGACAAGCTTCTCGCCAAGCGCTATGCGAAGTGGAAAAAAGCAGGCGAAGCCTCGCCGCCGCAGGTGCAACTTGCTCTCGTCGCGATGGATCCGCGCACGGGCGAAATTCGTGCGCTCGTTGGCGGCCGCAATTATGGCGAGAGCCAGCTGAACCATGCGACGGCGCACCGGCAGCCAGGCTCCGTGTTCAAGCCGTTCGTGTACGCCGCCGCCTTCGACAATGGCGCCGAGGGCATGCTGCCTGTCGTAACGCCGCTGACTCCGGTCGTAGATGCGCCGACGACTTTCACGTTCGACAATAAGACATACACGCCAAGTAATTTTGGGCAGGAATTCTACGGCAACGTCACGGTTCGCGAAGCCCTGATTCATTCGATGAACGTGGCGACTGTGAAAGTCGCTGAAATGATCGGCTTCGACCGCGTCGTCACCGTGGCGCGCCAGATGGGGCTCGGCGCAAACATCCAGGCGACTCCGGCAGTCGCGCTCGGCGCGTATGAAATGACGCCGATCGACGTAGCGGCCGGGTACACAATCTTCGCGACGAACGGCACGCGCGCCGAGCCGCTGTTCCTTCGCAGCGTGATTGCCGAGGACGGCAAGATTGTCGAAAAGCTGGATCCGAAGACGCGGCCCGCCCTCGATCCGCGTGTGGCGTATCTCGTCACGACGTTGATGGAAGACGTCATCAATCAAGGAACCGGCGCGACTGTTCGCGCCATGGGCTTCTCGGCTCCCGCCGCGGGTAAGACGGGTACGTCGCGAGACGGCTGGTTCGCCGGATTTACTTCGAATCTCGTCTGCGTCGTGTGGGTCGGCTTCGACGACAATCGCGACCTTGGACTTTCAGGCAGCGTCTCGGCCGCTCCCATCTGGGGCGATTTCATGAAACGCGCCGTCGCGCTGCCAGAGTATGGCAACACGCAAGCCTTCGATCCGCCGTCGGGAGTCGTGCAAGTCTCCATTGACCCGCAATCCGAACAGCTCGCCACTCCGCAATGCCCGACGACTCGGGATGAAGTCTTCATCGCCGGGACCGAGCCAACGGAGTACTGCTTTATCCACGGCGGACGCGCACTCTCGCATGCGCCGCCGGTTTCGTGGCTCTCGCATTTGTTCGGCAAGGGCGATTCCACTTCTCCTCCGCCGCCCGCTGGCGGCGTGGCTCCCGGGTCGAAGACTGAGAACGCTGGCCAGGAACAGCCCAATGCCCAGGACGCCGACGCGCAAAAGAAAAAGTCCGTTTTGCAGAAAATTTTTGGTATCTTTGGCAGTAGCAAGAAGCCTCCGGATCAGCAGCCTAAACCTGACCCGAACCAGAATCCGTAGGTTTCGTGGCGCGGAACGAAGGAGAAGTTATGATCATCCGCCTCGCCGCATGTGTCCTACCCGCAATATTGCTTTCCGCTTCAATCGCCTGTGCGCAACAGCCGCAGACTCTCGATCGCATAGCTCAGGCCGCGAGTTCGACGTCGCCGAATGCGTCGGGCGCCGCGCCTGGCACTTCGCGCGCGACGCAGGAAATGCGCGGCGACATTCTGATGGCGCGCAAAATGTATCCGGAAGCGATTCATGCGTACGAGCTGATTCTCGTCACGGCTCCCAAAGACGCGACGCTCCTCAACAAGATCGGCGTGGCGTATCAGCAGGATGCCGACAGCACCGACGCCGGCCGCTATTACAAGCGCGCGATTAAGGCGAATAAGACGTACTCAAGCGCGATTAACAACCTTGGCACCATCGAATACGAAAAGAAGCGTTTCGGCCGCGCGATTCATCTGTACAAGCAAGCGATGGCGCTCCATCCATCGACCGAGATGGGCACGCTGTACAGCAATCTCGGCTACGCCTATTTCGCGGACAAAGAATTTCCGCAGGCGCTCGATTGTTTCGAAAAAGCTCTCGCGCTTGACCCGGAAGTTTTCGGACACCACGGCGGATACGGCTCGACGATCCAGCAGCGCTCGACCACCGATCCCGGCCTCTTCAATTTCCTCGTCGCCAAGACGTTCGCTAAACAGGGCGACGCCGAACGCGCCGCGCATTATCTAAAAATGGCCCGCGACGACGGTTACAAGAAAATGGCTGAAGTTCAAACTGACCCGGAATTCTCCCGCGTGATCAAAGACCCGCGCGTGCAGGAAGTCCTGCAGGTCACGCCTTCATTCGCCGGCGATTCGCAAAAGCCGCAACCGCCCCAGCAGTGATTAGCTGGTCGTGCGCGAGATTCGTGGAGCGCTCGACGTCGATCCTGCCACGCATTTAATCAGAGCCCGGAGGCCCCTGCCTCCGGGAACCCCTCGCGCAGCGCCACAAATCGCACTCACGCCGCGTCTATTTGCCGCATTCCGTCATTGCGCCACAAGCCCAAAATTAATATCGTTACATTCCTCGAATGAACCACCACACGATCGCCGCCGTCAGCATCATCGGCACCTGCTTCGATGTGTTAGGTAGCCTTTATCTTGCCTACGATTTGCTCGGCGGTCAGCACGGCCCGCTGCGGCTCCTCACAAGGGCGGTAACTTACTCGATTCTTTTTGGAATTGGTTACGGCGTCGGTCTCGGCCTCTTCTTCGGCCTCGCCTCGGGTATCGCAACTGGCGTCACCGTCTCCATTGAACTCAATCGAGCAGCTCGCGGCTTAGACCACTATTCCTTGCCGTGGGAAGCGATGTTCAGCGCCATTCGGGGGTTCGCATTCGCCGCGGGATTGTATCGGATTCTCGGTCTCGAATTCGCAATTGCGTTCGGCCTTCTGATCACGATAGGTCAAGTATTCGCCTATTCCCGCGGCATGCGTCCTTCGCTCGATTATGCAGCGTCTCGCCGTCCTCGAATTACCCGCCGTCAATTTTGGGGCGCTGTCAGCCGGACAATCGGCTACGTTATCACTGCACTCGTCTGTAGCTTCCTGGTCCATCGTGTCGACCACGTCTGGTCCTTCGCGATCCGAGTCGGGCTGGTTACCGGATTGGTTACCGGCGTCGGCGGGTCATTCTTTCCCTTCATCGAGTTTTACGCCGATAATCTTCCCGCGCGCCGTCTCGGTGTCGTCGGCATCGGACTCATGCTCTGCGGTTTCGCCCTGCAGTCCCTTCAGTACTGGCTCGCACTATTTGATGTTCACCTAATCTAAGTGGCCCTCTTCATGCGGTTTTCATGTAGGGCGCGTCGCAACACGCGCCGCCTTTCCTATATCGCTATCTGCTGTTGCCGTTCGTAGGGGCGTCCGCTGCGGCGGACTGCGCCCTTCTTTGCTCAAGGGCTGGACTGTTGCGCGGAGGCTTTCGCGCCACCGGGCGCAAATTCAAAACGCACGATCCATTTGCTCGCAGCGCCGCTCGTTGGCGCAAATTTCCATTGCCGCGCGGCTTCCAACGCGAGATTTGCAAAATAGCTGCTCGGCCCCGGCGAATCGATCGTCGCGTCGATCACCTCGCCCGAAGGATCGACACTCACCTTGATTCCGACCCGCACCGTCCCCCGAATCGTATTCAAAGCTTTCTGCGATGCATTGGGCAGGACTTGTTGAATTACGCCATCGCCGGCAGCCGCTCCCGCGGCAGGGCTCGGCGCCTGCGCGGGCGGCGTTGGTGTAGGCAAAGGAGCCTGCGAAGCCTCGCCGGAACTTTGCTTTTCATTCGGCGCTATCGGTTTTTCTTCGGGGGATGTCGTTTTCTCGTCTGACGGCGCTGCGCTTTCGGCTGGCTGCGGCTCCGGTGCCGCCTTCGCGGGTGCAGTGTCGGGAGCGGTGTCTGTCACTTCAGAAATATGCGCGGCGCCGTTCGTCGAGCGGCTCAATAATTTCCATCCGGCATAGCCTGTCAATGCCAGCAGGAGAATCACAGCAGCAATCGAAAACCAACTCCGCTTCGGCGCGACGTTTCGCAGAACGGGCTGAACTGCTCGCTGCGCCGCCGCAGTGCGATTGAGACGGTTGGCCGTTTCTGCCGATTCTCCCCGCGGCGCCACTGCGGCTGTAGACGCTGCAACGGGACGATTGAGGCGGTTGCCAATCTCCGTGATCGTCCACCGAAGCTTGGGATCGCGGCGCAAGCAATGCCTTGCAATATCGAGAAGCAGCGGCGGCAAACTTTCCGGAACAATAGGGTCTCGTTGCGAGTTTCGATCCCAAGTCGGCACACGCTGCGTCAGAATTTCGACCAGCGTGATACCCAGTGACCATACGTCTCCAGCAGGTGAGTTCACAGCCTCTGGCGGATCGTAGACGCCCGGATTGCTGATCGCTTCACCCGCCCGGCGCAGTCCGTCGGTAGAAAGCTTCAACTGATCGCCGATCGCCATGATATTTGCAGGCTTGATTCGGCCGTGCACCACACTTTTTGCCTGAAGGTACGCGAGCGCGGCGAGCGTTGGAGTCAGCGCCGAGATCGCCTCAGCCTCCGTGAGCGCGCGGTACGGCACGACGTGCGACAAATCCTCGTCGGCGTACTCCATCACGACGTAGATAAGATCATCGTCGCCGATTCGGCAGCGTCCCGTCTGAAGGATTCGAATCAGGTTGGGATAAGTGAGGGTCGATGCGAATTCCCACCACGCCAGCAGGTTTTCTGCGTTCCGCGCATTCTGAAAGACTAACCGTATAGCGGCTTTTCGCGGCTCTCCATCGCTATAGCACGCTTGAAAAACCGCCCCGCGTTCTGAACCGCCCAAATACGCGGCCAGACGGAATTCTCCGTTGACCGTTTGTCCTTCCCACTTCTTCCACACATCCGCCATTGCGTCCCCTGTGGGCTGGCCGTTTTATTCTCCGCTCATCGCCCCCGGCTTTCTACCACAGATTTGCCCCCAGCACTCCATCCGGCACCCGCGCTGTCTGATTCGTTCGTATGCCTCTCGCAAGGCCGGCGTCATGTAGCTCACCTCTTCAGAGGTGAGGCTTATCGGCCCGCTTTCGGACGGACGGACCGACCGAATTCGCAGATGTTGCGCCGGACAGGCCCTCGTGCGGTGTAGACTCCGTGGCGATCGAAAAAACAGCGCGATTTGACTAGTGGTACACTCCGATTCCGCTAAAGCATTTAGCTTCTTGTCAGATTGAAGGCTCACGATGAACGATCAACAACAGAACGAGGAGTCTTCTCGAGTGCGAGATCAAAAGATCCGCGCGGCATTGGATCAGCATTGGGCGGCGTCCGATGCCAGCGATTTTGAAACGGAGCACCTCATCTATCACGAGGACGCGGTGCTGGATTATCCGCAGTCAGGCGAGCGAACCCGCGGTCGACGCAACATACAGGGCCAACGCGCTAGTCAGCCGAGCAAAAAGCGGTTTACCGTCCGGCGAATCATTGGCAGCGGTGATCTTTGGGTCACCGAACTCATCCTGACGTATGACGGCAAGCCGTCCTACACCGTGAGCATCATGGAGTTCAGCGGCGATAAGGTTGCGCGGGAAACACAGTACTTCGCGGATCCATTCGTCGCTCCCGCATCGCGCGCTCAATGGGTCGAACACATGGACAAATAATCTCGAGCCGCGAGAATTCGGCAACGACACCGCCATTTGCGGTTTGCAGCATCATTGTCGAGAACAGAGATAACGCCAGAGACCCGCTAAGTCCTGACTAACGCGGTTACCGGAGAAGTCGAAATTATGATATGAGGTGTCGACGCAGCACATTCTCCGATAGAGGGACAAGAGATGGATTGGAAACCGTTGGTCCAGTTTGCGCTGCTGGGTAGCGGTGATTTGGAACAATACGCGATCCTGCTGGTACGCGTTTCGATCGGGCTGTTCTTCGCCATCTCTGGGGCAAACAAATTGTTTGTCGCCGGCGGCACGAAACCTGTTTACGATACGCTCGTTAAGGCCAAAGTCCCGTTTCCCCGTCAAACTGCTTATTTCGTGGCGGGTGTCGAGTTCGTTGCCGGATCCCTGCTAACCGTCGGGTTTCTTTCAAGCCCAGCCTGCGCGGCTTTAATGATCGATATGATTGTCGCCACACTCACCAGCGCGCTTTCCACGTTGCCTAAAGGACTTTCGCCTCTTAGCTGGCTCGACGATCTCCTCTACCTTCCGGAAGTCCTGTATGTGCTCTTCTTCATCTGGTTGCTCTGCTCTGGTCCGGGAAAGTTCAGTGTCGATTACTGGCTCGCCGGCAAGTTACCGATTTGATCGATCGACGAAGCAGCTTGTGGCTAGTGTGAAAAAGTCGTCGCAGGCGGTCTTCGCTTTGGCGGAGTCGCCCCGCATGGCATACGCTCTACTGTTCCTGCTGGACGCGGAGACGCCTGAAAAGCAGCTGCCATAGGTACACCACGTACCACACGGCAAGCGCGTCCAGAACGAAACCTACACCCGCCATGAATCGAAAGATGAGATTAACCGTCGCCCAGTCACCGATCTCATTTACGATCTTTTGCGTCTGTGGATCGCTGATTTGAGTGCAGGAGGTCGCGAGGAAATTATGGGAGCAGTGAGGAAACACGATCGAGAACCCATAAGTCGTCAGAGTATTGAGCACCAGCGCGATTCCGGCCACGTGCACGAAAACCGCGACAATGATACGCTGCCATCCCGCGAGCGAACGTCTCTGCAACGCGACTAACCCAAGCGAAAAAGCGATCACCGGCAGAATCGCGACCGCGAACAATTCCCGGGTGCGCGTAGCAGTGTTATCAGGATGCTGGGCGTTGTAGAGATTGAGCCACTTCCTCGCCTCTTGTTGGTCCCGCGGAACACCGACGCCTTGCTGGTACATATTAAAGAGCTGCAACTGCGCCCACCCATAACCTTGGTTGGCCGATAGCAGATACCAGCGGGCCGCCTCCGCGTCGTCGCGCGGCACTCCTCTGCCGAAGTGGTACATCATGCCGATGCGAGCCTGCGCCTCCGCATTGCCCTGATCCGCAGCACGGCGAAACCATTTCAAAGCTATCTCGTAATCGGGCGGTTTCTCCCTGCTGATCCCGTCGTAGTAGCGCATGCCCAGCTTCAGCTGGGCCGCGGCGTCTCCGTTCTCGGCGGCAGCAGTGAGGGGATCAGGTGCAGAGTCCACTTGCGCTTGGGCATACTCGGTCCAAGCTTCTGCTGCCGTCACCACCGACGCGAAAACCGTCCAGAGCCCTGAAAGGGCAATCAGCATCATCAATCCCAGCCACACATCCTGACTTTTCGGCGCCGTGCGCGTCGTCATCTCTGCCCCTACGAATCCACCATTCATGGTAGATGTCCACTTCGGTTCGGGGCTGAGCTTCTGGATTTGACGACGCGGATTAATCACCTACAATTCCGCGCGGCTACTCCGCGTTTCCTTAGGTCCCGATGATTCGGATACACGAAGGTTATGCCGACCGGCATAATCACAATTCCAAATCCTCTTCTCGTAGGGGCGAGTCGTTTACCCTGAGGCCGTGGCCGAAAACCAGCCCCACGCGGCCTTTCGTTACATTAAATTTCGGCCCAGCATCTCCTTCAACTCTGCGCCACCACTTGCGCCCAATCCTCGTCGCGCTCCCACCATCTCGCCTCTAGCGCAAACTTCATCACGTTCCCGCGCCGCAGCTTCATGCACAGCCGCGTGAGCGTCAGTTGCTCGCGCCCTTCAAGAGCGCGCATCAGCGCCTTCGCCAGTTTCACGTGCTTCGCAAGAATCCACTTGAAGCGCTCTCGTCCATACGTTGTGAATCCCACAAGTTTAACCAGCCTGCCTCGCGGCTTCGCGCCGCCGTGCGCCGTCGCCTCATCGCTCGCGGTCGCGCGATAAATCCTCCGCCGCCACCCCTTCACCCAACCTGACGCCCGCAGCCGTTTCAGCACCTTCGCGACGTGGGCCTTCTCGCAATTGAGCTGCCTGCTCATCTCTTCGAGATACTGTGGCCCGCGCCGCAGCAAATTCAGCACGCGAAACTCCAGCATCGTCATGTCGTGGTTGCGAAGCTGCGAAGTTAATTCCTCATTCATCCACGCCGCCGTATCTCTCAACTCGAGGTAAGCGCTATACGCCCGCATCGTCTTCCCGGCGCGCACATCTCGTCGCCGCCGCGGAACGCCCTCGTCTTCTCCCCGCGGTTGAATCCTCATCGTCCGCCCCTCAAACATCCTCACCATTTTGTAGCTCACGTCACCCTCCGGCCTTCGCGCCGCTCACCTTTCTCTCCAGCAGGGGGTCGCAACCGCGTCCCGCCCCGATCGAGAAAAGGCGAAGCCCGCATCCCGAATGGCCTTTTTTGATTTTCAAACTTGTATACAACTTTAGGTGCCCGGACGGGCTGAGATTAGGTAGCTCTCGCCTACGATTTTACAGCTGCCTTTTTCGCCCTTTCAAGCCACAGAGTCTGTGGACGCCGTGTGAACGGGCTGCCGAGAGGTCGCGTGACTGGCTATCGTAGGGTCGGTGTCGGGCATCAGCGATGCGCCTGTGTTTGCGGCACGCCTATTGTTCTGCTCGTATAATGCGGTGCACGAACCACAAAACAAATATGCTCAACGCGAAGGTCATCAGGATGATCATAACCGCAACGCCCACCATCGTACCCGCAAACGCGGCAGAACGAGATTGAGTCCCGCCGAGAAGCACGCCGGCGGAGCCTCCGACAATTGGACCGAGCACGATACTGATCGCCAGCAAGACAGGAGCAAGTAGTGCAAACGCGATTGCGACACTTCGCGCCTCACGTCGAGAGTAGTCGGCTAGGAGTTTTCGAAATATCCACCAACGGGCCAATCCAGCGGGCAACAGGAGGACGGAGGCCAGCGTGATCGCCTCGCGCACGACCGACACGTGGGATAGCGGCGCGGTTAACGTGTTCGGCGGTACCAGTAGTGAGAACGGGATGGTCAACAGAAAAAAAACAGCTGTGAACAAAAGCGCTGCTAGTCCCACCACTGAAAACAGGTGAATTCTGTCGCGCACAAGTAGGTCACCAACCGTGCCGCCGGATCGCATCAGTACTTCCCGCGATTAATCTCTCCGCTTCGCCGATGATACCATTCGCTGGCTAAGTCCCGATAAACGCGGTGATCTCAATGGGTCGACGCAACACTAAGCTTGCCCCCACTTGTATTGAAAACAAAAGCTAAAATCGCTCGCTATGGCCAGAGCAGCAAGAACGCCGCCCTGGCAAGGTTTTGGCCGAGTACAGCCAAACAGATAGTTCACCCGCGGAAGCATTGCCGAATCAATGCACTGGATGGTGTTGCATCGACCGGTTGAGCTGGCAGCATAAACCGGAAATGTGGAGTTATGATACGACAAATGTCCGGTAACCCGATTTATCAGGCAAGTGGAATTGAATGGTTAACACTAGCGCGTTTCGCGGTACTAATATTGAGACCGGTAAACACTGGTCGCGGGGCGCATTCGGCCAAGGGCCGGTTGGCATGCTTTTTTCCACCTCGGTGAAACACCCGGAGAGGCGACACATCTGAAAGGGGGATAGGAGCCGTTCGACTCGGCGCTCAAAGGAGAAAAGAGATGAAACGTTTTTCCAGATTTGCGTTGGTATGGTTGGCTGTGGGTTTTGCATTGGCTCCCCTGCGGGCGCAGGAAGCCCCGAAGAAAGCCCCGGGACCGGCTCCCAGCCAGTCGGAAGGCGTGCTGGAGGCGTGGAATGACATTGGACGGAAATTGATTGCCATGGCGCAGGATTTTCCGGAGGACAAGTTTTCGTACAAGCCACAGGCGGAATCTCGGACGTTTATCGCGAACCTGGTGCATGCTTCGGCCTCCATGTACTTCTTCACGGATACCGCCGCTGGAAAGAAACCGCGGCCGTCAAGCTACGCTGACGACCCCAAGGACGTCGGCGTGAAGACCCGGGCGGAGCTTGTGGCCTTTGTGAAGAAGTGCGTGGAAGACGGCGCTGCGGAGATCAAGGCCAAGGGCGACAAAGGCCTGATGGAGACGGTCGATGATGGCGGGCCGCATCTGGACCGGCTCTACGACCTAGCTTACGGCCTGATCCAGCATTCGAACGAACACTATGGCCAGTTGGTGGTCTACTACCGGATCAACGGCCTGGTACCGCCGGAATCAAGGCCCAAGAAATAGGGTAGTTCTCCGGATCTCTGAACTCTGGCACCTGCGCTAGTGCTTGATTAACGCGGTTATCGGACAAGTTCAATAGCAGCCAAGAAGGTATGCCGAGTGCCCGGCAGCCGTCTGACTGAAGCTCGTCGTCGCGGTACCTTAGCCAAATCACAAGCATGACAATGCCGAGGGCGACGACTCCCAGGAGAATCGAGAGCGTCCAGCCGAGTTTTCCTACGGTCCAGACGGTCGCGAAGCAGAGCAACAGGCAGAACCCGATTCGATATTTCCAGCCCACGAAATCGGTCGGTCTAGCCCACCAAGGACTTGTGTTCGGCACGGGAGAATCATGCAGGACAAGTTGCGGAACCGAACCGCGGTACAGGCATTTGTCGCCATCAAACGAGCGCGAGCAGTTAGCGCAAGTGGCCATAGCTTGCTGACAACGTAACCTGAATTAAAGCATGAGAGGAACCGCGAAGCTAGTCGCCCACAAAGTCCTGATAAACGCATTAACCGGACAAATGGATTTCACGCCCCGTGCAGCGGGATGTATCACTTTTCCCGGCACTCTAACCTATCCCCGTCTGGCATTGACTTGCCTATCTCCGCGAACTAACATGCGGTTCGGATGGATTTGTTTACGGAATGATCGGCCAAACAATCTCGCATTTTCGAATCCTGGAAAAGCTTGGCGGCGGCGGAATGGGTGTGGTCTTCAAGGCCGAAGATATCAATCTCGGCCGGCCCGTCGCGCTAAAGTTTTTGCCTGGCGAAGTCGCGAAAGATCCCACCGCGCTCGAACGCTTCCGGCGTGAAGCGCGCGCGGCCTCCGCGTTGAACCATCCCAACATCTGCACGATTTATGAAATTGCCGAAGACGGTGGACGCCTCTTCATCGCCATGGAATATCTCGACGGCCAGACGCTCAAGCACCACCTGGCAGGCAAGTCCATGCCAATCGACGAGATGCTCGATTTCGCCATCGAGATCGCCGACGCGCTCGCAGCCGCGCACGACAAGGGAATCGTTCACCGCGATATCAAGCCCGCGAATCTCTTCGTCACGCAGCGCGGGCAGGCGAAAATTCTCGATTTCGGTTTGGCGAAGAATGTGACCACCAGTTCGGCGAATTCGCTGGCAATGATGACGCAGGATACCGCGCCGCTGATATCGGAAGATCACCTCACCAGCCCCGGCTCGACCCTCGGCACGATCGCTTACATGTCTCCCGAGCAAGCGCGCGGCAAAGAACTCGATGCGCGCACGGATCTCTTTTCGTTCGGCGTTGTGCTGTACGAAATGGCCACCGGACATTCGGCATTTGCGGGCAATACTTCAGCGGAGATTTTCGACGTCATCCTGAACCGCGCGCCCGCGCCCGCGAAATCGGTGAATCCGAAGCTGCCCAACGCGCTCACCGAAATTATTGACCGGTTGCTCGAAAAAGATATTGCCGCGCGCTACCAAAGCGCCGGAAAGCTGCGCACCGACCTGCAATTGTTGAAGCGCGACCTCGATTCGGGGCGATCCGCTTCGGCGGCCGCGCCAACGGCACCTGCACAAAAGTCAGTCGCTGTGCTCTATTTCGAGAACGCTAGTGCGGCGAAGGAAGATGAATATTTCCGCGATGGAATGACCGAAGACATCATCACCGAGCTAGCCAAGATCAACAGCCTTCAAGTTTTCTCGCGCTCCGAAGTTCTCCCGTTTCGCGACAAAGGCGTAGGCGCGCCTCAGGTCGGCCAGCAATTGAACGCGGCTTACGTCCTTGAAGGCAGCATCCGTCGCGCGGGGAATCGCCTGCGCATCACCGCGCAATTAGTGGATACGCGGACGCGCCATTCCGTTTGGGCCGAGCGCTACGACCGCCAAATTGAAGATGTGTTCGCGATTCAGGACGAAATCGCGCAAAGCATCGCCTCGGCGTTGAAAGTCAAGCTAACCGACACCGAGAAGCAGGCGATTGCAAAAGCGCCCACCGCGGACGTCAAGGCCTACGACTACTATTTGCGCGGGCGCCAATTTTTCTATCAGTTCCGCCGTCGCGGCTACGATTTCGCGCGCCAGATGTTCACCCGCGCGATCGAAATCGATCCAGGCTACGCTCGGGCATACGCCGGAGTAGCGGATTGCTACTCGTATCTCTACATGTATTGGGACGCCACCAAGGCGAACATCGAAGCAGCCGAGGATGCCAGCCGAAAGGCGCTCGTACTCGACCCAGGCCTCGCCGAAGCGCACGTGGCGCGCGGCCTCGCAATCTCTCTCAGCAAACGCTACGACGAAGCGGAGACAGAATTCGAGACGGCGATCCGTCTCGATGGCAAACTCTTCGAAGCTTACTACTTCTACGCGCGAGCGTGCTTCCAACAAGGGAAACTGGCGAAAGCCGGAGAGCTATTTCAGAAGGCCGCGGAAGCGAAACCCGAGGATTATCAGGCTCCCAGCATGGTAGCGATGGTCTACGAAGGTATGCATCGAATCGTCGAGGCAAAAGCAGCCCACGCCCGCGCCCTGAAGTTGGCCGAAAAACATCTTGAACTGCATCCGGACGACGCCCGCGCTCTGTATCTCGGCGCTACCGATTTATGCCAACTCGGCGAGCGCGCCCGCAGCCTCGATTGGGCCCGCCGAGCCCTTGCGATCGATCCTGAGGACTGTGGAATTCTCTACAACATCGCCTGCGTATATTCGCTTCTCGGCCAGACGGAAGAGGCGATCGATTGCTTGGATAAGGCAATGTCGCATGCCGCGTGGTACAAGAGTTGGGCGCAGCACGACACCGATCTCGACTCGCTTCGCGATCATCCGCGTTTCAAAGCTGTGATGGATCGGCAGACGTAATTTCCTCGCAGCGCAAAAAGTAGACGCGTCCGCCGAACAAAGTTGCTGCAATCGCTTGCGGCGT
>CAWDOI010000027.1:0-245471 GCA_963803835.1 uncultured Acidobacteriota bacterium | reverse complement strand
CCACTGGGTGGATGTTTTTCCTCGGCGAGGCTCAATTTAAACCGGCACCTATTTGCATCACGATCGTGGATTCCCTGCGATGTTTCCTCCCATGCTTGCAAATCTCATGGCGGGCGGTGGCATCGCGGCTTCGTGCAGCGAGGGAGAGATGGCTTAGCGAAAATGGAGAGCACCGGGTCTCGCTCTGGATTAAAGAATCAAAGTAGCCCACTTCCTCATCGGGTGTGCAGTGTTGCAAACCGCTGAATCGTGCTAGCGTAAATTGGGCAGTCACAAATGCTTAGGGATCTTGTCTGCCGGGTGACCGAGCGGTTACGGGCTCCAGTTCTTGGGTGACTGGGTGAAGCGCAAGCTGTCTCATTACGATTCGAAAGGGCGCGTGCGAATGGTGGACGTGAGCGAGAAGCCGCCCACGACGCGCGCAGCGGAAGCGCATGCCTTCGTGCGTATGCGGCCCGCGACGGTCCGCAGCATTCGGCAGCTCAAAAACCCCAAAGGCAATCCTCTCGAAATCGCGCGGATCGCCGGAATTGCGGCGGCGAAGCGAACATCCGAGTTGATTCCGCTTTGTCACCCCCTGCCGTTGACTCACGTGGATGTCGTCGCAAAGCTATGCAAAAATGGAATTGATGTCGTGTCGCGCGCTGCGACGACGGGGCCGACTGGCGTTGAAATGGAAGCGCTGGTTGCTGCGGCTGCGGCGTCGCTGACGATTTACGACATGTGCAAGGCGCTTGAGCGCGGGATGGAAATCACGGAGCTATTTCTCGTGGAAAAAACGGGCGGAAAGAGCGGGACGTACCGGCGCCCGGATATGCGGGTAGTGCGTCGAGGTTGGCGCGAGGACGCTGATGAAGGAAGTCAAAGTTCTCGTTGTCGACGATAACGCGCTGATCCTCGACTTGTTGATGAGGAATCTGGCGCCGCATTGCGACGTCCGCGCGGCGTCTGACGGCGCCGACGCGCTCCTAAAGATTGTGGACGACCCGCCGGATTTGGTTCTCTGCGATTACAAAATGCCCGGACTCGATGGCCGCCAGCTTTACGAAAAGCTTCGGGCGCGCCCGCAGACGACAAAGATTCCATTCATTTTTCTTGCGAGCCGCGGCGACATTGAGGAAAAGCTGCGGCCGGTGGTGGATGGCGTTGAAGAATTCATACCCAAACCATTTTTTGTTCAGGACCTCATTCGAAGCGCGAAGAAAGTCGTGGACAGAATCGCGCTAGTGAAACTGCAGAATCGCGCCGTGAGGCCGGGCGTGATTCAGGGGCGGCTCGAAGAGATGAGCATGATGGATCTGATGCAGTCGCTCGAAATGGGGCAGAAGTCGTGCAGGCTTTCCGTGCGGCGCGGCGGCGACACTTGCGAAATGTTTTTCGCCGGCGGGCAATGCAAGGACGCGCGATTCGGCAGCGTGGAAGGCGAAGCGGCGGTGTACGAAGCCGTTCGCTGGCCTGACGGCGAATTTGAAATTGATTTCAATATCGCGCCGACGCGCAACACGATTTCGCGATCCACGACCGGATTGCTGATGGAAGGACTCCGCCTTCTTGACGAGGCAGGCCGAGACGGCTCAGAGAACGGCTCAAGTCCCAGCGCTTAGTTCGCTAGCTTCGTTCGTTTACTTCCATGCGCATCGCAATCATCACCGTGAGCGACAGCGTTTCGAGCGGCACGCGAGAGGATCTCTCCGGCGCGGCGCTGCGAAAACGCTGCGCGGATTTGGGCTGGCAAGTGGTGGCATCCGAAATCCTCGCCGATGACCAAAATTCGATTCGCGATGCGTTGATCAAGATTTGCGATTCCGGTGATGCGGACGTGATTCTTACGACGGGGGGCACGGGAGTGGGGCCGCGCGACGTTACGCCTGAGGCGACATTTGCTGCCGCGACGCGAATGGTCCCGGGCCTCGGTGAGCGAATGCGGGAGGTCGGCGGCCGGGGATTCAGCCGCGCGTATCTTTCGCGCGCGACCGCCGGCGTGCGCGCTTCAACCCTGATTGTCAATTTGCCGGGAAGTCCGAAGGGCGCGGTCGAATCGCTAAACGCTGCCTCGGATCTGCTTCCTCACGCCGTGGAAGTTCTACGCGGCGCACGCCACGATTAACTCACCAGGATAGATTTTGAAAGCGAGAGTGCGCTATCGCTGCCGGCGTGCGAACCACCAATCCCGCCACTCGGTGGGATCGTGTCCAAGTTTTTCGCCGGTGATATCGGCGAGCGCCTGAAATACCCAATTTTTTGCCGAGGGATCGAGCGCAGGATCTTCCGCCATTTCGATCAGCGAGGGAACTGCGTTGAGCCGCTGGCGTCCGCTTAACATGCCGGTGCGCGCGAGGCTAGAAGCGGCGCGCTGGCGAACTTCAGCCGACGAATCGTTGCGAAACGCATCGAGCAGAGGATAGACAGTTCCGTCGGTGCCGAGCTGCGCCAGGCCTTCAACTGTCCAATAGCGCGTTTGCTCGTCGGAATCGTGCAAGTAAATTACGAGTTTCGCGAGGGCCTTATCGGGCTCGACTCCGCGATTGCCGAGAGCGCCGATCATCCAGAGCGCCCATGGACGTCCGGCAGGATTGTTGTCGATCACGCGCGAAAGTTGAATGGCGCCGCGAGGCGTTTTCGGGACTTTGTTGGCAGCCAAGTAGACCTCGAGTGCCGCAGCGCGCACGCGAAGATCGTCTTCATTCAGGGCGGTGCCGAGCACGCCCGTCAATTCCGGAGTCAGCGATACTTTTCCGAGCCATGCCCGTGAGTAACGCGGAACCAGAAGCGCCGCGGCGGGAGAATGGTCGATTGAGCGCTGCATGAGGGCTTCGGCTTGCTGTTGCGCGGGCAGGGAATCGATTTGCTCAATGTAACCTGCGGGTAAATCGTTGAGAGCGACGGGCGGAACGTCGCTATCGAGCCGCATGATGCTCGCGATCTTAGCCCATGCAGCGCGAACAGTCCCCGGCTGAATCACCGCGAACACGATCAGCGCGCCAAACAAACTTGCGACGATATTGACGCGGCGGATTACGCGCGACCTTCGAAGCGCTCCAGCCATGCGCGCGTCGAGTTTCCCTTGAGTTGTGTTCTCTCGATTCATTTCACACGAGTTTCGAGCTTACGGGCCTTGGTCGTCTTTCCACAACCGCCCAAAAGGCCAGTCGTTCCGTGATCGTTACCGGCCTTGTGGCATCGCGCACGCACTTGCCGGGCGCTCGTATTGAGATGCCGCCGAGTGTTTCCGGGATTTACCGATTTCGAGCGCAGTTCCGAGGGCCGAAACTGCCAAATTGGCTCACGATTCGCGCCGGTGGTTTCGCGTTTTCTCGGATCACGCGACACTGTTCGCGAATAGCTCCGCCCATCGGACTCGTGCTGTGGTCCGCATGACAATGTAGAGAGTCAAAATCGCGCCGATCGTGACCGTCAAGCCGGTAAATCCCTCGAAGAAAAACGCGTACGAGAAGAGCACGAGATAGACGAATTGAATCAGCCCAGCTTCGAACAGAGCAAATCGGGCGTTGACCACCAATCGGAGATAGCTCACCAGGAGAAAAATTGAAACGGCGGAGCAGATTGCAAACGCGAGATGAATTGAAATGTGGTCGACAAGATAGGCCAGGAGCAGATGGAACGAGAAGAACGTGCATGCGAGGAAAAAGTAGTTCATCGGATGCATTTCAATGCCGCGAACCGCACAGAGGATAAACAGGATAAAAAAGAAAAAGAAAAGGGAGACCGGCGCGAAAAAGCTGATGCGTCCCGCAAGCGGCCCGGGTTGAATTTTCTGCGGCATCCGGATGCTGATCGGAAAGCCCGAAACAAGATTGGCGTATTGCCAGGTAAGCTCGCGGCCGGCTCCGTCGGCACGCTCGCTCGTGGGAGAGAGGGTATCGTCGCCAAAATTGAAGCCCTCGAAATCCGTATTCACTTGCAGACTGAAATTCCGCACGGCGTTCGCCGCCTCGCCGAAGCTGTACGTCCACGAATCGAGGCCCTGCGAACGGTAGCTCACGCGCAGTTTCGCGTCTGATTGGGGATTCACGAAGGCGGTCGCTCTAGCGACGCCCGCCTGGCTGGTGACCGAAAGCGGCGAATCATCGAGCGTCATGCGCATGTCGTCGTAGACGGCGTGTTCGGCCGGAAGATGCAATGCGAAAGTGACGGACAGCGTGCGATCGGACAGATTCTTGAACGAGTAAATCCCGTCGAAACTATTTCGGTAGGTGCTGTACCAGAGCAGGCCTTTTTTGCGCTGATCGAGATGAAGCGCGACTTGGATCTGGCTGCTTTCGATCGGCAGGGAACTGAACCTAGGTTGCGGTTCCGGCTTCGTCGCGGGCTTCCCGGCGTCGTCATTTACTGGAATTGCGGTTGGCAAAATGTAGGTTGCCGTTGGCTGCGTCTGCGTTTGTGGAGTTCCCCAGTTTGAGAGGATCCGAGGCTGTAGTTCGGAGCCGGACGAGTCGGTTCTCAGAGTGATTGTCGTGCCAAGAATGATCCAGGCGAGGCTGGTGCAGAAAAAGATGAAGGCGATTGCGGCGATCCGCTTGAACATGAGTGTCATCTCCGAGAGAAAGCAAATTGAATTCCCGCCGCGGAAGGTAGGATGGCAGAGTGCTTTGTGGATGTCAAGTACTTTACAATACAAAGTACAACACCCAAATTAAGGCGGACTGCCTTGTTCGCGGATTCCGCTGAAGGTTTTGGCGGCCGGTCGCCGCTGCTCTCGTTTTGGCGACGAGGGGAAAGCGAGCTTTGAAGTATTTTTCTGCTTACGAGACTCTGGCTCGTGATTGGCGGCTGTGCTAGGATGCCACGTTGATTTGGGCGATGCCCCGCCAATACATCCCGATATTTATTTATTGCCTCCTCGCGGCCGCGTTTCCGGCCGTTACGTTGATTATTTTCAAATTTATACGGCCCGATTCGACTTCTGTAGGGGCAAAACTGGAGCCGTACGAATGCGGAATGCCGGCGGAAAGCGATGCGCGCGGCCGGTATTCGGTGAGGTTCTACCTTGTCGCCATTCTTTATGTGATTTTCGACGTCGAGACGATTTTTCTATTTCCCTGGGCGATTCGCTATAGCGTCCTGGGCGCGTACGGGCTTTTGACGATGGTGGTGTTTCTGGGCATTCTGATTGTTGGATACATCTGGCTTTATAAGAAAGGCGCGCTCGATTGGGTATGAGCGCACCACGCTTTTCTTTGCATGCAGGCGAACTCATTGCGTTGACGCTGTTTTTGCGGGTGTGTTAGAAAACGGGCTGGCGGACGCACCGCCATAAGTGCGCTCACGTTAGGCGCGGCCCGATCAACCAATCGAACAAATGGCAAACGATCCCTCGGAAAAAGATTCCACCGGTACGCCACCTGGCGCTCCCGGTGGAGGCGAGACACCGCCAAAAGCGGATGCGCCAGCGACTCCGCCAGCGGAGAAGTCTGCCATGGCTGCCGACACGGCGCCGCCTGAAGGCAAGCCCGCTGCGCCCGCTGCAGCCACGCCGCCCGAATCAAAACCAGCCGCGCCCACTGCGCCGGCGACTCCGCCTGCGACGCCGTCCGAAGCAAAACCGGCTGCGCCCAGCGCCGCGGCAACTCCACCCGTGCCGAAGGCCACTTCGCCGGCCGCTCCAGCGACACCGCCCGCAGCGAAGCCCGCACCTCCAGCGAAAGAAGCTCCGCCGAAGCCCGTACCGCTCGATAACGAACTTGTGCAGCGAATGAAGGCGCGCTTCGGGGAAGCTGTGCGCGAAGCGACGCTCGACCGCAAGCAAGCCATCATTTTGATCGACGCGTCGAGCTGGCTCGAAGTGGCGCGTTATTGCCGCGACGATGAAAAATTCGATTATCTGGTTGACCTGACGGCGGTCGATTGGCCGAAGCGCGAGCGGCGATTTGATGTGGTGGCCATTCTCTACTCGTTCGCGAAGAACGAGCGCGTGCGGCTGAAGGCGCATGTTGGCGAGGGCGAATCGATAGCGAGCGTGGTATCGATCTGGCCGGTCGCGAATTGGCTCGAGCGCGAAGCTTTCGACATGTTCGGGATTCAATTCACCGGACATCCCGATTTGCGCCGCATTCTTTTGCCCGAAGAGTGGCAGGGATATCCGCTGCGCAAGGATTACGACATTTTGAAGCAGGACACGGCCTGGGTACGCGAGAACCTGGGGATTGAAAGCGGCCAGTAAAGTGCGAGATAGATTTTCAAATAAAAGATGAGTGAGCACCGCATCGCCGATTCCTTGCCGCCGGGAACAACCGTACTCGGCGCCGACGAAATCATTCTCAACATGGGGCCGCAGCACCCGTCCACCCACGGAGTGCTGCGCGTGAAGCTCAAACTCGATGGCGAGCGCATCGTCGATTCCGAGTGCATCATCGGCTACTTGCACCGCGGCGTCGAAAAAATCGCGGAGCACCGCAGCTACCAGCAATTTGCGCCGTACGTGGACCGGATGGATTACGTTGCGGCCGTCTCGAACGGGCTCGGCTACTGCGAGGCCGTCGAAAAGCTGCTCGGGGCCGAAGCGCCGATCCGCGCCCGCGTGGTGCGGACGATCCTCACCGAGTTGCAACGGATCGCGAGCCACCTACTGTGGCTCGGAACACACGCGCTCGACATCGGCGCGCTGACGCCGCTTTTTTACTGTTTCCGCGAACGCGAAGAAATCCTGAAAATTTTCGAGAAGTATTGCGGCGCGCGGCTTACGACGCACGCATTCCGCATCGGCGGACTGCAGTACGAAACTTATGACGGCTTCGAAGATGAGGTGAAGCGCTTCTGCACGGACTTCGAGCACCGAATGAACGAGTACGAGACGCTGCTCACCGAAAATCGCATCTGGGTCGGCCGCACGAAAGGAGTCGGAATCCTCAATTCCGCCGATGCGATTGCGCTCGGCGTCACGGGCCCCGTGCTTCGAGCGAGCGGCGTGAAATGGGACATCCGCAAGGCGATGCCGTACGCCGCCTACGATCTCTACAAATTCGAGATTCCGACCTGCACGAACGGCGACACTTTCGATCGCTATGTGGTTCGCATCGAGGAAATGCGCCAGTCGCGGCTAATCTGCCTGCAAGCAATCGAAAATATCCCGACGGGTCCGATCATGGCGCGCATCGGCAAAGTGCTGAAACCGCCGCCGGGCGAGGTGTATCACGGCATCGAAGCGCCGAAGGGCGAATTGGGCTATTACATCGTGAGCGATGGCACCACGCAGCCTTATCGCGTGCGCGTAAGGCCGCCATCGTTCATCAATTTGCAGGCGTTCGATAAGATGGCGCGCGGCTCGCTCGTCGCGGATGTGGTCGCCATCATCGGCACGATTGATATCGTTCTTGGGGAAGTGGATCGCTAGCATTTCGAGGACAAACGAAACATCGCGATTATGAATGGAAGATTTCTAGAAGATATCCAGCCTTTCATCCTGCCGGTAGTTTACGCGGTGGTGATCGTAGCGGTGTTGCCGCTGCTCGCTGGGTACATTGTGCTGCTCGAGCGCAAAGTAATGGCGCACATGCAGGCGCGGATGGGTCCGATGCGAGTGGGGCCGCACGGCCTGCTGCAGCCAATCGCGGACGCCGTGAAGCTCCTCCTCAAAGAAGACATAATCCCCGATAAGGCGGACAAGCTGCTTTTTTGGATTGCGCCGCTTGCAAGCGTCACCATGGCGCTCCTGGCATACGCGGCGTTGCCGCTCGGGCCGACGTTTCAAATCGCGGATCTCGATGTTGGCCTGCTTTTCATTCTCGCTATCAGTTCGCTCGGGATTTACGGCATCGTGCTGGGCGGATGGGCGTCAAACAGCCATTACTCGCTTTTGGGCGCGCTTCGAAGCGCGGCGCAGCTGGTGAGCTATGAAACTGCGGCGGGGCTGGCGCTCGTTTCCGGGTTGCTGCTGGGCGGATCGCTTTCGATGAAGGCGCTCGTTGAAGCGCAGGATCAGACCGGAGTTTGGTTCATTTTTCTCCTGCCGGTGAGCTTTTTCATTTACATGGTCGCGTCGATTGCGGAAACAAATCGAGCGCCATTCGATTTGCCTGAGGCCGAATCGGAACTCGTTGCGGGCTACATGACGGAGTACAGCGGCTTCCGTTGGTCGCTCTATTTTCTCGCCGAGTACGCGAACATGATCGTGGTGTCCGGCATCGCGACCACATTGTTCCTCGGAGGTTGGTTGCGGCCGCTCGCGAGCTTCCACGAGCATCTGTTTGGGATGTCGTTCGAAGCGCTCGACATTCTGCCGGCGCTGATCTTTCTCGGGCTTGCGGTTTGGTGCGCGAAGCTCGCAATGCGCCAGGCCGTGCCGATCCAGAAAATGGTGATGTTTCTTTTCGTCGGGTTGTTCGTCGTGCTGGCGGCAACGATGGCGTGGGCTTTGAGTTCACCGCTGATGGCGGGAATTCACGGGGCGTTTTGGTTCATCTTGAAAGTTCTGATTTATCTGTACGGATTCCTGTGGTTCCGGTTTACGTTTCCGCGTTACCGATTCGACCAACTGATGAAGCTCGGCTGGCAATTTCTGATTCCGCTGGCGTTGGTGAACCTGTTGATGGTCGCGATAGGACTTTTGCTGCACCAGCGATTCGGGTGGTGGCTAATCTGGTCCGTAATTCTCTCGAATGGCCTGACGCTCTTGTTCGCAGGGTGGCTCAGCGCGGAGAGTTCGAAGCCAACCGCCGCGGAAGCAGAGGCGGTATCTGGCGGCGGGAAATAGATGACGCTCGATACGATTATTTTTTATTTTTTCGCGGCGCTCGCGGTGGTTTCCGCGATCGTGATGGTGACGCGACGGAGCGCCGTGCACAGCGCCGTCTTTCTGATCACTACGCTGCTCGCGACCGCGGGAATTTTTCTTCAGTTGCAAGCAGAGTTTCTGTTCGTCGTGCAGATCATTTTGTACGTCGGCGGGATCATGGTGCTGTTTCTGTTCGTGATTATGCTTGTAAATCTGGATGTTGCCGTGCGGCAGGTTCAGTTCAGCCGGCAGGCGTGGGTTGGCGCGATTCTCGCCATCGCGCTCGGAGCGCAGGTGCTGATGGCGTTCCGGCTCGGAAGCGGCGCGTTCAATTTGCCGGCAGCTTCCACGCGCGGCATGCAGCCCAACGCCGAGCAGATTGGCGTGGCGCTTTTCCAGCGTTACATGCTGCCGTTTGAAATTGCCTCGATCTTGCTGCTCGTCGCCATGATCGGGGCGGTTGTCATGGCCAAGAGGAAAATCTGATGCTGACGCCGAGCCACTATCTTTATCTTAGCCTCGCGCTGTTTACGATCGGGGTAATCGGCGTGCTGACGCGCCGCAACGTCATCATCATTTTGATGTCCATCGAGCTGATTCTGAATGCAGTGAACATCAATCTTGTGGCCTTCTCGCGATTGTGGGGATCGGTGGATGGGCAGGTGTTCGCGATCTTCATCATCACAGACGCGGCGGCGGAGGCCGCGGTGGGGCTTGGCATCATCATCGCGTTCTTCCGTAATCGCGAAACGGTTCTTGCAGACGAAATGGATTTGCTGAAGTGGTAGCCGGGGAGAGCAATTGAACGCGCCGTTGCCATATTTTCTCAATCATATCTGGCTGATTCCGATGTTTCCGCTAGCCGGTGCGGCGCTGATGTTTTTCATCGGGCGCCGGCTGCCGAATATGGCGGTCAGCGTGATTTGCGTGGGTAGCGTCGCGGTCTCGTTCATTTTTGCGCTTGGCGGATTCTTCCAGTTGCTAGGCCTGCCGGAAGGGGAACGCGTCGCGGAGAAAATTCTGTTCGAGTGGATTCCGGCGGGCACTTACCACACGACATCGGGCGCGGTCGCCAAGTTCGTTGCGGACTGGGGCTTTTTGCTCGATCCGCTTTCGGCCGTGATGATCCTTGTGGTTACGGGAGTCGGCCTGCTAATTCACATTTACTCGACGGGCTACATGGCGCACGAGGGCGGCTACTACCGCTTCTTCGGCTATTTGAATCTTTTCATGTTCGCGATGTTGATGCTCGTGCTGGCGAATAATCTCTTGCTGCTTTTCGTCGGATGGGAAGGCGTCGGAACGTGCAGCTATCTTTTGATCGGTTTCTGGTTCAAGAAGAAGTCAGCGTCTGATGCGGGCAAGAAAGCGTTCATCGTCAATCGCATTGGTGACGCGGGATTTCTCCTCGGCATTTTTTTGACTTCGGCGCTGCTGGGGACAATTCGATTCACGGAAATCGGACCGGCGCTGAAGGCCGGGAATTTTGGCGTCGGAACGGCGATGATCACCGCGATCGCGTTGCTCTTCTTCTGGGGCGCGACGGGTAAATCGGCGCAGATTCCGCTGTACGTCTGGCTTCCCGACGCGATGGAGGGCCCGACGCCTGTGAGCGCGCTGATTCACGCGGCGACGATGGTGACCGCTGGCGTCTACATGGTCACGCGAACGAACGCGATCTTCCAGCTATCGCCGCTGGCGATGACCGTTGTGGCCACCGTCGGCGCGCTGACGGCGATTTTCGCGGCGTCGATCGCGGTCGTGCAGAACGACATCAAGAAAGTTCTCGCCTATTCGACGGTGTCACAGCTCGGCTACATGTTCCTGGCCTGCGGCGTGGGCGCTTTCACTGCCGGCATTTTCCATTTGATGACGCACGCGTTCTTCAAGGGCTTGCTCTTCCTTGCGGCTGGCAGCGTGATTCACGCGATGAGTGGCGAGCAGGACATGCGAAAGATGGGCGCGCTCTCAAAGAAAATTCCCATCACGTATTGGACGATGTTGATCGCCACGCTGGCTATCGCCGGAATTTTCCCATTCGCGGGCTTCGTGAGCAAAGATCTGATCCTCGGAAAAACTTACGAGAAGGATCTGACGCTTTGGATGGTCGGATATTTTACGGCCGGGATGACCGCGTTCTATATGTTTCGGCTGATTTTCATGACGTTCCACGGCGAGTCGCGCGTGGACCACGACGTTGAACATCACATTCACGAATCGCCGAAATCGATGCTGATACCGCTCGTTGTTCTCGCGGTACTCTCGGTTGTCGGCGGCTGGGTGAGTTGGCCGGAGATTCTCGGCGGCAGCAGCCATTTCGTGCATTTTCTCGGCGCAGTCGTTGGCGAGCCGCATGAAGCTCGCGTGGAAGCGGCGAAGGGCGCCAGCTCGAGGATGGGTGAAATTTATTTGATGCTGCTGTCGGAAACGCTTGTCGTGGCTGGGATTTTGTTTGCGTGGTATCTCTACGTCAAGCGGCAAGATCTGCCGAAGAAGATTGCGTCGAGCGTGGGCGGCTTGTACACGCTCCTCTTGAACAAATACTACGTCGACGAAATCTATGACGCGGCTTTCGTCAACCGGACGAAGGAGCTCGGCTCGTCGCTCGGCTCGTTCGATTCTAAGATCATCGACGGCCTCGGTGTGAATGGAGCTGGTTGGCTCACGCGCGTGATCTCGCGGATATCGATGTGGTGGGACACGTGGATTGTGGACGGCTCGGTGCGGCTCGGCTCATGGATCGTCTACTTCGCCAGCATGCCCGTGCGGATGATTCAGAACGGCGAATTGCAGGAATACATGCTGGTGATCGTTTTTGGCCTTGTGGGTTTCTTGGGTTATACGCTCTACCTGCTGCAGCACCAGATGCGGTAGGCGGAGAGGAAGGGAAGGATGCTATTTTCCGATAACCACATCCTGAGCACGATTTTATTCACGCCGCTGGTTGGCGCGATTCTGATGCTCTTTATTCCGCGCCAGAATGCCAACGCGCATCGCTTGATGGGCAATCTCTTCGGCTTCCTCGGCTTCGCGGTATCGCTGCCGCTCGTCTGGCGGTTCAAGCTCGGCGAGACCGATTTCCAATTTCGGCAAACGCTCGATTGGATTCCGTCGATCAACGCGCACTATTCAATCGGCATTGACGGCATCAGCTTGCTGATGGTGATGCTGACGACGATCCTCGGCGCGATCGCGATTCTTTCTTCGTGGTCGGCGATTCAAAAGCGCGAAAAGGAATATTACATCCTGCTGCTGTTGCTTCAGACGGGCATGCTCGGCGTCTTCATGTCGCTCGATTTCGTGCTCTTCTACGTCTTTTGGGAAGTGATGCTCGTGCCGATGTATTTCCTGATTGGCGTGTGGGGAAGCGACCGAAGACTGTACGCAGCGATCAAGTTTTTCCTGTACACCCTGGCCGGCTCGGTGGTGATGCTGCTGGCGATCCTGGCAATTTATTTCAAAGCGAACACGTTCGATATCCGCGAGATTCTGATTTCGCATAATCAGCTTTTCTCGCCTCAATTGCAGACGTGGCTCTTCTGGGGATTCTTCTTTGCGTTTGCGATCAAGGTGCCGATGTTCCCCTTTCATACGTGGCTGCCTGACGCGCACACGGAAGCTCCGACGGCCGGTTCCGTCATTCTCGCCGGCGTCCTGCTGAAGATGGGGACTTACGGATTTTTGCGATTTTCCGTGCCGATGTTTCCGGACGCCACAATGCGCTTCCGCTGGATCATGATCGTGCTTTCGATCATCGGAATTATTTACGGCGCGCTCGTTTGCATGATGCAGAAGGATATGAAAAAGCTGATCGCGTATTCCTCGGTCAGCCACATGGGCTTCTGCACGCTGGGAATTTTCGCCCTGACGCCACTTGGGCTTTCCGGCAGCATCATTCAGCAGGTCAACCACGGAATTTCCACCGGCGCGCTTTTTTTGATTGTTGGAGTTCTCTACGAGCGGCGGCACACGCGCTTGATTTCCGAATTTGGCGGGCTCTCGACGCCGATGCCGAATTTTGCGGCGGTGTATTTGATCGTGACGCTCAGTTCGCTCGGCATGCCGCTGTTGAACGGGTTCGTCGGCGAATTCACGATTCTGCGCGGCGTATTCGAAGTGCGCTGGCAATGGGCGGCGTGGGGCGTGCTGGGCGTGGTGCTTGGCGCGGCTTACTTGCTGTGGCTCTATCAGCGCGTGATGTTTGGGAACGTCACCAATCCATTGAACGAGCATCTCCCGGATCTCAATGCCCGAGAGTTTTTCACACTCGGGACGCTAATCGTCCTGGCGTTCTGGATCGGAATCTATCCGGCGCCGCTATTCAACGTGCTTAATAGGCCAGTGAAGCAAATTGTGCTGCGATACGATCCGAACTACTACACTCCGCAAACGACTGCGGGCGTGGCGCCAGGCAACGGCGCATCGATGCAGATCGCTGCGCCGAATGAGATTCCGGCGATGAAGATGGCCGCGCCCGCCGCAACGTCGCAAAAGGAATCGAAATAAACCGATGCAGGGACTTCTTCAATCGACGCTGCGCGACTCGCCTCTGATCATGCCCGAGGTGATGCTCGCGTTTTTCGGGCTGGCCATTCTGCTGACGGATTTCCTGCTCGAGACGAAGCAGAAGGCATGGAACGCGCTGACGGCGGCACTGGGAGTTATTTTCAGCGCGCTGGCGCTTTGGCTGTTGAAGCCTCTTGCGGCGATTTCCGCCGAAGGATTCCACGGCGCGATCGTAATTGACCCGTTTTTCATGCTGTTTGGATTTATTTTCCTGGCCGCCACGCTGCTCGTGATTTTTCTTTCGGTGCGCTACCTCGAAATCGAAGACGAACACCACGGCGAATATTACGCGCTGATGCTTTTCTCGACCGTCGGAATGATGTTTCTCGCGTGCGGCAACGATCTCGTCACTTTGTTCATCGCGCTCGAGACGATGGCGATCAGCTTCTACATTCTCTCGGGCTTTTTGCGCCGCGACCGCCGCTCGAACGAAGGCGCCTTGAAATATGTGCTGCTCGGCGCGTTCAGCTCGGGAATTTTGGCGTACGGTTTTTCTCTACTCTACGGAATATCCGGTTCGACAAATTTGAACACGATCGCGACCGTGCTGGCGCAGCGTCCCCACGGCGATTTGATGGTGGTCATCGCCGTGATGACGGTTTCGGCGGGCGTCTTTTTCAAAATCGCGGCCGTCCCATTTCACCAGTGGGCGCCGGATGTGTACGAAGGCGCGCCGACTCCGATTACGGCATACGTGAGCGTGGCGTCGAAGACGGCGAGCTTTGCGCTGCTTCTGCGGCTTTACCTCGGCGTCTTCTGGCCCGTGCGCATGGATTGGACGGCGTTGCTGACAGCGGTCGCGATTCTTTCGATGACAGTCGGCAACCTGGCGGCGATCACGCAGACCAACATTAAGCGTCTGCTCGCTTACTCCTCGATTTCGCACGTGGGATATATTCTTCTCGGATTGGTGGCGGGAAACGAGCGCGGGCTGCAGGCCATGATGTTCTATCTTTTTACCTACGCGTTTTTCAACACGGGCGCGTTCGCGATTGTGATCGTGCTACGCCGCAAGGGCGTGATCGGCGACGAGATGGAGGATCTTAACGGTTTGTCGCAGCGCAATCCTGCCGCGGCAATTCTGATGCTGATATTTCTGCTTTCGCTCGCTGGAGTTCCACCTACCGCCGGATTTGTCGGCAAGCTGCTCATTTTCTGGGCACTGATTGAGACCGGCCACACGAAATTGGCAGTGCTCGCCGTGCTCTATATTCTTCCCGCCGTGTATTACTATTTCAGGATGATCGCGGCCATGTGGTCGCGCGAAGCGACCGACCAAGTGCGGCCGAGGATTTCGATTGGACAGGCGGTTGCGCTGGCGGCAATGGTGCTCGTGACGCTTGCCGCTGGCGTCTACCCCGAGCCGTTCTTACGCCTCGCTACGTACTCGCTTCTCACACCATTCGGCCGCTGAGCCGGAATCCGCATGCCTGAAGAGAATCCAGAAAAAAGGCCCGCTGGTCTCGTGCGGCAGTTCGCTATGGCGACGGAGTTGCCGTTCGTTTTCGTTGGCGCTCTCGTCGTGGGCGGATTTCTTGGGCACCTCCTGGACCGATGGTGGCACACGGCGCCATGGCTGATGATTGCGGGCGGCGCGCTCGGCTTTGCCGTGGGACTGCGCGATCTGCTTCGGCGACTCTCAACGAACGATGACAACTGAAACGCCACGAGGCGACTTCTATCGACGCATCGAGCACAGGATCAACTGGCTTACTTTGGCGGTGGGTGCGCTTGCGGCTATCATAGTTACCCGGTCGGTTTCGGTGCGCGCGGGAAGCGGAGTTGCGATCGGCGCCTGCTTGATCTGGCTTCATTATCTGTGGCTTAGGGGCGCGACACGCGGACTCGTTCAGGAGACCGAAAAGCAGACCGGCGGCCCGCGGGCGGGCAACTCGACCTGGATTGTGTTCAGATCGCTCGTTGGCTATGCCTTGATCGCGATTGTGGCGTATGTTATCGTGACGTACTTTAGATTGCCGATCTTCAGCATTCTGGGTGGGTTACTGGCGCTCGGAGCCGCCGCGATGATTGGCAGTCTTTATGCAGTGCTTTTCGACAATCATTAGAGGACGATGAAACTACATCAGCACTGGTTCGCAGCGCTGCTAAACCACTGGTTTGGCCCGACGATCTCTCATTTATTACTCCTCATCGGAATTCAAGTTCAGGATCCCGCAAATCCGATTCGCATGCACGTGGCGATGAGTGTCGTGGTCTTTTTGTTCGGAATTATTCTGGTTATGCTGCTGAGGCCGCGCATTTCGGTGGATAAGCCCGGCGCGACTCAGCAAATCGCGGAAATGCTGCTTACGAATCCGATGGGATTCGGAATCCGCGATTTGCTGGTGGAAAATGCCGGCCATGTTGGAGAGGCGTGCGTGCCGTTGGTCGGTTCAGTGGCGATATTTATTCTGCTTTCAAATCTTCTCAGTGTGATTCCTGCGTTCGAGTCGCCGACGGGAGAGAAGAGCGTTCCGCTGGGCTGCGCCATCATTATTTTTCTGTACTACAACTTTCAGGGCATGAAGCATCATGGGCCGATCGGCTACGGGAAGCATTTTGCGGGTCCGATTTGGTGGATTTCGCCGCTGATTTTTCCCGTTGAAATCATCAGCAACTCGGCGCGGCTGCTTTCGCTGACGGTCCGGCTCTGGGCGAATATTTTTGCCAGCGAACTTTTATATCTAACGTTCGTCGCGCTTTTAACTGTGCCGGTGATCAATGTTTCAGCCACGCATCCCGCGGCCGGCTGGGCGCTGGGAATTTTCCCGGCGACAATTCCTGTCATTTTTGTCGCGCTGCACATATTTGTCGCGATCGTTCAGGCATTCGTTTTTACGATTCTTCCCGCAATTTATATCGGCCTTGCTACGGCCGACGAGCACTAGAACGGCTTTATCCTAAAGGCTTTCAGTGTGAGCCCGGCTGCCTGAGGATGACGGGAACCACCGCCTGATTGCCGACTTATAAAAATAAAAGGAGAACGTCGAATGAAGATTCTGAAAATGTTGGCTTTGGTGGCGGCGATGCTGGTGATCGTCGCGCCACAAGCGTTCGCGGCGGAGGGCGCCACGGGAGGCGGGACCAACTGGGTCGCGATTACCTCCGGTTTTGCGATGGCGCTGGCGGCAGCATTCGGAGCGCTCGGGCAGGGGCGCGTTGCCTCGGCAGCGTGCGAAGGATTGGCACGAAACCCCGGCGCCGCGGCACCGATTCGATTGGCGCTGATTCTTGGTCTCGTGTTCATCGAGACTTTGGCGCTGTTCACCCTGTTGATAGTGTTTACGAGGGTTGCATAACGGTCGGCTAGGATTACCGTTTGACGGTCATTTAGAGGCGATTTAGATGAACGCCCGGAGGCGCGATGCGCTTCCGGGCGTTTTCTTTTGCCGCGGCCACCGACTTTGGGGATCGAGGTGGTCTCGTAGGGCTGGCCGGAAGGCCGGCCAGGGTTTGCAAAAAGATGGAGACTGGAGAAAGTCTAATTCGTGAACGGCCGGTCCGTCTGCCGACGGACCCTACGGTTGTCATTTGCGAGAGGCCGGCAGTCGTTCGCTAGCGAAGAGACAGGGCCGAGAGCAGCGCGTAGTGCATGACGCGGCTGGGGAAGAGGCCTAGATAGATTGTGCCGGCGGCGGCGATGATGAGGGCGGTGGCGATGGCAGGCGTGACAGCGATCGGTTCGAATTCCTTCTGAGGATCCCAGAAGTACATCGCGACGATTACGCGCAGATAATAGTAGGCGCCGACGACGCTGTTGAGCGCGGCGATGACGACGAGCCAAACGATCCGTGAATCGAGAGCCGCCTGGAACGCATAAAATTTCCCCAGGAATCCGCCGGTCGCGGGCAAACCTAGCAGCGATAGCAAAAAGAGCGAGAAGCACGCCGCGAGCGCCGGCTGCTGAATTCCCAGCCCCGCGAAGTCCTTAATTTCGAGTCGCCGCTCACCGGGCCCGCCAAGATGCGCGACGACGAGGAACGCGCCAAGCTTCATCAACGCGTAGGCGGCAAGGTAGAAGAGCACAGCAGCGATTCCGATTTCCGTGGAAGCGGCAAACGCGACGAGAATATAGCCTGCGTGCGCGATAGAGGAATACGCGAGCATGCGCTTCACGTTGGTCTGCGTGATGGCCGCGAAATTGCCGATGCACATCGAAAGCACCGCGGAAATCCAGATGGCCCAAAACCACAAATGTCCGGCGGAGCCAAAGCCGGTGTAAAAGATGCGCAGCATGAGGGCGAACGTCGCGGCCTTCGGCGCCGACGCGAGGACGGCCGTTACGGGCGTCGGAGCGCCCTCGTAAACGTCTGGCGCGTATACCTGAAACGGCGCGGCGACGACTTTGAAGCCGAGGCCGACGAACATCATGGCGAGGCCGAGCGCGAGCAGCGAACTCGGCGGGGAGTTTTCGAGCGCCTGCTCGACGCCGGACAAGAACGTGGTGCCTGTGGCGCCATAGACCATGGCGATGCCGTACAGGAAAAACGCGGTGGCGAACGAACCCAGGATGAAATATTTGAGCGACGCCTCATTCGACTTCAGGGCGTTCTTGCGGAAGCCCGCGAGAATGTAGCTCGAAATCGAACTCATTTCGAGGCCGAGGAATGCCGTAATCAATTCGCCCGAGCCCGCCAAAATGCCCATTCCCGCCGCCGCAAAGAGCAACAGCGCATAGAACTCCCCGCGCTGGATGCGTTCGTTGTCGAGATACTGAATCGAGCCGAGAGTGGCGAGAATCGCGACGACGAGAACGATGGCGTGAACGAAGATGCTGAAGTCGTCGGCGCGGATCAGGCCGCCATAAGCGAGTCCGCGATGCTGCCACACGAGATAAAGTGACGCGAGCGCGCCGAGGGCCCCCGCGAAGCTGATCCAGCCCAAGGTACGCTTCCAGGCTGCTGGGAGAAACGGATCGAGAAGCATGACAAAGATGCCCGTCGCGCAAAGAATGATCTCAGGCGCGACGCGGTAGGCATCTTCGATACGCTCAGGCGAAATGTGGATCGGCAGCATTCAGGCTATCTGGCCTCTTTCATGGGAGCCGCGATTTCGGCTGCATTTGCGGCGAGTGAGTGAGGGACGTTCGCGAGTTGCGGCGCCGCCGGCGCGGTGCGGACGTCGATCATGCGATCGCGCCGCATGAGATGCAGGATATTGTCCGCCGAGGATTCCATTCGGCGCGTGAAGAGAGGCGAGGCCAGGCCCATGAACAAAATCACGATGGATAGAACAGAGAGAATGATTCGCTCGCGCGTGCTCGCGTCCGGAAGAGTTTTGTTTTTTTCGACGGTCACATCGCCGAGCGCGACGCGCTGATAAGCCCACAGCAAGTAGACGGCAGAGAGCACCGCTCCCGTGGACGCCCACGACGCCCACGCTGGATGATGTGCGAACACGCCAATCAGTATCAGGAATTCACCGACGAAGCCGTTGAGCAACGGAAGTGCGAGCGATGAGAGGCAAGCAAACAGGAAAAATGCCGAGAGAACCGGCATGGGCGTCGCGAGGCCGCCGTATTCCTTGATGTCAAACGTGTGGCGGCGATCGTAAAGCATGCCGACCACGAGAAACAGCATTCCCGTCGAGACGCCGTGGTTCAGCATCTGGTAGAGCGCGCCTTCGATCGAAATCGTGTTGAAGGCGAAAATGCCGAGGACCACGAATCCGAGGTGGCTGATGGACGTGTAGGCGACCAGGCGCTTCAAGTTGGGTTGAATCGTCGCAACGAGCGCGCCGTACACGATGCCAATAATCGCGAGGACGGCGATTTCGGGTGCAAGGCGGTGCGCTGCGCCGGGAAAGAGCGGCAGGCAGAAGCGCAACATGCCGTACGTGCCGAGCTTGAGCATGACGCCGGCGAGAATCACAGATCCGGCGGTTGGGGCTTCCGTGTGCGCGTCAGGCAGCCACGTGTGGAAGGGGAAGAGAGGCACTTTAATAGCGAATGCAATAAAGAATGCGCCGAAGAGGAGCAATTCGGTGCGCGTGGAAGTAATGGCGCCGGCCGCGAGCTTCGCTTGAATTTCCGGCAGATCGAACGAGCCCGTCAGATTAAAGAGCCAGATGATGGCGACGAGCATCAGGATCGAGCCGAACATCGTGTAGAGGATGAATTTCAGCGCCGCGTAAATTCGCCGGTCGTGGCCCCAGATGCCGATGAGGAAATACATCGGTAGGAGCATGACCTCCCAAAACAGGAAGAAGAGAAAGAGATCGACCGAGAAGAAGACTCCGATCAGTCCCGTCTCGAGGACGAGAAGCATGATGAAGAATTCTTTTACGCGGAAGGTGATGCTGCTCCATGAAGCGAGAATCGAGAGCGGGGTGAGAAACGTTGTCAGTAGGACGAGGAACAGGCTGATGCCGTCGAGCCCGAGATGATAGTGAATCGGCGGAATGCTGATCCAGCGGTGGAATTCTTCGAGCTGATAATTGGGATTCGCGGCATTGAAGCCAGGCAGCAAGAGCAGGGAAATGACGAATTCGGCGAGCGAGACGGCGAGGGCGACGCGGCGGACCGAGACGTGGTCGTTGCGATTCAGAAACAGAATCGCGAGGACGCCAAGCAGCGGCACGAACGTCACGACCGTCAGAAGATGCGATTGCGTTCCCACGTCAGCGCACCATTCCCCAGACTCCGAGCACGAGCACCGTCACGCAGACGGCGCCGATGACCACCCACGCGGCGTAACTCCGCGCGTTACCCGACTGCAATTTCCGAGCTTGTTGGCCGATTTCGCGCGCGGTGTGGCCTGCGCCATTCACCGCACCATCAATCACGCCCTCATCCACGACGTGCCACAAAACGTTTGTCGAAATCCAAAGCAGCGGGCGAATGATGACGGCGAGATAGATTTCGTCGACATAATATTTGTTGAGCAGCAGCGTGTAGAGGCGGTGAACGGACTGCGCGAGCTTTTTCGGCACGTCGGGCCGCCGAATGTAGAACCACCAGGCGGTTAGGAATCCGATGAGCGCGACGATAACGCCGGGAGCCGCCAAGCTTGAAACGAGCGCTGCGCCAGGCGTAACGGGCGCCTCTTTCGCGCCTTCAGTGGTTGCGGCTACAGCGACAGGCGCAGCTTCAAACACGGGACGCAGGAAATTTTGGAAATGATCGGGGCCACCGATCATCGTCGGCAGCGCGAACCAGCCGCCGGCAACGGCGAGGACGGCCAGAATGATCAGCGGCACGAGCATGTTCCTTGGCGATTCGTGGACGTGAACCTTGTGTTCGTCGTAGCGCGGCTTTCCGAAAAAGGTGAGGAATAGCAGCCGGAACATGTAGAACGACGTGAGCATCGCGCCGAGAATTCCGAGAACCCACAACGGCATATTCGCGAACGGCCCGTCCTTCGCGGCGTCCAGAATCGCTTCCTTGCTGAAGAATCCCGAGAAAAGCGGGACGCCCACAATCGCGAGAGTCGCGGCGAACATCGTCCAATACGTGACCGGGATTAGCTTGCGCAGGCCGCCCATCTTGCGCATGTCCTGCTCGCCGCCCATCGCGTGAATCACGCTACCGGCCGCGAGGAATAGCAAGCCTTTGAAGAACGCGTGCGTCATCAGGTGAAAAACGCCCGCCGCGTAAGCGCCCACGCCGCAGCCGAGGAACATGTAGCCAAGTTGCGAAACGGTGGAATAGGCGAGAACTTTTTTGATGTCGGTCTGCACGAGGCCGATGGTGGCGGAGTAGAACGCCGTGATCGCGCCGACCGATGCGACGACGAGCATGGCGGTGAGCGCATGCGAATAGAGCAAGTGCATACGCGCAACCATGTAAACGCCTGCCGTGACCATGGTGGCCGCGTGAATCAACGCGCTGACGGGCGTGGGGCCTTCCATGGCATCTGGCAGCCAGACGTAGAGCGGAAGCTGCGCCGACTTGCCGATAGCGCCGGCAAAGAGAAGCAGCGCAATCGTGGTGAGAACGCCGATCTGGCCGACGCCTTCAACCGGCGCGTTCGCGACCTTCAGGAAAATCGTTCCGAAATCCACTGAGCTGAAAGTCCAAAAAGCGAGAAGGATGCCAACGGTGAAACCGACGTCGCCGATGCGCGTGGTGATGAACGCTTTCTTGCCCGCGTCAATCGCTGATTTTTTCAGGAACCAGAAGCCGATGAGGAGATAGCTGCAAAGTCCGACGCCCTCCCATCCGACGAACATCAGGACGAGATTGCCCGCCATCACGAGCGTCAGCATGAAAAACATGAACAGATTCAAATAGCAGAAGAAGCGGTAATAGCCGCCTTCGTGCGCCATGTAACCGGTGGAGTAAATGTGAATCAGCAGCCCGACGCCGGAAACGACGAGGAGCATCACGATGGTGAGCTGGTCGACCCAGAAATTGAAATCCGCGCGGAAAGTTCCGGCGACGATCCAAGGCGCGGCAAACCTTACGATGGGTATTTGAGAGGCTGGCAACAGAAAAAACTCACGAATAAGCTCGAGCACGGCAAGAAACGCGAGCGAAACGGAGCCAATGCCGATGGCGTTGACGCGCGAATTCGGCCACGATTTGCCGAAAAGACCATTGACCGCCGCACCTGCGAGCGGCAGGAGCGGAATGATCCACAAAATGTCCGCTAGCTTCGGCATCAGAATTTGAGAAGGTTCACTTGCTCAACGTTGAGCGATTGGCGATTGCGAATCACAGTGATCGCAATCGCGAGGCCGACAGCAGCCTCTGCAGCAGCCACGACGATGACGAAAAAGACGAACACCCAGCCGTTGTGTTCGCCGCCCAGCGCGCGATCGAAAGCCACGAACGCCAGATTTACCGCGTTGAGCATCAGCTCGATGGCCATGAGAATCGTAATGATATTGCGCTTGAATACGAACGCGATGACTCCGAGGCCGAAAAGAATCGCGCTCAGCACGAGAAAATAGGATGTCGGGACGCCGTTCATGAATCCCTCTTTGCCAGCACGAGGGCTCCGAGAAGCGCGATCAAAATCACAATGGACGTGATCTCAAACGGGAACAGATAGGAACGGAACAGCAGGAGAGCGAGTTCGCGTGTAGGATCTCCGCCTGCCGCGACAGCAGAGGCAGCGGGCGCCGCGAGCACGGCGTGCGACAGCCAGTACACCAAATCCAACGTCAGAAAAATTCCGAGTGGAAGCCCGGCGTATCGCGCCATCTTGCTGAGGTTCGTGCGTTCTTCTTCACCGGCGTTCAGCAGCATGATCACGATCACGAAAAGAACCATGACGGCGCCGGCGTAAACGATGATCTGCACGGCCGCAATGAATTCAGCGCCGAGGAGAAGATAGAGTACGGCGAGCGAGACCATCACAAGAATTAGCGCGAGGGCGCTGTGAATCGGCTCGCGCAAGAAAATGACCAGCAACGCGCCAATGACGGCAATCGCCGCGAAGACGAAGAACAGGATGTAGGGAAGCGTCATTGGTTCAGCACCAGAACCACGAAGCTCGTCACCACTAGATTTGCGAGCGCCACCGGCAGCAGGAACTTCCAGCCGAAATCCATGAGCTGGTCGTAGCGGAAGCGGGGCAGTGTGCCGCGCGTCCAGACGTAAAAGAAAAGCAGCGAGCCAACCTTGAGCAAAAACCAAAATGGACCCTGGACGACCAGCATCACCGCTGGAATCAGGCAAAGCGCGCCGAGCACCAGCGCGCCCAGACTAATTACCGCGAGTTGGATTCGCGCGATGCCGCGCTGAACCATTGCCGTGTCGTAAACGAGAAACAGACCGCCGGTCAAGAGCGCCACACCGGGAATATAAAGCGGCCATCGCCATGAAGATGAGAGCGGGGAAAGCCAGCCCCCGAGGAAGAGAATCGTTGCGAGACACGAGACCGTGATCATGTTCGCGTACTCGGCCATGAAGAACATCGCGAACTTGAAGCTCGAATATTCTGTGTGGAAGCCCGCGACGAGCTCGGTCTCCGCTTCGGGTAGATCGAAGGGGACACGATTGGTTTCCGCGATGGCCGACGTGAAATAACAGAGAAACCCGACGATTTGCGGAAAAATGTTCCAGCGAGGAATGTAATGGAACCAGCGGCCGGACTGGCCGTAGATCAGTTCGTTGAAATTGAGAGTGCCGGCGAGAAGAACGACGCCGACCACGGACAGAGTGAGCGAGACTTCGTAGCTCACCATCTGAGCGGATGCGCGCAATCCGCCGAGAAGCGGATATTTGCTATTTGACGACCATCCAGCGAGCGCGACGCCATAGACGCCGATTGACGTGATCGCGAAGACGAATAGAAGGCCGAGGCTGACATTCGTGATGCCGAGATTCGTGGGCTGGCCGAGAATCGTGATCGTTGCCGGGCCCAGCGGAATGAGCGCTAGAGTTGTCAGCGCCAGTGAGAGGGCGAGAAACGGCGCGAGCACGTAGACGAATTTATCTGCGGTGGGCGGAGTCAGATCTTCTTTGAAGAGAAATTTCAGGCCGTCGGCCAGCGGCTGCAGCAACCCGTGCGCGCCGACGTAGAGCGGCCCGAGCCGCGATTGGATGCGCGCGACGACCTTGCGTTCGAACCAGGTGAGGTAGGCAAGCGCCGTCAGCAAAACGAACAACAAGACGGCAATCTTGACTATCGATACCACCAGGATTGGATGTTGGGCGACGAACTCCACGGAATCTCTTTGGCCTCTTTACAGGAATTGAACTTGGAACAATAACGGCCCAACGTGCCGCTTGAAAATAGAAAATCGTGTGAAGAGAAAATCGTGCCGGGCGCGGCGGCGTATGAGCCGTCTACTTGCTTTACGCCGGGCGTGGCGCGTTCCGCGCTGCCTGCCAGGAGATTCGCGAACGAGACGTTGTAGCCGGCGACGTGCTGGCGAATTTCCTCGAATGCGGCTTCGGGGGTGCGCAAACGAATCGACGGGCCCATGCTGAACTGCGAGAGTTGATGCGAGATGATCCGCAGCAAGTCGAAATCGCTGCGCGGGCCTTGCGGATCGATTGAGCGATGCGTGATTTGAACTTCGCCGGAGGTGGCCGTCATCGTGCCGTCCTTCTCATAGGAACTTGCGGCAGGAAGGATTACGTCTGCGAGCTTCGCGGTTTCCGTTAGGAAGAGATCGTGGACGACTAGCAGTTCGAGGCCTCCGAGGCGATCGTTGCCGGGTTTTGCTGTTTCTGCCGCGGCGAAAGTTTTCACGGGATTTGCGCCGACGACGTAGAGGGCGTGAAGTTTGCCGGCGAGAGCGGCGTCAATCATTTGACGGGCCGTGAGCCCTGGCGCTGATGGAATTTCGGCGCCCCAGAACTTGCTGAAACGGGCGCGCTCGGCGGAATCGGCGAGCGATGCGTAGCCAGGCAGGTGATCGGGCAGCACGCCGAAATCGGCGGCGCCGCGCGAATTTGCGTAATCGCCGAGCGCCATGTAGCGCGTGCGGCCCGGGAGCGTTGAGCCATAGGCGACGAGATCGCGAAGTGCTGCACCCGCGAGCGACGCGCCGAAGACGATTACGACGTCGCTCGAGCTTTCGAGAGCGCTCTTGAGCTTTGCGAGTACACCCGGCATTTCTGGCGCGAGGTCGCCCTGGCCGGTCGCGAGCCAGTGGACGGCGGCGGATTCGGCGCCGGCGGCGACCTGAATGTACTGAGTTGCCTTTCGTTCGAGCTTCGATCGCTGGGAATTGATCAGGTAGAGGTTGGCGTTGTGATGGCGGATTCCGGTGCGAATCTGCCATGCAACGAGAGGATTTTGCTGCGTTGGGTCGTTGCCAATCACGACGACGGTGTTGGCCTCATACACATCGGCCATCGTCGCGAGTGACGCTGCGGCATTCGGGCCGAGCGCGGCGGCGAGGCCGGCGTAATCGGCCGTGCGATGGTGATCGAGATTGTTCGTGCCGAGATTTACGCGGGCAAATCGGTTTAAGAGATAATTTTCTTCGTTGGTGGTGTGGTTCGAACCAATCACGCCGATTGACGGGCCGCCGTGCTTTTCGTGCACCTGCTTCAGGCGCCGCGCGATTTCTTCGAATGCGTCTTCCCAGCTTGCGGGCTCGAGTTTTCCGTTGCGGCGAATGAGCGGCTGTCGGATCCGCTCGACGTGATGCGTGAAATCGAAGCCGAAACGCCCTTTGGCGCAGAGAAATTCGCCATTGATACCGGACTGATCGCGATTATTCGCGCGGAGGATTTCGTTATTGCGCACGCTGAGCGTGGTCTTGCAGCCGTTCGAGCAGTGCGCGCAGGGATTCGGGACGTACGTCATTTCCCACGGCCGCGTCTGATAGCGGTACGTGCCGCTTGTCAACGCGCCGACGGGGCAGACATCGATACATGCGCCACACTCTTCACAGGCGAGTGCGCCGGAAGAATTCGGCAAAATCGCGGAGTGAACGCCACGCTCGCCAACGCCGAGCGCTTTCACGTCCATGCCCTCGTCGCAGACGCGCACGCAGCGGAAACAGAGAATGCAGCGCGGGGCGTCGTAATAGACGAGCGGCGACCACTTTTCCTCTGGAGTATGTAGCTTTTCTTCCGCGAAGCGGCTGTGATCGAGACCGTAGCGGAAGGTCATGTCCTGCAGTTCGCACTCGCCGCCCTTGTCACAGACCGGGCAATCGAGAGGGTGATTCGAGAGCAGAAATTCGAGCATGTCTTTGCGGGCTTTGTGAACTTGCTCGGTGTCCGTCTTGACGACCATGCCTTCGGTGGCGACGAGCGTGCACGCCGTCTGGAGCTTCGGCATCTTCTCGACTTCGACGAGGCACATCCGGCAAGCGGCCTGAAGCGACAGACCTTTGTAATAACAGAACGACGGAACCTCGGTCTCCATTCGCTTCGCGGCCTCGATCACAAGAGTGCCGGCGGGAACGGTGACGTTGCTGCCGTTCAATGAAAAGTTGATCTGTTTCTGTTCAGCCATTGATTGCGGGAGCCCCTGACCCCAGAGAGCTGACGATCCGAATTAACGCGACATTGCGAGTATGTCCGCGGCAGACATATAGGCGCATTTGCCGCGGAGATGATCCTCAAATTCCTGCTGCCACTTCTTTACAATACTGATCGTGGGCATCGCCGCCGCGTCACCAAGCGGGCAGAATGTACGGCCCAGCATGTTCTGCGCGAGTTCGCCGATGAGAGGGATATCTTCCGGCGTGCCGCCGCCCGCGTGAAAACGGTCGAGCGCTTTGCGAAGCCACGCCGTCCCTTCGCGGCAGGGGATGCACCAGCCGCAGGATTCGTGCGCGTAAAAGTGCATAATGCGGCGCGCCAAATCCACCATGCAGGTGTCCTCGTCAATCACGATCATCGCGCCGGAGCCGAGCATCGAACCTGCCTTGGCGAGCGAATCGTAATCCATCGGGATGTCAATTTCATCGGCCTTTAGTAATGGACACGAGCTCCCGCCTGGAATCACAGCCTTGAGCTTTTTGCCGCCGTGAACGCCGCCGCCCAGTTCATCGATTGCCAGGCGCATGTTCATGCCGAGCGGCACTTCGTAAATTCCCGGGCGATTCACGTGCCCCGAGATGCAGAGCATCCGCGTGCCTCCGTTTTTCGGCGTGCCGAGATTTGCGTACCACTCGCCGCCGTTCCGAATGATCGCGGGCACCGCGCTCAGAGTCTCGACGTTGTTGATCACCGTTGGGCAACCGTACAGGCCCACGACTGCGGGGAAGGGCGGCTTGATGCGCGGATAGCCGCGTTTGCCCTCGAGCGACTCCATCAGTGCGGATTCTTCGCCGCATTCATACGCCCCCGCGCCCGTGTGTGTGCAAACATCGAACGAAAAATCCGTGCCCAGAATATTTTTGCCGAGATACCCGGCGGCGTAGGCTTCAGCGATGGCCTTGTCAACGATGTCGAGGACGTAACGATACTCGCCGCGAATGTAAATGTATCCGCGCTGCGATCCAATTGCCCGTCCGGCAATCGTAACGCCCTCGATCAATTGGTGCGGATCGTGCTCCATTAGCGGGCGGTCTTTGCACGTGCCAGGCTCACTCTCGTCGGCATTGCAAATGACGTACTTTGGCTTCGGAATGTCTTTGGGGACGAAGCTCCATTTCATGCCTGTAGGGAAGCCGGCGCCGCCGCGGCCGCGGAGATTGGATTTTTTTACTTCGTCGATTACTTGCCCGGGCGTCATTTCTTTGACAGCTTTTTCGAGCGCTTTGTAGCCGTCGTTCTGGCGGTAGACGTCAATGGTGCGGGAATTCGGAATTCCGAATCGGCGGCTGATTACCAGTTTTTCAAATTCGTGCCGCTCGTGGACCGATCCCGACGTGCACGCGACCGGCGTCGGCTTCACTCCGGTTTGCAGTTCTTCGAGCAGCCGGTCGACGCTCTCGGGTGTCAGGTTCTCGTAGAAATCGTAATTCACCTGGACGGCCGGGGCGCCGGTGCAGGCGCCCATGCACTCGACTTCTTCCAGCGAAAACGTGCCCGTCGAAGTCGTTTCCTTGTTCCCAATTTCTAGGCGCTTTTGGAGGTGCGCGTAAATTTCGTTGCCGCCGCGCAGCATGCACGAAACATTCGTGCAGACCTGAATGTGATATTTCCCGGCGGCCTTGCGCCGCAGCATCGAGTAATAGGAAAGCGTTTCGGTAACCTGGACGATGTTGAGATCGAGGCGAATTGCGATTTCGCCGAGGATTTCGTCGCCGAGATAGCCGTAGTAATCCTGCGCGTAGAGCATCATCGGGATAAGGGCGGAGCGCTTCACCGGATAGCGCCCCAACAATTCCGCAAATTTGGTTTCCAACTGCGGCGGGAGCTGCACTCTGCCGTTATTTTCCGCCGGCGTCATCGGTCGACCTCGCCAAGGACGATATCAGTGGTGCCGATGCAAGTGACGACGTCGGCGATCAATCGTCCTTCGACGAGCTTTCGGACAGCTTGCAAGTTGACGAAAGAAGGCGCGCGGACTTTCACGCGGTAAGGCTTCGGCGAGCCATCGCTGGCAACGAAGAAGCCGAGTTCGCCACGCGGCGATTCGATGGCTTGATACACTTCTCCCGGCGGCGGCGCGAAACCCTCCGTATAAATCTTGAAATGATAAATAAGCCCTTCGATCGAGGTTTTCATTTCCTCGCGCGATGGCGGCACGATGCCCGGTGCCTCGGTGCGAATCGGGCCCGTGGCGGGAACGACTTTCATCGCTTGCAGAATAATCTTGATGCTCTCGCGGATTTCTGCCACGCGGACGAGGTAACGCGCGTAACAATCGCCAGCGGTCTCGACCGGCACGTTGAAATCGAAATCCTCGTAACTCGAATAGGGGAACATTTTGCGAACGTCGTAGGCCACGCCACTGCCGCGAAGAGTGGGGCCTGAAACGCCAAGCGCGATCGCGTCCTCACGGCTCAGCACGCCGACGCCTTTGGTTCGCGCGAGCCATATACGATTCTGAGTGAGCAGAGTTTCGTATTCGTCCACGCGGCTGGGGAAGACGTCCATGAATCGCGCGATGCGATCGAGCCAGCCCGGCGGCGGTTCGAGCGCCAGCCCGCCAATGCGGAAATAGCTCGTCATCATGCGCTGGCCGCTGACCAGTTCGAAAATCCGCATGATTTCTTCGCGCTCGCGGAAGCAGTAGAGGAAGACGGACATCGCACCGAGGTCGATGGCATGAGTGCCCAACCAGACGAGATGCGAGGCGACGCGAGTTAATTCCGTGAGAAGAACGCGAATGTACTGCGCGCGCTTGGGCACTTCGAGGCCGAGGATTTTTTCGACAGCCAGGCAGTAACAAAGATTGTTCGAGAGCGGCGCGAGATAGTCCAGCCGGTCAGTCATCGTAATGACTTGAGAATATGTTTTTGCTTCGCAGTTTTTCTCAATGCCGGTGTGCAGGTAGCCGATGTGCGGGCGCGCACTCACGACGATTTCGCCGTCGAGCTCGAGAACGATTCGCAGAACGCCGTGCGTCGACGGGTGCTGGGGGCCCATGTTCAGGACCATCGTCTGCGCAGCGCCGGCCGGTGTTTCGATGGTCGTCATCAGCGATATCCCTCGACGGGATAATCCTTGCGCAGCGGATGGCCTTCCCAATCGTCGGGCATCAGAATTCGCACCAGGTCCGGGTGACCTTCGAAACGCACGCCCATCAAGTCGAAGGCCTCGCGCTCGTGCCAGTTAGCGGCCGGCCAGATTGCGGTTACGGACGGGACGACGGGATCATTGCCCGGTGCACGCACCTTGAGGCGGATCCTCGCGCGGTGCTCGAGCGACAACAAGTGATAATTCAACTCGAAGCGCGGCTCGAGAGGGAACTTGTCCACGGCGGTGATGTCGGACAGAAACGTGAATTGCAGCCCAGGGTCGTTCGCAAGGAATTCCGCGGCGCGTTGAAGGTGCTCGGGCGGGACCACAACGGTCGTTTCTCCCCGAAATTCAATGACTTCGGAGACAGCCTGGGCGTCCCACTCCCGCAGCCTGCGGATAAACGAATCCTTTTGCGATTCCGCCGTATCCACTATGGTTTCGTTTCCGGAGAGCGCGCTTAGTGGTTCCAGTCGAGCGCGCCCTTCTTCCAGAGGTAAATATAACCGGCCAGCAAAATTATAATGTAGAGCAGCATCTCGACGAAACCAAAGAGGTGCAGCTCGCGGTACACGAGAGCCCAGGGATACAGAAAGATGGCCTCGATGTCGAACAGGATGAAGACGAGGGCGACGAGATAGAACTGGACTGAGAACGGCTCGCGCGCGTCTCCCGTCGGACGAATGCCGCACTCGTAAGGCTGATCCTTGGCGCGCGAACGGCGGCGCTTGCCCACAAGCACCGAAACCGTGAGAATCGCCCCAGAAATGCCCATGGACGCGATCAACATCAGCAATAAGGGGCCGTAAGCGTCGAGGAGATTGCTGTCCATGTTTCGCGCGCTGTTATAATAACGGCGCAGGCGCATAGGGGTCAAATGGCGATCTAAAAATAATTTGGCATGATGGATGTAGGAATTCGAGGCGTGGGTGCGAGCGGAGAGGGCCGTTGAGCCGGGGATTTAATACGAATGTTCGAGTTGGCGACCGCCTGTTTCACGTTCAGACAGAAGATCGCGGCTCTTCGCACGCGAAGATTGATACGGCGGTCTATCTTGAGGGGCGAGTAGTTCATCGGCATTCGTCGCCATACGCTCGGCCGGATGGACCGTCGGGCGAACAGGTGGAGGAGCAGCACCGGGGAGTTATTGAGTCGCTTCGCGCCGGCTCGCTTGCGATTGATGGAGGCGGGGCATCGCACAAGCCGGCTGCAGCGAATTTGGCGAGCGGAATTTCGGTGACGCTGCTGAATTCAAAATCTTGGAGGTCGGCGGGCCACGCCGATTTGCAAGTCGAGGTTCGAGGTCGAGGTGATGGCGGGGTTCCCATATCAGGAGCGGGGGTGGAGGCCAGTTTCGATGGCGCTACGCCGCCGCAAACCCACCACGCGGAGACGGATTCGGCCGGCCGCGCGCAAATCAGATTTCCGTGGCCGGGTGCGGGGATCGGCGGGACGGCTCTCGTGATTCGCGCCGTCGCTCCGGCCGGTGAAGACGAGATTCGATTTAACTTGAGAGCAAAGCCGAGGGCGCCGGCGCCTGGGCCATGACGATCACGGTCAATGGCGAGCGGCGTGATGTGCCGGACGGGATGTCGGTAGCGTCGCTGCTTGTGCATCTTGGGCTGACTGTCGGCCGAGTCGCCGTCGAGCGCAATCGCGACGTGCTGCCTCGCACGCAGTGGAACGAGACCCCGGTTGTTACAGGCGATTCATACGAAATCGTCCAGCTCGTCGGCGGCGGCTAGGAGTCGTAAGCGTCGCCACTCCACTACATCACTCAGCTAGCGCCGGTACGCGCGGCTCAGGGCAGTCTACTTGCCGGCCTTTTTCTTCTTTGCGAGATAGGCCTTCCAGGGTTTCCAATAGAACGACGGCCAGCCTTTTGTGACACCTTTGCGGTCGTACTTCGGCACGCTGACGTGGGTCAAATCAATCTTTCCGCCTCCCTTCGCCTTACTGAAGATCAAAATCAGAATTGAATCGGGATCCTCGTTCTTCCAGTGGCTTGCGCGCCAGGCTTGAACGATCATGCGATCCGGCACTAGCGCCAACGTCCTGCCGCGAATCTTGCCGCCGAATGCCGAGAAGCCGCCGCCGACCTCGCGATTTACCTCCGCCGGCATTCCGGTGACTGCCGTATGTTTCTGCGAATCGAGGAACGACTCGTACAGCTCTGCTGGTGGCGCTTTGAGCGTGACAGTCTGCCGAATTACGTGAGCCATGATTTTTTCTCCCTTTGTTCGCACATGTTATAGCACGGTCGCAACGATGCTTAATTATTGGGCTCCGGGCCCGTCTGCGTACTGGAGTCTCCTAAGGTCCTAGTTGCCAAAACGGCCGGCCTTCCGGCCAGCCCTACGAAACCGTCGCCGCATTGGTGTCATCGCATGAAACGCCATCGTAGGGAGCGTCATACTGCGCGTGCATTTGTGGCGCGGGCATCCTGCCAGCGATTGTAGGAACATCGACAATCGACGAGCTTCACTTATAGAATGCGCGTTATTGTAGACGCCGGACGACGATGTCCGGGCGAATTTCACGTACAATCCGCGCGGAAGGAAATCTGCCGATGAACAATCATGCTTCGATGTTAGATCTCACGGGGAAAACTGCCGTCGTGACAGGCGCTTCTTATGGTCTGGGAGTGACGATGGCGGAGACGCTGGCGGGTGAGGGCGCCAAAGTGGCGCTCGTCGCTCGCTGCGCTGAGAAGTTGCAGCAGGTGGCGGAAAAGATCGAAGAGCAAGGGGGCAATGCCGCGGTATTTGCATGCGACGTTGGCGATCCCGCGCAGGTCGCGAAAATGGCTGCGGCGGTTCTCGCAAATTTCGGCCGCGTGGATATTCTGGTGAACAATGCTGGTATAGCGGCGGAGAGCGGTGCGATGCCTGAGATGGTTCCGAATGATTTATTCGAGCAGACCGTCCGAATTAATCTTCTGGGCCTTTGGTATTGTTGCCGAGAATTTGGCGCCGCCATGCTGCGCGAGGGCAAGGGCGGCTCGATCATCAACATTGCCTCGATTGCCGGAATGGCCGGTTGGCGAGACGCTGCGCCGGCCTATCAGGCGACGAAGGCTGCAGTGATTAATCTCACCAAGAACCTCGCCTGCAGTTGGGGCGACCGCCGCGTTCGCGTGAATGCAATCGCGCCGGGCTGGTTTCCGAGCGAACTGACCAAGCCGCTGTTCGCTATGGGCTCCATGACTGCGCGGCTCTCCGCAGGGGCCGCGTTGGGCCGGTTGGGTGAACCAGAAGAGCTCGCGGGGCCGCTGCTTTTCCTTGCTTCGGACGCTTCGAGTTTCGTCACCGGCCATACTCTGGTTGTTGATGGCGGATTTTCGGCAGGGAGTGGGCAGTTTTCGTGGCCGGAAGAATTTTACGGGATTATGGAAGAGGCCATGCCAAACGGAACTGGAAAGCGCATCATGCCCGCGTGAAGCGACGGCCTCGTAGCTCGCTTCGAGTCTTTCAGAGGCCGGCGAGGATGTGACCGAGTTTGTGCTTTTTGGTGCGCAGATAGGTGCGTGAGCGTCGGCTGGTTGGTGGCTGGCAGGGCACGCGCTCTTCAATGTGAATTCCCGCGTCCTCGAGCTGCTTCACTTTATCCGGATTGTTCGAAAGCAGACGTATGCGGCGCGCACCGAGGAGCTTTAAGATCTTGGCGGAAAAGCTGTAATCGCGCGAATCGGCGGCAAATCCCAGCTTGCGGTTAGCTTCGACGGTATCCATTCCCGCGTCCTGCAGCTCGTAGGCTTTCAACTTGTTCATCAGGCCGATGCCGCGCCCCTCTTGAGGAAGATAGAGCAATATTCCGCGCGGCGATTTGCCGATCTTGGCAAGCGAATACTCGAGCTGCGCGCGGCAATCGCATCGCTCGGAAGCCAGGATGTCGCCCGTCAAGCACTGTGAGTGAATTCTGACCAATTGCGCGCTCTTGCCGGCGCGGCCGCCATTGCCCTTCACGACGGCGACCGCCGTTTCGGACGGACCCCGCCCCTCAATGCCGAGGATTTCAAAATTGCCGAAGCGCGTTGGCAGTTTCGCTCGCGCAACGATTCTTGGTTTTCCGGTTTGTTTTCGAGTTGTCATTTGAATTTCGCATTATAGCAGGAGCCGCGATTTCCCATCGGCCTCGCCACGCGCGCTTTACTTCGCGCGATGAATTGACCGACAATGCGTTAGCGTCGCGTGGCATCGAGCGTAATCCGCAAGAGACATGGACCTACTGACCTCCGGCAAAGACCTCATTCTTGCGCTCGTGCTGAAAGTCGGCTGGGCTGCCTCCCTGGCCGCATTGCTCGTGCGTTTCTCCACTTTTCGAAGAATTCTCTTCAACGAGAATCGCGACTCCGACCAGAAAGTTCTCTTGCTTTTGTTTTTGACCCCGCCGCTGGCTATCGGAGTTCTGATGCGGCTGCTCGGGTACAAATTTTTCGATCTGACGCTCGAGGGCTCATTTCTGATGGGGCTTCTCGGTGGGCGAATGGTCGGCCTGCTGGGAGGCTCGCTGATCAGTTTGCCGGCGTTCGGGAATCACGAGTGGCTCTCCAGTCCGATGGCCGCTCTAGTTGGGCTTTTTGCGGGAATGATCCGGCAGGCGATGCCGCGCAAAGAAGACATCTGGCATTTTGGTCCATTCCTCTTTCTCAATATTCCGAAGTCCATCGTGGATCTGCTGAAACGAGGAAAATTCAATTGGGCCATGCTTCCGCTGTTCACGTGTGCGCTGCTGGAGCTTGGGCGCGTGGAGCTCGATCGGGCTGTGCCTTCGCGTTGGCTATTCTCCTTCGACGCTCCCGGCTGGCCCTACCTTTTGCTCGTGATTCTGTCCGCGGTCATGTCCGTGGCCATGCCAATCAAGATTTGGAACAACACGCGGACGGAGATGAATCTCGAACAGAATCAGCAACTCCTGCTTCGCGCGCGCATGGACGCGCTGACCAGCCAAATCAATCCGCACTTTCTATTCAATACGCTCAACACGGTTTCGTCGTTGGTTCGCTACGATCCCGATACGGCGCGCGTCATTGTGCTGAAGCTCTCAAATATCCTGCGCCGGCTTTTGCGGAAACACGAGACGTTCGTGCCTCTGCGCGATGAGATCAGCTTTATTGACGACTATCTCGACATCGAAGTCGTCCGGTTCGGCCGCGATAAGCTTCAAATTTTCAAGGAAATTGACGACGAAACGCTCGACGCTTTCGTGCCGAGCATGTTGCTTCAGCCGATGATCGAAAATGCGATCAAGCACGGCCTCGCGCCCAAACTCGAGGGCGGCCAGATTCATTTGCGCACGCGCCGCAGTGACGGCCGTCTTTTCATCGAGGTCGAAGACAATGGATTGGGAATTCCTCAGGACCGGCTGACGGGTGTTTATGCGCAGGGCATCGGAATCAGCAACGTTCACGAGCGCTTGCGGCTTCTCTACGGCGACCAGTTCCGGATGGACATCCACAGCCAGGAAGGGGCGGGGACTCGCATTCAAATTGAAATTCCCGACCTGGTTACTGCGCTTCCGACGGCGACCTAACTTGATCGCCCGCACACTTGCCGTTTGTTCGAAGCCTCCATCGCGAAATTCCGACTTTATTCGGGAGCTGGGCCGGAGCCCTGAATTCGTCCGCTTCCATGCATCTGTGCGCGAGGAAATCGCATCGCAGCACCACGGAGATTTCTGCAAATGACTTCAGACGAGAAAGAGAACGCGAGCGAAGGCTATACGGCGATTATTTTGGTGATCGTGCTGATTGGAGTTGCCGGCTACATCCTTTTTTATGGGCTGCAGACCCTCATTTACTTCGACGTCAACCATTGGGGGGCGCGCGAGGCGTCGCTTTACGCAACCGCTCAGCCTTTGACGATCGCCGCCCCGCCGATCGTGCCGGGACAGACCACTCATCTCGAATTCTTCAATTACCAGTGCGAAGCGCCGTGGAAAGGGCCGGCGAAAACGACGCAGGGCGAGGACTATATCGAAGACAAATTCCCATCCGGACATACGATGCGGATCGAGTTGCCGGAAGTGCAGGCCGACGTGCTCAAGTCGTTCAAAGGAGAGAGCCCCGAACAGCAGCAGAACATCGCAAGGGTATTCGGCGATCATCCATTCGAATCAAATTTTGATCTGTTCGCGGCGATCTACAACGCATCTCCTTCGCAGGCCTCGCCATTCATGCCGCGGATCGATGCGGAGCGCCTGAATACGCTTCTCATCTGGAAATTATCGCTGGATACGGAATTGCCCGGCGGGACTTTCCAGTTTGAGTCCGACAGAATCCGCGGATTGCAGTTTGGGAATCCGGAGCGCTCGCAGAACATCGCGATGCGCGCGTTCAACGAGCACGACCGGCAATTCAAAATGTTGATCATGTGCACCGCCGCTTCGGGGGCCACACTGAGGCAGGCCGACATCAATCAGATTATTGCTACTCTGAAACCGATTCCGCTTCCCGGGCAGTGATTCGAGGGCGAACTCGGCTCAAGCTCCCGCAGCCGACTCGAGTACTTTGCGGTAGTAAGCTTCGTACTGCGGAATAATGTCGTTCGCGCAGTATTTGTTCCGCGCATTGATTCTGGCAAGTTTCCCCATCTCGCGACCGCGATCCGGCGATGAAAGAATCTCAATCGCATATTTCCCGGCGGCGGCCACATCGCGCGGCGGTACGAGGTAGCCGTCAACTCCGTGCGTGACGACTTCGGGCAAACCGCCGACGTCTGATGCAATCACCGGAACCTCACATGCCATTGCTTCGAGCGCGGCTAGTCCGAACGATTCGAGATCGCTGGGAAGGAGAAAAAGATCCGCCGCGCAGAGCTTCTCCTGCACGTTGTCTTGCTTGCCAAGAAAAATAATGTCACGCGAGAGTTTCTTCTTCCGGGTCAGATATTCCGCCGCGCCGCGATCCGGGCCGTCGCCGACAAGCACGAGCTTTGCGGGCATTTTGTCGCGCACCAGTGCGAAGATTTCAATGACGTCCGTGATGCGCTTCACCGGGCGGAAATTCGAGAGATGCATCAGAATCGGTTCGCCATTCGGAGCCCACTGCGCGCGAAGAGGTGAATTCTCGCAGCGGCAATAGAGATCGCAATTCACGAAGTTTGGAATTACTTCGATGGGGCGGCGCGTTTCGAATTCCTTGATCGTGCGGTCCTTCAAATACTTCGAAATCGCCGTGACGCCGTCGCTTTGCTCGATCGAAAAGCGAGTAATCGGGAGGTAGCTGCGATCGTTTCCAACGAGGGTGATATCCGTGCCGTGAAGTGTGGTGATAAAAGGAAGCTTGCGCGGCGCGGCCATCGATCGCGCGAGCAAAGCACTCACCGAATGCGGAATCGCGTAATGAACGTGCAGCAGGTCGAGCTGCGCCTCGTCGGCCACTTCGAACATTTTTACCGCGAGGGACAACGTGTACGGCTGATGATCGAACAGAGGATAGCTGACGACCTCGACTTCATGGAAAAAAATGTGTTCGCTAGCACCGTGTAAGCGGATCGGCATCGCGTAGCTGATGAAATGGACGTCGTGCCCGCGCGCTGCGAGTTCGATTCCGAGCTCGGTGGCAACGACGCCAGAGCCTCCGTATGTCGGATAACATGTGATTCCGATTTTCATGGGCCTCTCACTTTACCATCGCCGCTTGTCGGGCTGGATTGCTGATGCTAGATTGGCGAATTCGTCGCGCTCTCCATTAGACGCTCCGAGACGAGGAACGATGCTTTTTCGGGCGGCTTAAGAGAACGCCAAGCCAATCGCTCGACCGGGATGTAATGGAGTTGAGTCCCGGAGGCAGGGGCCTTCGGGCTCTGACGATCTGATACGGGAAACGCCGACGGACGCGGTAACGTCTGTGCGCTGCTGAGGCGGGAAAGAAAAGTGCGTACTGGAATGGGACAGCGAAGCAAATCACTTGGACGGCCTGAAGTTCGTAGCGTTGCGGAACGGCTCGAGACGAGCAATACGGCGCGTCACTTCGGGTTTGTGTTGCTCGAAGCAGGGCCGGAAGCCGTCGTCATCGGAATGCGAGTCGCGAAACGCCATTTGCAGGTGCATGGCGTCGTTCATGGCGGAGTGTTGGCTTCGCTGGCGGATACGGCGGGAGGATTGGCGGTCTATTTCAGATTACCGCAAGGATCTCGCGTGGCCACAGTCGAAATGAAGATCAACTATCTCGAGCCGGTGGAGCGCGGGGGAGTGCGGGCACACGCACGCGTGATTCGGTTGGGGAAGAATCTCGGCGTGGTTGACTGCGACGTTATCGGCGACGCGAATCGCCTCGTCGGAAAAGCATTGATGACGTTTGCCGTGATCCACCGCGGCGAGAAACAAAAAAGAAGACGGCGCCGTTAGCACCGTCCTCTCGTTCAGTTCGTCCCTGCTAACAAATCGAGCCAACTACTCGAACAGCAAGCCGCTGATCTATCTTCAGGCCTGTCCGTTCCCGTTACCGTTCCCGCCTTGGGAGGCTTCGTCACCGTCTTTATATAAATATTTAATCGAGTGCTTGTAGATCATCAGGTTGGGACTACCGAGGCGCGTTAGCTTGATGCAATCGCGGTCGTACCACTCAACGGTTCCGTGCAGGACTTCGCCGTCGGTCAGTACAACAGAAACAGGCGTATGCGCCTGCATCTGCTTGACGTAATAAAAGTTCTCCGCAAACGTCTGATCGGGAGGAGCTGGCTTCTTCCGCGGAGGTGGTTGCTGCGGCTGCGGACCGTGCGCCGGGCGTTGCGGGTACTGCTCTTTCACCTCAGTCAACGACGACCGGAAAAGCTTACGGTTTACCATGACAACTCCTTAGAGCAGAACGTTGACTGTTATGATTCCAGGATCGTCAGTTTGGTTTCAGCAGATTACAAAAAATCGGCCTCGCTGGTCGCGCAGCGCAACCGTTCAGTGGATCCCCAGCGAAACCGTAACGGCGTCCAGACCGAGTTGCCGGCCTACGTTACGCCGCAAGCGGCTCGACAGCTGGTCAAGACTGGAAACTGCTCGATTGACCCATCCGAGATTTACCTTGTTGCCGAGGACTTCTAGCTCTCGCCGAAGGTCAGGGTTCCGCAGCAAGGAATTTTTCGAATTTACGGAAAGCTCAAGCAGGTCTGTCACGAGACTATAGAACAGCTCGATTATGTTTTCAAACGATTCCTTCTCCTGCTTCGCGAGCTGCGCCGTCGCCGCGAAAATATCGTGATAATTCTCGCCCGTAATCGCGAGCTCGATCAGGTGAAGAACTTGGCGTCGCAGTCGCGCCGATTCCGTCAGATCGAGCGCGAGCGCCGCACCGGGGCTTCCTTCGGCAAGTTGAGCCGCCAATTTGCGGTCGGCGGCCTTCTCGCGGGTGCGCTCCGCGAGGAATTCTTCGATCTGCGGAGCGGCCACCGGCGCGAAATGGAACTGAATGCATCGCGAACGGATTGTCGGGAGCAACGCATCGGGCCGCGGCGCGATAAGAATTAGCGAGGCGGATTCGGGAGGCTCTTCGAGAATTTTGAGAAACACGTCTGCGTCATTCCAACGCATCGTATCGGCGCCGTCGAGGATGAACACGCGCCGCCGGCCTTGCGGCTTGAAGTAAGCGGCGCGCTGAACCGCGCGGAGCTGGCCGACTCGAATCATCGGGCGCGCGACAGGGGTTTTCAGCCGAACGGGGTCCGGAACGATCGCCCATACATCAGGTTGCGTTTCGATAATCAGGGGGACACGCTCAACCATCGAAGCGTCGGCGCTCTCGCCGCGTTCCGCGAGGCCCCGCTCGATTAGCGGTTTGAGATCGGCCAAGCGCGCGATACGGACGCACGGATCACATTCGCCGCAGAAATCATCCTTTAGGCGCTCGCAATTGGAGGCTTGCGCGAACATTCTGGCCAGCGTGAATTTTCCGATGCCTCGCGGACCCGTGAAGAGTAGGGCGCTCGGCACGCGTTCGCGCCCGAGCATCGAGCGAAGCGCGGAGACGATGCGTTCGTTGCCGATAAATTTGTCGAAGCCCATATCTGTTAGCTCGCTGTACGTGACGTCAAAATGCGCGCTTCAATCGCGGCGAGCACGTCGCGATGAATCGCGTCGGGCGCGCGCATCGCTCCTGCGGTTGAATCAAACGATTCGATGGTCACCCAGTTAGATGCGCTCGCGAGGGAATCGTAAACTTCGGACGCGTCGGCCAGGTGCGACAAGTTTGATTCTTGAATGTCGCGAGCGAGCTTCGTGTAGTCGCGGGCGCCTTTTGCGCCGATTTGCTGATGGGCCGCGTCTACGGGAACGCGCAAATAAATAACGACGTCCTCCGCAGGCAGGGCATAGATTTCATACTCGAGCTTCTTCAACCAGTTCAGAAATTCCTGCCGCTTTTCGCGTGGGGCGCGCGCGCCCTGATGCGCAAGATTAGATGCGATGTAACGATCGGCCACGAGCGCCTTGCCCGACGCCAGTGCCGCTTCGATCTTGGATTTCGCTTCAAAGCGATCGCCGGCATAGAGAAGCGATGAAAAGTGTGCGTCCACGGCTTCGAGCGTTCCAAAGTCGCCGTTGAGATATCGCGCGACGAGACTTCCGAAAAATCCGTCGTAGCGCGGGAAACTAATTTGCTCGGTCGGGACGCCGCGGACCGAGAGCGCGCGGATGAGGAGATCGAGCTGCGTGCGTTTTCCGGAGCCGTCGATTCCTTCCAAGACGATGAATTTGCCGCGTCCAGGCATGCGTGGGCATCAGTCTAGCACACCACTCGAGGCCGCTGGCGAGCGGCGCTTCGCGAGGTCTCGCCCAGTCGCCGTGGTAATATTTGCGGCGTGGCCGTGGAAAAAAGTGCGCTCGAATCCAACCTCGCACGCATTCAGGAGCGCATCGCCAGCCCGGCGGAGCGCTCCGGCCGCCGCGCTGAGGAAATCACGATTGTGGCGGTCTCCAAAACTTTCTCTGCGGAAGCCATTCTTGTAGCGCACGAACTTGGACTCCGCCACTTCGGAGAGAATCGCGTGCAGGAGTTCGATTCAAAGCGGGAAACACTTGCGGACCTCGATGCATCATTTCACCTGATCGGGCATCTGCAGGGTAACAAGGCGCGCCGGGCCACGGAAATTTTCGATGCGATTGATTCGGTTGATTCGATCTCGCTCGCGCGAAAGCTTGATGCGGCCGTGAGCGAACACCCCAAAGCCGATGGATCGCGGTTGCCGGTTCTGATTGAGGTTCAGTTGGCTGCTGAGGACTCGAAATTCGGAGCGACCGAAGCGGATCTTCCGAGTCTGATCGAATCGGTCCTTCAGTTGCCGCGATTGCAGTTGCGAGGGTTGATGGCAATTCCGCCGTTTCTTGAGAACCCGCAGCACGTCAGGCCGTACTTTCGGCGCTTGCGGCAACTTCGTGACGACATGCGGCGCCGTTTTGGCGCGACGGATCGCGATTCGTTTCACGAATTGTCCATGGGCATGAGCCATGATTTTGAAGTAGCGATCGAAGAGGGCGCGACGCAGATTCGTATCGGCACGGCTTTATTCGGCGGAAGAGTCGCGCCGTGATTGAAATTGCGGAGCGGCCGGACGGTGTAGTGTTTACGGTTCGCGTTCAACCGAGGGCCAGCCGCGACGCCATTGCCGGTGAAATCGAGGGCGCGTTGAAAATTCGCTTGACCGCGCCGCCGGTAGAAGATCGCGCGAATGAGGCGCTGCGCCGATTTCTCGCCGCGCGTTTGAAGATAGCGTTTTCGGCTGTTAGAATCGCCGGCGGCGAGAAAAGCCGCATCAAACGAATTGAGATTCGAGGAGTCACGTCCAGCCAAGTGCTGGCGCTCTTGACACAGAGCGCGTGACGCGTGGCCAGGTTCGCAGTTTAGAGAACACAGATGCCCGACATCCAAGCCATTCAGAAAGAATTGCGCGCGAGCCGGTTCGACGGCTGGCTATTTTACGATCATCATCGCCGCGACCCGATCGCTTCGAGAATATTGGGGCTTCCGGCGGAAGGGCTTGCAACGCGGCGATGGTATTACTTCATTCCGTCGCGCGGCGAGCCGCGAAAGCTTGTCCATCGAATCGAAGCGGGAATGCTCGATAGCCTGCCCGGACGCAAATTTGAGTATTCCAGTTGGGAGGAGCAGCACAAATTGCTCGGTCGCGCGATGGGCGCCGCGAAGACAGTGGCGATGCAGTATTCGCCACTAAACAACATTCCGTATATCGGCCTGGTAGACGCCGGCACCGTCGAAATCGTCCGCAAGCTGGGCAAAAAAGTCGTCAGCTCGGGCGATCTCGTTCAGAAGTTCGAGGCGAGTTGGTCGCCCGAGCAGCTCGAATCCCATCTCACGGCTGGGAAGCTCGTGGATCAGATCATGAAAGATGCGTTCGCGCGCGCGGGCTCATTCGTTCGCAGCGGCAAAGTGCTCACCGAGTACGAATTGCAGCGATGGATTCAAGAGCAATTCGAGGCGCACGGGCTTTATTCGCCGGATGGGCCGGTCGCAGCCGTTCAGCCGAACAATGGCAATCCCCATTACGAGCCGAAGCCCAGCGGATCGAAGAAAATTCAAGCGGGTGATTTACTGTTGTTCGATGTATGGGCCAAATTGAAGCGGCCGGGCAGCGTTTTTTACGACATCACGTGGGTCGGTTATCTGGGCGACCGCGTCCCGGAGAAGTACGCGAAGATTTTTGCAATCGCGAAGGAAGCGCGCGATCGCGCCGTGCAATTCGTCAAGGAGTCCGTCGCCGCGGGCGAAGTGATTCACGGCTGGGAAGTCGATCGAGCTTCGCGGGAAGTAATTCGAAAAGCTGGCTACGCAAAATATTTCGTGCATCGGACGGGGCACAGCATCGGCCAGGACGTTCACGGCAACGGCGCGAACATGGACGGCCTTGAGACGCGCGACGACCGGCGCATCGTTCCGCATACTTGCTTTTCCATCGAGCCGGGAATCTATCAGCCCGAATTCGGCATCCGCACCGAAGTGAATGTTTACGTGGGCGACCGCGAGGCCCGCACAACCGGTGCCGTGCAGGAAGCGATCATTCCGATTCTTGCGTAATCCATCGTGAGCGCCACCGCCGCAGAAAATCCGTCCGCCACTCAAAACATCTCGCCGATAGTCGTCGGCGTTGCCGCCTGGCTCGTGCCCGGGCTCGGACATCTTTTGCTTCGGCGATGGGCGCGAGGGATCGCGTTTTTCGCGGCCATCGGCGGACTCGCGCTGATGGGCTTGCATCTGCGTGGAATTGTTTTTTCGTTTCTCCCGCCGGTGGATCCGAGGATTGACCCGCTTGCGTTCCTCGGCGCGGTTGGCGACGCGGGAACTGGCGCCTTCTATTTTTTGGCACATGTATTCGAACGCTCAGGCCCAGATGTTTCTCGGGCGGCGGGAGACTACGGCACGCGCCTGTTTGCGGCAGCTGGGGTCGCGAATGTTCTGTGCGTCATAGACGCGTGCGAGATTGCGATCGGCAGGAAATGATGAATTTCTGCGGACCCCATCGGCGGCCCGAAACGTGAGTATGCCCTCGCACTTCCAACTCGTTCTGTTCTTCGCGCTGGCTCTATCGGTGATTCTCGCGGGGCTGATTCAAGGCTCAGGTATGGAGCGAATTAAGTATGCTTTGAGGTCGTTCGCGGCCTTCGTCGTCGTCGGGATTTTGATCGCGTGGTTGATGTATCCCTTCTCGCACTAGCTTCGATCCCACGGAAATTCGAAACGATATCGCACAGCGCGTTTGACACATTTTTCCGGCGGATGCTACAGTGATTCAATAAGCCGAGGTAGCTCAGTTGGTAGAGCAGCCGATTCGTAATCGGCAGGTCGGGAGTTCAAGTCTCCCCCTCGGCTCCACATTTCAAACCACTTAGTTCAATTATTTTCTGCAGAGGAATCTGCCAGGGGCGCTTGTGAGGGACTGTCTGAGTCTGGCCGCGCGCTGCAATCACACCTGAATCGTCCACCGCGCTCGCAATTCGATCCCGTTTCTTTACGGTTTAGTCCCGACGCGCAAGCGGTGATTTGAAGTAGATCTCGTAACCTTGGCACTTGCCGAAGGTCGGCGCGAAGTATCGGCCGGTTGATGTTGGGCAATTCTACCGTTGGATTTGGGAGGAGGCGCGAGCAGCCTGACGACGTGAATCAGGCGCTCCTGACGGTATGGCTTCGCGATGCAGACAACCGCGCCGAGCGAATGCGCACTGGCGTAATCACTCGGGTAAGCGGAAGTGGTAGTCAGAATCACTGGAATATTTTGCAAGCGGGGATTCGATTTGCAGTGGGTGCAGATATCGTATCCCGGCATGCCGACACCTTCGAATTCAGCGATCAGCAGAGACGGCGTGCGCCGGGCTAGCACTTCGCGAGCCTCCGCGACATTGGCGACAGCAATTACGTCGTAGCCTTCGCCGGACAAGTAGCTTTTCAGAGATTCGCGAGCGCTTGCTTCGGAGTCCACGGCGAGAACCAGCGGCCTGAGCGATTTGGGGTCGCCGTCAATAGACGCTTTAGCCTTTTCGGGCTCGGCGTGGACTTTCTCGCCGCTCGTACGAATGAAGTCTTCCCGGCGATGAGACACGTTCAGTGTGATTGCCACCGACCGATGGCCACCGGCGAGTTCGGCCACATGAACCACGCGGCCGGGTTGCTCCGATTGAATTGAATTGGGAGCTTTGCTGTGAGGGAAGGTGACCATCACATCCATGCCGCGGCTATAAATGGAGCTTGTGCTTGCAATCATGATGCCTTGGCGCGATACGTTCAGTGTGGTGGTGATGTCGTCTAGGCTGTTGCGCGTCAGATCGATACTGCGGACGCGGATCGGCGCGGAAATCAGCGCTCGGCGCTTTGCGCGCCGCTCCGATTGCACGAGTTTTGCGACGTCGGCGGCTTTCAAGATTGTGACGGGCTCTTTTTTTGCGATCGCATCGGGTTCCTTCTTTGCAATCGCAACGGATTCTTTTTTCGCGATGGTTACGCTCGGCGCCGGGGCCGGAGCTGGAGCCGGGACCGACGCAGGACTCTGAGCTTTGGGTTTCGCGTTCTCCGAAGGGAAGAACGCGTCGAACTGTTCCGATGAGAGGTGACTGAGGTCAATCACTTCAGACTTCGCGCGATTCGGCGCCAACGTAGGAGTTACAGCCTCCGCTTTCCCGTTTGATCCGCCCGCGGTTTGCGGCGGGAATAACTTGGCGAGGGCTTCCACGGTGGACCGCGCCTTGTCGATTTTGACGAGGTCGTCCGGCGTCACGGAAGGTGACGGCTGATTCGCTCCTGGGTCCCTCGATGCCGCAGGTTCCACAGGCTTCTTCTCGAAGGCAGAGGCCTTCTTTGACTGACTCATTTTGGACCACCTGTCTGTTTTTTCTCGCCCCGAACAAGTGAAGATAGCAGCGGCGACCGGCACGTAGAATTAGCGCAAAAGTTACATTTGGGCAGTACGGAGACAATGGACGTATGGGGACGAAGGTACTGGAGCTTGCGAGCGTAAGTCGGCCCATCGGGGGCATTTAGAGTGACGAAGACAGTCGGGGAACCTGTGCCGAAGTTCGAAGACGGCGTAGACTTCGCCCTCGGAGTCACGCGCCGCGATTCACCGAGTTAAACTTGCCTCGACGAGCCTGAATCCAGAGGAAAATCAACACGGTGGCTAAGCCAACGAGAGCCGCAGACCACACCACAGTCGTGAACTCTACTACCCAGTGCGGCGCGACGCCGACGCGCTTCAACAGAAAAGGCAGAAAATTCAGGGTCGTGATGTGGACGTAGTCCCACATGTCCGCCGCGGGAAGGCCCGGGCTCAGATTCCAACGGTCGATGTGCCCGAGTGCGAAGTTCCAAATATTGCTGAAACGCAGTCCGATGAAAAATGTCGGCTGGTCGATCATATCCATCTGGTATCGCTCAAGCGGGCACCAGAAAGTCACCGACGCAAGTTGCACCGCAACGCTGATCCCAATCAATCCGATTCCAACCGGCCACAACAACTTACTCAAATTCTTGCGATAACGCACCAGGAGTGGCACCGAGACGAAAGCGAAGAGCTGGGCTGCAGTCGCGGCGTAGCGATCGCCCCACGCCGTGTCTCCTGCCCAATCCGTGTAGCGCGCATAAAAGCTGATATACGCGAGCAGCAGCAATCCGAATGTGATTAGGTATGCTCGAAGTGGCGAGCTGAATCGCTTCCATCCGAAAATGCAAATCAAAATCGTGAGCACCAGCAGCGGGTCATACGTGAAGATGGATTTCTCCGGCGAAAAAAGTGCGCCGAGGAATCCTAAGTGAAAGGGTGTTTCAAACGGATATTTCGGGGACAAAGATGGGTCCCTCCGCCGAAACTCGATTGTAAGAACTTGCAGGTACGTGTTGAAGAACGACCCGAAACGAATGAATTGGTATAGGCGATCCACGAGGCCGAAGAATATGTATACGGGAAGAACGACTTTCGCGTAGCCGATGAATCGCGACCACAACTCACGCCCACGAATATTCGACGACCAAGCGGCAAGCAGAAGAAAAAATCCGACACCGATCCAATCCATGCCTGTCGTCAATCGCGTGAGAAGATTTGCGCCCAGCGCGATGCTACCGATCAGGAGCGCGCGCGTTTTTCCCGTCTTCAGCCATTCGTACTGAAAACATAATCCGGTGAGCGTCAGAAGCAGAATGTAATTATTCTCCATCATGTTCTGCGTGTAATGGAGAAACGTGGTTCCGAAAAGAAGCGCGAGCGCGCCCGCCAGCCTTTCATTCACCGAGAAATCGAAAAGCCTCAAAAGGCGAAAGCACATCAGAACGGAAAGGACGCAAACGAGAATATTAGTGCTGAAGCTGACGACGATGTCCCGAACGTTTGGATCGGTGCCGTCGTAGTCGTCGAAGATCGGCAACCGCTCGACGTGCGTGCCGAGGATATCGGACGGAAGCAGCAGGAGCGATTGGCCGATGCCGTACCAGGCGTAGAGCTTGCCGCCGCGGCCGTGAATTCCGAACTCGGGATACTCATCGGGGAAGACAGGCGGCTCGGATGTCCAGAATGAGTGGGCGGTCTGAAGCCTGTGCGTCGTGTCGCTCGAGCCAAGCTCGCCCGATTGCACGACGAATGCCGCGAGGAAGGCCGTAAGGCCCAATAGAAAAACGGGATTGGCGAAGAGACGCTTGATACGACTTGGGCCCGAAATCACGGCTGCTTACATACCGCGATTCTTCGCAGCGCGTCAATTTCAAATGACGATTCGGCGCCGGCCGATGAGCCGATGGGCGCGGCAATCGCAACAAACAGATTGACCGCGAACGTGATCGCCTCTGGTTTCTAATTGACGGTGACGGTGAACGAGCCTGTTTGCGACGTACTTCCGCTTGCCGCCGTCACAGTCACCGTGTACGTGTCTGCCGACGTGCCTGTCGAGTGGGTGCCGCTGCTACCTCCGCCACTGCCGCAGGCCGCGAGTCCGATCAGCGCGATGAAAACCACAACCGCAGCCAACGCATTCCACTGCCGCTTGCGCGCCGGCGCTGCGAAAGCAAACAACGACCCCAACATGATTGCTCCTACGAGAGCGAGCCAGCCGCCGCCCGAATGACTGCGCCCGGGAAATTGCATCAGCGCCGAAGCCGCAATCGTGCTAACCGTGGCCGTGGAAGTGGCGCTCGTTGTAGTGGAAGAGAGTGTGACTGCATTCGGTGTGAGTGCGCACGTAGGGATGTCCGTATCGCCAGAAATCGTTCCCGCAACTGTGCAACTAAGCGCAACGGAGCCCGAGAAACCGCTCGTCGACGAAACAGTAATGGTTGAAGTTGCGGAGGCACCCGGTGAAACCGTCGAAGGGCTGGCGGTCCCAGCGGAGACTGTGAAGCCAGCAGCAGATACGCTACCGGGCCAACTGTTGACGAGATTACTGACATTGACGGTCCCGATGCCCGTTGCAAAGTCCCAACCGGTTCCGGTCCCGTACGCCATCACATCGGAGCTATCGGACGTGGACAGCACGCCGTAGGTGCCCGATGGAAGGTAACAACTGTGCGTTCCGGTGCAATTGACGTCCATGTCGCCCTGGGTGACGTCGTAGAAAATGCACGAGCTGCCGACGGCGTTGCCCAGCGACGAGTTGCACGATGCTTCGCTGGAAGCGTATTCAGTCGACGCAAGGCTGTAGTAGGTAGGATTCGGATTGCCCTGACGCGTGCCGGTCTTCTGATTGATCAGAGCCTGGAATCCGGCCCAGATCGGCGCGGAGAACGACGTGCCACCTCCGGCGGCCCAGCCGCTGGGAGCGCCAGTGCAAGCAGCGCCGCCATTGGCCGTGTCGGAAAAGCAGAAAATGTAGGCGTGGTCCCAGACACCGTTGGCGGCGAACATGGAAACGTCGGGAATATCGCGAACGCCGTCAGATGGGTTGCCGGCAATGGACTGCCACGACGGCTTGGGATATCCCGCACAAGTGCCGCTGACGACGTTGTCTGTGGTCGGCGTGCCCGTTGCACAGCCGCTCGGACCACCGCTGCCGGACGCGGTCGTCAGCAACTCGTCTGCGGCCGCGGTCGTGCTGTTGCAGAAGCCGTTCGAGCCATACGGAGTAGCAGAGCCATCCAAAAACGAAGTAATAAGAGCGCTGGCGCACGAATCGTTCCATGGAATTTCGGGGATGTAGGACTTGGCCGAGCCGAACGTGGACGAGTTAGATGAACCCCAGTAAGTGCTATTCGTGCCGGCAAACGAGTCGCCGAAGTCCGTGCCGCCGACGGCGACGTTGTAAATTGTGGAAGCCCATGCACTGACGCCGACGCCGAAGGTGGCACTCGTTATTTGATCTGGGCCTTCGGGTACGTCGCTGGCGTCGCAGCTCGCGGCGCCTTCGTCACCTGCGGAGGCGAACACGGAAACGCCCTCGGACGCGGCTAGCTGATACACGGAGTTAATTGCGGCATTCGACGCTGCTCCGTTCCCCGCCTCGCAATATCCGAGGCTGAGGCTGATGATGGCAGGAGGCGCGGTACCGTTCACGAGATTCTGCAGCGCGATAAAGCCGCCGAAAGTCGTGGCGTCGGAACACGAGGCCAGCTCGATTGTCGCGCTCGGCGCCGCCGCGCTGGAATATTCCACATCGATTGCAGCTTCATCATCGCTTGAGTTGACGGCGGGCTTGCTGCAATTATTCGTTCCGGTCGGGGCCGGAGGTTGCACCTGTGTGAGCGAACCCGAGGTGAAGGAAGAAAGCCCGAAGGTCGAGCGGAATGTATTCCAATCGTTAGTCGAGAACAGGTCTGTGTCCTCAATTACCACGACGGTCTGCCCCTGGCCCGAATTTCCGGAGTTGAAGACGGGATTCAAGTTGTAAATCGTCGCTAAATCCGCGGGGACGACGGCAAATGCATCTCCCCCTGAAATGGGGAATGTATACTTCGGCCTCGGCTTGTACATCCGGTGCGGCTTGAAGTCGTGAAGCGATACTATGCCGGCCACGGCCGGCGCTAGCGCCGCCGGAATCTTCGGGTCGCTCATGTTCGCGAAGTGTTTCGCGCCGTTCACATCGAGCGCGTGAATTTCGGTTCGGAATGCATCGTGCACTTGTCCGGCGGTGCCCGAGAAATCGATGACCATGCGGCTTGGATAAGTGAAATTCGCCGTCAGGCCGTGACCCGCGAGCCATGCCTCGATCGTGTTGAGGTCTGATTGCGCGAGCCCGAAGCGCTCACCGAATTGTTCCGCAGTCAGCCATTTGTGATAGTTCGGCGAGCCGGGCTTCGTCAGCTCGTCGATATATTCGCGGAGCGCGCGCTCCTGTTGAGGCGAGCGCTGCAATTGCAGCAACATGTGCTCCATTCGAGTGTCGTAAGCGATCGCTCCGCGATCGTTTGCTGCGGTAGCTTGGGGCGGGGTATTTCCGTGCAACGTGATGAGCTTGCCTTCGTCAACGGCTTGCGTAATCTGCGGCGCGACGGAAGAACTCTGCGCGGCCGCGGCAAACGTGGTGAATGCGATTGCGGCCACCACGAGAATTGCCTGCGCGAAAAGTCTGCGGCTATTTTTCATGTGTTCTGCCTCTTAAACTGGATTCGTGATGCTTACACTCGAGCAATTTCAAATCTGGATTTCGTTTCGTCGGTAACGATTGCAGACTGACCGTTTGAATTTGGACGGTAGTGATCCAGTTGTGCTTGACGGCGGGCTTGGGCGTGTGATGCTTGGACGGACAACGCACTGAGTTCGGCAGCCAGACCCCCAGCCGTGATCTCAATCCCTTCCACAGTTGTCCGCTTAACCGCGTTGGATGCAGGCAAAACCTTCTGAGGCTGCCTCGCGATCTAGTGTGAATGTGCGATTGCGCCGGCGGCGAGCGGCATATGGTCCCGCGCGCCAATCTCACTGCGCCACCGAGGAGGGCGCCGCAAGAGCCCTAGGTTTATCGTGAGAGAGGCGCAGTGCTTGCCGAAAGCGGTTACGTCAATGCGGTTTCGACGGGCGCGACGGCCGGCGCCGGCAGCAGCGACTAATCGCTCGCTGCTGCTGAGGTTCGATAGTCGGCGGGCAATGCGCGGGCGAGGTCTTTCCACTTCACAAGCACGAATCCCTGCGATTTCAGAAACTCCCTGAATTCAGCGCTCTTGACCATGTTGAAGTCGTTTTGTCTCCACGCAGCGCCCCAATTCGGATGGTCGCGCGTTGCGCCGCGCATTTCGTCATCATCATAGGCTAGATGAACGACGAGGTGATGAACGCCGGGCCTTAGCGGCGCCAGCATCGTCTCGTAAGCGCGCAACCAGTTTTCCGGCTTCACACCCGGCGTGATTTCCATGTCATCGTCCGTAAGAACAAAGTCCGGGCGCGGTTGCGCTTCGGGCGGAAACTTCCCGCCGGCGCCGCGATGCCACAAAATCGGCAGGCCCTGCTGACGGCCGATTCGCTGATAGGCCTCGGCAAGCTCGGGCGTGCCCATCAGCGCACCCATGTGCGTGTCCAGATGGCTGATACGGATACCGAAGGCTCGCGCGCGTTCAACCTGGGCGGCTAGTTCCACCTCAACTTCGCTCGGCCGCGCGCGCTGCGCGACAGTCGTTTCGAGAAGTGGCAAATATCCTTGCTCATCGAGCAAGCTCGGCACGCGGTCGGTCGAGCTTACCGAACGCCAACGAAAATCCACCCATTCGCTGTTCAGCGCGAGATGCACTCCGAGGTCCGCGTCGGGATGAGCTTTCGCCCACAGAGCGACTTCCGGGAACCAGGGGCAGGGAACCAAGATGCTAGCGGACGTGACCCATCCATTTTCGAGCGCTTCGGAAATTGCGCGATTCACGGAATGAGCCATGCCGAAGTCGTCGGCGTGAATTACGAGGAGACGCGCAGTGTTTGGATAGCCTAATCGTTCCTGAATCGTTTGCGCGGGACGGCCTGCCGCAGCAACTCCAGCGAGACACGAAACAAGAACGCAGAAAAATAGACACCCGGCTTTGGCCGCGCCGGAGTGCAGCGTGGATTTAGAGCTGGCTGAAATCATTCGCAGATTTTACGCCTGCAATCCGCGAAACGCGACTCATCAGAACAGGAACTTCAGACCGAACTGCATTATTCGGCCGAGGTGCGCTGACGTCGGATGCAAGAAAGTCGCGTCGCCGAACGTTGGGTCCAGGGCCTCGAATTGCGTGTGGTTGAATAGGTTGAAATTCTCCCACCGGAATTCAAACGAGCGTTGTTCGTGAATCTCGAAGCGCTTGAACAATCCGAAATCGAAATTCAGCCGGCCCGGCTGCCGCAGGTTGTTGCGGCCAGAATTACCAAATGTTAAGCCGGTCGGGTCCGTGAATGCGGCGGGGTTGTAGAAAAGCGGCGCATAAACGCCTGGAACATTTCGCTGGACGGGCGCGTTCGGATCGCCGACTTGATCCACCAACGCGCCGATACCGATTGAGTTCAGTACAGTTCCGTTCGCTACTCCCGCGTTGTCGACGAAATCTCCGTCAAGTACGGTGAATGGTATTCCCGTCTCGGCCGTTGTGATTCCGGAGGCTTGCCATCCTCCTAGCAGCGCGTGGACCATGCCGGACGAATGGCGGAAGAACGGCGCGTCGTAGACGTAGCTGATTTCGAGGATGTGGCGCTGATCGTAGTTTCCGCTCGCTCGGGCGCTGGCCGTATCGTATGAATTCACGAAGCCGGTATCGAACCGCGACGATGAGTCGTCGATCGAGTGGCTGTACGTGTATGCCGCGCTGAACGTGAGGTCTCCGGCCGTGCGCGTGGCCTCAACCTGTAATGCATGGTAGATCGAGTTGGCATCCTCTTGTAGGCGCGTGATGTCGGAAATGCCGTAGAAGGGTCTAAATGGATCAGCGTCATTGCCGCAAGCGACCGAGAGATTGATTGCCGCCTGACCGGTCACGGTAACGCCGTTCACCATCCCGCTGTTGCAAATGTCATCGCTCAGAGGTTCGCCGGGCGTAAACGGATTCTGCGATGCTGGCAGAGGCTGCAGCTGGTTGATATCTCGCTGCGTGGTCAGATGCGTGCCCTTGGACCCGACGTAAGCGACGCTGAGCGTTGTCTTCCATCCAATTTCGCGCTGGACGTTGAGATTCCATTGCTGAACATACGGCCAGACCGCTTTATTCGGAATCGAGGTGACGGCGAGCGGGAAGAGAAGTCCGCCGCCGCCGATGTTGGTGTAACCGGTGATGTTGTATTGCGTTGGCGTGAGCACGAGCGGAGGGCTGCCTTCGAGAGCCTCGGCGTCTGCTTCGTTACCATTCGTGTGCTCGAAGAAAATACCGTAGCCGCCGCGAATTGCCATCTTGCCGTCGCCAAACGGATCCCATGCAAATCCGATTCGTGGGGCGGGGTTGAAAAGATGGCCCGTCAAGCAGCCCGGCGGATTGCCCGTGCCTCCGCATTGAATCAACCCATCGAACGGGCTGCCGACTCCGGGGACGAGCGCACCCGGCTGGCCAGTGAGAGATCCATCTGTGTCGATCAAAGGTGCGTCGGCGGCGCTGTAACTGGGCGGATTGAAGTTGTATTCCTGCTTGAATTTCTCGCGGTAGGTGCCAAACATGCTGACGCGTAAGCCGAGATTCAGTGTGAGATTCTTCTTAACGTGCCAATCATCCTGGAGGTACGGTTCAAAAATTTTGTAACGGTTGTAATACTTCGTCTGCAAATTCGTTTGAGAGAACGATGCGATATTTCCCATCAGCATGTCGGCGAAAGCGTTCCCTGTGCTCACCGGGGAGGTCGCGTCGAAATCGAGGAAGCCGCCGGTTCCAAAGCCTGGCTCGTTGATTTCGTTTTTCTGGTCGGCAATGAATGTCGCGCCGAACGTCAGATTGTGCGAGCGGATGATCTTGGTCACATTGTCGCGATACGTGTAGATCGGATTTGCGTTATTCCACGGGATGAAGCTCGCGTCTTCCGTGAAGCCGCCGTTCGTCAGTCCACCGCCGTAGGGCGTTCCATTCGACACTGAGAATCCGGGCAGCTTGCCGCCGAAGCCATTGTCGAAGAGACCTGTCATGGTCATGGTCGATGGCCTTTGCCACGGACCGGTATTGTTGAGAAAGATGTGATCGGCCGTGTAACCGAAAATGAATTCGTTTAACAATGTCGGCGATGCCGCAGTCGTAAGTTTCGTGACGAAGTTTGTCGCGGGGCCCACAAAGTTCGTTTGAATCGTCGGGAAGCTCGATTGTTGCGACCAATTGAGCACTTCGGGCGTGACCGTGTTCCAGGAATCGTGAATGTAGCGGAACGTTAGGCGATTCTTGCTCGAGAGATTGTGGTCGATTCGAAAAAGTTCCTCGCGCCACAGCGTGGGCGTCGAGACGCTTCCTTGCCACGCGGGGTAGCCGCCGTTCGTCGTGTTCGCATGCGGCACAAGCGCTAGCAGCGGGCTCGTGTTCACAGCGTCAACGGGGACCTGATTGCCGGGAAAGAATGTGCCGCCAGAACCGGGAATCGTTGGACAATCCGCGAATGTGCCGGACGAATCGGGACACAGGTCCGTGAAGTTGCCGGCGCGCTCGTCATCGGACGGGACATTCTGGATAAACGTGGTCGGATTCTTTTCGCGGCGCCATTCTTCTGAGAAAAAGAAGAAAGTCTTTGATTTATCTGAATTGTAGTGATTTGGAATGTAGACGGGGCCGCCGATCGTGTAGCCGAAATCATGCTTCTTGTAGGGCGGTTTATCCGTGTCGAAGAAACTGCGCGAATTAAAGAAATCGTTGCGGCCAAAATAAAAAACGTCGCCGTGGAAATCCTTCGTGCCGGATTTCGTGATCACTTCCACAGTGCCGGAGCCGTTCTTACCGTACTGTGCGCCGTAGTTCGACGTCAGGACCTGAAATTCCTGAATGGCGTCGGCGTTCGGGTAGACGTTGAGCGATGTCGCACTGCCGTCGTCCATGTCTCCCACGCCGTCAATCTCCCAGTTGTTGTACTCCGTGCGACCGCCATTGATGCTGTATGCCACATTGCCGAATACGCCGACGACGCCCTCATCTTGTCCGGATTGATCGCTGACGCCGGGCGCGAGGGTGACGAGTTGAGTGAAATTTCGTCCGTTCAATTCAAGCTGGGTGACTTGCTTGGCAGTGATCGTGTCGCTCACTTCGGAGGATTGCGTCTCGACGGCGGGAGCGGAGTCGCCTTCGACGGTGACGCGTTCGCTCACGGCTCCGACGGTTAGCTCGACGTCAACCCGGCGTTTCTCCGCGGCTGCGAGAACTATTCCGCTCTCCTGAAAGCTTTCAAATCCTTTGGCGGTAACCGAGACGGAATAAGTCGCGGCGGGAAGTCCAGCGACGAGGTAGTCGCCGGTCGAATTTGTCGGCACCGTTTGGTGGATGCCGCGGGCTTCATTTGCGACCGTCACCTGCGCGCCCGCGACCGCTGCCGACGACTTGTCGGTCACCGTTCCGGTGATGTAGCCGGTGTCTTGGGCGCGAGCAAGGCAGGGAAGCGCGAGAACGGCCGCAAAGCAGATGGCGAAATGACGGAATGCTTTCATGGTTTGCTCCGTACGGAACTCCTCAATGAACTCTCGAACGAATCCGCGTCGACACGCGACTGACGCTTGTGAAAACGCGCGATTGCGCGGCTCGGTGTGGCGATGCGAAATTCATTAAAACGTTTAATAAACATTAGGAGTACGAATGGCCGAATATTGGATTAGGAAGTCCTGCCTGTCAAGCAGAAAAGCGCGGGGAACCAGGCTCCGCAGGCGAGCGCAAATCATCGCTCCGCCAGCCCGGCTGGTCTCATTCTTAGCGCAAGGCCTTGGTGGATTCCCTGGCCACGAGCTCTGGCGCAACGCGGCGATGCGCCGCGCTGAACTCCCGGTTTTCCTGCCCGGCGTTGATGCTATCCACCAAAATCCCGACGGCCATCGTCCCCATCGATTCCATGGGCTGCCGGATCGTCGTGAGCGACGGCGTGTAAAGTGCCGCCGCGGCCACGTCGTCGAATCCCATGACGGAACAATCGTCCGGCACACGCATTCCGTATTTATTCAGAGCGCGCACCGCGCCGAACGCCGTGAGGTCGTCGAAGGCCATCAGTGCTGTAAACGGGCGCTTTCGTTTCAGCAATTCCTCGGTCAAGCGGAATCCTGCCTCGAAGCTGGAATTGGGATCTCGCGATTCGGGCAAGTCGACGATCAGCTTGGCGTCGAGTTCGAGGCCGTTTGCCTGCGCGATCGATCGAACGCCTCGCCAGCGCGGTCCTGTGTCCCCCAGCATTTTCGGCCCGCGAATGAATGCGATTTTGCGGTGGCCGAGAGCGTGGAGATGTTCGAGCGCGAGACGTCCGCCGACTTCGTTATCCACGACTACCGAGCTGATCGAATCCGTCTTCAATTCGCCGCCGATCAGCGTGGCGGGAATCGTGTTCTTCTCCAGGTCAGCGAGGAAATCGATGTCGAGAAACAGCCAATTCGCGAGGACGATCAGTCCTTCCACGCGCCGGTCGAGAAGCATCTCGAGATATCGCTCGAAGCGGCTTCCCTCGTTGTGCACGTCGGCAAGAATCGGAAGATAGGACGCTTGATACAGCGCGTTTTCCACCCCGCGAAGAATCAGCGTGCAATAGGGGTCCGTCATGTCGAACACAATCACGCCGACCGAGCGGCTTCGCTTGCTGCGCATGAAAGGCGTCAACAGATGAGGACGGTAGCCGAGCCGCTTGGCTGCGCTGCGTATGCGATTCTTCGTCTTCGCGGGAATGAATCGGGCGAGAGGCGCATCATTCAGCACGAAAGAGACGGTCGTGGACGAAAATCCACTGGCGCGCGCAACGTCGCGAATCGTTACGGATGAATTCTTCTGTCTTCTGCGTTTTACCATCGACAGCGCATAGCGCGTGAAAATCGCACGCGGCATGATACATCTTCTGGTGATGGTTGTTGAGAACTCACCTCCAACGGCGCGCGATTTCACTCGTTCTTGAATTCGCTCGGCGGCTGACCTAGAGTCCGATGACGTGATTGCTTTGTTTCAATTTCGTTTGGCATCCGCGGCATGCGCTGTTGCGCTCGCGTGCTACTTTGCATTCGCGCCCGCGCCGACCGGAGCGTTTGAGAAAAGCAGTCGCGTTGTTCAGTCAACCCAGGCGGCTGCCCCTACCGGAGATCTGGAACAGATATTTAACGAAGGGCAAGCCAACCTGCAACGCGGCGATTTGGAGAAGGCTGAATCCGATTTTCGAAAAGTTCTCGCAGCGAATCCTCAGGTTGCCGGAGCGTGGGCGAATCTCGGCGTGATCGCGATGCGGCGCAAAGAGTGGAGCAACGCCCTTGAGCTTCTACGCAAAGCGGAAAAACTTGCGCCGAGCGTCGCGGGTGTCCGCCTCAACATGGGTCTTGTCTACTTTCGCCAGGAAGAATTTCGATCGGCGATACCCCCGCTTGAGTCTGTTATGCGCGATGCGCCCGCCGCCACGCAGCCTCGCTATCTTCTGGGGCTGTGCTACTTTTTCTCGGAACGATATGCCGATGCCGCCGGGACGCTCGAGCCTCTCTGGGATTCTGAGTCGAACAATCTCAGTTACCTCTACGTAATTGGCATCGCGGCGGGCCGCGCCAAGCGCGCCGATCTCGAATCGAAGGCGCTCAACCGGCTGGTTGAAGTTGGCGGCGGCACGCCTGAATTCCATCTTCTGCTGGGGAAGGCCGATCTCAATCGCCACGAACCGGAGAAAGCTCTAGTTGAATTGCGGCAAGCGGAGCAGACGGATTCAGCGCTTCCGTTCCTGCATTTCAATCTGGGTCTCGCCTATTTAGGAATGAGCAAATATGACGACGCTCGCGCTGAGTTCCTGAAAGACGCGGCCGTCGAGCCAGATCTTGCGTGGAACTACGATGAACTTGGCAGTCTCTATTCGCGCCAGCATGACGAAGAAAAGGCCGAACAATATTTTCGCGAGGCGCTCGAGCACGATCCGCACATTGCCAGCTCGCAATTCGGGCTCGGCGAGATCTATCAGCGACAGGGGAAATTCTCGCAGGCGCTCGCGGCTCTCGACGCAGCGGAAAAGCTCGCTCCCGATAGCCACAACGTCCACTACGTTCGCGGGCGTGTCCTGATGCACCTTGGCAAGACCGATGAAGCGAAAAAGGAATTTGCGGAGTCGCAGCGGCTGCTAGACGCTGGAGCGGCGCGCGACGATCAAATCCGCAGCGGAATGGAATCGGACGCGGCGCCTACGCCGAATCCGGAGCTGATGACGGAGCCTCAATAGTTGCCGGGAATTGCGGAATTGAGCCGGGCCCTAATTCTGATGAAAATGCGAGATGAGGACAGCGTCGGTGGACGAATGCCCGCGCGAGATCACGAGCTGTTTCCCATCCGAAGACCACGCATACGACCAAATCATTTCTGAAGTGAAGTGCGTCACCTGCCTCGGCGCAGCAGCGACGCGCGTCTTCAAGTCCACCGGCTGAAACCAGATGTTGTCCACGCCGTTCTGCTTGACGAGATACGTGACGCCGCTGCCGTCCGGAGTCCACGCCAACCCAGAGACCTCTCTGATTGGACTCGCCTGAAATCCGGCCGGCAGGTCGTAACTCGCGCTGACCAACCCGCCCTCGATTGGCAGAATTCCGAGACGCGGCATGCCCGTCGCGCCGGAGCAGCACGACGCCGCGATGAACCGCCCGTCAGGCGAAACGGCAGGCCACGCTAACTGTTCTTCGCTGAGCTGCGCCGGCGAGCCGCCTTCGGTCGAAACCTTCCAGAGAGCCCCCTGTTGGGTGTGCGCGTCTTGGTACACCACGGCCTTTCCGTCTGGCGTGCAGGTGGACGCCTCGATCGCATCGCCGTGAACGAGCTTCCGTGCGCTGCCGCCGATTTCTATATACGAAATTCCCATGCCGGATGCCTCAGCCGCGGTGAAGACGATCGATTTTCCTTCGCCGCATGCGTGGACCGACGTGATGTAATTCCCCGATTGCGACGCGAAATCCTCATCCTTCTGATTTTCCGGCGAGAGAATCGCCAGCTTTTGCTCGCCACCGGCGTAAAAACTGTGCAGGATTCGTCCATCCGCTAGCCACGCGACGCCGCCAGTGCCTTGTTCCTCGCCCTTGTGCGTGACGATTTCCTTCGCTTCAGCCGTCAAATTCGAATCCCTCGTCGGCGCGATCCACAAGCTCCCGAAGATTGACAACTGAACCGTCACAGCCATCGAGCCGTCAGCCGTGATGCTCGTGCCTTGGTAAAAATTCAAATCGCGTGTGACGCGCTCGGCCTCTCCGTCTGGATAGGGCAGCAGCCAAATTTGCGAGTTGATGAAGCCTCCAGCGCCGCTTGCCGTGAGCGCCAGATGATCGCCATCTGGCAGCCACTGCAGTCCCGAGTAGCTGCGCCATTTTCCAGTTCCCAGCGGTGTTTCATGGCCCGACGTTGCATCAACCGTCTCGAGTTCCTCTTGCCGTGCGTCCGCATAAGAGTTGGTGACGGGAATGGCGATCACCTTCCCGTCAGGCGACCATGCCGGACCCGCCATGTGGAAACGCGAACTTCCGCCGCGGTTCGCGAGAACATGTTCGCCGGAACCGTCGATGTTCGCGATCACGAGCTGGCTCTCGGTAGCGGCGCCTCCGGCCGCGCTCGGAAAGCGTACGAATGCGATTCGCTTTCCGTCGGGCGCGAACGTGACCGGCCCGTCCACATCGTTGATCACTTGCTGCGGCGTCCCGCCGAGACTTGGAATTTGAAAGAGGGCGCGCCGGCCCACCTTCACGTCGCGGATGTAATAAATGTAGTTTCCATCTGGCGAAAACGTCATGCCCCACAAGTGTTTCGGATCCGGCGCGACGATTTGCACGCTGCTGCCCGTCGCAGTCTGCCGAACCCAAATTGTATTTTGACCGCCATCATGGGTTTCGTACGCCACCCACTTGCCGTCGGGAGAAATCACAGCGGTGCCCACGTTGCCGAGAGTTGTGAACTGCGTGATTGTCATGTTCGCAAGCGAGACTTCATGTTTGTGGCCGAAGAAGAGGTGATACGCGAGATACGCGGCGAGTGCGAGCGCGGTGACAGGCATAAGCAAACCGAAGATCTGCTTCAGCGACCAGCGCGACGCAGATGTGGCTGCCAGTTCTATTCGCGCGGAAGGAGCCGGCGATGACTCCGTTGCCGCTGCTGCGGGAGTCGCAGTCTGCGATGACGGCGCGACGCGGGCAGATTCAGTCTCGCGCTTCATGCGTTTCAGGTCGGCGCGAAGTTCCGCCGCCGTCTGGCACCTCAAATCGCGATCTTTTTCGAGTGCCTTCGCGATAATTTCATCGAGCTTCGGCGGAACTGCCGGATTGTGCGTCGACGGCGCCGCGGGATTCTCGTGGAAAATCGCATCGAAAATTATCGGAGGTGTCGCACCAACGAATGGCCGCGTTCCAGTTGCCATCTCGTAGAGCACGGCGCCGAAGCTGAAAAGATCCGTACGCGCGTCCAGCACTTCGCCGCGCGCCTGCTCGGGCGACATGTAGGCGACCGTGCCCAGCGCCGCACCCGGACTCGTAATCACGGCTTCGGCGGCAGGGTCGGCATCCACGCTTGCGGTCTCCATGCCGAAATCACCGGCCGGGCGCGCGGCGGTGGTTTTCGCTAGTCCGAAGTCGAGTATTTTCGCCTGGCCGCGTTGCGTTATGAAAATGTTCGCAGGCTTGATGTCGCGGTGAATGATGCCGCGCGCATGGGCCGCATCGGGCGCATCGGATATTTGAATGGCGTACTCGAGCAGGGCATCGACCGGAATTGGCCGTCCGCCGATTCGCTCGCGAAGCGTCTGGCCTTCGAGTAATTCCATGACGAGAAACGGCCGGACGATCGCGCGCTCGTCTGCATAATCGCCGATGTCGTGAACGGTGCAGATTCCAGGATGATTTAGCGACGAAGCCGCGCGCGCTTCTCGCTGAAATCGTTCGAGTGCAGCTTTATCCGTCTCAAGATCGGCGGAAAGAAATTTAATCGCGATGAATCGGCCGAGCCGCGTGTCTTCGCCCTTGTAGACGAGGCCCATTCCACCGGAGCCGAGCGGTTCGAGAATTCGATAATGGGAGACAACGGTGCCGGGCTTCATCGTGGAACGTCATCGTATGTCAGCCGTTCGGAGGGCGCAAGACTTCTGGAAGCGATGCCGCGCGCATGGCGGAGCAAAGACAGATATCTCCGAAGCGGCAGCTAGCGCTTCATCGGCATCGGCTTCCGGAGGCAGGGGCCTCCGGCCTCTGAAGTAAGTTGGCGAACGTGAATATCTTATAGCCGGCAGATTCGGTGCTTTCGCATAACAGATCCCATCGGCCTAATCTTCGGATTTATCGGGGAAGGGCAATTCCAGATCGGGGCTGGCTGGATAGATGATTCGCGTGCCGCGAACGTGAGCGAATGGCGTCGGCTTGTGAGCGTCGCGCTTCGTGCGGCTCATGATGTGTTCGACTGCGATTTTGCGAACGACCAGGGCGTCCGCAATCAGTGAGCGATGGCAGCGCCACGGGACTGCTTCCGCGCACATGATGGCGCAACGCTTCGTGCGGGCGAACTCGATGAGTTCCGTTATTGCCGCGGCGAACTCCGGCGTTTGCATGTAATCCGCGAAGCCACGAAAACTCGCGTTGCGCCAGCCCATGTTGATCGAATCTCTTGCCGCGTGGCGCAAGCCGCCGAGCTGCTTTCGGTGCGCGTATCCGATGCCTGCCTTGCGCAGCGAATCCTCAATCGCATCCGAATTGAACTGAGGATTGTGGCGCGAACGCGGAATTGTCCTGACATCAACGACGCATGTAACGCCGTGGGCGTCCAGCAATCCCAGGAATTCGTCGAGCGAATGATTCGAATGGCCAATCGTCAAAATGACATCATGGACGGCGGCTATGCCGGATTGGTCCGAAGTTTCCGAGGCTACGCGCCGCGGTTTACCCGAAGTGCGCGTCTTTTTCAATGCGAGCTTCATCTAATTGTTTGCAGGCTATTAGTGCGTTTTGTAGAATCTCGCCGCGCGGATCTGCGCGCTGTGCCGGCTCTCGCGGTTCGCTCTATCGCGTGATGATACACTGTGGCGTGCCGAGCTTGGCTGGAGTCCTGGAGTAAGAATGCGACTGGCGATTGGTGCGGATCACGCGGGCTTCCCGCTCAAGCAGGAACTCTTGCCGTTTCTCGAAGGACTTGGCCATAGCGTGTTGGATCTCGGGACAAACAGCACAGCGCCCGTAGACTATCCCGATTATGCGGAAGCGGTGGGCCTGGCCGTCCTGGATGGCCGCGCGGAACGCGCCGTGCTCATTTGCGGCAGCGGCGTCGGTGCATCGGTGGCTGCCAACAAGCTTCCCGGCATCCGCGCGGGTATCGCGCACGATTGCTACTCCGCCCATCAGGGCGTGGAACACGACAATATGAACGTCCTCGTCCTCGGTTCGCGCGTGATCGGCGTCGAACTCGCGAAAGATCTTGCTGCTACTTTTGTCAAAGCTGTTTTTACGAATGAGCCGCGCCACCGCCGGCGGCTCGAAAAAGTGAAAGCTTTGGAGGTGAAGTATGGCCAGCACGGTTAGTTCGGATACGGCGGCGAATCCGAAGGGAACCGCCAATCCACTCCGCCTCGCCGAAGCGCAAGGCCAGGCCGTTTGGCTCGATTACATTCGCCGCACGCTTTTGACCAGCGGAGATCTGAAGCGCCTCGTTGACAACGACGGATTGAGCGGCATGACCAGCAATCCCACGATTTTTGAGAAGGCGATCGCAGGCAGCGCGGATTACGACGAAACGCTTCGAAAACTCATCGATCGCGACCCCGACGCGGATGCTCCTTCGCTTTTCGACTCGCTCGCCATCGAAGATATCCGCATGGCGACGGATATCTTGCGGCCTGTGTTCGACCGAACGAACGGCGCGGACGGTTTCGTGAGTCTCGAGGTGTCGCCAAAACTCGCCCGCGACACTGCCGGAACAATTCGCGAGGCGCGCCGCCTGTGGGGAGCGGTCCAGCGGCCGAATGTGATGATAAAGGTTCCGGCCACGCCCGAAGGAATTCCGGCGGTCGAGGAACTTCTCGCGTCGGGAATCAATGTCAACATCACGTTGATGTTTTCGATGGGGCATTACGAGGCGGTTGCGCGGGCTTATATCCGGGGCCTCACTCGCGCTGCCGATCCTTCGCGCATTGCTTCGGTCGCATCATTTTTTGTCAGCCGCGTGGATAACCTGATTGATCCGGCGCTCGACAAGATCGGAACGCCTGAGGCCCTCGCACTGCGCGGGAAAGCCGGCATCGCAAACTGCCGCCTCGTTTATAAGCGCTTTCAGGAAATCTTTGATGGTCCCGATTTCGCCGCGCTACGAGCGAAGGGCGCGCGCGTCCAGCGAGTTCTTTGGGCCAGCACGAGCACGAAGAATCCTGCATACCCCGATACTCTTTACGTCGCGGAATTGATCGGACCTCACACCGTGAATACGCTGCCACCGGCAACGCTTGACGCGTTTCGCGATCATGGCGTCGTGCGCGGCTCGACGATTCTCGATTCGCCTGAAGGCGCGGCAGCGGAAATAGCGGAACTCGCAAAACTCGGCGTCAGTCTCGATGACGTCACCCACAAATTGCAGGTTGACGGCGTGGCTTCCTTTGCAAAGTCGTTCGAAGATTTGATGGCCGCGTTGGATAAGAAAAAGGCGGCTCTCGTCGCAGTGAACGCCGGCAAAGCGGCTAACGCTGGCGCCGCGGCAAATGTAGGAAAAGAAGAGCAATCGCTCGGCGCGCTCGCTCCCGCTGTCGAGCAACGCTTGGCCGCATGGGCCGGCGCACAATTTTCAAAGCGCCTGTGGGCCAAAGATCCCACGCTTTGGGCGCCTGCCGGCACTCCTGAAATCACGGATCGCCTCGGCTGGTTGACGTTGCCGGATGTGCAGCGCGAGCAGGTGGCCGATCTCGTCAAGTTCCGCGAGGATATCAAGGCGGAAGGATTCACGCACGCCGTCGTCCTCGGAATGGGCGGATCAAGCCTCGCACCCGAAGTTTTCGAGAAGACATTCGGCAGCCGCGACGGCTATCCCGTGTTGCACGTGCTCGACAGTACTCATCCTGCGGCCGTGACGGCACTCGAAGATAGCATCGATCTGCGGCACACACTCTTCATCGTGTCGAGCAAATCGGGAACGACCACCGAGCCAAACTCGTTCTTCTATTATTTCTGGCGTCGCGTGAGCGATCACGAACGGTCGGCTGGCCGCCATTTCATCGCGATTACCGATCCAGGCACTCCGCTGCAAAAACTTGGCGAGCAACGCGACTTTCGCCGCGTGTTTTTGGCGACGCCCGATGTCGGCGGCCGCTACTCGGCTTTGACGCACTTTGGCCTCGTGCCCGCCGCGATCATCGGCCTCGATTTGCAGCGCTTTGTCGATCGCGCATTCGCGATGCAGCAAGCCAGCTCGGCAAACGTGGCCGAGCAGTCAAATCCGGGCCTCCAGCTTGGAGCGATAATCGGCGAAGCCGCGAAAGCTGGACGCGACAAAGTTACATTTTTCGCGTCGCCGTCGCTGCGCCACTTGCCTGTGTGGCTTGAGCAATTAATCGCAGAGAGCACAGGCAAAGAAGGGAAGGGCATCATTCCCGTGGCAGACGAAGAGCCCGCGGGCGATCCTTCTCGTTACGGGGCCGATCGTCTGTTCGTGCATTTGCGGCTCGCGTCGGAGAAGGATGACGTCCACATCGCGAAGCTGCGCGCTCTTGAAGCTGCAGGCCACCCCGTCGTCCGGATCACGACGAACGATCTCTTCGATCTCGGCGGTGAATTCTATCGTTGGGAGATAGCGGTTGCCGCGGTCGGCGCTGCCATCGGCATTCAGCCGTTTAATCAGCCGGACGTGCAACTTGCCAAAGACCTCGCGCGCCAAGCCATGAAGAAGACTCCGGGCGATAGCGCCGGCAAAGCGGCTGTCTCTGATGCGATTGACTCGTCGAATTTCGCCGCATTGAGTGCTGCCGTGCAAACACTGCTCGCGTCCGTGAAGCCGGGCGACTACATCGGCATCGACGCGTACATCGCGCCGTCGGATCGCACCACGGCTGCGCTCGAGCGAATTCGCACGCTGCTCTGGCATCGTTCAAAAGCGGCCACGATGCTCGGCTACGGTCCGCGATTCCTCCACTCGACTGGCCAACTGCACAAGGGCGGTCCGAATACCGGCCTCTTTATTCAAATACTCGACACGCCGGTGGCCGATCTCAGCGTTCCCGAAACCGATTATACCTTCGGCACCTTGATTCGCGCGCAGGCGCAAGGCGACTACACAGCTTTGCAGCAACGCGGACGCCGGCTCATGCAGGTTCAACTTGGCCGCGATGCCGCTGCCGGCCTTGCGCGCGTCGAAGAGGTGCTGCGTGTCTGATGTCACGACGCTCTTTTGGGACGTGGGCGGCGTGATTCTGACCAATGGCTGGGACCGGCCGAGCCGTCGTCTGGCCGTTGAAAAGTTTCAACTCGAGTGGGATGAATTTGAAGATCGCCACGAATTGCTCCTGAATGGTTTCGAGACAGGAGAGATCCCGCTCTCCGAATATCTTCAACGCACTGTCTTTTACCGCGAGCGCTCTTTCACGCGCGATGAATTCGAGAAATTTATCTTCGATCAATCGCGCCCCCTTCCCGATTCATTGAAGTTGCTCGGCAAGCTCGCCGCGAGAAAGCAATATTTCATCGCGGCGCTGAACAACGAGTCGCGCGAAATCAACGAGTACCGCATTCATACGTTTCATTTGCGGACTTACTTTGACGCGTTCTTCAGCTCGTGCTATCTCGGTGTGCGAAAGCCCGACGACGGCATCTATCGCCGCGCTCTCAGCATCACGCAACGCGATCCGTCCGAATGCGTGTTTATAGACGACCGCGGCCTGAATCTCGAGTGCGCGAAAGAGTTGGGCATGCGCACCATCCAGTTTCGCGACGCGAATCAATTGCGCGAGAATCTCGCCAAGTACGGCATAGTTATTGACGGATAATGGCCAGGAGGCTTCGTATGGAACTTGGAATGATTGGTCTCGGAAAAATGGGCGGATTCATGACGGAGCGCCTGTTAAAGGGTGGCCATCGCGTGGTCGGATTCGATCGAGACGCTGCGACGGTGAAGAATATCGCGGACAAGGGCGCGCAAAGCGCGGATTCGCTTGAGTCGCTCGTCTCACAACTCAGGGCCCCGCGCGCAATTTGGTTGATGGTTCCTGCGGGTGCGCCCGTGGACTCCACGATTGCTTCTCTGCTGCCGCACCTCGCTGAAGGCGACACGATTATCGACGGCGGCAATTCCAATTACCGCGATTCGATTCGCCGCGCCGCCGACTTGAAGCCGAAGAACGTCAATTTCGTGGATGTGGGAACGAGCGGCGGCGTTTGGGGCCTCAAGGAAGGCTACAGCATGATGATCGGCGGGGACGCCGCGGCGGTCGAGCGGCTCTCGCCAATATTTAAGACGCTCGCTCCCGGTCCCGACAAGGGCTGGGGACGCGTCGGCCCAGCTGGCTCCGGGCATTTTGTGAAGATGGTTCACAACGGAATCGAGTACGGGATGATGCAGGCTTACGCGGAGGGACTCGATCTGCTCGGTCACAAGAAAGATTTCGGCTTGGATCTTCTTCACGTTTCGCGCATCTGGCAGTTCGGCAGTGTAATTCGCTCGTGGCTGCTCGATCTCACGGTTGATGCGCTTGCCGGGAACCCGAAGCTCGAAGGAATCGGCGCCTACGTCACCGATTCGGGCGAGGGACGCTGGACCGCGATCGAGGGCATCGAGCTGGGCGTGCCGATGCCGGTGATTTCCGCGGCGCTTGATGTGCGCTTCCGTTCGCAGGACCCGGAACCTTTCGCAAACAAGCTCCTCGCGATGATGCGGCACGAGTTCGGCGGTCACGCCGTGCAGAGCGTCGCGAGCGAGTGAACCGCTCGGCACCCGCTCCATTTCGCTGTATGTGCTTTTGAAAGGTCTTGATTGTGAACACAACGCCAGCCGGAATACCAACCACTGAAGTTGTCGGCGAAACAGCGCCACGCGAAGCGCCGAAGCGCACGCCCTCTGAGCCATGCCTCTTCGTGATTCTCGGAGCGACAGGCGACTTGATGGGCCGGAAGCTTTTTCCCGCGCTTTACCGCCTCCGAAAGCGCGGACTGCTGCCCGATCATAGCGTTGTGCTGGGAGTGGACCTTCGCACCGACCTCAACGACGACAGCTTTCGCGATCAGTGCCGCGCTGAACTCATCGCCAGCGGTATTCCGGAAGCTGAGCTTCCACCACGCTTCACTGGCGGAAACTTGCTCTATCAGGCGCTGCCGAATGGCAACGACTATCACGCCCTCGCCGCGCGCATCGCGAGTATCGAGAAAGAGAAGCAGCTCCCGGGCAATCGAGTGCTCTATCTGGCGCTGCCTCCCGCCGCATTTGCGCCTGCCATCACGGCGCTTGGCGAGGCCGGCCTGAACAAGAGTCCCAAATGGACGCGCATCGTCATTGAAAAACCTTTCGGCCACGATTTCGACTCCGCCCAAAGCCTCAACGATTGCGTTCACAAATATTTTACCGAAGAGCAGGTCTACCGGATCGATCACTATCTCGGCAAAGAAACGGTGCAGAACATTTTGGTCTTTCGTTTCGCGAATTCGCTTTTCGAGCCGCTTTGGAATCGCGATCGCATCGCCAGCGTCGAGATTACGGTCGCTGAATGCCTCGGCGTCGAGCACCGCGCGAAATATTACGAAGGCGCTGGCGCGCTTCGCGACATGATTCAAAATCATTTGACGCAGCTTATGACGCTTACCGCGATGGAAGTTCCCTCGGCGTTCGAAGCCGAAGCCATCCGGCACGAGAAAGCGAAAGTGCTGCGCTCAGTGATGCCGCTCAGTCATAGCGACGTCGTATTCGGCCAATATACCGGCGGCAAAATCGATGGTAAAGATGTGCCTGCGTACGTCGACGAGCCTGGAGTAGCGAAAGATTCCAAGGTGGAGACGTTCGTGGCCCTGCGGCTGTGGGTCGAGAATTGGCGCTGGCACGGCGTGCCATTCTTCCTGCGCACCGGCAAACGCATGGCTAGTCGCGCTAGCGAAATCGTCGTCAATTTTCGCCGGCCGCCCGTTATGATGTTCCAAGCATGCGGGGAATCCTCGCTGCACGCTAACAAACTCGTCATGACGATCCAACCGGATGAAGGCTTCGACATTCGCTTCGAAATCAAGAGGCCCGGCGACGCCGTCGAACTACAGAACCAAAGTCTCCATTTTAGATATTCGGACGTCTTCGCGCCGCTTCCGGAAGCGTACGAAACGCTTCTGCTGGATGTCTTGAAAGGCGATGCCACGCTGTTTGTTCGCGACGACTGGGTGGAGGATTCCTGGCGCCTCTATACGCCGCTGATTGAAAATCGTCCGCCCGTTCATCTCTATCCGGCGGGATCATGGGGCCCGCCCGAAGCCGATCAACTGATGGCGGGCGTAACGGAAGGCTGGACCAATCCGTGATTCGAGAAGCTCGCGTGTTTGCCGACACCTCGCTGCTCACTCGCGCCGTTGCGGATGAATCGCAACGCATCGCGCTCGATGCGGTTCTCGCCAAGGGTCGCTGCTCGATTTGCCTCTCCGGCGGCACGACGCCCAAATCCCTGAATGAACTCTGGGCGCGCGAATTCATCTCGCGAATGCCCTGGAAGCAAATCCACTTTTTCTGGGGCGATGAGCGCTACGTCCCGCACGATGACGAGCGCAGCAACTATCGGATGGCGCGCGAAACGCTGCTCTCGCGGCTGTCCATTCCGCCGGGGAATATTCATCCGATGCCGACCGATCTCGAGGATCCAGGCAAGGCGGCAATTGCATACGATAAGATGCTGCGCGAATTCTTTGGTGAGCATCCGGAAATCGATTTGCTTTTTCTTGGCGTCGGCGTGGAAGGGCACACGGCTTCTTTGTTCCCGGATTCTCCCGCGCTCGGTGAGAAGCAACGCGCGGTTGTTGCAGTAAGCGTTCCGGCGGAGCCGCCGCAGCGCCTGACGCTCACGTTCCCGATGTTGAATCGCTCGAGGAATATTTTCTTTCTCGCGGAAGGCGCCAAGAAGCGCGAAATCATCTTGGAGATTCGCCGCGAGCCCGAGGGCGACGCGAGCCGTTATCCCGCGGCGCGAATTCGCACAACTGGCCGTTTGATTTGGTTTCTTGATCAAGCCGCAGCGTGGTAGCGCGTGAAATGCGCCGCTCTATTGTGCATGCGGCGCTTTAGGAAGGTCTTCCGAGAGCTCGCTCGACGCGAGCGTGCAAACCTCGCAAGCGCGATACCGGTTCATTCGAAAAAACGAATCGCACGAATCGGTCGCTCCGTTCCGATCCCCAATTTTTCATCGGTGTCGCGGCGATTTGCCCGCGCTCCATCAAAAGCTTGCTCGCTTTCGCGCTCTTCGTGCCGAACGGCGCGACATCGAGTAGCACCGACCAGCCGCCGCAGCATGGCATGAGCGGCAAAGATTTCAATTCTTCGCGGACACAATCGAGGCGCACCTGCCATTCCGCTACGGCCGCTCGAAAGGAAGCTTCTCCTTCGCGCAGCGCCGCAGCCGCCGCGCGCTGAGCGATCCCCACCTGGCAGACGACATTCGAAATGCACACGAGCCCGATATCTCGCATCGCGTCCGCCGGCCCGACGATCCAACCTACGCGCCAGCCGATCATTCGCTGCTCTTTGGACACCGTCCCCACCGTGATCGTTCGCTGCGCCATTCCATCGAGCGATGCCGGATGAAAATGCACCGCGCCGTCGTAGAGAATTCGCTCCATCGCGGCGTCGTAAATCATCCACGCATCTGCGGCGACGGACGCTTTCGCAACCGCTTCCCATTCGCTGCGGTCGAGCACGGCGCCGGATGGCATCGATGGACTCATCATCAGAAACGCGCGTGTGCGCTTCGTGACCGCGCGCCGCAGCGCGTCGAGATCCAACCGCCACACCCCATTCGACGCATGGAACGGCACAAATACGGGCACGCCTCCCGCGAGCCGCACGCGATTGACGAGGCCGACGTAAATCGGGTCCGTCATCACAACTTCATCGCCCGGTTCGAGCAGCGCCAGCAAAGTGTTTAGAATTCCATTGCAGCCGCCCGCCGTGATGATGCACTCGCGTTGCCAGTCATAGTCGACGCCGGACAACTCGACGACATGCTCGGTCGCGGCCATGCGAAGTTCGTTCGCACCGAAAAATGGCAGGTAGCTATTCGCGCTGTCCGCGCCTACTTCGTCCCGCGAAATTGCCAATGCCGCTTCAGGCGGGCGCACGTCAGTATCGAGATTCTCGAGGCGCAGCACATCGGCTGCGACTGCATCGGCAAGTTCTGCAGTTGCGTCCACTCCGATTCCGACGAGATGACGGACGCGTTCGACAGTCATAAGACTACCTCCTAGCGAGGCGCCCGACACGGTGGGAGCCTCCTGCTTCAGCAGGGGGAGCTGGACTTCAGTCCAGCGAAAGATCCTCGGCCCTCAAGATAGGTTTCAGCCGCGGGATTTTTCTGGCGCCAAAGAAAAAATGGCACGCCCAATATTATGCGACGCGGCGCGCTGCGCACAAATTCGAAACGCGCTGCTCGCCTAGATGCCCATTCGCGATCGGTTCGCGAAAGCGGAACTTCCGTACCATTGACCGTCGCACGCTCACTGCCTAGCATGGGCTCACGGCGCGAAATCGCGCCACGGCCGCCGTTTTGCCCCGCCGGAACTCGTTCCGCTTCAGTTCATTGCGACGAGTTTCAACTCACCTCTCAAATTTATTGGAGTCCTAAGCCCATGCCCACGCCTCCGTCAGTCGCAACATCTACGTCGTCCGCAGCGGCAAAAACCACAACCCCCAATGCAGTCGCACAAACGCACGCGGCAATCCAGGGAATGCCGCAAGTGAATACGATCGCCGAAGAAAGGCGGCGCGGCCGGCGCGTTCTCCTGCGCATCCGAGCGAACGCGATCGTCATGCTGAAGGGGAAGGAAGAAACGCTTTCCGTTATGACCCTAAGCGTAAATCCCGCGGGCGCTATGCTTGTGAGCCCAAAGAACCTTTCCGCACAGACGCAATTTGTTCTCGAGCACGCCGCGACGAAGGAAACGATTCAATGTCGCGTCGTGTCCATGTCGAAGCAGGTGCCGGAGGGTTTCCACGTTCCGATTTCGTTCGACGCTCCTGCGCCGAATTTTTGGAAGATTGATTTTCCGCCCGAGGATTGGAAGCCGCACGACGATATGTAGATTGTCGAACGGGAACTCTCGCGCAACGAGGGTCGTAGAGATACGCCTCTGCGCGCGGCAGATTCAGGAATGAAACGGCAACTGTCCGAGATCGAGATTTCCGCCCGACAAAATGATTCCAATTTTCTTGCCGCGCGCGTCCAATCTTTTCAGAAGCGCGGGAGCCGCGGCGACGGCCGCCGAAGGCTCGATCACGATCTTCATCCGCTCCCAAATCATCCGCATCGCCTCGACGATCTCGGCTTCGCTGACGGGCGCAATTTCGTCTACGCGCTCGCGAAGAATCGAAAATGTCAGCGGACAAAGCGTCGCGCGCAATCCGTCTGCAATCGTTTCGGACTTCGCGGCGGGTTCGAGTTTGCCGCTTTCCATCGAGCGATAGGCATCGTCCGCGTTTTTCGGCTCGCATCCAATGACGCGAATCTTCGGACGCAATTCCTTCGCTGCAATCGCGGTCCCGCTCAATAAACCTCCGCCGCTCACGGGCGCCAGCAAGAAATCCAGATCTGGAGTTTGTTCAAGAATTTCGAGTGCAACCGTACCCTGTCCCGCAATCACGCGCAGGTTGTCGTAGGGATGAACGAGTGTCGCGCCGGTCTTTTCCAGTATGGCCTTGGCCGTCGACTCGCGCGCCGCAAGAGTCGGCTCGCACTCCGTGATTTGCCCGCCGTAGGAGCGCACGGCAGCCTTCTTCGTTTCCGGCGCGTTCGACGGCATCACGATCCACGCCGGAATGCCGCGCATCCGGGCTGCCCGCGCGAGAGCTGCGGCGTGATTGCCAGAGGAGTGGGTCACGACGCCTCGTTTCGCCTCGTCGTCGGAAAGTGAAAGAACGGCATTCGTCGCTCCGCGAATTTTGAACGAGCCCGTTTTCTGGAAGTTTTCGCACTTGAAGAAGAGTCGCGCGCCCGCGATCTCGTTGAGCGCCGATGATGTGAGCACAAGCGTGCGATGAATCTGCGGCGCGATACGTTCGTGAGCCGCGCGAATGGTCGATAGATCGGGGCCGGCGGGCATCGTCAGCGGGTGATATCGAAAGTTATTTTCGCGGTCGCGGTATTGTCGTAGCGATTGCTCACGCGAACAGAAAACGTGTGCTCGCCCGCGGCGAGATCGTGGAAGGCGATCTCGTAGGATTCTTGCAGAGAATCCGAGAGAGAGCCCTTCGGGAAAACCACGCTCCAATCGCTGCTATCGAGGCTGTACTCCGCGCGTTCAATCGTGCTGGCCGGATCGCGGACGTCAAACACCACCGTCGCATCTCCATGGCCGCCGCTGCCCGCCTGCGCGCGCACGTGCTCGATGGTGGGCGGCGTATTGTCTACGTCGAAGCGATCGCTCACGCGCTCCGCGGTCAGCGCCCGGTCAGCCGGATTCGACGGAGCGTCTGACGCGACGATCTTCAGGAAGTATGCGCCATCCGGCAGCGTCGTCGCGTCCCACGAATAATAATGCTGTTCGATCTTGTCCTTCAGCAGCCGCCAGTTTTTTTCGCCTTCTCCCTGGATGTAGATGCTGAAAGTCAAGTCGTCATCGTTCTCGTCGTGGGTGGACCACAGCACGCTTCGGTAGCCCTTTTGTTCGAACCCTTGCGGCGGAATTTCCATCTTGCCCGGTTTCGGCAATTCGGCCGGCGCTGGCGTAATTGGGCCAGTCGGATTGTAGCCCGGCGGAATTCGGAGCTGAACTGGGACCGGCGCGCCCACTCCACCAACAGGAGACACGAAGCCTTGCACGCGAATTCCGGGACTCTGAACGATGATGCTGTCGATCACGGGCGCGACATTCTTTGGCAAATAAGCGAGATTGACCCACGAAATAGTCGGAGCGCCTCCGCCGTCGGTCTCGCGGAAGACTACCTTCCATTGCACGAATCGAGCCGCCGGACACGACACCGTCTCTCCGCCCGCGTTCGAGTACGGCCCCGCCCAATCGCTCCAATTCTCCCCGGGCCGCGATGTATTCCCCGATCGCACGTAGAACGCGACCTTGCCGGATGTCGCTCCGTTCTCGCCCCACCACGTGAGCTTGCCCCACTGCGAGAAAATCTTGGCGTCGAATGCTTCGGATTCGTACGAACCGTCTTTTTCCTGCCCCGGCCCTAGCACGAACACCTTGCCGGGATTCGCCGTCGCCACGTAGACCGTCCCACCAAGTCCGGGCGCAAACGCGGTTACCTGATCTGAGGCTGCGCTCGCACTGATCGAGAATACTCTCTGTCCCTCGAGTTCGATCACGTTGCCGTGGTTGCCGGTGCCGAGCAGCAACTTCCCATTGCTCGCGAGGCTGAGCGCGTACACTGCATCATCTCGCGAACTCCACAGCGATTCCGGCGATCCATCGGGCGCGATGTGAAAGACTTCGCCTCCTCCGGTCACGGACGGGAAGAAGGGAATTGGCGCGGCCGCAGTGATGGGCACCTGGGCTTCGATCGTCACCTGCCCTCCCGCCGATACCTGGGCCTGCGGCGGAGCCTGAACGATCACCGGCGGCGGAACAAACGGCGCCGTCTTCGGCTTTTCTCCAATCGCCGCGGCGTAGATGTTTCCGCGCGCGTCGTCGAGAAGCGCCGTTACTTCCTTTTTGTCGGTCTCGTAGAGCACGAACGCGTGTCCAGCCTCCGGCGTGCCTGCGCCTTTTTTCGCCGAGACATCCACGCGCAAGATCAAGCCATCGGGGTCGGTTCCAACAAGGAGATTTCCTTTGGCATCCAAAGCCAGCGATCGCGCGTGGCGTTCATCAGTCTTGTAGAAGAGCTGGCCCTTGCCATCCGGACCGACAGCGAAAACTTCACCCTTGTCGCCGGTTCCAACGAACAGCGTTCCGTGGGAATCGAGCGCGAGCGCCCAGATATATTTTGTCTTCGGCTCGAAAAAGACGCTCTTCTGTCCGTCGGGAGTAATTTTGTAGACTTTTCCATCAGGTGATGTGCCCACGTACAAATTATCTTTGGAGTCGAACAAGATCGTTTGCGCGGAAAGCTCCTGCGATTCGAAAACCGTCGTCGCTTTTCCGCTGTCGTCGAAACGCACGACCTTTGCGTTCGAACCGCCTGCCGCGAAGACGTGCCCGTGCGAATCGAGGCGCACCTGCCACAAATACGCCAAGTTGGGGTCGGCGAACTGCGCGAAATGAGGAGCAGGCGCGAGCCACCCGTCGCTTCGCAGCGCCACGCCTTTCCGCGTGCCCTTCTCGAAGTCCGAGTAGTCCGTCTGCCGCCAGAACCGCGTGTGCTCACCCTTCGCGGTACCCGAAAGCGCCAGAACCGATCCGATGGCGCCGACGGCCGCCAGCAAGCACACCGCGCACGTTCGTAATCTCTTCAAACTCGCGACTCCTTCTTGTGAGGAACTCACTTCACTGTGATGGTAAGCGCCCGCTGGCCTGCGATCACTTGATTCATCGGCACGGACCATTCGCCCGCCGCCGACTGGTTCAAAAGGCGCGCGGCGCCCGGATTGCGGCGCTGATCCATGATATTGATTTCCGAAAGCGGCACGTTGGGAAGCTCTTTGTCTTCGACGAGCAGAGTCGGCGTCGCTTGCAGCAGCGCGGCATACAGGCGGTCGTTGCGCCTTTCGCGATTCATCACGGCTACAAGCTCATCGAGGCCCGCCAACTGCGAAGGTGCACCGAAAGGTTGCGTCATCCGGTTGAGCGTTTCGCCGTCGCAAACCAGCAATTCCATCGGCCCTCGCGCGGACTGAATCGGTATGGTAATTGGAATCTCCTGAATAAAAGGAGAGCCGCGATACGGCCGCAAAAGGACTTTTACGCCGATGGTTTCGCCCGGCTCGACCTCGCTCTTTTCGCTCCACGCGCTTTCAATCGCCGCGGATCGGTGCGCGGGAAGGCTCGTAACGCGAAGCGAAATCTTGTCGATCTTTGCCGGCTCGTAAGGATTCGCGTAAATTTCGCTGAAGGTCCGCAGCACAGCGAAAGCAATTTGCAGCCCGCCGGGGCCGCCGGCTTCCTGCGGCGCAAAAAAATCCTCGAGCTTCACGGACCCGTGATCTTTCACATCGATGGACCCGCTCAGTTGTAGCGTGGTGCCTTCCGTATACGCTGTGTTTCCCGAAATTCCATTCAATGCCGATACGGCGACGAGCAGTGGCGTGAGTTGCTTGATTTCCGCGACATCGAAATGAAAATGCTTTTCCTCTTGCGGTGTCGCAATCGTCACGTCCATCGGAATCATATGCGGCCCGGGGCCCAGCTTCCCCATCACCGCCGTCGTTCGATCCTCGGTCAGCGTGCCGATTACGCTTCCGCTGCTCATGATTTTCGTGGATTCCATCGCGGAATTTAGCGTCATCACCACGTGCCCGCGAGTCAGCGGCAACGAGACGTCGCCAAAGCTGAATAGCGGATGCCCGCACGCAAACACGCGGTCGCCCACAATCGCCGTCACGGTGCATCCCGCGTCGAACGAGAGATCGCCGCCGATCAATTCCATTCCGACCATGTCGCCGGGCTTGAGCTTCGCATCCTCGGGTGATGGAGCAGCAGTTCCACCCACCATTGCGGTCAATCCGAGCGCGCGGAACTGGCTTCCGAATTGCGCGATTGTCTCCGGATACACGCCGGTCATGATCAGAGGTGTTTCGATCGGGACGAGATAACTGCCGGAATCCACCGCGGCGCGTCGGGCGAGTTCCGGCGGAAGCGGAATCTGGAACGCCGATGATCCAGCCGACATGGTCGCCCACGAGGTCGCATCCGTCGATGATTCAAGCGGAACTGCTGCTGATTTCGGCGCGCCATCGGCCGGGAGCGCGTTGTTGATGTCGAGCATGTTCGCAATCGGCGTCACGCCGCCGATCGCTTCCTTGGTGAACATTCCGAGCTTCAGCGAGAGTGCGCCCACCAACTTGCCATCGATATAGACAGGGCTGCCGCTCATGCCCGCGACAACGCCAGAGTGTTCTGGCTTGTCACCCAACAATTGAACCAGAATCACGTCGACTTTCGGTCCGAGCGCGTTGCGAAGCACGCCGATGACGACCAAGTCCATCGGCTCGACAGCATCGCCGCTGAAAATTGTGTACGCGATGCCCTTCATGCCCGGCTGAATCTGTTCGATCGGCATCGTTCCATCGTCAGCAGCGGGCAGGGATACGGACGCGGTAAGGAACAGAAGTGCGGTTAGGGCTAGGACGATACGTTTTCGCATAAATTTTGATGATACCCGTGCCACCGAAGCGGCGCAAACCATCGTTTCAGTCGAGTTAGATGCCGGTTACCCTTGTTGCGTTCCTTCGAAGTATCTGGACGAATTGGAGTTCCGCGCCAACCTGTTAGAATTCCGTTTGTGAGCAAAGCGAAGATTGAGCCCGCGAAGAAGATTGAAGGAGTCGTCGAACTTCCCGGCGACAAGTCGATCTCCCATCGCTACGCGATTCTCGCCGCGCTGGCCGAGGGCCCGAGCGAAATCCGCAATTATTCCTCCGCTGCCGATTGCAAAAGCACCCTCGATTGTCTTAGACGTTTGGGCGTCGAAATTGAATCGCTCGATCGCACGATTCGCATTTCGGGCAAAGGGCTTCGCGGACTGGCGGCTCCCCGGCGTGCCCTTGACGCCGGCAATTCCGGCACAACGATTCGCCTTCTCACGGGCGTTCTGGCTGGGCAATCATTTTCTTCGACGATTACGGGCGATGGTTCGCTGCAGCGTCGTCCGATGAGCCGGATTATCGATCCGCTCACCGCCATGGGCGCAAAAATCTCCGCTCACGAAGGCAGCCTTGCGCCTTTCGAAATTCAAGGCAAGCCCTTGCATTCGATTGATTACACGCTTCCGGTCGCGAGTGCGCAGGTGAAGTCGGCGATCCTCCTCGCTGGGCTCTACGCTGAAGGCGAAACCTCCGTTCACGAATCAGTTGCCACGCGGGATCATCTCGAGCTCGCGCTGCGCGAATTCGGCGCCCGCGTTATCGCTGCCAAGGGCGTCGTTCGGATTCAAGGCGGCCCTCGCCTCGAAGGCCGGGGGCTGACAGTACCTGGCGATCTCTCTGCCGCCGTGTTCTTCATCGCCGCAGCGCTGATCCTTCCAGGTTCCAACGTCATTCTTCACGATGTCGGCCTCAATCCGACGCGCACGCGCATCCTAGATTTTCTGATTTCAATCGGCGCCTCGATACACGTCGCATCGCTGCAAAGCCGTGACGGTGAGCTCGTCGGCGATCTCGCCGTCCGCCACGCGCCGCTCGCGGGCGGCGGGATTTCAGGCGCGCAAGTTGCCGAGATGATTGACGAATTGCCGATGCTCGCCGCGCTCGGCCCATTCACGGAGAAGGGAATTGAAATTCGCGGCGCACAGGAATTACGCGTAAAGGAAAGCGATCGCGTTTCAGCCCTCGCGGAATCGCTCGGGCGCATGGGCGCGCGTGTCGAAGAGTTTCCGGATGGCTTGCGAGTGGAGGGACGCGGCGCAGGAAAATTGCGCGGCGCAAAAATCGATCCCCGCGGAGATCATCGGATTGCGATGGCGCTGGCTGTCGCAGGACTTGGCGCCGAGGGAAAAACGGTAATTCAGGACGCCGAATGCGCCGCCGTTTCTTTCCCTGATTTTTTCGCGACGATCGATCGGATGGTCGAGCGCTAGCCGGAAGGCCAGCGCGAATTACGATTCGGACTTGCGCAGATTGATGGTTCCGTAGCTCGTGGCGATGGTGATTTTCGGCCCGCGCGTTCCCACTTTTCCATTCAGCGATGACGAGTCTTCAGAAGTTTGCTGATTCAAGCCCGACGCGCCGAAATCGCTCTGAATGTCTCCCGAACGCGAAGCGGCGGTAATTTCAAAAGTTGACGCCGCGGGTATCGCGAGTTCCACTCCGCCCGTGTCGTTCGTGATGTTGATTTCGTCCTTGGGCGGTTGGTTCAAGTCGACGGACACATCGCCATGGGCGTCGCTGATCTCGATCCGCCCGGCTGTGTTTTCCAGATTGACGTCGCGATCGCGCGTCGCCACCCGGATGTTTCCGCGCACGTCCGAAACCTGCAGTTCTCCGGAATCAAGATCGAGGTGGCCGCGCAGATTCAGGATAGTCAGAGTTGTTCGCGACGACGTGAACCGCGTCGTCTGCGCGATCTTTTCAAGCTGCACCGAGCCGTAAAAATCTCCGTCGAACGTCGCATCACCGCTGACGTCGGAGACACTCACGTCGTTCCCGGGCCCCTTCACGGACACGTCGCCAGTGATATTGGCCACGCGGACGTCGCCGTTTTGCACTTCGATCGTCACGCCGCCGGTGTCGTGAACTTCCACGTCACCGTGCTGCGTCGTCGCCGTAACAGATCCCGATACGCCGCCGACGTTTATGTCTCCCTTTTCCGTCTTCGCGAGAATCGTAGCCTTCTTGGGCACGTGAATTTCGAAGTCCACCCGCGCACGGCCCCGGCCAGATGTGCCTGTCGGGTGCACTTCGTATCCGCCGTTGGCGTTCGACGTGATCGCCACGGTGATTTCGTCAGCGCGTTTGCGCGATTCTTGATCGCTGAGAGCCGTGACCGTCTTCGTCGCCACGACGCGAAGCTCGTCGCTGTCCTCGGCGAAGACCGTAATGTCGCCCTCATCGGTATTGATCGAGATCGTGGAATTCGGCGGAATTTTCTGCGATGGCAATTCCTCAGCCACTGGGACGCCCTTGTTCGTCCAGATATCGCCGATGTCCAGGCTCGGGAATTGCGTCCGTACGCGATCATAACCTTCGAGCCCCAGAGCAAGGAAGACCAACAGCAGAAGCAACGCAATCTCGCCGCCTGTGATGACTGGCCGTCGCGGATCCGCGGGATTGCGTGGCGAAAAATTCTCAATGAGCTTGGCGACGCCCCAGACGATCAGCAGAAGCGGCCAATAAACGCGGAATAGATGAGCGATTCCAAGTTCGGGCCGGAAATGATGCAGGAGGAACAGCACGCCGATCAGAATCAAGATCAGCCCGCCAAACACCGATTGCCGCTGGTTCGTGCCGTTGCTCATGCTTGTGTGCAACCGCGGGCGCCGCAAATCCCTCGGCCGCCGCTCACGTTCGCTTCTCCCTGTCCACGTGCCCTTCGGTCGAAGCCGTCGCTTCGAGCAGCTTTACTCCGCCAATGACAATCAGGATGACGGGCCAGAGCTCGCCGAACGAAATGCGATTCGAGAATTGCTGTATGAGGAAGAGCACGCCAATCGTGATCAGAATCGCCGGCCCCATAAGCCCGCCCAACCGGCACCTCGCGCACGTGCAACGCGTTTCATCCGACATGACTTGCGCCTCCCGTAGATCCGCCACGCCCGCGCTTCACCATCAGCCACACTCCGATTGCGATCAATATCAGCGGCCAACCTCGTTCAACCCACTCGCCGCGAATCAGCCCGAAATTTCCGAGCAGCGCGAGAACGCCAAGCGCGACGAGTACGAGCGCGCCGACCGGAAGCCGTCCGGCAGGCGCCGGTTGCGCGACAGGTGCTCCGTTGTAGCGAGCCTTAGCCACTCGATATGCGTCAACCGACATGTAAATAGGAAAGAGCCCGAAAGCGACCCATCCGAGCACATCGAGATCGCCAAGCGCGTTTGTAATGCCCGCCGCCAGTAGTCCGCCCCAAATCGCTATGTGAATAATTGCCTTCGTGTACTCGCCGTTATAGACCGCACCCAAACCAGGAATCAGCCCCAATGCAGCTGCGGCTCCAGGATTGACGTCCGGTTTAACGGCAGGTGCCACCGACTGGGACGAAATCGCAGCCGCAACGCAATTTTCGCAGTAGAGCGCGCCTCGGACGTCGCGCGTGCACTCGGGGCAGAGTGGCTTGCCGCAATTCCGGCAAAATCCGGTAGCATCCACTTCTGTGTGGACGGCGCACTTCATTGTTGGCTCCTCATGGCTTCGCGCGTGATGATAAACGCGTATAAGTCCGCATCAAGCGTCGAGCTGCGGCCCGGACGCGAGTCCTGTTGCGATTTCTCCTGTGGCGTCGGCGAAGCTGGAACTTCTTCTTGCTCTCGCTCACGTGCCGGCGATTCTTCGGGCCTCAGCTTGGACTGAATCTCGTAGACCACTTTCAAATCGTTGACGTACTTGAGCGCGCGCCCGTAAGTCAGATGGGCCTGCCGATTCGCCGCACGATACACATTCGATGGCGCGAGATCGCCCTTCTTGATTTTCGCGGGGCTCAGGCCGATTCCGTAGCCGAGAATGATCAAAGTCACGGCGCAAGTCAGCGCGCCCATCGCGAACTTCGGCTGCACCAGGAAAGGCGCCCACGCGAACCATCCGCGCCACCCCGAATTCTCCGGGCGCGTGCCGATCGTCTGATCGAGAATCGAATTGATGAGGTGCGAGGGAACTTCGACGGGCGCAAGCGAACGCATCTGTTGGACCGTCGAGCCCACCCGTTCAATCAAACGGGTGCATTCGGCGCAACCGTCCACGTGCCGGTTCAGCTCGGCTACATCGGCGGGGTCGAGGCGATTATCGAGATAATCGCTCAGCCGCTCCTCGATTTGTGCGCAAGTCCAATTCATTTCATTTCTCTGCCGCTATGCCGGTCGCAATCCCAATTGTTCCAGAATTCGTGCAAGCTCGATTCGTCCCCGGTTGATTCTCGATTTTACCGTCCCTTCGGGCACGGACAAAACCTCTTGAATTTCATTGTATTCCAGACCCTGCAAGTCCCGCAGGATCACCGCCTCGCGCAACTCCGGCGAAAGCCTCGAAAGCGCATGTTGGATCTGATCGCTCAGTTCCGAGTCGGCCACTTGCTTGAACGGCGTCCGCGTCGACGAGTGCTTTTCCTCGAGCCGCGGCATCTCGTCTTCGATCGAATCCGTAAGCCGGTCCCGCTTCGTTCGCCGGTAATGATCCACCAATAAATTCCGCGTCACGCTCGTGAGCCACGTTGGAAATCCACCAGCCGCCGGACGGTAACTCACAAGTGACCGGTAGATCTTGAGGAAAACTTCCTGGCTGAGATCCTCCGCTTCGTGCGGGTTTCCCGTGAAGCGATAGCACAGTCCGAAAACGCGGCGCGCGTGGCGATGCACCAATTCCTCCCACGCCGGCCCGTCGCCCCGTAGGCATTTTTGTACCAATTGGGCATCGGGCTCCAATCGTTTTCAGCCTCATCGCCGCCATTGCTTTCCGGCCTCACCAAGAGAAACGCATTTTCCAGCCGAAAAGTTCCGTGGCTGGGCGGCATATTAGCCACGCTTGCTTCCAAAACACAAGTACGCTCGCAATTTACGGGAAGTTGCGTCGCACGCCAGGTTCGCGCAGCGCGCGTATCCGGCTTCTATCGTTTGCTCATGCCGCGAGTGATTTCTTAGCGCACGGAACGATAAACTGCGCGAGGCCCGGTATCAATTTTGTGCCGCGCCGATCATAACATTTCGCGCTTTTTAGTCGAATCCGCCGCCCGGCGCGTCATTCGCTAATCGTCTCACCGGCGGTTGTCCGACAGCGCTTCCTGCCCTCGAAACTTGACACTCCAAGCGCATAGCTGCTACGGTCGCGTCGGATGCGCCGATCGCTTCGCAAGTTCATCATCCTCCTTCTGGCGGTCGTCGCCCTCGCCGCACTCCTCTATAAATTCCGCAATTCCATCGCGCTTGAGGGATTTCGCTGGAGCGTACTCGGCGACTCGTGGCGCCATGCGAATCTCTATCTCCTCCTGCTCGGTGTTGTTTCCACCTACGTCGCGTACCTGATCCGCGCTTTTCGCTGGAAGCGGATGTCCCGGTATCTCGGGCCAAGCAAGATCGCGAGCCTTTATTCGGCCACGTTGATGGGTTTCGCCTGCGTCTTTCTTCTCGGCCGCGCAGGCGAGCCGATCCGGCCGCTCCTCATTGCGCGCAAAGAAAAATTGCCGATCTCCGGAATGTTCGGCGTCTACCTTCTCGAGCGCGCTCTCGATGCAGGCGCCACCGCCGTCTTTGCCGGCCTTGCACTCATCGCTATCTCCCGCGGCGGGCTCACGGCGGCGCGCGGAACCCCGCTGATGCACGCCGTGCAAACCGGCGGCGCGCTATTCCTCGTTGCGTTCGCGGTCCTCGCAGCGTTTCTCGTTTACTTTCGCCTGCACGGCGCAGGAGTTGTGGCTCGGCGCTTCGAGCAGTCAGTCCTCGAAGGTAAGAACCGCACCGGCTGGCGCGCGAAACTTGCGGCACTAATTGCCGGACTGAGCGAGGGCCTGCATGCCCTGCGCACGTGGGGTGATCTCGGCGCAGCCGTTGGATGGACCGCGGCCCACTGGATACTCGTCGTCTACATCTATGTCTGGGTCGCGCACGCGTTCGGCGGCAGGCTCGCCGCGCTCGATTTTTCCGGCGCCATGCTCGTACTTGCTTTCACAATGGTTGGCTCGGCGTTGCAATTGCCCGGTGTCGGCGGCGGCGCACAAGTCGCGACGTTTCTTGTTTTCACCGTCATCTTTGGAGTAGAAAAGGAGCCGGCGGCAGCCGCAGCCATCTCGACTTGGCTGATTACGTTCGCAAGTTCAATTCTCGTCGGCGTCCCGCTGCTTCTTCGCGAGGGCTGGTCCATGGGCGAATTGCGGCGCGTTGCGAGCGCCGAAAAGGAAGCAGTCGTGCTCGAAGCGGAAGAACACATGGCTCAAGAACACCTGACCGATGACGCGCGAGCAGATGATCGCGGCGCGAAGCGAGACGCGCGCACATGAAATGTCCCTTCTGCTCGAACATTAACGACAAAGTGGTGGATTCGCGCGAAGGCCGCGCCGGGGATCTGATTCGCCGCCGGCGACAATGCCTTAAGTGCAATCGCCGCTTCACCACCTACGAGCGCATCGACGAAGTGCCCTACATGGTCATTAAGAAAGATGGCCGCCGCGAGCGCTTCGACCGGAAAAAAATACTTCAGGGATTGCTCAAAGCTTGCGAGAAGCGCCCCGTCCCGACATCGAAGCTCGAAGCCATCGTGGACGAAGCCGAGCAGGTCGTCAGCGAGTCCACCAAGCGCGAACTCACGACGGTAGAAATTGGCGCCCTTCTGATGTCGCGCCTCAAGAAGCTCGACAAAGTGGCTTACGTTCGCTTCGCTTCCGTGTATTCGGATTTCAAGGACGTAAAGGAATTCATGAACGAGCTCAAGGGCTTGCTTCGCGAACGCGCGCGAAAGTGATTTGGCGGCGCGTGTCGCGAAATTTCCGTTTATGCGTGCCAGACGCCGGCAGCAAAATTTTTAAGCGTCCGGAATCCGAGTTCCTCGTAAAGTTTCACCGCCGTCGCGTTCATCGAGGTCACCGTCAACGAAAGGGAATGAAAATGGCGCGCGCGCAGCGCCTGAATCGAAGCTTCCATTAAATATCTGCCGATCCCCGCACCGCGATAACCGGGCCTCACGCAAATCTGCGTAGTGTGTCCCACGCCTTCCGCGACCGTTGACGTCAACACCATCCCAATCGGCAGTTCGCCGCTCGCCTCGCGCACGAGGAACGATGCCTCCGGCAGAAATTGTCCGCATCCCGGCAGGATCACGATATTCCGCAGAAATTTCATTCCACCTGCTTCGCTGCGATATTGATCGTTGATGTCCCCGTCCACATGATCCGCGTATGCAATTTGAATCAATCTCGCGCACGCTTCGAAATTGCGGTCGCTCCATCTTTCGATTCTCATTCCCGGCGAAAGCACGTTGCCTTTCAACTTCACTTCTGAAAGCTTCAGCATCATGAATTGCCGTGGGTACAGCCGGAAATGCTGCGAGAGCAGCGCAGCATCGAGCGCCCCGCCAAACGGCATGATCTGCGCTTCCACGCGATTCACGCGCGGCGTCGCGCGCAGCGTCGCGAGCATCTCGCTGAGCAAACTGTCGGTCACCTCGGCTTGCGGAAAGCGCGGAGATGCGAAGAGTCCGCCGATCAGTCCCTTGTGATCTTCGAGGACGTAGAAGCCGTATCCCGCCGCCTCGTATCCTTCCGACGCGACATACCCGCCCAGCGTATGCGAATCCACAAAACGGCGAATTAAATCGAGAGAAGGCCGGTAATCCCAGGAGAGTTCATCGCGCCAGTAGCGGCCTTCTTCTTCAAACAGGCGCTCAAGGTCGCGCGTCTGCATCTGTCGGAGGTCGAGGAGCTGAACGGTCTTGGACTTTTGCTCCACTGATGGATTATAGCTCCGCCTCGGTTCGCGCCCAAAATATTACTCAAGCGGCAAGCTAGTATGCGGCGCCCCGCAGCGCGCTTTCTGAACTGTGCTAACATCCGTCACGATATCAATTTAGCGAAGCTTTTCACAGGATTCTAATGTCCGTGTTATCTGAGCTGAGATACCCAACCACACCGCTCGCCAAGGCCATCTCTGGGGTCCTGGCAGTCCTATTATTCGCCTTCTTCGGCACCACCGTTGCCGCCGGATTCTTGCTACGCCAAATTTTGAAGCCTTCACGCAATCCCACGACGATGGATTTGAACGTCATGATGGGCCATCCGAGCACGTTTTCGTTTCCCGTGGAAGGAGGCGAAAGGGAAGGTTGGTTTTTCCCGGGATTGCAGGGCGCGGCCACCATCGTTTTCTGCCACGGATACGGCTCGCAGCGCGGCGATATTCTCACGCTCGTTTCGGCGCTTCAGGATCAGCAATACAACGTTTTCGTTTTTGATTTCGCCGGGCACGGGGCGAGTCAAGGTGCGACCACTCTCGGTTATCGCGAGTCGGATGAATTGCGCGCTGCGATCAATGCATTGGCCGGCCGTCCGGACGTTGATCCTAAGCACTTCGGTGTTTGGGGCATGGATATCGGCGCCTATGCGGCGCTCGAAGCGGCCGAAGCCGATCCTCGCATCGTCGCCGTCGCAGTCGATTCCGTGTACGACGATCCCGTCGATTTTCTTCGCATTCAGGTGAAAAAGACGGGGCTGACGGCGCTCCCTCTCGTAATGCGCTTTTGCGAGATCGGATTCCGCCTCATCAACTATCAATATCGTCAGGATCCGCCAGTGTCGGCCCACTTCGGCCGCTTGCAAGGAACCGCCAAGCTTTTCATTCAGTCGCAAGACCGCACGCTTCTTGCCTTGTCCACCAGTCAACTCTTTCAGAAGGCTCCCGATCCCAAGCGGCAGGAAGCGACGCGCGTGACTTATTCCGAGATGGGCGACGAGGATCGCAAGACCTACGAGAACATGCTAGTTTCGTTCTTTCTGCTGAATCTCCCTGTCTCAGGCCAAGCTGTTCACTAATCAAACGATTGCCATTGCGCATCAGTTTAGGGCTGTTCAGCCACGATCTGCGCTCTTACGCACGGCGGATTGCCGAACGCGGAAACGTTTCCCACCATCGCCTTCTGGCTCAACTCATCCAAGCCTTCAGGAGTCGTAAACACAATCGAAGCGCCGAGAATGTCGGGAGTCCACTCCGGAAGCTGCCGTCCATAATAAAAGTTCAATCCGTATTCCCAATTCCGGTTCACGTGGTAGACCGCGACATCTTCAGTCCGATGCACCACAAACCACGCTTTGGGAGGCAGAAGCGGCCGAGCCGAGAGCGGCGGAGTCTTGATCGAAAGCGCGATTCCGCCGACGGTCAGCACGAATAGCACGCACGCAGCAAGCATCCCTGCGGCCACCCGTGGCGGTGCCAGAAACGGAGTGGTGCTCACAAGAAAAAACACCAGGATTTCAAACGCCCGGACATCGCGCACGAAATAATCAGGAATGTACTCCGCGAAGTGGAGTGCGGCGTAATACAAGATCAGCCAGAGCGTCAGGCCTGCCGCCGCTAGCAAATACCGGGTGGGCCATTTCATCCGAACGATCCAGCGATCGAAGCTGACGGCGAGAAGCAGCGCGATCGCGGGAATTGACGGCAGGATGTACCCAGGCAATTTCGATTGCGATGCGCTGAAGAAGATCACAGGGAAAATCGCCCAGCAGGCGAGAAAGAATCCGGGGGAGTCGTGCCACGATTTTTCGCGCCACAAGCGCCAGCCTTCCTCGGCCGCCGGCCAAAGTAGAAGTGTCCACGGAACAAGCGCAAATAGAAGGATGGGCCCGAAAAACCAGAACGGCTGCACATGCTGAAATACCGGACTGAGATAGCGCTCGACGTTATGCAGAAACAAAAACGTCCGCAGGAAACCTGGATTTCGCGCGGCGCAAATCGCATACCAGGGAACGGCGATGATCGCGAACGCTCCAATTGCGTGCCAATTCACAAATCGGCGCCACGCCTTCCAATTGCGCGTGCACAGCGCCCACAGGCCGAGGCTTCCGCCGGCGAGAACGATTGCTGCTGGCCCTTTGGCGAGCATCGCCACTCCCAGCCACCCGCCGAACAACGCTGCGCTTGCTGCCGTTGAGCTGATCGCAGGGCCGGTGGCAGGCGCAGGCTGAGGATCACCCGTGTCGGACGCTCTCAAGCCGCGAAGCAGGCCATCCTCGCGTAGAATTCCGCCCGCGCATACCATCGCGAACGCTATGCTCGCGCTGAATAGCATGTCCGGCGTGGCTGCGCGCGAGAATCCGATGGCCGCGGCAGTCGTGGAGAAAATCATGATCGCGATCCACGCCGTTCTCTCGCCGTATTCCTTCAGCGCAAACCATGCGATCCCGCACGCCGCGAGCAACGCGGCGACTGCCGACGGCAATCGTGCAGCAATTTCTCCCGACTTCAGAAATCGAAATCCGATTCCGGCTAGCCAGTAATAAAGAACTGGTTTCTCGAACCATGGCTGACCGTAAAGCCGCGGCGTCACCCAGTCATGCGTCTGCGCCATCGCCCGCGCGATCCAGGCGTAACGCGGTTCATCCGGGCCGATCAGGCCAACCGTAGCGAGTTGCGTGAAAAATGCCAGTACCGGAACAAGAACGGCAACAATCATTGCGATGATTCTTAGTGTGCGTTGGCTCTTGGTCAATGTGTGGTCAGTTTATCAAAAGAAGTCGCCGGATTTGAATCGCACGTTCCTAATCGCAAGCATGATTCCAAGGTGGCCCGCTCGCGCGCGACTATGACAGAATGACCGCGCATGCGCGAACGCATCGAATATTTTGCCGCGTGGTCGGTAATGAAAGGAATGGGATTGCTTCCGCGCTCGCTCGCGCGGAGCGTGGGCGCCGCATTCGCGCGAATCGCCTATTGGGTGCGAACTCCTCTTCGTCGCGCCGCCGAATTCAATCTCAAACTCGCCTTTCCCGATTGGAGCGATTCGCAGCGCCGCGAAACCATCCGCAAGATGATTCGCAACATCGGCTGGATGGGAGCGGAATTTACCCAATTTCCGAAATACAATCGCGAGAATATCGAACGCGTCATCATTCTCGACGGCAACGAGAACTATCTCGAAGCCCTCGGCCGCGGTAAAGGCCTGCTATTCCTCACCGGCCATATGGGCCCCTGGGAGCTCTCCTCGTTCGCGCATGCCGTGTATGGATATCCCTGTCATTTTCTCGCGCGGCCCATCGAAAATCGGCGCGTGGACGCGCTCGTCAATCAATATCGCTGTCTCTCGGGTTGCCGCATGATTGACAAGAACGATTCGGCGCGCACGATGTTCAAGATCTTGCGCGGTGGCGGCGTGATAGGCGTTCTCGCCGATCAGAACACTTCGCTTGGGGAAGGCGTTTTCGTCCCGTTCTTCGGAATTCCGGCGTGCAGCACTTCCGGATTGGCGCGGTTGGCGCTGCGTACGGGGGCAGCCGTGGTTCCCGGTTATGCTTTCTGGGATGAGGCGATCGGCAAGTATCGTTTGCACTTCGAACCCGCGGTCGAACTTGTTCGCACCGACGATGAAGAAAGCGACGTCATCGCGAACACGGCGAAGTTCATGAAGGTCGTCGAGGATTTTGCGCGTACGCATCCGGATCAATGGCTTTGGGTGCATAAACGTTGGAAGACGCGCCCGCCGGGCGAGAAGCCAATTTATCCGTTCTAGCGTCGCTTTTCGCGCGACGCACTGGCATGGTTTACCGTCGGCATGAGTGAAAGCATCAGCCCAACTCGGAATCTTGAAGTGCCGTGAGGACTAAAAATGACTCGCACCGCAGCAGAACTCGCTCAACACCTTCACGCAGAAATCGAGGGGGACGGAAGCGCTCCAATTGCTTCGCTCGCCAGTCCCGAGAGCGCCGGGCCCGAAGGCCTGATTTACATTGAAAGTGCAAAACATCGGGCAAGGGCTGAGGCATCGCGCGCGCGATGCGTCCTGGCCCCGCCTGGGATGGCTTTGACCGGCAAAACCGCGATTCGAGTCCCGTCGCCCAAATTGGCATTCGCACAGTCTGCTGCGTGGCTTTTCCCTCGCCAGCGTCCGCATGCATTCGTACATCCCACGGCCGTAGTTTCAGCCACGGCGCGCATAGCCGGTGATGTGTCGATCGGTCCTCACGCTGTGATCGAAGACCATGCAACCATCGGGTCGGGTACCGAGATCGGCGCGTTTTGCTTCGTTGGCTCCAGCGCAACGATTGGCCAGGATTGCCAGTTGTACCCTCGCGTAACGCTCCACGCGGGCGTACGCATCGGACGCAGCGTCACCATTCATTCTGGGGCAGTTATCGGTGCGGATGGCTTCGGTTACGTTTTCGGGGAAGGCCGCCACTGGAAGTTTCCGCAGATCGGAAGCGTCGAAATCGGCGACGATGTCGAAATTGGCGCCAACACCACGGTCGATCGAGGCTCTCTCGACACCACGCGAATTGGCGATGGCGTCAAAATTGATAACCTCGTTCAAGTCGCTCATAACGTTCAAATAGGCGAACACACAATCATAGCCTCGCAAACGGGCATTTCGGGCAGTTGCATCATCGGGAAGGGTGTATCTATGGGCGGACAGGTGGGACTCGGCGATCACTGCGAGATCGAAGACGGTGCAATTATCGGCGGCCAAGCCGGAATATTGCCGGGAAAGAAGATTCCGCCCGGCCAAATCCTCTGGGGGACTCCGGCGCGACCGTTGGAGAGATTTAAGGAGCAATACGCATGGCTGAGTCGCCTACCGGAAATAGGAAAGCGCCTTCGCAAAATGGAATGAGCCTTCCTGGAAATTACCACAAAAGGATTTTTCCACAGCTCTCGGCGCTGCCCGAGTGCCCGCGCAACGCTTAGAAACCACCCCGCACGTCGCTATCCGCCACAGTCTTTTTTGTTGACCCGGAAGCAATTAGTCGGGATAATTTATGGGGGAGCTCCGTATCTATCTGGAATAGCTGGGGATCGGCGATGCAACCACCCGCTGGTCCAAGCCATCTCTAAGATGCGTGGGCGTCTGAGCGAATCGAGCGGCTGGGACCTTATCGACTGGGTGTTAGCGCATGGGCATTAACGCGGTCGTTCATGGTTGCCATCGAGTTCGTATCTCAAGTAATTGGCAATCCCGCGAGATTCGTTTGCATCGAATTGATTTGAGGCGCGTAGCTGTTTAGCGGCTGGCGCGCCACTAACTTTGCACCTCAGGAGCTGATTGGCACTTATGTCGGAAGGATTGTTGACATCACGGCCCGTTACAGGGGAGCACGGCGGAGCGACGGCAACTGTTCCCGTTCGCACTCTGGAGGGCCTCGTCAATCGGGCCGTCGACCGGGCTACTCGTTGGCTTCTCGCGGCGCAATTTCCCGCAGGCTGTTGGTGGGGTGAGCTCGAAGCCGATATCACTCTGAATTCCGACTATATCGTCTTCCAGCATGCGACCGAGCAAAAGAACTCTCCGAAGATTCCGAAGCTTGCGAACCACATTCGGCGCCTCCAATTGCCCGACGGCGGCTGGAACATCTTCCCGAAGGGTCCAGCGGAGCTGAACGCTACAATTAAGGCCTATTTCGCGTTGAAACTTATCGGCGATGATCCTCAGTCCCCCCACATGAACAAGGCGCGCGAGAGAGCTGTTGCTCTCGGTGGAATCGAGAATTCGAACTCGTATACGCGGTTCCATTTGGCTTTGATGGGCGTCGTGGATTGGGATCTTTCTCCGGCAATTCCTCCCGAGTTGGTCCTGCTGCCGCGCTGGTTTTTCGTAAATATCTACGAAATGTCTTCCTGGACGCGAGCTATCGTGGTGACGCTCTCCGTGCTATACGGGCTGAAACCGAACTGGAACGTTGCCCCTACCGGGTTCCTGGATGAGCTTTTTTCCGATCCCGACCGCAAGCGAAGAGCCTTCGAATGGGATCGCGAAGTGGTCTCATGGCGGAATTTCTTCCTCGCCGCCGACCGCGCCATGAAGTTCTATGAGGGTTTGCCATGGAAGCCGTTCCGCGCCCGAGCCTTGAAGAAGGCCGAGAAGTGGCTCGTCGATCGCATGGATCGTAGCGAAGGATTGGCCGCGATTTATCCGTCCATTCAGAATTCGATTTTCTGTTTGCACGCGCTTGGTTACGGCTTCGACGACCCCATCGCTAAAGAACAGATGAAGCACCTCGCGGCTCACGAGGTCGAAGATGGCGATGTAATCCGCATGCAGCCGTGCGTGTCACCGGTGTGGGACACCGCCATCGCGATGGTTTCTCTTGAAGAAGCCGGCATCGATCCCAAGCATTCCGCGCTCGTAAAGGCGGCGAACTGGATGGTCGACGCGCAAATCACGGGCGGCGGCGATTGGCAGGTCAAGAATCGCGACGCCGAGTCCGGCGGTTGGGCCTTCGAATTCCGCAACGATCATTTCCCGGATGTGGACGACACCGCTTTCGTCCTCATGGCTCTCGCTCGCGTCGGTTATCCAGACAAAGAACGCATGGAAGCCGCAGTGCGCCGCGGTGTCACCTGGATGCTGAGCATGCAGAACCGCGACGGCGGCTGGGGCGCGTTCGATCGCGATAACAATCTGACGCTTCTTAACAATATTCCGTTCGCCGACCATAACGCCATGCTAGATCCATCGACCGCCGACGTCACCGCGCGCTCGATGGAAGCTCTTGCAAAACTCGGCTGGCCCGCGGATCACCCCGCGATGAAGGGCGCTCTCTCATTCCTCCGAAGAGATCAGGCGCCCGATGGCCCCTGGTACGGGCGATGGGGCGTTAACTACGTCTACGGCACCAGCGGCGTCTTGCGCGCTATGGAGGCTCTCGGCCTCGGCAATGCTCCCGAGTGCCAGCATGCCGCGAATTGGCTCCGCTCCGTTCAGAATCCGGACGGCGGATTTGGTGAATCTTTGCACTCTTACTCCGACTCCAATTGGAAGGGGAGGGGCTCCAGCACGGCGTCGCAGACCGCCTGGGCCTTGATCGGCTTGCTTGCGGTTTGCGGGGCGGATGATCCCGCCGTTCACGCCGCTGTGAAATATCTCGTGGATTCTCAGAACGAGGATGGCACTTGGGACGAGGAAGAATTTACCGGCACAGGTTTCCCATCCGTCTTCTATCTGAAATACCACTTGTACCGGAATTCGTTTCCGCTGTACGCCCTGGCGCACTATCGCAACTTGCGGGACGCACGAACCGAGTTCGCTGCCACCAAGCCGGGGCCGCAAGGCATCGCGTATCGAAAATTGCATCGGGGGTTTGAATGAGATTTCCGCTTAGCCTGACGGCGAGCCTGACAGGCTATCTCGCAGGAAAAAAGATTCGCGGAGAAGAAAAATTTCCGCTCGTGATGATGCTCGAGCCGTTGCACGCCTGCAATCTCACGTGCACGGGCTGCGGACGCATCCGCGAGTACAAATCCACCATCAACGAAATGTTGACGGTCGAACAATGCATCGCGGCGCTCGAGGATTGCGGCTCTCCAATCGTTTCCATTTGCGGCGGCGAGCCGATGATCTATCCCGAAATTGGCCGCCTCACTTCCGAAATTCTGAAGCGCAAAAAGCATATTTATCTTTGTACCAACGGAATGTTCATCCGCAAGCGCCTCAACGAATTTAAGCCCACGTCGCGATTTTTCTTCAACGTTCATCTCGATGGCCTCGAGAAAACGCACGACTTGTGCGTCGAGAAGGATGGAGTATTCCGCGAAGCGATTGACGGCATCAAGGCCGCCAAAGCCGCCGGCTTTCTCGTCTGCTCGAACACCACCATCTACAAGGAAACCGATCTCGAGGAAATCGCCGAGCTTTTCGAAGTTCTCCGCGAACTCGGCGTCGATGGCTACATGATGTCGCCGGCGTATTCCTATGCCGCCGTGCAGACGAAAGACATTTTCATGTCGCGCGAGGAAGTGCGCGAAAAATTCCAGCGCGCGAGCCAGTTGCTCGAAAATTTCAACGTCATCACCTCGCCCATCTACATGGAATATCTGCGCGGCGAGCGTGAACTAATGTGCACGGCATGGGGCAATCCCACCTATAACCCTCGCGGCTGGAAGGGCCCGTGCTACTTGATGACCGACGCGCACCACGCTACGTTTAAAGAGTTTATCGACAACACGCCCTGGGAGAAATACGGCCGCGGCCGCGACCCGCGCTGCCAGGATTGCATGGTTCAATCCGGCTACGAACCATCCGCCGTTCTTGGCGGCAACAAGAAATTGGGCGACACCTGGAAAATGCTGAAGTGGCAACTCTCCGGCCGCATGGGCGGCGCGAAGGGTGCCAATTCCAGCGGCAAAATGCGCGCGAATGGCAATGGCATTGGTCATTCGAACGGAAATTCAAACGGCCATTCGAATGGTCACCAATACGGACACTCAACCAGCGCTCCGATCCCTGGCAATGGCGCGCCAAAGGAAGAGGTTTTCCGAATTCTATGAAGACGCTCGTCACGGGCGCCACGGGCTTCGTGGGCAGCCACGTCGCGGGACGGCTTCTCTCCTCCGGCCATTCTGTTCGAGTTCTGGCCCGGCGCGAGAGCGATGCGCGAGCGTTGCGCGGAATGGATGTCGAACGCCTTGAAGGCGACCTGCGCGATTCTAGTTCTCTCGATCGAGCTCTCTCCGGCATCGCGTGGGTGTTCCACGTAGCCGCAGACTATCGTCTCTGGTCGCGCCACACCGAAGAAATCTACGAAAGCAATGTCACCGGCACTCGCAACTTGCTCGAAGCCGCGCGCCGCGCAAACGTCGAACGCTTTATTTACACCGGAACGGTCGCAACCGTCGCCGTCGATCGCCCGTCGCTTCCGGACGAAACCACAAACTCGACGCTCGATGAAATGGTCGGCCACTACAAGCGCTCGAAGTGGCTTGCGGAGCAGGAAACGCTCAAGGCTGCGCGATCCGGTTTGCCCGTCGTGATCGCGATGCCCACTACGCCAGTTGGGCCGGGCGACTGGAAGCCCACGCCGACAGGAAAAATCATCGTCGATTTTCTAACCGGAAAAATGCCGGGATACGTCGAGACGGGGTTGAATTTCGTCGCCGTGGAAGATGTTGCCGCCGGCCATCTCCTCGTCGCTGAGAAGGGCCGCGTCGGCGAACGCTATTTGCTCGGCGCAGAAAATCTCACGCTCAAGCAGGTTCTCGACTCGCTCGCGGAAATCACCGGCGCGCCTGCGCCGCGATTAAAAATTCCTCATAGCGTCGCGCTGGGCTATGCCTACGCTGAAAATACGATTTCCCGAATTCTCGGTCGCGAGCCGCAAATTCCGGTCGAAGGCGTGAAAATCGCGCGGCACAATATGTTTGTGGATTGCTCGAAAGCCGCTCGGCAATTGGGCTTTCAAGCGGGATCTGTCACAGCGGCGCTCGATCGCGCCGCGCGTTGGTACGAATCGAACGGATACATCCGAACGGGAGTGCGGCGCACGGTCGCCGCCGCCGCTTAATTGGCAATGAAAGTTCTCGTCACATTTGCCGTCGAGACGGAATTCGCGCCGTGGAAAAAGGCGCTGAAGCTGCGCGCTCGTGTTGCCGATAGCATCACGATTCATCCATCGGAAATCGGCGGCGTTAACGTCGATCTTGTCGTCGCGGGAATGGGCGCGGAGAACGCCAGCCGTTGCGCTGAAATTCTATTGCGCCAATCCTACGATCTCATCATCGCCGCAGGTTTTGCTGGCGCGCTTCGCTCCGAATTGAACACTGGCGAAGTGGTCGTTGCCGCGTCGGTTCAACACCCCAGCGGTCTTCAAACAATAAATTCTAATCGCGATCTCGTCGCGCGCGCAGTCGCAAACGGCGCCACAATCATCGAGACGCTCGTAAGCGTGGACAAGCTTGCCGCGACGTCCGAAGAGAAATCGCAACTCGCGCCGTTCGCAAATGCCGCCGACATGGAGTCGTTCGCGATTTTGTCGGCTGCGAATACACATTCCATTCCGGCTGTGGCAATTCGCGTGATTTCCGACTCTTTGCGGCAAGATCTTCCGGAGGGAATGGAAACGCTAGTGGACGACGCTGGCCGCATAAATGTCTCCGGCGTCGCGAAGTATTTCGCGGCCCATCCTCGAGCCGTGCCTTCAGTTATCCGCCTGGGCCGCCGCAGTAAGAGCGCCGCTGAAACTCTTAAGGGATTTCTTGAATCGTATATTCATAGCCTGTCGCTCGACTCGAATGGCCTGGGGATTGAAGAGCTTCAAGGAGTTGCTGCCCGATGAGCCGCACAACGGCCATTATCGACTCCGGTTCCGATCTTCGGCCGGGCTCGAAGACGATGCGCGCAGCCGTGTATCGCGGCCAGGGGCGCGTCGGCGTCGAGACGGTGCCGATTCCCGAAATTCGCGACGGCGAAGTTTTGTTCCGTGTCGCCGCATGCGGCATCTGCGGTACTGACATCAAGAAAATTCATCACGGCTTCGTTCCGCCGCCTCAGATTTTCGGCCACGAACTGGCCGGAACCGTTGTCGAAGTCGGCGAAGGCGTCACGCGCTTCAATCCCGGCGATCGCGTTGTGAGTTTCCATCACATTCCGTGCGGCGATTGCTATTTCTGCGAGCGCAAACTCTTCTCGCAATGCGCCGGCTACAAGAAGACAGGACTCACCGCCGGTTTCGAGCCGAATGGCGGCGGCTTCGCGCAGTACGTTCGCGCCATGCCCTGGATCGTCGAGCGCGGAATGATTCCTCTTCCCGCCGGCGTTTCATTCGAAGAGGCCACATTCGTCGAGCCTGTGAACACCTGTCTCAAAGCCGTGCGCAAGGCACGAGTCGCCCCCGGCGAAACCGTTGTGGTGATCGGGCAGGGCCCGATCGGACTCCTCTTGATGCTTCTGGCTAAGTTCGAGGGTGCCACGGTTTACACGAGCGATCCGATGGCCGGCCGCCGCGATGCCAGCATTCGCTTCGGCGCTGCCGAATCGTTCGATCCCGGAGTCGGCAATCTGCGGGATGAAATTCGCCGCCGCACCGAAGGCCGCGGTGCCGACGCGATTCTGTTGGCTGTGCCAAATCCGAGTCTCGTACCGGAGGCGCTTGCTCTCGCGCGTCCTGGCGGCCGCGTCCTGCTTTTCGCCCACAACGATCCCGTGATGCAGCTCGAATTCCCGGCAGCAGCCGTCGGCGTCGAAGAAAAGGAAATTCTGGGGAGTTACAGCGCTTCGATCGAAGATCAGGCGGAGTCTGCGAATCTTGTTTTCGAAAAGAAACTTCCGGTTAAGCATTTGATTTCTCACCGTTTCCACCTCGAAGACATCGCGAGCGCACTGGAGTTGGCAGCGCACCCGGCGGGTGATACCTTAAAAGTGGTGGTTGTGAATTCATGATCACTCAAACAAAAGAACGAAACGGCCACATGACCGCTGCAGTTCTGTACGGCCGCGAAAATCTCAGGGTCGAGACCGTAGACATTCCGCCCATCGGCCCGAGCGATGTTCTTGTTAAAGTTGCGGTCGCGCTCACCTGTGGCACCGACCTCAAAGTCTGGAAGCAGGGCTTTCACGCCCGCATGATCCAGCCGCCTTCGATCTTCGGCCACGAACTCGCCGGCGTGATCGAATCCACCGGCGGCGACGTTAACGGCGGCGTTAAGGCGGGGATGCGAGTCGTGCCCGGCAATTCGGCGCCGTGCGGCGTGTGTCTGTACTGCCGCAAAGGCCAGCCGAATCTCTGCGAAGATCTACTTTTCAACAATGGCGCGTACGCCGAATACATTCGAATTCCTGCCCGAATCGTTCAGCAGAACATGCTCGAAATTCCCGATCACGTTCCTTTCAAAGACGCGGCGATGGTCGAGCCGCTGGCCTGCGTCTTGCGCGGCATCCATGAGATGAACGTGCAGGCGGGCGATGTCGCTGTCGTTATCGGCTGCGGCCCGATCGGCTTGAAATTTATTCGCGTTCTTTCCGCGCGCAACGTGCGCGTGATCGCTCTCGGCAAGCGGAAGAGCCAGATTCGCGCCGCCGAACGCCTTGGCGCGATGGCTGCGCTGGATGTGACTTCGCTCGGCTATCCGATCGCTCGCGTGCGCGAGCTCACCGATGGCATGCGCGGCGCCGACGCCGTGATCGAAGCTGTTGGCTCGCCGCTTACTTGGCAATGGGCCGTACAGATGGTGCGCAAGGGCGGCACCGTGAATCTCTTTGGCGGTTGCCCGCGCGGCTCCGAAGTCAAATTCGATCCCGCAGCGCTGCACTACTCCGAGATCACGATCAAATCGACTTTCCATCATTCGCCGAAATTTATTCGCGAGGCCCTGGACTCCATCGCCCGTGGCGAGGTCCGGCCGGCCGATTTCATCACCGGCGAAGCTCCGCTTTCCGAACTGCCTCACATATTTGAGGAAATGAAGCATCGGAACGGGGAATTGAAGACCGCAGTCATTCCGTAATCGTCCCGGTTTGTCCGGGATTTCCATGCAAGTGACACCAGAACTGGAGATAGCACGCAATCTGCCGCGTGCGGGTTGCTCGGTAGAAGAGGCGCGCCGGTACACTCGCTGGCTGGCAACCCACCACTACGAGAATTTCAACGTCGTCTCGTGGCTGCTTCCGCGCCGGCTGCATCAGCATTTCTACAACGTCTATGCTTATTGCCGCTGGGCGGACGATCTCGGAGACGAAGTTTCCGATCCGCAAATCGCGCTGAAGCTGCTCGATGCTTGGGACGAGGAATTGCAAAGCACGTATAGCGGAACCCCATTGCATCCCGTTTTCGTCGCTCTCGCTGGAACCGCGCGTGAGTTCGACATTCCGATAGATCCATTTCGCGATCTCTTGATAGCGTTTCGCCACGACCAGACTGTCCATCGCTACGAAAATTGGGGAGATGTGATCGACTACTGCCGCTACTCGGCGAATCCGGTTGGACGGCTGGTGCTGTACCTCGCCGGCTATCGCGATCCGGCGCGGCAGGCGCTCTCTGACGCGACTTGCACCGCCTTGCAGCTTGCGAACTTTTGGCAGGACGTCGATCGCGATCTCCAAAAAGACCGCATCTACATCCCGCTCGATGTTCTCCGCGCGAACGGCCTGACGGCTGACGATCTTGTCGACCGGCGATTCGACGAACGTTTCGTGAACGTGATGAAAGAATTGATTGTTCGAACGCGCGCGCTTTTCCTGGAGGGTGCGCCGCTCGCCCGCCACGTTTCGAGCGAGATTCGTGTGGACATCGAATTGTTTTCGAGAGGCGGCCTGGCGGTTCTCGATGGAATCGAGTCGGTCGGCTACGACACTCTGCATCATCGGCCCGCGATCGGCCGCGCGACGCAAATTCGCCTGCTCGGCGGCGCGCTCCTCGAGCGCTGCATGTCTTGGCTGTGGCCGGGCCCGACGGATTCGAATGGCGGGCCTTCATCGCACGGCACGCCAACGCAAAACAAACCGCAGCAAAATCGACCGACTCAGGATTTGCCGCCGCAAAATAAATCGTCGCAGGGAAGAGTCGTGATTGCGGGGCGTCATGCCTGAGCGCCAGGTTTCTGAACGTCCGATTCGTGGGCAAATCTCGGTTTCGGATTCTTACGATCACTGCCGGAATATCGCGCGAGCGGCCGCGCGCAATTTCTATTACGGCTTTCGATTGCTGCCCGCGCAAAAGCGCGACGCGCTTTGCGCGCTGTATGCCTTCATGCGCGGCGCCGACGATATTTCCGACGAGCCCGGCGAAATTTCCGCGAAGCAGCGCGGGCTTGCTGCGCTTCGCGCGGAAATGGATCGCGCACTTTCAGACGACGTCGCGGGCTCGCCCGTCTGGCCGGCATTTCGCGACACGGTCGAGCGCTTTCGCATCCCGAAGCGTTATCTCCACGATTTGATTTCGGGCGCGGAGATGGATTTGACGGTCAACGTCTACGAGACGTTCGGCCGGCTGCGCGAATATTGCTATCGGGTTGCAGGCACAGTCGGCCTTTGCTGCGTGCACGTTTTTGGATTCAGCGATCCGCGCGCTCCCGAGTTGGCCGAACGCCTCGGCATCGCATTTCAGCTCACGAATATTCTTCGCGACGTCTCGAAGGATTATGAGATGGGCCGCGTGTATTTGCCGCAGGAAGATCTCGACCGCTTCGATTGCAATTCAGCGGAAGAATTCCGGCGGCGAGCGGCCAGTGAAAAGTTTGTCGAACTCGCGCAATTTGAAGCTGCGCGAGCGTGGCAATACTACGGCGACGGATGGCCGTTGCTCGATCTTGTGGAAGAAGATAGCCGCGCGGCGCTCTGGGCGCTCGCTCGAATTTACGCCGGTATTCTCGAGAAGATTGAATCGCGCGGCTACGACGTTTTGGCGTCGCCGCCTGCGCGCCTATCTTCCACTGAGAAAGTCTGGATTCTGGCGCGTGCGCGGATGGGTTGGCGGGATCCCAATTATGTCGTTCGAATGCGTGAACGTGATCGGCGGCGGCCTAGCGGGGCTGTCCGCGGCCGTCGCGCTGGCTGACGCCGGCGCTCGCGTGCGGCTGTTCGAGAAACGGCCGCATTTAGGCGGACGGGCGACTTCGTATCTCCTTCCCGATGGAAGTCACGTTGACAATTGCCAGCACGTCACGCTCGGCTGCTGCACGAACCTCGCGGATTTCTATCGCCGCGTCGGTGCGGATGGCCAGATTCGATTTTACGATCAACTGTATTTCGCCGATGCACGCGGCAATCGCTTCACGATCGAGCCGTCCTCGCTGCCGCCGCCGTTTCATATGATGTTTTCGTTCCTGCGATTTTCGGCGCTCACGTGGGCGGACAAGAGGGCCATCGGAAGAGCCATGATGGAAATCGCGCGCGCTGGCGGGCATCCTCCGGAAATTGAAGGCACGTCCATGCTCGATTGGCTGCATCGCATGAAGCAGACGCCTGCGGCGATCGAACGATTCTGGCGCGTGGTGCTTGTCAGTGCGCTTGATGAAGAGCTCGCTCGTACCGACGCGCGGTATGGCATCGATGTTTTCTGGAAAGCGTTTCTTTCGAATCGCGAGGGCTTTCGTCTCGGCATTCCGGCCGTGCCGCTTTCCGAACTTTACGATGGTTGCCGCGCGGCGATCGAGAAGCGCGGCGGCGAAGTGCGCACGCGCGCGACCGTGCGCGAATTGCGAATCGAACAAGGACGCATGAAGTCGATTGTATTTGACGACGGCTCGGAGGAAACGGCAGATGCGTTCGTGATGGCCGTGCCTCAGTCCGCTGTGCTCGACATTGTCGATCCCGCGCTCGCCGCCTCCGATGCGAATTTCGCTGGCTTGCAGCATTTGCACGACGCGCCGATCACCGGAATTCATCTCTGGTTCGACCGGCACGTGATGGACGAACCGTTCCTCACGCTGCTCGATCACACGGTGCAATGGATATTCAACAAAACGCTTTTGTATTCGGATGCCGCGCAAGCCACGTCGTCGAACGGCGGCGGCGCCGCGAAGAACGATTCCGTAGCCGCGGCAAGCGGCGCCGCGCAATATCTGCAGCTCGTCATCAGCGCGTCCTACGATCTCGTGTCGCGGCCGCGGCAGGAAATCGTCGAGATGTGCGTACGCGAATTGCGGGACGTCTTGCCGGCGACGCGCGATGCGAAGCTCGTGAAATCGACCGTAATCAAGGAAGTCGCCGCGACGTTTTCGCCGGAGCCCGGCTCCGATCAATGGCGTCCGGGGCCGCGGTGCAGCGTGGAAAATCTTTTTCTTGCCGGCGATTGGACGCGCACGGGTTGGCCGGCAACGATGGAAGGCGCGGTCCGCAGCGGCTACATCGCCGCCGAAGCCGTGCTCGCAACGGCCGAGAATTCTCAGAGATTCGTTCAGCCCGATCTGCCCGCGCAAGGACTCTGCGCGCGCTGGGCGCGCAACGGACAGCGCGCGTGAAAACGCAAAAGCGCTTGACGCGGGAGAAGCGAACGATCGGCACGATTCAGGCAAATGTTGATGTGAATTGACACACAGGCGCGAATTCACCATGTGCGTATTGCGATTCAGAGTATGATGGGGCATCCCCCCGGAGGAATTCATGGAGCGGAAGTATAAACAGAAGGGGTATAGCGAGCGCGACGGCGCCGAGAAAAAGAAAGAGCATCGCCCGTCGGAGCCGCGGCCGCGGCAGGACCAGATGGGGCCGCGCACTCCGCGAATGGTCGGAACGGTAACACGCGGACGCTGCGCCAGTTGCGGCGCGGTGCTGATGCCGGGGTTCGATCCGAACGGCCAATGCCCGCGCTGCCAGTTTGAATTGCATTCCTGCAAACAGTGCCGCAATTTCGATACCGGCGCGCAATTCGAGTGCACGCAAAAAATCACCGAGCGCATCGCAAAGAAAGACGCCAAGAACGATTGCACATTCTTCGAATTCCGGATGACGATTGAAAAAGATACGTCGCCAGTTACGTATGCAGCCCCAGCGCCGTCGCCGGCGGCTGCGAACGGATCACCGTCGAATCCGAGAGATGCCCGGCAAGCATTCGAAGACCTCTTCAAGAAGTAAGTCACCCCCTTTTGTCATTGCCAAAAGATCACACAGGAAATAGCGTAGGTTCGCTCGAAGGTTGATCCGCGATTTTTTCGAGGCGCGGGTAGTGATGCCGGAGAGGTTCGGGCACGCTGACTTTTGTCCCCGAAAGAAGATGAATCAGCTCGAGAGCGTTGACGATGCCCTTGCCCTCGAAGTGATTGTTGGTGATGACGAACGTTGTCTCCGCGTGTGCCGCGGTCTTTTCGATCCGCTCGCTCCACGGCTCAAGCTCTTCTTCGGCGTAGAGGTAGTTGTAGCGTTCGGAGGGAGGCGTCTCTGGATCGTCGCTGAACCAAGTGTCGTAGCGGCGGCCGTGCAGGCGCACGTAGCCGACGCGCGACGTGGCGCGCTCGCTCGGCTTCACGGATTTTCCGATCACCGGCTGATCGATATTGCAGAAGCCGATGCGATGCTTGCGAAGCCAATCGAAGAATGGCGCGACCATCCACGTGGAATGCCGGACTTCGACGACAAGCGGATACATGGAGAATTCTTTCGCCAACGTGTCGAGTCGGCTGAAATTTTCCGGCGTGTTGTGAAACGAAAAAGGGAATTGCAAGAGGACAGCGCCGAGGCGATTGCCTTCAGCGAGGACGTCGAAGCCTTCGCGGACTAAAGCGACGTCGGCGGCGCTCGCCCCGCCCTCGTGCGTGAATCGCTGCCAGAGTTTTGCGCTGAATAAGAATCGTGGATTCGTGGCGACGTGCGCGAGCCATTGGCGGCAAAGCTCGGGGCGCGCGGGCTGGTAGAACGAAGTGTTGATTTCGATCGTGTCGAAATATTGCGCAAGAAATTCGGCCTCATGGAAGCCTTTCGGCCGGCGCGCGGGATAGACAATTCCTTTCCAGTCAGCGTAGGACCATCCCGCCGGGCCGACGAGGATGCGATGAGGGCTGCTGGCATCGGGTTTTTTGTTCCGCGGCATTTGCGTTTGCGCGGTCGGTCGCGCGTGGCGCGCCGGACTTGGCGTCGCGGCTGCGGCGCGCGCCGGCACAGGGTATGCCGCGAGTTCTGGCGATGTCAAATTTGGCGGCGTCAAATTCATGGCGGTTACGTGCCTTGCGATCCTCTAGTTTTGTATCGAGTAGAACGGAGTCGTGATGATTGTTTTCTGTGAGTTACGATCGTTTCTAATCGCACGTTGTATCGAGTAGAAAAAGCGAGGCCGGAGTTCGGCCGCGCGCGTAGAGTAGCGCCGCACCGGGCGTCCCGAGGCGCGTTCAAGTGCCGGACGAAACTCGGTCCGGCGTTACAGGAGCCGCGTCCGAACGTGTCGCGCGACCCCTCGAACTTTGCACCGATTAGAATTGGACTCTCCGCCATGTTTTCAAGCATTTGGCCTGACTTCTAATCGTTTTAGTGTACCGATTAGAATCGAGTACTGGACTCCGCAAATTTGCGGGGTAGACGGTTCGCGTCACTTTTTGCTCGATAAACACTGCATTTCCACCTTATCACGCGACCCCGGGGTACCAGCAAATCGCGATGAAAATGGGTAGTGGTTCAGTTTGGGGAAAGTGAGCCTTGAAGCCAGCCGCGCCCCATGCCACACTCTGCCCATGCCAAAGAAAGCCAGTCCGAAACCGAAGCGCAAGCCAGTTCGCCCGCCTAAAGAAGACTTCAATCAAGCCGCGTTCCGCGTAGTCGAGCAAGCCACAAAAGACCGCTAAAAAGCATTTTTCACGCTTCCACTCTTAGAGATTTTCAGATACAGGTATTCGTGACCGCTCTGGATGAGGGGTCAAACAAAAACGGCTAGCCGGTTCGAGCCAGCTAGCCGTCGAAAATGCATCCCCTCGCGATAAGGAGGCTACACGTGTCTTTATGCACCAGTAGAGGCCCACCAGTCAAGCGTTAACCCGCAGGTTGGCCGTTCTCGGCTTTCCACTTCGCCCAGCGAGCTAGAACGGCCTTCCTCGCGGATGCGCTGCGTTCTGAGGCTGTCATGTTCGCGGCTCTGGCGGGGCCGCCCTTCTTTCCGCCCCTGCGCCCCAAAGCGACGGCGTAAGGGTTCTTTCGTTTCTTTCTCATGCCGCTATTGTACGTGAGCGGTCTGGCATGTCAAGTAAAATAATCGCCTTTTCTTCTTGACTTATACGTGAGCGGTCGCGTAATATGAGGACATCATGAACAAGATAACGAGAGACAAACAAGCGCAAGTGATAGCGGCACTGGTCGAGGGAAACTCGGTTAACGCGACGGTTCGCATGACGGGTGTCGCGAAGAACACGATTCTCAAGCTGCTCAAAGACTTCGGCAATGCGTGCAATGAATATCAGGACAAGGCGCTTCGTAACCTAAAGTGCAAGCGGATTCAGTGCGATGAAATCTGGCAGTTCTGCTATGCGAAGCAAGACCACGTTCCGGTTGAGAAGCGCGGACAGTTCGGATTTGGGGATGTCTGGACGTGGGTCGCGATTGACGCGGACACGAAATTGGTTCCTTCCTTCATGCTGGGGAATCGTGACCTAAAGACGGCGCGTGCGTTTATTGGCGATCTGGCGGAAAGACTCGCGAGCCGCGTACAATTGACCACGGACGGATTGAGCATCTACGTGAACGCGGTAGAGGACGCATTCGGCGCGGACGTGGACTACGCGATGCTTATCAAGGTGTACGGTGCTAGCCAAGACGAGGTGCGCTATAGCCCAGCCGAGTGTATCGGCTGCGAAACCAAAGTCATCAACGGAAATCCCAAGCCTGAGCACATTTCGACCAGCTTCGTCGAGCGTCAGAACCTCACGATGCGGATGGGAATGCGCCGCTTCACACGCCTAACGAATGGGTTCAGCAAGAAAATCGAGAATCACTTCTACGCGATTGCGATTCACTTCATGCACTACAACTTTTGCCGCGTTCACAAGACCTTGCGCGTGACTCCGGCGATGGAAGCGGGAATTAGCGACCACGTTTGGACAATAGAAGAGATGCTTGAAAGGATGGGTTCGTAAAAAGCAAAAAGCCCGCCTGCCAGCGGGCTTGTACTTGAGCAAATCCACTCTACCAAAGGTTTGCCCAAATGCAAGGCATAGAGACCGAACGGCAAAGGAAGCGCGAAGTGACCTATCAATTGGCGCTTAAAGGAATGGATGGCATAGTGCTTGCGAGCGACCAATGTGAACGGTTATCTTCCGTCAACAAATCTGAAGTAAAGAATTTAGTGCGGAAGATATGGATAGACCAAACCGCCCGATTTGCTTGGGCCTATTCCGGGGGCGAAGCTGGGCCGATCTTTTCTGCTAGGTTTCTCCAACGCCTCAAAGATTTAGGAAGCGACTTTTCGGAAGCTGCGACCTTGAGCGCATTCGAAGCTAGTGCGAAGGCGACGGTCACGGAGTACGCGCCGTTCGCAAAGGGGCCTTGGCCATGCTGCATCACGCTCGCCTGTGGGCCGTCAAAAAAAATCATGCGCCACAAACTATCGCTGTTTGCAGAAGAAATGCTGGGTGGCTGGTGTGTCTCAGGACAGGAATTCAATTTGGCTGCATTCATCCCGCAGCGGTTCTATTCCAAAAAAATGTTAGTTGGCGAATTAGCTGGCCTTGCGGCCTATTCGATTCGTGCCGCACACGACCTCGACAGCGGTGTAGTTGACGGCCTAGACATTGCAATTTATCGGGATTCGACGCAAAGGTTTGAGTTTTTGGACAGCGACCTGTATTGGGATGAGGCTGGGAAACTAGATGGGGAAATTAGAGGCATCCTAAATCGTCATGCGCCGATATGATCTCGCTCCAAAGGATAGACAATTCGTCGCGGAGGTCATTAAAAGCGGAGATATTGCCCTTGCGGTGGAGATTGCGAATCGCCTGATATGGGAGCCTTTCACCAAAGACGCTGGTTGGGTGCCAATGGCGTCAGAGAAACTAGTGAGGGCACTTCTCGCGTGCCACCCGAAGATTCTTAAGGCGCTCCCCGGCGACGCCCTCAAACTGTTAAATTTTGCCGCTGTGATGGCTGAACTTCTGGGGCCTCATTACCGCGAGGCTGACTGGCTTCCTGAAGACCTCGAAATCGAAATTCCGATGCATGTTTCTGCGGCCGTGAATATGTTCGGATTCTGCGTCAGGCACTACGACCAGATTCAAGCATACGCGATGGCTGGAGTTAATCGGCTCACGATCAACGTAGCCCACAACACCAACAAAGACCTATCGGCTTGCGCTGGCTGCGAATCACTTATTGGAACAGTGTGGACACCTGAAACGATTCCCGAGTTGCCCTACGAGAAATGCGTCAACTTTTGCGGATGCCGCTGCCTAGCTTTGGCGGATGTCTAGGCAATCCCCTTGCCATACTCCCCGCCCCCGCTTTCAAACTGAACCACTACCTGAAAATGGAGATCGCGTAACCATCGTCAATTCAGTGGGATTGGCTCGTCCACATCGAATTTAAAAACTGCATTCGGAATTGGAGGGGGAGAGAGGCCAGAAAGGGTGCGTGAATTCCCCAAGGCGGGGGAATCGGGGCTATGAGCTTCTAAATAAGCGGGTCGCAACATCGAGATACAAAGTCCGGTAGCTTCTGCCTCCGGGGTCGGATGTGATACTAGAGCGATCTGGGGTTTGCAGGCGATGAGCCGGCGAGACGCCGGCGGTACAGGGAGGGGCTTGGCGCTCGCGCTCTGCGGGGAAATGAGACTCGGACCCCGAAGCGGGGGCCTCGGGGCTCTGAATCGCGATAGGGGCGGGGCGACGGGAGGGGATTCGGCGGGAGCGGGAGAGGATTTTCCTCAGTTCGGGCCGGGGTGGGTGAAGTTGATTCAAATCATTTGGTGTCTCGGTGGTATCATCCGCAGTCACAGCAACGCACTCGAAAGCATGCCGGGTTTAGCCCAGTCCCCGCTCGGCAATCGGTGCGTGTGAATAGCCCAGAGGAGCAGAGCATGGAAGAAACAACTTTCGTAGCGGCGATCGGACTGGCAGGAATTCTGATCGGCGTCATCATCGGATACGTCGTCACGTCGCTGAGGACGAAAACGGCGCTCGAGAAATATACGCTGCAATCCTACGGGAACACGCGAATCCTCGAGAGCACGGCCACGGAGCTTCGGAACAAAGTTGCGGAAATGAAGAGCCTCGCCGATTCGAAGGGAAGAGAGATTTCGCAAATGCAAGAGCAGCTGCGAGCTGAAGCCGAGCAGCGAGTCGCAGCGCAAACGGAACTCAGAGATACCCGCGCGTCGCTCGATCAGTTTTCCACCGTGCGGGAACAGTTGCTAGCCGAGGCTCGAAGCCGGGCGGTCGCCGAATCCAAATTGTCGGAGTCGCAGAACAACTTCGAGACGCTACGAAAATCTCTGGAGGACGCGGAAGTGAGAATGGTTGACGCGTTTAACGCGCTCTCGTCCTCCGCGCTGAGAAACAATAACGAAGCGTTCATCACTCTCGCGCAGAGCACCTTCGAGACGATTCAGACGCGGGCAGCAGGAAGTCTCGACACGCGGCGGCAGGCCATCGAAGGCGTCGTGGCCCCGCTCAGAGGCGCGCTCGACCGGTACGAAACTCAGATTCGCGAGCTGGAGCGAACTCGCCAGAACGCGTACGGCAGCCTCGAGGAACAATTAAAGACCCTGGCGAGCTCGAATCTGAAGCTGCAGCACGAAACGGGCAGCCTCGCATCAGCGCTTCGAACTCCGCAGGTTCGCGGACGATGGGGCGAAATGACACTTCGCAGGGCGGCGGAATTGGCGGGGATGTCGGCACGGTGCGATTTCACCGAGCAGGAGTCGTTTGAAAACGGCGAGCGGCGGCAGCGGCCTGACATGATCGTGAATCTTCCCGGAGGCCGGCGAATCGCGGTGGATGCGAAAGTCCCGCTCCAGGCGTTTCTCGATGCCACGTCCGCGCAGACCGAGGAGCAGAGAGTCATCGAATTTTCCCGACACGCGCAACAGGTGCGCACGCACATGAATCGGCTCGCCTCGCGCGAGTATTGGGAGCAACTCGAACCCGCGCCTGAGTTCGTGGTTCTTTTCCTGCCGGGAGAGTCGCTCTTTGCGGCGGCGGTGGAGCAAGACCGGACACTCATGGAAGACGGCATGGAGAAGAAAGTCATCCTGGCGACGCCGGCGACGCTGATCGCTTTGATGAGAGCTGCGGCGTTCGGATGGCGGCAAGACGCAGTCGCGAAGAATTCGGAGGACATCAGCAACCTTGGGCGGCAACTGCACGAGCGGATTCGCACTTTTATCACGCACTTCGAGGATATGGGTGCGTCGCTGAAGGGCGCCGTGGATCACTTCAATGATGCGCGGGCGTCGCTCGAGAGCGGCGTGCTGCCCACCGCGAGACAGTTTCGAGATTTGAATGCTGCCGATGGCGCGGAGATTCCGGAGATTTCTACGATTAATGAGGTGCCGGGAGGTATCGCGGCGCCCGAAGTGCAAGAGGAAGCGCAAAAGGCGAGAGCGGCGGGAGGATCGGCGGGCGATTAATGATTCCCGGAGCGATGGGCGGCGATGCGAGTACGGAAGATCGCTCACGGCGATAAGTTGATGTTAGCCTCGGCGCATTGGGTCCTCGAGGCAGGGCCCACGGGGCTCTGAATTTGATGGGATTACGAAAGCAGATATCGCCGTCATCCGCGGCTGAAGCCGGAAAGATGAGAACGCGGAATTTTTCGGAGCGCTGAAGCGCTCCTCTCCTCGCATAAATGCGAGGGCTCCCACCGAAAGGCAAACACAGGCTGAGGTGAGGTGGCTCGACATCGGGTTCCCCGAGGCGGAGGAACTGCACTGGATTAGATGCCGAAAGAAGGTATCCCCTCAGTCTTTTGTCGGCACGCGGCAGGCGAAGATGCCGGGCCGAAGCCCGGCGCTATAACTGCTGGCGGACGAGCCTGCAAAGCCTCCATACGAACCGCAGATCCCTCACTTCGTTCGCGATGACAACTTTCTGCTTCTTTCCGCAGCCTGTGAAGCCCGGCGCTACAAGTGCCGGGGCAGTTCAGTTGCCTATAGCGTCTCCCCGGCGTAGCAAAAGAATGATCAATTCGGGCCTACAATTGCGCCTCCGCCTGAGGGAGACCGTCCGGGATTGACGCAGACGAAATTTGCCGCGTCATTGGCGGCGCCTGAGCCGGTGTAGCGGCTTTGCTCGGGGTAGGGGCAAAGCGGCCGAGTGCCGCCCGTTGGGAAATTTTGCGCGACCCGGGGATCGAAGGGCGCGCCGCTCGGGAACGGCGAGGCGGTGTTCGTGTTTGCGGCGATGATCGGCCCGGGAGCGTCGCCGGCTTCAACCCACGAAGTAAGCGCGGCCAGCATGTTGGCATTGAAACTATTGGTTGCCGGGCCGCCGCCACAATGCGCCATATTGGGGATTAGATACATGCGCGCAAAATTCTGTGCGCCGCCGTTCGGGCCTGGGCCTACCGGAAGAAGCGAGTTGTACCAATTCACCAAGTCAACCGCTGAGAAGATTCCGTCGTCGACCGAATCGTAGATGATGATTTTTCCTCCGCGACGCGCGAAGGGACGCAGGTCGGCGTGGTTGAACACCATATATTGAGTCGCCGTCATGAAATCGATGGCGCTCTCGCGGTAGCCGGGTGCCGTTGCGAAGATCTTCGGCGCGTCGGTGTCAAAGTTGTAGTTGAAGATAAATCCTTCCTGCGAATCGGTCCCGTCAACCGGAGTCACCACAGGCGGCGTGGTAAACACCATGGGTATCGCGCCCGCGCCGAGCGTCAGATTGATGGCGGTATTGGTCGGGCTCGGCGGCCCCGGAAAACCCACGTTCCACAACGAGAAGCCGGCACCAAAAGCGGAAGGTGGATCCCAGATTCCGGCGTCCCAAAACCAGCTCGAATAAAGGCGCTGGCCGTGCGAGTTGAACGCGCCCGCGAAAATGCGTTTCAGAGCTGTCACTTGCCCTGCGGTAAGACACGTGCCGCCGTGCGGAGTATTTCCATTGCTGCCGGTGGGACTGCAGGTGTAGGCCTCGAGAGCTGGATAGACGCGTTCGTCGGTGCAGGCAGAATAGTTGTCAATGATGCCGTCGACGAGACCATCGAGAGCGTCGCAAGCGCTGAGGATTGCGGCGGAGGCGACTTCGAGATCCTGTGATTGGAAAGTGTCGCCCACGTAAGGTTGGCCGTTGGAATCTGTGCTGGTGGCCAGCGGGGCGAGCTGCACTTCGTTCCAGGCTTCGGCCACACCTGCGCGTGGAAGATCGAAGCCCGGATTACCCGCAACGATGCCGTCGAAGAAATTGGGAACGCGCTGCGAGGCGACCATCGCGTCGCGTCCGCCGTTCGAACAGCCGCAGAGGTAAGAATACTGAGGAGCGGAGCTGTAATACTTGGCGATGATCGCTTTGGAAATCAGGGTGGTCTGCTCGATGCCGTTGTAGCCGTAGTCGATGCGCGCTTGTTCGTCCACGCCAAAATGTGCGGTGCCGCCGGCATTCGCATCGTCGTCAATCCAGCCGAGCAGCGGATTTCCGGGAGCGTCCTCATGGCCGCCGTCATCGGAGGCGACGGCCCAGCCCGCGCTGAGTTCCGAGCCGAAGAACCCGGTGGGGTTGGCGAGCGAACCGTCGGTGCCGCCACCGCCTTGCATCTCGAAGCGCCCCGTCCAAACGTCAGGTAGATTGAGCTCGAAGCCGATGCCGTACGTGAAATGATCGGGGTCTTGCTGGCTGACGCGCTTGTTGATCACGCCGACGACATTGCAATAAGAGACGGGCGTGGTCATTTCGGTGGCGCTGAGGATTTGAGTGTCTGGCAGAGAAAGAGTCATGAGGCTGGCGCAGGTGCCCGTTGGCGCCGTCGATGCGGGGCGCGCATCCTGGCGGGCACCCTGGCGCGCATTTTGGGCGAACGCCTGCGTGAATGGCAAAGTCGCAAACGCCAACAGTGCAAACAAACGTAATGTGATTCTCGTCGAATTCATGACGGAGCCTCCTCGAGTATCGCAATCATCGGTATGGGTAACGGTACGCCTAATCACACGTGGACCGGCGTGCGCGAGCACCCCACGATTTTATTTGTGTAAGCAAAACGGAGGCACTCTGAATCCTGGCGTCGCTCCGTGTCAAGACCAAAAACGGTGTATTTCTCATACTGAAAAGGTATTTATATGAAAAAGGTATGGACGCGAACGTGGATTCGGATATACTCCGGCGCCAAATGGAACTCCATCATCTGCGTTATTTCGTGGCAGTGGCCGAAGATCTGAGCTTCACGAGAGCGGCGAAGCGGCTGCGAATGGCGCAGCCTCCGTTGAGCCGCCAGGTCCGGTCGCTCGAAAACGAAATCGGCGTGCAGTTGTTCGAACGGCGGTCTGCGAAGGTCTTTCTAACTGACGCCGGATGCCGTTTCTTGAACGCGGTCAGATCCGCGCTTGAACAAGTTGAGCTCGCCGTCGATGTTGCTCGTCAGACCGAAAGCGGCGAGCTTGGTACCGTGCGCGTGGGATTCGGGAAGGGTCTCGGCGACGTCGTCAGCCTAGTGATCAATCGCCATATGCGGTTGTATCCAAGGACAGAGGTAGATGTTCGGGACATTTTGTCCGGCCAACAGAGCGAAGCGTTGCTTGCTCGAAAGATTGATGTCGGATTTTCGCACGGGCCCGCGACTGCGCTCGAATTGGCATCAGAGAAACTCTTTAAGGAGAATCTCTCTGTCGTTCTCGCACGCACAAATCCGCTGGCGAAGCGGCCTTATCTTCGTTTGAAGGACTTAAGCCACGAGACCTTGTTGCTGATTGAACGCTCGATTTCCCCACACGTGCACGACCTCGCACTTTCCTTATGTCGCGATGCGGGCCTCAGCCCCAGAATCGCTTTGACGGAATCCACCTGTTACGACGAAGCCGGCGCAATGATGGCGGCATCAGGAAAGGGCGTATTTATTGCAGTAGGTAAAAATCCGGCGCATCCTTCGTTTGCTGATCGACTGGTGGCGTTAAATCTCCGGGAACCGCTGGCGACGATTGAAGTACACGCGGCCTGGCGAAGAGGCGATACCTCGTCAACTATTCTCAATTTCATTGAGACGACGCGATCACTGCTTCAGCGTGTGTCCCGTGTTATGGACGTGCGGAATTTTCCGCGCGTTCCTCGACGCGGCGTTGCAGGCGCAAATCAAAGGCGCAGACGTAGATAGAGTTGTAGGTCACAAACTGCCGCGCCGCCGTTCGCTCCTCGACGGAAATATTATTTCTTCCGAGTGCGTGCTAGTATTTGCCGCGCAAGAATTACAAAATCGTGAAAGAAACTCACAGGAGAATTCTCTTGGGCCAGTTTCGCTTCGTCAATTTTGTGTGTCGCTCGATGAGATGGGTGTTCGTGGCTGCTGCGTTCGCGCTTCTTTGCCCCTCGTTTACAGCGGCGCAGGCGCGGCCGGCGGGCGAGCCGAAGAAAATAATCATTGATACGGATCCGGGGACGGACGATGCAATTGCGCTGCTGCTTGCGTTTCATTCGCCGGAAGTGAAAGTGGAGGCGGTGACGATTGTGGCGGGAAACGTCACGTCGGATATGGGGCTCGATAATGCTCTGAAAATCGCGAGCCTCGTTGGACGCTGCGACGTTCCGATTGCGAGGGGCGCGACGCGGCCGCTGCTTGAGCCGCTGGCGACGGGATTATTCTGGAACGGGCCGGGAGGCATGGGCGGCGCGAAATTGCCGCCGTCGCAGTGCCACGCCAATCCGGCATTCGGCCCCGACCTCATCATCGAGACGATTCACAAATATCCGCATCAGATCACGCTAGTTCCGATTGGGCCGCTGACGAATATCGCCCTGGCGATCGGGAAGGACCCGTCAATCGTGCCGCTGGTGAAAGAAGTGATTTTGATGGGCGGCGGCATTACGGGCGGAAATGTGAACGCGGTTTCGGAATACAACGTTCACAGCGATCCGGAGGCTGCGGCGATGGTCTTCAACGCGGGCTGGCCGATCACGATGGTCGGACTCGACGTCACCGAAATTACGCTCGTGACCGACGAGGATGTGGCGAAACTCGAGCAACATCCCGGACCGGAAACGGAATTTGCCGCGACCGTGCTGCGCTATCAGATCGGAACTTACAAGGGCACAGGCATTTTTCACGGCGGCGCAATTCATGATGCGCTGGCGGTGGGCGGCGCGATCGATCACACGTTCATGACGACTCAAGACATGCGCGTGGACATCGAGACGGAAGGGAAGTTCACGCGCGGTATGACGGTGGCGAATCGGAAGAACGAGGTCGAGAAGGAAGCGGTGAGCGGCGATCACGTCGAGTCGGTCGGAGTCGAGGCTGTCGCGCCGAACGTTCACGTGGCGACGGGAATTGACGCGCGGCGATTCGTGGATTTTCTGTTGTCGCGCATCGGCAATCATTGATAGCGGTGATTGGAGCCGCGTGCGACGCGGAATCATCGGAGGGCTATGGATTCGTACGCGGTTGCGGAGTGGAAGGATTTTTACGTTGCCGTTAGCGGTGCCGCAGCCGCGTTTGCCGGGCTGCTGTTCGTCGGACTCTCCATCAATTTGACGCGAATTCTAAGTGCTCCCGGAATTTCGGATCGGGCGGGCGAAACGCTGATTTTTCTCGGAAGTGTTTTGGTGGCGGCGCTGCTCGGATTAGTTCCGCAGTCGTCGCAGGCCTTTGGAATCGAGTTGCTGTGCGTGGGGTGTTTTGTGTGGTGTGTCGCGACGTTTCTTGATGTTCGAGCGCTGCGGCGGCGACTGTTCGATACGGCGTACCACGGATACCAGCGCCTGGCATTCACGCAGCTCGCCACGCTGCCGTTGATGATTGGAGCCGCGTCATTCCTGCTGTACGGCGGGGGAGGCGGAGGCGCGTATTGGCTCGTTCCCGGGCTGATTTTCCCGCTGCTCGTAAGCATGAGCAACGCGTGGGTGCTGCTAGTGGAGATCATGCGGTAGTTTCACGCAGCGAAAGCTGCTGGCCCTTCGCGATTCCGTTCGAAACTGTCTTCGAGACTCAGATCAGGCATGGCAGCCAGCGCGATGAAGGCAAATGCGAATTCGTTTTATTGTGAAGGTGTTTCAGAAGCGCCGTCATGAATCCGGCCGCTGATCACGGCTGTGAAGCGCCGCCGGCGGCGCGGCAACAAAGACGAGCGACACCAAGTAAACCACAATACCCAGCCCGATCAACGTGGCAGCTACGAAGGCGAATAAGACGAACGAGAGCGGATGAAACCACAGCAAGCTCACAATCTCGAGGAGCAGGCCCGAGATCACCAAGGTGCTGGAAATTTGAAGGAACCGCCGGATTCCGATTTGACTCAGATTCATTGGGCCGGCTTCCAGAATTTATCGTGAGCGAGATTCCCCACGTCATGCGCGGTATCGTGGCAGCCGCTGGTCAGGCACGACATCTGATTCGATTTGAGGGAATCCATAATGGCGGCGTGTATCGGATTCTCTTCGAAACTGCGAGCGCCGAGATGACAGTGTAAGCACTGGGCGTTTTTGAATCCACCCAGAATGCGGATGGCCGCCGGATCAGGCGGCTTGCTCACGTACTGCATATAAATTCGCTTTAATCCCTGCACCTTGTCATTCAGCGGGCCGTAGATCGTGTAGTCGGCGTGGCACGAAAAGCAGGCCATGTCGGGCGGCACTCTGTGATTTTGAAAGTGTTGTGCGGGAATGTGCGCGGGATCGTCAATGTAGAGGCTCCGACCATAAGGGATCATGACGTGGCAGGAAATGCAGAAGCTCGTCTGTTCGGATCGCTGCACGTGCGCATTCATCCCTCCCACGATGCACAGAGCCGGAAGAATACACAATCCGATGAACGCCAGGATCTTCCAGGCGGCACCGGAGGTGACCGATGGGCGAATCAAGAATATCGACGCCAGCACGATGCTGACGACGATTTGGCAGATCAGAATTCCAATCACACTGCCTCTTGCTGCTCCCTCAATGAATGGAAGCGGCGGTGACTTGGTGCCAAGCGAGACACTAGCTACTTTTTCGCAAGCCCGCGAATGTATGCCACGAGTTGCTTGATTTGATCGTCTGTCAGCTTGCCTTTATACGCCGGCATCTTCTTGCCTTTTCCGTTCGTGATGCTGGCGGTCAATTGCGCATCGGTTTGTTTCTGGGTTGCGTCCGTGCGCAGATCGGTGACGCCCAATTGCTTCCCCATCGCGCTGCTTCCGCTTCCATCGGCTGAGTGGCATGCGGCGCACTTGGTCTTGAAGAGAGCGGCCCCATTCTGAGCGTGCGCGGGCGCGGTGACGGCCAGGACGAGAGCGCCAAACAAAAGTGGTGCAGACGCCATTTCGAGAATTCGACGAGTCATTTAATCCCTCCCGTGAGATTTATAAAGCAACACCATAAATGATGGGACGCGGGAGCGTCTGTACGTTTTAGAACACATACCTAATCGAAAAAGTCGCGTTGCTGCCGTTAAAGTCCTGTAGCTGGATCGCTGCAAGACCAAATGGATTCGTGTTTCCCGTTTCATTGAAACCGTAATAATTCCACGCCATCTTGTATGTTATGCCCTGATAGACGTCAATCGCGATTGACGCGTACGGTGTCTGGTAATCGAAATCGAGCGTGCCAGAAGGCGTTAGCGGGTTCAGAAAAATTGTGGTGCCGCGGACAAAGCTGCCGCTATAACCCACCATCGCAGTGACCCGCTTCACCGGCTTCCACATCACGGCAGCGTGTGCGAAATGGTCCGTGCTGCCGTAGGTTGAAAGCGCACCGAGGGGAGAAGTCGCGTTTGCAATTGGGCAAGCTGGACCCGCCGGTAGCATCGGCACACCCGGAGGGAACGTGGAAACTGGCAGCGTGTTTGGCGGTGGCGCCGGGTTCGCGTAAGAAGTGGAGTACGCGAAGCAGACTAAGGATTGACTGAAAATGTTCCAGTAGTTGTAGCCGAAATCGACGGACAAGCGCGGATTCGCCGTCAAGATCGTGGCGAAACTGTAGGAGCGGTCGTGCTCCAGATTGTTCACCGTCAGGACGTTGTCGCGGTTTTCATGAATCTCAATCGCGCCATTCAGATTCGCCCACGTCCGCGGCTGGTAATTCGCTTGGATTTTGTAGGATTGCACTTGCCGCGGATCGATTCGCGTGTAGGACTTGTTGTTATAGCCAAACTCGAGATCGCCAGTGATTCGCAGGGAATCGATGAGGCGCGCGACGACTCCCAGCAGCAGCGCATTCTCATCGATGGCGGTTAGAGCGCGAGTCGGGCTCGCCGCCGCGGGAGCGATAAAAGTTACCGACCCGTCTGAATTCAAAGTGCAGCCCGTGAAAGATGGGTTTGTCAACAGGCTGCAGCTACCGCGCGCGGCGAAAAAGTCAGTCGCGGCCGTGGCACCGGCGCCGCCCGGAAAGTAGATCAACCCGGAGTCGTTCGTATCGCTGTACTGGGAGATCGTTTGGTTCGTGTAGAGGTAGCCGATATGAGCGCCCAGGCGCCTGTTGAAGTCGTATTGAAGCTCGAATGTGTTTGATTTGAGGTTCTGACCCAGAAACGAGGAAGCGAGGCCGGTAATCACATCCGCGGCCGAGCCTGCCGAGGTAGCAGTCGGACCCAAATGCTGCGGGCAAGTCATCGCATTGGAGCCGACAGGGCAATTGACCGGATTAAAGATCGCTTCACTCTGCTGCATTCCGGCCAGGCCCGGATAGCCTGTGCCGAAAATATTCGTTTCGTCGAGAGCCCACATTCCTGGAATGCGCCAGTTGTCATATCGAAAGGCATCGAGAATCCGAAACTTATCGGTGACGGAATACACGCCCGACCAATCCGCATTCACCGAAACGCGCTTCGCATCCGCGGGGCCGCCGGTGGTGCTTCCTCGCTCGACTGTGCGCGCCGTCCATCCGTTCAGCGTCTCGAGGAAATTCGGAATTGTATTGTTGCTGGTGCCGTAACCGAACGAGCCAGACATTTCGAGGTTTTTGAAATAGTTCGATTGGAATCGAAACCTCTCCGTGGGCATGAAATTGTGAGGATTGTTGACCTGGTTGTACGACAAGAATCCGTTGCAAGTTGGCGTGGCCGTATTGGTTGTGCCGGCCACGATTGGGGTCGCGCAGGGAAGCGCCTCGGCCGGTGTTTGCGTGCTCCAAATGTTTCCCAGGTCCACCCGAGTGCCATTCGGCGTGCCCACGCCCGACGGGTTTGCGATGATGAATCCGAAATTCCCTGGATTGACGGCGGGGTTATCGGTAACCACGTTGTCTTGCCTGTAGTAACTCAGGAACTCGTCAAAGGAGAGTGTTGTCCGGGGAAGGACACGGAAGTCAACCCCGAAGCGATAGGCATTCGTCGTGTAGCTTGTTGTCTGATTGAAATCGGATATTGTCCCGCCGTCGGTGGTGAAGAACCCAGGACCTTCATCGCGATTTCGCGAGTATCCAAGCCGAACTCGCACCGCCGAATTCGGGAGCAGCGTGAGATCGTAATCCTGCATGCGGCGCACAAGATCGAGTGAATGAAGCGAATTGTTTTGCGCGACCGCGGGATTCGAACAGTACGCCGGCGCGCCCTGCGGGAAGGCCGGTGTCGGCGGCCCGACGTAGCAGCCCGTCGACAGAGATCCGGCCCCGTTCAATCCGGCCGGGTTCAACGGGTTTGCGAACAGGTTGTAATCCCAAAAGTTCTTGTCGCGACGGAACAGCAATCGAAAGTCGTACCATCTATTCTTTTCGACTCGCAGGCGCGACACATTGTTTGGATCGCCGCCATATCCGAAATTGCTGAAATTCAGCGAGTCGAAGAAGATTCCCTTGTGATCGATGGAGCGCATGTCCAGGGTGTAATCGAAAAGGCGGACGCCGGAACCGAGGTTCTCGAACGTATCGTAGGTGTTCATGTTGCCGTTGATTTCGCTGGCTCGATAGCCGAATTCAGTGGACGAGTGGATATTGTAATCGCCCGAATTCACTCCCTTCGTTTCTGCGGAGCTGTCTTGGGCGCGAGCAATGGGAGAAAGGGAGAGCGTCGCGATAAAAATAACGAAAGGAATCGAGCGAACTCCCAGCTTGCCTTTCATCGCGTTATTCTTCTCCATCGAAGATTTCCATCCTCGCCTGCTGTATGGTCGGCTTACTTGCCGCAATCTCGATGAATAAATGGTTCACAGCCCTCTCTATTTAAAGAAGGTCGCATCGAAGTTCGAGCCGTGTATGGCGACGTGACACAGCACGCATGACTGGAAAAGGGTCGCCTGATTGTGAAACGACGGCATGCCCGGCGCGCTGCTGAAACTGGACGTCGTGTGGCATTGCAGGCAAAGCAGGTTGACGTTGCTCACTTTTAGCATGTGGGGATTCGGTCCACCGTGCGTCAGATGGCACGACTGGCAGCCCTCAACTTTTATGGGCGCATGCTCGTAGACAAATGGTCCCTGCTTGTCCGTGTGGCACTTCAGGCAGATCTCGTCCTGTGTAGAGGAAGTCCGCAACTGCTTCGGCTTGACCGTGCCGTGCGGATTGTGGCAGTCGGTGCACTGCACGAGCCCTTCGTTCACCCGGTGATGGAACGGCATCTCGAATTCAGCTTTTTTATTGAGGTGGCAGCCGTAACAGAGCTCCGGCTGCGCCTTCACCAATAAAAATTCCTTGGTCTCCGCGTGGTGGGGGGAGTGGCAAGAGATGCAACTAACGTCATTCCTCGAATGCTCGGAGTTGATCGCGTTCATGTGCTGCGTGCCGCTGGCGTGGCAGGTCATGCAGCGCTCGTTGATTTCCTTGGCCGAATGGTCCTCGAAGATGAAGATTGTGGTTTTGTCGCCGCCTCCAGCGACGTGAGCAGCTCCTGGTCCATGGCAACTTTCGCACCCCTGATGCGATGGGCCGCCTTTCGTATCGAGTGTCGTCTTCCAGTGCGGCGTCTTTTCCCAATTGTCGTAAATAGCTTCGTGGCAGGTCTTGCAGGTCTCGGCGCCGACGTAATCGGAGGAACCTGCGGGCGCGGCGGCTGGCTTGTCCTGGGTCGGCGCTGCGCTCGAATGAGTCGTGCTCGTGGTTTGCGCGTGTCCTGCTCTTGCGCCTACGCCAAGCACTGACGCGGTAATGAGGACGATTACAATGCGGACCCACTGTGCGCGCGAGCCGTTCGAATGTTTCATTTGTTTGGGTAGAATTTCCGTCGAATCGATTCAACCGGAAACAAAAACGAACTTCACGTCGAAATTCTAAAATTCAGGCAAATGAAAAACTGTCTCTTTTTGCATAGTTGCCGAAATTGTGACTGGGCGACGCGCGATGCTTGAATCTTTCACAACGGCACTGAAACGACGGGCTACTTCGCGCACGGTTCCTCGCCATAATTTGTGGAGAACCGGATAAACGACATCCGATACGTAAGGCGGTTTTTACCAAATTGATCGGGGCTTTGGCTGTGACGAGAGTCACAGTTTGAAGTTATCTCTACGCGTGATCCGTTTCGTATAGTTATGCAACGAGTCGGCTCATGTGGCCAGCTTGAATCAATCGGCCGCATGCCCGGAAACTATCGATTTCCTGAGCCCCAGGCCATGTTCGAGAAAGATGCGTCCGTTCACGCGACTATTCTTTAGCCCGCCGAAAACCGTTCTCGCCATTTTTCCCCTTAACGCAAACTCTTGAGCTGCCGAAATTGTTCGGGAACTCTTCGGGGGGCGAAAGGACACAGTCCGTCACAGCACTCCCGGCGAGATTCGCGACCGCCTCCGAAAAGTCAGCGAGCTTTTCGAGCGCGCTCCTATCTCGGATGACAATCCCCGAACGCCTCCAGTCCAATATATTTCTCGCATGGAATCGGCCCAGGAGCCGGGTCACGGTTTCTCGAGAGAGTCCAACCATCTGCGCGATGGCTTCCTGGCTCAGATCGAGTTTGGCAAGTGCTTCGTCGCCGGAACTTGTGGCTTGGGGTTGCAATCCAAGAAGGCAACGGGCTAGCTTTTGACCGGCGGACTGGGACAGGTCGACGGCGCAAATTTTGCCCAGAATGAAATACCACTCTTCACTTACTAGTTCCGCGACTTGGAGAGCCGCCATCGCATCGACGCGCATTTCTCGCGTGATATCCTTGCGAGGCACAAAAACGACTTTGGCCGGCTTTAGAATTTCCGCAGTCGCGACGTGGTTGCATCCCAAGATTGCGGTGGCGAGTCCGAGGATCGTGCCCGGGCCGAAGAAGCCAAGTACCAGAGTCTTTCCCTGCGCGGAATTGATGGAAAGTTTAGCGCGCCCTTCCAAAACGATATAGACACCTGTGACGCTCGCTCCCTCCTCGAATAGAGTCTCTCCCTTGGAAAACGATGTCCAAAGGTGTGACGCCTTGAGTGTCGTCACATGGCGGTCGTTCAAACGAGCGGGAAATGGGTAGTGGGCCCTGACGTGTCCGAGTGGATCAATGATCGACCCTCCAAACAAAGTCCCATCCTTTCTTCTATGAAGGCGCCGCTGCTTGACGTTTGTCTGCATGGCCTCCTCCTATGCATGCAACACTGTCACGGCAGTCCTGCGGATCACCGTAGTGCCCATCACATAGAAATGTGACCGCGGTCACAGAGCCGGCAGGTCTTCCCGTCGAGAGCTCGCACCTGCTCCGCAATGTGACGTGACGGAGGATTTCTGCAACACCGTGGGAAGGAGATTTGCGGCTCGTCGAAGATTTGCTTGCGCCGGAACTAAGCGGGCAACGGAAGGGAACGACGGATGCCGAAGAATCCGGATCAGATCCAGATTAGCTATTGATGCCGGGCCCCAGCGACTACTGATTCGCTGAAGCCCGGCGTTTCTTCACCAAAAACCTTACGGCTGGCTAGTCAAAGGCAGGTTGAGCGAAACACTTCCGACTGTGGTTCCGATTACGTCACCGGACACTACCATCTCGACGCGACGATTCTGTTGACGCCCTTCCGCTGTGTCATTCGACGCGATGGGTTGCGTCTTGCCGAATCCCTGCGACGTCATTGACGCCATAGGGATGTTTTCCTTCGCGAGGTAATCCCGAACGGCTGCGGCTCGTTGCTCCGAGAGTGTTTGATTCATTTCATCGCTGCCGACGCTGTCCGTATTGCCCTCGATGGCTAGTTTGAGATCCGGATACGCAAGAACGATCCCGGAAATTTTAGCGAGCTTCTCACGCGCGATTGGACGAAGCGTGTACTTGCCGGTATCGAAAAGCACGTCCGACATACTCACGACGAGGCCGCGTGCGGTGTCGCGCGTGACGAGAATGGCGTTGAATTGTTGCAGCAATTTCGCGCGAAGTTCTTCACGATCCTTTACGGCTTGCTGGAGTTGCTGATCTGATGACGCTGCGGCGGCTCGGTCTCGATCCGATTGCGCCTCTGCGTCTTTTTGGCCTTGCTGTGCATCCGCAGCGGCTTTGTTGGCGTCCGCGGCGGCAGCGCGATTCTGATCCGCTTCCGCCTGGGCATCCTGCTGCTTCTGCTGTGCCGCAAGGGCTGCGGCATCGGCGTCCGCGCGTTGACGGTCGGCATTGGCGCTCGCTGCTTCTGCGTCCCTGCGAGCACGCATATCCGCGTCGGATTTGGCGTTGGCGTCTGCTACCTGCGCTGCTGCCGCGTCCCTGTCGGAATTCACGCGATTTGCATCGATCGTTTTCACGGCGATTTCGCGGGCGTCATCCGCTGTCTGGACAACCTCGCGCGATTCCGCGATCAGCGATTTTTTGTCGATATGTCTCGAGGTCGCCATGTCATCAGCCTCCTTCATCTGATGGACGGCGTTTTCGTAGCTGGCGCTGGCGTAAGTTTCCGCTCCGGCTGATTTGGCGATCCGGACGGCATTGCGCGCTTCGAAAAATTCGAGCGGAAGCTTCGCATTGAGGACGACCGGATCGAAATGATAGCCGGTGGGAATGTATCCGCCGCGATCGATGAGCTCGTACTTCGCGTCAACTGCCTCAGTGGCGCCGACGGTGTCGGGCCGAATTTCATTCTCGAGAATCACAACGTTGCTCGGACGCCGCACGGCATAATAAGGCTCCGCGGTTACGATCATTGCGAAAGCCTGAAGATCCGTGGTCACTTCCAGCTTGCTGCGGTGGTTATCGCCCACCAGCACTTCGCCGATGTTGACAGGGCGGCCTTCCGGCGAAATTGCCCACAATACATAGGTGAGGTATTCGTTGCCGAAAGTCGTTGGCCTTTCGAGGCCGGAAAATTCGGCTTCGATGGACATCGTCCCGCGCTTGCTCTCGACTCTGGCTTCGCCTGCTGCGGAAGGCATCAAATCGGTTCCTAGAAAATCGATTTTTGTGGAGCCGCTGCGATGTTTGTAGATCACCGCGCGAGTGGTGCGGCTAACTACGCTCACTCGGTAGACGGATGTCTGATTATTGTCGGAAGATATCGTGGTTTGGGCCTGGGCGATCGTCGATGCGCCCAGACTGACGAGGACGGCGAACAGCACTGCAGAAATCTTCAATGGGATCTCCTTGAGAAGCGGTGAGCTCCCAGTGTCGAACTTCACGATTGGGAATACTGTCCGCTATTGCACGTTGTGCTGAGATCGGTAACGAGAATTCGCGTGGTGCCAAAAAGGGAAACGGGGTCTTTGCCTCGTGCATCGCGGGTTCATCGAATGTTATGCTTCAGTCGGATCAAGGACATCGTGAGTTTTTTTGGGTAAGCAAATACTTAGAAAACCGGGGTAGTAAACTGGCTCAATAAAAAAGGCGCGCAGCAACTCGCCACGCGCCACACAATCCATCTGTCCTCAGTCTCTACTTCGGCGCCGCGACCTTCGTAAACGTTGATTCCAAATCGGATGACCACGTGCTGCCGCCATCTGTGGACGATTCGTATTTTAATGTGTATTGCGTTTTGGAGACTTCCTTTTCGGTCAGGCGCGTCTTCATGGACTTGCCTCCCATCATCGTCTCGGTTATCCAAGTCCAGGTGTCGCCGCTGACGCTTCCTTTGGCCGTGATCTGTTCGCCCCAACTGTCGAATGCGTTGTAGGTGTACATTTTCGTCTCCGGGTCATATCCCACTACGGCCATGATCGAAAAGTCACCCACGCTTGATTTGTTCTCTGAATGACCCTCGATAAAAAATCCGCCGGACACCCATTCCCACTTTCCAGTTGACGAGACCGGGCCAGCCATACCGTGCGCAGTAGATTTGCCCTCTTCTTTCCAGTTGCCCACAAAATATGCGAGCCGCTTCACTTCCGGGCCCGGCTTCGGTGGGCTTTGTTGAGCCTGCGCCCGAATCGAAACTCCCAGCAACAAAACGCAAATCGCAAGCGACCCGTTTATCCGTTTCACGTGAGATCTCCTTGGCGTTGGAGCCGCGGCTAAGGTTTTTCAGTGCAAATACATTTTAGGCGGCCGTACGCTCCAACAATTCCGCGCCGACGCAGTCGGCCGAGATAGTACAACCATCCGCCAATTCTTCCACGCCAAATCATTCCCAGCAGCGCGAGCTTGCGAGTCGGATGTCAGACCGGTGTAGAAACGCCCGGTCGTTTGGCTGCCTAGCACGTAAACGAAGAACATTGAAGTTTGTAGCGCGCCCAAGCGGACGATCTTAGAACTTTTCTCAGGGGATTCGTGTCACCCTTGCCACAGTAAAACGCCCCTTTGGACTGAGCCTCTCGCAGACTGCCGAAAAACTAAATTTCACTGTGGAACGGGAAGGCTGATCGCGCGAACCGCCGCTACGATAGGAATCGAAGTCGTTATGCCGGGTATACTGGCGAAAACAGAGTGAAATTTTTGCTTGGGACGTATGAAGATCTGAGGGGTAACAGGTTTCTCAGGCCTGGCAAGTGCCCCGTAACGAACCCTTCCTGCGGACCCCAGTAAAGGATATAAATTGCCGAGCGGAAGAATCGTGCTTCAAACAACTAAAAAAGGAGAAAGAGCTTGAAAACAGCTGCAGCTGTAGCAGCACTGGCAATCGCACTCGTGGTTTCCCCGATTCATGCGAAGGCCAAGCATGTCCCGCTTCCAGACAGCGTGATAGCTGCAAAGACCGTGTACATTGACAATCAAACGGGCCACTCAGAGATTACAGACCGAGCCGTCGATGCATTAACTAAGTGGGGGCGATTCAAAATCGTGAAGGACGCCAAGGATGCCGATTTGGTCCTTCGGTTCACGGCAGACACCAAAGGCAGGCCCACCCCACCACACAATGATATAGACATATCACCTACCCCAGTACGCTTCTCAGTGCTTGACCAAACTAATAATGAACTCTGGTTCGCAACTAAGAACGAGCCGTTTCATAGTCAAACGCGGCTAGATATTGGTGAACTCAAGAAGCGAATTGAAGAACAAGAAAAGTCGCACTGAGGGCAGGAATCACTGAGAATCATGACGATCTGGCGCGTAGCCAGAGGCAAACCTGGGGGAGACTTCAAAGAGTAGACCGGCGAAAAGTGGCGCGCCTTAGGGGACGATTTCCGAACTCTTCTTGCCGATTCAGTGCTCTGTCCGCCGCAGTTCTTGCTGGGTTGGAACCCATTGGTCTCGTGCAATGAAAATGTGCATGGATCATCGTCCGTCGCTAACCGCCAAGGTGCTAAAATGGCGGTGGTCGGCATTGCCCAGCGTCAGGCGCGATAAGTATAGTGTCCACCGAACTCCGGCCAGACGGCGTGAGTTTCTAATCCAAATGCGTCAGTTGATGAGATTGTAGGACATGGCAAAGTTCGAAATTACTTGGCTGGAAGATACCTCCGACGAGGCATTGCTGAACGAGATTCGGCGTGTTGCCGCATTGATGCCTAACCGCCGCTTAGACATCGAGGCGTTCAATTCTCACTCTAGGATTAGCAGTAGCGCAATCGGGAGACGGTTCGGATCGTGGAGCGAGGCCACTAGGAGAGCCGGCCTAGCTCACGTTTTGCCAGATTACTCTGACGCCGCGATTATCGAGGATCTGAGGCGGGTATCCGAGTCGTTTCCGAATGAACCGTTCACAAGCGCGTTCTATTCGACGCAGGGGCGGTACTCAAGCAGCATTTTTAAGCGACGGTTTGGGGGTTGGCGCGAAGCTCTAGGCGCAGCAGGAATTGGTAACCGATACGTCGGGCGGCCTACGACTGACCGTATGAGATCGCAGCCGCTCCGCGCTATGAGTGATGAGGACATACTCGCCAGGATACGCGACGTCTCTGCGCAACTTGGAAAAACTTCCCTCGCCGGTGCAGACATCGAGGCGAACTCTGAGATAACGCGAGACATGATGCATCGGAGATTCGGCAGCGTCTCAGCAGCACTCAGACAGGCGGGTGTCGAACAGGTTAATCATGGGCGCAGATATACTGAAGACGAGGTGTTCGAGAACCTCCTCAAAGTTTGGACGCACTATGGTCGACCGCCGAGCGTATCCGAGATGGACCTGGCACCGTCGACGGTCGGCAAGGGCACCTACATTAAACGCTATGGTGGATGGAGAAAAGCACTGAAGGCCTTCGTGGAGCGCGCCAACTCGGAAGCCGATGGCGATCCGGCGCTCGATCCTGAGCCAGATCCTTGCAGGCTGGCCGATCGCCCCGACCCAACGGAAAGTGCCGCGACCGGCGCTGCCGGTACGAACGAACCGCAGTCTGCAAGTCAAGCTAGCGCGCATTTTCGCCCCACAGGACGCACGCCGCCGAACGTCCAACCCCAGGACCGTCGCGATCCCAGCATTGGCCTTCGGTTCAAAGTGCTTAAACGTGACCACTTCAAGTGTGTGCTTTGTGGCGATCATCCCGCGCGGAGCCCGGAATGCGTCCTTCACGTGGACCATGTGATCCCATGGTCGAAGGGCGGGAAGACCCGAGAGGATAACCTACGTACCCTCTGCGAGACGTGCAACATAGGCCGGAGTAATCGCTCTGACAGATAGAGCTGCCAGCTTCACAGGACGCACCAGGGCGGGTGGCTGGATTTCGCTTCCGTTACTAATTAGGTCTTGAAAGTGGGTACCCTCATGTTTGTCCCGCACGGGCGAACGTGGGGCTTGTGGGTTCCTTACCTTAACAGCCCCTACGTTGGGCAAAGCGCCCCAAGGCCTTTTGACGTGCCTTCCACAGAAATTCTTAATCACAAATTGAAAATACTTGGAAAGATTTTGCAGGAAAAACCCCTCTGTACTAGTGAGGGGCAACTTTGATGGTTCTCGCTGGTTTGAGTATCACGCGAAGCCGTCCGCACTCCGTGCGCAACGGGAATGAACTGAAGTCCACTTCAGTACCACACTTCAGGCGCAACATCTGCCCGCTTCAGCTCCGAGCGGTGAAGTGGACTTCACCCCGGCACTTCACCCATAGCTTGATTCGCTTCACCTTGGCTGTGCGGCGAACTTGTATGAAACAGGAGAAATTACGCCGTGAAGAAAAGCCCGGAAGCACGCGGCAAAATTGAGATGGGGCGGGAGCGACCCCACCCTTTGACGCACCGTGCGTCACGGGTTCCGCGGGGTCGCCCTTGCCTCAGTCACGCCCAGCGCGTGGCACGTTTGGCCGCGTCCCAGAGCCGAAACTTCAGACATGTAAGGCAGCGTCCATTACAACCCCGCAGAGAGAAAGAGAGCAAAGACAAGGGGAAGTAGAACCCGCAAAGCTCGCGTCGAATATTCGGATTTTGGAACCGATTTTTTTCAATGTCATCCCTGACATTTGTCGATTTTTTTGCCTCTCTATAGTGAGGGGAGTTCTCGCTGGAATTTTCCCCCGCGAGCCAGGCGGACGCGAACCACAACCGTGATGGAGCCTTATCGAGCAGTGCCTTTAGAGACCTACTTCGTGGCGCAGCATCGCACGTATCTCCCTGGAAAAGAACCAAGAATGGTGAACGTGGCATGAAAGACGCAGATCACTTTTTGACAGGCGTTCCGTTCACCTCTGTAGTGAACGGAAGTATTGAGGAGCACTGAGGATGCGCATGACGCGACATTCAGTTTTGGGCGCGGGCAAAACACTCGGATGGGCTGGAGCGACCCCACCTTTGGGGGCTTTCAGCCGCCCAAAGACTCCGTGGGGTCGCTCCAGCCCGCCCCGACCATCTCGGGGCCGTGTTTTGGCCGCGCCAAGAGCCAAAGGGCGAAGAGTTTGTAAGCCACGATGTCTGACATTTTGTAAGAAGAAAGGAAGGAGGAAGCATGGCCATCATCAAAGCACCACCCAAGCAACCTAAGACCGTGACCATCCAAGCTCGCGTCGAGGAGACCCTAAAGCTTCAACTTGATATGTATGCAGAGTTCATCGACTCCTCTCCGTCTTACGTCATGACGGAAGCCCTGAAACTGCTGTTCACCAAAGACCAAGACTTCAAACGCTGGCTAGGCCAACACCACACGAACAATTCCAGCCAAGAACCATTCGAAGGCGGCGCTGTTACAAAAACCGCGTAACCAAACATGAAGCTCCGTCCAATCCAACTCGGCACGCGCGAGAATACGGCGTCCTCCAGACAGCATGCCTTGCGCCTTATGGTGAATGCAGTTCCGCTCGAAATTCTCAGAGAATTACGTGCTTCGTGCAGGCAGAAACCGTCGCCATCCGTAGCTCGGATCGTGCACGCATGCGAGCTGCCCCTCACCGATCAGGAGAATGGGGCCACAGGAGGAGAGACGTTGGATGCTGAAGCACTCGGCGCTCTCAGAGAGATGTTCTTGCTGCTGGACGTGTGGGACCTTGCGTTAAGAGAAAATGTCCAACGCGACCAGAATCTTAGTGAGGATATGAAATCGCCGTTGACTTAAAAACTCACTAAGCGCATGGTGTGCGGAACTGCTTGTGATGGATGTGGAGGCAAGATGAAGCAGGCCGTGATCTACGCCAGAGTTTCCAGCAAAGACCAGGAACGTGAGGGATATTCGATTCCCGCTCAGTTGAAGCTCTTGCGGGAGTACGCCCGAACACATGAATTCGAGATTGTGCACGAGTTCGTGGATGTAGAGACGGCCAAGATCACGGGCCGCAAGCAATTCGGAGAGATGGCCCGTTTCTTCCGCGAGAATCCCACGTGCCGAGTGGCCGTAGTCGAAAAGACGGACCGGCTGTATCGCAACTTCCGCGACTGCGTGACGCTGGAAGATTTGGAAATCGAAATCCATTTGCCAAAAGAAGGCCAAGTCATCAGCAAGGACTCGAAATCGCAAGCGAAGCTGGTGCACGGCATTCAGGTGGTCATCGCGCGAAACTACATCGAAAACTTGCGGGAAGAAGTTCGCAAGGGAATGCGTGAGAAGGCCGAGCAGGGCATTTATCCGAGCCGTCCACCTTTGGGCTACCGAAACAACAAGCTCGAACGCACCATCGAGGCAGACCCGGACAAAGTACCCGTTGCTCAGCGCATGTTCGAGCTTTACGGCTCAGGCCTGCATTCACTCAACAGTTTGCGGAAAGCTCTTAGAGCGGAACAGGGAGTGAGCCTTGCAAAAGGCTATCTAGAACGCCTGCTTAAGAATCCGTTTTACAAAGGCCAATTCATTTGGGAAGACAAACTCTATACGGGGACGCATACGCCGCTGATAAGCGCCGCGCTATTCGAGCAAGTGCAGGAAGTTTTCCGCGGCCACAACAAACCCAAATATCGAAAGCACGTCTTCGCATTTTCGGGACTACTCCATTGCGCCTACGACAACTGCACTGTGACGGCTGAAATCAAGAAGAACCGTTACACCTACTATCGCTGCACGGGATTCCGAGGCAAGTGCGATCTGCCCTGGTTCAGGGAGGAAGAACTCGGACACCGGCTCGGGAAGGTGCTCAAGGACATTCACATTCCAGACAGTGTTCTTTCGCAGCTAGAAAAATCCTTGCTCACCGATAAAAGCCATGACGAAGCGATTAGGAAGCAGCAGGGCGAACGATTGCAGCAGCGGTTGAGTGCAGTGCGCAATCGGTTCGAGCAAGCCTACATGGACAAGCTGGACGGCAAAATCAGTGAAGAGTTCTGGACACGCAAATCGGGGGAATGGGTTGCCGAAGAACAACAGGTTCTGCTTGCCATGCAAGGAGTGCACAACGCGAAGCCGGAAAGAATTCTCGATGCCGTCCGAACTTTAGAACTCGCAAATAAGGCCCATTTTCTATACGTTTCGCAGCCCGCAGCGGAAAAAGCGAAATTACTCAAAATGGTGCTTTCGAACTGCGCGGTTGACGCGGTAAGTGTCTATCCTTCCTACAAAAAGCCGTTCGACCTGATCTTCGCGCGAGCAAAAAATGAGGAATGGCGCGCCCGGAGAGATTCGAACTCCCGACCCTCTGCTTCGAAGGCAGATGCTCTATCCAGCTGAGCTACGGGCGCGCCGCGTCCGAGTGATTCACTGTACTGCGTCTGGATTCAGTTTGGCAATGAGCAAGTGGCGAGTTAACTCGAACTAGTGAGCCATAATTTCTGATGAGGCGGAGCACACACCGTAGCTGGTGAATGTGCGTCTCGTGCTGACCTGGGCACAGAGTGCAATTGCCGACGATCTGTATCTAGTTGTGCCAATCGTTGAATTCATCGGCTTCCTCCAATAGCTCCAAGCCATCCCCGCATTGGCTGTAAGTGATTGTGGTGCGCCCTCGGTTCCGGTAGGATGCGCGTGCCTCAGACGTTCGACGAGGCGTCACCCTGCGGCTATAGGCGCAGATACCATCCGGGCAAGTCAGCCGCATGCGGCCCGAAGCCCGATAGAAGAGCCTTAAAGGAGGCCGATCATGAAATACGTCATTTCCTGGCGCGAGCGCCCGGCTGCATCCGCAAGAGAGTATGAATTGGCGCATGAGCGGGTGCTGCAGATATTCAACAAAGATTACAAACTGCCTTCAAGTTTTAAGGTCCACCAGTTTGTCGTCCGCGTCGGTGATTACGGTGGCTACATGATTATCGAAACAGACAAAATAACCGACATTCACTATTTCACGAGCGTCTTTGCAGTACTCGATTTCAAGGTGGAGCCGGTCGTGGACGTGATGGACGCGGTGGCGGTCGAGCTCCAAGCCTTCGAGTACCGCAAGAAAAACGTCTCCTAAGCGAAGCAGCGCCGATGGCCACCTTCTGATTGCGTCGGCATATCGGAAACTGGCCTTCAGTGGTTTGGGGCGAGCGGAAAGTTTCCAAGAATGTCGTTGATCGAGAGGTGGTTTTCGGTGAAGTGCTGGCCGGAAATTACGAACGGGTCCTCTAAGATCCGTTCGCAATTGGATGCAGTCCCGTCAGAAGGAGTTTGAGATGGCGGCACAACGCTACGACATCATTACGGTAGGGGGCGGAATTGCGGCGTCCTCGTTGGCGAAGGCGATGGCCGAACGCGGTGCAAAAGTCTTGGTGTTGGAACGAGAGCGGCAATTTAAGGACCGCGTGCGCGGAGAGGCGATTGTGCCTTGGGGGGTGGCCGAAGCCAATGAGCTCGGAATTTGCCGCCTGCTCAAGGAAACGTGCGCCCACGAGGTGCCGTACATGGAGGCTGGTTCCGGGTTACGCGACCTCACAACTACGACGCAGCAGCAGTTACCTCTTCTTTCTTTCCCGCACCAGGTCATGCAAGAAACACTGCTGGCGGCTGCGGAAAATGCTGGAGCGGAAGTGCGCCGTGGGGTGGGTGTTGAACACGTTGAGTGCGGGGCCGAACCTGCCGTAGTCGTGGATGGGCAAAGCCACCAGAGGATCTCGGCGCGTCTCGTGGTTGCCGCCGATGGTCGCGGCTCTGCGGCACGAAAATGGGCTGGTTTCCCGGTCTGCGAAAAAATTCATGGCGCCTACATTGCCGGCGTGCTCCTGACAAATGTTCACGCGTCAACGGAGATTTTGTATGGTGTATTCAACCCGGAATTTGGTACATGGGCCGGTGTGATTCCCCAGGCGAACGGCCTATTCCGGGCCTACTTTGTTTATCCGAAGACGACGGGTTACCGCCTACAGGGTGAATCAATGCTCAGTCTATTCTTTCGTGAGTCCGCGAAAGCATATGCTCCGATAGCCGATTTCTACGCCGACGCGAAAAGCGCCGGGCCGCTGGCCAGTTTTGATGTAAGCGACTACTGGGTGGAACACCCTTACCGCGATGGCGTCGCGCTGGCCGGCGATGCTGCGGCCACTAGCGACCCCACCTTCGGCCAGGGACTTTCTTTTGCATTGCGCGATGCGCGAATGCTTCGCGATGAACTTGCGAATAACTCCGATTGGGAAGCGGCAGGACACCGCTACGCGGATCAGCTTCAGCGGCTTTTTCATTCATGCCACGCGGTGGAGGGATGGGTACGCACCCTCTTTCAAGATCCCTCACCGGAATCAGCGGCATTGAGAGCGAAAGCGATGCCCTTGATTGCCGAGGATCCCTCACGCGTTCCTGATCACATTTTCAGCGGCCCCGAATTACCTGTAAGCGACCTCGTGCGTGCGCGGTTTTTCGGCGAATGCTGATTCCGTTGGCTCGTCGAATCGATTCTTTTGCTCCGCTTGGAAGAAAGCGCGGCAATTATTTTATTGAAGGGGTGAATGCGAAAGCGGAATTGTCTTTGCCGCTGTCGTTGCGAATCAAATATTGCTTGCGATTGACCAGGCGCGCGATGGTGCCGTTCGCGCCCACGGCCCACGCGTTGCGGATGTCCAGTACGAAGACGGCATTCAGATCGAGCGAATCCGTATGTTTCCAGTGAACGCCAAAGTCATCGGAGACGTCTTCGCCGTTTGGGCCTACGGCTGCGAGCGTCGCGCCATCGATCGAGGCCACTGCGGATCGGTATCCTCCCGGCTGCTGCGCAGCAAGATGCCACGTTTTACCCTGGTCCTGGGAATATCCGGCCACGCGGTATGGCCGATTCCGATCTTTGTAATCGCCGCCCACCACGTTAACCGCATATGTGGTGGATGAGATGGAAAATATTCCCGACGATGCGTTGCCGCTCGCGATCGGCGTTTCCACCGCGCTCCACGTCTTCCCCAGGTCCGTCGAGTGAAACACGCGCGCTGCCTTGGCGCCTCCTGTACCGAAATAAATGCCCGCATCATTGTTGACCGCGAGTGAGGTTCCGCTCGCGGCAAAGGCACCCTCGCCGGGAAGCGCGGCGGGCATGCCGTCGCCCGGGAGTTCCTTCCGGTCCTTGTAATCATGCGTTGCTACAATCACAAACTTGCCGTCAATGGGATCGCTCAGCGCGTAGCACTCTCCGTTGCAGGCCAGCGCATCGAGAAAAAAAGCTTCGCGCGAGTCCGTAAACTCCAACTTCCAATTAGCGCCGCCATCGGCCGTCTTGTAGATGCGAGATTTATCTCCGTTTCCGCTCGACATCACGAAAGCGTTTTTGGCGTCGAGCACCACAATGCTCCTGAAATCGAGCGCGTCTCCTCCGGCCACATGCATGCGCTTCCACGTTTTGCCGAGATCGTTCGAAAGAAGAATCACGCCGTTCGAGCCGCAAGCCCACACGGCAATGTTTTCTTTTCCGTTTGAATCTACAGATTCAGTCGCGCTTACGCCTCGCAGGTTGGTATCGATCCCGCTGATTTGCACCGACCATGACACCGTATCAGCCGCGCCTACATCTCGAAAGTTGGTGTGAGCTTTGCTAACCGGCGCGCGCCACTTCGGAGTGCGAACGGTTGCGGCGGCGAATGCCACCATCAGTGTCAGCAGCATGATCGGCGTACGGATCGGCATGCCGCGGATTCTAACAATGTTTTTGCTCGTCAGCTGACTCACTTTTCAGCTTTCGTACGGTGCGGATGCGGCAAGCGGTGCGCAGCGAAGAATTCAATGGATATCTCAGTGGGAGAGAGCTCTAAAAAGGTTTTTTGCCTATCCCGCAGACCCAACCTTTCTTGCGTTCTTCAAATATCTGAATATCTGTGAAGCCTGCGGTTGAAAATAATTCACGATGTTCGTCAACGCCCAGGTTCGCGGATTTTAATAGCTTCATCGCCGAGCCTTGCAGCCAATCGTTCGCTCCCTTTTTGTAGCTTTCCGCGATGACGACGAGCGTCCCACCGGGCTTCAGCACGCGCAGGATTTCCTGCATGTCTTTGACCAGATTGGGCCAGTAATATTGGGTCTCCACGGCGGCGACTAGATTGAATTTGTCTTCGGGAAACGGCAGTTGCGACACAGAAGCCTGCCTTATTTCGACGCGGCCCGCCTCGATCAATTTCACATTTTTCGCGCGAGATGCGGCGACACTGCCGTCGGCATAGTCAACTCCACAAATTACGCCGTCTGGCGCAAACGCGGCCAACTTCGCGATCGTTCTGCCGCCACCGCAACCCACGTCCAGTATCGTGAAGTCCTGTTCGATCTGAATATGCGTCAGCCCCCAATCGGTCACGCTCGAATGGGACAGGTTCATGATCCATAGAATGAGTCTTCCGGCCCATCTGTCGGGCTTCCGGACTTGATTCAACATGTAAATCACAGCAGCGAGCAACAGGGCGTAATAAAGCGACTGTTCGATCGCGTGCTTGGTTAGCGGGAGCAAGAGCTCTGTCCTCAATTTAATTCATGTTTCGTTTGAATATTACTTATGGCGAGCGAGGAAGCAAAATAGTTGCGCGAGCGCCGCCCCACACTGGCAACTTGTCCGGGGTTGGAATACAATCCGCCAGCTTTCCCCCGTTTTAGTCCCAAATCGCAGGTACCGAAAGGAGCTTTCAAATGCCTCTGTCGAAAAAGCTCGCCGCAGAGTTCATTGGAACATTCTGGCTGGTATTTGGCGGATGCGGAGCGGCGGTGTTGGACGCGGCGTTTCCGCAGCTTGGCATTGGATTCTTGGGAGTCGCTTTCGCGTTCGGTCTGACGGTACTGACGATGGTCTACTGCATCGGTCACATCTCGGGATGTCATTTGAATCCCGCGATTTCAGTTGGTTTGGCCGTCAGCAAACGGTTTCCTTTCGTGGAACTCATCCCATACATCATCGCGCAGGTGCTGGGAGGAGTTGTGGGAAGCGGTGTCTTGTACTTGATCGCCAGCGGCAAGGATGGCTTTCAATTGAGCGGAGGGTTTGCCTCAAATGGCTACGGAATTCACTCGCCAGGCGGCTACTCATTGATGGCCTGCTTCATCGCAGAAGCCGTGCTCACATTTATGTTTGTCATGATTGTTCACGGCGCCACCGACCGGCGCGCCCCCGCTGGCTTTGCTGGCATCGCAATCGGTCTCGGGCTCACGCTAATTCATCTGATCGGTATCCCAGTGACCAATCTTTCGGTCAATCCAGCGCGCAGCACGGGTCCTGCCGTGTTTGTGGGGGGTTGGGCAATCCAACAATTGTGGCTCTTCTGGTTGGCACCCATCATCGGCGGAGCAATCGCTGGTCTTGTCTATTCCGGATTATTCGAGGACCGCAAATCTTAGCACCGAGGGGACAAAGGCTAGGGTGCTTCGCAGGCGACAAATGCGCAACCGTCCGCAAAAGCCTTGACGGGTTCGGCTCGTTCCGTGCGAATAGGATACGTGAAGGACGTGCGAACGCCTTCGTTGAGCGCGTATGAAGGTCACAGCAACCCTATACGCCTTGACGAGGGAACTCCGCACACAGTATACAGGTCTCTCCCAGCTTCTAGCGGGATACTCAGCCAGTTTGATGGCTCGCGCCGACTTGCTTGGAATTGGCTTGTTTGCGTCCCAATATGTCCCCGAGTAAGGGGCATGTAATCGAATTGACCACGGTTCAAGATCTCTTTCGTTGATGCTGGTCGATTGATTGCGAAACACATTCAGCATCCGGGAGCCGATTTGAACCGAACCGCATCCGTCGAAAAACCGTCTCAAGCGTTCATCCGGATCGTTTCTCTGATCGCGGCCGGCGGCGCCTTCAATTGGAGTTACGACATCATCCTGATGTCCGGCAGCATTCTCTATCTGAAAAACTATTTTAACCTCGGCCGAATAAGCGTCGTAATTCTCTCCCACCATATTAGCCCGAGTTGGATCGAAGGGCTCACGATGACGACGGGCTTCTTAGGCACCGTGGCGGGGATGCTCGGGGGAAGCTACTTCGCAGATAAGTTGGGTCGAAAACGGAGTCTCATGTTGGCGGCGATTGTCTTGTTTCTCGGAGCCGTCGGCAGCGCCATGTCCAACACGTTGGTCGTCTGGAATATATTCCGGTTGTTGGGGGGCGTGGGAGGAGGGCTCGCGCTATTGGTCGGCCCGATGTATGTGGCCGAGATTGCGCCGCCGCGGAAGCGCGGGTCTCTGGTCACCTACAATGAGATGGGCATCGTTCTCGGTGCCTTCTGCGCAAATCTCACCTGTTACGGTATCGCAAAACTTTTCGATGCGAATCCCCAGTGTTGGCGATGGATGTTCGCATCGGGGTGCCTGCCTATTTCGATTTTCCTCGCGGGACTGTTTTTCGTTCCTGAAACTCCCCGGTGGTTAATGATGAAGGGCCGGGAAGAAGATGCGCGCGCGATTCTCAGCCGCGTCGGGGGCGGCGATTATGCCGATCAGACGATCCGCGAAATCGAAGAGAATCCCGCACCGAAGATAGTGAAGCTTCGTGAGCTTTTTCGGCCGGGCCTCAGGGTCGCAACGTTTATTTCATTGGGGCTCGGATTCTTCGACCAGTGGGTGGGTGTGCCCACTTTGATTTTGTACGCCCCGACGATATTCGTGAAGGCTGGCGTCTCGTCGAACGCGAACGCAATCGGGAATACGGTAATACTCAGGATCGGAGATATCTTCTGGTGCCTATTCGCTCTCTATTGGGTCGATCGATTCGGACGCAGGCCTCTTTTATTAGTCGGACTGCTCGGAATAGCTTTCGGGCAATTTTTTATGGGATTTTGCTTCTATCACAACGCGAGCCCCGCTCTGATTCTTTTCGCTTTCTTTCTGTGTGAAGCGACTTTCAACGGAAGCGTTCCTCCGGTCGGATGGTTGGTGGCGAGTGAGATTTTCCCGACAGAGCTTCGAGCCCGAGGAATGGCAATCCATGGTTCCTTTCGATTCGCTTCTTCGCTCCTGCTGGCCCAGGTTTTCCCGTACATGCTCGAATTGTTCCGAACTCACTTCGGGACCGAGGCCGGGGTGTTTTGGGTTTTCTCCATCATTTGTCTCGTCGGCTTCGTCTTCTCGTACTTTTTGGTTCCCGAGACAAAAGGGAGAACGCTCGAGGCAATTTCTGCCGGATTTAGACGCAAAGCTTGAATGCGACGAGTCAGTAGCGCGTCGTTCTGCGTGTTAGCAGACCAATCCTAGACTCATTGACGAACGGGCCCGACGCGATGCGGCTCCTCTAAACTTCAGACTTCGACGATTTGCGGTTTCAGTGCTTCTTGCGGGATCGTCGTGCGGTAAAGCACGAGCCGCTCTTCGATTCCACCGCCCCCCACAAAAAGCGCGAGCCCTCCGCCGGCGCCCGGACCATTGCAGGAAAGTTCGTGAACGAGGACCTGGAACATCTGCGCTTCATGCTGCGTGCTGAAAATACCGGAAGCCCTCAGACGGATTTCCGGTGGAGGCGCCGCTACGCCTTTCCACGGGAAAAGCGTATTGATTCCTTCCATGTCGAAGCGCGCCCGCGATCCGTCGATGCCGATGGCGCGCATCCTTCCCTTGACGGTCTCAATAGCGAGTTGCGTGCGCTCGAGCGCGCCGCCACCACCGTAGGAAATCCCGCCAACGCCGAGATATCCCTCGACGGCATTCATGCAGACCAAGATCGTCGGAGGCTTGGGATGGCCCGTGGTGCCCGTGACGCGGACCGCATCCGGTCCCACCTCCGCCAGTTCGGTCGTCGTGAAGTCGATGGTCACATCGGTGTGCTTATAGTCGGCTGGATTATCAATCTCGTAATAGAGTTGCTCCAGAATCGTCAATCGGTTGACCGCGCCGCCCGAGCCGGGAAGCTTCGTAACGATGGCGTCGCCATTTTCTTCGACGATCGCCATCGGCAATCCGACATGCTCGAGATCCTCGACAACTTTGAATGGCGGGTCCGCAAAATAGCCGCCCGTGCACTGAGGGCCGCACTCCATGATGTGGCCAATCCCCTGTCCCTTTGCCAATAGGTCGTACTGATTGGGCTTCCAGCCGAGCTCGTAAATCATCGGCGCCAGGAACATCGTGCCATCGCCGATTCTGCCGCAAATCACGATATCTGCGCCGCGCTTCAGGCACTCGACGACCGGCCATACGGTCATGTATCCGTGGGCGGAAATGACATTTGACTTCAACTGTGAAAGCGGCTTTCCAGTTTCAAAAACGACCGGGTCCATTGCTTTGACGGTGCTGAAGACGTCGTCGCCTAGGACGGTAAACACTCTGAGCTGGGGAACTCCCATTTCCCGGCACAGCTTCTTCACCCAGACGGCTGTTCCGTAAGGATCGGCCGCGCCCATATTGGTAATGAGCTTGACCTTGTTCTTCGCGCAGGCGGGAAGGATGGCTCGCATGCGCTCTTCGCTCGGCGAGAAATGCAGCCCTGTGTGAGGATCCCAAACAGTCTCGCCCTTCATCATGCGGAGCGTGCCGAATCCAAGGCCCTCCGTCATGTTGTCAAACGCCAGATAGTCGACCTCTCCGCTTTCGGCGAGAGCGATGTTCGATAGCAGGTTGTCGAAATTGAAACCGGCGCCGCAGCCGACCCGCGCTGTCTTGCCTTTGCTTTTGTATTTCGCCCGGCTGAATTCCCAATCCTTGATCGGAACTTTGCATCGTGGGCTCGCGCCCTTTAGAAAGGAGCGCGGGACGAATCCGGCGGGAGGCTCGACGTCCATATCGAGAACCATCGAGCTAACGCATTTGGCCAGGCCGTCCAGGCGGGCCGTGGCGGAATAGCCGCCGTCAGAGACATTGAGGATGTAAAAATTGAGCGCGGAGACTTTCGGAAGCTCCCACCTTCGAACCGGGCCGGGCGTGATCGCCTTAAGGTGTTCCGCAACGGCGTTTGCGGTTAAAGTTTCCTTGAGCCAGGGGTAGAACTTTGACTCGTACACCGCGATTCCGACGTTTACGGCGTCAGCTTTGTTCCCCGAGCGCGCGTGACATAGTTCTCGAAGCTTCACCTTGTTTGGCATCCTTGCTCCTTGGCAATCTTAAGATGGCAATTTCGAAGACCTCTTTCGCAGGCCAATTCTGTATACTGTATGCGGTTGACCTCAGTCAAGTCCTTTGGCTGTCTAAGCCCAGCGGCGATTACTCCAGACTCGAAATCCAGCGGCCAGAAATCGCGAGGGTCGCCGTTGCCCATGGGCCGAACCAGACGCGCGGTGCATAGGCAGTCGCGGGGCGAGGATTCGGAATGTCGCTCCGGCGCGAGCCTGCGGGTGATCGTTGACGCTTCCGGCCTTTAGTGTGCTTGCATGCCGTCGCTCTCCGGCGCACCAGAGGCCGTCGGTTTCTTTGACTGCCGTGATGTCGCTCACAACCGGCCAGTGTGCTAAAGAGGACAGCCGTGATTTATCGGCATTCCTAAAATGTTCCAGTAAACAGTTTTCGCAACGGAATTTGGCTCCGGCTCAACGTGCTCGATCATTTTTTTTCTGAAACTTTGTGCTACTCAAGGATGTCTATTAAGTAGGTAAATGGAGGGAGGCCTCGAACGTGAAGTTGGTTACGAGGTTTAAGAAAATGAACATTTTTGCAAATAATTCAGGATTCTCACAGCCACGCTGGAGCACGCGCGTATTTGTCTCTATGCTGTCGTTGGCTTTCGTGTTCGCGACGTGGCCGCAGAGCCTCGCGGCCTACCAAGACGCGCAGGCTCCTGGCCAGAGCGCTGCGCCGGCGACCGCACCAGCGCCGCCGTACGCGCAGCAAACACCCGAACAGTTGCATGAGTTGGTGGCGCCGATCGCACTTTATCCGGACTCGCTCGTCGCGCAGATTCTGGCGGCGTCCACGTTTCCCGAGCAAGTCGTGGAAGCTGACAGATGGGTGCAAGCGCATCCTGATTTGAAGGGCGAGGCGCTGGCTCAGGCGGTTGACCAGCAAAATTGGGACCCAAGCGTCAAAGCTCTCACCGCGTTTCCTTCCGTTCTCGGAAATATGGACAAAAATCTTTCGTGGACGTCATCGCTGGGCGACGCCTACTACAACCAGCAACAGGACGTGATGGACGCTGTGCAATTCATGCGCGGAAAAGCGGAGCAAGCCGGCAATCTTAAATCCACGCCGCAGCAAAGTGTCACCACGGAAGGCTCGACGATTGAGATTCAGCCTGTTGATCCCGATGTCGTTTACGTTCCTGCGTATGATCCGTGGTTAGTTTACGGCATCCCGATAGGGCCGTGGCCTGGCTGGTATCCGTATCCCGGAATTTGGTTTGGCGGCCCGTACCTTTCATTCGGAGTCGGTTTCGGTATCGGCTTCTTCGGCGGTTTTGGATGGGGCTGGGGCCATTGGGGATTTGATTGGCATAACCACTACGCAATTTACAACCACAACAGGTATTTCTCCCGCAGCCCGACGTTTTATAACCGCACCAATTATTATCGAGGCGGCGCGCGCGGCCCAGTCGGTGCACGCGGTGGCGTTTACAACCGTCCCGGCGCAACGGCCCGGCCATTTGGCGGAAATGCTCGAGCTGCACGAGGGTACGCTGAACCTCGCGGTCAAAGCGGTGTCCGCTCAGGCGCTTTCAGCGGCTACGATCATGGCGGACAGACACGGAGCTACTCGTCGCGCGGAAGCGCCAGCTTCGGCGGCGCGCATGGCGGCGGAGCTGCGCATGGCGGTGGCGGGCACGGCGGCGGGCATCACTAATCGAGGTCTCGTTATGTATCGATTCAATTCCGAAACTTAGATATGGAGAAAAGACAAATGCAGCAAGCGAAATTGAACTTCGACAAATTTCACTGGGGCAATGCTTCCAAATTTGCGGCGATCGCGATTTTTGTGTCGGCGAGCTTTCCCGCGCTTTTGATGGCTCAACAACGAGGCCAGAAGACATTTTCATCGGCGGAAGACGCAAGCAAGGCGCTCGTCGCGGCAGCACAGAATAACGACGAAAAAGCGATGCTCGAAATTCTCGGGCCAGACGGAAAGGAAATCGTTTCGTCGGGAGATCAAACCGCGGATGCTCAAAACCGCGCTAATTTCGCGAAGAGATATGAAGAGATGCACCGTCTGGTGAGAGAGCCGGATGGAAGCACAACCTTGTATATCGGTGCGGAGAATTGGCCCACACCTATACCGCTCGCGAATAAAGGCAACGTGTGGTACTTCAACACTGAGTCGGGCAAGAAAGAAATTCTGTACCGTCGAGTTGGCCGAAATGAAATGTCGGCCATTCGCGTTTGCGAGGAGCTAGTGGCGGCGGAAAAGGAATACTACTCCGCGGAGCATAACGAATACGCGCAGAAAATCTTCAGCGACGAGGGAAAGCAGGACGGCCTGTACTGGAAAGTTGCTGACGGCGGCTCCCCGAGTCCTATCGGGCCGCTGGTGGCATCAGCGGTTGCTGAGGGCTATTCCAGGAACCCGGACGGCACTCCAACTCCGTATCGCGGTTATTACTATCATATCGCAACGAGCCAGGGGAAAAATGCCCCGGGCGGCGCGAAGAGTTACATCGTCAACGGCAAGATGACGGATGGATTCGCGTTCGTCGCATATCCGGCGGAGTATAGATCGTCCGGCGTGATGACGTTCATTGTCGACGAGGATGGAATCGTCTATCAAAAGGACCTCGGAAAGAAAACCGACGCGATAGCGAAAGCCATGACGGAATACAACCCCAACTCCACGTGGCAAAAAGCTGAGGATGAGCAAGAAACCACCGCGACGCAGAAGTAAATCAAATGAGCGCCGTCTATCGCGATCTACGGATCTTCATGGCATACGGCAGTGGGCATTCGTAGGGCTGGCCGGAAGGCCGGCCGGTTCTTTGCAGTCTTGCCATGAATGGCGAAAATTCCGGTCCGTCTTCCGACGTGCCCTACAAAGGCCATCCGCTGCGATCCGCAGTGCCCAACTAAGTCAGCGCCAGAGATGATTGTCCAACCGCAGTAATGTCCTGCCGTCGCACCGTGATTGCGAGAGCCCCAAGCGCCAATATCACGGGAAAGCAAACGATGACGTAGCGGGGCTCGACAGTTTGCAATTGCGTCAGCAAAGCCGTGCGCACAACGATGAATGTAATCAAGAATGTCAGCGCCGGATGCCTGCGACAACGCCACGCCCCGATAATTGCCAGCGCGAGATAAACGCAGTTCAAGATCGCATAGCCGAGCGTCACATCGAAGTCCGTTGGATTACCCCTCCATTTCTCGCCTGGCGGCCAGGGTTTCCCCGAGTAGGGAAGCAGTTCAATTCGCGGAGTAAACCAGATCATCCACGCTCGGTATGCGGGAATGACGAAATAAGTGCGCATTGGATGTCGCGCCGCGCGCCGGCGCGCCAGCAGCGCAAATTCGTGATCGAGTACCGGCGTCATGTTCAGATCGCTGTTGTAGCTGGCTAACAGTGATTCGACGTTCGCGCGTTCCGCCGCGGAATCGAAAGCTGATTCAGGGAGCGTTTCAATGCGGATGGGCGCCTTCTCGAGCTTCCACGTCACCAAATAGGCTTCGCCAAACTGCACCATCCACGTTCGAGTCCATTCGTAGAATCCGCGCGGAATGTAGTCGCCTTTAGTTTCGGCATAACGCGGCGCCAGAAATTCGATTCGTCCGAGCGTAAGAGCATTCCGCGCTGCCCACGGCGCCACGGCGAGCAGCAAGCCAACAGTCATCCACGAAATCGCCAATACCAGCTTCGACCAATCGGCTTTGCGCCACCACCGCGCGCTCAATGCAACTACAGCAGCCACCAAAATCAGCGGCGCCTCGGGCCGTACTAAAGTTCCGATTCCAATAATTAATCCGCAGACCAGCCACCGCGCGGCGCGAGAAATTAGAGCGCGTCTATCGAGTGAATGGAGGGGAATGTCTGTGGAATGATCGCTGAGCAATCGGACTATAAACAGCAGCGCCAAAGTAGTGAGAAACGTTGCGAGGCCTTCGGTGAGCACAATCGCACTGTAGTTCGCAGTGAAAGGACAAACTGCCGCCATCCAAAGCGCAAGGGTCGCGGCGAGCTTCCGTTTCGATGCGGGAGCGAGGCTCGCGGCAATTGCGCCCGCCAAAACGCATGTCCCCAGATCAAGTATCGCTTGCACGATCATCACTGCTTTGTCCGACCGTCCGAAAACGCTGTAAATGGCGGCGAGAAATGCGGGATAGCCTGGCATGCGCATGTCCACAGGACTCAATTGCCCGCGAACGAAAAGTCCATATACGCCGTGGTGCAACCAGTTGCGCGCGAGTTCCTCGTAGAATTTCGTGTCACCCGAGTAAGGCGCGAAGTGGAAAATGAAATACAGGCGCAGCGCGAGCCCGATCAACAAGGCGGCACTCAAGTGCGCGTATGAAACTGGAGGAAACTTCGGAGTGGTCTTTATCGAAGTCGAATAATCTTCCGTTGGAGTTGATTTCGCGGCCAAGGAATTAGGGAAACCAAGATTACTCGGTCGCCTTCGGTCTCGCAACCTCAGCGGTCTGGCATGTCATCAACGTAGGATTCCTCGATGGCACTTTCGCCCAAGACGGAACATTCTGGCCCGCGCGCCAGATTATGTACGCAACTGCCAGCGATAGATCGAATGCAAGAATCATGACGCCTCGTGCCTAGCCACAGGCAAAAACATCATGGAGGCATCTCGCACCGACGACTGTTCTCTTTGGCACACGTGCGCGCGAGTTGGCTCTGGCATTTATCATCCGCGCGCTGATCGTTCGATGAATATGTGAGGTGTGTGCATTACTGCACAGCAATTGATGATTGCATGGTCTAGCATGTGCTCCTGTGGAAGAGGGCAGGTAGTCCGAAGCAAAGCGACCTTCACACCAGACCGACACCAAAAGATTCAGGCTCCGCCCGCGCGGCCGCCGAGACTTCGGGACTCACACAGAAAACAACGCAGGACTTGGGACGGGTCGAAATGTCAGCCTGCGAAAAAGAGGAGTTAGCTAGAAAATGCCTTTAATTAACGTCGTGATGGTTCTGATCGTGGTGGGCGTGCTGCTCTGGCTCGTCAATCGCTTCATTCCCATGGAAGGAACGATCAAGTCGATCCTAAATGGGGTTGTTGTGATCGCCGTAGTTTTGTGGCTCTTAAACATTTTTGGTTTCCTTCATTCCTTGTCCCGGATGCGCATCGGGACTTAGGTGAACTACTGAGTGGTTAGCGCCGCACGGAGAAAATATTCGCGCGCGCCCGGCCCGCAACAATTCTCGAATAGATTCAGTGCGCCAGCCGCGAAGAACGGCTGGCGCACAAAGTCACCGTAATGGAGGCAACACTGATGAAAGCATTTGGACTGATCAGCACAACAGCACTCTTCTTGTTTCTTGGAACCACGCTTCCTGCGTTCGCGCAGGACGAACACCACGAACCAGAGGCCAAGCCAGCACAGCACGAAGAGCCGGCCAAGCCTGCACAGCACGAAGAGCAAGCAAAGCCAGCGCAACACGAAGAACAAGCTAAGCCGGCGAAGCAAGAAGAGCGAGCCAAGCCCGAAAAGCAGGCAGCACAAGCGAAGCCTGCGAAGGAAGAGAATCAGGCCAAGCCAGAAAAACAGCAAGCGCAGGCCAAGTCCGAAAAGCAGCCACAGGCCAAGCCTGTGAAGCAAGCAGCGCGTAACAACGGCGCAGGACACCCGCAGCGGACCGCGGCCGAAGTACAGAGGCAACATGCAGTGCCGGCACTGCGGTTGAGCGCCCGCGGCAGTGGCCGCATCCCTGACGACCGCTTTCGCGCCAATTTTGGGCAGGGCCACACATTCGTGATCCGCGAACCAGTGATGGTTGACGGATATTCGCGCTTTCAATACGGCGGTTTTTGGTTTGGATTCGTAAATCCGTGGCCGGCCGACTGGTATTACACCGACGACGTTTACGTTGATTACATCGACGGCGGCTATTACCTCTGCAACCCGTATTATCCCGGCGCTCGCGTCTCCATTAGCGTCGTGATTTAACCGCCTTTCCGATCCAGCTTCGGGGGCGGCTAAGACTTACACGGGTCGAGCCGCCCCTCCGGTGCCGGGAGTGCGGCAGAGCCGCATTCGCGCGTTGGCAGAATCGAGAAAAGAGGAAAGAACCATGCTCGGGACTATACTGATCGTGATTTTGGTGATGGCTCTTCTCGGAGTGTTGCCGCGGTGGTCGCATAGTCAGAACTGGGGTTATGCCCCGACGGGTGGAGTGGGATTGATTCTGGCGATCGTCGTGATACTTCTGCTGCTTGGACGCATCTAACGACCGTCGGCTTATGATGTGCCGGACGGACGGCCACTCCGTTCAGCCGATCGCGCTCGACTGAAAGCTCGGAATTGATCGAGGCCATTGGACGCGGGCCTCTATTTATTTCAGGCGATGTCGTCAGTTCGAATTCAGAGGTGAAAAATGGATGAATCCAAGCGGCAAGCGATTCAATTCCTGGAAAAGGAAATCAAAACGTATAAGGCGCTCGCCTTGTTTCTGGCCAAGGATGGCGTCAAGGAACACGTGAAAGTAGCAAACAAAAAGGCCCTCATTAGCCCCATTTATTACAAGGAAAGAATGAGAGAGGCCAAGAAAATCGTAAGCGCACTCAAGAACTGAATTAGCGAGCTCATCGACGGGCGACGTTATCGCGCCTTTCCGAACCGCTGCCGCCGAAAAATTGCAATAGAACGTTCGATAGTGTGCGCAAGTGGACAGACTTTTCCTTCGCAGCGTACTAACATTTGGTCTTCGACTGCCAACCGATTCTTAGACTCTAGGAGGAAATGAGCATGAAGTTCGTAAATGCAATATTTGTGGTACTTGCACTCGCATTCCTCGGCGCCACGTTAGCCCCCGGCGCTCGAGCCGATGAATGGAACAAAAAGACGGTAATGACATTCTCACAACCGGTGGAAATCCCTGGGCAAGTTCTGCCCGCCGGGACGTACACGTTCAAGCTAGCCGACTCGCCATCTGACCGCCATATCGTGCAGATTTTCACGGCGGACGGTTCGCACGTCATCGCCACAGTCCTGGCGATCAATGATTACCGGCTCGCGCCGACTGGGCGCACGGTAGTTACGTTCGCAGAGCGTTCGGGCGACAACCCGGAAGCGCTCAAGGCTTGGTTTTATCCGGGCGATAACTTCGGCCAGGAATTTGTGTATCCGAAGCAACGCGCGATTCAGCTAGCCTTGGAATCGCATGAAACTGTTCCCGCGCTCGCCGTCGAATCGACAGACCTTGGTTCAGCTGCGATTGTTGCGGAAACTCCAGAGCAGAAGGAATTGCCAGTTGCGGACGTGATACAGACCGCTCCGCCAGCTGTTGTAACGACTCCTGCGCCGTTGGCAGCGACCGAAACCACGCAGTTGCCGAAGACGGCCAGCTCGATTCCTTTGATCGCGCTGATCGGCTTTGCTTCACTCGGCATCGCATTCACGCTGAAGCGGCTATCGAGCTAAGCGTCATCATAATCGTCACGAAACTCCAGCGCGTCGCGGGTTTGAGGATTGAGTCTCAACCCGCGGCGCGAGGAGACTTCCCGTGAATCTCGCTCTAAAAATTCAATCGCGCAGTCTTTTCCCGCGTTGCTTTCTGGTTGCCGGCGTACTGCTTTTTTGCGGTCGTGCCGGCCATTCGCAATCGCAGCCGGCTCCGCTACCACCACAGTTCCCGGCAGGACATTCCGCAATTTCCGTGAAGACGGAACTGGTAGCGCTTCCCGTCAGTGTGACCGATGCGAAAGGGAATTTCGTTTCCGGGCTCACCCGGCAAAACTTCCAGGTCTACGAAGATGGCCGGCCGCAAGACGTCACATTATTTCAACACGGTGATACTCCTGTGACCGTCGGCCTAATCGTAGATCACAGCCGCAGCATGGGCGCGAAACTCCCTGAAGTGGCCGACGCGGTTTCCGCGTTCGCGCACTCGAGTAACCCTCAGGATGAAATGTTCGTCGTGGATTTCAACGATAGCGTTTCGGTGGAACTGCTGGACGGAAAGCCTTTCACGCATGACCCAAAAGAACTGGCAAAGGCCGTGTACTCGGTCCGCGCGCGCGGGCGCACCGCGCTTTATGACGCCGTGGCGGAAGGACTTATCCACATAAAACTCGGCCATTCCGAAAGGAAAGCGCTGATCATCGTCAGTGATGGCGGTGACAACGCCAGCCAACAAAAATTATCGCAAGTTCTCGCATTGAGCCAGCAATCTCAGGTGCTCATTTATTGTATTGGATTGATCGGCGACAGCGGCGAGGTCAATCCAGGTGTGCTTCGCCGGCTCTCCAAGGGTACGGGAGGTGTTGCATATTTTCCGGACGCCGCCAATCCCGTCACGAGTATCTCGGAGCAGATCGCTCGAGATCTGCGCGAACAGTACACGCTGGGGTTCACGCCGGATAAAACGAACAACGCTCACACGTATCATAAATTGGACGTGAAGGTCTCTGTTCCCGGCCGCAGCAAACTGCGGGTTCGGACGCGGTCCGGGTATTTCTCCTCCGAAGAGAAGCCTGGGCTCGCCCCTGCGGCGAAGGACGCGAAGTGATCGCCAGAGGTTCGACGGTACGCAGGCACAGGAAAGCGAGCGCGCTGCTCATTCGCGCGGCATATTATTTTTTCCTGACGGGCGGCATCTTGGGACTCGGGTACGTCGCGTACGTCGTCGTCGATGCGCAAGCATATCAAGCGACCGAGGAGATGAAACTTTCGACCGTACAACCTACTCGAGAGCCTCGGGTTGTGGAGGAGGGTGATGCGATTGGCGTGATGAGAATTCCGCGCCTCGATCTCAAAACCGTCGTCGTGCAGGGGCAGTCATCGAAAATCTTGCGGCGGGCTGTCGGCCACCTTATCGAAACACCTTTGCCGGGCGAGCCTGGCAATGTCGCGCTCGCCGGTCATCGCGACGGATTCTTTCGCCCACTGCACAACATTCGACCGGGTGACTCGATTACGATCGACACGCCCGAGGGAGAGTTCGACTATGAAGTGGAATCGACCGAGGTCGTATTGCCCGATGACGTCGATGTGCTGCGGCCTACCACGGCTAACACTCTAACCCTCGTCACGTGCTTTCCGTTTTATTACGTCGGCGCGGCGCCGCAGCGGTTTATCGTCCGCGCTCGGCAGGTTGGACCAACGCCTGCGCGGGCCGCCGCCGGCGAGGTACCTCTCCACCAGTAAGCTGCCCAAAACTAGAAAATCGAATGTGTGCCTTAGTGGACAGTTAATTTGTGCCGATGGGTTTAGGATTGCGTTGTGCGAGGGAACAGCGCATGTGCTTCGCGCGTCGCTCTTCGTTCGTTCCGGTCCTCTCAGCATCAAGCCTGCACGAGCGAAAAGAGACTAGAGGTCCGAAATGATGTGGGCCAGCTTCGTGGTTTTACAGGCTTTGTGATTCGTGGGAGTCGCCACTTCGTGCGCTTTCGGCGGCTTTGTTCACTTTTTTTGTTTCTCGCGGCCGGAATGGTTCTGGTCAGGATAATCCAGGGACGCAAGGCCTTCTCTTAGAGGCGGAGTCGAACACATGAAAACAATATCGATCGTTGGAATACTGTTGGTCGTTCTGGGCGCACTGGCGCTTGCCTACCAGGGAATCAATTACACGCGTCGAGATAACGTGATTGACGTCGGCCCGATTCACGCCACGAAAGATACGCAAGAGCATATCCCTCTTCCTCCTGTGCTCGGAGGGGTGGCGCTCATCGGAGGAATCGCTTTGCTTGTGGCCGGCGCCAAGCGGGCGGCTTAGGAGTGATCTTGGGCAGGGGATTGTTTGGGGCGGTTGCATCCATCGCCCATCCCTTCAATAGAGGCGTGGATCGAACCGCCATCACAAAGTTTGCGGAAGGGTTTAACGTCCGCATCAGCAATTCTGATCATGGAGGTCAGCGAATGTTACGCAAGACTACGGTGGGTATTTGCTTGATGTTTTTCGCCGTCGCGCTGTTTGCGGCGAACAAGGAACAAGAACGCCTGGAAAACTGCGGCGTCGTAATGCAGGAGATTGTAAATGTCCCTGACGATATTCCACAGCCGCTTCTGGACAAGGCTGAATGCATCATCGTTTTCCCGTCCGTTCTCAAGGCGGCGTTTGTTGTAGGCGGAAGCTACGGCCGCGGCGCAATGGTTTGCCGCACCGGCAAGGATTTCAGAGGGTCATGGGGTTCTCCAGCAATGTATGCGCTGGAAGGCGGCAGCGTTGGATTCCAAATCGGCGGAGAAGCTACGGATCTCGTCCTGCTCGTGATGAACGATCGCGGGGCATCTTCGATTTTGGACAGCAAGGTCAAGCTGGGCGGCGACGCTTCCGTCGCGGCAGGTCCAGTCGGGCGTGATGCGTCTGCGGACACGGACGCTTACATGCGCGCGGAAGTTCTTAGCTACTCGCGTTCGCGCGGTCTTTTCGCTGGCATCTCTCTCGAGGGCGCTTCACTTCGCCCGGATAACGATGCCAGCGCGGATGTTTACGGCACCCCAGTCACCGCAAGAGAAATCGTTATGGGCGGGAAGACTGCTCTTCCGAGGTCAGGCCGTCTTCTAGTTTCCGTTTTGGAGAAGCATTCACCGCGGAATGACTCGGCGAGACACTCCGCGAACAATTAAGTAATTCTTTGAATGTTTGCGGCTTTGCGTTTGGCCCGGTGTGGGAGCTCGGCAGGATTTGATTCGACGAGTTCCCACTCGGGTTGTCATACAGAAACTCGGGAAGCGGTAGAGGTGCCCTGGCGAGGTGCCCGACGATGATGCGCAATCCGGTAAGAACTCTGCTCTACGAATTGTTCGTCAAGCCCGTCCTGCAGCTAGTGCAGCGAGCGGCCGGACAAAAGCCGGCTACGGTTTCACCGGAAAGCGGCGAGAGGCAAGCGGCTTCAGGAAAGTTTGTGCCAGGCGCGCCGGTTGAATCGAGGGTAAACTTGGGTCTCCGCCGTGACTTGCCGTCAATGAAATCGTCAGCATAGTTGTCGCAAAGAGAATAAATGCGAAAAACAATTGCTTCAGGAACGGTGTTCATCAAGGAAGGCACCCAACTGCCGGAAACCCTCAAAGTTGATACGGAACGGTTTTCAGCTGGTTGGACGCTTGTTAAGTTCCCCGACGGATATGGATTGAGCCGGGCATTTCTTCTGGCGGGGTGGACCTTCTTCTGCCTGTCGAGTGAATTGAGCGCCACCACCATCGGATTCGATGAGGACGCGATGGAGCGAAAGGCAGTGCGGCGGATCCTGGACAGTGCGAAATCAAAGAATTTGAACTCCTTGGAAATCGTGCGAATCGCATCGAAACGGTTTCTGGGCGTGTTTTACACAACTGTCCACGCCCGATCGCGGCACGTGAAGAAGAGCACCTTCCTCCTCCGCGACGAGACCGATCCAAACTCGAATCAAAAAGTAAAGTCCAAGGGATCAGCGCCAATCTCGGAAGACAGAAACAGAACAGAGGCATCTCTCGAACCGGCAAACAGGCCATCGTAGCGCCGGCATCTTGCCGGCGATTTGACTTAGATTTTGCGGCGATGTCGGCTCACGCCGAAGTAGGACTCTCGGGGCTATGAAACAAATTTAACGGAGGTCCAAGACATGCCAGTCAATATCACTCCTCTTCATGACCGCGTCCTCGTACGCAGGCTGGAAGAGAAAGAAACTGCACGCGGCGGGATCATCATTCCCGACACCGCGAAAGAAAAGCCTCACGAAGGTGAAGTCATCGCCGTCGGTGCTGGCAAGATCGAAAAAGGCCGCCGTATTCCTCTCGACGTTAAAGTCGGCGATCGAATTCTGTTCGGCAAATATACGGGCAACGATATCGACGTCGATGGCCAGGAATATTTGATCCTCCGCGAAGAGGAAATCCTGGCGAAAGTCAGCGGCATCGCTAAATCTGCATCCGGCAAAAAGTAGATTTCGCCCGGACCGAAGATTTCGGACGGGAAGCAGAGTTCAATCCCCCGGGGAGGGTGAGCGTTAATGGCAAAACAAATTGTAACTGGCGCGGATTCACGACAGGCGATTTTGCGCGGCATCAACATTTTGGCGGACGCCGTCAAGATCACGCTCGGCCCGAAAGGGCGCAACGTGGTAATCGACAAGAAGTTCGGCTCACCCATCATCACAAAAGACGGCGTGACGGTGGCGAAGGAAATCGATCTGCAAGATCCACTCGAGAATCTGGGCGCGCAGATGGTGAAGGAGGTTGCATCAAAGACTTCCGACGTTGCCGGCGACGGCACCACCACGGCGACCGTGCTGGCGCAGGCGATCTTCCGCGAAGGCGTGCGTACAGTTGCCGCGGGTGCAAGCCCGATGGCGCTGAAGCGCGGAATTGAAAAGGCCGTGGAAGCTGCTGTACAGGAAATTAAGAGGCTCTCCCGCGACGTAAAGGGCGACATGATCGCGCAGGTGGGCACCATCAGCGCCAATACCGACAAGCAAGTCGGCAACATCATTGCCGAAGCCATGAAGAAGGTCGGCAAGGATGGCGTCATCACCGTTGAGGAATCGAAGACCATGGAGACGACTCTCGAAGTCGTCGAGGGCATGCAATTCGACCGCGGCTACCTCTCGCCCTACTTCGCCACGGATGCAGAACGCATGGAGTGCGTCCTTGAAGATGCGCGGATTTTGATTCATGAAAAGAAGATCAGCTCGTTGAAGGACCTGCTGCCATTGCTCGAGCAGACGGCCAAGATCAATAAGCCGCTTCTGATCATTTCGGAAGATCTGGAAGGCGAAGCTCTGGCAACTTTGGTAGTGAATAAACTCCGCGGCACGCTGCACTGCGCGGCGGTGAAAGCTCCTGGATTTGGCGATCGCCGGAAATCCATGCTCGAGGACATCGCTATTCTCACCGGCGGCAAGGCCATCACAGAGGATCTCGGCATAAAGCTCGAGAACGTCACCCTCGAAGAACTCGGCACGGCTAAGAAGGTGACGATTACCAAGGACAACACCACGATCATCGCGGGTGCCGGAAAGCCTACCGAAGTCGAAGGCCGAATCAAGCAGCTCCGCACGCAGATCGAGGAATCTACGTCCGACTACGACAAGGAAAAACTTCAGGAGCGCCTCGCCAAACTCGTCGGTGGCGTTGCGATCATTAAGGTGGGCGCGGCAACTGAGACCGAGCTGAAGGAAAAAAAGGCTCGCGTCGAAGATGCCATGCACGCAACTCGAGCGGCTGTCGAAGAGGGAATCGTCGCTGGCGGCGGTACGGCACTTTTGCGCTGCGTGCCAGTCCTCGAGAAGCTCAAGCTTCACGACGATGAAGCCATCGGCGTGAACATCGTTAAGCGAGCGCTCGAAGAACCCCTGCGACAGATCGCACTCAATGCCGGGCACGAAGGCGCTCTCGTAGTAGGCCGCGTGCGCGAATCGAAGGAAGAGAATTTCGGCTTCAATGCGGAGTCGGGTGAATTCGGCGACATGATTAAGGCCGGAATCATCGACCCGGCGAAGGTGACGCGTCTCGCACTTCAGAACGCCGCGTCCATCGTCTCGCTGATGCTCACCACGGAAGTCCTCATAGCCGAGTTCAAGGGAGAGGAAGAAATGGTCGGCGCCAGCGCGGGCCATGGCGGCGGTATGGGCGAAGGATACTAAACGGTCCTTGGTTCCGCCGCCATTGCGCTTCGCCAATTATGGTTACCGTCTGGAATTAGACCGGCGTGACACGGCTATGCCCTTGGGGAATTCGGCAGGCCGGTCCGCCGCGAAAATACGAAGAAAGGATCACCACGTTCAGAATGTCGTTGCATAAAATTCCCTCTCAGCTAGACATCCCGGCAATCGTTGAGGTTCCAAGCGATGCGCCGGATAACGCGCCCGTTAACGCCCCGACCGAACTTCTGGAGCTTGACCTCAAAACTGACCCCGAAATGGTAGCCCTGGCCTACGAAGTTACGGCCGATAAATCTGCCATTTCCTGGCCCATTCATCCGCGGCCCATGCTGCCGAGCCGTGTCGCCATCATCGGAAATTATCTTCCGCGAAAATGCGGAATCGCTACGTTTACAACGGATCTTTGTGACGCGATTCACGCCGAATACGGCGCCACGGAATTGCTGGCGTTGCCGGTGAACGATATCGAAGAAGGTTACAGCTATCCCGCGCGAATACGATTCGAGCTCTCGCAAGATGACTTGGCTTCTTACCGCCAAGCCGCGGAGTTTTTGAATTTCAGCAACATTGATTTGGTTTGTCTGCAACATGAATACGGAATCTTCGGCGGACCTGCCGGCTCGCATATTCTCGAACTTTTACGCAGGCTTCAAATGCCTGTCGTCACGACGCTGCATACAGTGTTGCGCGAGCCGAATGCGGATCAGCGAGCCGTGATGGAGGAAATTGCCGCGTTGTCGGACCGGCTGATCGTCATGAGCCGCCAGTCTGTCGAGATCTTGCACGATGTGTTTCGCGTTCCACTGTCCAAGATCGATCTGATCCCGCATGGAATTCCCGATTTGCCGTTCACGGACCCAAATTTTTACAAGGATGGGTTTGGCACCGAAGGCAAGGATGTGTTGCTGACGTTTGGTTTGCTTTCGCCGAACAAGGGAATCGAAAACGTCATTAAAGCTCTTCCAGGGATTCTTTCGCGCCACAGCAATGTTGTTTACATGGTTTCCGGTGTCACTCATCCGCACGTCCTCCGGCAAGAGGGCGAAAAATATCGGACCTACTTGCAGAATCTAGCGCGCGAACTCGGAGTTCAGGACAACGTAATCTTCTGGAATCGTTTCGTCAGCCCGAAGGAATTGGTCGAATTAATCGGTTCCGCGGACATTTACATCACACCGTACAAGCACAAAGGACAAGTCGTATCGGGAACACTTACTTATGCCCTGAGCGCGGGAAAGGCGATTATTTCAACGCCATATTTGCACGCGATCGAATTATTGGCTGACGAGCGCGGCGCGCTTGTGCCATTCGACGATCCGGGAGCGATTGCGGCGAAAGCGATCGAATTACTAGATAACAGAACCGCGCGTCATGCGATGCGGAAGCGTGCTTACTTGTATACGCGAGACATGGTTTGGGACCGCGTCGCACAGCAATACATGGGAAGCTTCGAACGCGTGTACAACGAACGTTTGCGAAAACCGCGTGCCACGTTTTCGGCCCGGAACACGGTGAAGGACCTTGACCGTCTTCCGGCCATAAAACTGGATCATCTGTATCGGATGACCGACCACACCGGAATTGTGGAGCATGCGGTGTTCAACGTGCCCAATTACCCGGAAGGCTACTGCACCGATGACAACGCGCGGGCGCTCATCGTCGCGATTCTTCTGGAAGATTTTGAAAATTGCACCGTGGCCGGCTCGCTCGATCTCGCGTCCCGCTATTTGGCTTTTTTGTGGCTGGCATTCGATCCGGCTACCAAACGATTTAGAAACTGCCTGAGTTATGAACGCCAGTGGCAGGATTTGGAAGGATCGGAAGACAGCCACGGACGAGCACTGTGGGGCTTGGGAACTGTTCTTGGCAGAACCAAGGACAATGGACTCCGCGGAGCTGCGGGGCGATTGTTCGAGTTGGCTGTTCCCGCGGCCGTGGAATTTAGAAGTCCCCGTGCGTGCGCTTTCGCTTTGCTGGGGCTGCACGAATATCTCGAATCATTCCCCGGAGATCGCGCGGCACTGAATGCCGCGGACGCTCTGGCAAATCGGTTGATGGATTCTTATCGTGCCAACCGTTCGGTTGACTGGAAATGGTTTGAGAACGAACTGGCGTACTCAAATGCACGACTACCGCAAGCGCTCATCCGAGCGGGCACGCGTAACGGAAACGATGCGATGGTTTCAGCGGGACTTGAGGCGTTGGATTGGCTGACAGCGGTTCAGCGTTGCGAAAGAAAAGGCCACTTCGTGCCGATCGGGTCTCACGGTTTCTATCCGAAAAACGGAGAGAAGGCCCGCTTCGACCAACAACCGATCGAAGCGTGCGCGGCCGTTTCGGCATGCTTGCAAGCTTATCGCGCCACCGGGAAAAATCGCTGGCTGAAAGATGCGTGGACAGCATTTAACTGGTTCCTCGGCGATAACGATTTACAAATTGCGCTCTACGATCCCACCACCGGCGGTTGCCGCGATGGATTGCATCCGGACCGTGCCAATGAAAATCAGGGAGCAGAATCGACTCTGTCATTTTTGATGGCACTGCTCGAAATGCAGAAGCTTCCAGAATCGCACGTGATTGACAGCAACTCCGCCAGACAGCAGGACCTGACCAGCGCTCAATAGTCCACTCGCCGTAAACAGTGCGAGAAAGTTCGCGGTCTTTTTTTCAATTTGTTCTCGAGAGAGATGATGACCCAATACGATTCCTTGTTCTGCCGGCACGCCGCGAATCCGATCTTGTCCGCCAAAGATTGGCCGTATTTGATGAATAGTGTTTTCAATGCGGGCGCGACATTGTTACCCGACGGCACCACACTATTGCTTTGCCGCGTGGAAGATCGCCGCGGCCTTTCCCACTTGTGCGCGGCGCGCTCTCAAAATGGCGTTGATGGATGGCAGATCGATAAAGAACCGACACTCTTGCCCGATCCCGACGGTTTCCCTGAGGAATTGTGGGGCATCGAAGATCCGCGAATTACTTATGCGCCGGAGCTAAAGCAGTATGTGGTGACCTACACGTCTTATTCACGTGGCGGCCCGGGTGTTTCGCTGGCTCTCACGAAGGACTTCCGCACGTTCGAGAGAATGGGCGTGATCATGTCACCAGACGACAAAGATGCAGCACTTCTGCCAAAAAGGATCAACGGCTCCTGGGCCCTGATTCATCGGCCGATGACGCCTCTCGGCGCTCACATCTGGATTTCTTACTCGCCCGATCTCCGGCATTGGGGTGTTCATAAGTTGATGCTGGAGGCGCGACGCGGCGCGTGGTGGGACGCGAACAGGATTGGAATGTCACCTCCGCCAATTGAAACGCCGAGAGGCTGGCTGATGATTTACCACGGCGTTCGAAGGACGCCGTCAAGCTCGATATACCGGCTTGGGCTGGCGCTTTTTGATCTCGAACAACCTGAAAAATGCCTCATTCGAGGCGATTCATGGATGTTCGCCCCTGAAGCGGAATATGAGCGTCGTGGAGACGTTCAAGATGTTGTGTTTCCCTGCGGCTACACCATCGCGGCGGACGGCGACAGCATCAATCTTTATTATGGCGCCGCCGACTCCAGCATTGCGTTGGCTCGAGGCAGCATTCGCAAAATGCTGGCATGGCTGGATGAAAATGGCCATTCTGAACAATCACAGAATCGGCGATTGCGGCAAAGCTAGACGTGGCGGCGCAATACGGCTCGCGTGAACTACGCTGTGATTTGAGCGCTCGGTATCGGGCGCCTGCGCCAAGCGGCGAATCCCTCTTTGACAAGGCTGAAAATGGTGCGCCGATTTTCAGAAATCACTTTTAGCCACGGCAACACTCCCATTTGAGGGAAGTAAATTCCCCGGAAACACATTCGCGCGAGGAAGATATTTATTCGATAGCCCACGTCCTTGGGGTCGAGTGAATTGACAGCCTGTTCGATTGCCTTCGCGCTGTACGAACGCGTCCATCCGTACCTGACCTCGTCGTGAGCTTGCGTGATGGTCATTTTTAGCGGGGTGTGGGCCATCTCAAACGGGATGAATTCCTGCCAATGCTTTGGCCGCGTTAGGCGTCCAGCGGCCTCGAGCCTCTTGTAAAGCGGTGTCGCCGGCAAGGGAGTGAGTAGGCCAAAGATCGGCAGACCTGGCGGCCAGGTGCGAATTTCCTGCAGTGTGCGTTCGGCGACGCCTGGAGTGTCGTTGTCCATGCCGAAAATGAAAGATGTGATGGCGTAAACGTTGCGTTGCGCGAGTCTTTCGAGCACGGCTGCATACTCGCCCGGCTTGTTGAATCCCTTATTCACACTAGCGAGGTTTGCAGGGTCGATGGACTCCATGCCGATGAAAACCCACTTGCCGCCTGATGCAGCGATCAAGTCAACCAGCTCTTCATCTCGCAATAGATTGGCGCTTATTTGTGCAACCCAATGCAATTGAGCGCCGGCAGCAATGATGTCGCGCAGCAGAGATTTCGTGCGCTTGATATTGATGGCGAAATTATCGTCGATAAAGAATACGGCAATCTGACCACCCTCGCTCTTCGCGCGAGCCTTTAGTAGAAGCAACTCATCTACGACGCTTTTGTTCGAGCGAAACCGGATGGAGTCGCCGAAAAAGCCTGTTACCGTACAGAACTCACAACCATATGGGCATCCGCGCCCCGACTCTACAGGGATAATGCGGAATGTGCCCCAACCATCGGCGACGCGCTGGAGCATGCGTTTTGCGATATTTGGCACCAAATTGAATTGCTTGAGGTCTATCTTGTCCCACGGAATCGCCGGATAAGGCTGGAGAGTTGGCTTACGTTCCTGTCCAAAATCGTCGACTGGAGCGTAGAGATCTTTGAGTTTGCCGCGCGCTGCATCCTCGACTATTTTGGGCCAGGTTTCGTCGGCTTCGCCGAGAGCCACTGCGTCTGCATGACGCGGCCCGCCATTGCGGCCAAGCGCTTCGTCGGCCATTTCCGTCACATGTGGCCCGCCCATCACGACGGGCACGCCGACGGCGCGGATTGCGTCCGCGATGCGGTATGCCTTCGCGATCATCCGTGTCATTGCTCCGATCCCGACAAGTCCGATCTTTTCATCGCGAACGAATTGCGCGATCCGAGCTTCGTCCATTGGTTGGGCGTTGCCATCGATGAGCAAGACTTCGTGGCCTGGAGGCGTCAATGACTGGAGCAGAAACATCCAGAGGTGCGGCATGAAATTGCGTGTAACCCCGTTATCGGGGTTGTAAAGCAAAATTCGCATCAGTCGGTCTCCAACGAGACGCCACTCGTCCGTGCTGAACTGGACCGGCTACGATGTCAGGGCGTGTGTCTAACTTCTGACGTCAGAGCGCAAACCCACGCAGCAATGAGCACTGCCGCCGTTTTGTCGCGCCAGTTCGTCGCTGCCTGAAATTGAACAGCAAGAGGCGATAGGAAATCTGTTCAATTTTGCACACTTTTAGATGTCGGCCGAGGTATTGACGTATTAACAACTGCTAAGCGTAAGTTGATTGAGAAACGCCCGCGGGAAAGCAATTTGAACGATATCTATGTGGCGCCGCCGCAGCTAATATTACCTGTTTGCCGCGGACGCAGGCGTCGTTTCACGCGATTCACAAGATTGATTAAGCATGCACCGCATACAATTCATAGAGCTCCATGAGCAACCGTGGTGCCCATCGTTTCTCCGGGATGAGATCACCGATGCGCTTCAGTTCGGGCTAAATTCCCTAAAGACTTACGCGCCAATCGCGCCACTGCTTCAAAATGCGCTCGACTTGACGCACAGCCGATCGATTGTTGATATGTGTTCAGGCGCCGCGGGACCGTGGTTGGATCTCTCTCAAAGGCTTCACTCAGACGCGCAGGCTTCCTTCCGAATTCTGCTCACGGACAAATACCCAAACATCGGCGCGTTCCGGAAAATCAAAGCGGCATCTGGGAATCAAATTGATTTCAATCCAGAACCGATTGACGCGATGAACGTGCCGGTTGAATTGAAGGGGTTTCGAGCAATGTTCACGACATTTCATCATTTTTCGCCCGATGAAGCACGGGCAGTGCTCCAGAACGCCGTCGACGCCGGCCAGGGCATAGGCATATTTGAGGTAACCAGGCGCGCTCCGGCAACGATCGCCATGATATTTCTTTGGTCGCTCATGTCATTCGCATTCACTCCCTGGATCCGTCCGTTCCGCTGGTCGCGGTTAGTCTGCACATACGTGTTCCCGGTCATTCCGTTCGTGTTGCTATTCGATGGCCTCGTCTCTTGCTTGCGAACTTATCATCCACAGGAGTTGCGTGAGATCGTAGCAGCACTGAATGCGACCGGGTACGAGTGGGGAATTGGCGTGTATTCCAAAGCGCGTGGGGATCTGCCGATTACGTATCTGATCGGCTGTCCGCAGGCACCGATCTCATCGAGCTAAATTTTGAAAAGTAAGCCAGCGCAGAACGGACTTCCGAGTCCGTCGAAAGAGACAGAATGACGCTGAAATGTTGATTGGATGGCGACTTAACTGCGTCGCGGAATACGCGGAATTCTTCTGGACTCAACCGCCTCGACAGCCGAGAGCTTCCGATCCAAGTGCGGTTCTGACCGGGAGCCGCCCGAATGCAGCACGCAGCGCTCGCCGGGAGCGACTCCGCACGTAGGGCACGGCACAGCAAATAGCTGCTTCGCCGTCAGGTCGATCATCCTCATTGAGAAAGCTTGCAACAAGATCAGCCCCAAAACTGTGCCGTTTTGCACGCTAAATCCAACTATCGAAGACGCGTCACCTAGTGAGGCTTCTGCGCGGAGCGCTCTTTCGCGAGCGCGACGAGAGAGTCAAACTGTGGATCACCGCGCAATGATTTAAACTCGGGCGATAGTCTTGCATCCTGCAAATCCTCAGCTGAGATCCCGTGATCTACTGCTTCGCGCAATAGAGACAGTGCGTCACCACCTCGTCCGCGAAGCGCAGCAATACGCGCGAGTTGAAGCACAGAGGCGGCTGTATCCGGATGATCCGGGCCCAACTTACGGCGGCGAGTCTCGAGAGTATGCCGAGCCAGCGTGTCGGCTTCAACAAATCGTCCTTCGTGAGCCAAGTCTAATGCGAGAGTGCTCGTCGTCGACAGAGTGGCTGGATGTTCTGGCCCAAGGACGCGCTCTTCAATGGCGAGAGTCTCCCGAGCGAGCTTCTCCACGTCGGCGTAACGGCCTTCTTTTTCCAAATCGTAAGCCAGATTGTTCATCGTCACGAGCGTGTCCTCGTTCTCCGGACCGCGGAGGCGCCGTCTGATTTCGAGGACTTCGCGGTCCAGCTTCTCTGCCTCAGCGTAGTGCCCCTCGGCTTCGAGGACGACGCTCAAGTTGGCGATCGAAGCCACCGTGTCGGGGTGTTCCGGTCCGAGGACGCGGCGCTTGATTTCGAGGACGTCGCGATCCAATTTCTCAGCTTCGGCGTACTGGCCTTCTTTCTCCAGAGTGGCAGCCAAATCGTGCATCGTCGCGAAAGTGGCCGGATGTTCCGGTCCGAGGACGCGGCGACGCACCTCGAGTATTTCTCGATTCATTTTCTCCGCTTCGGAGTACCGCCCTTCGCTGTAGAGAACGTTCGACAGGTTTTGCATGGTCGCCAGTGTGTCGGGATGTTCTGGTCCGAGGACGCGACGCTTGATTTCAATAATTTCGCGATCCAATTTCTCCGCGTCCGCCGAATCGCCTTTGCGATACAGGATGACGGCCAGATTATTCATCGCCGCGACTGTGTCGGGATGGTCTGGCCCAAGAGTGCGGCGGCGAATTTCGATGACTTGACGGTCTAACTTTTCCGCGTCGGGGTAGTGGCTTTCGTGAACTTGAACGACGACGAGATTGCTCATCGCCTTCGCGGTGTCGAGATTATCCCGGCCGAGCGTGCGGCGGCGGATTTCGATGATTTGTCGATCCAGTTTTTCCGCATCGGCATACTGAGCTTCGTCGTCGAGACCTTGTGCTACGCCGCTCATTGCCGCTACCGTCACGGCATTCTCGGGCCCCAGAACACGCCGCGACGTATCCAGAGTTTCCTGCTGGATTTTCTTCGCGTCGGCGCGATGGCCCTCCTGGCGTAGCGTGACTCCCAATTCAACTTGAGCCCTGAGCGTCTCAATGTTCTCGGGGCCGAGGACTTGGCGCCGAATGCCGATCGTCTTCTCGAACAGTGATTGGGCTTTCGAATAAAGGCCGAGGCTTCCATACACTTTTCCCATGACGAACATCATCTGCGCCTGCAGCTCGGGATCTTTCGCGAGACCTGTATCCACGTCCTTCGAAGCTTTATCGAGGATTTCGCGCGCTGTGATCGTGTTGCCACGCGCTTCGCTCGGATCCGACACTTTGAACATTCCCGTCATGAAATCGGTGATGCGGTTCGCGCGGTCGCGCTCGCGCGTGATCCGGCGGAGTTGCACGGCCTGCACCCCGGCGAAACTTGCGAGAAGAATGGCCAATGCCGTCGCGACGCTCACTGCGACGCGATGCCGGCGAATATATTTTTGTATTCGATAGCCCGCGCTTGCCGGCCGCGCCATTACCGGTTCGTGCGCGAGATATCGCGCAATATCCACCGCCAATTCCGACGGCGTTCCGTATCGCCGCGCGCGCTCCTTCTCGAGCGACTTCATCGTGATCCAATCGAGATCGCCGTGAAGCAGATTCGCCAGTTGCTTCGGTTCCGTTCCGCGCGATTCTGCGGCAGAAGTGGAAAATTCCTTCTCCATCTCGACTTTCGTGCTCGGGCGCAGAGGATCTTGCTCGCGCAATTGCCGCAAAGCTTCGTGCAGCGGCTGCTTGTTCCATTTCGTCGTATCGAAGGGCTGAAATCCCGTCAGCAGAACGTAGAGCACGACGCCGAGCGAATACACGTCCGTGCGCGTGTCCACATCCTGACCGCCCGGATCGGCTTGCTCGGGGCTCATATAGCCCGGCGTGCCGACGAATGCTCCGGCTTGCGTGAACAGCGTCTCGCCCGCCGCGAGCGGCGTTGCTGTTTTCGCAAGTCCGAAGTCGATGATGCGCGGCACGGGCTTGCCGTCAATTTCCACGACGAGAATATTCGCGGGCTTCAGATCGCGATGAATGATGGCTTTCTGATGCGCGTGCTGCACTCCTTCGCACGCTTTCACGAACAGCTCGAGCCGTTCTCGAATGCTCAGTTTTTTCCGGTCGCAATATTCCGTAATCGGCTCGCCGGGCACGTACTCCATCACGAAGTACGGCTGGCCGTCGGGCGTCGCCCCCGCGTCAAAAACTTTGGCGATGGCGGGATGATCCATCATCGCGAGCGATTGCCGCTCGGACTGAAAACGGCGGAGAAGAGCATCGTCGTACATGCCGGCGCGAATTAATTTCAGAGCGACTTGCCGGAGCAGCGGCTTGGTTTGTTCCGCGAGCCATACCTGCCCCATCCCGCCTTCGCCGAGTTTCTTGATCAATCGATATGGACCGATCGACTTTGCGGGCTCAGCGCCTTTGAGAAGTTCAGTTGGGAAAGGGCTCTCGGAGAGGGGATCAGATTCAGCGTGCGCAGAAAGGAGAGACTCGACTTCAACTCGCAGCGAAGAATCCTGGCCGCAAGCATCGCGTAAGAAATCTGCGCGCTCGGCCAGCTCCCGCTCGAGCGCAGCCTCGAACAGTTCCTTAATTCTCTCCCATTGTCTTTTGTCTTCCACTCGCGCCTCTGCGGACTTCGCGCGTCAGCCAAGCTTTGGCAACGACCCACTCGCGCTTGACCGTTGCCGCGGAAACATCGAGAACTTCAGCGGTTTCTTCTACCGTCAGCCCGCCAAAAAAGCGCAGCTCGACGATTCGCTCCTGTTGCGCGTCGCGCCGCGAGAGCGCGGTTAAGGCATCATCGAGCGCGACGATATCGAGCTGCTGTTTTTGCGGAAGGTCGATGCCGTCGTCGAGCTCCACCTTATGCTCGGGACCGCGCTTCACGGCCCGGCGACTCCGCGCGTAATCCACCAGAATCTGCCGCATGAGTCTCGCCGCGACGGCCACAAAATGCGAGCGATTCTGCGTTTGGGCTGGTGTACCGCCTACGAGCCGGAGGTACGCCTCGTGTACCAAAGCGGTGCTTTGCAGCGTGTGATCGGGTCGCTCAGCCCTCAGGAAGTGATGCGCAAGACCGTGAAGTTCATCGTAGACGAGAGGTATTAGGACCTTAAGAGCTTGTTGGTCGCCTTCTCTCCACTTGGCGAGCAAATCGTTGATGGACTCAGATGATTGAGGCACGTCCTACGTCCCAAACTATTTGTTGTTCCGTAACATATCTTCCCGTCCAGTCCAAGTCAACCAGCCGGAATCGTACCTGTACTCCCCTTACGACAGGCTTCAAATTGGAAACTAATTCAAAAAATATTTGAGCTAGATCTCCGGGGCATTCCGCATTTACCAGTAGAACGAAATTCCGGCTGTCTCGGCTTGCTGCACTGCTAGTACGAAGTCGGCCGGTAATCTTGAAAAACCCACAATGGAGGATTACCAAATGTTTTCACTCATCAGTTCACGATCGACAGAAGTGCGAGCAATCGGCCGCGGCGCGATGGCTTGCATCCTTACAGTCGGCCTGTGCATGTTGATCTTTGCCATGCCAGCGCAGGCGAATGACAACGCTGTTCCGGCGTATCAAGTTCCGGCGACTTCACTAATCAATTCCGGCAACTCGTCCGGCACCATGCCGAATTTGGCAACCGAACAACCGGCGCCCGCCCCGCGCTGGACGCTATTGCCGAAGGATTTCTCCGACGCAAAAATGCTGGAAGTTCCAAACGCCACGTCGCCGGCATTTTCCTACGCGGCGACTGCGCCTTCACCGAAAGGTCTCGCGCCGAGCCCCGAGCCATCGCTTGCTCCCAACATGAACGGACAATCGGAAGGCGGCGGACACGGGCACTGGCTGCTCCCGACGATTACGGGCGGGATTCTGGCGGGCGTGGGCACGTACATCACGGTCAGGGCGCACAACGCGAATTGCTCGAATCTCAATTCAGAAGGACAAACAATCTGTGGAGGCATCAAGACGGGAGGCATCGTATTGATTCCCGTCGGCGGCGCGTTGGTCGCGTTGGGAATGTGGATGCGATTCCGCCACTAAGCCGACGTATGACGTTGTACAGCAAGCAAGCCGAGCAGTAGAGCCGGTGGCGCACTAAAATGCGCCGCCGGTTTCATTTTTATGCAGGCTTTCGACATTGTGCCGCCGGCCTGCAATTCGCGCCGTGCGAGCGGCGAAGCGATTAGTAGGAGCCGAGCGCTTCTATCATCAAATCCCAGAACTTGTCGAAATCCAATTTCGTGGCGACATTCGTGTTTGCCGGCCGGCCAGTAATTCCTTCCATGTCGCAAACCGTGGCGCCATACGTATAGGTTCCTTTGATTTCGACGACGACATTTACGAATTCACTCTTCACGATCTCTGGGTTGATCACGCGCGCGACAGCACAGGCGTCGTGAATTGGCGGCGCGTCGAAATGAAAGAATTTCTTGTAGGTTGACGCGAAGAAATCGATCAGGCCCACCGCCATCCGCGCCACTTCGTTGTTCAGCTTTCGAATTCGCTCCACCACTTCAGGCGTGGCCTTCGCCTGATGCGTCAGATTTAGCCCAATCATTGTCAATGGCACGCCGGATCGAAAAACGATGTCCGCCGCCTCCGCGTCGATCCATATGTTTGCTTCCGAAAGTGGATTCACATTGCCGGTTGAGTTCGTTCCGCCCATCAACACAATTTCTTCGATCTTCGGAATGATCGTCGGATCCTTCCGGAGAGCCAGTGCGATATTTGTCAGCGGAGCAGTAGGAATTAGTGTGATTTTGTCGTGCTCATGGAGCAGGTCGATGATCAAGTCGGCGGCATGCCGTTTGTCTACCGGCACGGTCGCGGGAGGGAAATTGTAGCCGTCGAGCCCCGTCACGCCGTGAATGTATTCGCCGGTGCTCAGCTCGCGAACGAGAGGCCGGTCCGCTCCGGCGGCGAGGAGCGTCTTGCGAATTCCCGCAACCGTCATCACGTTCCGCGCGTTGCGGGTAACTTTTTCTAGCGTCTGATTTCCGGCCACCGTCGTCACCGCCAGCAGATCGATCGCAGGATTGGCGTGCGCCAGAAGCATCGCGAGCGTATCGTCGTGGCCTGGATCGCAATCGAGAATCACTTTTCGCATGGAGTTCCGCTTTCGCTGAAAAAGATTTTTTAGTAGAGCACGAGTTGCGGATTCAATCATGCAGTGAGGAGCGTGTCAAGAACGCCTGACTGCCTCCGAAGTTGCCGGTATCGCGAATCGCAAGATCTGTTAGCGGCAAAATTCTCGTTTGACACTCGTTAGGCTGAAGGGCATATTTGGCGCTCTTTCAGCGCCGATTTGTTTCTTCGGCGACGCTCGGGCGAAGATACAACTTCAATGCTCGGAATCGTAACCATCCTGGCCGTTTGCTACCTCCTTTCCTCGAATCGGAAAGCCATTCAGGTGCGAGTGATTTTGTGGGGATTGGGTTTGCAATTCGTTCTCGCCGCGTTCGTCATGCGCACTCACGCGGGTTTCTGGCTTCTCGATCGGGCGTCGCTCGGCATCGTTTGGCTGCTAGGATTTTCCAGAGCCGGTTCAGAGTTTGTTTTCGGCAAGCTTGCTGATCCCAATGGCAGCTTAGGCGTCCTGTTCGCATTCCAGATTCTTCCCATCATCATTTTCATCGCTGCGCTGTTTTCGATTCTTTATTACTTGCGAGTGATTCCCGTCATCGTTGGGCTGGGCGGCAAAATGATGTTCTGGCTGATGCGCACGAGCGGTGCGGAATCGCTCGAAGTCGTCGCGAGCATCGTGATGGACCAGACGTCCGCGCCGCTTGTGATTCGACCGTATCTCGACGGGCTGACAATGTCAGAGCTGATGACGATCATGACAGCCGGCATGGCGCATATTTCCGGCGCAATGCTCGGCGCTTACGTATTGCTCGGCGCCGACGCGCGCCATTTGCTCACCGCCGTTGTCATGACCGCCCCCGGCACGATTCTGATCACCAAAATGCTGATACCGGAAACGGGCAAGCCAGCGACTGCTGGAAATGCCGACTTCGAAGTTCGCGACGAGTACATCAACATTCTCGATGCGATTTCGCACGGCGTGACCGATGGTCTGCATCTTGCACTCACCGTCGGCGCGATGCTGATCGCGTTCGTCGCTCTCATCGCGTTGACCAACGGAATTCTCGGAACGATGCATACCTCGCTGCAGACGATTTTTGGATATCTTCTTGCGCCTGCTGCCTGGATCATCGGCATTCCTTGGCGCGACGCGCGAGCGGTGGGAAGCCTTATGGCGACGAAGCTCGTGTTGAATGAATTCCTCGCGTTTGCAATGCTCGGACCGCTTAAGGGGCAAATCGCCGAGCGCTCATACGCGATCGCGACATATGCGATTTGCGGCTTTGCGAATTTTGGCTCGATCGGTATTCAGATTGGCGCAATCGGCGCTCTCGCTCCAGGCCGCAAGAAAGACTTGGCGCGTTTGGGATTTCGCGCGCTGCTCGCCGCCACGCTTGCGAACTATCTTTCGGCCGCGATTGCCGGCATTTTTATTCGCTGAATTCCGGCTGAGGCTGCGTTTCGCGGAAGGGAGCGCTCAGAAATGGAAGATTCTTTTTCAGCCCACCGCACGGACGATTTGATTCGCCTGGACGCGGCGCGCACCGCTGTTCTCGTCGTTGATATGCTCAACGACTTTTGCAAAGAAGGCGGGGCGATGATCCTCCCGGGATGCGAACGATTATTTCCGCCGCAGAAATCCGTGATTTCCACTGCTCGCGAGAGAAGAATTCCCGTGATTTGGGTGATGGACAATCACCGCCAGGGTCTGCGGCGCGATCGCGAATGGTTGAAGCGCGCGCCGCATTGTGTCGAGGGAACCTGGGGCGCAGAAATTGTCGAAGAGCTCGCCCCGAAGCATAACGAGATGCGCATCAAAAAGCACCGCTATTCCGGATTCTTCCAGACCGACCTTGATCTCGTCCTCAAGGACTTGGCGTGCGATCAGCTTGTCATTTTCGGAGTCGTTACGAACATCTGCGTCCGCTCGACGGTTCACGATGCGTTCTTCAACGGCTATACGGTTGCAGTGCCCGAAGATTGCTGCGCAGCCACGTCCCCGCGCGAACAAGCGTCATCGCTCTACGATATCGCGACGCACTTCGGAGTCGTAAGCGATGCAGCGTCCGTCGTCGCTGCTTTGACGACTGGCGCTGCTCTCGCGAACAAAAGCTTTGCTTAAACAGCCGCGAGACCCTGCAACAGGCGCGACAGCGCGCAACCCGCTAGTCCGCCGAGAGATCTGCGAGCGGTTCAAAGATCGGATTCTTGATTCCGAGTAATACGTAGGCTTGAGCGAGAGATGCGACCACGTGAAGATTTGGCCGAGTCTCCTCTCCGTGTAGCTCAAACATCCGGCACAGTCCGAAAATGTGTGAGGACGGAGCAACCACTACGCGCGTTCGAGCCGGATCGGGATCCACAGGCGGGCTCGCCGCGAGCTCGCGCACGTCATCCGGCGTAATCGCTAGCGCTGTTGCGCCCGTAAAATCAACAATGGAGCCGCGGAGGTCGGGGTGAATCTCGAACATTCGGCGCGCGTCGTAATAATAAAAGCGCTTCAGCGAACTGAAGGTGATGTCGTCTTCAAACCTCACCGCAAGGATTTTGTTTTCGGGATCGATTTCGAATCGGTACGCCACAGGAGCCTCCGGGAAGCAGCTCCATTTTTCAGCGCGTCGAACGGACCTGCGATGTCGATCCGTTGAACGCCGTACGTGGCCGCCTATCGTGGGCAGCCGCGAGCGCTGGGAGATTTTCTTGGGACGCTTTGAGACGGGATTTTCGTTCCATCTCCTGGCTGCCACGAAACATACACCCGTACACAAATTCACGCAATCGCGCACCGAGTATCTTGTCTTGAACATCGGACTGTACTTTCACGCCACCAAATTCAAAGGGTGTGCATCCCAGATACATGGCGTTATTTCTTGATGTTGCATTTTCGAAGAAGGCGTACGCTAGGCCTATGAAGACTACTCTGATCGCGATTTTCGCGCTCGCCCTGTCGGCGGGGGCGCGAGGCGACGTCTCACCTGTGCAACTCGAAAGCTCCGTGCCTTCGATTTTGATCGCTTACGCGGGGCAGGGCAGCGATCCTACAATCGGTCCTTACTACCGGTTTTCGGTCCGAAATAATTCGACGCATAGCGTGACAGGGTTCCACCTATTCGAGGTTCCGGATTCTGTTCAAAAGTCCAACGGAAGCTACGCTTGCGATGCCGCTTGCATGGCAGTGGCCCTGAACGGCGACAGCGCCGATCCGATGATCAAGGCGGGCGCGTTATTCGATTTGCATGTGCCGCTCAAAGACGCATCGCGTTGGCCGACGATTTGGATCGATGCCGCCGTCTTCGACAATTACACCTATGAAGGCGACAAAAAGATCGCCTCGCATCTCGGCCTCGCCCAGATCGCCACACAGGCCGCATTCGATCGTATCAAGCCGCTGCTCGATGGCATTGCGGCAGACACCACAAATTCCGATAGCGGAAAAGCGCAAGAGCTTCAATCGGAATTGAAGGCGATATCCGCCGATGTCGAGCCGGAGATGATTCAACGATTCAACTACTGGTTCCCGAATACGCCGGATTGCAGCCATGAATTCGACCGACTCATGCAAAACACCGCCGCCGCGGCCACGCACACTATCGAGCAGGAACTCGAGAAATACATATCCGGCGCCGATGGAACTGGAACGACGTTTGAAACGTGGCTCGCCTCCATCAACGACTATATGCATAAGGGCCATATCGGCTGCGTCGGCTGTTCTGACCTCCCGGGCGGCGCGGCTTCGGCTTCCACCGAGTTTCAGGTGTGTCCAGCGCCCGGGGCCTCTGCCGCTAACCAGAAACCCTTACTTCAAAGCAATTAGTCTCTTGTGCTGGCGCTTTCCCCTAAGCTTGAGGCCGCTATATCGAGCCCGCGGTGCCTGCTCGTTCAGTCAACTTACCAACCAAGCAGAAGTTGCAGACGGGGCGAAAGAAAATCATAGTCACAGTTTCTTGATAAAATACCAACCGCCCTATTTACATACACTTAGCTCGTAGTACTCCGTGGCATTCTACGTGCTGATCTTAAATGCGGGGCGTCTATTTCTTGAGCGCGATTTGAGGCACGCGCAGCCCGACCTCCCGGTAAAACGCATTTGGCCGAGAATTGAAACTGCGCTAGAGATTGGAAGTCAAACGGACATGAGCACGGCGAAAAACAACATCCAGCCAACGCCGAGGCCCAAATGGCGAGAGCGCCTCCAGGCGCTCAACAACATTCCACCGCTCATGCGGATGGTTTGGCAAGCCGCGCCCGGGACGGTCCTTCTCGGTGTTCTCCTTCGCGTCGTGATTTCTCTCATCCCTCTGGCAGTGTTGGCGGTGACGAAAGTCATCATCGATTCGATCGTCTTGGTCTCGCAACACGGCCCGTTGCGGCCGCATTTCTGGTGGCTGGTGGTGCTTGAGTTTGCGCTCGCGTGTACCGCTACCGGCGTGGGGCGCGTGCTCGATTATTGTGACGTTGCGCTCGCCGAAAAATACACGCGCTACATCAGCACGCGAATTATGGAACACGCCTCGCGGCTCGATCTTTCGACCTACGAAGATCCGATGTTCTACGACAAGATGGAGCGCGCCCGAGTGCAGGGCACCGACCGGCTGGCGATGATTCAGTCCACCGGGCGCTTTGTTCAGCAGGCGATAACCACAGTCAGCTTGGCTGCGGGCATTTTCTTTTTCTCACCGTGGCTTCTGCTCGGCTTGGTGCTTTGCATCGTTCCCACGTTTCTCGGCGAGACGCATTTTGCGTTCCTGGGATATTCGCTCAATTTTCAGCAAACGCCTTCGCGACGCGAGTTGGACTACCTGCGCGTTCTGGGTGGAAGTAAGGAAAGCGCCAAAGAGCTGAAACTTTTTGGGCTGGCGCCATTTCTCGTGGGACGGTACACCACGATTTCGGGCGACCTCCAAAATCAGACGTTAGGATTGGCGAAACGACGCTTGGCTGTCGGTTCGGTCCTTGCGGTACTTGGAACGCTTGGCTACTACGGCGCCTACGCTTACGTTGTGTACGAGACGCTGCTCGGCGTCCTTTCAATCGGCACGTTGACATTCCTTGCCGGCGCGATCGCTGGCGCGAGTTCCAATATTCAACTGGTCTTCTCTACTTTTTCGAGCATTGCGGATCAAGCGCTGTTTCTTACAGATCTTTTGGATTTCTTTGCGCTCACCCCGAGAGTGCGTTCCAAGCCGAATGCGCTGCCGGTGCCTCGCCCGATTCTCCAGGGATTCGAGTTCAAGAATGTTTCTTTCGCGTATCCGGGCTCGAAGCGGACGGTGTTGAAAAATATCAACTTTAAGCTTCAACCTTGCGAGCGCATCGCTCTCGTCGGCGAGAACGGGCAGGGCAAGACGACGATCGTCAAGCTGCTCGCTCGTCTCTACGATGTCACCGACGGCCAAATTCTTCTCGATGGCGTAGATATTCGCGAATACAACCTCGATGATCTCTGGAAAGAAACCAGCGTCATTTTCCAGGATTTCATGCGCTACGAGATGACGGCCTCGGACAATATCGCCGTGGGCCGCATCGAGGACCGCGCGGACGCAACGCGAATTCGAGAAGCGGCGGTCCAGAGCCTTGCTGCGCCTATTATCGACAGGCTTCCGAAGGGCTTCGATCAAGTTCTTGGCTGCCGTTTTGACGGTGGCGTGGATCTCTCCGGCGGCGAGTGGCAGCGCATGGCGCTGGCGCGCGCTTATTTGCGGAATGCGCAATTGCTGATTCTCGACGAGCCGACGGCTTCGCTCGACGCGCGCTCCGAGCACGATGTCTTCCGGCAATTCACGGAACTGACCGCAGGAAAAATGGCCCTCCTAATTTCACACCGATTCTCCACGGTCCGGATGGCGGATCGAATTCTGGTGATGGAAGACGGAAAAATCACGGAAGAAGGACCGCACGACGATTTGATGAAGAGCGGCGGGCATTATGCGGAGATGTTCGAACTGCAGGCAACGAGTTACCGATGAGATTTCGAGGACACAATTAGATGGCCGCTGCTGAGCAAAATCCGCTGGCTTCGCTTCAGACTGTTGCGTGGCCGTCGGCGCCGGAGGGGAGTCCGCGCAAGACGCAATTGCCCGGCGAAGTGATGCCCAGCAAAGCAGAGCGGTCTGCGGAGGGCGACCGATCGCAAACTGAAATCGCGCGCTTGTTTGCGCTCGCGGTTTGCGAGGCGAAGACGTGGAAACTCGGCGCAGTGCTTGGCGGCACCGTTGGACTTGAAGAACGGCGGAAGCTCGCCGATCGCGCTTTGCGCAGCGCCGTGCAATCAGTGAAAAAGCTCGAGCTGATTGATGTCAGCCGGCGGGTGGGAGCGAAGTGGCTGCTCGACAATTCGAATTTGTTCCGGCTTTGCTCGCAGGAAGTGCGCGAAGCGCTCGGATCGACTAAGGAACTGCCACAGATTGAAAATGCACGCTCGCAGCGCCTTCCACGCGTCTTCGCCGCGGCGGAAAGCTTCATGCTGGCCGCGGACTACGATTTCGACGGACTGAAATTCTCAACGTTTGTAAACGGAATTCAGCAAGATTCCACGCTAGTCTATGCCGAAATTGGACTGCTGCGGCCGTTCGCGCAGTTTGCCGTTCTTGAGCGCGTGGCAGAACTCGCGAAAAAAATCGCCGCGGACGCGAATGCGGAAGCCGCCGGAGCGACTCCCGCGAACGAGAATCCCATCAAATTGCTTCAGGTTTTGGTGGCGAGTCTGCGTTGCATCATGGATACGGACTGGCGCGAAATCTTCGAGGCAGTCAGCGCGACCGGGCGGATTCTGAGTGAGGATCCTGCCGGCGCGTACGAAGGAATGGACGCGGAGGGCCGCGAAGCGTATTGCAGGATCGTTGCCGAATTGAGTGCGCGGTCGAACTGGAGCGAGGAGCAAATCGCGCGCAAGGTGGTGGCGCTCGCCGCCGCGCCTCACGCTGTCTCAGAGGGGCGCGCCCGCGAGCGCCGCTCGCACGTCGGATATTATCTCGTCAACGACGGGCAAAAGATTCTCAAGAAAGCGATCGGTGCTCGCTCCACGATTATCGAGCGCGTTCGAGGAATCACCCTTCGCTGGCCTGAACTCTTCTATTTCGTCGCGATTGAAGTGGTCACGCTCGGCGTGATGAACCAACTTCTCTCAATTTCCGCGGCGCGTCTCGCGGGACTGCTTGTATTGCCGCTCTTTTTGCTGCCGGTGCTCGAATGCGCCGTGAGCGGCGTAAATCTCCTGGCGACGCTCGTCGTCCGCCCCCAACGGCTTCCGCGGCTCGATTTTTCGGAAGGCATCCCGAATGACTGCGCGACGATTGTCGCCGTCCCGATGCTTCTAATTAACGAAGAGCAGGTCGAGCGTGCCTCCAGGGATCTCGAAATTCGTTTCCTTGGAAATCGCGACGCGAATCTCCACTTCGCGCTTCTCACCGATCTTCCGGATTCGAACACGCGGTTTGACGACCACGATGTCTTGACAGGCCTGTGCTCCGAACTCATTCGCGCGTTGAACGATAAATACGCGCATGAAGGCCGAGGTTCATTCTTCCATTTCCATCGCCCGCGGATGTTCAATCAAGCTGAAGGCGTGTGGATGGGCTGGGAACGCAAGCGCGGGAAAATTCTCGATTTCAATCAATTGCTCCTCGATAAGGGCGACCGTTTCACCGAGAAGGTGGGCGATCTTTCGCTGCTTCAGAATGTTCGATACGTGATTACGCTCGATCTCGATACGCAATTGCCGCGAGATGCGGCCCACAAACTCGTTGGCGCCATTGCGCATCCGTTGAATCGGGCTGTCCTCAATAGTGCGACAAATTTGGTTGTGGAAGGCTATGGCATTCTTCAGCCGCGCGTCGATATCTGTACGAAGTCAGCGGGCAAGTCGCGCATGTCTTCAATTCTCTCCGGAGAGACGGGCTTCGATATTTACACGCGGGCGATTTCCGACGTGTATCAGGATTTGTTTGGCGAGGGCTCCTTTACGGGGAAGGGAATCTACGAGGTCGCGACGTTCCAGAAAGTCCTGGAGAATCGCTTCCCGAGCAACGCCATCTTGAGCCACGATCTGATCGAGGGCGCCTACGCGCGCGCAGGTCTTATCTCCGATGTCGAAGTGGTGGATGATTATCCTTCCCGCTTCAGCGCATTCAGCAAGCGCAAGCATCGTTGGGTGCGCGGCGATTGGCAGATTCTTCGCTGGATGTTCCCTCGAGTGCCCGACGCCTCTGGGCACAGCGTGAGGAATCCGCTCAATGTCGTCTCGCGCTGGAAGATTCTGGATAATTTGCGCCGCAGCCTCACCGAGTTTGCGACATTCGCGCTGCTGGTGTGCGGATGGCTGGTTCTGCCCGGCAAGGCGCTTTATTGGACGCTCGCAACTCTTGCGATTATTACGCTTCCAACGTTCCTGCATACGGCGATTGCAATCGTCAAGGCGCGCCGCGCACTCTTCTCGCCGGAATTTTGGTGGAACACGATCTCCGATCTCGTTAGCGCCAACTTGCGGTTGTTCTTCCGGCTGATGTTCCTCTGCCACCAGAGTCTCGTGACTCTCGATGCCGTGGTCCGTACCATCGTCCGCATGACGGTCACGCATCGGCGAATGTTGAATTGGGAGACGGCGGCAGAAGCGGAATTTGCCGCGGAGAAAACGTCTCCCGTCGAAGTCTATTTGGATTGGACGCCGCTACTTTCGCTCGGAATTGCGGCGCTGATTGCCGCGTTCAGGCCGTTCGATCTCGTTGTGGCTGCTCCGTTCCTGATGCTGTGGGCGTCGTCAAAATCGCTCGCCCGCTGGATTGACAAGCCACGGCGTTCGAAGCGGAACAATATCGCCGCGGGCGACCAGGCGATGCTCCGGCAGGCCACGTTGCGTACCTGGCGCTTCTTCCGGGAGTTCAGCACCGCCGAAGAAAATTGGCTAATTCCAGACATCGTTCAGGAAGATGCTCCGGGGATCGCGCATCGAATTTCGCCGACGAATCTCGGATTCCTGCTAACGTCGCGGCTGGCCGCACACGATCTTGGTTTCACGACGTTGCCGGAATTTATCGCTGCCACTGGGCGAACCTTCGACACCTTCCGCGAGATGCCGAAGCTGAACGGACATCTCTACAATTGGTACGACACGCTGACGCTCGAGGCAGTCCCGCCGCGCTTCGTCTCGACGGTGGACAGCGGCAATCTTGTCTGCTCGCTCTGGACGCTCAAGCAGGGATGCCTGGAAGCGAAGGCGCGCAAAGTGTTCGACCCGTCGTTGTGGCGCGGCATTCTCGATCACATTGACGTGATTAGCGAAATCCTGGTGAGTGCCAAGGAGCAGGAGCTCATCGAGAAATTCGATGCGCTGAAGCAACGCGCGACTCCGCTTGCGAATTCCGCGACGAAATGGCTCGAAGCGTTGCCGGAAATCGAAATCGAGGTGGCCTCGTTCGAGGAAGCTTCGTTGAACTCCAACTGTTCGAGCGAACTCAAATGGTGGGCGCAGGAAATGCACATGCGCGTGCGCAAGCTTGTCGAGTTGGCTTACGACTTCGCGCCGTGGTTTTCGCCGGTGTACGCAAAACTGCGCAGCGACTTTCCGATTCAGGACGGAATCGATCCCGGCGCGATGACTCTCGAATCTGCGCGAAACGTGATTCGAAGCCTCGACCAAAAACTCCGCTGGTTCGCATCGGCGGATGATGTGGATATCGAATCGCAGGCGGCGATCACGCTCCTGCGCTCCGCGCTTGGCCGCTCGGCGAATTTGTGCGCAACGACGAGCATGAACCTGGATTTTATCGCCGAGGACGTCGACGAATTCGTAGCCGCGATGGATTTCAAATTCCTGTACAACCCGCAGCGCAAGCTGCTCTCCATCGGATTTGACGCTGACGCGAATCGCTTGAACGAAGCGCATTACGATCTGCTGGCATCAGAAGCTCGAGCGGCATCGTTCGTAGCGATCGCCAAGGGCGAAATTCCCCAGGAGAGCTGGTTCCGTCTCAGCCGTTCGCACACGATCTTCAAGAGCACGTCGGTCATGCTTTCCTGGACCGGTACGATGTTTGAATACCTGCTGCCCGGCCTGTGGATGAAGTCCTATCCGAACACGCTTCTCGATCACAACCAGCGCGCTGCTCTTCGATCGCAGCAGAAATATGCGGCCGCGAAATCGATCCCTTGGGGAATTTCGGAATCGTCCTCGAGCGTGAAGAATCCCGATGGGTTCTATCACTACCAGGCTTACGGCGTTCCGGGGTTGGCACTAAGCCACGACGATTCCGGCGATCTGGTCGTCTCGCCGTATTCGAGTTTCCTTGGCCTGATCGTTGACGCCGCGAGCTCGATCAAGAATCTGCGGAAGCTCAAAAAGATGGGTTGGCTTGGCGCGTACGGCTTTTTCGAGTCCGCGGATTTTACGCCTGGCAAAATTGCCGCGACGAAGCAATTCGAAGTCGTGCGCTGCTGGATGGCGCATCACCAGGGCATGAGCCTCGCCACGGCGGCGAGCGTTCTTTGCCATTCGTCGATGCAGCGCCGTTTCCATGCGGAGCCCATGGTGGGCGCCACCGAGCGTGTTCTCCACGAACGGATGCCTCGGCTACTCAAGATGCGGCCCGCCGAAATCGCCGGCGCCGTTGCCTCTACTCTTATTGGACATGGGCGCCTGGCGTTGCGACGCGCGCAGTCGTGGAGTTCTTCCTCCGCGGACTTAACCGTCCCCGTGCAACGCGCGAGCTAACAATCGTCAAAATTAACCGGTCTCAAATAAACCGTGCGACACTGTCCGCGCGTAGTTGAGGGCACAACACATTGAGACGAGTCGTTCCCATCGCGGCGTTCGCATTTCTAATCCTCGCATCGTATTTTCCGGTTTCACGCGCGCAAGAAAACAAGAGCGCTCCCGCCAGCCAGACGGAAACCGTCGACGTAGATCCCAGCGCAGCCTCTCATCCATTTCCGCATTTCTGGGAGCAGATGTTTGGCTCAGGCCGCGCGATCCTTTCACTTCGCGATAGCTATCGGCGAGATCTCCGCGAAGTGAAGCAAGCCACAGGCTTCGAGTACATTCGGTTTCATGCCATTTTCCACGATGAAGTCGGCGTGTACGACGAAGATGCGAACGGCGCGCCGATTTACAATTTCTCTTATGTAGATCAGATTTACGACGGTTTGCTGGCGAATGGCGTGCGCCCATTTGTGGAACTGAGCTTCATGCCCAGCAAGCTCGCGGCGAAACAAACTCCGCAATCCTTCTGGTATCACCCGATCGTTTCACCGCCGAAAGACTGGGCAAAGTGGAGCGATCTCGTTTCGCATTTCGCGCAACACCTCGTCGGTCGCTACGGCGCAAACGAAGTCTCGCATTGGTATTTTGAAGTTTGGAACGAGCCGAATCTCGATTTTTGGGCCGGCGAGCCGAAGGAAGCGACCTACTACCAGCTCTATGACACGGCCGCCAAGGCGTTGAAGCGCGTGAACCCTTCGATCCGCGTCGGAGGCCCCGCCACCGCGCAAGCCGCATGGGCAGATCGCTTCATTCGCCACATCGCGGAAAACAATATTCCAGCGGACTTTGTTTCCACGCACGTTTACGCGAACGACTTGTCGACTGATATCTTCGGAACAAAAGAGGACATCCCGCGCGCCGATATGGTCTGCCGCGCGGCGCAAAAAGTTCACGATCAGGTGAAGGCGTCGGCGCGTCCGGACATGCCGATCATCTGGAGCGAATACAATGCGAGCTACAAGAATGAACCTGACGTCACGGATGCGGTTTTCATGGGTCCGTGGCTCGCCAACACGATTCGGGAATGCGATGGCCTCGCCGAAATGTTCTCCTATTGGACCTTCTCAGACGTTTTCGAAGAGCAGGGCGTCGTTAAGCAGCCTTTTTACGGCGGCTTCGGCCTGATCGCTGAAGACGATCTGCCAAAGCCCGGGTTCAACGCATTCAAGGTGCTTCACAAACTCGGCGATCAAAGAATCCCCGTTCCATCGAACTCGGTGCTCGCCACAAAGCGGAACGACGGCGCGCTCGTGATCGCAGTCTGGAATCTTTTCGAGCCGGGCGAAACCGGGCCGCCGAAGACCATCACGATCAATTTGAAGGATTCGAAACTGAACCGTCGCGTGCTTGTCTACCGAGTAGATTCAGCTCACGGCTCGCTCGCGAACGCTTACGAAGCCATGGGACGGCCTGTAAGTCCGACGCCAAAACAAGTTGCCGATCTGCGTCGCGCCGCCGACCTGCCGGCTCCCGAAAAAGGACAGCTAGTCGGGGGGAAAGTGACGGTTACGCTTCCTGCTCAGGGGCTTGCCGTACTTGAGATTCAGTGAGGCTGGGGCAACGCCGCCGACGCGGGCCCGGTAGACGTTGGCACTTGAGTCGTTTCGGAAGTCGAAGATGGCTGGTACGGCTTAAATCCCGCTCGATCCATTCCGCGCTGCGCTTCCGCATTCTTCATGAACGTGTCCCACACGAATCCCGTGCGGGCATTTTCAGCCATCACCATCGTAATGCCCGTATCAATGCCGATAACGTCGCTATCGTACCAATTCGTCAGCGGATTGAATGCGTCGACGAATCCGTAGCGGCTCCGGGTTCCCACGGCATAGAGACGGTCGATCGTGCGAAGCACTCGCATCACGGCCTTCGGCTGAAATGGAAGCGAGCCGGCGGTCGCGCACGGCACGATCGTCCCGTCGATCGGGCCGGTCTTCGGCGGGCCGCCCCACACTTCATAGCCGCGCTCTGAATCCGACGCCGTGATTCCCCACAGATCGTCACTGTAGTCCGGAAACTGTTTGGAGAGGCTGACGCAGAATCGCCGGTGGGCATCGGTCGCGATCACCGAGTTCTGAAAATAGTCGCTGTAGCGATCGCGCTTTCCGCGGAAATCGAACCACGCCTGCGAATACTGATGCACGAAGATCGGCGCGAACGACCCGATAAAGCGGATGCCGTCGTATTCGAACATCGTTCGCTTCCACGCGTCCCATGTCTCTGTCGGAAGTGGGTGCGACGGCGACCCGAGTCCCAACAAGTAAATCATCATCATTTCGCTGTAGCTGTCCCAGCGATATTGCAGGAATCCGGTTTCGGGCGTCCACCCGTGCGGCAGAACGCGAGTGTCTTCCGAGAGCCAGTTCCAATCCACGCGCGCGAAGATTTCGTGCGCGAGCCCTTTGATTTCCGGATTCTGAAAGTGCGCGCCGCAAGTCAAGACGCCGCAAAGGAGGATTGCCGTGTCTACCGACGACACTTCGGATTGCAGCAATCGCTCGCCGGTGTTCACGTTGGCCCAGTGATAGAAAAATCCGCGCTCGTTCGGCAGCTTCTTGCGAAGAAAGTTCAGCGTCGTGAGCACGCGCTCGCGTGCTTCGCGCAACGATACGTAGCCGCGTTTTTCGCCGATGCAAAGCGCCGTTAGCCCGAATCCCGTCGCCGCGATGCTTCCGAGCACCCTTGTGTCGATCGCGCGGACGTTGCAGCGGTCTTTTACCAAGCCGGTCTGCGGATTCGTCTGTTCCCAGAAGTACAGGAAATTGGCTCGTTCCAGGTCCTCGAGAAACGCGTCTTCGCTTTCGCTGAGGTCCGTGCGAGTGCGGGGAACAACCGGGCGGTCCGCGGCGGCGTTCAACGCCGGGACCAACGGGAATGACGCGCTGGCGGCGAACGGCAGACACACACCTACGGCGGCCAGATCTTTGAGCACGCGTCGGCGCGAGAACTTCTTACGGCTCATGAATTCAGATTCCCACGATTCCAGTGTAATCCAGCCTCCTACTGATTAGATGCGGTGGAGAGTCAGTGGAGAGTAATAGGTAAACAGGCGATCGCCGGGCCGGCGATGTCGGCGCCACTTGTGGCGAACCTATACTCCGGCGCTCCGCCATTGAAGAGTTGGGATGGATGCAGGCTGCGGGAAATTATCCAAGAATCCTTGGCGGCCAACTCTGCGGGAGCAATTGCGATCGCGAAGACGTTCGCTCAATTTCCGCCGTAGCCCAATGACCGTTTGGTAGTCCATCTGGGTGGAAACGACTTGAACATCTTATGCAAGTCCTTGTCGGCGTGTTCGCCTCCACCTTTCGCGGAGAAAGCGCCGACGGCAATCCCACGCCACACCAGGCGGTGCGATTTGGCATCGAACATATCAACGACAACAGTTCCGGTGGAATATTTTTCGATGTCGCTCGAACTCGTGTCCGCCACATCCCAGCGGCGCCAATTCCATCCTTGAAGGCCGCTGTAGAACGTGTCGAGCGAGCGGTCCTTTTGGGTGGCGACGTTGGCGGCGACGCCGACATCCGCGCCATTGTGAACTTGTTTCCAGCCCTTCGCCGTCAATTCTGTCGCGACCGAACGCAGCACCAGGGCTCGATTCTCGTCCTGCGGCTGCTGAATCCACATGAACGTCTTGTATGAATCGAAATCTCCGGTAGGGCTGAAGTCCGTGGTGATTTTTTGCCCCCACGCGGCTCCCGCCGTCATCGCTAGGGCGAACAAACACGTACCAAGTTTCGCTAGTTGCATGCGGTCAATCTCCTCTGATTGTTTGAGCGATTTGTAGGCGGATACGTTGCCTAAATTTTACGCTCCGCGGGGGGTAGAACCAGTGTACGCTGAGCAGCTATTTTTGCAAAGCGCGGCGCTCGACTTCTCGTGATGCCAAAAAATCCCGCTGCCGCGACCCAGCGGATATCGACCTCGTCGGAGACGCGCGCCGTTCTTCACGGAATTGGCAACCGTCGCATAAACCTTGCTAAAATCTCTCAAACTTTGAGGCATTTGTTTTGGGGCTTTAAGAATGTTCACTCAAGAGATGAGGAACGATTCATGTCGGAGCCCCGAGGCCCCTGGCTTGCGGACTCAGCGCGGGAGCTCGATCTTTGCATCGCTTTCGGGAGAACTGGATGAGTGACGATTCGCGCGATGACGAATTGGGAATGCACCGGAAGATCACCCGCCGTGATTTTCTGAACGGTGTCGCAATCACCATCGGCGCGTCGCTCGCCCCCGCAGGACGCGCCTTCCCGCAGAACAAAGGCCCGGACCGCTCGGCGCAAGATCCTCTCCTCGAGCAGGGAATTACGACGCGCGACCCGCGCTATGAACCGCCCAGCCTCACCGGCTTGCGCGGAAATCATCCCGGCTCGTTTGAAATCGCCCATCAACTTCGCGATGGCGCCTTCTGGGACACTTCCGCGAAACCGGAGAGCACGAGCGAGTCATACGATCTTGTGATCGTCGGCGGCGGAATTAGCGGTCTTTCGGCCGCCTACTTCTATCGCCGCCACGTTGGCCCGGGCGCACGCATCCTTATTATCGAGAATCACGAAGATTTCGGCGGCCACGCCGTTCGCAATGAATTTCAGGTCGACGGCCGGCTCTTGATCAGCAATGGCGGCACTCAATCCATCGAAAGCCCGGGCGAATATAGCGCTGTCGCGGCGCAACTGCTGCGGGAATTGGGAATCGAGACGCAGCGCTTCTACAAGGATTACGATCGCGAGCTGTATTCGAAACTCGGCACAGCCTGCTTCTTTGACCGCGAAACATTCGGCGACGACCGGCTCGTCACGGGCATGGGCACTACGGCGTGGCTGGATTTCCTGGCTCAGTCTCCGCTCTCCGAGCAGATCCGGCGCGATATCGCACGCGTGTACACGGAGAAAGTGGACTATTTCCCGGAATTGTCCCGCGAGCAAAAGCGCCAGCGCCTCTCCAAAATCAGCTACGCCGATTTTCTTACCAAGCACTGCAAAATTCACGCGGACGCTCTGCCTTTCTTTCAGACTTATCCCGCCGATCTTTTCGGCGTCGGGATTGACGCTGTTTCGGCGCTCACGTGTTTCAACTCGTGGGATGACTATTATTCATTTACTTATCCCGGCTTCGACGGCATGGATCTCGGCGGGATGCCGAAGGCCGAACCGTACATTTTCCATTTTCCCGACGGCAACGCATCGCTCTCCCGCCTCCTTGTGCGCTCTCTTGTCCCCGGCTCTGTTCCCGGTCACACGATGGAGGATGTCGTCACCGCTCACGCCGATTACTCGCGCCTAGACACGCCGGGTTCAACGGTGCGCATCCGCTTGAATTGCACCGCCGTCCGCGCGAATCACATCGGCGTGCCCGATTCCGCGAAGGAAGTCGAAGTGGCCTATATGCGCGCGGGAAAGCTGCAAACGGTGCGCGCGAAATCGTGCGTGCTCGCCTGCTACAACATGATGATCCCGTATTTGTGTCCTGAATTGCCTGGCGCGCAGAAGGAGGCTCTGCATCTTGGTGTCAAGGTTCCATACCTTTACACTCACGTCGCGATTCGGAACTGGCAGTCGTTTGAGAAGCTCGGCATTCATCACATCGTCGCGCCGGCAAGCTATCACACCTACGTCGCGCTCGATTTTCCCGTGAGCATTGGTGATTACAAATTCCCGAGTAACCCGGATGAGCCCATCGTGCTCTTCATGCTTCGCTCGCCGTGTGCGCCCGGCCAGCCGCGGCGCGACCAATATCGCTACGGCCGCGCCGAGCTCTACTCGACGCAGTTCTCCGTGATCGAGCGCAAGATTCGCGATCAATTGCAGCGCATGCTCGGATCGGCGGGTTTCGATTCGGCGCGCGACATTGCCGCGATCACCGTGAACCGTTGGGCGCACGGCTACGCCTACGAATACGAATCGCTCTCCGATCCTCATGTACCGGAGAAAGACCGCCCCTGTGTCATTGGACGCCAAGCCTTCGGCCGAATTTCTATCGCCAATTCCGATGCGTCCGGGCATGCCTACACCGACGCCGCGATTGACCAGGCCCATCGCGCCGTTCAGGAAGTTCTCAAGCTTTCCTAGTGTTAATTCGATTGTTTCAGCGGTGGGACGCCAGCCGCTCGATGAATTGTGACGTCCAGCGCTATCGGTTGGTTCTTGCTGACTCGGATATGGGGATACAGCATGAATTCAAATCCGTCCTTCTGAAATGTCAGATCGTAGATTCCTGACGAAAGTTGCGGCAACGCGAACTCGCCCTCCGCATTCGTATCGGTCGTGATCGCCAACTTGGATTTTTCGTTCATCGCCTTCACGCGGACGCCCTCAATCGCGGCTTTGTCGCTGTCTCTCACATGTCCATGTATGCCGCTGGCCGTAGGGTTCTTGGTCTTGGCTGCGGCCGTAAGCGAAAGCGCCACAGCAATTCCCGCGCAAGCAAGCAGCGCCAATATTATTTTTGGATTCGAGTCGCCTCCACGGTCTTCGACCGTGCGCATGATGCCTCTCACGGACGATAGTATACTCGCTGCGGAATCGAGCGAAAACGTGGGAGGCGGCTATTCGTATCTCAGCGCCACCATCGGATCGACTCGCGTGGCTCGCCACGCAGGAATCCAGCAAGCGAGCAGCGCCACGCTGCACAGCAGGATCGCGACCGTGAAGTAAGTGACGGGATCGCTCGTGCTGATCCCGGCTACAAGGTGCGTCATCGCGCGCGTCAAACCCCAAGCCGCCGCCATTCCGATCGCGACGCCCCACATTACGAGCCGGACGCCCTGCAGCCAGACCAAATGCAAAATGTCTCGCACATTCGCGCCAAACGCCATGCGTATGCCGATTTCGCGCGTCCGCTGGCTGGCGGCAAACGATACGACGCCGTACACGCCGACCACCGCGAGAATCAGCCCAATCGAGCCGAGAATGGCCGCGAGAGTTGCCACGGCGCGAAATGCGAAGAAACCAAACGCTCCTTCCAGCAATTGCTTCATCGATTCCATATTCAGGATGACAAGCCCGGGAGCCACTCGCGCGACCTCGACTTTGACGGCCGCTGCGATCGATTCGGGAGGCACGAGCGTGCGAATCTGCAGAGTTCGCTTCGCTGCGAAGTTTTGCGCCAGTGGCAAATAAATGAACGGCTGCGCGTCTTCTCCGATCGTTTGATATTTGCCGTCGCTCGTCACGCCGACGATTTCCGCAAACGGCCCCTGGGCGCCATCCATGCTGAATCGCTTCCCAATTGCATCTTCGTGAGGCCAGAAACGAGTCGCCATCGTCTGATTGATGATCGCGACACGCGGCGCAGACTCGTTGTCCGAGTCCGTGAAGTTCCGGCCGCGCAGAAGGGAAACGCGCATCGTTTCCAGGTACGCCGGGTCAACACGATTGAACAGCACGCGCGGAAGCTGCTCGCCCGGTGCGGACGGGCGCCCTTCGATTGCGATAGCAGCTTTGCTCGGAAAGCCCCCCATCGGCACGTACGACGCGAGGCTCGCGGATTGCACTCCGGGCACAGCGCGCATTCGCGCCTCAATCTCGCGATAAAACGCTTTCGTGCGCGCCTCGTCGTATCCGATCTCGTGCGGGTCGATGGTCACGTTCAAAACGTGATTCGGGTCGAATCCGAGGTCGAATCCCTGAACCTTTTTCAGGCTGCGCACGAAAAGCCCGGCAGCGACGAGCAACACCAGCGAGCCTGCCACTTGCGCGACGATTAAAAAATTCCGCAATCCCGGGCGATAAGTGCCGGTCGAAGTTCGCGGCGTGCCTTCGTGCAGCACCACATTCACATCGGCTGACGAAGCCCGCATCGCCGGCAATAAGCCCACAACGACTCCGGTGAGAAGTACAGTCATCGCGGCAAACGCAAGCACGCGCCAATCGAGAGGGGAATCAAACTGCAGCGGAATGTCCTTCAGGTGAATTGCGCTCGTCCATCGATTTGCCCACACGCCGATAGCAATTCCGGCGCCGCCGCCGAGGGCGGCGAGGAGAACGCTTTCGGTGAGCATTTGGCAGATCAATCGTCCGCGACCGGCGCCCAAGGCAGCGCGAATCCCCATCTCGCGCTGCCTTGCCGAGCCGCGCGCGAGCAGGATATTTTCCACGTTCAGGCATGCAAGCAGCAGTACGAACGCGGCCAGCACCATAAACAATCCCGAGATCGCGACAAAAGAATTATTTGCGTAGGGAATCGGACGCGCGGATTTTTCCGGCACGGCGCGAACGGCGAACCATTGGTCTGTCGCCGGATATTGGCTGGCCAACCTCGCCGTAACCACGTCGAGCGAACTTTGCGCTTCTCTTAGACTGATCCCAGGTTTCAGCCGCCCAAATGCAAGAATTCGTCTGCGATCGCGGTTATTCCAGAAGATATTCGCCGGTTCTTCGAGCGATACCGCGCTCATCGGCAGATAGAAATCCATTTGAAAGATCGGGAACATTCCGTGAAATGGCCGAGGCGCCACTCCGATAATCGTCGCGGACTTGTCGTTGACGAGAATTCTTCGGCCTACCACGCCAGCATCGCCGCCAAATCGCCGCTGCCAATACGAATAGTCAAGGACCACGACTGGTGGGTCGCCCAGCGTTTCGCCTTCGCCCGGCAAAATCAATCTACCCAACGCAGGCTTCACTCCGAGCGCCGAGAAAAAATTCCCCGAGACGTAGTTGACGAAGCATTCATCCGCGCGCTCGTTGGCGGTGAGCTGCACCGAGCTGAGAACGAGCCCGAAAATATCGGAGAACGCTTCCGCCTGCCTGCGATAATCAACAAATTCGGGATACGAAAACCCCGACGAGCCGATGGGAGCATCCTTCTGTTGGATCGCGAGAACCGTGATCCGCTCGGGCGAAGCGACCGGAAGCGGCCGCAGAAGAAAACCGTTCACGATACTGAAAATCGCCGTGTTCGCGCCGACGCCGAGCGCCAGCGCAATCACAACGACCGCCGTTACACCCGGCGATTTACGCAACATCCGTGCGCCAAATCGCACATCCTGGACGAAATTCTGAAGCCAGTTCACTCTGCGCGCGTCGCGGCAATCTTCTTTCGCTTGCTCGACGCCTCCGAATTCGCGCAGCGCAGCCTCGCGAGCTTGCTGCGGAGCCAGTCCCCGCGCGATGTAGCTCTCCGAGAGCCGATCGAGGTGCTCCCGAACTTCCTCGTCGAGTTCCTGATCCACCTGACGGCGCCGAAACAAGGACCGCAGTCGCAATGCAATCACTTGGCTCCAGGATTTCGGCCGCATCACGTTTCCTCGTGAGGACTGCGCGAACTCATTCGTATCTCAGCGCCACCATCGGATCGATTCGCGTGGCGCGTCGCGCGGGAATCCAGCAGGCCAACAGCGCAACACTGACGAGCAGCGCGGACACAAGAATGATCGTTACAGGATCTGATGGCTTCACTTCAAAGAGCATGCTTTCGAGAAGGCGCGTAAACGCCGCGGATACGGCGACTCCAAGCGCAACTCCGGCCATAACGAGCACCAATTCCTGCCGCAACAAAAGCATCACGACTTGGCGCCCTTGCGCTCCCAGCGCGATCCGCACGCCAATCTCGCGCGTTCGCTGTGCCACCGCGTACGCGGTGACGCCATAGATTCCCACCACCGAAAGCAAAAGTGCAATCGCCGCGAACGAGCCAAGCAAGATCAACGATAGCCGGCGGCTTTGCACGGAGAGACCCACGTAATCCTTGAGCGGCATCACCAGCGAAATTGGCTGATTCGGATCAAGCGACCGAATCACATCGCGCGCCGCTCCAGCGATTGTCGTCGGCGACCCCGTCGTGCGAATTGCCAGCGTCATATCGGAATCAGGGAACGGCCACTGCGCATGAGGCACGTAAAATTGCATCGTCGGCGCGAGGTCGAGTCCATGCTGGCGAACGCTCCCCACTACGCCGACTACGGTCCACCACGGCTTGTCAATCCCGCCAATCTTTACTCGCTTGCCGACGGGATCTTCACCCGGCCACATTTGGCGCGCGGCTACATCATTGACAAGGATCACTTGTGGTTCGGCGCCGTTGTCGGCCTCGCCGAAATCCCGCCCGCGCAAAAGAGGGATGCGCATCGCGCCCCGATAGCCCGGAGAAACGCAATAGCGCTCGGCACTCGCATCGAGCTCGGGGTTCGCGTTGATTTTTCCTTCAACATGGAAGCCGTACATGTCCATGTTGTCGCCAAGCGGAATTTCACTGACTGCGCCAGCCGCTTCCACGCCGGGCAGGGCGCGGATTCGCTCGAGAGCCTGATCGTAATATTGTCGGAGAATCTTGTCGTCGTCATATTTCTTACCGACGACGGAGACCCGCATCGTCTGCACGTTCGCCGCATCGAAACCGGGCGAAACGGTGAGTAAATGCAGCAGACTTCGCAGGAGCAGTCCCGCGCCGAGCATCAACATCAACGAGAGCGCGATCTCAGATACCACCAGCAGACCTCGCAATCGGCCTGCCGCCGCCCCTGAACTTCCCCGTGCCCCTTCTTTCAGCGCGTCCTGCAAATTCGTTTTCCACGCGCCGAATGCCGGTGCGATTCCTGAAATCAATCCCGTCAGCCAGGCCAAGGCAAATGTAAATAGCACCACCCGCCAATCGAGATGGACTTCCGCGAGCCTCGGAATATCTCCCGCTCCGAGCGATACGAGCAGATTCGGCGTCCAATATGCTGGAATCAGTCCCGCGACCGCGCCGAGCAATGCCAGCAAGCAATTTTCAGTAAGCAATTGCCGGAAAATTCTGCCCCGCGCCGCACCGAGCGCCGTGCGCACCACAATCTCCCTGTTGCGTTGCGTCGCGCGGGCCAGCAGCAGATTCGCAAGATTCGTGCAGGCCACGAGTAGAACCAGCGTGACCGCTCCGAAAAGCAAAAAGAGCGTCGTACTTACGGAACCGAGTAGCTCTACGCGGAGCGGCGTCAGAATGACTCCCGCCGCAGAGTAATCTTTCGGGTAAGCCTTCCACAGCGCTGCGGCAATCGTATCCATTTCTGCCGTCGCCTGAGCGAAGGTCACGCCCGGCCGTAGGCGGCCGATGGCGATGAGATGGTGGCACGTTCGGCATGCCCAAGGCTGTGAAGCGTCGTACCCAAGCGCTCCCCAAATTTCCGGTATGGGTTCGCGAGAATTCATTCTCATCAACGATTCGAAGTTGGCGGGCAATACTCCGGCGACGAGATACGGCACCGAATTCAGCGAAATCGTTTTGCCGGCGATATCCGGGTCGGAATTGAAGCGGCGCTCCCACAGTCCATGGCCGATGATTACAACGTGGCTCGCGGAAGGAGCATCCTCTTCGGGAAGAAAATCCCGTCCGAGGGCGGGCCGGACGCCGAGCATCCTGAAATAATTAGTGGTAACACGCAATCCGGTCAGCTGCTCTGGGTCACTCGAACCCGACACAATCGGCATCCACAATCGGTACAGAGCAAGTTCCTCGAAGCTTTTGCTCATCGCTTTCCAATCGGTGTAGGTCGCGAAGGTGGCGTTGTCACGATGGCCCTGCTCGTCTTTCTCCCAGATGAGCGTAAGCCGGCCAGGATCGCGGTAGGGCAGCGGGTGTAGCAGCACCCCGTTCAAAAGGCTAAATACGGCGGTGTTCGTGCCGATTCCCAGAGCGAGTGTCAGCATGGCGACCGTCGTGAATCCCGGATTCTTGCGCAACATGCGCGCACCGAAGCGCAGATCCTGAATCAGATCCTGAATCCAACCTACCTTGCGCGCATCGCGGCAATTTTCTTTTGCTTGTTCGACGCCGCCGAATTCGCGCAGCGCGGCCTCGCGGGCTTGCCGAGGGTCCAGCCCGGTCGCCAAGTATCCGTTCGTCAGCCGATCGAGATGCTCCCGAATCTCCTCATCGAGTTCCTCGTCCACTCGCTGCCGCCGGAAAAGCGATCGCAGCCGCAATGCAATCCTCCGAATCGTGCCTTCCGTTCCCATCTGTGCTCCTTCGCCCCGACTTGCTTCACACCAAGTGCTGCGTCAAACTTCGTTCAGCTTGACGATTCGCGAAATCGCCGCCGAAAGCCGCGCCCAATTGCCGGCTTCTTGCTCGAGTTGCTTTCGGCCCATTCGCGTCAGTGAATAGAATTTTGCGCGGCGGTTGTTCTCCGTGGCTTTCCACTCGGCGGCGATCCATCCCTCCTGCTCGAGCTTGTGCAGGGCAGGGTAGAGCGAACCGTCGCTCACATGAAGGACATCGCGTGAGACTTGCTTCAATCTCTGGCTGATCGCGTAGCCGTTCATCGGCTCGAGCGCGAGAATTTTCAGCAGCAGCAAATCCAAAGTCCCTTGCACTAAATCCGGCGGCTTGCTCATCTTCTCTCCTCGGTTACCGAGAGATGCTACGCTTTTTTGTTCCGGCGTGCAAGCTATCGCCGCGCAGCCCACACATTCCGACTCTTTTCTGAGTGTGGCCCGCCGTTTCCCTTGACACGGTTTTTTACGCGGGATACTCTCTGTGCGCTTTTGGACACGTAAGTGCGGCCCCACAGTTTGTAAAATTCAGGAGGATATTTTGAAATTGTTGAAGCTGACCACAGGTCTAGGTGTGTTGCTACTCGTTGCATTTTCCGCCGCGGCGCAGTCGCAGCCCGGCACAATCGAGGCACTCGAATTCCAGACGCCGAAAAGCGGCATGGTGAAACAGTACGAAGACGGCAGGAAGCAAAAGATCGAATGGCACAAGCAGCAGAAAGATAGCCAGCCGTTGCTCGTTTTCGAAACGCTCACTGGCGAGCATACCGGGACGTATATCGTCGGGCGATTCAACCAGCACTGGGCCGATATGGATAATCCGTCGGTCGCCGACTCTGCTGACCTTGAACAATACAGGAAGTCGGTCGCTGGATCGGTCGAGAAGCTCGAAACTGCCTACTACGAGCTTTTGCCGAAGTGGAGCAGTCCATCCACGGACATGAATAACAAGTATACGGAGGTCATCACCTTCCATGTCCGTTATGGAAAAGGCGACGATTTCCGCAGCGCTGTCGCCAAAGTGCACGAAGCGCGGCAGAAAATGAATTCACCGGCGCACTATTCGTGGTACCGCTTGGTGAGCGGCGGGCCCGGCGGCACATACGTCCTCACGTATGACCATGCCAATTGGGCTGGGATGGCCGACGATCCGGCCGTAAAGCCGTTGCGCGATGATCTGCGCGCGGCCTTTGGCGAACAGGAAGCGACGTCCATAGTCGAGAGAATCAACAGCTCGATCGAGGGTACGTACAGCGAGCTCATCCAGTTCCGCCCGGACTTGAGCTACATTCCAGCCAAGTAGCCGCCCCGCTCTTGCTCGCTGTCGCACTCAGGCTGCGAACGGTTGGCGCAGCAACTATCCCTTAAAATCGGAACGAAGGCCGGCCGATCGAGCGCCGGCCTTTCGTTTTTTCCCGCAATTCTGAAAGATCCCCCCGCGAGCTCTAAGCTCAGGAAATTACAAAATAGGCGTAGAGAGGCTAACGTAAAAAGGAAATGCGGAAACTACTCCTGCGGCGCGTCCTGAAACGATTCAGGTGGATCGAGCGAGCATTCCTCCCAGAAATCATCATCGCTGATGGATCCCGCTCTGAGCTTCTTCAGGCTCATCAACGTTGCGGAAACTTGCCCGCCATCGGCGGAATCAAAGACCACCACGACACCGGCCACGGCCGCTGGGTCCGCCGAGATTTCGCGATACGCCTTCAAGAAAAGCGACTTCGCATATTCGCGTTTTGCCTGCGCGGTGGTGGCCTTCGATGTCGGGTCAATCGGCGCGACCCAAATAATCTTGACGACCTTGTCTTTCAGCAATCCCCAAGTACCCGCGAACGGACTGATGTCCTCGCGGGTGACTCGGAAAAGAGGCGCGGCATCGGAGTCGGGGGCGGATTTTTCGGCGCCGTTCGCGAATCCGGAGGGCATGTCCAGCTGCACCTGCCGAATCCATCCGCGCGAAGGCCCCGAGATCTGGACGTGGACCCAGCCGCCCGGTGCATCAAGAATCGGAAATTCATCGCCTTCGTCGGCCGTCATTAATACTTCAGCGCTGGTTTGAGGCTTCGAGTAGATCGCCGTGCCCGATTTCTTCACGACAGAAATATCATCCGGATGCGTCTGGTTTTGCTTGATTTGCTGAAGATTTTGGACCAGCGCAGACAGATCCTGGAACTGCCGCTCGGCCGTTTCGCGTTTCTGGCGGATTGATTCGAGGCTCTCATTGGGAAGCGCGGCTGACGATTTGCCGTCGGCCGTGGGAGTTGAATCTGCAACTGGCGCCGCCGGACGCGCCGACGATGGCTGCGGCACAGAAGAAGATACAGGTGCGGGCTTGGTCTTCTCCGTTGCCGCTGCTCCGGATGCCCCGGTCGGGCCAATGCTGCTGCCCGGCGCTGAAGCGCCAGCCTTCGAGCCGAGGGCATCGCCGAGGCCGTTGAGAAAATCGGATTCAATGCGGCCGTTCGAAGGCAGAACACGATATCCAGAATGAGCGCCGCTAGGGTCTGCATACCACGCCGTGATCTTTACGCCGACGCGCACCGACGTCCCACCCCCGGGAGCTGCCGTTGCGACAATCGCGCACTGATAAAAACCGCGCTCGTAGTGATCGAGTGGTTCGCTCGTATCAACGAAGCCGTCGAGCGTCGGCAGTCGGCCCGAAGTGGACGAGTGGAGACTCCTCAACGCTTTATCCACGCTCGCCTTGGACGCGTTGAAGGTTTTCTCGGCAGGCGCTGTCTGTCCAAATGCGCTGCACACAAAAAGCAAAAAAATCGTGGATGCAAGCAGGTAAGCAAAGACGCCCGCGCGGCCGTGGTTCGCGTGCGTCACGGCAACGCCTCCACGCCCTCGCGGCTTATCCAACCATGCGCGCCGTCGGTTGTTTCGATGCCGTACCAACGCGGCGTAACAATCAGAATCAATAATTCCGCTCGCGCCGGAAGAGATCGCATCACCGTGGCGCTGTGAAATGGCGCGGACTTCAAATCAGCGCCCGGATCCTTGACGCGAACTTCCAATTCGTGTTGCAAATCGTGGTAACGAGCCTGGAGATTCTTCAGTGCGGTTTCAGCCGACTGAAGGCGCGAAATTTCCAGTTCACGTTGATGCTCGGGCGTCGCATTCGCGGCGTCGAAGGCCTGGCGCGCCTTTAGGCTCTCAGCATCTTTTCTTTTCTCGTATTCAATGGCGCGAATTTTGTCCTGTATTTCTCTGAACTCGCTGGTTTCAACGCTCCCGTCAGACAGGCTCGCGCGGCCCCCGCTCTCGATGAAGACGGCATCAATTTGAAGTTTCGTGCTCATGGCGCTGAGGCCTTCGACAACGTATCGGACGGAAATCGTTCCCATATCGGCGCTGTCCTTGAAGTGTCGCGGTGCCAGCGCTCCGGTCCTAACCTTATAGAAGGCCTGGCCGCCTCCTTGCCACTTCCCGAAGTAAGCGAATGATGTCGCCGGTGTCGCGCCGTCGAGAATGGGCTCTTTCGCAAAGACCTGAGTGCCGTGAATGATGCCGTCCTCCAGGATTGTGTGAACAGCCTGAAGTACTTCGCCTTCGGGCGCGGGCAAGTCGATGACGAGAGTAGCGTCGGATTTTTTTTGATCGGCCGCCGCGGCGTAAAGTGCAGAAATCATTAGAAATAACGATATTGCCAGCGCAGTGTGACCGGTCACCGAGAGCGATCGATGCGGTCTCAAGCGCTTCGATGCGTGCGGCGACGATTGAATTGCACCTTCGAAAAAGACATCGGGGTGACATTTCGATTTCATATGAGTTGCTTGAGTACTCGCGAATCGATTGACACAGACGCGTCAACAATGCGACGCGTTTCACAGGAAGAGTTGCACGGCCGCAGTGTTTTTCGCAAGAGATCTCAGCATCCACATGACTTACGGTCACCGCTAAGGGTTCTGGTACCATTAATTTATGATGAATTCGATTAAAAAAATACTTGCATTCGAAAACGTCCAGTTGTAACTTCCTGCTCGTTTGTGCAGTTTTGAGACACGGTTGCCTCGTCGGGCGGAGGGGGTCGTTTCCGTGGTAAGTTTCAGAACCTGTCAATTCTTCATGCTCGGTCGTAGTCGTTGGTCCTACCACCATACCTGTTGCTCACTTTGCTCCACTTCATCTTCGTCGCCCATCGCGGTCGCTCTTCGTTTGAGACAATCACTTGCAGATTCTCGGATCTCAGAGGAGGCAGCATGATGAAGTTGTTTCTAAAAGGCACATTGAATATCCGTTGGTCGCTGATCAGCTCTGCGCTCGCTTTCACGTTTCTCATCATTGCGATGATCGCGGGCGATAGTCAGCCGGCTTACACATTGCCGATTCACAAAGTCAACGCAGTTCCGGCATTCGCTCGCAAATATGGCTTGCCTTGCTCGGCATGTCATACAGCGTGGCCGAAGCTCAATGACTTTGGTACCGCGTTCCGCGATCGCGGCTATCAGATCGGGAACGACCGCGACTCTCCCATCTGGCAGAACCCTGCGTACTTCCCTATGACGGCGCGAATCACGCCGCAATGGCACCTCGAACACACGACAAACCAACAGTTGGATTCGATTCCTGGCGGTGGTGCCGGAAGTTCGACGGTTGCGGGCAGCTTCACGCAGCACGGGTTCGACCTATCGGGCATGGACTTTTGGTTGGTAGGAACGCTGTACAACAACATTTCGTTCTCACTCCTCCCCTCTTCCGACCCGACTGCAGTGTGGCACTTCGAGAACGCGTTCGTCCGCTTCGACAATCTCAAGGGAAGTTCATGGTTCAATCTGAAATTCGGGCACTACGAGCTCAACGAACTTATCTCTGAGAAGCGTTTCCTCTTCTTGTCGGGAAACGGCGGCCTCTACCAGAGTTATCACTTCAACCCGCCGGGGGACTCGAACAACTTCGGCCTCGGAGACAACCAATCAGGCGTCGAGTTGATGGGACATAACGCCAATAGCTACACGCGCTACTCGGTTTCGGTATTGAGCAGCAACGAGGGCGGCGTTAACTTCACGACTGATGTGGTGCCCGGCGCTCCACCGGCCGGACGCACGTATGATGTCTTCGCGACGTTCGACCAAGCCTTCCAGCTGGGTCACGACAGCATGGCTGCGTCGAGGATCCAGGGCTTCGTCTACGCCGGCCAGCGTCCGACGAACTACCAGACTTCCGGTGGCGCTCCTCTCGTGGGAATCGACAACGAACCGTTCTATCGCGTCGGTGTCGCTGGCGATCTCTACATCGGCAAACTCAACATCATGCCGTTCTATATGCACGGCTACGATAACGTGTATCTCGGCACGTCCACGCCTTCCAGCGGGCCGAATTCAATTCTGCCAACAGGAGCGCGCGGACCATCGTGGAACGCTGGTTTCGTCGAGTTCGGCTACTACGTCAACCCGCAGTTCGTCGCAATCGGCCGCTACGAAGCGGTTCGAATGCAGACGCAAGCTCTGCCGACGAACGCCAGCAATTACGGAAACATTGACGCCTATTCGATCGGATACCGCTGGTACCCGATCATGTTCAGCCGGGCGGGTCTCGCGTTTCACAACGAATACTCCATTACGAAATCGATTGGCATTGTTCCACTCAGCGGCGACGGCGTTGGTTTGCCACCTGTCAATCAGACGGACGCCGTTTGGAGCAGCAGCTTGATGATCGGATTTGATTTCGACTTCTGAGAGATGAGGCCTCCAATGAGAATGAAAAATGCAGCGTTGTCATTCTTTGCCGGCGTGGCTTTCGTCGCTGTTCTCGCCGCCGGAACTCCGTGCTTCGCGCAAATTAACCACAACATTCAACCAGTAACCACGAAGGAAGAGAGTCACGTTAACGGAATGACGGGACACGCTTACGGAGTGGTCGACGACGGAGCGCAAGTCTATCGGCGTTATTGCGTCGGTTGTCACGGGGCCATGGGTGACGGCAATGGCGAAAATGCGCAGTGGATCGATCCAAAACCGCGCGATTTCACGTTGGCCACTTTCAAATGCCGCTCCACTCCGACCGGGACGTTGCCAACGGATGACGATCTCTTCAACGCGATAACCCGCGGTTTTGTCACCACCAACATGCCGGCTTGGCGCCCGCTTTCGCCTGAACTGCGCGCGAATCTCGTGGCGATGGTGAAGTCGTTCTCGCCGAAATGGCAGACTGAGAAGGCCGGGACGCCGATCCAAATCCCGACGGAAACTCCCGCGTCGATTGACAGCATCCTGCACGGGCGCGAACTCTTCCAAAAGATGGAGTGTTGGAAGTGTCATGGGCCTGCGGGGCGTGGCGATGGTCCTTCTGCCGCAACGCTTACGGACGACAAAGGCAATCCAATTAAGCCGTATGACTTTTCAACCGGTTCGCGGTTCATGTGTGGGGAGACCAACACAGACCTTTACCGCATTTTTATGACGGGTCTGGATGGCACTCCGATGCCTTCATTCGCGGATGTCATTAAACCCAATGAAGCTTGGGATCTCGTCCACTTTCTGCGAACTCTGCAAATAAGCCTAAAACCGCCTGAGCTTGCAACCCTCATGCAGTGGGAGAAATCGCATCCCGGACAGCTCAAGCCTATTGGCCCGGAAGCAGCGCCTGGCTCCGGACAGTAGATAGCTGACTCGAAGCGAATTCATGTAAGCCCGGTTCTGAAGTAGACGGAGGGTCTTGATGCGAAGATATATCCTGAGTCTTGTATTCGTCGTGTTTGCCAGTTCCGCGTTGGTCGTACTTGCCGGTTCCCCGGCGTCCACAGGAATGATCGAAGGCAAAGTTACCTACACAGGCACGCCGCCTAAGATGAAGCCTATCGATATGTCGAAGGAACCGGTCTGTGCCAAAGAACACAATCCGCCTGAATTGATCCAAACGGTGACGACAGGCCCGGGAAACGCCCTTGAATACGCGGTGGTTTATATCTCAGCAGGCTCCGGGGAGGAGACGACTCCACCTACTGAGACCGTGAAATTCGACCAGAAGGGTTGCATGTATATGCCTCACGTGCTCGCGATGGAGGTAAATCAGCCCCTGTCGATCGCCAACAACGACCCCGTGGCGCACAATATCCATCCCATGCCCAAGCTAAACACGGAGTGGAATAAATCGCAGCCCCCGGGAACACCCCCAATCGAAACGAAGTGGGACAAAGCGGAGTTCATCTCGGTCAAGTGCAACATTCACCCGTGGATGCACGGTTACTTCGCGGTGCTGAAGACCTCGCACTATGCAATCACCGGCCAGGACGGTTCGTTTAGCCTGAAGGGCCTATCGCCAGGCAAGTACACAGTCACCGTTTGGCAGGAGCAATATGGATTTCAGAGCCAGGACGTGACGGTCGGAGCCGGCGAGACGAAGTCTGCGAATTTCTCCTATAAAGTTACTCCTTATCTGTTCTGACATTTCTGTCGGCGGGTAAGCGGCAGGGAAACATTCGAGGTGACCGGGAGTAGACAATCCCCCCGGGGTCGGGTTCGTTTTCGAATATCGAAAGGCGAAACCTTATGGGCAAAGTGTTTGCGATTGTGCTCAGCATCATCACCCTGGTTTCCACTTATTTCTTTGTGGTGCGCAGGTGGTGGATGCCTGTGGATATTTCCATGCACGGGCCCGGCGTGGACCATCAGATTATTGAGACCATGATCGGAACTGGTGTTCTCTTTGTGCTTTCGCAGCTTGTGCTTGCCGGCTTTGCCTGGAAATTCGGAGGTCCGGGCGAGGGGCGGAAGATCAAGACTTTTCCGGGTGGGGCCAGCGGGCTGGTCATCGCTGTCGTTGTCATCGTCGGCCTCGAGATACTGACGCTATCCTTGGTCGGTTCCAAGGTCTGGGCCGGCATGTATTTCGTTCCCGCACCTGCAAATGCGCTTCATATAGACGTCCAGGCCGAGCAGTTTGCCTTTTACTTCCGTTATCCCGGGCCAGACGGTGAGTTCGGCCCGATTCATCCCGATAAGATCAACGACGGGAACGGTGACTATTTCGGTCTTGATCCTGCGAACGATGTTTCCGCTCGGGACGACATCATCGTTGGAACATTGACCGTGCCTGTCGGCAAACCCGTATTGTTGACGATGCATTCGAAAGACATGATCCACAGTTTTTATGTGCCCGAACTTCGGATTCAGCAGGATATTGTTCCCGGACTCGATATCCCGATTCATTTCACAGCTACGAAGACGGGTAAATTCGAAATCGTCTGCACGCAATTATGCGGTCTCGGGCACTACAGCATGAGGGCGTACATCGAGGTGTTGCCGCAGGATCAGTTCGATCAGTGGCTTAAGGGTCAGTCGCAGTAATAAATCTGGCCCGCAACCGTCGCGTATGACCGCGGCAGGTAGTTGGTAAATCCGGCGAGGCAGGAACTATGGATCATCCTCCAGCGCAACCCGCTTCAGCGCAATCCGAGGTTCACCACCATTCCCCTCCACAGGGGTTTATCTGGAAGTACATTTTTAGCCTCGATCACAAAGTGATAGGAAAGCAATATTACTTCCTATCTCTCGTGGCCGTTTTCGTCGGGATGGTGCTCTCGTGGCTGATGCGCATGCATCTCGCGTGGCCGACAGTCGCGATTCCGCTGCTGGATAAGCTCTCGCCGAACGGCGCTCCGGGCGGGGTCATCACGCCGGAATATTATCTCTCTCTGTTAACTCTTCACGGGACCATCATGGTGTTTTTCGTCCTCACCACCGCTCCGCAAGCTGGCTTTGGGAATTTCATTCTACCGATTCAGATCGGCGCGGAAGATATGGCTTTTCCCCGCCTGAACATGCTGTCGTTTTGGGTCACCTTCGTCGCATTCTGTCTCTTGGTAACCTCCTTGTTTGTGAAAGACGGCCCGCCGATCTCCGGCTGGACCGCCTACGCTCCGCTAAGCGCCATTGGTTCTGCGGGCGGCCCGGGCCTCGGTCTTGGGCAGGAGCTGTGGGCGCTCTCCATTGGCACCTTTTGCATTGGTTCGCTTCTCGGTGCTCTGAACTTTATCGCCACGACTCTGGATCTTCGCGCACGCGGGCTGTCGTTGATGCGCTTGCCCCTTACCGTATGGGGGTGGCTCATTACTGCCGTGCTCACTCTTCTTTCCTTCGCCGTTCTGCTGACCGCCTGCGTGCTCCTGATCTTGGATCACGTTGGCGGCACGAGTTTCTTCATCCCGGGCGGGCTCGTTGTCAACGATCAATTGCTGGCTCATTCCGGTGGTTCGCCGCTGCTCTGGCAGCATCTTTTCTGGTTTTTCGGCCACCCGGAGGTTTACATCGCAATTCTTCCGGGCTTGGGGATTATCGCCAACATACTGGCGTGTACGGCGCGGAGGCCGCCACTGGGCTACAAGGTTATTACGTACAGCATGTTGAGCATTGGCTTCCTCAGCTTCGTGGTGTGGGGACATCACATGTTCCTCAGCGGTATGAGCCCGTTTAGCGCGTTAACGTTCTCTGTCCCGACCCTCATCATCACAATGCCGGCGGCAATTGTGAGTCTGTGCATGATATGTACGCTCTATGGCGGGAAGATAAGATTCAACTCGTTCGGATTATTCGCCATCGGATTCGTCTCGGTCTTCGTCACGGGCGGATTGAGCGGCTTCTTCCTGGCGCAGCCTTCCATTGATACGTATCTGCACGCCACCTACTTCGTCGTTGGCCACTTCCATATGGTTATGGCCGTAGCCGCGATTTTTGGAATGTTCGCGGGGACTTATTTTTGGTTCCCGAAAATGTTCGGCCGCATGATGAACGAAACACTTGGAAAAGCGCACTTTTGGCTGACGTTCGTCGGCGTCTACTGCATTTTCATGCCGATGCACTACATTGGGTTTGCAGCGAACGTTCGACGGTACGCCTCATTCACGGATGACTACATGATACCGTTGATTCCCGTCCACAAATTCATCACCGTCGCGGCGCTGGTCACTGGCGGCGCGCAACTGATATTTTTCTTCAACCTCTTTTGGAGCATGTTCCGCGGCAAGCTGGCGCCCGCAAATCCGTGGGGCGCGACGCAATTGGAATGGACCGTTCCATCTCCGCCGCCGTTCGATAATTTCGGCGGCAAGCACCCCGTGGTTTATCACGGCGCCTACGAATATGGAGTGCAGGGCTCGACGGGTGATTACGTGATGCAGGATTCGCCCGAGAAAATTGTCAGCCCGTAGGGAATCGCAAGCTCGTCGGATATCGTCTTGGCATAGGAAAGCGGCGTTAAGCATTCAATGGATTGAACTCGAAGTGCTGCAGTCCCTAACGTGCTCGTTAATTTTGATGGCGGAGGCGCCGTGAGCGAACAGGATCTGCCAATACAGGATTCGGTTTGGTCGGGAGGGGATCTCCCTTACGCCGTACCGTCGAAGAAGCTTGGGATGTGGTTGTTTCTTGTTTCGGACTCGATCACTTTCGCGGCAATGCTGGTGGCCTACGTATTTCTGCGCGTTGGCAGCCCTTCGTGGCCGAGACCTTTCCAGTTCATGCCGAGCATCGTCAACGCAACGGTGATGACGTTCGTGCTCCTCTCAAGCAGCGTCACAATGGTCGCGGCGGTGGAAGCGGCTAAGAATGGCCGCGTTGCGGCGGCCGTGCGTTGGCTGTGCGCCACCATGCTCGGCGGGATTATTTTCGACATTCTGCACATTCGTGAGTGGCTTGGGCTGATCCATGAAGGCGTTCGGCTGTTCTCGAATCCTTGGGGAACGCCGATTTTCGGCGCGAGTTTCTTCGGTCTTACAGGTCTGCACATGACGCACGTTACGGTCGGCGTCATATATCTTGGGTTTGTGGCCGTGGGGTTCGGCCGCAAGAAATTCAACGCCGACGATGTGGAAGTCAGTGGCCTGTACTGGCACTTTGTCGATCTCGTATGGATGTTTATCTTCCCGCTCGTCTATTTAATCTCCACCCGCGGCCACTAAGACCCGTCGAAAGGGAGCGAACTCATGGAGCAAGAGGCGCCGAATAGAGCGGACTTCTCGAGGATGGGCTGGTTTCTGAAGGTTTGGGGTTGTTTGCTCATCCTTACCGCCGGAGAAGTGTATCTGGCATACGAACAATTGGAATTGCACTTGATGCTCGTGCTGCTAATGGGCATCTCTCTGATTAAGGCCGCGCTCATCATCGCGTATTTCATGCACCTGCGATATGAGCGTCGAAGCCTGTTCCTTACGTTAGTTCCCGCGCTCGTTTTCGTGTTGGCCATGATGGTCGCTTTTTTGCCCGATAGCCTTCGTTTGCAGTCCATGGGCCTTCACTGATTGGCGGGCGAGCGGGAATTGCAGGATCAATAGTGCGTGCCGGGTCGGTTGAGGTTGTTGAATCGGCGATACGGTGGTAAAAAGGTGTTGAGAATCGTGCGCAACTTCACACAAGGGCGGGTCGTTGCTGTCGCAATCGCGTCAGCCGCATTTCTATTGCTGCTGAACCCGGCGGCGTTGCACGCGCAAGGCTGCGCGATGTGCTATCAGACCGCTGCCTCATCTGGCGCAAAGCTGATTGCCGCTCTCAGGCACGGAATTCTTCTCTTGATGTTTCCGCCACTCCTGATCTTCGGCGGAATCATCGGCCTCGCCTATAGCCGCAGAAACGAGTTTGCCGATTATCCCGAGCCAAGCGCGGACACGGGCACTCACTTCGAAGCAAACGACGAAGTAGAAATTCCGCTCTACGACTAAGCAGTTTTCACCGCACTTCTATAATCCCGCCTGCGATTTCGCCAGACTTACGCCGTCACAAACCTCGGCTGGTCTCATGCAAGGCACGGTCGTGCGCATTCCATCCGCGTGCCGTGCGGTTTTCGTAGGGCTGGCCGGCAGGCCGGCCTTATTTCTTTTGCCGCCGCCTTGAAGAGACCCAAAATAAAATCAGGCTTGCCGCCAAAATCGCAAAAAACACCCAAAGTTTCAGTACGATCGCATAAGCAATCAGCGCCGCCGCAAACCCCCAGTACCACGATTCCGCCTTGAATCCTTCGCTCCACTTGGCTTTGCTCCCTGCGGAGGCGATGCGCGGCCACGGCGATGGCCACAGGCGCGGCACGGCTTTGCGATATTCGGCAAACTGTTCACCCTGGCTCGCCTGAAGTTCAGACTCCTCGCGAAAGATCAGCCGGTAGCAGAACACCAGCATCGCCAGAACTGCCACCACGAATCCGAGCCGGCTCATCATGCTTCCGATGGCGATGATCATCAGCACGTTGGCAAAATACAGTGGATTGCGCACGTACCGGTAAGGCCCATCAGCAACCAGCGACGCACTCTTCACTTCGGACGCGTACACCACTGACGCCTGAAGGTACGACGAGGCCCACGTTCGGATGTACGCGGCCACCACGAGCAGCAAAGCAGCGCACGCGAATAGGACGCGCACAACAAGCTCCGGATTCCACTGCAGCCTGCCGCCAAGCCAATTAGCCAGCGCGGCGGTGGAATTCTGCTGATCGAACGCATACAGCGGAAACGTGAAACCAAATATCAGCCCGAAAACCATCGCCCGATTCGCAAATTCCCAGGTAGTCGCTTTCACACACCGGAAAGTATCGTTCCCCGCGATGAATGTAAAGCCGCGTTCGTGCGAATTTTGGCGTCTGCAGTTTTGAAATGACTCCCCATCCCGCCAACGCATGCCGCCTCAACAATTCGAGGGTGGCAAAATCTTGCGTGCGCGTATGGTCCATTCCGTTTGATCACGAATTGTCCAGACGAGGTTCAACTGAATTCGGCGGATTCAGCTAATATGATGGCCAATGCGAAACACCCGTGTCGTCCTCACCGCTCTCGGCGGCCCCGAAGTTTTAAAAGTGATTGAAGACGACATTCGCGATCCCGGCGACAATGAAGTTCGCATCCAGATTCTTGCGTGCGGAGTCGCGTTCGCTGATGTGCTGATGCGCCGCGGCCTATATTCCAGTGTCCCTCCGCTTCCTTATTCTCCCGGCTACGATATCGTCGGCGTCGTTGAATCCTGCGGAGCCAGCACAGAGACGGCCAGCGCGACGCAATGGAAGCCCGGCGATTTGGTTGCCGCGCTGACGATGAACGGAGGATATTCGCGCTACATCGTGCTGCCAGAATCTGAACTCGTGCGCGTTCCCGCTGGCCTCGATCCCGCCGAAGCCGTCAGCCTTGTTCTGAATTACACCACCGCGTATCAATTGATTTACCGGATTGCGAAGTTGCGCAAAGGCGAGAGCGTGCTAATTCATGGAGCCGCCGGCGGAGTCGGCACGGCCGCGCTGCAACTCGGCTCGCTCGCTGGCTTGAAAATGTTCGGCACCGCGTCCAAACCGAAGCACGATTTGGTGGCTGCGCTCGGCGGCATTCCCATCGATTATCGAACGGAGGATTTCGTCGAGCGCGCCGCCGGAGTGAATGCCGTATTCGATCCCATCGGCGGCCGCAACTGGCCGCGATCGTATCGCGCGCTCGGCAAAGGCGGCCGGTTTGTCGGCTACGGAATGTCGGCCGCTATCGAAGGTGGGCGCCAAAACAAAATGCTCGCCGTCGCGAGCTTTGCTTGGCTCGGCTTCGCAGGTCTACTTCCCGGAAAATCGGCGCGTTGGTACAACGTGATGACGGAAAAGAAGAAGCATCCCGAATGGTTCCGCGAAGATCTCTCGCGATTGCTCGCCATGCTGCGAGAGAAATCGATCAGCCCGGTCGTGGCCGAGCGCCTGCCTCTGCGCGACGCGCCCCGCGCGCACGAATTGATCGAGCGCGCCGCCGTCAGCGGTAAAATCGTTCTGATGTGCCAGGAATAGTCATCTTTCTGCCCGTGTTTCTTTGGGGATTGACCTAGGGCAGTATAAAAGCCCATCCGCTTATGATTTTTCCGTTCGCGCCGCCAAACCTACAAGTCCGCTAACCGCGGACCGTTAGCACAGGACACGCGGCGTGCGCGACCACTCGATGCGCGGTAGCGCGCTCGAGATGCGTCGCTGCGCCAAGCCGGCCAGACGCATCGCGAACGCCTAGCACGATAAGGTCCGCACCGCGCTGCTTGGCAATTTCCACGATCCGATCCGCAGGCTCGCCGTATTCGACAGACACTTGTGGTGAAAAATCAAGTTTCGCGTCATCCGGAACGACTTCGTAGAGCCGATGAATTACCTCGGCCACCGATAGCTCAAATATTCGCTTGTCGGAATCGTTTAGTTCCTTCGGCTTTCGCAGTACCGTGATCAGTGCAAGATGAGAATGGTACTGTTCCGCGAGCGAGATGGCATACGGCGCCGCAGCTAGCGATTCCGGGCTGAAATCTGTGGCGAAGAGCACTCGATGAAAGCGGCCCCCGCTATGGACACTGCTGCGAACATCTGGGCCAATCGTGAGTACGGGCACTGGCGAACGGCGAAAGATTTCTTCGGTGACAGAGCCAAGAAGCAGCTTCTCCGCGCCAGTTCGGCCATGCGTCCCGAGGACAATCAGGTCGACAGCCTCTTCTCTGATGGCTTTTTCGACCGCCGGCCAAACATCGAGTCCTCTTACTACCGCTGCGTCGTGCGGAAGCCCTGCTAGCTGCGATTCGATGCGCTGCATCTCCGCCTGCGCACTATCTTCCTCGGCTCGGATCGTCGGCATTGTCAATTCGGGTGTCGTGTACAGGTATGGCCTGGGAATCAACACGTGCAACGCGTGCACTTTGGCGCCGCATCCGCGGCCACACGTGATGGCAAACGGAAGCGCTGCCTCGGAAGGTTTCGAAAAGTCCGTAAGGTAAAGAATGTTCTTAACTTTTACTGGTGTGCTCGCTTCCATGGTTCTCATCTCCCACCTCCGCATCGACGATGCGCCGGCTCGCTTTTATGCGCTGTGACGATCATCACAATTGATCGTGACTAAAGTCACCGCAACTTTGGGCGGCTCAGTTCATAAAGGGACCGAGGAGGGCAGAACATGAAAACGATCGAAGCCGGTTCCCGAATCGAGATTAAGAATATTCTTTTTACAACCGATTTTTCTCCCGCGGGGAACTCAGCACTACCTTACGCGAACGAGTTTGCGAAACGCTTCGGCGCAAAGCTCTGCGCTTTGCACGTGAGGCCACCCGCCATTAATCCGATGACGCAACCAACGACCTGGCCAGTTCTGGAGGAAGCGGCGAAGGCCGAGGCCCAGGAGGAGAGGCGGACGCTGCTTAAATCTTTTCCCGGAGTTCAGCCGGAAGTTCTGGTCGAGGAAGGAGAGTTTTGGGGCATCCTGAAATCCACAATTGAGAAGCACAAGATCGATCTTATCGTGCTCGGCACGCGAGGCCGGTCGGGCGCGCGGAAATTATTCATGGGCTCGACGGCAGAGAAGATCTTTCGAGACGTGTCTTGCGCGGTCTTGACCGTAGGTCCATTTTCGCATGCCGAACTGCCGCGAGGCGGTGAAGTCTCGGAGATCCTTTACGCGACCGATTTCGGTCCTGGATCAGCCAACGGTGCGGCGTACGCGGTCTCACTGGCGCAGGAGTTTCAAGCGCGTCTGACGCTTCTGCATGTGATCACCGAGCCCAAGACGGGCGACCTTGTCCATCCGTCAGAGCTCGTTGCATCGTCGGAGCATCTCTTGCGCAAACTCGTTACACCGGAGACTGAACTGTGGTGCGAACCGCGATTTGCGGTCGAGCAGGGCTCAGCCGCCGAAACGATTCTGGAAGTGGCGAAAAACCGGAAGGCCGATCTCATCGTACTCGGATTGCATAGGTCGAGCGGATTCTTGGGTGCTGCCACTCATCTACCGATGGCAACGGCACACAAGGTGGTCACGCACGCTCTGTGTCCGGTTCTTACCGTCCGCGGCTGATCGTCGGAATGCGGATTGCGTGGATCTGTTTATGGCAAGTGCAGGGCGGCGCGGGACATCGGCCCCGCGCCGCTTATTTTGCTAAGCGTGTTACGGAGTTGAAGTCCTTACAGGTCACATAGGCGCCGGCGATAAACAAGCAGTCGGCGCACAGATATCGGATGCTTGTACTAGCTCCTCCACAAAAGCCATTCACACCAACGGCTCAATCCCGGCGCGCGCTTGGCAATTCCTCGCGAGTTTCGCGTAACGGAAGCTCCAGCCAGAGCAGTTTGACCACCACCCCAAGTTGTGCGTCGTGTATCAGAGTGAAGACGCGGCTGCAATTCTCGCAGAGCCAGAAGTGCGTCACTTTGTGCAGATTGCCGGCCAAATCAGTCGCATTCGAGACTGGGGCAAGCTCGACGTTATGGAATCGAAAGAACTTTCCGCCCTCGAGCCAATGAAACGCAGTCGGGCAAGCTGGGTTCGCACATTTTGGATGAAGGCTCTGATGCAAAGCCGTTCCCTTGACGGTCCCGCTGCCGGCAGTCAGCCGCTTGCCGCCAATCGCACGCAAGTTTTTCCGCCTCTCTTCCAATTGAGCGATTGTGACCACCAGCCAGTTTCGAATGGCTTGCTCGATTTCATGTTGTTCACTGTAGCGATACATGGAATCCAGCGTTTCCCCTTCCGAGTTAAGTGATATTTGGCGGCACGGTTGTTTCCCGAAACGAAGTGCCGGCGGCACCAGCTGCATCAGCACGCAGTCGCTGCACGGTGCGGGATCGTCTTTGCAATCGTAATTCATGCACGATGGTGAATCCTCGAAGATAAATACCGGCCGCCAAGGCTCGCGCGGTGCGCGGCCGTATCCGCCCTTCGTCAGGAACTCAAGCTCGAACTTAAGAACATCCAACAGGTCTCGCTCATCTTTTCGCATGGGCCCTCCTTGTTCTTCTTCACTATCCATGCTTCCAAACTGGCCCGCTGTGACTGCCGTCACGCACGAAAGTGCCGGTCGTCACTTTTCCCTTTAGAGACCTGGAGCAGAATTGCTTGGAGCAATCGAAGCGGCTTGGCGAACTGCTGAAGAGATGATTGGCGGCTTCCAAATTGTCCGGTGCGGAAAAGGGAGTAGAATCGGACCATCTATGCGCGCTCCCTACGGCCTCGAAATAATTGAGAACTGCGTGACTTGCCCGCATCGGGAGGACAGGCTGTTTTGCAACCTGCCGCCTGCCGCCGTGCAGCGTCTTTCGGTCATCACGTCGGCATCGTCCTATCCGAAAGGCGCAGTTCTCTTTGTGGAAGGGCAGGCTCCTCGAGGGGTTTTCATTCTGTGCGCCGGACGCGTGAAACTCTCCACAACCTCAGCGGACGGAAAAACATTAATAGTGAGGATTTCGCAGCCAGGCGAAATTTTAGGATTGCCGGGCACAGTTACGGGTAAGCCTTACGAACTTACCGCCGAGGTGATCGAACCGACGCAAGCGAACTTTATCTCGCGCGCGGATTTTCTCAATTTTCTCCGCGAGCACGGCGAGGTTTCGTTGCGTGTGGCCCAGCAATTGGGCGAAACGTACCACGCCGCTATCGCTGAAATGCGGTCCATCGGGTTATCGCATTCGGCCGGAGAAAAACTTGCGCGATTCCTTCTCGATTGGTGCGTCAGCCACGGGGAGGGAAGCCCGGAGATCCGTGCAACGCTGACATTGACCCACGAGGAAATCGCCCAGATGATCGGGGCGTCCCGCGAGACGGTCACCAGGCTTTTCGCTGATTTCAAGAAGAAAGAACTAGTTCAAATCAAAGGTTCAACCCTCGTCGTTCGCAATAAGGCCGGGCTTGAGAGTTTGGCCGGAAGCTAATTCGCGAAACGTAGCTCCGAATACATCTGAAACATCGAGGAGGTGACCTCCCCGCTTGCCGGGTTGAGTCCCTTTCTACGATCATTTGCGGTTACCCCGGCGAAAAAGGCCACCCCGCTCCTAACGAAACGCGGTCTTGTTTGTCGCCGCCACCAACGTAGTCGCGAGCATCGTCCAGCCAGTTCAGAGCCGGGAGGTCCCCGCCTCCCGGAACGCGTCGCCCAACGTCGGAGAACGCTTTCTAGTGCTTGAACGCCACCGTCAGCCCCGTCGTGAGAATCAAATCATTCGTCTTTGTGCCGGGAATCGGATTGCTCAGATAGCGATCGCTCGCAGTTGTCTGCCAGCCAAGCCACTTGTTGATTTTCGTTGTGATCGCCATATCGAACGCAAACCGATACTGGCCGTAGTCCCCGCCCGAAAGCTCCGGATAGATTAGATATTGCTCCGTAAGCGTCGTCGACTTGCCGAACTTGTGCATGAAGTCTTCGCCAAGCGTCAGGCCCGCGATGTTGCGGTCCATCCCAGTCGAATAGGCTTCACGTGTGTAGTTCACGCCGCCGAGGAAATCGAGCGTCGTCGCGTCGCTTTTGATCGCCTTGAAGCCGAAGCCCACGGTATAAATTGAGCGGAGATCGAGATCTTGAGGCGAGTTGTACTCGAAGTCGCCGCTTCCGAATGCGAAAAGGTTCGATGTAAGGTCGCGGTCGTAGCGCGCGCCGCCGCGAACATCATCGGCAGTGACGCTCGAGACGCCCGCAACGCTGCTCTGCGCGTAAATCGAACTCGCGTACGCCGAAATCTTGTCGCGCAGCGTTGTGCGAACGGACGTGAATCCAATCGAGAGATTTGTCGTATCGCTATTGCCCCGCGCAAGCGCAAACCCGACGTTTGCGCCGACGCTCCAGTCTTCCAGTAATCCCGGATGTTCCGCATGCACGACGGCGGCTTGTTCGCTTTCCGACCGCAAAACAGTCACGCTCGCGAGTGGAATGTGTACGGCGCCCGTGTTCGCCGTGGCAACGACGAGGTCCGGCCCTTGTGTAGTGACCGTTCCGCTTACGGCCTTTTTGTCGGGCGTGACAATGTAGATCGGTTTATCCGTTGTCAGCTCCTGCACTTTCGTCCAATCAATATTGATTTCGCCGGCGAAATCGGACTTAAGTGTGAGTGCCTTTCCGTCCGATTTCACGACGGTTCCGGTCAAATGGTCCCCGTTTTTTAAGACCACCGTATCGGCACTGGCCACAACCGCGATGGCCAGCAACATAGCGATGGCGCAGAACATTTTCCTCATTCTCATTCCTTTGTATGGATTTTGTTGGAAATTAGATAAATAGTTTAGCAACGACGCGCAGAATCGAAAAGCTAGAAGTATGGCGCGGACAAAATCCGCCTATAGCCTTTCGATATTATCGTGCGCTGAATCTGCGCGTTCCGAAATGTATGCGAGGAAATAGAAAGCCGGTCTGCGCAGCATATTCACCGAACGCCGGCCCGAAAGCGACTGCGAGCACGCGCTCTTCCTTCTTCGCCTTGATCGCATACGTGGTGAGAAGCAGGCAAAACGCAATGACGCCGCGCCATTCTCCGATCGCGAGCGCCGTTCCTGCGACGCCTAGCAACACCCCCGAATAAATTGGATGCCGCACGTACGCGTAGGGTCCACTGCGGATCAACTCGTGATCCTCTTTGATTACGACTTTGTCGCTCCAATTGCGTCCGAGGCAAATGCGAGCCCAAAAGGTCACCGTTATTCCCACGACTGTGAGACCAAGGCCGGTCGCTCGAACCGCGATACTATCCGGAACGAATCGCCACGCCAATGGCCCGATCCTCAGCCAATCGGAGAGCAGCAAAAGAAAAGTTGTTCCGAGAATCAGAAAGCGGACCGCGCGGAACGAGTGAGCCTCGGGGGTCTTCGTCGCACCCGATTGCCGTGCGCTGATTAGCCAATAAAGTCCCAGCGCGCCCCACAGATATTCGGTAATTTGAAATGCCGATGGGGTGGTCATGGTTTCCTCTTGTTCGTGCGCCGCAACCGCTTGATCCAATCGGATTCGAAACGAATGCGTTCGAGGAGATAGCGGATCACTTCTCCGCCGTATGCATCCACTTTCATTTCGCTCTTGATGCGGGAGAGTGACGCGGCGCGCGCGAGAAGTACTCGTTCGCGCTCGTCAAGAATTCGAGCTCGCTCCGCAATCTTAAGAACTCCAAACATGCCTACGCGCAGCAGAAATCCCTCGGGCGAGCGCGACTCCTGCTCGCGGTATTCACGGAGGCGCTGGATTATGGTCTCGCGGCCAAGCGGCGTGAGCGAATAAAGCTGGCGATTCTGCCCTCGCTCCCCGCGCACAACTTTCTTGCGCACAAAGCCTTGAGACGTGAACCGGCGGAGCAGGGGATAGACGATATTGTTGTGCACTTCCGCTGTGCCGCGAATCAAGCCCGCTTCTTTCTTCAGCCGATATCCGTGTTTCGGCCCGTCCCATAGCGGAAGTAAAACAAGTAAGTCAGTCATGACAGAGTCAGGATTGCACTAATGGCGAAGTCGGTCAAGCAAAAACTCAATGCGAGGATTAGCTGGCTCGGCGAAAAGGGGGAACCCCAAAAAATCGGGCCGGCTCGCCCGAGCCGGCCCCGAAAATTCGATTTCGATTTGCGGATACTAGAAATTAAAAACGACGCCGGCGTGAACGACGGGGCTGACTTGATTCACGTGGAAGAAGTCCGATCCGAACGCATCGGCCCCGACACGCAGCGAGACCCAAGAAATAAATCTGTAGTCAACGCCGCCGCCTACTTCCCAAGCGAGTGAGGTCTGGCCGCCGTACAGCGTTTGGGGATGCAAATGAGCGTGCCCGATCAGCGCGTGTGCCCATGGCTGAAGCCTGTTCGTCGTATTGAAACGCGCGTGGATTCCGGCGCCAACGAACGCAAGTTTAGCGTTGGTAGGCGCGCCGCCCCAACCGCCGAGCAATTGTCCTTCTACGCCGAGGTCTCGATTGAGAAAGTAGGAAAGCGATCCAACGAACCCATTAAGATTGTAGTTGAGGTTCGGCGCCGCCTCAGCGTGCATCCAGCTATATTCGATGCCCGCTTCGAAGCGTGACGGTCCTTCAAAAACGCTGCTGATGATTGTGCCATCGCCATTACCGCTGGGGAGCGGCGGAGCCACGCTTGGCGACGCGCTCGCGATTGCCGAGGTTGCAGGATGAATTTGGGCACTGGCGCCAACGGATGCAATCAAACTGATCGCGAAAATCATTAGAAATCGTCGCACGGGCTTCGCCTCCCAAGTTAATAATTGCCTGTCAATCTACGAGCCCCTATTTGAACCGAATTGAGGCACTAATGTCCACCTAGAACAGTAAAGATGCCGGAAAGCGCGTAAGAGCTTCATTCTAGCTCAATTAACGTGAAGAATCAGTAGGTTGCAGACTTCCCCGGATTGTTGGCTGGCGCGGGAGAATTAAGCTCAACCGGACCGACGCCGCAATTCGCCCTCGTCCAAAGTGGCTGCAGAGGGGAAGTTGCCGTTTCGGATACCGACTGTTGCAGCGCGCTTGCAACAGAGTTATCGTGTTTGAGGTATGGCGACTCCTGTCAAGAAGGCGAAGGCGCGAGGCTACGTTCGGCGCAGCCGCAGATTTCCGCTGCATATTCCCGTCGTCGTGTACGGACGCACGCCGGACGATCAGCCATTCCGCGATCACACCACCACGCTGAACGTGGACGCGCACGGCGCTCGAATTTCGGTGACGGCCGATCTCGAGAAGGGCCAAAGAATTCTCGTCGTGAATAGTTTCACGCAGGAAGAGCGCGAGTGCCGAGTGGTTCATGTCTGGACGAAGCAGGCCGGCCGGTCGAAGATCGGAATTGAGTTTGTGAAGCCTTCAGGAAATTTCTGGCACGTCTACGCCGCGAAAGTCGAATCCAAGCTTCAGCCTGCGAACGCGTAGGCGGCAGTTTTGGCGGACACTTCAATTTCGCTGTAGCAATTCCTCGGCGATTCTTTTCTCAGTATTTCTTTCGCATGGTTTTTTCCGCGCTGTCATCGAGAGGAGTTGGTGTGTGCGCGAACGAATTCGCCGATTTGATTGATGGCCTGCTGCGCTTCCGGCAGGTACGACGCGAAGACGTGCCAGACGTGAGGCATATCCTCGAACACTTCGAGAGTCACGGTCACACTCCCATTTTTCGCCCGCGCGTCCAATCGGATTGCGTCGTCGAGCAAAGTTTCTTCCGTTCCTACTTGGATAAGCAGAGGTGGAAGTCCCTTCAGTTCGGCGTAGAGCGGGGAAGCAAGAGGGTTTCGCGGATTTCCGCCCGCGAGATACAACCCGGCTTCTTCAAGCAACGATTCGCGCGTGCAGAGCGGGTCGACCGCGGCTTTTGTTTCCATCGTTCCGCCGGTGCATTCGAGATCGATCCACGGTGAAATGCAAACGGCGCACGCGGGAAGCGGCACGCCGGTATCGCGAAGAGACACGAGCGCCGCGAGAGTGAGGCCTCCGCCGGCGGAATCTCCGGCGATCGCAATGTTCGATGGCCTAAATCCCTGAGCGAGGATGTAGCTGTACGCCGCAACAGCATCGTCGACCGCGGCGGGAAAGGGATGCTCGGGGGCGAGGCGGTAATCGAGAACGAGTGTGCGCGCGGCGGCGGCGCGCGCGATGCGCGACGTCATTTCGCGATATGCGAAGGCCGAGCAGAGAACGTACGCGCCGCCGTGAAGATAGAGCACGGCGCGATCGGCGCTTGCGCTGGGAGTGGCGAGCCAGTCGCCGGAAGCCTTCGCGATGGAAACGTGCTCGACGCTGACGTCGGCGGCGACGGGGAACTGCGCGTAGAACTCTTCGACGAGTTCGCGCGCTTCCCCGATTGTTTCGTGGGGCTTCGATACGAGCGCGCGCCACTGAGCGATGGCGCGAGCGGCCTCCGCACGGGGCACTAGATTTTCTCCGGCGCCGATTTTTCAGCTTGAACGATTAGAAGTGAATGCAGCTTGTTTTCGTTCGGCGGGAGTTCGCTCTTTCGCAGCGCCGGGCGCAGGCGGTAGAAAAGAAAAATTAAAACGACAACGATGATGATAATCAGCCGAATGATTTGAAATTTGTTATTTGGATTCAATGGCTCGATTCCGAATTATTTTGTGGCGAGCAAAGTCTTCGCGTGCGCCAGCTCAGGGCGATCCGAGTGTGCGCCGCCGTCGCAATTCTTCAGAAGCTGTGAGTAGTAACCGGCAGCCTCGGTGGGTTTCCCGGCGACTTCGGCGGCGCGTGCGGCGCCATACAGGCCGTCGAAGCGATTTGGAGACTCCTTTAGATTCTTCTCGTATTCGATGAGCGCGTCCGTGGCGCGATTCATTTCCATCAGCATGTCGGCCAGCATTTCGCGCGCGGGCATCATTGCAGTTTCCGGCGCGTCGGCATCTTCCTGATCGGCGGCGGCGCGCAGTTTGCGAACCGCGTCATCTTTTTTGCCAGCAGCGTAATCGTTCCACGCCGTTGCTTCCTGCCGCTCGACGGAAACTTCGCCAGGCTTCGGCGAGCGATAGACGCCATTTCCATCGTCGACGGATTTGTAATTTTCAAATGCTTTACTGGCGGCCGCGGCATCGCCGATGCGGGCTGCGCCGATCGTCTGTGCCCAGTACGTGTCGATTCGGTCGCTCGCCGTCAGAATCGAAGGGACGGGAAGCGCGGCGGCATGCGCCCAGTCGTGCAATTCGAGATAGTAACGCGCCGTGAAGAACGCTTTGATTTGGGCGGCGTTCTCTGGCTCCGCGCCGGGAACCGAATCCACTTGTTCGATCACGTGCCAGGCGTCCTTTTCGCGCCCGATTTGCAGGTAGGCGTACTGCAAATAATCCATGGGATGAAACTCGTAGTGAGCCTCGGCCTGGTGCGCGTTGATTTCGCGTTCGGCGGCGGCAGCGGCTGCCGTATTCGACGCGATGGATTCCTGCCAGAGTCCAAGGCGCGAAAAAATGTGCGAGGGCATGTGAATGGCGTGTGAGGAGCCGGGCGCGATTTGCGCGTAGCGGCGAGCGGCATCGAGAGCGAGAGGCGCGAGCGAGGGGCGATCGGCGGAATGAATCAAATAATGCGCGGCACCGGGATGATCCGGATTCGCGGCATAGAGCTTGTTCAGGACGGCGATGGCTTTGCGGCGATTGGCGTAATCTTTGTCGTCGGGAGGATCCCAGGTAAGAAGCGAGAGCGCGTAGAACGCGGCGATTTCGGTGTCGTCCGGATATTTCTCGTACATTTTTCCCATCGCGTCGGAGTAGCGATGCGTGCGTGTGTCGTGATCGAGCTTCTTGTTGGTGTCGTAAAAAATGAGCGCGCTGTTGATGAATTCGGTTTCGCGCTCGGTGCGCGGCTTGATCTTCAGAGCCTGGCGGAGATCCGCGTGTCCTTCTTTTACGATCTTCGCGTTCGGCTTGTCCCAGAGTTGGTGATAGAGCGCCATTGCCTCGCCCCAGTGGGCCATGGCGCAGTGCGCGTCGGAACTGGCGACGGCCTTGAAAGCGTTTTCGGACGCGGTGTATTGGAAGGAATGCAGAAGTGCGACGGCGCGTTCGAAGGATTTTTGCGCGTCGGGCGAGCACGACGTGGGGAAGATGACGGTGCCCAGCTTTTCGTCGCCGCCGTGGTGATGATGTTCTTCGTCCTCCTGCGCGGAGAGCTGGGAGGGGATGAAGAGTGACAGACAACACAGAATCAAGATTGCGCGAATTCGCATTAGGGCACCTCGCCGGTAGGCGAGTTTATGCGGGTGGGGGATTGGGGTCAATTGTGTTTGAGCAGCGGTCACAAGTAGATCCGGGGGAGATGTGGTGTGCCGCACCATTCGGCTCGGCTCAGGGCAGGACGATTTTCGGGCGAAAATGCTGGGAGGAAACCGTGCCGGACGAACCCCGGTCCGGCGCTACCGGAGCCGCTGCTCGAGGCTGTTTGAGACCCCCCTTTTTTGTACCGATTAGAAATGGGTCGTGGTGATTGTTTTGAGGGAGTTACAGCGATTTTTAATCGTTTTGGTGTACCGATTAGAAAGAGGCTACAGGTGCTCGCCGCCCCGGCGTGATGCGGGTGAATTTTGGCTTCGGTGGTTGGGTGAAAAACCGCCGGCCCTTCGAGGCTCAGGGTCTTCGACGAGATGGCGGCGCTACGATTGCACTCGACTCGTGAATGGCACGATACCCCGGTTTTGTATCGACTAGGATTGGGGCAATAATATACTTGACTCAGTAGGGCGTTTCTGCTAGGATTTGACTTGTGAGGAACGCCATGAAGAAGCCAAGAACACTCCAGCAAGCCATCGTGCACTTCGCAGACGCCGACAACTGCCAGCAATTCATGGTGTCCAAGCGTTGGCCGGACGGCGTTATCTGCCCCACTTGTGGAAGCAAAGAAGTCCGCTTCATCTCCACTCGGCGCATGTGGGAGTGCAAGACTCAGCATCCCAAGAAGCAATTCAGCGTGAAGATCGGCACCATCTTTGAGGACTCGCCAATCTCTCTTAGCAAGTGGCTGACTGCCGTGTGGATGATTGCGAACTGCAAAAACGGCGTTAGCTCTTATGAGGTAGGCCGCGCGATTGGGGTCACTCAGAAGTCGGCTTGGTTCATGATGCACCGCATTCGTCTTGCGATGCAGAGCGACAAGTTCGTCAAGCTCGGCGGCAAGGGCAAAGAAGTTGAAGTAGACGAAGCGTTCATTGGCGGCAAGTCGCGCGGAATGCATCAACACGTGCGCGAACTTCGACAGATTACCAAAGGCGACAAGGGCAAGACTCCCGTGCTGGGAATCTTGGAGCGTGGCGGGAACGTCCGCGCTCACGTCATTTCGAGCCGCAAGAAGAAGCCCTTGCAAGCCGAAGTCAGAGAGCACGTCGCCGTCAACAGCACTCTTTTCACCGATGCCCTGCCGTCTTATGAAGGCTTGATTCGGCACTACAAGCACCAAGTGATTGACCATGCCATCGCTTACGTAGACGGCAAGGTTCACACCAACAATCTTGAAAACTTTTGGAGTCTCTTGAAGCGTGGGCTTCGCGGAACCTATGTGAGTGTCGAGCCGTTCCATCTGTTCCGCTATCTTGACGAACAGGCATTTCGCTACAATCTTCGCAAGAAGCCGATGACTGACGGCGACCGATTTGAGTTTGTCTCTTCGCATGTTCTCGGAAAGCGTCTCACTTATGCTGAACTCACGGGCAAGGTGAATGCGACGTGTAGCTAATCCTTTGCGTTTGCCCCGTGGCCCGAAGCGGAAGTCTTAGATTTCTTCCGCTTCTTGGCCTGTTTCTCAGCGTCCAGTTTTGCTTTCACTTCATAGTGCGGAACCGATAAGATTTTGCTAGCCAGATCATTAAAAGCCGAATACTCCGTTTGTTTTGTAGGTTTCATGGGTGTACTAATTCCTTCGCCTTTGCCAAGAACTGCATAAAATCCTTCACTCGAATCAATGCGCCTTCCGCTTCGGTGTCAATGTACGGTTTTCTTGCATGGGACACGACATTCCGAAAAATATCCTTCATGAAAAGACAATGCTGATTTGCCTCGGAATAAAGCTGAAGTTGTTGTTCCCGCGTTGCGTCTCGCGACAATCTTCTTGCGGCTTCAAGCTTCGTATTAATTTCGGTGATTATCTGATCCCACTCGCCGTATTCCAAAGGAATCATGCTGCCGGTGTGTTTGATGCTTACACCTACGGCCTTTCCTAAACTACGCAATCCGAATTCGGCAACACGCATTAGGTGAAATACACATGCGGTGTAAAGAGCCGCCGCGAAGCTATTGCCCGCATCCTTGATGTCAACGCGCGCATCTTCAAATGACAGATAAACCTCTTCTCCAAAGAGCTTGTCTTGTTCAAAATAATCCGCGTTCTCCGGAGGAATGTAAGCGAATTTACGCTTCGCAATAGAAATCATTACTTGATGAAGTATTCCTTGAAATTCACGCGCTAACATTGCAGCGGTAAACGGCTCGTCCCCTGCCAACTGATGACGCAGTAACCAGATTCTCGAAGTTAGAGACTCATCGAGAAAGACATGTTTATGAGCATCAATATAATCCAAGACACTAAGCCGAGACATGGCTTCTTTGTAATGAGTTTGCAATTGAGCGTCTTGGTTCGGGGCTTCGCGCAAACTATCAATGCTTGATTGGAGTGAACTGTAAATTTCACACACAAACTGCGCATAGAATGGAATCATATCTCGGATGCTCCACAATCTCCGAGACTGAGCATTCCACGGTGGCCACACTGAGTCAAGTATATTGTTGCCAGGATTGGGTCGTGATGATTGTTTTCTAGGAGTTGCGCGGGTTTCTAATGATTTGGTGTATCGAGTAGAAATGAACTCCTCGTGGGCAGCGATCCGTCGCCGGTGAGGCATGGCTCCACGGTAGTGGCGGCAATAGCGTGTTGTCGCATGTGTAACCATGTCACATGCGTATATTATCATGGGACCCCGGGGTACCGGCAAATCTGGGTAGGAGTGGGCGTGGCGCAACGCTTGCGGATTCATGGGATTGTGGCGTCCACATTATTTTTCGGAGATGCTATTGAAATGTGCTGGTGGCGGCGCTGATCTGCAGGTGTGTCGGGAATGGCGCACAGTGGATCGTGGCTTGAATCTGCGGGTTCGTTAGGGGCGAGGGGTTCGCTGAGGCGGGGCCTAAAGGCTTTGAGTTGAGGGAAGGCGCGCTCGATCGGTTGCGGCGCTGTCGCAGGACAACGGGGCGCGCGAATGGGCTGACTCTGGGCCGAAGAGCCCCACCCTTGCTGCGCAAGAATGGGGCACACGCAGAGGCTCGCGGCACGCGCATTACTTTCCTAAACGGGTGGTTTTCTGATTCAATGCGCACTGTTGCGCTTGCTCGGATTTTGTTTTTCTTGATCGCGTGCTTTCCTGATTGGGAGAGACGATTTTGGCTGATGAATCCGGATTCGATCGGAGGAAAAAAGTGGAGCACGAGAGATTGCCGGCCGGCGGCGATGGGCCGACGAATGCGGGATTACCGGGGCCGGCTGCGGCGCGTGGGAGTTGGGGACGAGCCGATCGTAATCGGCTTTTGATTTGGTTTGGGATTGGATTTATTCTGCCGGGGATTTTGGTTTTTGCGTCTCATCCGCATGGCAAACCTAGCGACGTTGTGTTTAGTGTGCGGAGCGAATTGCCGGTTAAGGCGATTTTGGCGTTTGGTGTGTTTGTGGCGACTTGGATTGTGGCGCGGATGGAGAAACGGCCGCTCGATGATTACGGCATGCCGCCGCGGCGGGCGTTTGGATTGCGATTTTGGGAGGGGTTGATTTGGGGATTCGCGATGCTGTCGGCGATTTTGGTGATTATTCGCGCGTCGAGGGATTTTCAAATTGACTCGGTGGCGCTGCGCGGAGCGGCGGCTTGGCGGTATGCGTTGGAGTGGGGGCTGGTGTTTTATTGCGTGTCGATCCATGAGGAATTTGCGTTTCGCGGGTATCTGCTCGTCACTTTTGTGAGGCGGCTGAAATTCTGGCGGGCAGCGATTTTGACCTCGGCGATTTTCGCGGCGGCGCATTTGGGAAATCCTGGGGAGAATTTTCTTGGGATTTTGCAGGTGTTTGCGACCGGGATGATTTTTTGCCTGACGATTCGGCGGACGGGGACGCTGTGGTTTGCGGTGGGATTTCATGCGGCTTGGGATTGGGCGGAGACGTTTTTCTATGGGACGCCGGATAGCGGGCTTGTAGGGGTGGGACGATTGCTGAATACGTCGGTGCAGGGGCCGAATTGGCTTACGGGAGGATCGGCGGGGCCGGAGGGCAGCGTGATCGCGTTTGTGGTGCTGCTGCTTTGTGCGTTGCTCGTCCATTTCCGATTTCCGACGGCTATTTATCCGGATCGTCCCGCATAAAGCGAGGCGTCTGCGGGCGCGGGTACTGTTTTCGCTTCCGAAGGTGGTAACGCCATGCGAGATTCGGGCATCGTAGTGCGCATGGGACGGGGCCTCCGGGCTCTCGGTGGAAGTGAAGCGGGGGCTGCGGCTGGAGCTTCGATTAGAATCGACATTTGGAATGCAATGAGGGTGCAGGCCGTTTGCGATTTCTCGGGTTAAACGGGGCGTGTATAATCGCGTGTCGCTTGCGAGCGGTGTTGGCCTGCGAGGCCCACGCGCGGGCTTGATCCCAGCGGTTTTGGCTGGCGGAGGACTATGGGCGTGGATTTTTTCGGGATGAATGAGCGGCGCGCGCGGGTGAGGGCTCAATCTAATCTTCCGCGGCTAAAGCCGGAGGAATTGAAGCGCGGATTTTTTCGGAGCGCTGAAGCGCTCCTCCCCCGCATGAATGCGGGGGCTCCCACCGAAAACCCAGTGGCTCACACCGAAAAGCGAGGGGCTCCCAGCGAGAGGCGTAGGGGCTCGCTCATAGATGAGGGGGCTCACTCCAAACTTCCACGGCTAAAACGGGCGTGGGTGATCGCGATGGGCGGCATTTTTGTGCTGGCGGCATTGGGCGCGGCGATCACGGCTGCGACGGTGAATCTCGACCGCGAGGAATCGTTTTTCGCGCCGCGGGCTTATCCCGCGGGGTACATCCCGGCTGGGGCGCGTGAGCGCGCGATCGAACAGATGCGGGCGATGAGCGTGGCGGCTGGCGGGGACCAACCTGCTTGGAAATCCATTCCGGCGGATTCGGTGGCAGCACCAAATTTTGGCGCGGCGTACGGGCCGGCGGACGCGATTTCGCCGGTGAGAGCGATTGAAATTGATCCGACGGATCCGAGCGGCAAGACTGTTTATGTTGGCGCGGCGAGTGGCGGAGTTTGGAAAACTACCGATGGAGTGAATTGGATTCCGCTCACGGATAATCAGCCTTCGATGGCGATTCGTTCGCTGGCGCTCGATGCGACCACTTCGCCTGTGACGATTTATGCGGGAACCGGAGAGCGGACTGCTGACGGACACAATTTTTATGGCGCGGGAGTCCTGAAGTCTGCGGATGAAGGGCAGACTTGGAGCGCTTCGGGCAGCGCTGCGTTTTCGAGCGCGGGAAGTGGCGGCGTTTCGATTGAGGCGCTGAGCGTTAGTCCGAATGCCGGCACGCATCGCGATTTGTTGGCGGGAGTGAGCGGGGCGACGGGCGGAGGCGTGTGGCGGTCGGTTGACGGCGGAACGAGCTGGGCGCCAGCTCTGACGGCGGGCGCGAGTATTGCCGGATTTGATGTTGCGTTTGATCCGAACGATCACTCGGGCCTGACGGCGTATGCGGCTCTTGGCCGCGACAATGCGAGCGGAGCTTCCGGCGTGGCTTGCTTGACGCTGTGCGGCGGAATATTTATTTCGAACGACGCGGGCGCGAGTTGGAAGCGGCTCGAGGGATTCGATCAAATTGCGAATCAAGCTTTCAATCGAGTGCAGACGGGGCGCGTGGCGCTTGCGTTAGGGCCACAAGCGGCGGGGAAGACGATTGTGTACGCGGCAGTGGCGGACGCGACGTCGGGGTCTGCGAATCTACTAGGCATTTTCAAAAGTAATGATGGGGGGACGACTTGGGTGAGGATTTCGGACCCGCCGAATCATTTGTGCACGAACGATTGCTTCGATGCGATGACGCTCCGAGCCAGCGCGACCGATCCGTTAGTAGTGTTTGCGGGAGGTGTGGGACTCGCGCGTTCGATTGATGGCGCGAATACCTGGCAGGACGTTACTATCGATCGCGCGCACACCGCGCTTTATCCAGAGCAACATAGCATCGCGCTGAACGCTAACGGATCGATGCTTTATGCGGGCAACGACGGTGGCGTGTGGAGTTCGGCCGATGTGGCGAATGCGGGCGTTGCGGCGGGAGCGCACGCGTGGAGCGATGCCAGCGGCGGTTCAAGCGCGGGGAGTTTGAATATTTCGCAGATCGATTCGGAATCCGGAAGCGCTGTCTTGCCCGGCCGAGTCGTTCTTGGGGCGACGTCGTTCCTAACGGCGCTGGCGCCGGGACTGCCGACACGCGTTGAGACTTCGTCCGTGGCCGATGCGCGCGATGCGCGAGTGGAGTATGCGACGTTCTCGGGATTCTCTGGGATCAACGGCGACACGCTGGGGCACGTCTTCATGACGGCGAGCGGTGGGGCGCAGTGGAGCGATATTAGCGGGAATCTTCCGAATATTCCGGTGAACGACCTCGTCGTGGATCCCGCGTTGGCGGACACGCTTTACGTTGCGACGGATATCGGCGTGTTCGCGACGAGCGATCGTGGCGCGACGTGGGCGCCGTTGGGCGCGGGACTGCCGATCGTGCCGGTGACGTCGCTCGCGCTTCAGCCGGCATCGCGCGTGCTGAGTGCGGCGACATTTGGGCGGGGCGCGTGGGAGCTTCAGTTTGGCGGCGGGACGGCGTTTCATTTGGATAGCCTTTCGCCTGCGACCGCGAAGGCGGGCGCTGCGAGCTTTACGCTCAATGTGAAGGGCAGTGGATTCACGAATCAATCCACGATCCGATTGAATTCGACGCCGCTCACGCCGACGACGCTACGGCCGGACGGATCGCTTGCCGCGATTGTTCCTGCAAAATTGCTGAAGGCGGGCGGATCGATCAGCGTCAGCGTTGTTGACAGTGGATCGGTGACGAACAGCGCGACGCTGGCGGTGACGAATCCGGTGCCGTCGGTCAGCTCGATAACTCCGACGAGCATCACCGTCGGGAACGGCGAATTTGCATTGACGGTGGCCGGCACGAATTTTGTGACGGGGTCGGTGGTCAATTTCGGCAACACGTCATTGACGCCGATTGGCTCGTCGTCCGCGACATCGCTGACGGTGGAAGTACCGACGAGCGCGATTGCGACGGCGGCGGTGATCAACGTCTCGGTGACGAATCCGACGCCGGGAGGCGGCACGAGCGGCACGGAAACGTTTGACGTGCAGGATTACGCGCTCGGACCGGTGACGCCGACGATTGCGACGGTGGCTGGAGGGTTCACGGCGCAGTACAAGATTCCTGTGACAGGGCTGAATGGATTCAACGTGCCGCTCACGCTGACTTGCAGCGGCGTGCCGGCGAATGCGGTGTGCTCGTTCTCGCCGACTTCGGTCACGCCGGCGGCTTCGGCCGTGACGGAAACGATGCTGGTAACGACGGAGTCGAATTCGTTCGCGCCGACGGGCGGCCCGGGAAGGCGCATTCCTCCGGATTATCGAAAATATTGGCCGCTGATTGGCACGTTGACTGGACTTTTGATTTTGTTGGCGTGGATTTCGCTGCGAGCGGGAAGTCAGGAATGGCGACGGCGATTCGTTGTGGCCGCGTGCATCACGGGGATTGCGTTCGCAGGAACTCTATCGGGCTGCGTGAGCGGCGGGGCGGGCGGCACGGCGGTGGGGACTTATCAAATCACGATTACGGCGGAAGCGACCGCGGTGACGACCGGCGGGACGACAGTGACAATCGCGAGCCATGAGGTGATGGTGACGCTGATTGTTACGCAGACGCAGTAGATTGCCGGAGCGGGCAGCGTCGAAAATTCTGGCCGCTTGTTTATCGGTCGCGCGGCCATTGCTCGATCGTTTGACCGAAAAGCGTTAGACCGCTAGAGCATTTGCCTCAGCACGTACTGCAGAATTCCCCCATGCTGGTAATACGTCACTTCGACAGGTGTATCAATTCGCGAGATCGTGTTGAACGCGATTTCCTTGCCGTCCGCGCCACGGGCGCGAACTCGAATTTTCTTGCGCGGCCCAAAATCATTCGCCAAGCCATCGATCTCAAATTCTTCCGTGCCTGTTAGGCAGAGCGATTTCGCGGAGTCGCCAGGATTGAATTCGAGCGGCAGAACACCCATTCCGATTAAATTGCTGCGGTGGATGCGCTCATAGCTTTCTGCAATTACGGCGCGGATTCCGAGAAGCGTGGTGCCTTTCGCGGCCCAGTCGCGCGAAGAACCGGATCCATATTCTTTGCCCACGAGGACTACCAGCGGCACGCCTTCGGATTTGTAGCGCATTGCGGCGTCGTAGATTGTCATTTGCTCGTTGCTTGGCTGGTGGCGCGTCCAACCGCCTTCGGTGCCGGGCGCAAGCTGATTGCGCAAGCGGATGTTGCCGAAAGTTCCGCGAGTCATCACTTCGTCATTGCCGCGGCGGGCGCCGTAGGAATTGAAATCTTTTGGCTGGACGCCGCGCGAGATTAAATATTTTCCTGCGGGGCTGTCGGCGGGAATCGAGCCGGCTGGCGAAATGTGGTCGGTGGTCACGCTGTCGCCAAGCATGGCGAGCACGCGGGCGCCGTGAATATCGGTGAGTGCGGACGGCTTGAGCGCCATCGAATCAAAGTAGGGCGGCAGTTTGATGTATGTGGATTTCGCGTCCCAGGCGTAGAGATCGCCTTCGGGAACGTGAAGGCCGCGCCATTGCGCGTCGCCGGTGAAGACATCTCCATATTCCTTGCGGAACATGTCGCTGGTAACGGAGGCGCGCAGCGTAGTTTCCACTTCCACGGGCGTGGGCCAGATATCGCGGAGGAACACGGGCTTTCCGGATTTGTCGTTGCCGAGAGGCTCCTTGGCCATATCGAAATCCATGCGGCCAGCAAGCGCGTAAGCGACGACTAGCGGCGGTGAGGCGAGATAATTCGCGCGAACGAGTGAATTCACGCGGCCTTCGAAATTGCGGTTGCCGCTGAGCACGGAGACGGCGACGAGATTATTTTCTTTGATGGCTTTGCCGATTGGCTCGGAGAGCGGTCCGCTATTTCCGATGCACGTGGTGCAGCCGTAGCCGACGAGATGGAAGCGCAACGACTCGAGAAAGGGCATCAATCCGGACTTAACAAGGTAGTCCGTGACTACCTTCGAACCGGGCGCGAGGCTCGTTTTTACCCACGGTTTCGCGGTCAAACCGCGCTCGACGGCTTTTTTCGCGAGAATTCCCGCGCCGAGCATTAGAGATGGATTTGACGTGTTTGTGCAGCTCGTAATCGCGGCGATTACCACCGAGCCGTCCGCCAGATCGAAGCGATCGCCGTTATTTTGAACGGAGACGTGCTTCGCGGGAGCGGTGAGAGATTTCTCGAAGGATTGCTTTGCGTCACGCAGAGTGACGCTGTCTTGCGGGCGCTTCGGGCCGGCCATCGTCGGGACGACATCGGCGAGATCGAGTTCAAGGCGATCCGAAAATTCTGGATCGGGCGTTGCGTCCGTGCGGAAGAGGCCTTGCTCTTTCGTATAGGCCTCGACGAGTTGGACGAGAGCCGGGTCGCGGGCGGTGAAGCGCAAGTAGGCAAGAGTTTCTGCGTCGACGGGAAAGAAGCCCATCGTCGCGCCATATTCGGGAGCCATGTTGGCGAGTGTGGCGCGGTCTGGCAGCGTAAGACTCGAGAGGCCGGTGCCGTAGAATTCGACGAACTTGCCGACGACGCCTTTCTTGCGAAGCGTCGCCGTAATCGTGAGGACGAGATCGGTGGCTGTGGCGCCTTCGGGCAGGCGGCCGTGGAGCTTGAAGCCGACGACCGCGGGAATCGTCATCGAGAAAGGCTGGCCGAGCATCGCGGCTTCGGCTTCGATGCCGCCGACTCCCCAGCCGAAAACTCCGAGACCATTGACCATTGTAGTGTGCGAGTCTGTGCCAACGAGAGAATCCGGATAGGCGAACCAGGCGCCATTTTCCTGTTTTGTGAAAACGACCTTCGCGAGGTACTCGAGATTTACCTGGTGGCAGATGCCGGTGTCGGGCGGGACGACTTTGAAATTATCGAAAGCCTTCTGGCCCCAGCGGAGGAACGCGTAGCGCTCGATATTGCGAAGAAATTCGAGTTCGGAATTGAAGGCGAGCGCGCCGGCCGTGCCGAATTGATCGACCTGCACCGAGTGGTCAATGACGAGATCGGCGGGTAGAAGCGGGTTGATTTTCTTTGGATCGCCGCCGAGATGGCGCATGGCTTCGCGCATTGCCGCGAGGTCGACAATCGTCGGGACACCGGTGAAATCCTGCAGAAGGACGCGGGCGGGCATGAACGAGACTTCATTCGTCGAGGTGACGGTGGGATTCCAGGTTGCGAGCGCGCGCACGTCGTCGGGCTGGACGAAGCGGCCATCCTCGAAGCGAAGGAGGTTTTCGAGCAGAATTTTTAGTGAGAAGGGGAGGCGCGAGACGCGGCCAACGCCGGCGCGCTCGAGCGCATCGAGGCGAAAAATCTGGAACTCGGCATCGCCTGATTTTAATGTGGCGCGAGATGCGAAGGAGTTTTTTGATGCGGGACTCATGCCGTGGTCAACCTCCTCTCCATAACACAACATGATAACGCATCCACGCGACGAGAGTGGGGGCGGAAAAGAGAAAAGGGAAAAGAGAAAAGGGAAAATGGAACAGCAGGAGTTGATTTGGTGAAACGAGCAGTGGCGAGCTACAGAAGTGGCGCGGGCGTGACATAATCAATCGACGGCGAACTTGCAGACACTTATTCGATGCGCGTCTTATTGATTGCGACTTATGAACTGGGACGGCAGCCTTTTGGGCTGGCGTCGCCTGCGGCTTGGCTGCGAGCGCAGGGGGCGGACGTGACTTGTGTGGACGCTTCGCGAGAGACGCTCGCGGCAGAGGCGATTCGCGGGGCGGATCTGATTGCGTTTCACGTGCCGATGCATACGGCGACGCGGCTGGCGGTCGAACTGGTGGGAGCGGTGCGGGAACTGAATTCGCGGGCGCATCTGTGCTTTTACGGGCTCTATGCACCGGTGAACGAGGCGTACCTGCGCAAGCTTGGCGTGCAGACGATTTTGGGCGGCGAATTCGAGCAGGGACTTGCGTCGCTGGCGAAGCGAGTTGAGAGCGAAGCGGAGAATTGCGCGGAACACGAGGCGCAGCGCGAGCCGCTGATCTCACTCGAGCGGCAGAATTTCATCGCGCCCGATCGCGGTGGATTTCTACCGCTCAATCGGTACGCGCGGCTGACTTTGCCAAACGGCGAAGAGCTCCTCGCGGGATACACGGAGGCTAGCCGCGGGTGCAAGCATCTTTGCCGCCACTGTCCTATTGTTCCTGTCTACGACGGCGTATTCCGGATTATTCCTCGCGAGATCGTGCTCGAGGATATTCGGCGGCAGGTGGCGGCGGGCGCGGCTCACATTACCTTTGGCGATCCTGATTTTTTCAACGGCGTCGGGCACGCGCTGCCGATTATTGAAGCGTTTCACCGGGAATTTCCGGGCGTTACGTACGACGCGACGATTAAGATCGAGCATTTGCGGAAGCATCGCGAGCATTTGGCGAGGCTGCGCCAGACGGGATGCCTGTTTGTGACGAGCGCGGTTGAATCGATTGATGACGCGGTGCTCGATAAGCTGGCGAAAAATCACACGCGGGCGGACTTTGTCGAAGTGATTCGTGCGTGCCGCGAGGCTGGGCTTGCGCTGCAGCCGACGTTTGTACCGTTTACGCCGTGGACGTCGCGCGAATCATTTTGCGAGCTGCTGGATTTTCTTGGCGAGCACGAATTGATCGAGAGCGTGGCGCCGATTCAGCTGGCAATTCGGCTGCTGATTCCAGCGGGATCGAGAATGCTGGATTTGGAAGAGATTCGCGGGTTAGTTGGGAAGTTCGATGATTCTGCGTTGGCGTATCCGTGGAAGCATTCGGATGCCGGCGTCGATCAGCTTTCTACGGACCTGCAAGCGCTGGTAAATCGTTGCGACAACATGAAGCTTTCGCGTGCGCAAACGTTTTCGAGGATCGTTGAGATGGCGCGGCGGGCGGCGGGGCTTGCGGTGCCGGCGGCGAATCCACTGGCGATTGTTGGCGCGCGCCCATCGATTCCGCATCTTTCGGAGCCGTGGTATTGCTGCGCGGAGCCTAGTGCAGAGCAATTGGCGGCGATTGAAGAATTGCGGAAACGGATTCCTCAGGGTGCGGCGTTTGTTTGATTTTGCGGCAATTCATCGACGCGGCGAAAAGGCCGGGCGGGTCTTAGACCCGCCCCTACGAGCGCATGAGCGGGGAAACTCCTAACAAGCGGGTTTTGATTTTGGCGTCGAAGCTTGGGTATCAGACGCAGGCTTTTGCTGACGCCGCGAAGAAACTCGGCGTCGAAGTCGCGCTTGGCACGGATCGGTGCCACAAGCTGGACGATCCGTGGGGCGACGGCGCGATGGCGCTGCACTTCGAGAATCCCGAAGAGTCTGCGAGTGAAATTGTTCGAGAGACTCAGAGCCGGGCACCCGATGCGATTTTGGCGCTTGGCGATCGGCCGACGGCGACGGCCGCGCGTGCGGCTCAAGCGCTAGCACTGAATGGCAACCCTCCTGATGCGGTCGAGATCTGCCGGAACAAGCTGAGCCAGCGCGAGGCCCTGAAGCGGGCGGGGTTGCCTGTGCCTGATTTTTTCGCGTTTGCGCTGGACGAAGATGCGAGTGCTGTGCTCGCACGAGTTTCGTCTCCGTGCGTTTTGAAGCCGCTGGCGCTGGCGGCGAGCCAGGGAGTGATTCGCGCTGACGATGCCGCGGAATTTCGCAGCGCGGTAGAAAGGATTCGGGCGCTCTTCCGCCAGCCGGAGATACAAGTTGCGCGCGGCGGGACGCTCGACCGCGTTCTAGTCGAGCGATACATTCCGGGCGGGGAAGTTGCTGTTGAGGGGTTGCTCAGCGAAGGTCGGCTGCGCGTTCTCGCGATTTTTGATAAACCCGATCCGCTCGTGGGGCCGTATTTCGAAGAGACGATCTATGTGACGCCCTCGCGATTGCCGCAGCGGACGCAGGATGCGATTGCGGATTGCGCGGCCAAGTGCGTTGCGGCGCTTGGTCTGGTTACTGGGCCCGTTCACGCTGAATTTCGGATTCATGAGAGCGGCGTATGGGTGCTTGAAATTGCGCCACGGCCGATTGGAGGATTGTGTTCGCGGGCGTTGAGATTCGGCGCGGAAAAGATTTCGCTCGAGGAATTGATTTTGCGGCATGCGCTTGGGCTTGGCGGAAGCGAATTGGCCCGCGAGGATAGTGCGGCGGGAGTGATGATGATTCCGGTGCCGCGTGGTGGAATTTATGAGGGAGTGGAGGGGATTGAGGCTGCGCGGAGTGTGCGGGGGATTGAAGATGTGATGATTACGGCGCGCGTGCACGACAATATTGCGGCTTGGCCGGAGGGATCTAGTTATCTTGGATTCATTTTCTCGCGAGGAAATTCGCCTCGAGAGGCGGAGGCCGCGTTGCGACAGGCACACGCGAAATTAAATTTCGTCATTTCGCCGCGGTTGCCCGTCGAACACCCCGTGACGGGGCGGATTACCGCGTAGAAGTATTCGTGTGATTTGGTAACGCGGCTGCCGCGCTAAAGCGCGCCGCTACAATTGCTTTGGCGCGGGGCGGAGATTGAATCAGCCTTTGGTTTTGGGAGCGACGTAGCCTTCGGGGAGACGGGCGCCTTCGCCGAAGAAGAATTGCTCCATCTGCTGTTCCATGATTTTTTGCGAGTTGGGATCGAGGGGATTGAGGCGGTATTCGTTCATGACCATCTTTGAATGCTCGAGCCACAATTTCCAGGCGTCTTTCGAGACAGTCTCGTAGACGCGCTTGCCGAGTTCGCCCTTCCAGGGAACGCGATCGAGGCCGGGCATCATCTTGCCGAATTTCACGCACAAGACCATGCGCGTTCCCGGAGTTGCGGGCTCGGGGGCAGCGGCCGCTGGCTTTGCGTCGTCACATTTCTCGTTGGCCATTCCACTCTCCGATGAATCGATACTCGCGGATTCGAAATCCAAGAATACTGGAACGCGCGGCTGAACGCTAGGAGGAGTCTGCGCGACGCGGCAGGAGGTCCCGGAGGCGGGGGCCTCCGGGCTCTGAACGGGAAGCGTGCCGTGCGGGCGCGAAGCGGCCAATTCGTTCGCTCCGGTCTGAGAGCTTGCGGGAATGCTTAAAGTTTAATAAAAAGGTAGCCACCGGCGCCGACCGGAGAGCTTCCGGGAGAGTTCACCATGGCATCACCAAGCTTGGATCTCAGTGAGATCGCGCAAGCGGACGCTTACTACTGCGAGATTCCTTCCGAGCCTTGCGCCATCGTCATGTTTGGCGCGTCGGGAGATTTGGCGCGCCGTAAAGTTCTTCCCGCGCTGTACGACTTGGCGAAGCACGCCTGTCTCGCCCCGCGATTTCGATTGATTGGATTTGCGCGATCGAAGATGACAGACGATTCGTTTCGGAGCGCGAGCGAGGAATTTCTGCCGAAAGAGGACGGGGCGTCCGCGAATGGCTCGACGCGGCAGGATTTTTTGCAGAATTTGCATTACTTCGTCGGCGATTACGAAAATCCGGATTCTTATCGCGACCTCGCGAAGCGATTGGAAGAACTCGACACGGCCGGGCAACTCGGCGGCAACCGGCTTTTTTATCTTTCGACGCCGCCGGAAATCTACTCGAAAATTATCGAGCAACTTGGACGGGCGGGGCTTGCGAAGGCGCGCGATGAGAAGTCGTGGTCGCGGATCATTGTCGAAAAGCCGTTCGGGCGGGATCTGGAATCCGCGAAGAAGCTGAATGCCACGGTGCTGGGCGTTTTTGATGAATCGCAGATTTACCGGATTGACCACTACCTCGGCAAAGAGACAGTCCAAAATTTGCTGGTCTTCCGATTCGGTAACGGAATATTCGAGCCGCTGTGGAACCGGCGTTACGTCGATCAGATTCAGATCACCGCCGCCGAGACGCTGGGTGTGGAGCATCGCGCGGCGTTTTACGAGACGGCGGGCGCGCTGCGGGACATGATTCAAAGCCATGTACTGCAGCTGACTACGCTTGTTGCTTTAGAGCCGCCCGCTACTTTTGAAGCCACTGCCGTGCGCAACGAGAAGCTTAAGGTGCTGCAGTCGGTGCGGCCGTTCACGGCGGAGTCGGTGTGGAGCGATGTGGTTCGCGGGCAATATGGCCCCGGGGAAATTGACGGAAAGGCTGTGCCGGGCTACCGCAAGGAGCCCGGCGTAGCGCCGGACTCGGCAACCGAGACGTACGTGGCGCTGAAGCTTCATGTGGACAACTGGCGTTGGAATGGCGTTCCGTTCTACTTGCGCACAGGAAAGCGATTGGGGAAAGCGGCGACGGAAATCGCGATTCAATACCGGCAAGCGCCGCATCTTGTCTTTCGCGGGGAGCAATTGCAGCCGAATATGCTGGTGCTAAACATTCAGCCGGACGAAGGAATTTCGATGTCGTTTGGGGCGAAGGTGCCGGGGCCGAAGATGCATATGGGACCGGTGACGATGGATTTCAAATATCGCGCTACGTTCGGCGGGAAGCCGAGGGACGCGTACGCGACGCTTATCAATGATTGCATTCGCGGCGACGCGACGCTGTTCGATCGCGCTGACGGCGTGGAAGCGGCGTGGGGGCTCGTCGATCCGATTTTGAAAGCGTGGAGTGAAGCGACCGCGCCGCCATTTCCGAATTATCCGGCGGGGAGCGGCGGGCCTCGTACGGCGGACGAATTGACGGCAGCGGATGGGCATCGCTGGCGAAATCTATAAAGCGGATCGACATCGATTTTGTCAAGGGTTCGGCAAACGGGAGAGCGAATGATACTGGCTGGCGATATCGGCGGGACGAAGTCGAACCTCGGAGTGTTTGAAGAGCGCGATGGGAAGCTTGTCCCCGTGACTGAAGACAGCCTGCCGAGCCAGAAATACGCGACGCTTGAGGCGTTGGTGGCCGATTTTCTGAAAGAAGCAAAAGTAAAGGTAGATGCGGCGTGTTTTGGGATTGCGGGGCCGATCGTTGACAACCGCGTGCGCACAACAAATATTCCGTGGAACGTCGAGGGCGATGTGCTGGCGCGCGAGCTTGGCGTGTCGCATGTGCGGCTGCTGAATGATCTGGAGGCGACGTGCTACAGCGTGCTTGTGCTTGAGCCCGCGGAATTTGACTGCATCCATGACGGAACGGACGGCCGGCAGGCGACGAAAGTGGTGATCGCGGCGGGCACAGGGCTTGGCGAGGGCGTGCTCTTCTGGGATGGTGACCGCTATCATCCGAGCGCGACCGAGGGCGGGCATTCGGACTGGGCGCCGAATACGGAGCAGCAGCTTGAATTGTGGCGATATCTGCGAGAGCGAAATGAAATTGTGAGCTGCGAGACAATTCTTTCGGGACGCGGATTTCCGGCGCTGCACGCGTTTCTCGATCCCACGGTGCGGCATCCGGAGTTCGAGCAGCCTGAATTTGATCCTGCGCCATTTATAACGAAGCACGCGCTTGCGAGGACTTGCCCGGTGTGCGTCCGGACGCTTGACCTGTGGGTGGATATCTATGGCTCGGAAGCGGGGAACCTCGCGATTCGGAATGTGGCGCGCGGCGGGATATACGTGGCGGGAGGAATCGCGGTGAAGATTCTTCCGAAGTTGAAGGAAGGGCGATTCGCGGCGGCCGCGGCGCACAAAGAAAAAATGACGGCGCTGCTTTCGCAGATTCGGATTTGCGTTCTGCTGAATGAGAAGGCGCCGTTGATTGGCGCGGCGAATGTTGCCGCGGGCAAGGTTTGAGTTTGGGTTCGTGACTGCTTCTTCTCACCATTCCGCTGTTCTCCTCGGTGTAATAGCGGCCTCCATTGCCTGCGGAATTGATCTGCGACGCCGGCACCTTTCAATCGCGAGCGTGATTCGCGGTGGCCTGCTGACGACCCTGGATGTCGCGTCTGTAGCGGCATTATTCGGGGTCATCGTGAGCTCCCTTTTGAGGCTCAATCTACAGTTTCTTGCAGGCGCTGCGAATGTGAATTCACCTCGATTGCTTATTACCGTTGTCGCGCTGTTCGTGATCGCGAGCTTCGCCTGGAGAGAAGGAGCGAAACAAGTCCAGTACCAAAGGCCTGATGGAATTGTGTTGGGTGAATGCTTGGTTCTCGTCGGCGCGTACGAACTCTTTGAATATTGGGTGGCGAGCGCGTTTCATCGGAATCAAGCGAATATGGGCGTCGAAGCGATGAGCGCGGGGTGCATTGTGGCGGGAGCGGCGCTGATTGCGGTGATTGTCCCGCGATTCCTTAAGCGGCGAGAGGAGCATAGGATTATCGAACGAGTGACAACGCAGGGCGAGGCGATTCAGGCGGAATATACGCCGGCGACGGACGAGTGCCCGCATCCAGAAAGATGGAAGATGCTCGATTCGATGACTGCGGAAGTGGAAGTGCTCGATTTCTTGAAGTCGCTGGTGATGACGGTGAAGCCGGAGCTGGTGGTGGAGACTGGGACGTTTATGGGGCTGAGCGCCATCAAGATGGCTGAGGGGATGAGGGAGAACGGATTCGGGCGGATTATCACGTGCGAGTTTGATCCTGTGGTGTTTCAAAAGGCGAAGGAGCGGATCGCGGCGTCAGGGCTTGCTGAGTGGATTGAGTGCCGGAATGAATCGAGCCTCGATATGAAGGTGGATGGAACGATTGATATTTTTTTCAGTGATAGCGATATTCCGATTCGCGAAAAGGAAATTCGCAAGTTTCTTCCGCAAGTGAATCCTAATGGAATCGTGCTGACGCATGATGCTTCGTCGCATTACAAGATTGTGCGGGAGGCGGCGTTGCGTCTGGAAGAGGAAGGGTTGCTGTCGGTGGTGCTTGTGGCGACGCCGCGTGGGCTCGTGATCGCGCAAAAGCGGGCGGGCAGGAAATAGGGACGGAATCTGCAAGCCAGAGACTTCTTGATGATAGCGGCATCGTCATTGCGTGCTTGGCGTGAGTGTTGAGGTGGCAATTGTAGCGGCCGGCTTCAGCCGGGCAGCTTTTGATTTTTCTCGTCGAGATAATTACCGGGATGCGTTGAACGAAGAGTGCCCTGAAGCCCGGCGCTACAAGTGCCCGTGGCCACGCATCTCGATGATGTGACCGGTTCTGGCTCGTTCGATTTAGCCAATCCGAGGTAGTCCGTCCCGCGATTGAGTCTCGCGCTTAAGGCGCGGGAGGCGTGGCGGCTTCGAGTTGCGCTAGCGTTTCCATGTTGGGGCGCACGGGGTGGTTCACGAAGATGTATTTCCCGCCACTCTCTGCTAGTAGATAACTCTTATCCGCTGGGAGCCGCTTGAATGCGGCGTCGCGAATATCTTCCGGAACGAAAATAAAAATGCGGTCTGGCTGCTGCCAGAACGATGGGAATGTTGCGTCGTCGAGGAATATTTTGGGGGCGTCGGGGTAGTTCGCGCCGTAGTCGAGGTTGGTTCCGAAGCGGCCGTTGTAAATGTAGACGCGGCGATGCGTGTAATAGGGAATGCTCGAGCCGTAATTGAAATCGCCGTATTGGATGATCTGATCTTGGGGACGAAGATAGGGAAGGATGTCGTCGGCTAGATCGCGAGACGACAGCTTTGTGGAGAAAATACCGTAGGCAGAATTCGCGAAGAAGAAGAATGCCGCGATGGAAAGCGCGAGAGTCATCGTGGCGCTGAAGTCGCGGCGAAGCCGGCGAAGAAACCACGCACCACCTAAACCAAAGATCGCAATCGCCGCGGCGCCTCCGGCTTGCCATCGTAGATCGGCGAAGGCGGCTGGTGTGAGATCGAGGAAGTGCGACATCGAGAGCTTGTAGAGTTTCGAGTGTTCCCCAAGAAGCGATGAAATGTCCGAGGTCGCTTTAACTCGCAACGACAACCAGACGAAATACGCGAGCACGGAGCCGATGGCCAGGCCGATGATCGCAAGGATTGCTTGCAAGCGCGTGAGCCATCGCGATGCCGCTTCTTCGGCGCGCGCGAGGCCGAGGCCGAGCAACAGGAGGAAGGCAGGCCACGCTCCAAAGGCGTAATACTCCATTCGCGATCCGCTCTCGAGCGAGAAAAACAGCATGATCACGCCAGCCCAAGTGAAAAGCAGGAGGCGCGCCTGGGCAGCGGGCTGCATGTCGCGGCCCCAAGCGCGCGGAGCGGGGAATTCGCGGATTGCGAAGGGCAGAAATATGCTCCACGGAGCGAACCAAACGAGGTGAGCCGCCCACCAGAGCAACAGCGGCACCGAATCGTAGTCGGGCGGATAGCGCGTGCCGAGGGCGCGCTTGAAATGCTCGTTGATGATGTAGGACCAAAGAAAGCCGGGAGAGCGATGCTCGGCGATCAAGTGCCACGGCAAAGCGATGACGAGAAAAATTAAGATGCTGCTGGGCAGCTTGAGATCCCGCCAGCGATTCCAGCCGTGCGTCGCGAACAGGAACGCCATGAGAATCGCGGCTATGAACACGACGCCAACTAGCCCGAGTGTGAGAACGGCGAGGCCCGTCATCGCAGCGCAGCCCCACATGCCGGCGCGCGCGTCAATTTGCCGCGTCCACGCGAGAAGGAAAAGATAAAACGCCGCGATCAGCTCGAGCGCGAAGATGGCTTCCGGAATCATGATGCGCGTGAATAGAAATACGCCGATGCTCGTACACGTCACGAGGCCGCCATAGAATCCGGCGCGCTCACCGAAGAATCGACGGCCGAATAAGTACGAGACCAACGTCAATGCGATCACAGCGAGTGCGAGCGAAAGGCGGGTGGTGAAGGCATTTTGTCCCGCGACGGCGTACGTGGCGGCTACGAGCCAATAGTGCAGCGGCGCTTTTTCGAGGTAGCGGATGCCGTTCATGTACATCACGGCCCAATCGCCGCGTTGAAGCATTTCGCGCGCAACGAGAGCGTGCGATGCGTCGGCGTCATCGAGTAGAGGAGGCTGTGCGGCGTTCCCGATGTAAATCGCAGCGGAAAGCGCGAGAAGCAGAAGCACTGATGCGCGGCTCGAGAGCGGGAAACGAGATGCGCCGTTTTGTTGGATGAGAGGCGATTCCACGTCGGTCTAGGTCAGTTATCTGCGCGAAGTTTCAATCGAAGATAATAACATGCGGGCAAGTGTGATTCTGAACGCTTGGAGATTGAGAACGGACAACCTCGGCATTGATTCGCGCCGGGTCGATTTGACGAGGAGGTTGTTGTGCGGAGAATGGACGGTCTCGCGGCCGCCGGACGTCGCTAAGTAGGAAACTGCTAGCGGCGAAATTCGACGGTGATGACGAGCTGACTTGACACGGGTTTGCCATCGAGCGTCGAGGGCGCGTATTTCCACCGGCGGACGGCGGTCATCGCCGCCTGCTGCAAAAGCATCGGGCCAGAAATAATATTCATTTTGGCGACGCGACCTGATGCATCGATCGTCGCGTCGATTTTGACATCACCTTGAATATTGGCTTGCTTTGCGAGGATGGGATAGACGGGAGCTTCCGACCAAATTAGGTGCGGCTGCTTCACATCGCCGCCGGAGGCAACCACCGGCGTCGGATTCGAAACTGTTGGGCGCGGAATATTGGCGCTCGTATTTGCGCCGATTTTGTTGAACGCGTCGCCGTTTGATGCTGCGGCAGAACGTCCGGAGACCTCGGGCGGCGGCTCGACGTGCGTGCTCGACGGGCCGTCGTCATCTGAAGTCGGAGCACTCAAGTTCAGCGGCGGAATCGAAGTGCGCTTGCCCGCGGGTCTGGGTTGCGAAGTCGCTGTTGGCTCTGGGCCAGTTCCATTTTTTGCCGGTGGCGTCACAGCGGTCGTGAGTTCAACTTCGAGGCCAGTTTCCGGCGTGCCGGCATCTGAATTTGCACCTGCAGGCGAAGGTGACGACGTTATTTCCGCGCCGTGGTTGGCGGTCTCATATGGTTCGGCGTTTGGCTTCAAGTTTCCCGGCGGCAGAGGAGTCTGTTCGGCCCAGGGCTTTCCGACCACCGACGGCTTGGCCGGAGCATTGCTCATGTTCTGAAGAAAAAACCAGCCTCCGCCTGCGCCCAGGATCACGATGGCGGCTGCCGCAAGGAAGAAGCCTGAACCCGAGCGGCTGGTTTGCGCCGCGTGCAGGGGTGGAGTTGGAGTCAACAGGCTAGCCGTCATCACGTCGGAATGGTCGGAGAAGACGCGCTGGGCCGAAGAGCGCGGCTCAGGATCTTTTAGAAAATTGCCGAAGCTCAGCTTTTCGCTGCCCGGCGGCGCTGATTGCGATGGCTCCTGACTGCCAGAGGTCGATGTCGAAGTGAACGAATGCAAGGCGGCTGCGCTCGAGGCAGGCCGGTGCTCGCTCAGACGGTCGAGATTGGCGTGGTCCGGTGAGGCGAGTTCTGGTGACACAGGTACCGGCGAGACCCGCTTTGGTTTCTTATTTCGTTCGGGGGTTTTCGGCGCGCGGTGAGCGAGAGGCTGGTCCTGATTTACATCAAGATGCCCGAGCGCCAATCGCTCCAATTCTTTTAGGGCCGCAGGCGAGGCCGGATTGTAATTTTCATGCGTGGCGGGAGAAATAGCCGGCAAATCGGGAGGAACGAATTTCGGATTTGCTGATTTCGGAGGCGATGCCTTTGCAACTTGAGACCCTGCGACCGTGGCCGGATGGATCGGCGCATCCGACGCGGTCGTGTTGCTTTCGAGATGAAACTCCTCGTCGGAGATTTCGAGTGGTCGAGGCGGTATCGGCTTCTCGGGCCTCGTTGGGAGCTGCGACAGGAGTTCGGACCAAGTCTCGTCACCGTCGATCGCGAGCTCGATAGGCTCCTCGTTCTCGGCATTCGTTTCCGGGGCGACGGCGGCGGGCTTCGAAGATTTCGATTTGCGCGCAGCCGGCAGCGGCGCAGCTGCGGATTCGCTCGAAGTGCTCGGAGTCGCGGCGGTGTCCATCATTTCCGTTGGGAAACTTGTGCCCCAGAAATCTTCGGGCTTGAGGTCCGCGGGTTTGGTTGCCGAAGCGATTTCGATTGCAGCCGTCTCGTCGTCGGACGACACGTGGACTAGATTTGGCTCCTCGGCGACTGGATGGCTTGTGGCGATCTCACGCGCGCGCTGCGCCGGGGGATTCGCTTTTGGCGATGCCGATTCTTTATCTGCCACCGGCGCCGGAGGCTGCGCTGCCTGCTCGGGCGGCGCAAGGGTGGGTGCTTGCGCCGGCGAGGATGCGTCTTGCGGAAAACTGACGCCCCAGAAACCGGACGCAGGCTGTGTGAATTCGACTTCGACGTAGTTTTTGAGATTGGGATACGTGCGCACGTTGGCGACGCGGCAAAGCATCCCGCGTTGCGTGTTCAGATTCGTGACGGCGATCATCTGTCCCTTGGCTACTACGGCTGCGAGGCGGACGATACCGCCCTTCGGGAATACGATGACGCTGACCGTTTCTTCGTGGAAGGCTTCGACCGGATGTCCATCAGTGGGTGATTTTCGCGAGCCGTGAATTTCGAGCGGGATTTCAGCGGAGATCGCGGCGATGCGAGATGCCGGCGACGGCGCTGCATGCGAAGACGCCGGAGATACGTGCGAACCCGCCTGATCAACCGGCGATTCGAATGGCGATTCGGCCGGGCGTATGGTGGATGACATAGCTATACCGAACACGGCGACGTGTTTCGTGAAATTGACTACCCGAACCGAAACCTCGCGCCCGCTTCCATTTTCAATGGGTCCCGAGGCGGCACGCTATGGTACCGACGTACTACAGTGGAACTATTTCAGACAGATGGTGTTTAACGTCAGGGGGCGGTACGGGACCGGACACGCTTTCACGCAGGATTGGCTGCGGCGCGAATGCAAACTGTGCTGCGCGCAACCGCGAACCCCTCGCAGGGCATCGAAAGAAAGCAGAGCGGTATCCTGCGCACTGGAACACCTTTGAGCATGTGACGTGACCGTTATAGGATGTGAGGCAGTCTGTACGAGTCGCTGCTGGCTCGACCGGCCGAGACCACCAGTTCAAATTGGAGCGAAAACCTACTATGACACGCTGGCCGTTGTTGAAAATTCTCGCGGGAATTCTTGCTGCAGCACTCTTGATCGTTTGCATGCCCCAAAGAGCCGCGGCCGATGACAACGATCCACCCGCACGTGTAGCTCGTCTGCGGTCCATACAGGGGTCAGTATCTATCCAGCCCGCCGGCGCCGATGATTGGGGCGCGGCGGGAGTGAATCGCCCAATCACGACGGGCGACAAGCTTTGGTCGGATCAGGATTCGCGCGCTGAGCTGAGTCTGGGCTCGGCAGCGATACGCCTCGGATCGCAAACGGCGTTCACAATTCTAAATCTCGACGATCAGATCGCGCAGATCAGCATTAACGAGGGCACGGTGAACGTGCATCTGCGCACGCTCGGCGACAACGAGGCGTTTGAAATTGATACACCCAATCTCGCGTTCTCATTGCTTCGACCGGGTGATTATCGCGTGGGAGTAAACGAAAACGGTGACACGACGATCATTACGGTAAGAGGCGGCCAGGGATCGGTGATCGGCGGGGGACAAGCGTTCACCGTGTATCCGAATCAAACCGCGACGTTTGTGGGCACAGATCAGCTCACGCCGGACATCGGCACTGCGGTCGGGACGGATGATTTCGACGCTTGGTGCGTGGACTTGAACGGCCGAGAAGATCGAGCGCCGCGATACGTTTCGCAAGATGTAGTCGGTTACGAAGATCTCGACGACAACGGCCGCTGGCAGAACGTGCCAGAGTACGGCCAAGTGTGGGTTCCGAGCGGCGTCGTGGCTGGATGGGAGCCGTATCGCTATGGCCACTGGACTTGGATCGCCCCCTGGGGATGGACATGGGTGGATGACGCATCGTGGGGCTACGCGCCATTTCACTACGGTCGTTGGGTGATGGTGGGCGGATATTGGGGATGGACGCCGGGACCGGTTGTGGTTGGCGTCCGGCCAGTTTACGCGCCGGCGCTCGTGGCGTGGGTTGGCGGCGGCGTGGGAGTGGGTGTTGGCGTCGCGTGGTTTCCATTGGGACCGCGTGAGGTTTACATGCCGCCGTACGCGGTGAGCCGCGCTTACGTGACGAACGTCAACGTGACGAATACGGTGGTGGAGCGAACGTACGTCACGAATGTGTACAACAATTACCAAACCCATACCAACGTGACGAATGTTACCTACGTGAATCGCACTTACGTGACGGCGACGTCACGGAATGCGTTCACGTCGGCGCAGCCGATTTCGAGAAATGTCGTGCAGGTGAATGCGACGGAACTTGCGAGGGCGCCTGTTGGGACGGCGGTCGGAGCAGGTGTTGCGCCGCAGCCGCGAAGCCAGTTTGGAACGGGAAGGGTGACGGGAGTTGCGAGGCCGCCGGCGGCAGCAATTTCGCGTCCCGTAGTTGCGAAGACGCCGCCACCTCCGGCACCGGTCTCGTTTGCGTCGCAACAGAAGGCGCTTCAGGCGAACGCGGGGAAGCCACTTGCACCAGCACAGTTGAGCGCGATACGGCCTACGGCGTCGATGACGGGAAGAACGCAAGTACGCGTGGCGCCGCCTGTGACATCGCGGCCTCCGGCTGCTGCTGTCGGAAACAGACCTGGGCAACCTCCTGCGGCGAACAAGCCGACGCAGCCTGCGGTGGGAAACAAGCCAGCGGTAGCACCTGCACAGCCAGCCAAGCCTGCAAACAACGCCGCTGGAGCACCGCCCGCTCGGCCAGATCGTCCGCCAACGGCTCAACCAGCTTACAAACCGCCTGCGCCGAACACAAGCCAACCACCAAAGCAGCCCGCGCCCAATACGACCGAAAAGCCGAATACGAATCCGGCACTGCGTCCGCCAGCGACGCCGCCACCCGCGGCCAAGCCAGAGGCACCGGCTACCGAGAATAAGCCCGCGGCTCCGGAGATCAAGCCACCCGCAAATCGGCCGCCGGCGCCTTCGACGGAGCCGCAACGGGCGCCCGCGAATCAGGAAGGGCAGCGAAATACCAACGCGGATAAACCGCCAAAGAAGACAGACAAGAAACCGCCGAAGGAAAAGCCAGAAAAGGACAAGGACAAACCGTAAAGGCGGGAGGAAACAAAATGAATCGCCCGGCCCGCTAGAGTCATTTGCTCACGGGCCGGGCGATTTGATTTTTCGGCGGTAGAATTTATGGCAATACGCAAAGCCTGCGTCTTCGTGTTTCAATCTTGGCAGACGTGAAAATTTGGCGCGTTAAGAGGCTGTCCGCCCTGCACTGGCGCTGGGCCGGGGCAACGCTTCAGAACGCCGCGACTTCTAATCCTGTGTTTGTTGTGGACTGTGCCGACGCGAAGGGTTCCGACGATAACTGGCTCAAATCGCGAGTTCCGGATAGGATTTGGCTAACGAAAAATGGAACCTTTCAGCGCAGGTGGAGGAAGTCGTAAAGGGTGTGGGCGGAATTCTCGAAGTGCGAGCGGGACGCCATTCAGGGTTTAAATTCAATTGTACTGTAGCAGACTCACGATCACGTTCATCCGCCGATTGGTTTCTGAATCTAAAGCGCAGACCAAATTTGGGGTGTAGAGGATGCGTTTCCTAGCACGCGCCGGCACGTACTCTCTCGTAAACTTTTTCGCGCGAGCCCTTCTGACACGGGGCGATGGCGATGCGCGGTTAGATAGAATTCGATCGAGGATTTACATATCTGCAATTTCCGTGCTGCTTGTGATGGGCGTTGCTCTTCCTGTGTCGGGGCAGGGAATCACAAGAATCCTCGTGTCGCGCGCGCGAGTGCTGCCTGAATTCGGGCCCGGGATCGCGGAGATGAGGCGCGATGCTTCGGGGAATTACTACGTTCTTGCAACTCCCGCGAGCGTGATCTGGATAGTGGGCCCCGGCGGCCAGCGACTCGGCCAAATTCCCAAGGACAATTCGCCAAGCTCCAAAATCCAATATGCGGTGGATTTCGATATCGATCCGAACGGGCGAATCCTTGTAGCAGATCGGGGTGCGAACGCCGTTGTGATTTTCCAAGCGGATGGGTCATTCGTTAGCAGAGTGCAGGTGTTTGCGCCGACATCGGTGGTGGCGCTTTCGGATGGCGAGTTCGCGGTGTCCACGTTGCGAACGAAGCGGCTCGTCCTTATCTTGAACGACAAGGGCGATCAGATTCGCAGCTTCGGGGATCCAGCCGATGCGGGAGTGGATGTGAGCGCCACACCGCTCGAGAGTCTTGGCAGGATCAGCGGGGACTCCGCAAATGGCGTCTATTTCGCATTCACCACCCTTGCCACTCCAACGATACGGAAATTCGATCGGTTCGGTTACGCGCACGGCGATGCGACGGTCACAAACGAACAGCTTGTATACAAGCCGCCCGAGCACGAAGACCGAGTGCAATTTGGATTCAACGTTTCTGAGTTGAACTTTTCTTCGATGCTGGACGGCGGAGCAATGATCGGAACGTCTGGCGATATCCACCTCTCAGGAGGGGTGGGAATGGGATTGGGCGGGCGAATTGGCGGAGGCGGTGGCCCTGCGACCGGTGCAGGCCTGATGCAGACTCTGCTTTCGGCGGGAATGGGTGACTCGTCTGGCGGAGGTTTTGGACGAGGCTCCGGTCGGGGCGGCGGAGTGTTGACCGGGCAAGCCGCAATCCTGGGAGACGGCGTGCGACTCAATCTAGGCCCTGGCAGTGGAGCAAGGGCGTCTGGCGGGAATTCAGATGACGCCGACGGCTCCGGAAGTTTCAAGCTGCGGTTCACGGAGCAGGACGCTTTCGACACGACCAACGCGGCCGATACTCAATGGCTCGACGCGGCGCTGCAGGATTTTCAGAATGCACAATTGCTCGATCCCGGGAACGGATTCGGTTTGGGACCCGAGGTGGAAGGCGGTGCCGGGACAAACGGTCTCGGAACGGGCGTGTTGACCGGTTTGGGAGGAGCAGGGATGTTTGGCGGCGTTGGGGGAGGCATGGGCGGCGCTCATCCATTTGATTCAGGGGCGTCGCATGGAGCGGGAGTTGGCGGCGGCGGGCCGCGGCCCGGCGGAGGCGGTTACGGTGGATTTGGCGGTTTCGGGCCGCACGGGCGTTACGGTGACATGACAAATTTCACGGCAACCGTCAAAGTGAATCTCGATCCTCAATTGCTGACGGCTGATGAAAAGCCCGTTGTCACTGCAGTCGGAGTCGATCCGCAATCGCAAGACATTTGGGCGGGGATCGGGAAAGCACTGATGCACTTCGACAAGAACGGCACTCTTCTGGACAGCTACGTCATGGCGGCACCGGATGGCGGGCCATTGCGAGCGAAAGCGATTGTGGTCGAGCCGGACCAAATTATTATCGCGTCCGACCCGCGAGGAATTTTCGTTTTCGAGCGCCCGGACAAGGCAGGCCCTGTGGAGCCCGGACAGCGGCCGTAGCTTGGAGTGATGCTGCGCGCGCCTACGGATGCGGCGGCGGTTGCGCGGACGGCGCCGCGATAGGGCTCGCAGCGGGGCTGGGAGCGGCCGGCGGTTGGATCAACGCGAGGTACGCGCGGCCGAATGCGGAATGTTGGGTGCCGGGCGCAATCACGATGGCCTGCACCGTGTACCGGCCGGTGGGCAATTTCGCGAGTGGAAGACTGATGCGGTACGACGCAGTGCGCGACTTCGTGTCGATTGCGGTGGGGGCGAGAAGCGGCGAAGCGTTGATTTGAAATCCATTCCTGAAGAAAATCAATCCCGCGCGCAAAGCATTCGGGTCAAATGTATCCGACTTTTCGGCCTTCTCTGGATAGTATGCCTGGAAGAAAACGTAGAGAGTTTGCTGCTGGTCGAAGAACCGCGTGACGCTAGGCACGATGCGTGCTCCGTTCACTTCGAGCGGGGAAGCCGCCAACTTTGCGCGAGTTCCCTGGCCTTTCGTTTGCACTTCCGAAGTTTTTTCCACCGGCACGAGCTGACTTGAAAGTAAGACTGAACTCAGCGTGATTTTGTCCGAGGGCGGCAAGGGGATAAGTAGCGATTGTTCGAAAGTGCCGATCTTGCCCGTTTCGTCCTCGCGCGCGACAAATTTCAAGTTGTACTTGCCCGGCGCGAGAACTACTCCTCCCTGATACAAAAGGCTGCTCTGACTCACCTGTTGGAAGCGTTCTTGGTCCAGGTGCACCTGGATGGTATCTCGAAGGTGCGCGACGACACGTCCAGTTGACGCCACGCGAACTTCCGCCGCGAAATCGAATTCCGCCTGATGCTGCCCGCGTTTCTGCGCCCATTCCAGCGCGCTCGAAGATAGCTTGGCGGCGATCGGAACGTAGAATTGCTGATCGCTTAACCGGAACATGGATGTCTCGACGGCAACCGCCAGTTCGACGATCGGATTCTGCGATTCGAGCGAGTCGGCGAGTTGCTGATCGCGATCTTCTTTTTGTAAATGTTGGAAGTCCCGCGGAGCGAAATATCCCTCGCGCGACCGGACGTGAGCTCCCGTTGCATTGACCTTCACCCGAATGCTGTGCCAGGCGCCATCGCGCTTGATGTTTGACGCGAGAGTGTATCCGACCAGGTAATAGCCGCCGTATTCCTTCTCAATCTGCGGAAACGCCTGGCTGAGATCGCCGAGATCGAAGAATGCGTGGCCGCCGGTGTCGGATGAGAGTGTCGCGAGGGTATCGCGGGAATCCTGGCGTTGATCGGTCTGATGAAAGACGGCCGCGCCGGTGAAAATGGAATTGCCGGTTGCCGCGTTCGCGGTGGCATCGCCGCCCGGCACCGTGGCGAATAGCCCTCGAGCGTCAATCGAATAGATCGAGACGTCGGCAAGATTCGCCGCGTCCGTGGCCGCCCGCAATTCCGTGCGATTTTCCTCGCCAGTCTGCGTGATGCCTCCGGTGAATTGAACGATGGCTTTTCTGCCGGGAATAGACCCGAGAACATTCGCCAAGCCTTCGACCGCGGCGAGTTTCTGGTCGGTGTTGAAGACGTTGAATTCGGTTTCATCGGCGGTATATGCCGCGCCCGTGTATTCCTGAACGTCGTATTCGCCGTTCTGGGCAGCGGCATAGAGATTATCGGCGAGACCGGATGAGGCGCCCGGAATGAGGCGCGCAATCGCATTGGCGAGCACTTTTCGGTCGTTCGTGAAATCGGCCCAGACGGAGAGGCGATTACCGTAGGTCACAACGGAAACGAGGTCGGCCGGCGTCATTTGCTTGTCGATGAATTTTTGCGCGGCGTCGTGAGCCCGAAGCAAATCATCATTTTCCATCGAGGTGATGTCGAAGAAAAGCACGAGCAGCCGCCGGTCACGCACGGCGTTCGTCACGGTTTCTTCGGGAAGTGTTGCCGGAGGGTCCACGGGAATGGTGATTGGTTTTTGATCTTCGTTGCCAGCATGTTCGATGCTTTCGATGTCGGCGTAGACAAACGAGGAAATCCTTTGCGGCTTGCCGTTATCGGAGACGGTGAATTGATCCGCTCGCAGTCCTTTCATCGAAGCGCCCGAGCGATCGGTGACCTCGACGTCAATTCGAACTAGATCGGATGTGGTGCGCAGCGGAGGCGCCTGATTGGCTGGACGAGTTGAATCGGCGCGAGGCGGTGGAGGGGCGGGAACGGCGGTCGGCGCGGGAGCCGATTGCTGCTGAGATTGCGGCATCGCGGGCGACGCGGTTAAGCCAATCGCGAGGAAAGCCACAAGCAATCTTCCAGTCATATCTCTCATTAGAAGTTCATCCGAATCGAAATGTCCATCGTGCGCATGGGTGCCGCCGACGTCACGCGACCGAAAGTCGTGGATCCAAAGAGCGTCGAAAGTCCCGTGAAGCTTGGAGTATTCGAAACGTTTTGCATCTCCCAACGTACATCGAGACGGTGCGGACGATCCCGGGGTCCGAAGCGAAAGCTTTTGTCGAACGACGCGTTCCACGAGAGCGCGCATGGGCCTTCGATCGAATTGCGCGGCGCGTCACCGTACTGGCCCGCGGGAGGAAGTGCGAACGCGCCGGTATTGAAAAATGTGAGAGGCGAGCCGCCGCAGATTCCGGTGTTGGGGTTGCCGATCTGGTCGGCGCGTGTCGAGCCATTCGCTCCAGTGCCGGTGTTATCGGTTTCGCTTCCGCCGAGCAGAGCTGTTGCCGGCGTGCCAGTGTGGAACGTAACTGAGTTCAGGATGCGCCAGTTGCCGAAGAGGTGCTCGGACCAGCCGTGATTCGCGTAGCGCTTGCGTTCGCCGAACGGCAATTCGTAAACGGAGAAAACGCGCAACTGATGGCGCATGTCGAAGGACGAGAGCCCTCGCTCGGCGGCGAAATTGCCGTCCTGCTGCACGACGACGGGAGTGCTGCCGCCGATCGTGCTCGCGTTATCGAGAGCTTTCGAATAGGTATAGATAATCTGAAGCGATAAACCGCGCGTGAAACGATGGACGAGGCGCGCCTGCAGCGCGTTGTAGATTGAATTCGCGCCGGATTGATCGTAGAGAAAGCTCGTCGCATACGGAATTTTTAGGTCGTTTTGAGTGTTCAATTGGCTCGTGCCCGGCGGAGCGCGATTTGGCGCGCGCAGTAAATCGAGGTCCGTGCCCTTCACGCCGGTGTACGTGAGATTAAAGATCCAATTGCGCGTGATGTCAGTCTCGGTGCCGAGCATCCAGAGTTGCGCATAGCCATTTTTGTAGAACGGCGAAACGCCGGCGGTGTTCAGTATTTCGCTGGTTGACGTCGGATTGGTCACAGCGGGGAATCCGTTCTGAAGGGTTAGCTGCTGAGTCGCGGAGGTGATGAGCGTTTGCGCCTGATCAAATGGCGGCTGATAGGCGAGGTAGGATGTTTCGAGGCTGTTGTAGATCGCCTCGTTGTAAAAAATCGAATAGCCGCCGCGGACAACCGTCTTTTTCTTGATAGGCGGCTGCCACGCAAATCCGATTCGCGGTTCCCAGTTGCCGTAGTTTCCGTGAATCAGCGCCTGCGGATAGACGCCGTTAAAGGTGCCAGTGGCGCCGGGAGTGACCACATCGACGGCTGTGGCGGCGGCATTCAAATCCAAATTCGCAATTTGATTGTGTAGCTCGACCGGAGGCGTCACGCCGTCGTAGCGGATACCAACCTCGGCGGTGAAGTGCGTGGTCACTCGCCAGTCGTCCTGCGCGTAACCGAGGAATCCCCAACTGCGAAAATAGGTGAACGCGTCGCCGAAGCGCGTCTGCGTGCTGTAAGGCAATCCCAGAAGAAAATCGGCGAAGTCATTTCCGGTTCCTTGTACCGGCGTGCCTGTCGAAGTCAATTGGCTCGTCATCAATCCGGTGAAAGAGAATTGGCCGCGCGGGATGGGATCTTTGTCGTTATTGAGCTGAATGCGGCGGATTTCTCCGCCAAATTTGAAGGTATGTTTCTTTCGCACGTAGATGAGCGAATCGTTGAAACGCAGCGTTTCATTGCGCGTGAGCGATGGGTCGGGATCGTTCAGCCCGGAGAAGTCCGTGAAGTTGATGAGCGGAACGCCGAAATTGATCGGCGCGGTGGAGACACCGGTGATGCCCAGGTCGCCGGCAACATCGTTTACGAAAGAATTGTCGCTCAGGATTTGAATACGGCTGCGGCTCCAATTCAGATGCGAAGTTTCGACAAGCTTGGAAGACCAATTGTGCGCGAGCGACAAGTCGACATTCTGATTTCGCGTCGATTGATTGCCGCCGAAGCCGGGGAAATTGCCGAGCGTGTCCATCCGCTGCGAGCTGAAATTGTATCCTGCGTTTAGATTCCACTTGGCGTTGATGGTGTGGAGGACATGAAGATTTACGATGTCACTATTGAGCGGCGTCGTGGCTTGCAGATGAAAGTTTTGAATCGTACCGGGGAGATTCGGGAGCGGAACATACGCGAGCAAGCCCGAAGCAGCGGAATTGATCCGTGTCGCGGGAATATTGCAGCCGTCGTTGAGGAGGGTGCGCGGTCCGGATGAGCTGGAGGCGGGGTCGTAGAGGACGGCGCCGGTGCCGCAGAAATCTCCGTTGCGCTCGTCTTGTGTCGGCACGGTGGAGAAAACGTCCACGGGCGTTTTTTCGGTTTCGTGCTGATAGTTGATGAAGAAAAACGTCTTATCCGCGCCGTTGTAGATATGCGGAATCTTGAGAGGACCGCCGACGTTGGCTCCGATTCGCTCGTCGTAATGCGAAACTTTGGGAGCCGGCGCGCCCGTGATCGAATACGGCTTCGCATCCCAAATCGAATTCTCGTAGCGATCCGTGAAGCCGAAGCGCATACGATTTATAGATTGACGCGCGAGCCGGCCGCCGCCTCGTCCGCCACCCGGAGGTCCGCCACCGCCTGGGCCGCCGCCCGCTCCACCAGCGCCTCCCGGACCTTGAATGCCGCCTGCCGCGCCGCCAAAGGGATTCCCGCCTTGCTGGCCCTGCTGTCCGGGGCCTTGTCCTGGAACTCCACCAAAATTACCGCGGCCTCCGGGTGCGCCGACGCCCAAATCGCCAAACATGCCGCCGGGGCCGGCACCGGCAGCGCCTTGCCCAACGGTTCCTTGCAGCAGAAAGGCATCGGAAGTAGACGCGCCGCCAGCGCCGCCTGAGACCGTCAGAGTGGGTTGCTGCGCCGTGCTGGCGCCGGGATTTTCGTTTTCCTGATTACCGCTGCCCTCGCCTGTCAGTTCGGTCTGTTGGAAGCCTCCAGTGGCTAGGCCTTCGCGAAGCGCGTTTTGGACGCCCGCGGGAACCTGATTGCGGCCGCCATTGCGATTCCGACCGGCGGGTGCACCGTTGGCGGCGTTGTTGTCGCCTGCTCCTGGCGGTGCACCGTTCTTTGTTGCAGCGGGCGGCGCGCCGGCTGGCGACTGAGAAGCGGCGATTTGCGCGAGCGTCGCGACGCGCAGGACAACGAGAATTGGACCCGCGGGCACGACCGGAATCTTTACATCGATTGCCGACGCGACGAATCCTGGCTCGGTCGTCTCGATTTGATAGATGCCGGCGGCTAACTCGGGAATTTGAAATTTCCCTGCTTCGTCAGTCCAGCTAATCCAGGCTTTTTGAGAATTGGTTTCGGTGACGTGAACGGTTGCGCCGGGAATCGGGGTGCCTTCGGAGGTGCGCACGGAACCGACGGCCAAATATTTTGCCGAGGGCGCAGGCGTTTCTTGGCTCTGCGGCTGCGTCTGTTGCGCGCAAGTAACGGTAGGTATTGCTGCGAGCACCCACGCGAGAGCGCTTGCACTTAACGGAGCAGAGAACCGCGAAGGCATTCCGTCTGTGTCCCCAATGCGCGCTGACGTGCGGCGTGATGCACTAGCTGAAATTCATCGAATACGCTGCCGCGAGCGCCCACGCAAAATGATACTACTGGCTGGACCCCGAGGCTGCCTTCGCTGGATCGTAGACGAGGCGGAATGTGACCGGTTGAGTGAACCGCGGATTCTGCATTTTCGTTGTCACGATGAGCTGCTTGCCATCGGACGACAGCTCATACGTTCGAGTGGTCATTCCGCCGCGGCGTCCCTGCATCGTCGTGACTAGCTGCGAGCCTTGCCACTTCGCGACGGGTGGCGCGGGTTCGCGAACGTCGTCGTCAGCATTTCCACCATTCGACGCTGGCTTCGCGCCCTGCGGATCCTCTGGGTACGCGGCGATGACGCGCCCCGAGGCATTACTCACTTTTACCGACGTATCGGTTTGTACGACGGTGAGTTGATCTAGGTCGTTCATCATTCCGCCGCGCTGGCCTTGCCCACCTCCGCGATGCCCGCCTCCGCCGCCAGCGCCGCGACCACCGCCCTGTCCGTTGCCTCCCATGGCCTGCTGCATCTTTTGGCGCGGATCGTCGCTTTGATCCTTGCTGAGTTTCCATTGGCCGGCGAGATTAGGATTGGCTGCGGATTGCGTTTGCGGCGCTGGTGAACTTGTGGTCGCGGCGCTCGCGTTTCCAGATGGCGAAAGCAGTGGTGCCAGGGTGAAGCTCAATAGCAGAGCAAATGGTTTCATTGAAAAATGATGATTGCGATCCATTGCGAAATTTCCTCCATCTTGCACTTCGATGCGGGAATCGTTGTTGACGTTCGTCCCTCATACGTCATTCCGGCTGGTGGCGCCGTTAGTTCCGCGATCTTCTGTGTAATTCGTTGGTGGCTTAGGGGGTCAACGTGGCCGATCGGGTGCTGAAGGGGACTGAAACCGTCTCGGGGCCCCGGCCATCAAAATTTTGTGGCCTCTTTTGGGATTTCGTAGCTTAATGTGGGGCAATAAGGGGCGCTGTCCAGCCCCCACCAGACGCGAGAGGAGCATCCAGCCATGCCCAGTAAAGGGGCCTCCCCCTTCGAACGGAAGTTGCTAGCCAAAATCCAAAGTTTGACTGGCGATGCACCGATTCGATTTGTGTTCGGAGATAGCGACGGAGTGTTGCCGTTTCAGAAGGAGCCGGTTGATACAGTTTTCATCGGCGACCGTAAGACGCTTGTCGCCATGGCGTTGAATCCTGAAGTCGGCTTCGGTGACGGCTACGCGGCGGGAACAATACGGATCGGTGGCGATTTGATCCGCCTTCTCGAGAACCTTTTTTACTCGGGTGCTGGCACTGGGCCGGGAGGCGTGTATCGCAGAATGTGGGAGCGATGGCAGGATTGGCGGCAAGCCAACACGCCGGAAGGCTCGGCACGCAACATCCATCATCACTATGATTTAACGAGCGAGTTTTACAGACTCTGGCTCGATCCGCGACTGATCTACACCTGCGCATATTTTCCGTCGCCGGACGCATCCCTTGAAGAAGCGCAACAGGCAAAGCTGGACTATATCTGCCGGAAAATCCAACTTCGGCCGGGAGAGAGGGTGATTGAGGCGGGCTGCGGATGGGGAGCGCTCGCGATTCATATGGCGAAGAATTACGGTGTCAGCGTTCGGGCATTCAACATATCGAAAGAGCAAATCCAATTTGCCCGTGAGCGAGCCAAAGCCGAGGGACTGGCTCATCTCATTGAATTTATCGAGGACGACTACAGGAATATTTCGGGTACGTGCGACGCGTTTGTTTCCGTCGGCATGCTCGAACACGTTGGTTCCGAGAATTATGAAGAACTGGGAGCCATCATCCATCGGTCTATAGGCAACTCGGGCCGCGGATTTCTCCATTTCATCGGGAGGAACCAACCGCGGGCGTTCAGCCGCTGGATTCGGAAGCGGATTTTCCCCGGAGCGTACGCGCCGACACTTGGTGAGGCGCTTAGCATGCTTCAACCGTGGAATTTTTCCGTGCAGGATGTCGAGAATTTGCGATTCCATTATGCGAAGACGCTCGAGCATTGGTTGAACCGGTTCGAAAATTCGCTCGACCAAGTTGGCAAAATGTTCGACGCCGAGTTTATCCGGGCTTGGCGGCTATATCTAGCTGGTTCGCTGGTGGCGTTTCGAGTGGGTTCGCTGCAATTGTTCCAGGTTGTATTCGCGGGATCGGACTGTAAGCAAATCCCGTGGACGCGCCAATATCTCTATCGCGAAGATGCTCAAACGAAAGAAGAGTCCCGATGGATTCATGCGATGTCCTGATCGTTGGCGCGGGACCGGCGGGCGCATCCTGCGCATGGGCATTGCGACGCGAGGGCATTGACGCCGGAGTTCTCGACAAGAGGGTTTTTCCTCGCGACAAAGTCTGCGGCGGCTGGATCACGCCCGCCGTCGTGGAGGAACTCGAGATTAGCGCCAACGAATACGGCACGGGGCGCGTGCTTCAGCCGATCACTGGGTTTCGTACCAGCCGCATGGGCGGCGCTGAAGTCCTCACGGATTACCACACGACGATTAGTTATGGCATCCGCCGCTGTGAATTTGACGAGTTCCTTCTCAAACGCTCCGGAGCACGGGTGTTCAAAGCGGCGCCGCTCCAATCGATCGAGCGAATCGGAGACCAGTGGCTGGTTAACGGCGAGATCAAAGCGCGGCTGATCGTTGGCGCAGGAGGTCACTTCTGTCCGGTCGCGCGGCATCTGGGTGCGGATGCGCGCGAGGAAGTGGCCGTCGCGGCACAGGAAACTGAATTCGAAATGACTCCGAGCCAAGCCGAGGCTTGCGAGATTCGCCCTGAGATTCCCGAGCTATTTTTCTCCTCCGACATCAAGGGCTATGGATGGTGCTTCCGCAAGCAGAACTTCCTCAATGTAGGCCTCGGCAGGTTGGACCCACACGGGCTGCCGCAACATGTGTCGCGTTTCGTTCAGTTCTTGTGCGATAGCGGCAAGCTTACTTTCGATTTGCCGAAGGCGATGACCGGCCACGCATATCTCTTGTATCGAGGAACCAAGCGAAAAATGATCAGCGACGGCATATTGCTGGTCGGTGACGCAATGGGTCTCGCTTATTCGCAGAGCGGGGAGGGCATTCGCCCGGCGATCGAGTCCGGATTGTTGGCAGCGCAAGTGATAGCGTCCGTTGGCGGCATATACACGCAGGATCGGCTGGAGGAGTACCGGCGACGCCTGTTCGACCGATTCGGGAAGTCCGACACAGAATGGTCGGCAGCCATCGGCCGGCGGCTTCCTGACCGGGTTGTGAGCGCGCTCGCGCAGCGGCTGTTCGCGAGTGACTGGTTTTCACGCCATGTGATTCTGGACCGGTGGTTTCTGCACCGGAATGAACCAGCGCTCAGTTTTTGATCGAGTGCCCGTGAGCCCGCCGACGCGGTGATGATCGTTCGCGTTTCGATGATTGAGTCTTCGCGGATTGTATTCGTTTTCTCCTCAGGCTCCGATTTATGTGTTCCTGAAACCTCTAATGGTGTTCCGGCGGAGAGCCGATATTTAGCTTCATCACCGAAGTACGTGACGTATATCACTGCGTGTCTCTGGATTCGCGATGATTATGTAACCATCCTTCAGTGAGCACCGTCTTCAGAAGTGATTGAGCTTCGTCCCAGGACTCTCACGGTGCAGCCCGAAGGGAAGAGCTCAGAGGAGTGACGCAAATGACTGAGAAAGCAATGGCAACCCAGACAGCCCCGGCCATATCGTCTGTAAAGCTGGTCGAGCCAGATATCCTGCTCGACCGGATCAATCGAATTCGTGAAACGATCGAACGGCGCGCGTTTGAAATATTTCAAAACAACGGGGGTCTCCCCGGCCGCGACATAGATGACTGGTTCAAGGCAGAGGAAGCGTTGCTGCATCCCGTCCACATGAATCTCGCTGAAACCGTCGCGGCGTTTA
>CAWDOI010000026.1:0-23910 GCA_963803835.1 uncultured Acidobacteriota bacterium | reverse complement strand
ACACGTGTTCAGGACGACGATTTCGGCCTCGCGATGGCCGCCGCCCGCGCGCGTAAGTCCACGATCGAGCATTTGCCGCTCAATCGCGGCGGCGTCCGCGTGCGTCGCGCGGCAACCGAAGTTTTCGATGGAGAAAGTCGCCAAGGCCGGTCCACGACAAACATCAGCAATGAGAGATAGGATTACATCAGCGCGACAAAAGAAAAGGCCGGCTGAACCGCGAAGGCTCAGCCGGCCGGTAGCTCCGAAGCTTTTCGTCTACGATGATCCCTGCGGGTTCTCCATCTTTTTCTGCTTGATCGCCTTCACTTTGTCCACGAGCTCATCGGCCATCTTTTCGTCGGCATCGTGAGCCTGCGCCGTCATTTCCGTGTCGGCCTTCTGGCGATAGAGCAGGTTCAGATACGCCATCGCGTCGTCGTAATCGGGCCGCAGTTCGATGGCCTTCTTCAGGTTCGTGATGCCCTCATCAATAATCGAGCCAAATTTGGCCTGGAAGTCCGTGGCCAGCGGCACGGGCATTGGATCGCTGTCCTTGACGGGCTTCTTGCCTTTCGCGTTGTATTCCGCGCGCATGTCCTTGTTGCCGCGGTAAGAGAGCGACCAATCAATGACGCCGATCCAGTAGTAAGGCTCGGGATCGTCTGGTTTGATCTGAATGTGCCGCTCGTGATAGGTCTTGGATTCTTCGAATTTCTTCGGATCGAATGGCGTTCCGCCCATGTTGTAGAGAATGGCGCCGATGCCGTCGATGGCGGAGAGATTGTTCGGATCGACGTCGAGGACTTCCTTGTACTCGGCGATGGCCTGCTGCCCCATGCGAACGTTCTCATCCGAGGGAGCGCCAGGAATGTACTGCGATGAATAAGCGGTGGCGAGATAGAGCCGCGCGTTCAGCAAGCTCGGATCGAGCTCTTTAGACTGCTTGAAGTCTTCGATGGCCTGATCGAACTGGCCGGCCTTGTATGCCTGGACGCCTTTGTTGAGAAGATCGCGGGCTTTCAGCTTGCTGCAGCCCGCCGTTAAGGCTAGGGCGGCAAGAAGCAGTACGAGGGTGTACCGACTGCGGGGCTTGCGCTCCATTCCAATTTCTCCTTGAGAACTTTAGGCCAGTGTCCCGCTGCGAACGCTACTTCTCGCACAAATATCATTTAACTTCGCGATAGAAGAAGGCTTTCAAAAAACCTGCGACTACTGACCCGCCTCAACCTTTGCAGTAATGAGACCAACTTTGTCGACACCGTTGGCCCGCATGATGTCGATCGCGCGGGCCACTTCGGCAAAGTCCACGGAATCCTCGCCCTTGACGAACGCCACTTTCTCGGCGCGCTGCTTAAAGATGTCGTCGATTCGCGGCCCGAGCTGATCCCACGTAGTTTCGTCCTGGTTGATCAGGACTTTTCCGCTCGCCGTGACTTGAACGACGATCGTTTTCGCCAGGAGAGCCGGATCTTCTTTCTGATTCGGAGGCGCAGGCTGTGGCACGAGAGCGTCGAGGCCCTTCGGCACCGTCGGCGTGATCACCATAAAAATAATGATCAGCACGAGCAAGATGTCGATGAGCGGCACGACGTTCATCTCCGCCATTGCGCCCTTATGTGTACCAACTGCCATCCCCATGGAAGAGCTCCTTTAACGCTAAACTTTACTGTCCCGTAGGCGGAGGCGGAGGAGCCTTGCGGCCCGTATCGAGCTTATCGGTCAGCAAGCCGAGATTATCGACGCCAGCGGAACGGACCTCGTCAACGGCCTTGACGACTTCGCCGTATTTCGCGCGAGCATCGCTCTTGACGAAGACGGTCTTGTCCAGGCGGTTGGCAAGGAGGTCCTTGACTTTACTCGTGATGTCATCCAGGTTGACTTGACTGGTCCCCAGGAAGTAGCGCCCATCCCGAGTCACCGCGATGAGAATGGCATCATCTTTGTCGGCGTCCCGCATATCTTCGGGATTTTCCACCTTCGCCATATCCACGGAGACGCCCTTCTGCAACATGGGCGTGACCACCATGAAGATGATGAGGAGCACGAGCATGATATCCGCCATCGGGATGACGTTCGGCTCCGACATCACCGGTGGAGCTTTTGGCTTATAACCCATGATTTACTTCTTTCCGCCCCGGCGCGTGATGAAGTAGTTGATCAACTCCATTGAGGAGTTGTCCATCTCGACGTCAAAGGCTTCGACCTTGTTCGTAAAATAATTGAAAGTCCACACCGCGGGCACGGCGACGAGAAGACCGAGAGCGGTGGTCACGAGAGCTTCAGAAATACCGCCGGCCACTGCCGAAAGACCAGTCGCTTTGCTGCTCGCAATGCCTTTGAACGCGTTGATGATGCCGACGACCGTTCCGAAGAGGCCGACGAAGGGAGCCGTCGAGCCGATGGTGGCGAGACCTGAGAGGCCGCGCTTCATTTCGGCGTGTACGATGGCGACCGAACGCTCGAGACCGCGCCGGGCCGCTTCGATGACTTCCTCATCGCTCACCTGCGCCGATGCCGCCTGGAACTCAGAGAGCCCGGTGGCAACAACCTTCGCGATGTGGCTCTTCTTATTGCGCTCGGCGATCGAGATCGCTTCGTCGAGCTTATTGTCCTTCAGCGCTCCCGCGACCTGCTGTACGAACACGCGAGACTGCTTGCGCGCCGCACTGAACATCAACGCGCGGTCGATCATGATGCCGACCGACCAGGCCGACATGACAAACAGCAAAACTACGACGGCCTTTGCCGGGATGCCCATGTTGTGCCACATGGTCACCAGGTCCCAACCGACGTCCGCATTGCCGCCACCCTGCTGCAACATCAAGAAACTTGCCCATAGAGTATTCGCTAGCATGTCCTTCGATCCTCCTCAGAGTCTTTCAAGATCCAATCTTCGGCAGCGAAACTCTGCCGGCAACCCAAGCCCCTACCCGCCACAAGCCCCAGCCAGGCCGGAGCCGCGCCGGCCCTACCCACCGAGTGTAAAGATCACGGAAATCGTGGTTTCAACTTCCACCGGTTCGCCATTCAGCAGCGTGGGCTGATAACGCCACTCGCGCACCGCATCCATAGCGGCCTTCATGAGCAGCGGCGGGCCGGAAACATACTGGAGTTCCTGAACTGAGCCATTCTTCGAGATAATTGCATGGAGCAAAATCGTGCCTTGAACGTGAGCTGTCTTGGCGATCTGCGGATAGATCGGCTGCACTTGCCGAATCATCTTCGCGGATTGCACATTGCCGCCAACGCGGATTCTTTGCTGCGCCGGCTTCGGCGGCGGCGGAAGGTTTGAACCGGTCCCGCCGATGATACCGCCGAGCACTCCGCCTGCCTGGCCACCCGCAATGCCACCCGGAACGCCGCCTACGACGCCCACTGCGCCAACATCCGGCGGCAGTTCTTCTTCCTTAATCATCGCAACTTTTTTCGGAATCACGGTCGGCGCCATCATTTTGCCCGCCTGAATAATTCGGACCACCGGCTTCACGATTCGCTGTACCGCAGCGGCTGGGGGAGGAGGCGGTGGCGGCGGCGCTGGCGCGACCAAGAATGTGGTGAGCAATTGCTTCGGCAACGCTTCTGTGTAAATCAATGGAATCAAAACCAGCACAAAGAGAATCGCACCCTGGATGACCGCGGAAAGTAGTACCGTCCAGCTTTTGTTTGTTCTCTTCGCGACTGCAGTTGATTCAACAAGATCGTCGAACATGGCTAAACCTCCCGGCTATCGCCACACGCTTAGGCTGCGGATCCAGCGCGAGCGACACTCCTCTGACCCCGATACTTACTCCAAACCACCACGATGGGAGCAGCAATGCCGAAACTGGAGTATGTTCCTATCACAACTCCCACCACCATAGCAAAAGAGAAGCTGCGGAGAACTTCCCCTCCCATGAGAAAAAGGACGAGGACGGTCAGAAACGTTAGGCCGCTCGTCAGAATCGTCCGCGAAAGAGTTTGATTGATGGAGCGGTTCACAATGGTTTCCAGCGGCTCGCGGCGCATGAGCCGGAGATTCTCGCGCACGCGATCGAAGATGACAATGGTGTCGTTCATCGAATACCCGACGAGAGTCAGGAGTGCCGCAATAACCGTCAACGAAATCTCAAAGCGAAAGAGAGAGAATAAACCGAGGGTGATGAGCACGTCGTGAAAGACGGCAATCACCGCCGCGGCCCCATAGACCCACTCGAATCGGATGGCAATATATATCAACATGCCCGCCAACGCATAGAGGGTAGCAAAAACTGCCTGACGGCGAAGCTGGGCGCCGACTTTGGGGCCGACAACCTCGACGTCGCGGATAGCGAACGTGCCAAGCGAGTAGGAATCGCGCACGCCGGCGAGCAACGCGGCGTTGACGCCGGGAACGCTTTTTAGCTCATCGAAATTCGTCAGAATTCCGCCGTGATCCTTGTCGCGCACGTCGGTGATCTGCTTCGCGAGTTGGTTATAGCGGTCACCCGCGGCGGCACCCAGAGAAAGCGGATCTTTTTGAGTCAGAAACGCCGCGAGCGCGGAAGGCGTCACGGAATTGAAATCAGGCTTTGCGCCCTGGACTCCAAACGTTTTCTGGAGCACGCCAAGAATTGCTTGCTTGCCTTGGTCGATCGATTCGTCGCCCTGCCCGCGCAAATCGAGGCCGATCACAACGTCGTTGTTTGATGACGGGTTGGAAATATCGCTGATCTGCTGAATGGTGCTGTTGGCCAGGCCGGCCTCCTGAAGGCCCGTGCGGATCTGATTGATCGGAGGCGCGGAGGCGAAGCGGACGTAAACAAGCGTCCCGCCGCGGAAATCGATTCCGTAGCGGAGCCCTCCGCCGCGATAAATTGAAATCCAGCCGACAACCAGAAGGAGCAGGGAGCACGAGACGAAGTACTTCGCCTTCCCCATCCAGTCAACATTCACGCCATGGAAGAATTCCATTCCTAGTCCAGTCCCACTGAGTTAGACACCGTTATAGCGGTGTTGGTTCCACCCTCAGGCTCGCGTTCCTCTTAGTCGAAATGCGATGCCAAAGCCGCTAACCCATAACAGGCTAGATGCTTAGCTCTGCCTGTCTGTCCATCCGCGACAGATGCCAATCGAAAATCGCGCGCGACACGTAGATCGAGGTAAATAGGTTCGCGAGAAGACCGATAACCAAGGTGATCGCGAAGCCTTTCACCGGCCCCGTGCCGAACAAAAACAGGAACGCGGCTGACACGAGCGTGGTGATGTGCGTGTCAATAATCGTCAAAAACGCTCGATCAAATCCCACGGAAACTGCCGACGGCGGCGCCTTCCCGCTGCGCAACTCCTCGCGGATGCGCTCGAACACCAGAACGTTCGAGTCCACACCCATACCGATGGTGAGCACCACGCCTGCGATACCAGGCAGCGTCAGCACCGCGCCCGAAATCGCCATGAATGCGATCAAGATCAGCAAGTTCAGAAACAGCGCCACCACGGCGTTGATGCCGCTGTAGCGGTAGTACACCACAAGGAAAATCATGACGACGATCAAGCTGCCGAGCGAAGCTCTCACACCCGAACGAATGGAATCCGCGCCGAGCGAAGGTCCAACGGTGCGCTCTTCGAGATATTTGATCGAAGCCGGCAACGCGCCCGCGCGGAGCACGAGTGAGAGATCCTTCGCGGAGTCCTGCGAGAAATTTCCTTCGATCATTCCCGAATCTTCGATGCGTCCGCGAATCTCTGGCGCGGTCTGAACCTGGTGGTCGAGGACAACCGCCATCTGCTTGCCGATATGCGATTCCGTGAACGGTCCAAATCGCGCCGCCGCAGCCGTCGAGAGAGTGAAATTAACCTGATATTGGCCGGGATAATTCGTGCTCGGCGTCGGAGTCGAGTTGCGCAAGTCTTGGCCGGTGATGATCGGCAAGCGGTCAACCACATACCAGACCTGCGGGCCGGGCTGTCCATTGGCTGAAGAGGATTTTCCGGGAAGCAATTGAGTCCCCGGAGGAAGAACTCCGCCGTGCGCGGCGAGCGCCGCCGCTTGCGATGGATACGTTTGCGGATCATCGACGGCGGTCAGTTCGAGCTGCCCGCCCGCTTGAATCACTTGCTTGGCGCGTGTCGGATCCCCTTCACCAGGCAGTTGGACAAGAATTTCGTTATCGGCGCGGCCCGTGAATGCAATCGTCGGCTCGGTCAAGCCAAGCGCGTTGATGCGGCGATCGATAGTCTCTAGGGCCTGATCCATCGTCTGCTGCTGAATGTCGGCGACGATTTGCGGCTTGATCGACAGAAGATAGCCCGAAGTCTCGCCCGCCGCAGGCGCGATGCTCCAGTCGGTGAACTGTGAAGCGATTAAATCGCGGAACGCGCCCGAGGTCGCCGGAGCAACGTCGCGCACCAGGATGTGTTGATCGTCCACGCGGCGGATTTCGCCGACGTTGATGTTGCGATCGCGAAGCTGCTTGGTGAGTTGGTCGATCGTTTGATCGCAGCGAAGTCCGATCGCTTCGTTCACCTGCACTTGCAAAACCAGGTGGCTCCCGCCCCTGAGGTCGAGGCCCAATTTAATTCGGTCGGCGAAATTATCTTTGACGGTTTGCCACGAGGTTGGAAACTCCGGCACGCCGATCAAGCCATAGATGCACACCAATATGACGATGAGGATAAAAATGAATTTCCATCTGAGCTGGGAATTCATGCGAGAGGCTTAAGTCTCCTTGGGTGGTTCCGCTTGGAGCCCGACGATGGCATTGCGTGAGAGCTTGATCTTCACCTGGTCGGCAATGCGCAATTGCACGGTGTCGTCCTCGAGGCCGACGACGGTGCCGTAAATTCCGCCGTTCGTAATCACTTTGTCGCCGTTCTTCAGCGCCCCTAGCATCTGCGTGGTTTTCTTCTGGCGCCGCTGCGCCGGAAGAATCAGCAAAACATAAAAAACCACCATGATCAGGAGCAATGGTAGAAAGGTCAGCATCCCGCCCGGTGACGCTTGTGCGAGGATAGGGAGACCTGCTAACAAGCTGCTTATCATGGTGATTGCCACGTCCTTAGACTTAGATACTCACGCCGCGGTTTGCGGGATGCCCGGACACATCTTTCGAAACGCTGACCCGGCGCGTCTTCAGCCCTAAACGCCCATCTCGGTATGCCTGATTTCGAGGCGTGCCTGCAGGTCAGTGCGGAACCTAGACAGATTCCCAAAACCGATAGCCTCGCGAATTTTGCGCATCATGTCAAGGTAAAAGTAAATGTTGTGGTGGGAGTTCAAGATTGCGGCAAGCAATTCATTCGCAAGGAAAAGATGGCGCAAGTACGCGCGTGAATAGCGGCGGCAAACCGCGCATTCGCAGGTCTCGTCAATCGGGCGTGCGTCATTGGCATAGCGTGCATTCTTGATCAGTATGCGTCCTTGTGACGTAAAGAGACAGCCGTGTCTTGCGCTGCGCGTGGGCAGCACGCAGTCCATCATGTCCACGCCGAGCGCGACGTAATCCACGATTTGCTCCGGTTTCCCGACTCCCATCAGGTAACGCGGCCGATTCACTGGAAGCCGCGACGTCACTTCGGAAGTCATCGCGCAGGTAACCTCATGAGGTTCGCCCACGGCGAGGCCGCCGATGGCGTTCCCAGGAAAATCGAGCGCGACGATCGCGTCCGCATTCTCGCGGCGTAAATCCGGATGCGTTCCGCCCTGAACGATTCCGAAAACCATTTGCCGCGCCGCGTCGCCTTGCCGCGAAAAATGTTCGCGCGATCGCCGCGCCCAATCGAGCGTTCGCGCCGCCGCTTCCTGCGTCTGATTGCGGCTGGCGGGAGCTGCGATGCACTCGTCGAGGACCATGATGATATCCGCGCCAAGCGCCATCTCGACGTCGAGCGCGATCTCCGCAGAAAGGAAATGCTCCGAGCCGTCAATGTGCGAACGAAACGTGACGCCTTCGTCCGTCACTTTGCGCAGATCCGAAAGACTGAAGATCTGGAATCCGCCGGAATCGGTGAGGATTGGCCGCGGCCAGGACATGAAGGCGTGCAAGCCACCGAGCGAGCGAATCAACTCGTGCCCGGGACGCAGGAAGAGATGGTAAGTGTTGGCGAGGATGATCTGCGCGTCGAGCTCTTCGAGCGCTTGCTGCGTGAGGCCTTTGACGGTGGCCGCCGTGCCCACCGGCATGAACGCCGGCGTTTCAATCACGCCATGCGGCGTAGTCAGCCGGCCGAGTCGCGCGCCGGTCGGATCCGTCTTCAGAACCTCGAACTGGAATCCCATCCGGCGAATTGTATCAGGTGCGGAATTCGATTAGCTAAATGCGCCGACCCAGCCGACGTGGATGAGAACCCAAAGGGCCCAGACGGCCACGACAATCGTCAGTCCCTTTCCAAAGGTGACTTTTTTCGGGCTCGCGGCCGAGAAACCAATCGCCATCAGTACCATCACCCAGAAGGCGAAGACGTCGAACGAGGTCATCAGAGCCATCAACCATCTGGCGGAGTCACTCGAAATAAATGCGCCGGGATTTGAACCTACGAGATGCTCAAGGTCAATCGTGTCCGGCGATTTGAGAAATAAAAGAATCAATGAAAGCAATCCGTGGATGACGAGCGGCATCCAGGAAAATGACACGATGGCGAGAGCGACCTTGAAATTAATGCGCGTGCCAGCCAGCAAATTGAAAGCGCCAAGCATCACCGCCGCGATGATCACCGGAACGATAAGCGTTGCGATGCCGACGCTGATGTAGGTGATCGGCGGCGCGAATTTGACAGCGTTGTCGAGCGCTTTTTCCCGCTGATCCGCAGGCATGTTCGCTGTGCGCGGATTTTTATCGAATTGGCGCTCCATGAAGCCGCGCCAGCCGACACGTTGGCCGAAAAGCGCGATGACGGCAAGGGCTATGACGCAAAGAAGGATTAGCGGCGCGATCCAGGTCGGGCGCGCGACGATGTCGTCATACGTCGCCTTGGGACTGAACAGCACACCGGTCATTCGGCCGATCTCGCCGATCGGCGCGGGCTGGGGGGGTACGTCGGGCATCGGGCTTGATGGCGTCGCCATGTTCTTCATCCTCCCAAGACGGAATTAGAAATCGCCGCTTCATTCTACCTACGCAGCGAGCCGCGAAATCTTTCGGCGGCAGAGTTTAATCCAGTTCGGGCGCGTATGGCATAGGAATGAGAGCGAGACCCCGCAGTATGGTGGAAGCCCCGCATTCATGCCGGGGGAAGGAGCGCCGTGGCGCTTCGGAAAGCACCCTTGATTTTTGATCGCGCGGCGCGCGACGGACCGCTTCGATCCGCAGTCGTAGCGCTGGCCGGAAGGCCGGTCGCCTTTCTACTGCCAAGACGCTATCCACAGCACGGGCGCTTGCTTTCGTTGAATTGATATGGTATAATTACTCTACAAGTATATTGCCATACGAGTTAACAAAGTAAGCAAAGCCTCCGAAGGGCGTGCTCCAAGATGGTGGGAGCCCCCGCACTCATGCGGGGGAAGGAGCGCTTCAGCACTCCGGAGAACGTGCTGCATTTGATCGTGCGCTTTAGTGCCGGAGAAATCCCGCGGCTGAAGCCTATTTTGACGGCGGCGGATCTTTCGCTGGGCCGAAGTCCAGCTCCCCGCGTTGCAGCGTAGGACGCACAAGGGTACGCAAATCTGCGGAGTCCAGTACTCGCTTCCAATTCGATTTCTAATCGCTACACCAAAACTATTAAAAATCGCCCCAACTCAAAGAAAACAATCATCGCGAGTCATTTCTAATCGCTACAAGAAAGAGGGGTAGTTGAAGCAATTTCCGCGGGCCATCGCCGGCGCGATGGAAGCCTCACGCCGGGATTTCGGGGACGGCGGCGACGAGCGATTGGGTGTAGGAATCTTTCGGTTGCAGGAGGACCTGGGCGGCCGGGCCGAGTTCCACGAAACGGCCGGCGCGCATCACAGCGACGCGCGTCGCCAATTGAGCCACCACCGGCAAGGAATGCGATATCAAGATATAGGTGAGATTCAGCTCGCGCTGCAATCGCGCAAGGAGTTCGAGAATTTGGGCGCCGACGGAAACATCGAGCGCGGAGACGGGTTCGTCGCCGACGACAACATCCGGCCGCAGAATCAGCGCCCGCGCGATTCCGATTCTTTGGCGCTGGCCGCCGGAAAACTCGTGCGGGAAGCGCTTGAGCGACTCTTCGTCGAGACCAACCGTCGCGAGCGTTTCGACGATTCTCATTCGGCGCTTGGCGCGCGAAAGTTGTGGCTCGTGGATGTCCAGCGGTTCGCCGACAATCGCGCCGACTCGCATTCGCGGATTGAGCGAGCCGGCCGGATCCTGAAACACCATTTGAATGCCGCGGCGCATCGCGCGCAGCTTGCTTCCGCGCGCCGCGAGAAAATTTTCGCCGCGAAAATCGATTCCGCCTTCGTCCGGCTCGATCAGGCGCAACAGCATTCGCGCGAGCGTCGTCTTGCCGCATCCCGATTCGCCGACGATGCCGAGCGTTTCGCCGCGCTCGAGTTCGAAGCTCACGCCGTCCACGGCCACGCCGCGACGGCCGGGTGCGCCGAACGCAGTTGTTGCAGCGGGATACGATTTCCGCAAATTTCGCGCGACGAGAATTGGTTTCGCGTTCATCGAGCGACGCCTTCCGAAACTAGAATGCAGCGAGCGCTGTGATCCGGCGATGCGGCGGCTAACTCCGGCACGGCAATGTCGCATTCGGCGCGATGGAATTCGCAGCGCGGCGCGAACGCACAGCCCGGAGGCAATGCGTCGAGTGATGGCACCGAGCCTGGAATCGGCGTGAGCGTGCCGCGCTTGAGCCGCGGCGCCGCGCGCAGCAGGCCGGCAGTGTAGGGATGCGCAGGCTCGTGCAAAATCTCTTTCGTCGGCCCTTCTTCGACGATTCGGCCGGCATACATGACCGCGACGCGGTCTGCCACCTGCGCGACCACGCCGAGATCGTGCGTGATGAAAATCATCGCGAGGCCGAGTTCACGCTGCAAGCGCGCGAGAAGTTCCAGAATTTGTTTTTGCACGGTGGCGTCGAGCGCAGTCGTGGGCTCGTCCGCGATCAGCACGCGCGGCCCGGCGGCGAGCGCCATCGCGATCAGTGCGCGCTGGCGCAATCCTCCCGATAACTGGTGCGGATATTGCCGCGCGCGTACTTCGGGCTCCGGCACCGACGCGAGTTTGAGCGCTTCAACTGCGCGGCTGCACGCGTCGGCTGACGAACAGCGCGCATCGTGAACGCGGATCGCTTCTTCGATCTGCGCACCGATTCGCATCACGGGATTGAGCGCGGTCATCGGCTCTTGAAAAATCATGGCGATCTCGCGGCCGCGGAGCGCGCGGATTTCGTTCGCCGACGCAGTGATGAGATTTGTGTAGCGGCCGGCAGCCGCCGATTTATCGCTCGCGCGATCCAGGAGCAGCGCGTCGCCCATACGCCTCGCGCCGGGCGGAGTGAGTCCCATCAGCGCGAGCGATAGCATCGTCTTGCCGGAGCCCGACTCGCCGACGATGCCGAGCGTCTCGCCGGCAGCGAGCGTGAACGAAACGCCGTTCACCGGGCGCACCCAGCCCTTCTCCGTCGGCAACTCCACCGTCAGCCCGCGCACGTCGAGCAAACTCGGCATGCCTACATCTTACGACTGAAATGTCGGTGAGCTAATTGAGCTTGAGAGAGAGCGTTCCACGGGAAACAGCGCCACCATTCAACGGTCGGCGATGGGGATGACGCAGCGAAGGGCGGTGTGAGTGTTCGAGAAGCTGCAAACTTTGTTGTCGACGAGGCCGGAGGATTTTGCGGCGTTGATGACGTCGATTTCGCGGATGTGTTGCTTGCCTTTGGGGTAGACCACCCAAATCGCGCCATTCTTCACGATAGATTTTCGCAGAGAGGCGAGACGCTTCAGAGCGTCCTTTTCCTCGGCGCCGAAAAAAATCAGATCGATCTCGCCTGCTGGCTTGCGCTCGGTGAACGAGGGGGCGAACGGCTCAATGTCGTTGATGAATGCGCCGTCCGTGACATCGAGAATCAGTATTCGCTGCTCCGGTTTCACGCCGAGCTTGTCGAGGAGCGAGCGATGCGAATAATCGCGTTCGGCAGGACGCGGCTTCTTAGGCGGCTTGGGCATGGGTGGTTACCTCCGAAATTGTTGATGTAACGAAACGTTTGCGACGTTCGCGAGCGCAGATTATAGCGTTGCCAGCGCCTCGACGCATCCGCTTTACCGCGCCACGCGATTCGACGATAATCCGCGACAGTTCACCGAAGGGGAGGTGCGCGATGCTGCCTGGCCTGAGGGCAATTCTCAACATACATCCGCTGTTCGTCCATTTTCCGATCGCGCTGTGGCTTGCGGCGCTTTTTTTCGAAGCGCTGGCGATCGTGCGCGGGAGCGACGAATGGCATCGCACCGCCGCGCGGCTTCTCTATCTCGGCACATTTGCCGCGATCGTAACGATTTTCACCGGGCTCAACGCGGAAAAATCAATCCCGCCCGGCCCGGCGATGCAGATCGTGGGAATTCACGAGACGCTGATGATGATCACGACGAGCGTCGGGATTGGACTGAGCCTCTTCGCATTCGTCTGCCGCAAAGATTTCGCTGCCAGCTACCGCAAAATTTTGCTCGCGGGCCTTTGCGTTCTGGCGATTCTGTTGACGCTCGGAGCGGATCGCGGCGCGCAGCTTGTGTATCAGTATGGCTCCGCAGTGGATTGGAGTACGGCGCAACCGCAGAAGTAGCGACAATTCTCACAACGATTACGCAACGGAACTCATTTTGTAGGACAATAATGTGAAGGTTCGGGATGTCGTAAGGATGCTTAGGGACGACGGCTGGTATCTCGCGCGCACGCGAGGTAGCCACGAACAGTACAAGCATCCAACCAAGCCCGGCATAGTAACGATCGCCGGAAAGTCGAGCGATGACCTCGCACCAGGAACGCTCAATAGCGTCCTGAAGCAGGCAGGATTGAAGCGATGAAAAAATATCTGATCGTAGTCGAAGCTACGGCGTCAGGCTATTCGGCATACTCGCCCGATCTGGACGGCTGTGTCGCAACCGGCAGCACGCGTGAAGAAGTCGAGGCAAACATGCGCGAAGCAATTGCCTTCCATCTCGAAGGTCTCCATCGCGAAGGCTACGACGTGCCAGAACCGCACACATACTCCGCTTTCATCGAACTGCAGCCCTAAATCCACCCTACGACAAAAGCGCGGGGAGAGCGCCATGAGGAAACCCCAGGAGCCGCGGCGATTCAGCGACGAGGCCGTCAAGGCCAAGACGGGCAAGGTGTGGGCAGAGTGGTTCAAGATTCTTGATGCGGCGGGCGCGAAAAAAATGAATCATCCGGAAATGGCGCGGTACCTCTACCACGAGCAGAAAGTTCCGGGCTGGTGGTGCCAGATGGTGGCGGTGGAATACGAGCAGAAGCACGGGTTACGTGAAATCCATCAGACGTGCGCCGGAGATTTCGCGGCGGGTGTGAGCCGAACTCTACCCATTCCGCTCGCGAAGATTTACAAGGCCTGGGCCGACGAAAAAGCGCGGAAGGCGTGGCTCAAGGTCGACAAGATGGAAATCACCACGGCTACGGCGAACAAATCCATCCGCGCCAAATGGGACGAAACGGATCGAATCAGTGTTTATTTTTATCCGAAGGGCGCGGAGAAAACGCAGGTTGTCGTCGATCACATGAAGCTCGAGAGCGCGGCGGAATCTAAACGCATGAAAAATTTCTGGACAGCAGCAGTGGCGCGCCTCGAATCAACACTCGGAACGAAATAAAAAAGGGCCGGCATTCGCCGGCCCTGCTGGAAATCCACTTAATTTGAATGCAGTCAGTAATCGTTGGCGGAGCCTTCGAGGAAGGCGCGGAGCTTGCGCGAGCGCGAGGGGTGGCGCAGCTTGCGCAACGCCTTCGCTTCGATCTGCCGGATGCGTTCGCGCGTCACGGCGAACGACTGGCCGACTTCTTCGAGTGTGTGCTCGCTGCCATCGTCGAGGCCGAAACGCATCTTGATGACTTTTTCTTCGCGCGGCGTGAGCGTCTTCAGCACCGAGGACGTTTGTTCCTTGAGACTGAGATTGATGACGGCGTCGGAAGGCGAAACGACGGCCTTGTCCTCGATGAAATCACCAAGATGCGAATCTTCCTCTTCCCCGATCGGCGTTTCGAGCGAAATCGGCTCCTGCGCGATTTTCAGAATCTTGCGGACTTTCGCGACGGGAATATCCATCCGCTTGGCGATTTCTTCGGAAGTGGGCTCGCGGCCGAGTTCCTGAACGAGTTGGCGGCTGGTGCGGACGAGCTTGTTGATCGTCTCGATCATGTGCACCGGGATGCGGATGGTGCGAGCCTGATCGGCGATGGCGCGGGTGATGGCCTGCCGGATCCACCACGTAGCGTAGGTCGAGAATTTGTAGCCGCGGCGCCATTCGAACTTGTCGACGGCTTTCATCAAGCCGATGTTGCCTTCCTGGATCAGGTCGAGGAATTGCAAGCCGCGGTTCGTATATTTCTTCGCGATGGAAACGACGAGGCGAAGGTTGGCCTCGATCAATTCCTTTTTCGCCTGCTCGGCTTCCACTTCGCCGCGGACGATGACTTGCAGCATCCGCTTCAGTTCGGTGGGATTCGCTTCGGCGATGACTTCGATTTCGCGAAGTTCCTGCCGGCGCGCTTTCAATTCCTTGCGGGCCTCGGCGAGAACGTCGGCCTTCGAGGCTTCGACGCGCCGCTCGAGCTTCACGATTTCGCGCTCGAGGGCCTGAACGCGCTCGACCGACTGGCGCATCTTGTCGATCAGGCGCTTCTTCTCGAACGGATTGAAATCGATTTCGCGGACGCGCATGGACATGTCCACACGCGTGCGGCCCAGCGCGAAGCGGGCGCGGAGGTAGGTGCGCTTGTTCGAGCGCGCCGTGTTATCGAGTTTCTCGGCTTGCTTCACCGAAAGCAGGTAAAGCTTGCCGATCTTGTCGATTTCCTTCAGCGTTTCGCGGGTCTTGGCTTCGATCTTCTCTTCGGTGAGCTCTTCGTCGTCGAACTGAACGATTTCCTTAATGGAGCGCGAGCCGCGGCGCAGATCTTCGCCGACGCCCAGCAATTCTTTCAGAATGATCGGAGAGCGCGAGATTGTCTTGAGGACGAGCAATTGCCCGCGCTCGATGCGCTTGGCGATGGCAACTTCGCCCTCGCGCGTGAGCAGCGGAACGGTGCCCATCTCGCGGAGATACATGCGGACGGGATCGTTCGTCTTCTCGAGCGAGCCCGGAGTGAGGTCCAGCTCCGAATCATCGGCTGGAGCCTCTTCCTTGACGACTTCGACCTCGCCGGCGTCTCCCGCGAGCGCAGCCTTCGCGCTCGAGAGATCTTCGTACACATCGATTCCATATCGCTCGAAGGTCGAAAGCAAATCGTCGATTTCTTCGGAGGAATGAATCTCAGCCGGCAGGAGATCGTTCACCTCATCATAAAGGAGGTAACCGCGCTCCTTGCCCATGTTGATGAGCTGCCGTACCTGATCGTATTTTTCTTCGATTGCGAGAGTCACAATTTAGCTCCCGGCAGAGTCAGCCGATGCGCGAGCGCCGCGCAAACTTGCGTCAATCACGTTAGAGGGCGGGGCGAGACACCCCGGCCAATTCCGTGTGTCAGAATTTTCTCGAATGGCGGATGTGATGCTGGTAAACCCGTTTGCGAACTTGATCCAAATCCCTCTGCGCACGCCAGACCCGTCCACGCCATGCCCTACGCCGATAGGATGCACGACGGATTCAGCCCGTTTCCTCCAAAACCCTCGGAGCATATATCGGCACAGGCGTTTACGTCAATTAGATGTTCGAAGGGGTCATTTTGATTCATTCTGGGCCCTCGGCGCAAGTCTTTTCCTGTCAGCGAGGCACGTCGGATTCCAGAAGCTACAGGTTTTGGGCTTCGGTGGGTGTGTAGAGGCGCCCAAGAGCAGGCCGAATGCCGACGCCACGGAGTAGAAGATGCTACAGATATCGTTCGCGGAGCAGCGAAATGTGATGCGTCACGTGGCCAGGGATGATAAAGGCCAACGCCCGAACGGTAAAAGGGTTGTCGCTGGCGATGCCGGTTCGTGCCCAAGCGTCGGCCGGCATATTCTTGAAGAACGAGATCGTTGATAGGCGTATCCCACGGAACTCCTCGATGTGCTCAGTCCAGGAGACCCGGTCTGCCTCGGCGCCCGCCGCCGCGATATCTTGATCGTAGCCGGGCAAGGGCGCCGCGAAGCCGCGAGCGAACCACAGGGCTCGGAACACGAAGGCCCTCTCGTTATCTGAGACATGATTCAGAACTTGCCGAATGCTCCATTTTTCCGGGGCGTAGCGGTAGAGAGACTTTTCCTCCGTGATACCCCGGCAAACCGCGAGCACTTCATCCAGTTGGCTCTCGATCGTACTGACGGGATCGTCACCCGTGACCTGGTTGATGTACTTGAAATAGTGCGGCGCTGCTTCGGTGTTATTCGGGCGTCCAATCATGGTGAAATCCATCCTCCTGGTCTGGGCGAGCGTCAGGCTCCGTGCCCAGCGAGACGCCGACGAAGTTGCAGATCTTGCATTCGCCTCTGCAGGCGCAATTGCTCTTCGATAGGCGGCTGTGCTTCGAGAGCCTTCTGAACGGTTTGAAGCTCCGTTTCGACGTGGCGGCGTCGAAGGTCGCTCAAACAGCTTTCGGCTTCGTCCCATGACGGTTCCGCGGCTGACTCGAATACCACTGTGAAGAAAAGCCGCCGATCCGGCTCTGCGAGCGATTCGGCGAGGGCCGCGGGATCCGGTTGCGCGCCGGTGATCGCGGTGGCGAGCAACACTTCGAATATCCGCTCGGTGTCGAGTCCTTTGTGAAGGGATTCGTCCACGATTTGCTGCGCGAGCCTTTCGCGGAAATCCTCGGCTTCGACGAGCATCTGCATCAGCCGCCGGTCCGCTTGCTTCATGGCGGAGGAGACAAGTTCGGCCTTCGGCTTCACTTCGCTGTGGCGATCCACCGAAGCGCGCCGAAGCGCTTCGCGAAGCACCGGCTCGTCAACGCGCAACTCGCTAGCGATGCGCGAGGCCCACTCGGAACGAATCAGGCGATTCGGCACGCGCTGGACATACGGCATTAGGTAGTTCAGCGCCGCGAGCTTGCCGGTTGCCGTTGAGCGATCCATTCGCCGCGCGCGGGAGATTAGAAAGTCGAGATACGGCGGCGCGGCCTTGAGCTGTTTCTCATACGCGGCTGCGCCATTCTCCTTCAAATATTTGTCCGGATCGGCGCCGCCAGGCAACGTAAGAACCCTGATCTCGAATTCTTTTTCGAGAAGGACGGCGAAGGATCGTTCCGTCGCGGCCTGGCCGGCCACGTCGGGATCGTAATTTACGACGACAGTCTTCGTGAACCGGCTGAGCAGTTTCACTTGCGGCTCGGCGAGGCTCGTCCCGCAACTCGCGACGACGTTGGCAAATCCGCCGCGCGCGACAGCAATCGTGTCCATGTAGCCTTCGACCAGAATTGCGAAATTCCTTTGGCGTATCGCTTCTTTCGCCCGATCGAGATGATAGAGGACGTTGCTCTTCGAGTAGACCGGCGTCTCGGGAGAGTTCATGTATTTCGGCATGTCGTCGCCGAGAGCGCGGCCGCCGAACGCGATCACTTTTCCGGATTCGTTCGCGATTGGAAACATGATGCGACGCCGGAATTTGTCATAGATACGCCCGCCCTGATCCTTTACCACAAGGCCCGAAGGCTCGAGAAGTTTGTCTGGATATTTCTGCTTGAGGAAACGGTAGAGGACGTCGCCGCCGGATGGCGCGTAGCCGAGGCCGAAACGAGCGATGGCTTCGCGGTCAAGCCCACGATCTTCGAGATATCCGCGAGCGGCTTTGCCCTCGGGCGTGTCGTTCAATTGCCGCGCGAAAAATGCCGCGGCTTCGCGATGCATTTCGACGAGCGCGGAGCGCTGCTGATTTTCTTTTCGTTCTTCGGGCGAACGTTCACGCGGCTTGGGAATCGGGATGCCGCATTTTTCGGCGACGATTCGAATCGCCTCCGGGAAAGCGACTTTCTCCATTTCCATCACGAACTTGAAAGCGTCGCCGCCGACGCCGCAGCCGAAGCAGTGATAAATCTGCTTCACCGGATGGACAGCGAATGAGGGCGTCTTTTCCTGATGGAAGGGGCAGAGTCCTGTGAAATTTTGGCCGCTCTTTTTCAGGCGAACGTATTCGCCCACCACGCGGACGATGTCCGCCTGCTGCTTGACGCGATCCGCAAATGAGCCGGCTTCAGCCATGGGGACGGAAAAGGGAAAAGGGAAAAGAGAAAATGGTAAGGCACCTGTAATTGAGTTGGTTCATTTCTGTGTGGCCCTGGCTTGAAGCTTCTTTGTTGATCGGATGTAGCCGTTTAGGAGGCGGATTACGCTGATTGCTAGCGTGGTCGCCTCTTTGTACTTTTCTCGCGGAATGTAGCCGGCGTCAAGTGCGGCGATGAGGTGATCGCGAACTTCGTAAGCGGATCCTCGACTGTGACGGCAGAATTGCATGTTTTCCTGATAGGAGTAGCGACCGTATCCCTCGGCGATATTTGCGGTCACGGAGACGGCAGCTCGCCGCAACTGGAGGGCGAGACCATATTTCTCATCTCTCGGAAACAATCGGCTCATTTCATACGCTTCCACACGCAGTTTTCGTGCCATTCGCCAGACCTCAAGCTGCGTGAAGTCCTTGACCTTCACCATTTCGGCGTGATCGCTTAAGCTCTGCCCCTTTTCCATTTTCGCTCTTCCATTTTCCCATATGATTATCCTCGGGCGCCCGCTAGCCCTTCAGCTCCACCACCGTAATCGCGGTGCCGCCGCGATCGGCCGCTTCGGCGTGAATTTGCTCTACGAGCGGATGCGTGCGCAGAAATTCGGCGAGGCCGCGGCGGAGCGCGCCTGTGCCGTGGCCGTGAATGATGCGCACCTGCGGCAGATTCGCGACTGCGGCGGAGTCGATGAATTTGTCGACGCGCTCGATGGCTTGCTCGACGGTGCTTCCGATGACGTTAATTTCTTCGGCTGAGGGCTCATCCGTTCGCTGCGCCTGGACGCGAATTCCGCGATTCGGGACGCCGGGGCGAGTTGCTTTTGCGGACGGCTCTTCGACGCCGACGATGTCGCTTAGTGGCACCTTCATTCGCATCGGGCCAGCTTCCACTTCCGCCGCACTCCCGTCCACTCGCCGCAAGACGACCGCCTGCTTCATGCCCCGAATGTGAATCCGAGTGCCCTCGATCAATTTTTCAGGCGCGAGCGGCTTCGCGGATTCCGTCGCGACGCCGAGATCCGCTTGCGATGACGCGAGCGTCTCCAACACGGCGGCGTCCGCGTCGTTGCGCGCGCTAGCTTCGACTTTTCCAAACTTTCGGCCAGTGGACTTCTCGACTTCCGCGCGGAGCTTGCGATCCTGAATGTCGCCAGCCAGCCGCGTGACTTCCGCTTCGAGCTTCTTCAGCGTCTCTGCGAAATTCTTCTCGAGTTCCGCGATGCGCTTCTTTTGGCGTTCAACCCACTCGGTGCGCAACGCGCGCCGCTCGGATTCGAGCGCATCGAGTTCCGCGCGAGCTTCGCGCTTGATTTCTTCCACTTCGTCGCGGCTGCGATGCAGGTAAGCGATCAATCCGCGCGCCTCAAGTGTTTCCGGCGAGAGCCCGGCCCGCGCGCGCTCGATGACGGCTTCCGGCAATCCAAGCCGGCGCGCGATTTCGAGTCCGCTCGAAACGCCCGGCACGCCGACAAGCAGGCGATAGGTCGGACGGAGCTGCTCTTCGTCGAATTCGACGGCTGCGTTGATCACGCCGGGAGTCGTCGAAGCATACGATTTCAGGCGGTCGTGATGCGTCGTCGCCAGAGTCAGCGACTTGAGGCGGCGGAATTCTTCGAGCAGCGCCACGGCGAGCGCGGCTCCTTCTTCGGGCGCTGTTCCGGTGCCCATCTCGTCCACGAGGACGAGCGTTCGTTCCGTTGCGCGCGCGAGCATGTCTTTCAGGTTGAGAACGTGCGCAGAGAAAGTCGAAAGATCCGCGGTGATAGATTGCTCGTCGCCGATGTCCGCGAGCACCGCATCGAGAATCGGCAACTGCGCGCGCCGCGCCGCGACTGGAATTCCCGATTGCCCAGCCAGTGCCGCGAGGCCCAGCGTCTTCAGCGCGACCGTCTTGCCGCCCGTGTTCGGCCCGCTAATGACCATCACCGTGCCGGCTGGCCCTCCGAGATCGAGCGAGACAGGCACAACCTTCCTGCCTTGCGGCCGCAGCGAATCTTCCAGGACCGGATTTCGCGCGTCCTTGAGATGAATCGAGATTTCAGAAATGAAGTCCGGCATGCATGCGTCGAATTCACGCGCAAAGCGGCCGCGCGCAAACACCGAATCGAAATCCGCGATGCGCTCGGCTGTGAAAGCGAGCGGCCCGCGCTGGAGCCGCAATTGTTCGGTCAACTCGGCGAGGATGCGCGCGATTTCCGCCGCTTCGTCTTCTGAAAGCTGCACGAGGCGATTATTCAAATCGATCGTTTCGAGCGGCTCGACGAAAACGGTTTGCCCTGTCGCGCTGGCGCTGTGAACGACGCCCGGGACGGCGCGGCGATCGGACGCGCGAACAGGAATTACGAAGCGATCGTTGCGCAGGGTGACGTAGTCGTGGCCTGCTTCGCCGCCGCGGGCACGCAAAATCGCTTCGAGCGATTTCTGAATTTTATCGCGCGTCTGCGCGCTTGCGCCGCGAACTTTTTTCAGAGCGGGCGAAGCGTTGTCGCTGATTTCACCATTTGGCAAAACGGCTTTACGAATCGATGCCGCGAGGAAGCGAAGATCGGCCAGCGCCGACGCGCGCTCCGCGAGTTTGGGGAATTTATCAGCGGCGCCGTGAAACGTGAGGCGCAGATTTGTGGATGCGTCGAGAAGCGAGGCGGCATCGACAAGTTCCGCGGCAGAGAGAACCGACGCCGGAACGCCGAGGCGTTCGAGCCATCGCTCAGGATCGGCAAGCGAGCCAAAGCCCAACTCGGAGCCCGCGCGCAAATAATCCACGGCCTCGCGAATCAGATCAAACTGCGCGGCGAGCACGGCGGCATCGCTGCCGGGCTCGAGCGCGAGAATCGCGCGGTGGCCGGGCGCACACGTGGTTCTTCGCGCGACGATCTCGCGCAAGCGCGGAAATTCGAGCAGGTCTTCGGCAGTGCGGCTCACAGGCTCACCATGGAGTAGGAAACACGAAGTGTCAAGAATACGGCCGGCGACGACGAACCGCCGACGTTTGCCGTCTTATTGCTTGCGGCGCGAGGGCGGCGGTTGAATTTCCTCCACCATCGCGACGCAAATCGCATCGAAAAGCCGCGCCGCATCACGCGGCGGCTGCGGATTATTGTTCATGAAAATCGAGAACACAACGTTTGCGCCGTGCACCGTCGCCGCATAACCGGAGATTCCGCGAACGTGTTCGAGCGCGCCGGTCTTCGCGTGGATACGGCCGGCTGCGACGGTTCCTTTCATCCGGTCCTCGAGCGTTCCATCTTCGCCCGCGATGGGAAGCGTGGAGATATAGCTCTCGCCCCACGGCTGCTTCGCGGCGTATTCGAGAAGTTGCGCGCTGGCGCGCGGCGTGACGAGATCCTGCCGCGAGAGGCCCGAGCCGTCTGCAAGCACAACATCGCCATCCTCGATCCCTATGGAATTCAGAAAATTGCGCTCGATCACGACGCCTGCGTCCGTGGTGCCCACACCCGCCTTTTCGCGCGCGATGGTGCGCAGCAAAAGTTCGGCGTGAAGATTCTGGCTAATCTTGTTGAGCAGCCGGATTGATTCGAGCAGCGGCGGCGAAGTATGTTCGGCGAGAACCACCGGATCGGCGGCTGCGACGGCAGGAGCGGCGGCAGGAACGAGCGCAGTCGAACCGTCGGCTTCGCGTTCTGGAGACGGACCGTGCACCACCCTGACGCCGCCGACAACGCGCACGCCGCGCGCTGCGAGCAAAAGTTTCAGCAGTTGGCCGGTGTATTCGGCGGGCTCGTCAAGCGCGAGATCGAGCTTGGCGGGCGGCGCATCGAGCGGAATTGAACCGCGTAAAAAAATTGGGTGCGGACCGGGCTGGCGAACCACCGAAAATCTTTGCTTCGATGAGCTCGCGCCGGTGGTCACGTCGTGGCCGAACGGTTCGTATGCAGCCCATGGTTCGACCGCCAGAACCGCGGGATCGCCGAGATGCTCGCCCGGTTGAACCGCGACCGTGAGCGTGTTGTCATCGAGATCGATGGCGCTGATTGGAGCGCCGAAGCTGAAATACAAATCTCCGACGGTCCAGCCTTCGGGATACGGATCGTAGGCGAAATAGCTGTCGTCGGCGACGATATCGCCGTCAATTTGCTTCACGCCTTTCGCGGCCACGGCGTCCGCCAACTCCGCGATAGCTTTTTCGGGGATGCCGTCGCGCTCCGCCCTTTGCACGTAGGGGAATTTGCGATTCGAGAGGTCCGGATCGCCGCGTCCTACGAAAACGATGTCGCCGTGAACGCGGCCGCTTGCGTCGGGCGGAGCCGCACTTTCGATCGTGGTGCGGAAATGGTAGTCGGGCCCGAGTGTCGCGAGCGCGAACGCGGTTGTATAGAGCTTGGCATTCGATGCGGGGGTGAAATAGAGATCGGCGTTGCGTTCATAGAGGGTTTCGCCCGTCGCTTGATCCACGACGATGATGCCCCACGTAGCCTTCGAAGCGTGCTCTTCGCCAAGAACGGCGGCCACGCGCGCAGCGAATCGCGCCAAATCGGGCCGCGATTTTGTCTTCGCCGGAGCCGATTTTTGCGGCTTGCCGGCGTTGTGCTGTTGCGCGCTTGTACCGACCGGGTACACGACAGTGCCGCACACGAACGTCAGTATGAAAATCCAGCGCGCACTCCATCCACTGCGCCTCAGGCGCATTCACGACTCCTTTTGAAAATTTCGTTCGCATCAATTATAGTCCAAACTTCTCACACGGCTGGAGCATCCCACTAAATGGATTGCGGTACGCGGTTGATGACCGATATGATGTTGGGCGGCGGTACAGCCTATTTAGGAGGAAAGATGAAGAAGTTTTTGTCCTGCATGCTTACGTTGTCGATGATGGGGTTATCTTCCCTGGTCCTGCCACAACCGGTTCGAGCGGACGACAAGTCCAAGTGGAACGACCGCGTCGAGAATGCCGGAGTTGTGATGAAGGAAATCCTGAACGTCCCTGACGACATTCCACAAGACCTGATTGACAAGGCGGAATGTGTAATCGTTTATCCATCCGTGCTCAAAGCGGCGTTCGGCGTCGGCGCGAGTTACGGGCGCGGCGTAATGACGTGCCGCAGCGGCGAAAATTTCAAGGGCCCGTGGGGCGCGCCTTCGATGATGGCATTGGAAGGCGGCAGTATCGGCTTTCAACTCGGAGCTCAGGCAACTGACTTCGTTCTTCTGGTGATGAACGATCGCGGCGCCAGCTCGATTCTTTCGAGCAAAGTGAAACTCGGTGCGGATGCCTCAGCGGCAGCCGGGCCGAAGGGCCGCGATGCCGAGGCAGCGACGGACGTGACCTTGCGCGCGGAAGTCCTAACGTACTCACGCGCTCGCGGTCTGTTCGCGGGCATTTCTCTCGAAGGCTCCACAGTGCGGCCGGACAATGACGGAAACGAGGCTGTGTACGGAAAGAAGATCGAAGCGCGCGACATCGTGCTGCATGGCGCAGTTCCAGCACCCGCTTCGGCGTCGATACTGATTTCCGTGCTCACCAAGCGTTCCCCGCACAACGTTTCACACTAAACGCACAATCCCCTTCCAGCGGTTTTGATCGGCAGGCGTTTCGGGTATTAATCCGGGCGCCTGCCGAATCCCTTTTTCATTTCGAACATCTCATAGGAAAGCGGGTATCAATGCCGCGCATGCGCTTACCG
>CAWDOI010000025.1:0-24477 GCA_963803835.1 uncultured Acidobacteriota bacterium | reverse complement strand
AAGCGCAAGCGCGAGGAGCAAAGCGAGGTGCGTTGCGCGCGATCTTAGAAATCGAAATCTGCTCTTGGAAGATAGAAAATCGGCACTGATGCTCTTCATTTTCGAGGAGCGTAATTTTCGATGAACCAAACTCGTAACTCCTTATGCGAAAAACGATGATTCGCGTCCGCGCATTCCTGCCCACGCTAACACACGGCTGAAATGTCATCAATTCCGAGAACACGCGGATTAACATTTGCCACACGTAACGTGCCGGCAGCGTCGAATTAGAGAATTTGTTGACCGAAGGCCGATGAAGAAGTAGTTTCTGAACTCAACAGCGTGACAACGCCCAACAACCGGGCAAAATTCATGGTATCCGGGGGGGACCTTGCGGAATTCGGCTCTTTTGTGTTTAGCAGTCCTCGTGTTTTGCGTTCCAGGAGCGTTCGCTCAGTCCGCACCGAATTCGTCGTTGCCGAAAGTCGTTGCGAACGACAATCGAACTCCTGCCGGCCAGCTTAAGAACGGCGTTTTGGACTTGCGACTCGAATTGCGCGAGGGCACGTGGTATCCCGAAGAGGAAGGCGGCGCCCATCGAGACATCTACGCGTTCGCCGAGCAAGGACGAGCACCGCAAGTCTCAGGTCCGCTAATTCGAGTACCGCAGGGGACACAGTTTCACGCGAGCATACGAAACGCACTGCCCACAGCCGCCAAGATTTACGGACTCCATCGCCATCCAGGAGATGCAAGAGACTCGGTGAGCCTCGCTCCTGGCGAATCGCGCGAAGTTCAATTCGTCGCGGGCGAGCCCGGAACATATATGTACTGGGCAGCAACTTCGGATCATTCCCTGGACACTCGCGAACTTGCGGAGACCATGCTTTCCGGCGCGTTCATCATCGATCCGCCTGGCGCGATCCCGAACGACAGGATTTTCGTTCTCGGTTTATGGGGGAAGGACTTCTTTGCTGCAGACGGCGTGGAAATCGCATCCATAAACGGCAAAGCATGGCCTTTCGATGAGCACGTAACCTACAAGGCCGGCGAGACTGTTCATTGGCGGGTGATCAACCCGACTGTCTCTCCGCATGGAATGCATCTCCACGGTTTCTTTTTCAATGTCGATGGGGTCGGTGACGGCGAGCACTACGAGCGTTACTCGGAAGATCAGCGTCGCAAAGCCGTCACCGAATTTATTGACATTGGACACGTGTTCGACATGACGTGGACGCCCGACCGCGCGGGGAACTGGCTCTTCCATTGCCACATGGTCGTGCACATGTCGCCGGCGGAGTGCCTTCATCCTCCGGCACCCGAGCCCGCCGTCTACTCGCCGGACCATGAGCACGGATCCACGATGGGCGGCCTTGTGATTGGCATCACGGTGCTTCCGAATTCGGATTTGGCAGCGGAGCCAGTCGTGAAGATCACCCCGCGAAAATTGCAACTAGTGATTTCCGAGAATCCGGCGAAGATTCCGCTCTACAGGCTCGAGGTGAAAGATCCGTCGGCACCTGCGCCGGCAACTCCCGCCGCTGGCGCCGCTGCGCCGCCCGTTTGGCTCGGGCCGCCGATCATTTTGACACGGGGAGAGACAACAGACATTGAAGTGAAGAATCAGACCACCCAGCCAACGACGATTCACTGGCATGGAATGGAGATCGAAAGCTACTACGACGGAGTTCCCGGTTGGACTGGCACGAGTGAAAAGCCTTCCCCGGCCATCCCGCCAGGGACATCCTTTATCGCGCGCATGACTCCGCCGCGCGCCGGAACATTCATCTATCACACACACTGGCACGACGCGGCGCAGATTCTGAATGGGATCTATGGACCGCTGATCGTTCTCGAGCCGGGTCAAAAGTACGATCCCGAGCATGACCGGACGATCGTCTTCAGCATCGGCAAGTACGATCCATTCGGCTATCTCTTGCTCATTAACGGCAATCCTCAGCCCGACCCGCTCCAGCTACAGGCTGGAACGCGATACCGGCTGCGGTTGATCAACATCACCGACAATTTCGTGGACATGCGCGTGCGTCTCACGAGCAACGGCGCGCCGGTGCAATGGAAAGTGATCGCGAAAGACGGCGCGGACTTGCCGGCGGCGCAATTAAAGAGTTCGACAGCCGACATGTACCTTACGGTCGGCGAAACCTACGACGTGGAATATCAGGCAGCGAGTCCGAGCGTTGCCACGTTGGAAGTCTGGGAGGCCAGCCTGCCGACATCAATGGTGTTACGGCTGAAATTCGCGGCTTCGAAATAACTGGCGTGAAAATGGTGGAGCACATTGGGCCGAGATAAGCTGGTCCCGTGGGTGCTGGTCGCGGAGGCAGTTGTGTGCCTGTTGATTTGGCGCAGCGTGAAATTGGCGAGGATCACGGAGACCATGGCGCTCGAGTGGTGCGTGACGTCATTCGCGGCCAGCTTCGTGCTTGTCGCATTTACCAAAGCGCGCCGGAGAATGATCCTTCTCGGAGTTGTCGCCGCGGCGATCGCAGCGGACATTGCCGACATTGCCTACGATGTTTCGCTCGACCCCACCTCGCACAACTTGTTCCCGTTCGAATTGGCGATGACCGGAGTGATCAGTATCGCCGGCGCCGCAGTCGGAATCGCCATCGCGAGCGCGTTCAGAATGAAAGCAGGAAGCGGCTCGAGCACTTCTCTGCCTGAGTAATTGCGGATATCAAAAGGAACTCACCCGGAATACTAGAATCCCGGCGCGCCAGTGGCGGCGGGGCGGACTTCGCCGGCCTCGACGACGCCGAAGCGCAGGCGCTCGAGATAGACCTGCGCGATCGACATCAGCCCGGTGTAGAGATAGCCCCAAACGAAAAGCAGAAGGAACGGAACAGTGGCATAGTTTTCATTCTGAATCGCGTAGCCGACCGTCGCCGCGAAGTAGAGACCGAGCGCGACTTCGGCGAACGGCATCCATCCGGCGCTCTTGCGATACGTCTTCTTCGCCCAGGCGGAGCGCTGCTGGCCTTCGATTTTATATTTCGGCGTGCGCACGAAATCCGATTTCACGCCGAATATCGCTTCGAGCACCGCGACAGCATTGCGAATCGAAAGTCCGATTCCGACGGCCATTACGAATGGAAGATAGAGAAATGTGCGCTTCCACGTCTTCGGATAAAGCACGCGCTGCGAGCAAAGATAGAAACTCGAAATCGAGCACGTGGACGCGATGAAAAGCGGCAAATCAATCACCAGCACCTGAAACCATCCCTGATAGAAGCGCACGACCATCGCCGGCAATAAAATAATCGAGAGAAACACCATCAGCGGGTAGCTGATGTTGGCTGTCAAATGAAACACGGCTTCGCTCTTGACGTGTGCAGGCTCTTTCGAACGCAAAACGCGCGGAAGAATTTTCTTAGCGGTCTGCATCAGGCCCTTGGCCCAGCGCGCCTGCTGCGATTTGAACGCGTTCATCTCCACCGGCAATTCGGACGGGCAGTCAATCTCCGGCAAATAAACAAAATGCCAGCCGCGAAGCTGCGCGCGATAGGAGAGATCGGTGTCTTCTGTGAGCGTGTCGTGCTGCCAGCCGCCTGCATCGTCGATTGCGACGCGCCGCCAGACGCCGGCCGTCCCATTGAAATTGAAAAAATTTCCGCGGCGATAGCGCGACGAATGTTCGATGACGAAGTGGCCGTCGAGAAGAATTGCTTCCACTTCGGTGAGCGCGGAATATCCGCGATTCACGTAGCTCCAGCGCGTCTGAACCATTGCCAGTTTCGGATCGGCGAAATACGGAAGCGTCTGCCTGAGAAATTCGGCCGGCGGAAGAAAATCGGCGTCGAAAATGGCGACAAACTCTCCGGACGCCGTCTTCAGGCCCTCTTGAAGCGCGCCCGCCTTGAAACCCTCGCGGTTGTCGCGGTGAATGTAGGAAATCGGGAGACCGAGCTGGCGATGGCGCTCGACACAATTCCGCGCGACTTCCTGCGTTTCGTCGGTCGAATCGTCTAGCACCTGAATATCCATTTTTTCGCGCGGGTAATCGAACTGCGCGACGCAATCCACCAGCCGCTCGATCACGTAGCGCTCGTTAAAGATCGGAAGCTGTATGGTAACCTTGGGCCACTCAGTGACCGGCGGCGGCGGGCCCGGAACGTGATCCTTATATTTGAAAAAATTGTAGACGAGCGCGTAGCGATGCAAACCGTATGCCGCGAGAATTACGAGCACGAGGAAATACGGGATCATGATCGCGAGATCGAACGCGTTAGGCTGATACTGCCCGGCGAACGTCAGATCCGTCAGGCGGCGCCAGTAGTTCGAGAGCGGTGGGCCCGGATGGTAAGCGATCACCCATGCAAACAGCGAAATCAAAGTTCTAATGCCTCCTGATGGCTCCGACTGAAAATTTTCCCGCGCGTCGCGGAATTTCGCAAACGCAAATTCTATTCGGCGGATTCATTCTTCTCGAAGCCCTCTTCTGGCGGCTCCGGAGATTCGGCAATCTTGAAACTTTCGTCGTCGAGACGATCGCGATCGGGCTTGCGGCCGGGGCGATCTATTTCATCGCGTTGTACGGCCTCGAGCACACGAGAGATAGTCGCGGGGCGTTCTGGCTGATTCTCGCCGCCGCAATTCTTTTCCGCGCCACACTTTGGCCGCTCGCGCCAACGCTTTCGAACGACCTCTACCGCTATCGCTGGGACGGCCGCGCGCAACTGGCAGGCGAAAATCCCTACCTCGCCACGCCGAACGACGCGCGTCTTCGCGGCCTGCGCGATCCGTCCAATTCAAACGAAATGCGAATGCCGGCGCAGGAAATTCCCACCATCTACCCGCCGCTTGCCGAACTCGTCTTCCGCACAGCAGCGCGGTTCCTAGGCACGCCCGTCGCGTTCAAGCTGCCGATGGAAGCCGCGGACGTCCTGACCATGGTTCTTCTCGCCGTGTGGCTGCGTGCGGCAGGAGGACGGGCATTTCAGCTTGCCATCTACGCGTGGAACCCGCTTGTAGTGATCGAGTTCGCCGGCAGCGCGCACAGCGATGCGCTGGCCCTCGTGGCGCTTGTCGCCGCCTTCGTGATTATAAAGTCCAGACCTACGCTGTCAACGCTGCTGCTGGCGTGCGCGGCGCTGCTCAAGTCATTTCCGATCATGCTGTTCCCTCTGTGGCTCTGGCGGCAAGGCTGGCCGAAATCACTGCGGGCCTGGGCGAGTGGATTCGCTGCGGCGGCGCTCGCGGCCATCTGCACATGGCCTTACCGCGCGGCGCTGCACCAGGTTCCGGTGACGATGGCGTATTTCGAATCGCGTTGGCAGGACAACAACGCGAGCCTCTACACGATTCTGAAATTGCTTACACATTCGCACTCGGTCGCGGCGGCCATTGGCGTCGGTGTTGCGGTAGGGCTTGCGTTGTGGGCGGCGATTCGAGGCGTCGAACCCGCGCGGGCGGCGTGCTTGATCTTTGGCGCTATCCTGCTTTTCGCGCCGAATGCGTATTCGTGGTATTTCACGTGGGTGATTCCGTTTCTCTGCTTCTATCCGAACGTGGCGTGGCTGCTTCTGACGATACTTCAGTTTTTGTCGTGCCAGGTCTTGATTGAATATTCGGCGTCGGGGCGGTGGCACTTCGATCCGCGCTACGTCGCGCTCACCTACGTGCCCTTTTATGGGCTCCTTCTTTGGCAGGCTTATCGCAACCGCGTACATCTCCAGAGCGCTCGAACCACGAAATCGCCATGACCGACGGAGGCGATGCTCATCGGCCGTGGCCTGCACCAGCATCCCCGTGGGTCATGCGGCAGAAGTGGCACGACTTGCTATTCATGCACTGGCCCGTCGCGGCGCAGGATTTGCGGCCGCTGATTCCTCGCGCACTTGAACTCGAAACATTTGACGGCACCGCATGGGTCGGCGTCGTGCCTTTTCATATGTCCGGAATTCGATTTCGCGGATTGCCGCCGGTTCAGGGGCTTTCGGCGTTTCCGGAGCTGAACGTGCGCACGTATGTTCGATCTGGCACGAAGCCGGGCGTGTGGTTCTTCGGGCTGGAAGCGGCGAGCGCCATTGCGGTGTGGGCGGCGCGGCGATGGTTCCACTTGCCGTATTTTCGCGCGCGCATGTCGCTTGAGAAAGCCGGCGAGGCGATTCTATACAAGAGCCATCGCACGCATCGCGATGCGCCAGAAGCGGACTTCGGCGCGACATACCGCCCGATGGGAGAGGTATTCCGCGCGCAGCGAGGCTCGCTCGAATATTTCCTCACCGAGCGTTACTGCCTTTACGCATCCGCGGACGACAACATTTTCCGCGGAGAGATCGATCATCTGCCGTGGCCATTGCAGCAAACGGAAGTGGACGTCGAAATCAACACAATGGCCGCGTCGCACGAAATTACACTTCCCAACTCGAAGCCGCTTCTACACTTTGCGCGATACCAAGACGTCAAAATATGGAGTCTCGCGCGCGTGTAGCTCAATCCTGCTGCCCCGGCGGCGTTTTCTTCGGCTTTGAATCGTTTGCGCCTCCATTTACTTTGGAGCGGCGGCGTGGCAGAGGGCGAGAGCTGCGGCGGGTGCCCGGTGCTGAGGAGCCGAGTCGATTGCGGCTCGCAGGGCGCTGCACACGGCGCCTAGTCGTCGCGCGTCCGATTGAATTCCCTCGCGCATTTCCTTGATCTCGCGAAGCGCGTCGTCGCGTTCGTCGGTCGCGGCGAGGCTTTTTTTTTGGGCCTGCGTCAATTCGCTCTGAAGGCTCTGGATTTTGTCGTTATCCGCCATGGAGATTAGCGTTTGTTGCTGAGCGACGGTGTCGAGATCCGCCACCTCCTGGCGCAAGCCTGAGATTTCCGATGATGTGTCGATCTGCGGGCTCGGAGTAATCGGTGGCGCTACGGTTGAAGGGGCGGAAGGACTCGTGGTTCCGGCGCGCACCGAATCGTAGCTCGTTGCCCGCCACCCGGCGATGAAGAAAATTATGAGCGCCAGAGTGAGCGGTAACGGGATTGCGTTGAAAGCGCGGGATCGAGCTAGACCCGGGCGCGTTCTCCATTCGTAGGGCATGGCTGGGTTCCCCTTCGGCAAATTTCCCTTTTTGGCTTTAGATTTTGGAACGGCCGATCGAGAGCGAGAGCGCGACGAAAAATATTGCGTTCGCGATTTGCGTGCTCGAAGGACAACGGAAGCTACGCGCGTCGGCAGGAAGCGTCAATCCGGAGGAATACGGAAGCAGGCTCCGTAATCCTACGCTGTATGCAATACGGACACGTCGAGAAGCACGCGCGAACATGCGGCGTTCGATTTGGTTTTTGTGGGGCTGGCTGGCAGGCTGGCCGAGTCTTCGGCGATTGCTAGAGCGAAAAATAAATTCGTGAACGGCCGGTCCGTCTGCCGACGGACCCTACGGCTGCTGGGTGGGCGATCGCGTCAGCGGTTTACTGCGCGCGAGCTGTGAGGCTCGATTCGGGGATCAGATCGTTATTCGTCCGCTGCGGCGTGCGAATCGGCGGAAGCTGCGAGCGGTCTACTCTGCGATACATCGTGTCGCGCTCGACGGGAACGCGGCCGGCGGCGCGAATCAGCCGCTCGAGATCGGCGAGCGTAAGCCCCTGCGGCGTGCTGGCGCCGGCATCGTGATAAATCTTTTCTTCGACGACGGTGCCGTCGATGTCGTTTGCGCCGAACCGCAGCGCGACCTGCGCGACTCTCGGCGTCAACATGATCCAGTACGCCTTGATGTGATCGAAATTATCGAGGAGAAGCCGCGACACAGCCATTGTCTTCAAATCGTCGAAGGCCGTCGGCTTCGGCACGTGGCTCAATCCCGTATTGTCGGGATGAAATTGCAGCGGAATAAATGTGACGAAGCCGTGCGTCTCATCCTGCAATTCGCGGAGGTCGAGAAGATGCGAGACCCGCTCTTCGTGCGTTTCGATGTGGCCGTAGAGCATCGTGGCGTTTGAGCGCAGGCCGACTTCGTGGGCAGTGCGCGCAATTTTGAGCCACATCTGGCCGCTGACTTTGTGGTCGCAAATTACCTTGCGGACGCGCGGCGCGAAAATTTCAGCGCCGCCGCCGGGAAGCGAATCCACTCCGGCTTCTTTCATCGCGAGCAGCGTGTCGCGAATCGAAAGCTTCGAGATGCGCGAGTAAAATCCGACTTCGACCATCGTGAACGCTTTCAGATGGACGTGCGGGTGGCGCTGCTTGATGCCGCGGATGAGATCGAGATAGTAGCTGAACGGGAGATCGGGATGCAGCCCGCCGACGATGTGAAATTCGGTGGCGCCTTCAGCGACGCCTTCCGCCGCGCGCGCCCAGATTTCTTCGAGCGTAAAAGTGTACGCGCCCGGTGAATTCGCGTCGCGGCCGAAGGCGCATAGCTTGCAATGCGCGCCGCAGACGTTCGTCGGATTAATGTGACGGTTGACGTTGTAGTAGCAGATGTCGCCGTGGCGCTTTTCGCGGACGTGATTCGCGAGCCAGCCGACCGCCAGGAGATCGTTCGATTCGAAGAGCGTCAGGCCTTCGGCCGCGTTCAGGCGCTCTCCGGCGAGGACTTTATCGGCAATTGGCCGGAGGCGCGCGTCGGTGATTTGGAGTTCGGAGGTCATTCTCGCCGGGTCTGTTTCAAGGGTGCGACACAAACGTCGCCGCACCCCAGAAAAGCAAGAATAACACACTGATATAGCCGTTTACGGCGAAAAAGGCCGCGTTCAACTTCGAGAGATCCGTGGGTTTTACGAGCGAATGTTCGTAGGCGAGCAGTGCGGCAACGACGGCGATTCCCACCCACGCCGGCCACGCGAGCGCGAAACTCCACGCCAGCCAGATGAGCAGCGCGATCACGCCGACGTGCATCGCGCGGGCAATCATGAGGGCGCGCGCGATTCCGAATTTTTTCGGGATTGAATGCAGGCCGGCGGTTTTGTCGAATTCGACATCCTGGCACGCATAGAGAACGTCGAAGCCGCCGACCCAGAGCGTCACTGCGGCGCAGAGTATCAGCATTCGCGCGTCGAGCGAGCCGCGAATGGCGATCCACGCGGCTGCGGGCGACATCCCGAGGCAAAATCCCAGCACGAAATGCGACCACGACGTGAAGCGCTTCGTGTAGGAATAGAGGAATAGGACGGCCAACGCTACGGGCGACAGCTCGAGCGCAAGTCGATTCAAGCGCCACGCCGCAATCACCAGCAGAGCAGCGGCGGCGATCGTGAATCCCCATGCAAATCCTACCGAGAGTGTTCCTGCCGGTAGCGCGCGATTCTGCGTCCGCGGATTGCGGCGATCGTATTCGATGTCGGCGATGCGGTTGATCGTCATCGCGGCCGAACGCGCGCCAACCATCGCAACGACGATCCATAGGATTTGCGCCCACGTCGGCCACGTGCCAGCCGACCGCGCCGCGAGCAGCGCTCCCACGAGCGCGAACGGCAGCGCGAAGACGGAGTGCTCGATCTTGATCATCTCGAGGACGGTTCGGATGCGGCTCATGGGGAGACCACGTGAAAAGTGGAAAAGAGAAAAGGGAAAAGGGGACTCAAAGCGACAATCTTCTCCGGCATGAAGCCTTGTTGCCGCACGTTAATTATCACTTTCACTTTTCCATTTTCCCTTTTCTCTTTTCCCTTTTCTACCTTCCGCTCTTTCCCCCGCCTTCCCATCGATACTGCGCTTTCTGCGGCAAGCCGATCTGTGCGAGGACGCGATAGACGAATTGCTCAACCGCGTCATCGATTGTTTTCGGGCCGTAATAGAACGCGGGCATGGCGGGCATCACGATGGCGCCCGCGTCGGTGACACGCAGCATATTTTCGATGTGGATGCGATTGAGCGGCGTCTCGCGCAAGCAGACAACGAGAGCGCGGCGTTCTTTCAAGCAGACATCTGCCGCGCGAGCGAGCAAATCGTCGGCGATTCCCGCGGCGATGGCCGCAAGTGTGCCCGCCGAGCACGGAATTACTACCATCGCGTCCACCGGCGCGCTGCCCGAGGCGATTGACGCGCCCACATCCTTGTTCGGAAGATACTCGATTTTCTTGGCGGAAGTGCCAGTCAGGAGCGCGGGAAGTTTCTTCGGATCCGGCGCGACGATTCCTAGTTCCGTCGCGATCAAGCGCAATCCAGTCTCGCTCGCGACCAGCGCGACGCGCGCCACTCGCTTATCAGCGTCGAGCAGCCGCAAAATCGCCCGGGCGTAGATTGCGCCGCTCGCACCCGTCACGCCGACGGTGATGACCTTGCCTGCTGGTTTGTTTTTCGCCATACGTCGAATTTCCCACTGTAGGCGGTCGCTTTCGACAAAGTCAAGAATTGCGGGACGCATTTGTAGCGCCGCACCGAGGCTTGTACGGCACGTCCATTCGACAGCGGAATGCTACAATGCGCGCGGAATGGTGAGGCGATGAACGAACACGACGCGAGAAAATTTCTGGAGGATGTCCGTGAAGGACGCGTGTCGCTCGAAAAGGCATTCGAAAAACTGCGCCAGCTTCCCTTCGAAGATCTCGGCTTCGCGAAAATCGATCATCACCGCTCGCTGCGGCAAGGTTATTCCGAAGTGATTTACGGCCGGGGGAAGACGCCGCATCAAGTGGCGGAAATCGTTCGCGGAATGCTTCGCGCGAAGGCCTCGCACAATATTCTGATCACACGCGGAAGCAAAGCTACCTACGCCGCTGTCAAGCGCGTGGCTCGCAGTGCCAAATTTCATCCACTTTCTGGCGTGATTGCTATCGAGCGCAGCCGCGAGCGCACGGGCAAGGGCCTCGTACTCATCGTGACGGCGGGGACGAGCGACATCCCCGTGGCGGAAGAGGCGCTAATCAGCGCGCAGATGATGGGCAATCGCGCCGAAGCGATTTACGACGTCGGCGTCGCAGGGCTGCACCGGCTAATGGAGCATCGCGCGCGGCTCGACGAAGCGCGCGTGATCATCTGCGTCGCCGGAATGGAAGGCGCGCTGCCAAGCGTGCTCGGAGGATTGGTCGGCGTCCCAGTGATCGCGGTGCCGACGAGCACTGGGTACGGCGCGAGCTTCGGCGGCGTCGCGGCGCTGCTCGGCATGCTGAATAGTTGCGCGTCGAATGTGAGCGTGGTGAATATTGATAATGGATTCGGCGCGGCGTGCGTGGCGACAGTAATAAACAGGCTATGATTTTGGAAAAGAGAAAATGGAAAAGGGAAATTTCAACAGGGATATTTAACGCTTCGCGAACGGTCCCGTTGCAGTAACGCCATTTCCCCTTTTCACGTTTCCATTTTCCAACATCATCCCAATGCCGCGAAAAGCGAGCTTGCCAGCGCTGCCTCTTCGTCGGCGAAAACCGTCCGCAAATCGAACACGAGGCGGTCCTCTTCAATTCGCGCGATGATCGGAATGCCGCCGGCCGGCTCGCGCAAGCGTAACTCGATCTCTTCCGTGGAGCGGCGCCGGCTTTTCACAGCGATGAGATGCGTCGGCAAAGATTGATCGGGCGTTGAGCCGCCGCCGATTACGGATTTTCCCTCGATAATTTCAATTTCGACATCCATGGGCAGTGCCGCTCGAAGCTTTTCGGCCAACGCGCGCGCGCGGCGCGAAATTTCTTCGGCGCTCATACGAATCATCCGCAGAGCCGGAATTTCATCAAGCGCGCCGCGGCGATAGGCCTGCAACGTCATTTCCAGTGCCGCGATCGTCAACTTGTCCACCCGAAGCGCGCGAAAAAGCGGATTGCGGCGAATTCGTTCGACGATTTCTTTTCTCCCCGCGATGATTCCGGCCTGCGGCCCGCCGAGGAGTTTGTCGCCGCTGAACGAAACGACGCCTACACCCGCGATGAAGCTCTCGCGAGCCACGGGCTCATTGATGCCCGCCGCGGCAAGATCGGCAACGCATCCGGAGCCGAGATCCTCGTACACGGGAATTTTTGAGCGGCGGCCGAGATCCACGATCTCATGGAGCGATGGCCGCGCCGTAAAGCCAGTGATGCGGAAATTCGATGGGTGGACGCGGAGAAGCAGCCGCGTGCGCTCGTTGATAGCGCGCTCGTAATCGGCGATGCGCGTCCTGTTCGTCGTGCCCACCTCTCGCAGGACGGCGCCGCTGGCCGCCATGATGTCTGGAATGCGGAATCCGTCGCCGATCTCAATCAATTCGCCCCGGGACACCACCACTTCTCCGCCGCTTGCGAGCGCATTCAGAACGAGAAAAACGGCGGCGGCGTTGTTGTTGACGACAATCGCGGATTCGGCGCCGACGGAGTCTGCAAGAAGATGCGCCGTGTGAACATCGCGCTTCCCGCGCCCGCGCGACGGTAGGTCATACTCGAGATTTGAGTACCGGCCCGAGATCGCGACGACATGTCCCAGAACGGCAGCCGATAGCGGCGCGCGGCCAAGATTCGTGTGGAGAATCACGCCGGTGGCATTGATGACGCGGCGCAGAGATGGCGTCAGCGCCTTTTCGATTCCTGCGAGGATACGCCCTTCGAGCTTGGCAATGTCCACAGCGCCCGGTTCTTCCTTCAAGCTGCGGCGCTCTTCCGCAAGGACCTCGCGAATGACGCTCGTGACCAGCGTTCGCTCCGCCTTCTGCGACGCTTCGACAATCGCCGGGCGGCCAAGCAATTCGTCCACGGACGGGACGCCGCGCAGAGGGTTGGCACGCTTTTCTGTGACTCGATGGGCCGGGGGATTCATCGTTCACGTATTGGAACACAGCGCCATTCAAGGGAGCAACCGAAGGGCGTGCCGCTTGCGTCACTTACAGTGGCACGGCAGGTTGACGACGTGCGCGGGTGCCCGTAGCCTAAAAAGGCTGCCAATTACACCATGGCCTCAATCGACGACGATCTCGCACAAGTCGAGCACGACATTCGCACGCTGAAGATCGAGTACGAGCAATTCTTCGGCGGCGGACGAAAGCGGCCACCGGTTGATACCCAGTGGCGCGTGGACGTGTTTATCAAGCGATATGCCGAGCGCATGGCCGAGGTGAACCTCGCCCAGCGATTCCGCTACAACAATATCGCTTCCACGTACGCGAAATATCAGGATATGTGGCGCAAAAAACTGATGCAGAGGGAGAGTTCGTCCACACCGCATCACTTCGGCGCGGCTGCCAAAGCAATCGCCGCGCAACGCAACAAAGCAATGGCCGAGGCCCGGCGAGCACTAGCCTCGTCGCCTTCGCCGACCGCTGTTGCGTCTCATGGTGGGCGAAAGACACGCGAAGACTCGGAAGCTGAAATGCCGACGCCATTCTCCGTTCAGTTCTCAAATCCAGCCCGCGAAACGCGAAAGGTACACGATCTCTACGGAGCGTTGATTGATACGCGGATGGCGACGGGAGAAAAATCTGGCGCGCCAAGCCTTGAGGAATTCGAGCGCTTCGTCGAGAAGAAAACGGAAGAGCTCAAGCGGCGCGGCGGCAAGGAAATTGAGTACACGGTCAGCGTCGAAGGCGGAAAAGTAAAGCTGAAAGCCCGCGTTAGCCGATAATTTCTCCACAGCTCTATTCCCGCAGCAACCTCGCAATCACGGGGTCCATGTACATAAGTTCCACTTCGCGCGCGGCCTCTTCTTGACGCCGGCAAACCTGAACCCTACGATGGCCCTCTTGCGATTTTCACTCACACGAATACACTGATTGGTCTTTTACAGGAATCGCTTCAGGATTTGCGGAAACCGGAGGAGCAGGATGGCCATCGAGCGCGCGCTCATCAGCGTCTACGACAAAACAGGCGTAGCCGATTTCGCGCGGAGGCTCGCGGCGCTCGGCATCGAAATCGTTTCGACCGGCGGGACGGCGCGGCTGCTTCGCGATGAAGGCGTGCCTGTGCGCGACGTCGCGGAACTTACCGGCTGGCCAGAAATGCTTGGCGGGCGCGTCAAGACGCTTCACCCGAAGGTCCACGGCGGGATTTTGTTTCAGCGCGGCAAAGATGGTGACCGCAAGCAGGCAGCCGAGCACGGAATCGTTCCGATTGATCTCGTCGCCGTGAATCTCTACCCGTTTTCCGCGACGGCGCAAAAGCCTGGTGTTACTCCCGAAGAGCTCATCGAAAACATTGATATCGGCGGACCGGCGATGGTGCGGTCCGCCGCGAAGAATTTCGAGAGCGTTGCGGTGGTCACGGATCCAGCGGACTACGATCGAGTGGCGCGGGAGATTGAATCCACGCGCGGCGTAAGTCTCGCTACGCGGCTCGATCTCTCGCGGAAAGCTTTTGCGCGGACGGCGCGCTACGACGGTGAAATCTCGACCGAACTCGAGCGCCTCGCGGCGAACGGAAAAGTGGAAATACACGCCGCTCCCGAATTGCCCGAGCGCCTACACGTTGCGCTCGAACGGCGCCAAGCGATGCGCTACGGCGAAAATCCGCACCAGTCTGCCGCGCTCTATGTGCCCGCGGGCTGCGCGGCTTCCGGCATCGCTGGTGCAAAGCAGTTGCAGGGAAAAGAGCTCTCCTACAACAATCTCGTGGACCTCGATTCAGCGTGGGCGCTGGCGCGGGAGTTCAAGCGGCCGGCGGTGGCGATCATCAAACACAATAATCCTTGCGGCGCGGCGGAGCAGGACGACCTGTTGAACGCCTACTTGAAAGCTCTCGCGTGTGACCCGGTTTCGGCATTTGGCGGCGTGCTGGCGTTCAATCGCGCTGTCGATGCCGCGACGGCGGAGGAAGCGGCAAAGCTGTTCGTCGAATGCATCGCGGCGCCGGGATATTCAGCCGCAGCGCTCGAAAAATTTTCGTCCAAGAAAAATCTTCGATTACTGGAGATAACGAGCGAAACCGCCGCCCGGGAGCTGGAGTTGAAGCGCATCTCCGGAGGAGTGCTCGTTCAGGATCCCGACCTCCACGTGCTCAGCGAAAGAGAAATGAAAACTGTATCCGCGCGTGAGCCGAATGACGACGAGCGCCGCGCACTCGCGTTTGCGTGGAAAGTTTGCAAGCACGTCAAATCGAACGCGATCGTCTTTGCGCGCGAGGGTGAGACGATCGGCATCGGCGCGGGGCAAATGAGCCGTGTCGACTCCGTGAAGATCGCCGTGATGAAAGCGCAATCGTCGCTCGCTGGAACCGTCGTCGCGTCCGATGCGTTTTTCCCTTTTCCCGATGGCGTCGAGGAAGCTGGAAAGGCAGGAGCGACGGCTGTGATTCAGCCGGGCGGCTCCGTGCGCGACAACGAAGTGATGGCCGCTGCGAATAAATTCGGCATGGCCATGGTCTTCACCGGCATCCGTCACTTCCGCCACTAATTTTCGTCGTCTGTGCGCTTCCTCGGTTTCCGTTCAGCGAAACTTCAGCTAAGACGCCTAACATGCTTGCCGACATAGATTTCCGGGCCATTCGCCGCCGCGTACTCAGGCCTCTCAGATTGCTCCTCCAGTGCCAACCAACGAACTTGCGACTGACAAATATCGGCCATCGCGCCTAATTCAACAGATCGGCTGAAATCTTTCGTCGGAGACACCTTATTCTAAACTTTTCGCATCTTTCGAGAGTCTTAACTAAAGGGAGATTTGACGGAGAGAGTCTTACTTCAAGGACAATAGCTCAATTCAGCTGCGACGGCGCTCTCGCATGCAAGAGACTTAATCTTATTGGCAATGCGGGGACGGATTGTTTTTGACCATCTCCTGCCAGTATCCGATAATGGTGAATTACGGTGATTGAATGAAAAACTTTCGTATCAGCTTGACCGTTGCGGGCATCGCGTTCCTTGCTATTTCGGCGCGGGCGCAGGACTCAAAATCCCGTCCTGAAGCCAAACCGGCTTCCTCGCAAGCCGCCGCCAGCCCATCGACGAGTGCGGACTCGAACCACAAGGCCGATGCCTATTTCAACTTCGCGATGGGGCATGCGGAAGAAGAAGAATTCGAGCTGACCGGCCGCTCCGAAAATGCCAACCAGGCCGTCGAATACTATAAGAAGGCCCTCGAACTCGATCCCGAATCGTCCGTAATCATCGAACGGCTCGCCGAAACATACGCCAAGTCGCAACACATCCAGGACGCGGTCCATGAGGCCGAAGCCGCAATCAAGGCCAACCCGGATAATCCCGGCCCGCACCGCCTGCTGGCACGCATTTACGTTCGCAACCTCGGCGATTTGAGCGCGGGCTCCGGCCAACGCGACATCATTGACAAGGCCGTCGAGCAGTTTCGCGAAATTCTCCGCATCGATCCGAGAGACAGCCAGTCCGCGCTGTGGCTCGCACGCCTCTACCGCTTTGAAAACGAGCACGACAAGGCCGAGCAAACGCTGCGCGAAGTCCTGCGCTGGGATCCGACGAACGAAGGCGCCCTCGAACAGTTGAGCCAGTTGCTGATGGACGAGGGCCGCGCCGCCGATGCGATCGAGCTTTTGAACAAAGCCGCGGCGGAATCCACGTCCTCGACTCTCTATGATTTGCTCGGCGACGCCTACGCGCAGACTCACGAATACGCAAAGTCGGAAGAAGCGTACAAGAAGGCGGTCGAAGGCGACCCGGATGAAGCGTCCCACCGCAAAGGCCTCGCTCAGGCTTTGCTTACCGAAGAAAAGTTTCCTCAAGCGATGGAGGAGTACAAGCGGCTGGCCGATCTCGAGCCGGAAAATCCGGATAATTATTTGCGGCTCTCGCAGATTTACCGGCACATGAATAAATTCGATCTGGCTGAAAGCAACATCGTGCGCGCCAAGGAGCTCGCGCCCGGCAATCTCGAAGTTACGTACAACGAGGCGCTACTCTACGACGCGCAGGGGCGATTCGACGACGCCGCGCACGTCCTCGCCGATGCAATCGCCGGGATCACCGGGCAAGGAGACAACGGCGGCAGCCCCAACGCGCTAGCGATTCTCTACGAAGAACTCGGGCGGATTTACCGCGAGAAAGAAGATTACGCGTCGGCGGAACGCAGCTACGAAGAACTTGGAAAGCTGGGTCCCGAAGAATCCAAGCGCGCACAAATGCTTTTGATCGACACCTACCGAGAGAGCCACGAGATTGACCGCGCGATTTCCGAAACGCAGAAAGCTTTGAAAGAGAATGACAAGGATCGCGGCCTGACGGTCACATACGCAATCCTTCTCGGCGAAAAAGAACAGACTGACGAAGCCGAGAAAGTCTTGCGCGGCCTTCTCAAGCACAATGCCGAGGATCAGGAAGTTTATCTCGATCTCGCGCAGGTGGAAGAGCGCGGCCGGCATTACGCGGACGCGGAGCAAAGCGCGATGAAAGCGGAAGAACTTGCCAGCGGAGCGCCCGAGAAAGAAGCCGCGTGGTTCATGCTTGGCGCGATCTATGAGCGCGAAAAGAAATTCGAGCTATCCGAAGCGGAGTTCAAGAAAGCTCTCGAAGCGGACCCGAAGAACGCCGCCGTGCTGAATTATTACGGCTACATGCTGGCGGACCGCGGCGTGCGCCTGGAAGAAGCCACATCGATGATCCACCATGCGCTCGAACAGGAGCCTTCGAACGGCGCGTATCTCGACAGCATGGGCTGGGTCTACTACAAACAGAACAAGCTCGCCGAAGCCGAAGAATATTTGAAAAAGGCTGTGGACCGCTCGGCGCACGATCCGACGATTCTCGGGCATCTCGGTGATGTTTACGCCAAGATGGGCCGCACCGAACGCGCCGCAGCGTTATGGGAAAAGGCGCTCGCCGAATGGCAGCACGCGCTTCCCGCGGATTATGAAGCGGACAGAGTGAGCGAGCTCGACCAGCGGCTCAAGAATCTCAAACACAGCAAAGTCGCGGAAAAACCCGCACCGCAGGACACCAAACCGCAATAACATAGCCCGCATGAAGAATTCCGTGCGCCTTCCGGCGTTCGCGAAGGTTAATCTGTGCCTGCACGTTCTCGGGCGCCGTCCTGACGGCTATCACGAGCTGCGCACGATTTTTCAGGCCATCTCGCTTCACGACACGCTTGAAATCACGCGCACTCGCCGTCGCGGTGTCACACTTGAAATTGACGACCCGTCGCTTCCCGTGGGGCGAGAAAATCTCGTGTATCGCGCGATCGAAGCGGCGCGTCGCGAACTGGACTTCCGCGGCGGCATCCACGCGCGGCTCGAGAAATTGATCCCGGCGGCGCGAGGGCTCGGTGGCGGCTCGAGCGACGCTGCGACCGCGCTCATCGCGATGCTGCATTTGACAGGGCGCAAACTCCCGCTTGAGCGACTAATCGAGATCGCAGCCGGATTGGGCGCCGATGTCCCGTTCTTTCTTTTCGGCGGCCGCTCTCTCGGAGTAAATCGGGGCGATGAAATTTACCCCCTTCCGGACGGCCGGAAATATTGGGCCGTCGTCGTCTCGCCGGCGGGAATCGCGGTGAGCACCCGCGACGCTTTCCAGTGGGTTTCTTTGGAATTGACAAAGCGCAAATCGCCCCGTAAAATCTTTAGTTTCTGCGCTCTGTGCTGGAGCCGGCAGGACTCCGCCCTCGAAAACGATTTCGAGGCTCCGGTTTTCCGCCGCCATCCCCGACTCGGAGAAATCCATAGGGGATTGCTTAAGCGAGGAGCTGCAAGAGCCGCGCTGGCAGGTAGTGGTTCGGCGGTGTTCGGATTATTCCGGAGCCCAGCGCAGGCGCGCCGAGCCGCGGTCAGTTTCCCCGGGGACCAGGTCTTCATGGTAGAAACTCTTGCCAGGGAAGAATACGTCCGGGCACTGCGCTCGCCGGTTTCCGCCTGAGGGTTAATCGTTGAACGATGATCGATTCAAGATTTTCTGCGGCAGCGCGAATCCCGCGCTCGCGAACGCAATTTGCCGGTATCTCGGCGTCGAGCTCGGCAAGGCTGAGCACGGCCGGTTCAGCGACGGCGAGACGCGCTATCAGATTCTCGAGAATGTGCGTGGCGCGGATGTATTCGTCGTGCAACCGTGTTCGCATCCGGTGGATTTTCACCTGATGCAATTGCTGTTGATGATCGACGCGTTCAAGCGCGCATCGGCCTGGCGCATCACGGCTGTGATTCCCTATTACCCGTACGCACGGCAGGATCGCAAGGACCGGCCGCGGGTGGCGATTTCCGCCAAGCTCGTGGCCGATTTGCTCGAGACGGCCGGAGCGAGCCGCGCGCTGACGCTCGATTTGCATGCGCCGCAGATTCAGGGCTATTTCAATATCCCGGTGGACCACTTGTTCGCGGCGCCGGTGATCGTCGAATATTTCAAGAAGAAGGGTCTTGGTCCGCTGACCGTGGTATCGCCGGATGCTGGCGGCGTGGAGCGGGCGCGATATTTCGCAAAGAAAATGGACGCGCCGCTCGCCATCGTGGATAAACGCCGGATTGACGTAAACGTGAGCGAGGTGATGCACCTGATCGGCGACGTCTCGGGCCGGCCGGCGCTTGTGATTGACGACATTATCGACACCGCGGGGACGCTGGTGAAAACGGCCGAAGCACTGCTCGAGAATGGCGCAACCAAAGTTTTTGCCGCTTCGACGCATCCGGTTCTTTCCGGGCCGGCGGTCGAGCGCATCACGAAGTCTTCGATTGATGAAGTGGTGGTGACCGATTCCGTTCCTCTCAGTGCCGAGGCGCGAAAAATCCCGAATATTACGGTGCTCAGCGTATCGGAACTTCTCGCTCGCGGCATTCGCAATATCCACGAAGAGACCTCGATCAGCGAGCTCTTCATTTAGGACAAGAAGGAAGGACGTATGGAGAAATTTGTCGTGGAAGGCGCCGCCCGCGAAACGCGCGGCAAAGGTCCGGCGCGCCGCGTACGGCACACCGGCATGATTCCCGCGGTGCTCTACGGCGGGAAGGGCGATTCAATTTCGCTTTCGGTGAATGCAAAACAGCTCACGCGAATCCTGCGCTCGGAGACGGGGCACAACTCGATTTTCACGGTGAACCTCGCCGGCGGAAGTGGAGAACAGGCCATCGTGAAAGATTGGCAGGTCGATCCGATCACCGGCTCGCTCATTCATGTGGACCTGTTTCGCGTGGCCATGGACGTCCGCATGCGCGTCCGGGTTCCCGTTCATCCCTTCGGCGAACCGCAGGGCGTCAAGGTGCAGGGCGGAATCTTCGAAACCGTCACGCGCGAAGTCGAAGTCGAATGCTTGCCCGCCGACATTCCGGAGGAGTTCAAGGTCGACGTTTCTGAACTTCTCATCGGCAAGCAGATTCGCGCGGCCGATGTCCCGATGGACAAGGAAAAGTTGAAGCTCGTCACCGATCCGACGCGCGTTTTGTTCCACGTCGTGACGTTGAAGGCCGAAGTCGAGCCGACGGCGGAAGCGGCGGTGACCGCGGAAGCGGCGCCGGCCGAGCCCGAAGTCATCAAGAAGGGCAAAAAGGAAGCCGAAGAAGGCGAAGAAGGCGCGGCGCCGGAAAAGCCCGAGAAGGCCGAGAAGAAGCCCAAGGAGAAGTAGCCGGTCCTTGGCGCGACGCATCCTTCAGCCGGACCGGATTGAGTTCTTTCATGCGATTGATCGTTGGCCTCGGCAATCCCGGCTCCAAGTACGAGTGGACGCCGCACAACCTGGGCTTCCTGGCGGTGGACCACATCGCCGAAAAAGCGGGAATCCGGGTGACGCGACCGGAAGCGAAGTCGTATGTCGGTCTCGGTGAGATTTCCGGGCAGGAAGTGATGCTCGCAAAGCCGCAGACGTCGATGAACTTGAGCGGCGGCTCAGTGCAAAGCCTGCTCGAACGGTTGGAATGTGGCCCGGCGGACCTGATCGTTCTGTACGACGATGTCGCGCTGACGTGGGGCATGTTGCGAGTTCGCGAGCGCGGCACGGCAGGCGGGCATAACGGCATGAAGTCGGTGATTGCCGCAGTCGGCGGCGGAGAGTTCTCGCGGGTACGGATGGGAGTTCAGCCGGAGCATCCGCTAGGCGATTTGGCCGCTTACGTTTTGTGCCCAATGAGCCGCGACAAACGCAAAGTCGCCGGCCAAATGGCGGAAGACGCCGCCGAAGCTGTGGAATTGATTTTGGCCGACGGCGTAGAGCGCGCGATGGCTCGATTTAATCGGCGCGTTGCGCCGCCAGCAGAAGCGTAGAGAGCGCGAAAAAATTGTTGCACGTGACGCCAGCATTTTCGACAGCACAGCTTCGAGGCTTCAGCCTCGGTGCCCGGTTCGCAGTGAGAAGAATTCGCGATACGCAGGAATAGAGGACACATGGAAGAAAGATTGTACGACCTGATTTTCATCTGCCGCCCGGACACACCGGAAGCGGAAGTGGACAAGCTCATCGCGACGCTCGAGCACACCGCGGCGGTCAAGACCGCGAAGATCGAGAAGATCGAAAAGTGGGGCCGCAAGCGGATGGCCTATCGCGTCCGTAAGCTTCGCGAGGGATTTTATGTCTACATGTCGATTCGCTCTAACCACGGCGAATTGATCAAAGAGCTCGAACGCCGGTTGAAAGTGTCTGATCCGGTGATCAAGTACCTCACCATCCGCATTGATGAGGAAATGAAGCGCCAGCAGAAGCTCGCGAAGCACCGCGAGCGTCGCGCCGCCCGCCGTCCGCGCAAACCTGCGCCCACGCCGGCATCGGCGCCCCCCGCCGGAGAGCAAAACGCCTCCGCGGCTGGATAGAGGAGAATTCGAATGGCAGATCCGAACGTACCGCAGCAACCGCCGGCCGCAACGCCCGCGGCAGAATCGTCAGCACCGGCAGAGCACTCGCCCGCTCCCGCAGCAGATGCGCCTCCGGCCGCGGCAGCGCCGTCGGCACCATCGTCGGCCCCTTCGTCAGGGCCATCGCGTGGACCTTCTTCCGGCGGATATCAGGGAAATCGCGGCCCAAATCGTGGGCCGGGCGGCCCTGGAGGCGGCGGGCCCGCAGGTGGTCCGGGCGGACGCCCCGGCGCAGGCCCGCACAAGCGCGGCAAGCGCAATTACGTGCGCAAGAAGAAGGTGTGCCGCTTCTGCGTCGACCGCGTGGACTACATTGACTACAAGAAGGCGGACATTCTCGCGCCGTTCATTCAGGAGCGCGGAAAGATTCTTCCGCGTCGCATGACGGGCACCTGCGCGCGGCACCAGCGCTGGCTCACCGTGGCGATCAAGCGCGCGCAGAACATCGCTCTGCTGCCGTTTGCCGCAGAGTTCTAAAAGCGCGGCATTTTTGAAAACGATCTGAAAAGGATTTGAGGACAGGACAATGCAGATTATTTTGCAGGAAGATGTAGACAAGTTGGGCAACCGCGGCGAAGTGGTGGAAGTCGCCGAAGGCTACGCGCGGAATTTTCTTCTCCCGCGAAAGCTCGCGATGGTCGCCACGCCGGGCAATATGAAGCGGTTGGAGCGCATGCGCGTGGTATTCGCCAAGCGCGAAGCCACGGAAAAGGGCGACGCCGAGAAACAGGCCGAAGTTCTCAACGGCGTTTCTCTCGCGATCGCGCGCAAGGCCGGCGAAAACGACCAGCTCTTCGGCTCCGTCACCACCGCAGATATCTCGGAAGCGCTCACGGCTCAGGGCTTCACGATTGATCGCCGGAAAATTCAACTTGCAGACGCGATCAAGCTCATCGGTGAGTATCAAGTGCCAGTGAAGCTCCACCGCGATATCGTCGCAACCGTGAAGCTGACGGTAAGCCGCGAAGCGTAGTCTTCAACTTCTCAAGCACATCTCCGCAGGGAGGTGTGAAGCGCGCCGTGCAGGATTCGCGGCGCGCTTTTTATTTCCTCGCTGCTTCGCTGCGCTCATGCTCGCAAAGCGCTTTTGCACAGCTCCTGTGATATCCACAGCGCGGTGCGATTGACGCGCGGCGCACACACGGACACAATGCCATTCTCTTTTCGGCATACAAATTTCAAATCCGTGATTTCAGCTGAAATTTGCAGCGCTCCTTCGGCGCGGCGGAAAAGAGCTTGCGCTCGAAAACTACTTAGGCGAACATAAAGCGAATAAATGGCCAACGAATCCAACCTCGAGCGCCCGCTACCCCACAATCTGGAAGCCGAACGCAGCATTCTCGGCGCGATTCTGCTCGATAACCACATGCTGAACACGGCGGTCGAGAAGCTTCGCTCCGACGATTTCTTCCTCGATCAGCACCGCCGCATTTTCGAGCGGATGATGACGCTCGGAGAAACGCAGCAGGCGATCGATCTTGTCACGCTTACCGAAGACCTGCATCGCCGCAGCGAACTCGATGCCGCCGGCGGCGCCGCGTATCTCGCGCAGCTCGTGGACGGCGTGCCGCGAATTTCAAACGTCGAGCACTACGCCCGCATCGTGAAGGAGAAGGCCGTGCTGCGGAGTCTCGCGCACCGCGCCCTCGCCATTCAGCAGCAGGCGCTCGATGCCGACGAGGATGCCGACGCGATTCTGGACCGCGCGGAATCGTCCATCTTCGAGTTGGCTGAAGATCGCGTGCGATCCGGACTGATCGGCGTCAAAGAACTCGTTTCCGAAAACTGGGAACGGCTCTCGAAAATTTTCACCGAAGGCCACAGGATTACTGGCCTCGCGACAGGTTATCCGGAACTCGATAATGAACTCGCCGGCCTCCAGCCCTCCGAGCTCATCATCCTCGCGGCGCGGCCCTCGATGGGCAAGACGGCGATGGCGCTGAACATCGCCGAGAACGTCGCGCTTCGGAAAAGTGCGCCGGTGGCAATCTTCAGCCTCGAAATGTCGAAGGAATCGCTGCTCCTTCGCTTGCTCGCCTCGCGCGCGCACGTGGATGCGCACAAGTTCCGCACCGGCCACATCAATCGCGACGACTGGGGACGCATCACGGATACGCTTAACGAACTTGGCGACGCCCCGATCTGGATTGACGATTCGGCTTCGACAACGGTGATGGAAATTGGCGCGAAGTCGCGCCGTTTGATGCGCGACAAGGGATTGTCGCTCGTCATCGTGGATTATCTGCAGCTCGTCGCGGCGCGCGGGCGCTTCAGCAACCGGAACGAGGAAGTCTCGAGCATCTCGCGCTCGCTCAAAGGCCTGGCAAAAGAATTGAAGGTGCCAGTTCTTGTGATGAGCCAGCTGACCCGCGCCCCGGAACGTGACGATCGCGATCCCCAACTCGCCGACCTTCGTGAATCGGGCGCCATCGAGCAGGATGCGGACGTCGTTCTATTCATCAATCGCCCGAAGTTTTACGATAAAGACGCCCCTGACGAAGACCGGAATCGCACGAAGCTCATCATCGGCAAGCAGCGCAACGGCCCCACCGGTGTTGTCCATTTCGTGTTCAATAGCCGGTGGACGCGATTTGAGGTCGCTGCGCCGGACGGATTACAAGAGTAAATCTTCGGCGTTTGAGCGTCCCAATCCGGCACGCTCGTGGCGCGCCTGCCACGGCATCGCAGTAATTCGGAGCGCCGTCCAGATCTTCGCTTTCTGTCAACTTCCTGCTAAGTCCTTCTAAATCGGCTATCACGCTGCATGCAGAGCGTCTCGGCGCCGCAATTCTTCAATTGGCAACGTTTCTGCAATTCATTCGTTTGCGGCGCCTGCTCAACATGTTTACTCAACGGCGCGCCGTGGCACACCGGCGCGATTTTTCCGCGCGCGCGCGCGCTGGAGTCTGGCATTCTAGGTTTTCGGAAACGCG
>CAWDOI010000024.1:0-91257 GCA_963803835.1 uncultured Acidobacteriota bacterium | reverse complement strand
TACGAATACGTCTTTATGAATTGCTTCGGGTGATGCTGACCGCCATTGATTGCCGCGCTCAGAAGACCACGAAGACGAATATGGGAAAATACAGGGAACTACTCACGCTGGGCGGGAATCATCCCTAGAACCGACAGGGACTCGAAGCGGGGCTGTTCTAGAACTAGGTTCAATTGTGGAAATACGTCTTGTGTTCCGCGAGAGACCGCACAGCGGGGATCAGGCATCGGCCGGAGTCCGCCTTTACGACGAATCCGAGTGCGCCAACTTTGCGCGCCTCTCTGGAAAGTTCGGGGAAATCATACAGTGTCATAATCAAAACGCGAGCCTGAGGCGCCGCGCGCACGATTTCACGGGTGGCGTCGATGCCATCACGCTTGGGCATCATTATGTCCATCAGAATAATATCGGGCAAAAGCTCACGCGCCTGCACGATTGCTTCGTCGCCATTCGTCGCCTCGCCACATACTTCCCAGCCCCGTTGCGTTTGAAGGATCTCCCGAAGCACTGTTCGAATGGTTTCGTTGTCATCGGCGACCAGAATGCGCAACGGATCCATGCTCCCTCGCTCCGCGTGAAAGACCGCGGTGATTGCATTCTCACTAAAGCAGGAAGGAGCCGTGGCGACCATACAGTAAGCGGTGTACTCGAAGTTTATTCGCGCTCGAGTCACGACGAAGGCACGCTCATTTCGTTACAGTTCACTAACGTCATTCCGAATTCCGATTTTGCGAATGCAATACTCATCGTGACTCATAAAACCGTCCACTTCACCTCCACTAACTGCCTTTCTATCACGGAACGAAGTTATTCGGGCGCGCAGGGCTCCACTAACATGACGAGAAGTTCTAGGGTTTTCGCGGTATGGAGGATTTCGGCACTGCGGCGTACAAACACACTGGGCCGAGTTGAAACGCACGCAGTTGGAAAAGGTAATCTCGCTTCGCGCTATTGGCCGAGTCAAGAGTTTTGAGCCTGAGGAGGACACATGTTGCGATGGGCGCTCGCGTTCTTTGTAATCGCGATCATTGCTGCGGTTTTCGGTTTCGCGGGTATCGCAGTTGCGGCAGCGGGGATTGCGAAACTGCTTTTCTATGTTTTTTTGATCTTGTTCCTCGTGGCCTTACTGGGCGGTCTCGTTCGACGGACTTGATCGCGGCGGTCATTGAAACGTGAACGTGCACGATGTTGAAATGGCTTCTCGAAGCGAGCGCGTGGCACGACTCACGGCAGCGCTTTCGGATCAAGAGCCTCAAAAAAGGAGAGTTCATGCGGCCTGCAACTTTGATCGCGATTCTTTTAGTGGTGATCGGGATCATCTCGCTCGGGTACCAGGGAATCACCTACACGACGCACAAGAAAGTCGTGGACATCGGACCGATCCAAGCCACGAAGCAAGAGCACAAGACCATTCCGTTGCCGCCGGTCATCGGTGTGATTGCGCTCATCGGAGGCGTCGTCGTGCTCGCGACGGATCGCCGGACGTCTTGACCATCGGCGCAATTTCACGCACGCAAAAGAAGTAACGGCGGGGCTTAGTTCGCTCAAGGAGGCGAAGTTATGAAGAGAGGCATTGTTGCACTGGCGGGAATACTTGCATTGGCGACAGCGTCGTATGCGAAAGATCCGAACAACAACACAAACGCCAAAGATGAAGTCGCGCGACTTCAAAATTCCGGGAGAGTGATGCAGGAAATCCTGAATGTCCCGGACGACATTCCCCGAGATCTGCTCGATAAGGCGCGTTGCGTCGTGGTGATGCCGTCGGTGCTGAAGGCGGCGTTCGTCGTTGGGGGAAGCTATGGCCGCGGGACGATGGTATGCCGCACGGGCAAGAACTTCTCCGGCCCGTGGGGCGCGCCGGCGATGTACGCACTGGAAGGCGCGAGCGTCGGATTTCAAATCGGCGGCGAAGCTACCGATTTTGTATTTCTCGTGATGGACAATCGCGGCGCGAGCAGCTTGCTGCACAGCAAGGTGAAACTCGGCGGCGACGCTTCGGCGGCAGCGGGCCCGGTTGGACGCTCGGCTGAGGCCGACACTGACGCTTACATGCGCGCCGAAATCCTCACGTATTCACGCGCTCGCGGCGTCTTCGCGGGCGTTTCGCTCGAAGGCTCGACGCTCCGTCCAGACGGTGACGCGAACCGCAATCTGTACGGACGTGACCTGTCCGCATCAAACATCATCGCCGAGGGCAGCGTGCAGGCGCCCCCGGCGGCGAATGGTCTGATCGCGACGCTCGACAAGGCATCCCCACAGTTGAAGTCCTAACACCCCGCAAGTCACCATCCCAACGAGAGAGGCGAGTCGCACCACTCGCCTCTCCTTCCTGTTGTCCTGATCCCGGCGGAAAAAGCGGACGCATGATCTGGCGGAATCCAGGCTCAGTCTCAGTTCGCACCCCGTACCGCGTCCATAACGTCTCACGAGACTTACCTATTTTGGTGCCGACAAAAAAGTACCAGTCCGATTCCGGCTACAGGTTTTCACTTAAATCGAATCAGGTTTCTGCTGCATTCACTATGTCTGTTACTCATGGTGGAATCGATATGTGAAGTTTTGTGGGGCAGCACGAGCCATTCGCGTCCGAGACCCCAATGGCACGGACCGTGCCGAGAAATCAATCGAAGGAACGGAACTAATGAACACAGATCTTCGTGCTACTGCTTCGGAGCCCCCCGCGCGGCGCACATCTTCACGGCGCGCGACGAGTGTGATCGACGATCCACTCGTCCGTAATATGGGTTTACGTGTCAACGGACTGGTCGCGTTGCTCGATGATATGAGTCACCGTCCGTATGGCGACTCCCCCGCGAGTTCAGACGAGCCCTGCGACTTCATAACCGGGCAGCGCGTGAAAGTGGAAGCTGTGCGGTGGATGCTTCAAGTCGTCGAGCATCTGTATGGCGCGACTCGCCGAAACGCATTGTCGACGATTACGAGATCAGTACAGATTCTAGAAGAAGCCATGTACGAAGAACTCCAAAGAAGGCACATGGCTGTGAACACCCGCATGTACAAGCCCGCATTCGGCCGTTGATCCTCACATAAGCGGCCCGCGCGCGCGGCCGCCCAGCCTCGCGATTGGCGATCCTCCATTTCATCCGCATTCATTGGCGATTTGCTTCCGCCATACCCAGACTACGCGGTCAAACTACGTTCATCAGTGTATCCACTTCGCTTCGGCATGCGAATACCATTCCGAGGCGTAATCGGCGGACGAATCCATGCGGAACGCGGCGGAATCGGGACGAAGGAATAACAAGCTCAAATCCTCAACAGTTGGTCTCGGACGCAAGGCGGCGCGATATCTCGTCAGAGCTGAACCGATTGAACTATTTCCTTCGAATATGATGATGATTCATTTTTCAGGCACGGTTGCAACTCAAGGAGGAAGTTATGGCGAAATTCGGCAAAGCGGCAGGGAAAAGCGTTGAGAGCGCGATGCGACGAAAAATGCATGGCACGCTCCGTTCAGGCAAAGGCGGAAAGGGCGGAAAGGTGACAAGCAGGAAGCAGGCTATTGCGATTGGACTTTCGGAAGCCCGTAAGAAGGGCGCGAAGGTCCCAAAAAAGAAATAGTTGCGCGGCTCGATCAGGATTTTGACGTCAGATTATCAACGCCTTCCTTTGCGATCAACGGAGCCATCGCCATCGCGCAGAGTAGGTCTGCCCACCACCAACCGAGCGCCGAGTTGGCAACGAGGCCGGCCAGCAAAATACCGGACAAGTACAAGCTGAATTGCGTTTGCCGCGCATCCGCATGCATCGCAGGGCTCTTCAATACTCTCGCAACTTTCCTTTTGAGGTGGGAGAGAAACGGCATAATGACCAGCGAGCCGCAAGCAAGAACGATGCCGAGGATGCTGGTTTCGGGTTTTTTCTTATGCACCAGGCTCACGATGGATTCGAAACTAATGTAGACAGCGAGGACGATAAAGCAGGTGCTTACAATCTTCAGCGCGATTCTTTCGCGTCGTTTCCGCTTGGGGTTTTCTTGAACGATCGCCATGCGCCAAAGTAAAGCGCTGCCGGAGACCACCTCGATCAGACTATCGAAACCGAAACCGACCATTGAAACACTACCGGCGAGCAATCCCGCCACTACCGCTACCAATGCCTCGATGCTGTTCCAGGCGATCGTGAAATATTCGAGCTTTCGCCCGCTGTCCGTCGCTTTCAGGTGACTCTTGACCGTTGCAGCCGACACGAGCCTAGAATACAACGCAGTTATCGTCCGGTCGCAGTCTTTACGAAGCCGGGAAACTGAGAAACAGATCGATAGAAGGAAGCTTGCATTGCCGGCATGGGCGGAACAGCAGCGAATCAAAACCTTGCAGGCAGAGAATGCCAATCAAACAAACAGGCGGGGAGACGACGCTGGTCGTCCTGATCTTGCGGAGAATTGAATGTCTCAATCGCGTCGAATAGAGCGGGCTATCAAAGATCGCGCCGCTGTTGAAAAGCCCCCCAATCTGATTCTACGTCTCGGCCCGGGATTGATCACCGGCGCCGCGGACGACGACCCGAGCGGCATCGCAACTTATTCACAGGTGGGCTCACAGTTCGGCATGGGAATGTTGTGGACCATGCTGTTTTCTTTTCCGCTCATGGCAGCGATACAGGAAATTTGCGCTCGCCTCGGACGGATTACCGGTGCGGGAATTGCCGGGAATCTTCGCACGCACTATCCCAAACCGGTTCTCTATGGGCTCGTTTCATTGCTGTGCGTCGCAAATATTTTCAATCTCGGTGCGGACGTTACAGCGATGGGCGCGGCAGCCCGACTCGTATTTGGAGGCTCGCTCAATGTGTATGTGCTCGCGTTCGGATTCATATCGCTCGTTCTTCAGATTTTTGTGCCGTACAAAGAATATGTTCGCTATTTGAAGTGGCTGACGATTGTGCTGTTCGCTTACGTGGCGACGGCCTTCGTCGTGCACGTTCCGTGGAAGATGGCGATTCGCGCGACGCTGATCCCTTCAATTTCGTGGACAGCTGAATACTGGATGGCGCTCGTCGCAGTGCTCGGCACCACCATCAGCCCCTATCTGTTCTTCTGGCAAACGTCGGAAGAAGCCGAGGACGTGCGACTCAACAAGCGCGAGCATCCGCTAAAGAACAAGCCCCTTGAGGCGTTAGGACAATTTCGCCGCATTGCCATCGACACCAAAGTCGGCATGGGTTTTTCGAACCTGGTGGCATTCTTCATCATTCTAACGACGGCCGCGACGTTGCACGTCGCGGGCGCCGCCGATCACATCAAGACATCCGCTGACGCCGCCAAGGCCTTGGAGCCCCTGGCGGGACACTTTGCTTTCCTGCTGTTTGCCCTAGGGATCGTGGGCACAGGATTGTTGGCGGTGCCCGTACTAGCGGGCTCCGCCGCTTACGCCGTTGCCGAAACCTTCCGGTGGCGCGCGAGCCTCGAGAGCAAGCCGCGCCAAGCGCCAAAATTTTACGGAGTGCTCGTCGCAGCCACGATAATCGGAATCGCGCTGAATTTTCTGGGGATGGATCCGATACGCGCGCTCTATATATCTGCGGTGATTAATGGAGTGGTGGCCGTTCCGCTGATGGTGATGCTCATGATCATGTCGGCGAACGAGGCGATTGTGGGGCAGTTTTCGCTCTCGCGTTATCTGCGTGTTGCCGGCTGGATTGCGACGGCCGTGATGTTTCTCGCATCGGCGGCTTTCATCGTGAGCGGAATTCGAGGTCTATTTTGAGCTTGGAATGCGAAGTGTCGCGCCAAAGTTGCGGCTTCCGCCGCGGCATATGCCTTGGCCGGCAACTCTTGAATGTAACTTAAGCCGCCGGCTTAGCCGTGTGCGGCATTCACTTCCTGCCGCAGCTTCTCGATGAGGACGTTGTGCATATCTGCGCGTTCGCGATAGATAGCAGCCATGAGCCGCCATACTTCCCTCTCGCCGGACGCAAGATGTGCGCCAGTTTGTTCGCATGCGAGCGCGGCTTGTTCCCACCACTTCGCATTTTGTTCCAGGAATTCGAGAATGCCGTCCTTCGATTTGTCCATTAGCTCTCCGATAGTTCGCGCGTCACTCGATCGCTTGCCGCTGCTCGGTCCCATCGTCGTCATATCCATGGCCCGCCCTCCATTACAATGGCGTTTCTGCCGCCCTGCTACTACTCGGTCATTTGTTGCTGCCATTCAACTCTGAAGTTCGGGAAGAACTCTGTTCTCGTCCTCTTCAGCATGCGGTTCCGCGATTACCTCGATTCCTTCGATTTCGCTGTCGCCTTGCGCTTTTTTCCGCGCGAGCAACTCATCGATCACGGCCATAGGAACTTGTTCGAAATACGTTCCCGTCGGTTTCATGGTCAGGTCTCCTTTCAAACGCCTCACCGTATCAGTGTTGAAATCGTACGGGGAGAATCTTTTATAAGTCCTCGAATAAGAAAACGGCGCATTTAACGGAATCACCTGAGCAAGTAGCGCAACGAGAGACGTATTTAGTGAGATTGGTAGTGGCGTTACTGCAGCCGGAGGCAGGTTCGACGAATACGACTGCTCACCATAGCGGAGGCGTAGCTTAAAACATCGCCATTGACACGCAGCTTTGCGTATGGGTAGGATAACGCATCGTTAGTTGTACGTTAGCCGCGAAAGGATAAAAGCCGATGGGTACGAATCGAGCACCAGCGCACTTCAAGACTGTCGCGCAACTGGACGTTCCGAACTCTCGAAACGGAAAGCACAAGAAGATCATTTCGATCATTCTTCGCGATCTCGACCAGTTGAAAGAAGGCGCCGCCATCAAGGTGCCCTTGGCAGAGATCGGCGACTCGAAGGAGAACGTCCGTTCCGCGCTCAATCGCGCCACTCGAAAGAGCAAGAGGAATGTCGCCACGGCCACGGACGAGATGTTCCTCTATGTGTGGAACGTGGGCAAATCTTGAGCGCCTGGACAAACCACACCCACACGGAGCGAGCGGCCACGCAGGCGACAGAAATGCTTGACGTACGTTTGGACTGAAGCGAGTAAAGCAGAGTACCGCAAACAGAAGACGGATTTTCAGGCGGAAATCAAGAAACACCTTTGACTAGCGACTCGATCACACCCAATAAGTGCTCCGGACCTTCGTCTTTAAGAATCCAGCGCTCGGCGATACCGATCGTTTCGTCGGGCAATTGCGAGAGACCCGACAATATAATTACCGGAACCGACGGATTCATCCTCTTAAGTTCGCGAGCCGTGGCGATTCCGTTCATGCCAGGCATCCAATAGTCCAAGATCACGATGTCGAAAATCTCGGATCGAAATAGCCGAATGCCCTCATCACCCGAGCGCGCCGCAACCACTCGGTAACCGACAGACTCAAAGAGGCGCTTGCGCACCGCAAGAGCCGTCGCTTCGTCATCAATGCACAAAATCTTTGCGATCTGGGCTGCTGGTTTGGAGCTCGCAGCGAGAGCTGATGTCGTCGGATTACGCAACGGAAATGCCCATTCCGTCCGTCGGGATAAACACGGAGAACGAGGTCATTGAGCGGCCCCGCCAACTCGTACACCGGAACTGAATCGACCCGTCGAGCTTCTGGACGATTCCTCGGCTGACCCACAGACCCAGTCCGGTTCCTTTATCCGCCTTGGTTGTAAAAAATGGCTGAAAAATCCTGTGACGATTCTTCGCCGGGATGCCAATGCCGGTATCCGTGATAATTATGCGGATACCGGAGCGCGTGGCAGCTTGCTTGCATTCGGAGGAGTGCCGCAGACTCACGCGAAGCGTGCCTCCATCCGGCATTGCTTGGAGCGCATTTCCTATCAAATTTATGAAAACTTGCCGAAGCTCGACCGGGAAACCGAGAACGAGACCGTCGCTCTCGATTTTTCGCCGCACGGCGACGCCATTCGACTGTATTTTGCGGCGATACGCATCCAATACATCATCCAGGATAAGACGCAGCGATACCGGGACGGGACTCTCCGTATCGCGATAGAAAGCTAGAGTCTGCTTGGCAATATGGCGCACTCTGGCCATCTCTTCATTGGCGATGCGCGCGAGCCCTCGCGCGTCCTCATCCAACGATGGATGGTCGCGAAGTAGATAAAAAACGTTCGTCACGGTCTCGAGTGGGTTGTTGATCTCGTGCGCCATGATTGCGGCCATTCGTCCCATCGCCGCTAGTTTCTCAGAATTGCGCAGCGACTGTTCGAGACGCTGCCGTTCGGTGACGTCGCGAACGAAGCACCGCGTGTGAATAAATTTGTCGTTTTCCCAGAGGCCATTGGAATGGATGACTACCTGCTTGATCGATCCATCCTTGCAACGAAAGTCAGCCGGAAAATCGTAGATGTCCTCTCGCCGCATCAGTTTCGTCCAGAAGTCCTCGAAAATATGCTGGTGGACATGAAATTCTCCGAGCTGATGGCCTACGTACTCCTCGGCCGTATACCCGAGAAGACCCAGCAGCGCTTTGTTCGTCCATAAGATTGTTTGATCGGGACCTACCTGCTGCACGCCTTCCACTGCGTTCTCGAGGATGTCCGCCAATTCCGATTCCCGGCGCTCGAGGGACTTCTGAAAGCGCAGGCGTTCCGCTTTTTCGGCCGCGAGAGCCTGCGCTTGTTGCTGCAGATGGGAGATATTGCGCAGTCGCTCCTCATTGGTGAGCAGCTCGGTATAGGTTTCGCTGGGAATTACAGTGGCATGCTCTGCGCAAATTTTCAGGAAAGGCTCACTATCCGCCTCGCATCCGAAACTTCCGATTGGATAAGCGCAGCGGAGAGAAAAAGCGTGAGTCTTGACCAAATCGTTCCACAACTGTTCGAGATGGATCGCGGCCTCGCGCTCCCCTTGCGACCACAATAAACCGACCATTTCGCCGAATGCGACGACATTCGAATTCCCGCCTTCAGTTGCCGCTTTCGCGTGGGTCACAACACCGCCCATGAGCTCGGCGAAGCGAAGTGCATCCGGCCAGCCGTCCACGACGAATTTCGCTAGCGTCTCGGTTGCATCGAGCGAAACGAAGCGGCCCTGCCTCGCGGCTTCCAGCGTATCCAAGCCGCGGGACTTTAATCTTTGCGCCAGCGCTTCGCGATGCGATTCGGTCGCAATCACGATGGCGGCGTCGCCGGCCCCGAGAGCGGTCCCGACCAGCCTGCTAAGTCCATCGATCAGCGATTTGTCTTCCGAATAGAACTGGACAACATGTCCACGAGATTCATGGTTACCCATACTCACGGCCGGCGCAAAGGGTGCGGAATCGGGAGCGGGAACATTCACAGTGGCCACTTTTTTCCTCGAGAACAGGCATTGCTTCAACGGCGCTCCGCCGCAGCGGTTCGCCTGTCTTAATCCCCTGATGCAGACTGATATGTCGAATTATCGCAATGTCATAAGGGCGAGAGAATACAGCGAACCCTGTATTCACTTGAGGTTACGGGCTTCGCGGATCGACGTGTCTCGACAGGTATCGGGGGACTCAGACGGATGGGGCTGGGCCGAATCTTGCGACGACCTCTCCATTTGAGGCATCACGGATGAAATACTCAGCAGGCGTCGTGGAGACTAAGGTCTCGAGATGCTTTTTCGCGTCATCGAGTGACGCAACCTGCATAACCCATAACGGGCTGCCATCATCGAGTTTCTTGAAGATGTCGTAGCCCAAGTTCATACTCGCTTGTCACGGACGCAAGTGGCGCCGCGGATGATCCCGCCAAGCCTCAATAAATGAGCCGGGAGCTCTATTGAAAAGCGGATTGTACACGGCGGGGCATGCGCCGTCTGTCTAAACTTGAACAGACTCAACATTTTCTTAGAGATACAAAGATTGGCGGCACGCCGGTGTCGACGGAATGGTTTGGCACCGAAGGGGACAGGACTTCTAGAACCAACTCACATGCCATGACGAGGACTCGATGAAAACCGGCAAAAGGGCTGACAAGGCAAAAGCTCTCTTTCCAGTCGGCTTGCCCGCATCGAAGCTGGTGCACTATAGCGCGCGGGCGACGATTTTTTCTCAAGGCGACGAGTGCACCGCCGTCCACTACATCAAGCAGGGCGTCGTAAAGCTGACGTTGGTCTCGAAACGTGGCAGAACGGGAGTGCTTGGATTTCTGGGCCGAGGCGATTTTTTTGGCGAGAACTGCATCAGTAACCAAGCGTTTTATTCGACTTCTGCCGTTGCGCTCGTGCCCAGTTCGATCATGGTCATTAACCGAGACAAGATGCTGAGGATCCTCGAGGAGGAGCCCTCCGTCTGTTCGCAGTTCATTGTTTACCTGCTGGCTCGCAATCATCGGATCGAGCAGGACCTCATCGACCACCTCTTCAATTCGAGTGAGAAGCGGCTCGCTCGAACGCTTTTGTTGCTGGCCGAGTACGAAACGGAGGACGTTAACGTCTCGATTATGTCGAGGATTAACCAGGACACTCTCGCAGAGATGGTCGGAACTACGCGGCCGCGCGTGAATCTTTTCATGAATAAATTCAGAAAGCTCGGTTACATCCAATACCGAAAGAACGACCGGCTGGAGGTGTACAAGTCGTTGGCGGAAGTTCTGGATGAGTGAAGTGCGGAGCAGAAGGCGCAGGTTAATTCGGCTGCCGCGATCCGGCCGCTCTCTTGGGCGCTAATTCGTCGAACCCGCTTTTTGATTTTTTTCCTAAACGCTGCGGTGATGCGGATTAGGCTACTTTGAGGACTTCCTCCGATTCGCGCGGTTTCGGCCTGCGATTCTTTTTTTACTCTTCAAAGTTCTGGCGGAGGGGCGCCGTCCCTTTGGCAATACTGAACGGCGCTTCGGAGCAGGCTTGCGGGGTGCCGGACGCGGGCGAACTGCACTTGACGCCGCGCTAACTTTCGCGGCGACAGCGCCAAGCGTTGACCCAATCGACTCCGCCACACTGACGAGGAAATCATTGTCTTTTGCGGCGGTCTTGCGTCCGTTGTTTTTCATGCTTCTCTCCGAGAACGACTGGACCCTCTGCCTGAGCGGCGCGAAAGAATTGCTCTTATTGCTTTTTCTCCGCAGCTGGCGGAGCCTTTAATCTCGGTACGTCCTCGCCGAGCGCAGTTGCGAGAGCAATTTGGTGGTCTTGTTCATCGATCAGGATTTCGCGGATATGTTCGGCCATGGCGTATTCGCCTAATAGTTCGCACTGGCGAACTCGTTCGCGATAGTTCCGGATCGTCTCGCCTTCGTTCGCCAGATCGAAATTCAAAATGTCCTTAGCTTTCTCGGATGTTCGAACTGGTTTGGGCTGGACGGCCGGCATACCCCCGAGATAATCGATTTGGTTAGAAATGACCAAGGCGTGGTTTAGTTCCTCGGTGGCGTGCTTTTCGAGTTCTCCGGCGATGTTCATGTATTCGGCGCCCTTCAGCACTTGCGAATACACGACATAGGAGATGATCGCCTGGTACTCGCGGGCCAAGTCTTCGTTCAACAAATCGATCAATTCTTTCCGCGTGATTTTTTGATCGCCCTGCGGTGCCGCTTCATCCTTCACAGTGTTCTCCTTTCGTACACTTCCAGCCACAACGTTATCATCAATGCGGATGAGTCGAATTATCCTGAAAAATGGTGTTGGACGCGGGTCACGCGCGACGGCTACGAAGGCGTTTTCATCGCTTCACGGTAGGCGCGTTCGCCGACTTCGGTCGCTTGGCGCACTTGCTCCTTCGCGTACTCGATTTCCGCTTGCGCGCGTCGCGTTAATTTCTCGCCGGCTGACACAACGCCATCTAGACCGTCTTTAGCGCTCTGGAGAAGAGATTCGCGCATCTCGGCACCAGACCGCGGAGCCAGGAATACCGCGACGGCGGCCCCTACGCCGAGTCCGACGGCAAATGCAGTCAGCGATTCTCTCCAATGTTTTTCTCTGTTCATTGTGTCCTCCAGATTATTTAGATTTTCCCGCGCTCCGTTTGTTCTCCGGTACTAAGCCCTGCTGCCTGAAGTCGCACGCCGGCTCCGATCAGATCCCGTCGAAGATTCAGACGAGGATTCGCTGGTCGATGAGATATTCTCGCCGCCAGAGTTTTTCATGATTTCCTTTGCGAGCTTGACGTCCTCGGATGTGTCGCAGTGCACCGATAGGAGGATGCCGCCCTTCTGTACACGGCCCTCATACCGCTTTGCCTCGAACTCGGGAATCCCTAAGCCGATCAGCGCTCCGGTGAGACCGCCTACTGCACCACCGACTCCGACTCCCGCTAGCGCCGCCATGATCGGTCCGGCCGCAATAAACGGACCTACGCCCGGAATAGAAAGAGCGCCAGTCCCGACCAATAAACCCAGCGCTCCGCCCAGCACAGCGCCTGAGCTCGCTCCCGTGGCCGCGCCTTCCGGCGCCTTAGTGGATTTTTCAGTTGCCAGTTGCTTTGGGCCGAAATTTTCCGGCAGTAGCGCGGAAATGTCGGCCGCGATGAATCCAGATCGAACGAGAACATCAGTCGCGTCATCCGCGGACGACAAACTAGAGTAAATTCCAAAGACTGCAGTCCTTTTTCCTGGCATGTGCCTTCCTCCCGATCGACAGCTTTAACGATCCCAGACTAGGGCCGTTTCACGAGAGAGGCCATACAAGGAAGGATGTAGAACTCGGCGCAGCTTGCGGTACAGGTCTCGGTGCACCGCGATTGGCGGCAGCAAAACGCCTACGCCTCGACGATTTGGTTTCGCACCGCGTAACGAACCAACTCACTCACGGTATGAAGCTGCAGTTTTCGCATGATATTGGCGCGGTGGGTTTCAGCAGTCTTGACACTGATTGAGAGAGATGACGCGACTTCTTTACTACTTTTGCCTTCGGCGAGCAGTTGGACAATTTCGCGCTCGCGGGAGGTGAGCCGATCTCGAAGAGAAGTTGGAAGTTCCGGGCGCATCCTTCCCTCTTTAAAACTTGTGAGCATTACCTCCGTCGCACGGGACGTCAGAAACGGCTTGTGATTCGCGAGGGACTCGACGGCGACGATCAAATCTCGGTCGGAATCCGACTTTACGATGTACCCTCTCACGCCGGCCTCGAGAATATCGCGAATCAATTGATCGGAGTAATGGACCGAAAGAATAAGAATCTCAGTATTGGGCGAGTCCTTCCGGATTTTTCTTGCCGCGTCCACTCCGTTGAGATCGGGCATGCTGATATCGAGAATCGCGATATCCGGCCTTAATTCCACGGCCATCGAAACAGCCTCTCGGCCAGTGTGAGCCTCACCGCAAATTTCCCATCCGGCCCGTGACTGAAGCATTCCCTTAATTCCACGTCGCATAAGATCGTGATCGTCGGCAATCAAAATGCGAAGGGCTTTCATTTTTTACACTCCCGAGAAAAAGAATTGAACGAGAGAATTATACATGACGGCTGTTGCATTGCCGGCCGGTCAACGCGTTTTACCGGCGTTGGACGGAGCATATCAGCGCACGCTAGTTGAGGACGGCCGAGCGGTCTATAGGGGTGATCCTGTAGACCATCCAGGTATATTGCTTTAGCACCTCGGATCATCGGGCCTCGTGCGAGCCGTCCGGATGGATTTGGGCCATGCTGCTAACAAACAACGCTAAATCGCGCGTGCTCATGCATTTTCGACTCTGCCGTCTTAGCACGAGCCGACTGCACGCGATCGCCCGTCGTCGCCAGCGGCTTCGCGAACCGGGAAGCACGCAATGATTGTAGTTCCATCTCGTCGAGCTCTGATTTGAAGCCAGCCGCCCAGCTGCCTGACACGTTCTCTCATACCTCGAATGCCAACTCCCAATTGCCCGCCGCTGCTATTCAGCAATACCAAAATATCGTTTGGTATCCCCTTGCCATTGTCCGCAACTTCCAGGCGCACGATACCGGAATTCAAGGAAATGCTCACACTCGCTGTGTCACTGCCTGAATGACGGAAAATATTGGTCAAGCTCTCTTGCACGATTCGAAACAGCGTCCTTTCCTCGATTTCGGTCAGCCGATTCGGGCCAAGCGATACCTTCAAATCCACTTTCACCTTGCTTCTTTGAGTGAAGCCGTCAACGTACCACTCCAACGCGGAACGTAGCCCTGCATGGTCGAGAGTGGGAGGATGCAGAAGATACGAGAGCGTGCGAATCTCATCGGAAGCGGTTTGTGAAAGTTGAATGGCCTCGCGAAGCAATCCCGCGGCTGTGGGGTCCGCTTCTCCGACTCTCGCCATGACGGCGGAAAGGTGGATAACTAAAGCGGCCAAGCTTTGACCAGTGCTGTCGTGCAGTTCTCGAGCAATTCGACGACGCTCTTCATCCTGTAATTGCATCAGCCGCGCAGAGAGGTTCCGGAGCGATTGTTCGGCCTCTTTGCGGAGTGTAATATTGTTATTGATTTCTAGAATACCAATTGCGCGGCCCTGCTTATCGCGTTGAACGACCTGACGGCTTGCGACAGTGATGCGTTTCCCTTCCCGCGTCCTGTGGATCAGCTCTCCTTCCCACAATCCGCTCTTGAATAGTTTTTCGTCGATCTGATCGAACGGCTCGGGAAACTCCGTTCTAAGAAAGGTGTGTGTGACATTGCCACAAGCCTCCGTAGCCGTCCAACCGTATGTACGCTCTGCGCCTCTATTCCAGAATAAGATGACGCTATTTATGTCGCGGACAATGATGCTGTCATGAGCGAGGTGTAACAGTTCGCTGTGGTCCAGGTTCAGATCAGGGTTTCGAGGCTGTGTCGCTTCGGTGTTTGTGCTCCGCATTTCAGCTGGAGCCAGAATGCCTGGTTTCTTGCCGTTTGATTTTCGTCTTGAGTGTCGGAGGGCCTCGGCGGCGGGTTGAATCCGCTCACGAGCAGTATCAGGATGCTCGGCCAGCGCATCTCGTTTCTTCGCCGACTTGATGGGACCGACCTTTACCTTACTTGGTTCCACGTTTCCCCTTCGGAGCTGAGCGCGTTCGCCGAGACTTCTGTGCTGGCGATAACTTTCTTTGACCCTGGAGGTTCGGGCGCCAGAACCGGGACTTGATAAATGACGGCTACTTAGTCGAACAGGCATAGACCATAATCAATGTCCTAGAGCTAGTGCGCTTTTGGAAGATTTCTGCCCTGAAAAAACGGTTTATGCTGGGCGAGCGCTTCGACAGCGGCGATCAGCCAGTTTGCCTGAGATTTGAGCAAGTACCCACTCGCTCCCGCATTTCGAGCCTCCTGAACCATCTGCGTCGAGTCGTGCTGAGTAAATATCAGGACTTCAGTACTTGGAATCGCCTTCTTGATTTGCGGGGTAGCTTCCAATCCGTCCATCTCGGGCATCGTCACATCCATGATCACGACGTCGGGTTGAAGCTCTTTCGCCTTGCCGATTGCTTCGGCGCCATCCACAGCTTCGCCTACGATCGTCCATCCCGCGCGCGTGCCCAGTAATTTCCCCAGGGCTGAGCGAACAGCTTTCTCGTCGTCGACAATTAAGATTTTGAGGGCCGCCACTGTTATTCCCTCAATATCTTAACCGATGACTTTGAGATTGTAATTAAGCTGTCCTCCGAAACGCATAGGCTCCTTTACCCGTGACGCGCATCATTAGCCGTACTGACGCAATACATGCGCGTACGCTCTAATCGGAAATGACTACGCACCGCCATCCCCAGGCATCGTTGGCACCGCTACTCTAGGCCGCCCGCCGCAACGTCGCCATAAAGGAAACCCTGTAGCTGCCATCCGTATTTGCAGTAGTGCGTTAAAGTCGCAAGCAACTCGGCGATTGCAATTGAGCGAGCAGAAACAACCCTGAAGAAAATTCAAGTGGATGAAAATTTCGGCGGGACATCAGCCGTTTGGCCAACGGCCCGCCGAATGTGAACGAGGCCCTAGCTCGACGACTAGCCTCGCGGCTTGGACGGTGCCGCACGCGGCGCCGGCGCCCGCTGTCTCTGTTGCAACTGCTGCCTCTGCTGAGCATGTTTCTGCACCATTTGCTGTGTCTGTTGCTGGTGCTGCTGCTCAACTTGTTGCTTTCGAGCGTCGTCGGCGTTCTGCTTCGCGAGTCGTGCGTGCTCTTGATCCTGCTGCTTTTGTAGTTTCTCCCGATCTTGTTCTTGGCGCGCGTTGAGTTTCTCCTGCTGCTTCTGATATTTCTGATCCAGCTTCGGATTTCCGGTGTTAGGTGCGGCGGGGTGCTCAATCGGCGGCAAATCCTTAGGATGAACAGCTGTGGTTGGACGAGGGGAGTTGCCCTCCGGATGCTCAGCCGCGCCGCCCTTCGCCGCAACAACCTCGCGATCCTTGAAAGCTCCGGGCTTAGGCGTTGCAGCAATGGCAGGCGCACCGTGATTCACAGAAAACCGTTCCTGCGGATCGGAGCGAGCCGCCTGCGCATGTTGAACTTGAGCTGTCACAGGAGCTACATGCCTCTCATGCGCAAATGCCTCTTCGCGCGCAGTCGGACGCGCGGAAATTCCACCCTTGCCGCCGTTGTAGCTGACTCGAGTGACGGTGGTCTCAGTGATCCGTGTGTTGTAGACGTTGTGGATCACGGTCACGTTTATGTTGTTCACCGTGGTGTTGTAGAAGAAATGCCCGTTGTCCCAACGTCCGCCTTCGTAACCATGGCCGAAGTAGCCGAAGCCATAGTCGATTCCACCGTAGAATCCGACTTCCGGGCCCCAATAGCCTTCATAGAATACAAATCCTTCGCCGCCCCAGCCCCAGTAGGCCGGAGTCCAGAAGAATCCTACTTCCGGAGCCAATACCCAAGTACCCGGCACCCAATAATAATCGCCGTCACCCCATGCCCAATATCCAGGCGTCCAGATGTAACCGTCGCCGGGACAAATCGGTTGTTCGTACACGGGAAGTTCCGGAGGTGCGATTGTGATCGAAACGCCGACTTGCGCGAAACACGCCGTCGACACGAATAGCATCGCTATTCCCAACAAAATTGAACGAACAAAACTCATGCGCATTAGCTCTCCTCTTGCAGACTATCCCGTCTGCTACCGGTTGACCCTGCTTCGGCGGGTCATAGCATTAATTCGTTATTTGGAAACGACTGTCCGATCCGATACCGCCGACATCCTACACGGGACTTGAGTGTGTTGCTTTGCAAAATTGATTTCCATCGGGTGATAACTGTACGGTTCAGGAATCTAGGTTATGGCATGCAAATCGGGTCGGAACGCGTTGTGAATTCGCGCCTTGCAATGGCGCGAGCGCTCCATCATATAATGTAAGTGCGGTTGCTTTTATTTTGATGTCGCCGCGTTTCTCGCATCCGGCTGTGCGAGAAAGTCCAAGTCCGGCCCGTTCCCTTGTTCGGTCGGAGGATTTATTTTGCTGGCTTCAAGGATTGCCACAGAAGTGTCGCTGCCCTTGCTTCGCAGAGTCGTCATCGAAAATCTAGAACCAGAAATTGACGGCGGCAGATTTGCGATCAAGCGAGTTGTCGGCGAGAGCGTTTCGGTGGAGGCGGATGTCACCGTTGATGGCCACCACGTCTTGAGCGCCGTCGTTTGCTTCCGCAAAGCCAGTGAACGCGAGTGGAGCGAATCGATCATGCGGCCGATCGGCAATGACCGCTGGCAAGGCTCATTCCAAGTCGCAGACTTCGAGCCCTATCTGTACACCGTCCAAGCCTGGCTGGATTCCTACAAGACATGGATACGCGACCTCGTCAAGAAAGCCGACGCAGGGCAAGAAATTGCGCTCGACATTCTTTCTGGCGCTGAGCTTGCCAGTTCCGCAGCGACTCGGACTCGCACCTCCGATGCTCAAAAACTGATTGAACTATCGACCGAACTGAAGAAGCTGGCGCGCGCGGATCGTGAATCCGCGCTCAAGTGCGCGCGCGGCGACGCCTTGGCGCAATTAATGATGCGGTATCCTGACCGCAGGGGTGCCACCACTTACGAAAAGGAATTGCACGTTTGGGTCGACCGCGCCAAAGCGCGATTCAGCAGTTGGTATGAGATGTTTCCTCGCTCTTGCACCGCGGATCCGCAGAAGCCCAGTACTTTTCGCGATTGTATCAAGCGTCTTCAATACGTCGCTGAGATGGGCTTCGACGTCCTCTATCTTCCGCCAGTTCATCCGATTGGACGTGCGGGACGAAAAGGCAAGAACAACAGCCTTCAGGTCTCAGCCGGAGATCCCGGCAGTCCGTGGGCCATAGGCTCCGTCGAGGGTGGGCACAAAGCCATACATCCTGCGCTCGGCACTCTGGAAGATCTCAAGAACCTCCGGCAAAAGGCGCAAGCGCTGGGAATTGAGCTGGCCCTCGATCTCGCATTTCAGTGCGCGCCGGATCATCCCTATGTGAAGGAACATGAGGAATGGTTCGAGCATCGGCCGGACGGTTCTATTCAGTACGCCGAAAATCCGCCCAAAAAGTATCAGGACATTTATCCGCTTGATTTTGAAGGCGAGCACACCGCGGAGCTGTGCGATGAGCTCAAGAGCGTGGTTCTGTACTGGATTGAGCAGGGAATACAAATCTTTCGAGTGGATAATCCCCATACCAAGCCGTTCGGTTTCTGGGAATGGCTGATCGACGAAATTCATCGCACGCACCCGGACGTCATATTTCTCGCCGAAGCTTTCACACGGCCGAAAGTGATGTACCGGCTCGCGAAGGTCGGTTTCACTCAGTCGTATACATACTTCGCGTGGAAAAATACGAAATCCGAAATTACGGAGCTTTTCACCGAGCTCACGCAAACTCCTGTCCGCGAATTCTTCCGCATGAATCTTTGGCCGAACACTCCGGATATCTTGACGGAATATTTGCAAACCGGAGGACGGCCGGCGTTTATCTCCCGCCTCGTCCTGGCCGCGACATTAGGCGCGAATTACGGGATTTACGGTCCCGCGTTTGAGCTATGCGAAAACCGGCCGCTGATGAGGGGCAGCGAGGAGTATCTCGATTCCGAAAAGTATCAGATACGCGCGTGGGACATCGATCGGCAGGACAGCCTCAAACCATTGATCGCTCAGGTAAACAAAATTCGACGGGAGAATCCTGCTCTGCAAAGCGATTGGAGCTTGAGATTTCACGCGCTCGACAACGATCGCCTTATCGCGTACAGCAAATGGACCGAAGATCGGTCAAACGCGATTCTTGTGATTGTGAATTTGGACCCTCAGTACACCCAGTCTGGGTGGCTGGAAGTTCCGCTCGAAGAGTTTCGCATTGGGCCGCAGCAACGAATTGAAGTTCATGACTTGCTGGATGACGCGCGCTACACCTGGCAAGGCAGCCGGAATTTTATCCAATTGAATCCTTCGAAAATGCCGGCACATATCTTAAAAGTGCGATGACTCGTGTCTGCCTAGGGCAATGACTATAATTTGTGCGCTGCTCGGCTTTCGAGCTGCGAAGGGAGAAATTAGAAGTGGCTGCGGGCTCGGATCAGGTGCAATGGTACAAAGACGCGATTATTTACCAGTTGCACGTCCGCACGTTTTGCGACAGTAATAACGACGGGATTGGTGATTTTCCTGGCCTGATACAGAAACTCGACTATCTGCAAGATCTTGGCATCGACGTCATCTGGCTTCTGCCGTTCTTTCCATCTCCATTGCGTGATGATGGCTACGACATCGCCAATTACCGCGCCATTCACCCGAATTACGGCACGCTTGAAGATTTCAAGGCATTCCTGGCCGCCGCTCATGCGCGCGGGATTCGGGTGATTATTGAGATGGTTCTCAATCACACCTCAGATCAGCATCCGTGGTTTCAGGAATCGCGCAGTTCCCGGGACAATCCAAAACGCGATTGGTACGTCTGGAGCGATACGGACGAGCGTTATCGTGACGCTCGAATTATTTTCCTCGACACCGAATTATCGAATTGGGCGTGGGATCCCGTCTCGAAATCGTATTACTGGCACCGGTTCTTCAGCCATCAGCCGGACTTGAACTACGACAATCCCGCTGTATTCGAGGAAATGTGGGACGTCATGAAATTTTGGCTGGAGCTTGGCGTCGATGCTTTCCGGCTGGACGCAGTTCCCTACCTGATCGAACGTGAAGGGACAAACTGCGAAAATTTGCCAGAGACGCATGCCATCATCCGTGAACTTCGCAAACGGCTCGATCAATCATTTCCGGGCAGAATGCTTTTGGCCGAGGCAAACCAGTGGCCGGCCGACGTGCGCGCATATTTCGGCGACGGCGACGAATTCCACATGGCGTTTCATTTCCCGTTGATGCCCAGAATTTTTATGGCCGTGCAGTTGGAAGATCGAAAGCCCATCATCGAGATCCTCGAGCAAACTCCGCAAATCCCGGAAAACTGCCAATGGTGCACCTTTCTGCGCAATCACGATGAGTTGACGCTCGAAATGGTCACCGACATCGAGCGGGATTACATGTACGACGCCTACGCCACTGACAAGACGATGCGCCTGAATGTGGGCATTCGCCGGCGCCTAGCTCCGATGATGGATAACGACAGAAGACGAATCCAGCTCCTCAACCTCCTGCTTATGTCGCTGCCTGGAACTCCTGTCATTTACTACGGCGATGAAATTGGCATGGGAGACAACGTCTATCTTGGGGATCGCAATGGCGTTCGAACTCCCATGCAGTGGAATGGCGGCTGGAACGGTGGCTTCTCGGGAGCGGACCCCGAGCGCCTGTACTCGCCTTTGATTTCGAATCCCGTGTTTGGCTATCAGGCGATCAACGTCGAATCGCAAAAGCGATCGCCGCACTCGCTCTTTTTTTGGATGAAAAGGCTCATCGAGATTCGCAAATCCTCCCGCATCTTCAGCCGCGGATCCATCGAGTTCTTGCGGCCTTCCAATCATAGAGTTCTGGCGTACGTCCGCAAATTAGGTGCGGAAGAAGTTTTGACGGTGAACAATTTGTCGAATTCCGCACAAGCAATCGAACTTGATTTGCGGAACCACAAAGGATCGATCCCTGTCGAGATGGCAGGTAGGAATCTATTCCCGCGGATTGGCGAGCTGCCTTACTTGCTGACCTTGGGACCGTACCAGTCATTTTGGTTTCGATTGCGCCGGATTTGATGCTTCGAGAATCGCGCAGAATTATAACGAGGCGAGTCCTCTTTGGTAAGCGCCCTATAGATTGCGGCCCTAGAATATTCTTGCGGAGATTGTGTTGGCTGAAGAACTGCTATTGACGGATGATTTTCTTCATCAGCTCATGAGCGTGGGAGAGGTCGACCTGCTGGTGGGAATTCCTTCGCACAATGACGCACAAACCATCGGCAACGCTGTTGCCATCGTCGAAGAAAGCTTCCGCAAGAATTTCACGCGCGACCGAGTAGTGATCGTGAACGTTGACGGCGGCTCGCAAGACGGAACATCCGACGCCGTTCTACGCTCCACGTCAGAAACGTCTGCGGGAGCGCGAGGTTTGACGACCTTGCGCACCATTCACCGGATTTCGACGAGCTATCCCGGCGGCCCAGCACCGGGTCTGGCGTTCCGCTCGATACTGGCGGCCGCGGATTTGGTTCGTGCCAAAGCCTGCGCGGTGATTTCACCTCAAACTCCCAGCCTCGACGCCGGGTGGATCAAGAACCTGCTGCAACCCGCGTATCGCGAAAACTTCGATTTTGTGGCTCCCCTCTACAGCCGCCACAAATACGAAGGCATGCTGGTGCGCAATCTGCTTTACCCGATGACGCGCGCCGTGTTGGGCCACGGAATTCGCGAATTGCATTCCGGCGATTTCGGATTTTCAGGAAAGCTGGCTGCTAATTGTCTCGCGCGGGACGTTTGGGGAGAAGAGGCTGTTCGCAAGTCGCCCGAGATTTGGATGCTCACAACCGCGATCGCTTCAGGCTTCAAGTGCTGCCAAACATTTCTCGGGCCCAAGGTGCCGCCTGCGGCCAGCTCGGGCACCGACGTTGTCACCGCCGTTCGGGAGACCTGCGGCGCGTTGTTTTGGTGCCTGGAATCACTGCAGGATTTCTGGATACGGGACCTCACTCTTGAAACTGTCCCAACCTTTGGCCCCGATCACCAATTGACCACGGACGTCGTTCGAGTGAACCGCAAACGAATATATGAATTGTTCCAGAAGGGCGTCACCGACCTATCGCCGATTCTAAAGACAATTCTGACCGACGAAACGCGGACGGAAATTGAACGCGTGGCCGAGCTTGACGAGCAAACATGCCGCGTCGGAAACGAACTGTGGACCAAGATTATTTTCGAATTCGCCGCCTCTTATCACCACTCGGTAATGAATCGGGATCATCTCCTGCAATCCCTGGTGCCTCTGTATCGGGGCAGGATTTATTCCGTGCTTGCCCAACACCACGATTCAACCCCTGATGAAATCGAAGCGGACACCGAGCAGCTGTGCCTCGAATTTGAGCGCCAGAGACCGTATTTGCTGGAGAAGTGGAAAGCGAAGTAGTGAGGTGAAGTCATGAAAAAGTTGATCATTCAGAGCCTGCAGCAGGCTTACCAGAATTTGGTCCACATGATTTCGGTGTTCCTGCCGCGGTTCGCGGCCATGCTGCTAATCATGCTGTTCGGATTACTCGTGGCGATCCTGGTGAAAAACCTCTTTCGGTTTATCCTCCGCTTCACGCAGCTCAATCGGCTATCGGAACAGTCCGGCGCGTCGCAGGTGTTGCGGAACGCGGCGCTTCCAACGATTACCGAACTTCTGACTCGCGCGCTGTTCTGGGTGACCTGGCTCGGGTTCACACTGGTGGGAATCAGCATCCTGGGTATCCCTGAACTGCACGATCAGATTTACCGCTTGTTTCAATTGTTGCCGGAATTGTTTGTCGCCATTCTCATTCTTTTCGTCGGCGTGCTTGCCTCGAATTTTCTTTCACGCGCCGCGTTGCTGGCGTCCGTGAACGCCGGCTTAAAGTCGCCGCGGCTTTGGAGCAGCTCGACCCGATTTGTGATTCTGATTTTTGCAATTTCGATGGCTCTGGAACAGATCGGACTGGCCGGCCAGACGGTTATTTCGGCCTTTTCGATCGTGTTCGGAGCCCTGATGTTTGCGTTGGCAATTGCCTTTGGATTGGGCGGACGCGATCTGGCTCGCCAGACATTGGAAAGATATCTCGGCGACAATAAGAAAAGGGAAAAGGAAAAGGAGAAAGAAGAAGAACCGTCGCCGCTGTGAAGTGCCAGTCTTGAGTCTTTGGGTACCAGTGAAACCCTGCCTCCCCGCAGCGAATCATTCAGCAGGGGGATGTTTTGAGCGCGCCTGGAATGAAAAAACAAGAATTCGTGGAACTACAGAAGACGCTGCCATCGATATTGCCCAGTTTTCTGCTGGCTCAACGCTGGTTCGGCGGAAAAGCACGCGAGATTCGCAGTATCGAAGTTATGGACATAATTCCGTTCGGCGCAGCGCAATTGGGATCGTTCATGCTTCTTGCGCGTGTGGAGTACGAGACTGGAACTCGAGAAACGTATCTGATTCCGCTGCTTCCGTTGCCTGCAAACGACGAATCGCTCGGAAACGATCCGCACACCTTGACGGTGAATGGCGCCGACGTGAATCTGATTCTCGCTGACGCTCTGCGGAATGAGAAGTTCTTGCTCGGGCTGCACGCCGCGATCGAGGAGCGATCTGTCTTTCAAGGATTAAACGGCACCATCCGAGCAAAACAAGCTGCCACCTACCGAAATCTCTGCGAGGCATCCTTGGGCATTCTTGCGCCCAAGCCAATGAAGGTTGAGCAGAGCAATAGCTCAATCGTCTACGGGGATCGTCTGGTGCTGAAGATTTTCCGGCACGTAGAGGAGGGAATAAATCCCGATCTCGAGATAGGGCGCTTTCTTTCGGAGCGGATTCATTTCCCCGCCGTACCGGCGGTTGCCGGTTGGCTGGAATACGCCGGAGATGATGGCCATCAAGCGACAGTCGGAATTCTTCAGGAGTTCGTGCCCAATCAAGGCGACGCTTGGCATTTCACGTTGAAATCTCTGTCCGAATTTTGGTGGAAAGTTGATGGGCGCCTCGATGAACTTTCATCGCAAGAGTCTCCCGGTCTGCATTCTTTTGTAACGTCCGGTCAGCCCATTCCGGATGTCGCGCTCGAATTGTGCGGCTCGTATCTGGACGCGGTAATGCTGCTCGCTGAGCGAACCGCGCAGCTGCATCTGGCTCTCGCATCCGAAACATTCTCTCCGGCCTTTGCGCCCGAACCGTACACGGCGGATTTTCAGAGCGATCTAGCAAACTCACTGCGCGAAAAAACTGCGACTGCGTTTGAGTTGCTGCGGCGACATTTCGCGGGGATGCCCGATGATTTGCGAGCAGAAGCAGAACGGGTGGCCAACTCCGAGAATAAGGTTCAATCGGCATTTCGTCAGGCCCTCAGCCAGCCGATAACGGCTACGCGGACTCGAATCCACGGTGACTATCATCTGGGCCAAGTTTTATACACGGGCTCCGATTTCTTCATTATCGATTTCGAGGGCGAGCCCGCACGTCCGATTACAGAGCGTTGCGTAAAACTCTCTCCACTTCAGGATGTGGCAGGGATGCTTCGATCGTTTCATTACGCTGCTTTCGCCTCAATGCGTTCCTCGCTTGAAGACAGCGCGGATACGCGAAGCGAATACGTTCGCAAGAGAGCGAAAGTCGCCGAGACGTGGCATAAATGGGTCGCAGCCCATTTCTTGGCTGCGTATTTGGCAGAGGCCGGAGCCGCTTCATTTATTCCGGCAAATCAAGACGAGCTCTGGGCTCTTCTGCGCGTACACCTACTTGAGAAGGCCGTTTACGAATTGAATTATGAATTGAACAACCGCGTTGATTGGGTCCGGATTCCGCTGGCGGGAATCTTGAGTCTGCTGCAGGAATAAATTGAGTCTTTTCCCGATGAAATTAGACAGCGAGGCGTAGTGACGGCGGAACGCGAAATATCTCTCGGTGCTGTGGTGACGGGCGACGGCAAGTGCAGCTTCCTGGTTTGGGCGCCACGCGCGAAAAAAGTCGAGTTGCGAATTTCCTCTCCGGACGAACGAATCATTCCCATGCAGACCTCGCAGTTTGGATACTTTCAGGCTGATGCGACGGGCATCCGTCCTGGCGCGCTGTATATGTATCGACTTGATGAAACAAAGAACCGCCCAGATCCTGTTTCACGTTTTCAGCCGCTAGGTGTCCACGGCCCGTCTCAAGTCGTGGACAATCAGTTCCGATGGACAGATGCATCGTGGCGAGGGCTTCCTCTCGAAAAATATGTGCTCTATGAGCTTCACGTAGGAACGTTCACGCCCGAGGGAACTTTTGACGCCATAATTCCGCGTCTAGCCGATCTGAAGGATCTCGGAATCTCCGCGATTGAACTGATGCCAGTGGCACAATTTCCCGGAAACCGAAATTGGGGTTACGACGGCGTCTATCCGTACGCCGTGCAGGATTCATACGGCGGCCCGGAAGGATTGAAAAGGCTCATAAATGCGTGTCATCTTCACGGGATCGCCGTTGTGCTGGACGTTGTTTACAACCATCTCGGCCCAGAGGGGAATTACTGCTCCGATTTCGGCGACTACTTCACCGACGTTTACAAGACGCCGTGGGGACAGGCGCTAAATTTCGAGGGAAGCGGCAGCGATGAGGTTCGCCGTTTTTTCATCGAGAATGCATCGGAATGGGTCACCGGCTTCCATATAGATGCCCTCAGGCTCGACGCCATTCACGCGATTGTGGATCCCTCCGCGAAACCGTTCCTTCAAGAGCTCGCGAGTGCCGTTCATGCGAGAGCGGAACAACTCGATCGGCTCATCTACTTGTTTCCAGAGAGCAACCGCAACGATGCTCGCGAGATTTCTCCGTCGGCGGCGGGCGGCTTGGGACTCGATGCCGTTTGGAACGACGACTTTCACCACTCCCTTCACGTACTTTTGATGGGCGAACAAAGCGGTTATTACGCCGACTTTCAAGGAATCGACGATTTGGCGCGCGCATTTCGCGACGGTTTTGTCTACTCGGGACAATATTCCGAGTATCGAAAAAGGCGTCACGGCAATTCCTCGAAGAAAATTCCCGGTGAGAGGTTGATTGTCTTTGCTCAGAACCACGATCAAGTCGGAAACCGGCGCCTCGGTGACCGCCTATCGCAACTTGTGTCGTTCGAACAAAGGAAGCTTGCTGCCGGCACGCTTCTGATTGCTCCGAACATCCCCCTGCTTTTCATGGGTGAGGAGTACGCCGAATCCGCACCCTTTCAATATTTCGTCTGCCACGGTGATCCGGCGCTCGTAGAGGCCGTGCGAAAGGGACGAGCGGAAGAATTCGCGCGATTTGGTTGGGATGAGGGAATTCCAGACCCGCAAAGTGAAGAAACTTTTCAACGCTCAAAACTCAACTGGGAGCTGCGGAACGAACCGCCGCATAGCGTGCTCCTGGAGCTTTACCGCGAGATTTTGCGCTTGCGCCGCGAGGTACCGGCTCTCGCGCGGCTGGATAAGAAGACGATGGAAGTCGTCGCCGTCGCTGGGCAAAAGACACTTTTTGTTCGAAGATGGAGCGGAGATAGCCAGGTCTTTGCGGCTCTGAATTTTGACGCTCGACCCGCGCCGCTCGTGCTGGCCGTTCCTGCTGGTCACTGGCAGAAATTATTGGATTCAGAGGAACCGCGATGGCAGGGTAACGCAAGTCAGGTGCCCGACTTTCTGGATTCTGTAGGGGAGGTGCGTTTTACAGTCTCCCCTTGGTCGTTTTGTATCTTCGCTAAATCGAACGACGCAAACCATCCGACAAATAGATAAGCTCGAAGCGGTTCGCTTCGGCTTCGTGATTATTATTGGTCCGGGTTCGGAGTCATCCGATCACGAATGATCGCCGAGAGTTCGTTGCAGGCTGCGATGAACTGGCGAAGAGTCCGCCTGGTTGGTCCGAACGAATCGAACTCACTCATCGAGAGGCCATCTTCACTGTAAGCGCGCTGGAAATCCGGAAATTTCAACAGAAGCTCGCCCACGATTTTGGGATCGACAGGGTTGCCGATCCGCGGAATGATCTCAATGTCACTCGAATTTAGTCGAACTTGCCATTTGTGTGGCGGCGAGATCACGACTTCTCCGCCTATGAACTCGCTCCAATGCATGTGATTGCGAAAAGCCGCGGAAAGTAACCGTATGCGAAAGCCACGCTCGCGAAAGATTTGGTAAGCTTTCTTGAACGTTGCGACGCCAGCCCACTCGAGGTAGCCGGGATCCGTCGTGATCGAGTCGATCTCCATCTGAACTTTGAGCCAGTCGTCGAGCCGTCCGACCATAATCGTGCACACGGGCCCCATAGCAGAAATGTCCTTGCCTTCGCCTTCCCGGCGCTTCAAGCCGCGCTCGACAGCCTCGGCGACCGCGATACACTGCGGAACTGTGAAGCAAACGGTGGCATTGATGGAGATTCCCCGGTACGTGGCCTCTTCGATGGCCGCGATTCCGGCCTCAGTGACAGGAATCTTTACAATCATGTTCGGCGCTAAGGCATCGAATCGAATCGCCTGTTCGACGATCGCTTTTGAATCACGAAAAAAGCGGGGATCCGTCTGAATCGAAAGCCTGCCGTTGATGCCACGGTGCTGCTTGAAAGCAGGCATCAGAAGAGCCGCTGCTTTGATCGAAATTTCTTCTACCACCTTCCAAGCGATCTGATCTTCAGTAGCGACTGGCATCTCTCTGATTAGTTCGTCGATGCGATCTTTCCAGAGAGTCATTTCTTTTTTCAATACATCACAGACGATCACTGGATTACAGGTGGCTCCGACTGCTCCGTGTTCGATGGCGTAGCGCAATTCCTGGAGAGACGCTGAGTCGTTCCAGAGGCAAGTGGAGGTCGTCTGGGTCATTTCGTACAGGGGGCTCTTGAATTTTACGAGTTGCGTCATCGGATCCTCCAACTGCAGCCTGTTCGCAGTCGCTGCGGCACCGAGCCAAGGGAAACAATGGCACCATTTGATGAAGAAATCGAGGCACCGTTCAGGTTCTTGCGGGCCAACGAAAGTATACATCCACCAATTTGCAAGACAATGATTTCCCGAAACGTTTTGGTTTTGGCTTTATCGCGGTTTCTAGTAAGCTCCTGGTTTGCAAAACACGATGACCCCATTTACGAGCAGCGCCGCAGGGAGGTCTAGGTTGAAGCCCAAGGCCAAGCGTGTGAAGCGCCACGTCACGATTCGCGAGGTGGCGAAAGCTGCCGGGGCTTCCGTCTCCACGATTTCCGCTGCGCTGAACAATTCAGACTATGTCAGCGCGAAGATGCGCAGTCGAATTGAAGAAGCGGCCAAGGCACTGCGATATTGTCCGAATGACCTTGCACGAGGCCTTCGCCTTCAGAAAACACACTCCATCGCGATCGTCGTTCCCGACTTGTCTAACAATTTCTACATCGAGCTCGTCCGGGGAGCGAAAGACTATTCGGCCTCAGCTAATTTCACGGTTCTGATCGGAGATTCCAGGGAAAACTGGGAGGAAGAGCGTAATTATTTGGATTCATTTCACCGGCGCCGCGTCGACGGTGTTGTGCGTGTACCCGCCATAAATGCCGTGGGAGGAAAAGCCAAGTCGGTTTTGGGAAATCTTCCCGTAGTTTATGCGGACCGTCATCCGCTTGCGCGTGACACGTACATCGGCAGGGTGGGCGTGGACAACACACGGGCGGCGGAAAGCGCGACGCGATACTTACTGAGTCTGGGGCATCGTGATATTGGGGTCATTGCCGGCGACGCTTCCAGCGGAACGTCGGTGGACAGATTGCAAGGATTTATGACCGCGCTTCGTAGCGCGAAAATCCGGCCGGACCGGTCAATGATTCACGCCGGGCACAACGACATGGAAAGCGGCCATTTTCATGCGATGCAGCTTTTGACGCGCGGCGAGCGTCCTACAGCAATTTTTTGCACGAACAACATGATGGCATTGGGCGCGCTCGCGGCAATACAGGAGATCGGCCTCGCGTGTCCCGATGAGATCAGCCTGCTCGGGTTCGATGATTTTTATTGGGCGACGCTGCTACGGCCGAGGCTGACGGTGGTGCGCCAGCCCGCGAGAGAAATAGGAATGATTGCGGCGAGACTTTTGATCGATTACATCGAAGGGCGAGCGAGCATTCCGACGCCAGCCTTGCTGAAGACACAACTGATCGTACGAGACTCCTGCTGCCCGCCCAGAAAAACCTAAATGCACAGGCCCCGTTCTTCTCGCTGTTAGCTATTTGGCGTTGAACGCTCAGGGGATTGATCGAGTGGCCATGTCTTGACGGCCCTGGCTCGAAGAAAATACGCACCCAACCCCAACACCAAGAGAATCGCAGCAGTGCCCACATTCTGGCGCTGCTCGGGGGCGGCCGCGACAAAGATCCATCCTCCGAGCGCGATGAATGCGGGGACTGGATAAAGCCACATGCCATATGGACGTTGAATTTCCTTTCGATATATGCGGATGGCAAACAGAGCGGCTATCTGCGGGATGAACTGGAAGACGATCTGAATAATCATTAAAGCCGATAGCAGCCGCTCCAGCGAAAACCAGCAGAGCGGAATAGCCATCGCATTGATCGCGAGAAGTGAAACGGTTGGGAAGCGGCCCGTTGGATGGACGCGGCCGAACACCTTGAAAAAGTTTCCCTCCGCGCCGGCGGCATAGAGGATCCGCGTAAGACCCAGGATCAAACTGAAAATCCCACCGAGTGTCGCGATCAAAATGAGGCACGTCATCAAGGACGCCGCACGTGGCCCGTACAACTTACCGATAAACTCCGAGACGACTGCGTGAGAGACGGCCGCTTCGCGCCATGGAATCGTTCCAATGATTACCACGCTCATTAAAAGGTAGAGGACCGCGACGATCACAACCGACAGCACAATGGCCCGAGGAATATTCTTCCCGGGATTTTTGACTTCGGCTCCGAGATAGGTAATGTTGTTGTACCCACCGTAGTTATACATCGCGAATAAAGTAGCTCCCGCCAACCCATAGAAAAACGACCGAGAGAGATGAAACGCGCCGGGCGGAAAATCGAATGCCATTCTCGCGTTGATGTGAATTACGCCGGACACGATTACCCATAACATCGCCACCAGCACCACGGCCAACATCGCTACCGAATACCGCCCGACCATCTTGATTGGCCGATACAAAAGGAATGTCATCAGCACGCATATGGATGCGGCGACGGCGCCGACGCCAAAATGGGTCAATCCAGGGAAGAAATATTGAGAATATTCTGCAAAGCCAACGCAGGCTCCCGAAATGGACAGAGGACCGACAAAAATCGTTTCCCAGAGGAAAAGAAACGAAAATAAATGGCCCCAGGTGCGCGCATTGAAAGCCTCTCGGAAGTAAATATACGACCCGCCGGCTCCCGGCATCGCGGCGCCCAGTTCCGCGTACACCATTCCGTCGCAGACGGAAAACAGCGCGCCGAGTAGCCAGCCGAGCACAGCCTGCGGTCCGCCCATAGCCGTCAGGATCACGCCGATGGTGATGAAAGGGCCGATGCCAATCATCTCCAGCATGTTTACAGCTGTCGATTGCACTAATCCCATGCCGCGGACTAATTTTTCGGAAGGTCCAGCGATCTCGGAGGGGAGTTGCGGTGCATGGTTTTCGGCCATGTCAGAGGTCCTGGGCGAATTCTCCAGCGATTATCGCGCGGGCACTATAGCAGCGTGAATAGGGACGGACAAGCGAAGAAGCACGAGAATACTGAAACGTTTCGGGAAGCAAACGCAGTCCCCGTCACCAGGGAAATCGGCCGAACTTTGTACGAGTCACGAGGATAATCGGCGTGGACAACCTGCAGGAACCTGCGCTAACCTGCGAACGATTTTGAGAATCAGAGAAATCGGCGCAGCTTCAGAGAAGAGATGTGCTGTTAGAGGGACTATCTCTCCCTCGGATCGTCGACGCATTTTACCGAGGCACTCCAAGCGACGATAATCCCCAACGGCCGAAGCGATTCGAGGAAACCATGGAGTTCGAACTGGCTAGCATTTCGTGCTGAGCAGAGATCCCGGGCGGCGGGTGCAGGAGCGAGGGCAAACATTAACCGTGAAGACGTGCGAGTTTTTGTGGCGTTCGATTGTGTGTATGAGCGCTTGTTTCGTATTTGCTCTCGCGCTTCCTCTTTCCGCGCAGCAAAATCAATCCTCTCCGCAGCGACAGCAGCCTCCAACTCAATCCTCAGGACCGATTGCTGAAGCGCGATCTTCTCTCGCGCACGGCGATGCCGAAGAAGCGATTCGAATTCTCTCCAGCTATCTTCAAACTCATCCTAAGGAAACTTCCGCAAGGACTCTGCTCGGCCAGGCATACGCCAGCACCGGCCAGAACGACCGTGCTGAGAACGAATTTCAGACTGCCTTGCAAAATGCCCCGAACAACTTTATCGCTCTCGCATCACTCGGCGAGATCTACGAGCGTGAAGGACATCCAGAGAAGGCTGAGCTGATGCTCGCGCACGCCGCGACGGCCAGTCGAGGCGATCCACACATTCGAACGGAGTGGGCGATCGTTCTCGCGCGCCTTCATAAATATAAGGAAGCTCGAAGCGCATTGGCGGGAGTACCAGCGCCGAACAATCGTGAAGAACGCATCGGATTCTACAGGCTAAAAGCGTCCGTGGCTCTGGGACTCGGAAATGCCCCGGAAGCCGCTTCGGAAATGGAAAAGGCTCTGGCCCTTGATCCAACGAATTCCGGCATCGTCATCGCGACGGCGTTGGCAGAAGTGCAATCGGAAAATTGGCAACGCGCAGCGAGTCTCGCAGAGCCCCTATTTTCCGGCACGCATGATCCCCAAGTCGGCCTGGTTCTCGTGGAAGCGCAATTGGGAATGCATGCTGATTTTCATCCGACGCTCGAATTGCTTCGCTCCACGCAGGTGCCTTCCGAAGCGGAGTTGAGTTTTCGGCAGCGTTTAGCGGAACTCCTGATCTCTCACGGACAATTCTCGGATGCCATCGACGAACTCAAGGCGGCGGCCGATCTCGATCCGGGCCAGCCGGAACCGATCTTCAATCTGGCTCTCGCGCAGTATCGAGCGGGTCGTCTTGATGATGCCTTGGCGAGCGGGGAAAAGTGTAAGGAGCTTGGCGACAACGCCGATCTCGAAGACCTGCTCGGCGACATTCAGGAAGCGCGTGGAGACAACCTGGCTGCAGCAAAAAATTACCAGGCCGCAGTGGCGCTAGCTCCGAACGAAGAAAAATATCGTCTCTCGCTCGCAGTGGAGTTTATCCGGCATGGTAACTTCGACGCAGCCAAGATCGATCTCAAGCAAGCAGAAGGGTTGCAGCCGAATTCCTGGCGTATCCAACTCGCGCTGGGAATGGTTGAGTATTTCTCTGCAACGGACGAAGGAGCTACGAAGTACTTGCTTCACGCCGCTGAACTGGCGCCGGAACCGGATACTGCGTTGAAGTATCTGGGGGACATTCAAATGGACCGGGCCTCCGCACCCGATCCCGACGCGATCGCGAAACTATGTGAATATGCAGACCGCCAACCAAAGAACGGCGACATGCAGTACTACTGCGGCGGGGTGCTTTTTCGGCGGGACTCGGTCGTTGGAGATAAAACACACTCTAGTGAAATCCTGCGCCGACTTCACGTCGCGGCCGGACTGCTCCCCAAAGACGCGTCGCCGCATTGCCAATTGGGCAAAGCGTATCGATGGTTGGACAATTGGCAGGAAGCGCTTGGCGAATCCGAAATCTGCGCACGCATGGACCCGGGCTCCGCGGATGCCCACTACCGATTAGCCCAAATTTATGAGCACGTAGGAAAACGGGAGCTAAAGATTAAGGAAATAAAGCTCTACGAAGCCGCTTCAACGCGTGTCGCGGACGAGAATGCCCGGCGCGAAGCGACTTTGAAAACTTTCCTCTACAGTCTTCAGAACGAGCAGCCGGACCATAAATAATCATGGCCCGGTGTCAAACAAGTCCATCCACTTTGCAGCCGGATCAGCGAGCGGACTTCACCGCCGAGGTAGCGGAATTTATCGGTTGAGAACTCATGAGATGTGGATTCTTCCCCAGGCTAATCATGTTGGCGAATAGACGGTACGCTCCCGGCACGCCCTCGGGCATCTGGCGGTAGAACGCGTAGGCATTGTAGATGTAAACACCTTTTCCGTATTTTGCGTAAACGAGGCCGCCTTTTTGCGGAGCTTGGCCCGGGTCATGCGTTTCCAGCAAGGGCTCGTATGCTGAATCCCAGCTTTCCAGGAACTTCGAGCCGCGCTCTTCCACCCAACCTTCAAAGTCCTTGCTGGTGATTTTGTTAGGCCAATTGAAAACGGGATTTGACGCCGCCAGGATTTCGACCTTGGAGCCCTCGTCGGTAACCTCTTCCGGGTTGTTGCCCATTTTGTAGGGATAGGGACCGTAGTTGTGATCGTACTCCGGCGTGTTGTATTGAACGATCAAGATGCCGCCATTCTTCACGTACTCGAGAATGCGGCCATTATTAGTCTTGAGATCCTCGCGCGCGGCGTATGCGCGCACGCCAAGGATGATAGCGTCGAATTTTGAGAGATTGCCGCTCGCCAAATCTTCCGGGCTGAGGAAATGAACGTCAATCCCGAGATTCACGAGAGATTGAGGCACTTCGTCGCCGGCGCCTACGATGTATCCCACGTTCAAGCCCGGCGCGACCTTTACGTCAACTCCGGTCGTGCGATAAGTTGCAGCGCGATAGAGATTGTAAGGGCGCAAGCCGGGATAGCCGATCGTGTGATAGCCCTCTTTGTAATCGTGGCCGTCGTATGCCGCGACCGCTGTAATCGCATAAGCCTTTTCCATCAGCTTTGTAGGAGTGACGTGGAAGTTGAGCGACTGATCGTCTCCGTCCTTCGACGTTGAAAATTCTTCCTGCGGCGCCTTCCAGCCTTCCGGCAAATCGAGTCTTACCGTACCCTTTGCTGGACCTTTCACATTGCTGTGAATACTCACCGCCACTTCGAAGGATTTGGCATCCAGCGGAACTATTCCTGCCTGCGGCGAGATGGACACCGAAATTGCCGGGCCTACGACCAGCGGTTCGAGTACCGTGCCTGGGCCGGTCACTCGCTTCACAGATTGGACCACTTGCGCTTGTTCGAACGGCACGCCGTCGAACACAAAATGCAATCTGGCAGATAGCGGATAAGGAGCTAAAGACAGATTGAGGTCCTTCGGAACTAGAATGTCGTAGTAAGGCTGCTCGATGTTCGGACGAGTGAAATATGGCCGCGTGAAGCTCGCGTCCGATGCAGCGCGAACTGTAAAACGCAGATCCGCCGACTGATTACCTTTCAGCGTGCTTCCCGCTTGCGTCGCAGGATCGATCGTCCATTTTTCGTCCGCCGGACCTTCCAACACTGCACTTTGCAATTGAACGGGAAGATTGGTTGGATTCGTTGTGTGAACCTTCACCCAAAATTCTTGTCCGGGAATTGCTACTTGGAAAGATGGTTGATTTCTGAAGAAGCGCGCGAAAGGCCCAGTCGGCTCCTTCTCGGGGGCCAGCGTCACCAACACTGAAATGCCCAGAGATTCGGCCAGAGCGTTTTCGAATTGCGTCTTCTTCACTCGTAATTCGTGCATCACGTCGTACTTCGAATCGTCCGACAAGCTGCTGCCATTGATCTTTGCGATCAGTTCGTTCGTTTGTTTCAAGCCTGCCGCTAGCGTGGAGGCAATCGCTTCCGGATGTTGCGCCGCGAAATCATTCATCGCTTTTTCGACGAGAGAATTGATCTGAGTTAAATCATCCTTCAGGAAAGCGGCGTCGCCGCCTTGAGCCAAGTTTGCGATGCCTGTAAGTGAAACGTCGATTCCGTCAAAGAAGGAGGACTCTTTTTCCGGAACGGAGACTAGAGATGCAAATCGGTGATAGTCGCGCATTTCTTCTTCAGCCGGCGGCAAACTGGTACCGCCGCTCTGCGACTTTTGATTGCCGAGACCCAAGCGGGAGATCTGCACGTAGGTCAAGCCGACGAGCGGGTTGTACTCGCCCTCAGGAATTTGGACGGATGTGGAAAGCGCGCCTTTTATGACCGTGCCGTCGGTGTAGTTGTTGAATTCAGCGGGATAAAACTTTCCGTCAGCGTAGTCAAGAATGCCCTTGTCAGTAACAGGCGAAAACGGCACGACAGCATAATCTTTGATCGGCTTCCAGATGTGCAGTCCCTCTTTGAGCTGCTCGGGGAACATATTGGGGTCACCGGCCGCCTTGAAAGCTTCTTGTGCCATCTGCCCGGCAACCTGGTGATTACTATGTCCGTCCGTGCGACCGCCGACGAAAACGGACGTGATGACGAGAGGGCGCGTCATTCGTACCACGCGTACTACGTCCGAAAGAGTTTTGTCGTGTCCCCACTTATCGAGTGATTCTTCCTTTGTCTTGGAAAAACCGAAGTCGATCATGCGCGTCCAGAATTGTTGCACTCCATAGTAGCGATCGGCCGCCAGTAGCTCTTCGGTGCGCACCAGGCCCAGCGCGTCAAAGTAATCCGACGACATGACGTTGGCGCCACCTTCACCGCGGTTGAGCGTCAACAACGTGACACGTCCACCTTGTCCGCGCGATTCATACGTCAACATTGCTCCGTCTTCGTCATCTGGATGGGCGGTGACCATCAGCAAGCTTGTACGCGTGTGAAGTTTTAGGAGGCTCTGCCAAAGCGCGGGCGCTCCGCGGTCAATATCCAACTGTTCCGCAGCTTGAATCGGCCTCGATGTCACAGCGACGGGGGATTGGGCTCCTACGGGCCGCGAGTGGAATAAAAACGGCACCGCGCAGCCAAACGCCGCCATAACTAGAATAATCTTGTTGAATCGTGATCCCATTCTCCCCCCTTCGCGCGAAGCAGAATATCGATTGAAATATTCCTTCACCGTGGAAAACGCAATGTATTTTGAGTCGGTCGAAGCGTAGCGGCGCCAAACTTCGAGCCTCCGTATTTTCAGTCGGAGCAACGGCATTGTACGTCCGCAAGAGATGTTGTCAACAAAAATACCAAAACGTTTTGGCATCGGCAGCGATTGCCGAATCGTAGCAAGTACATACTCTCAAATATACCCAACTCATCAGCAGAAACTAGGTTTCTCAAAAATAGGCTTGACAACTATTTTCGTGAATGTTAATTGTCCAGGTATCGGAAACCGAATCGTTTCGGCACGCTCGGGGGGTGTGGGTCTTTAGGGGCAGTTTTGAAGCGACCGTACCCATGTGTTTTCCCTCCCTTTTCGTGACGATGTGGTTCGGCATGCATGCTTGGTATTCTGCGCATGCTGGGGCGAACCGCCAATAGACGCCGGCCATTCGGGGCGAATGGGTTCGTCGTCGAGTCGGCTTTCGTAATTAAGCCGACGGCACACAGCGTACGTTAAGGTTCCTTTCTTGATTTTATGCGAGTGACGGATACGTGGTTGATTTCGAATCGAATCACGTCGAAGTATTTGAGACCGCTCGTCGAATCTGAAAAGTGGAGGCTGGAATGAATCGAGGAATGAGAGCTTGGAGATTGCTGGATTGGGCAATCGTGCTTGTGGCGTTGCTCGCGGTTTCTGCTCTGCCTGCGTTTGGACAAATCGACCGCGGTGCGATTGCCGGTCGCGTTCAAGACCCCTCCGGCGCCGTAATAGCGAAGGCAACAGTCACGATCACGAATAAGGCCACCGGAGTCGTCTCCACCACCCCCGTCGACAGCGCGGGCGAATATCAGATTCTGACATTGATCCCCGGCACGTATTCCGTGGAAGCGAGCGCCGACGGATTTGGAAGTGCTTTGCGAGACGACGTCGAAGTGCACGTGCAGGACCATCTCTCCCTTGATTTCACTTTGAAGGTTGGCTCCGTAAAGCAACAAGTAGTGGTCGAGGCTCGCGAGCCGATCCTGCAAACTCAAACAGCCGATGTGGGAAGCGTCGTGAATTCTCAGCACATCAATGACCTTCCTTTGAACGGACGGCGCTATGCTGATTTGGCGCTATTGGAACCCGGCGTAATTAGGCTTTCGCCACCGTCGGGTAACGTTGCGACAGACCTGTTCAGCGCAAACGGGAACTCTCAACTCCAAAATAATTTCGTGCTGAACGGTATCGATAATAACTCGTTCTCGGAAAACCTTCAGGAAGCTTCGGTGCAGGTTGTGCAGCCTCCTCCCGATGCGCTCGAAGAGTTCAAGATTCAGACGCGCACTTACTCCGCTGAATTCGGCAATTCCGCGGGAGCCGTGGTCAATGCCACCATCAAGTCCGGCACCAACGGCTACCACGGAGATCTGTACGAGTTCTTCCGGAATAAAGATCTCGATGCAAACCAATGGATCAACAACGTGGCCGGTTTACCGCGCGGCGGCTTCAGCCAGAATCAATTCGGGGGCACGATCGGCGGCCCGATCGTGAAGGACAAACTGTTTTTCTTTGGCGATTTCGCACGCTTTACCAGCCGGGATGGCGCTACCGAACTAAGCACGGTCCCCACACCGCTGATGGACCAGGGCAATTTTACGGAATTGAAATTTCCTTTGACCAATCCAATAGGGATCGCCAGCCAGGCCAATTGCTATGTCGGAAACATTATTCAGCCGGGATGCTTCGATCCCGTCGCTCAGAAGTTTTTGGGCTTGGTCGCTGGCACAGCGGTTCCGAATGTCCCCGGCGCGGTGTCCGTGGAAGGAACCCCTGCGAGCTGGACGGGAGCGCCGAACTACGTATTTCCGACGTCGATTCCCAATGACCAGAATTCACTGGACGGGCGCATCGACTACGACCTGAGCCCGAAGGATCAAATCTTCGGAAGCTACAGCTATCGTCACGTGGACCGCCAGGACCCTTTGTGGACCAGCAATCCCTTGATCGGCAACGGCCAATTCGCAACTAATTATCGCTGGCATCAGCAATCGTTGGCTTTGGGGTGGACGCACACGCTTTCGAACTCGCTGGTCAATGATCTGCGTTTCGGCTTCAGCCGTGACTACGCGCATAGCGATCCTCTGGGATTAACTCTTGGCACTTCCGAGGCCGAATCCGCTATCGGTTTGTCAGGAGTCCCGCCTGGTCCGAACGACGCTGGACTTCCTGCTTTCCAGTTCAACGGCCTGGTGAACATGGGGTCAGCGGGATGGCGGCCCCAGTACCAGATTTCGCAAGCCTGGAACCTCGTTGAGAACCTGAACTGGCTGAAAGGCAGTCACAGTTTCAAGTTCGGGTATCAATACCTTAGGCGGACCGACAATTTCTTCGACATCGAAGCACCTGAAGCTCTTTTTTATGAAGGCGGATCTGTCGCCGCCGGTTTCGGGTTTGGCCTGCCTGATTTGGTGCTTGGAGACGTAGACGATGCGTTTTACACAACTCCCCACGTAGTCCATTATTTCCAACCGGGACACTCCTTCTATGCCATGGACACCTGGAGAACGACTTCCAAACTTACCCTTACTTACGGTCTTCGCTATGAGCTTTTCGCTCCGCTCATAGATCGGCGTAACCAGACTTCGAACTTCTCGCCGGCGAATGGCGGGGAAATTATCACTGCGGCGAGCAACGCGACCGGTTGGTATAATCGCGCGCTGATTCATCCAGACCTGCTCAATTTCGCGCCGCGTCTTGGCTTTGCTTACCAGATGCTGCCGCGCCTCGTCTGGCGAGGCGGTTACGGAATTTTCTATCAGCACGTGAACCGGATAGGCTCGGAAGCCCTGCTCCAGCTCAACCCGCCGTTCTTTATCGATACCAACATCGCGGACTTCAACCCATCCAGCACCGTCTTCCAGCTACAGAATGGGATACCCACTTCCCTCACTCAGTCGACGGCGGTCGATTTGACTACGCTGCAAATACGCGCGCAGGATCCGAACCAACGCACTCCTTACGTTGAGCAGACGAGCTTCGGACTCGAATATCAGGTTGCCGGCAACACCGTTCTGGCGGCAACATACGTTGGCAATTGGGGCCGCAAAGAGGACAGGCTGCGTGACTATAACCAGCCTATGATCACGGGCTTCGACACGGGCTGTCCGATTTTGCAGTACCCCTATCCCAACTTGACCACGGCAACAGGCCCAGTCGACACATTTACCGGCACCGGTTGCGCAAATCCCACCACCGATGGAAACCTTGAAACGGCGACCTATGATGGGAATACGGACTACAACTCGATCGAGCTTGCGTTGCGGCAAAGAATGTCCCATGGCTTGAGTTTCAACTTGGGATACACCTACGCGCACGGTCTCGCCAATTTCACCGACCACTTGACGGCCGGACTGTATCCTCAAAACTCTTATGATTACGCTGCGGAGATGGGCAATTCGATTCTCGACATTCGTAGCCGTTTCGTGGGGAGTTTCCTGTGGGAGTTGCCGTTCGGTCAGGGGAAACCCTACATGAATGGCGATAATTTCGCCAGTCGCTGGTTGGGAGGATGGCAATTCAACGGGATCGTGACGGAACAGACCGGGAGTCCCTTTCAAGTCTCTGCCAACAACGATGGCGTGGTGGACGGTCACAATTCAATGTACGCGGATTGTATAGGCGATGCCTTCGCGGGCGCGACGACCAATCACAAACTGTATACAACCACGGGCTTTTATATCAATCCGGCGGCGTTTGCGCAGCCCGGTCCCGGACAGTTCGGAACCTGCACTCCCTATCCGTATCACGGTCCCGGAATCCAGATGTGGGACCTGAGCCTCTTCAAACAATTTAAGTTTACGGAACGATATCAGCTGCAATTCAGAACTGAATTTTTCAATGCCTTCAATCATCCCAACTTCGCAAATCCAAATGCGAGCTATTCCGCTAGCAGTCTGGGTTCGTTTGGCAAAGTTTCCAACACGATCACGCCGACTTTGGGTACCGATTCGGGCGGACCGGGCGACCCTCGTGAAATTCAGTTCGCACTAAAGCTGTACTTCTAGTATCCGGCGCGGGAGCGGCGAAAGTCGCTCCCGCGTTTTCTTTTGAGCAAGTCTGTTTCCGATATCGGTTCGCAGCAAACGCCCATTAGGATTCTGTCAGGCGTCCACGTGTCGGTTCCCGCGGGAGGTAAACATGGCTGAAACTTCTTACACTCAGGAGGTGTTGATTCATCCGGCTCTGGTTCCCCAGGACAAATCCGGCGTCCTCGTTTCTGTCACGCGGGAGCGAGCAAACTGGAAGACGATCAACTTCTCAGTCCGCCGGCTGATTGCCGGGCAGTATTGGCAGAGCGACACGCGCGACGAAGAAACCGCTCTCGTGATTCTCGGAGGGAGGGCATCAATCGACTGGGGCGATGGGCCCCGGGAGATCGGCGGACGCAAGGACGTTTTCAGCGGCTATCCGTACGCCGTCTATCTGCCGAGCGCGACTCCTTTTGAAATTTCCGCCCTCACTACTTGTGAATTCGCTGACTGCCGCACTCCTTCCTCCGCTCGACTGAGTCCTCGAATCATTACTCCAGCGGATTGCCGCGAGGAAATTCGCGGCGGAGGAAATTGCACTCGCCAGATTGTTGATGTCATTCGTCCGGAATTCCCTGCTGACAAGCTCTTGCTCTGCGAGGTTTATACGCCGAGTGGGAATTGGTCGAGCTATCCTCCCCATAAGCACGACGTCCACAATCCTCCGGCAGAAGTAGATCTCGACGAGACCTACTACTACAGGATCAGCAAACCCGAAGGATACGCATTCCAACGCCTGTACGACGCCGCAGGAACGCGTGACAACACGTTGACCCTCGTCGATGGCGACCTCGTCTTGATTAAGGATGGCTACCATCCAGTGGTCGCGGCGCATGGATATGACGTGTACTACCTCAACGTGCTTGCCGGCAGCGCCCGATCCATGGCTGCGAGCGACGATCCTCGCTACGCGCACCTCCGCAAAACGGTATTGGAGCGCGATCCGCGTGTGCCATTGGTTCGCGTCGGCGGGTCGGAACGAAATTCGTAGTCCGGGCGTCGTGATGCGGCGGGCCTGCTATGTGATGTCACCCTAAAACGGGCGTTTGCGTCTTGAAGCAGAACCGCACCGAGGATTTTTCGCTGGGGCAAGTCGGGGCCAGGAAGGAGAAGTTAGTTATGCCGCATAAAATCGGAATCGTTGGGGCGGGAGGCATTGCGAACATACACGCAGCTATCCTGGCAAAGGATTCACGCGTCAAGCTTCAGAGTTTTTTTGATGTAGATGGACCTCGCGCCCAGGCTATGTCCGTCAAATTTGGCGGTCAGCCCGCACGAACGCTCGAAGAGCTGTTCAAAGAATCTGATGCCGTCTTCGTCTGCACTCCGAACACGACTCACGAAGAAGTCGCCATGCAAGTGCTGGAAGCCGGGAAAAATGTTTTTTGCGAGAAGCCATTCGCCTTGAATTTGGAGTCCGCCACGAGGCTCCGCGACCGAGCCGTCCGATCTGGAGTTGTCTATCAGGTGGGCCACAATCGCCGGTTTGCTCCGGTCTACAAAGTTCTGAAGGCCGCGATTGACAAGAACGAACTCCGGCCGCTCTCCGTCCACGCCAAGATGAACCGCGGCGAGTTGGTTAACCCGCCCTGGGTGTGGAACGCCAAGCTAACCGGCGGCTTTCTCTACGAAACGCCGGTGCACATGTTCGATTTGATGACCTATTTCTTTGGAAAAGTCGATTGGGTGGAAGTGGCGGCGCGCGCTCAAGAGCATGGCGAGCTCGACGATTTTTCCATCTTGATCAGCTTTCAATCCGGCTTGCAGGCAACGATGAAAACTTACGCGCACGCCAGTTGGCATTTTCCCTTCGAGCGTTTTGAAGTCTACGGAAAGCATTCGACATACGAGACTTTCGAAATGGAAAAGATCTCTTTCACGAATGGACTGGAAACTCGCACGACCACTTATGATTTCTCCCTCGCCACCATGCACGAGAAATGGGGTTACATCGAAGAGGATCGGCTTTTCGTTGACGCCCTCGAAGGCAAATCGCCTGCCCCTGTCACCGCCCAGGACGGCTACAACGTCGTCGAACTCATTGAAGCCTGCTATCAGAGCGCGAGGGAAGGCGCGCGGGTTCATCTGGGCGCACTCGTGAAGAAAATCTAAATGGATAATCTCTCCGAACGGATTCAATTTGCATCAGCCCCGGTCAGTTGGGGCGTGCAGGATGATCCAGGCCCCGCTTGGGAACAACAACCCTACAAACAAGTTCTCAAAGAAATTGCCTTCGCCGGGTACACAGGAACGGAATTAGGGCCCTACGGTTACTTCCCGACAGATTCCGAGGTTTTGAAAAAGACGTTGGAGCGCTTCGGGCTGACCATGCTTTCCTCTTTCGTTCCCGTTCCGATCACCGATCCTGCGCAGGTAGAGGCAGTCATCGAGCAAGTCCGGAAAGTTGGCGCACTTCTCTCCGCGTTGGGCGCCAAGCTGCTGGTTCTGGCCGATCGTCAAACACCCGAACGCCGGGAAATCGCGGGCCGCGTTCCTGTCGACGGAAGCAAATCATTGAGCGCCGAACAATGGAAGCTAGTCGGGAAGGTCATTCGTCAAGTCGAGCACGCTGCTTCGGATTTCGGTCTGGGTGTAGTTTTTCATCCTCACGTAGCTACTTTCGTCGAAACTCCAATGGAGGTGGAATCGGTCTTCGACGCACTCGCCGGTACCCAGGTTGGTCTGTGCCTTGATACCGGGCACTGTGTTTACGGCGGCGGTGATCCCGTGAGCGAGGCAAAGAAATATCGTTCCGTTCTGCGATATCTGCATATCAAAGACGTGGACGCCGGCATTTTAGGCGAAGCTCGCCGCAAGAAGCTCAACTTCGAACAGGCAGTCGGCGCAGGTTTGTTCTCACAGATCGGAAACGGGTGCGTTGATTTCGAGAACTTTTTTCGATATCTGGCCAAAAGCCAATATTCAGGTTGGGCAATCGTGGAACAGGATGTGATCTATGGGAGAGCAACCGTTCCACCGGTCGAGAGCATGCGTGCTGGTTTGAGTTATTTGAATACCGTAATGTCCAAACTTGAATCCGCAAATCAACGCACGGTACCACGCAACTGAGTCAGAGCGCCGGTCTCACCTAGATTCATCGTCGGCAAGCTACGTGAAGTCGAGCCATTCCGCGCGCTCTAAGAATCTCTGCAAATCAAATCCAAATTGGAAGAGTTTGGTCGATTCTCTCGTCCGTCGCCGCTAGACGCTCCCATTTGCGTTTCACCAAAGCGGTTGCATACTTTAGCCATGAAACGATTTCTGAATGAGGGTCGCTGAAAGTGCATGCAAGTCGCGACAAACGGCAAACAGATCACAGCGCAAATCGCTGCGGGCGAACACGAGTTTCAAGATGTCGTCGGGTACTCACGCGCGTATTCAGAACAACCACAATCCGCTGTGTAGCTTTCGGCCTCGCATTTGCGAGCGTAACCATGTTCTCATTCCCCGCAGCCGCATACGAGCCCCGCGGCGCTTCATCCGACGACATTCGCGTATTGGCAGGTGCGACGCCTCCCTACTTGGTCTTCGCATGCGATGGCTCGACAAGCGATCTCGAATCCATGTTTTCCCAGCCCGGCGTAATCGACGACCTGAAATCAATAAACGCAGGCGTCGCTTTCGATGTTTCAGACATGAGCGCGGGCCGCGCGCAGCTCGTACGCCAACTCAATCAAGCTGGCATTCCTGTCAGCGCGTGGCTAACGCTTCCAAAGGACGAGGGCTACTACCTCAACGCCGGCAATGCGCCGGAGGCGGCCGCGCAGTATGCTGAGTTTGAAAAATGGACCGCCGCTCACGGCCTGCGATGGTCAGATGTTGGTCTCGACATCGAACCGAGCATTCAGGATTTCGGCGCGCTGAAGCAAGCTAAATGGAAGCTGATTCCGATGCTCGCCGCGCGTTACTTTGACGCCGCGCGACTCCGCCGCGCCACGATCGCTTATTCCGCACTCATTCGCGAAATTCAGTCCCACGGATATCGCGTCCTAACCTATCAATTCCCATTCATTGCCGACGAACGCGCAGTGCGATCCACGCTACTTGAGCGCCTCGCTGGCATCCTTGATCTAAAAAGTGATCAAGAAGTCCTGATGATCTACACAAGTTTCAACCCCAAGCTTGATTCGGCATTGATTTGGGCGTACGGCCCGGACGCGCAAGCCATCGCGGTCGGCAGCACGATCGGCTCCGACTCCGATCCTCATTTTGTTCCGCTGAATTGGGACGAATTTTTGCGCGACGTCAAAGTCGCCAACCACTTCTCGCATACCGTTGGCGTCTACAATCTCGCGGGCTGCATTCGGCAAGGTTTCCTCTCTCGCCTCAAAACCGTGAATTGGAGCGAGCCAGTCACGATCCCGGCGGAATCGGTTCGAAAGGCAACACAATTCCGCGCGCGCGTTCAGCGAGTCTTGTGGATCGCCTCGCATCTTTTGTATTTCATCGCCGCAATTTTAATCGCGGCCGGTTGGATACTTACATACTGGATCAAACGGCGACACCTTAGGCAAGCTCCAGTATTGTCCTAGCGCCACCGGGCAGCAAACCCTGCTTCCTCGACCGGAAGAGGTGTGACAGATACATTGGGAGCGGCAGTTACAACATCACGGCACGAAACACGCTCTGCTAGGTCGCCTGGAGCTTCATCTTCTGCCCGAATGCGTGAACGTATTCCGCCAACACCTCTTGAGCTACTTCGGGCCTGCCGACCAAGGGATTTTTCTCGAGAGCGGCGAGCGCCATCGCGTGTGAGTGTTCCACCGAAGCGCGCACCGTGAGGCGCTCGTACTCTTTTACTTGAAGCAGCAAGGAACGAACGGCTTCCGGCGCGCGCCCAACTGAAGGCGCCTGGACGCCGCGCGAGGAGACTTCGCACGGTAGCTCGACCGCGTCATCGGCGTCGAGATCCTCGAGAGCTTTGCCGTTGCGAACCGTAAGAGGAATCAGCGACGGCGTCTCCGAATGCAGAGCCTGCAGCACCAGCAGCGCGATCCGTTCGTAACCCGAAAACTCCGAGTAGAGTTCCTGATTCTCTCTGCGTCGTTCGCCCGCCGTTGCCTCGATACTGAAGTAAGAGGCGTTTCGTTCACGCAGGTAGCTCTCATAAATTTCAATCAATTCCGAATCAGAAGCCCGCCCCAACTTCTGAAATAACCGCGTGTTCATTCCTGCGATCGCCTGGGCGCGCGATTGTCCGCTTTGCTTCGTATTCTTGTATGCCGCCTGCGGAAAATAATAGAAATAAAGATACTCGGTGGGGAGCAAACCCAACTTTTGAATAAATTCCGGCGGAAAAAGCCCATGCCGGTAACATTTCTGAATGATCTCGTGAGAAGATAGCACTTTGGGAAGCAATTCCCCGCCCTTCTCGTCTCGGATGGACCGCACCCAACCTAAATGATTCAATCCGAGATAGTCGAATTTCAGTCCAAATGGGCTTCGATCCAGGGCATGGGCGATGGCTTCGAACGTTTCGAGCGGCGTATCGCAAACACCAATTACATTGACGCCGGAGTGATTCAAGAGTCCCTGGGAAATAATTCCAACCGGATTTGTGAAATTGATCATCGTCGCGCGCGGAGCCACGCGCTCTATCAAGTGGGCGTATTCCAGCATCGCCGCAAGATTGCGCATCGCGCATGCAAATCCGCCGGCACCCAAAGTTTCCTGGCCGACGAGCCCGTGTGCCAATGCAATCGTCTCGTCTTTGACTCGCGCGTCGTTTCCGCCCACGCGGATGCTGGAAATGACGTAATCCGCTCCTTCGAGTGCGCCATCAGGATTGGAATAATTTTTGAGACGCGCGCGAATTCCGCTCCGCTTGCCCATTGCTTCCGCGACTCTCTTCACGATTTTCAGGCGATCTGGATCGGTATCCCAAAATGCCAGTTCGTCGAGCTGCACTTTGCCGTCAAGACCCGCCAGGCCGTGTACGAGGAGCGGAGTCCTAACCCCCGCTGCTCCAATGAGTGTGATCTTCATGACGGCTTCATATCCTCCAGAAGAAATTCTCGCCGAGTGCTTCCGATGTAGCTCAAAATTTGGCGCCTGTCTGGCTTCAGTCAGTAGTACTTGCCCATCAACTTACGGAGGATATTTCGCGTCGGTAGCGCGCAGGATCCACCAGCACCCGTTGTCGCCAGCGCGCCGCAAATATTCCCAGCTCGCATGCACTCCTCGAGCGTCCAGCCAGCGAGAAAGCCGTGAAGAAATCCGCCATTAAACGCGTCGCCTGCCCCTGTTGCATCCACGGCACGCACCGGAATAGAAATCTCTCGCAATATCTTGCCGTTACGGATGGCAAGCGAACCATCTGGTCCAAGCTTTACGACCGGAACTCTCACCCATTGAGCCAATTTCCCGGCAGCGCGCTCTACAGTTTTTTCGCCAGTCATCGCCCGCGCTTCCAGTTCATTCGGAAATGTAAACTCGAATTCCTTTAACAACGACGGTAGTTGCGGGGATTCCAATACTACGGGATTCCATCCCAAATCCGCTGAAATCGTCACCCCCCGCCTCCGCAGCCTCCGGATTGATGGCGTCCACGTTTTCGGAGGACACATCGCGCACGCCATGTGTAAATGACCTGCCGTTCGAAGTTGTTTTTGCACTCCACGTCGCTCGAAAAGTTTTTCCAGTTTTGCGTTGACCGCGTCGTGAGTAATCATCATGCGATCGCCGTCGAACGCGGCGGAGACCGTCATCGCCGTCGGCAAGTGCCGATCGAATTCACATCCTTTGGTGGAGATGCCGCTCTTCACTAGCGTTTGCCATTCGGGGCTCGCGAGAGCGTCCCATCCAACTCGCGTGATGGCTTTGGTCGGCGTGCCTAAGCTGGACGCCACTAACGCAGTCGTCGCAAGACCGCCGCCTGGGAATCGCGCGAGGCTTGCCGTCTTAACCTCTTCGCCCATCCGCGGAAGTCTTGGAAGATCGAAGAACACGAGATCACGAAAGAATTCGCCAAAGACCACCAAGCCTCGATTTTTTCGGGCAGAGGCGGGAGTCTCCATGGTGCAAATCATAGCAAAGTTGGCGGAGCGGAGAAAGCCGGACGGCAAAAATACCGAATCGTTTCGGCGTCAGTGTTTTTGGGGATGTAAACGATATTCGCCGAGCTGCGTTTCAAAAGATTCTGCCCGACATTTTTAGTCACAGCTGCGGCCGGGCGGGCGTCGAGGAGATGTCCGCACGGATTCTATTCCGACGCGACCCGAACGAGCGTCTTATAGATCATTTCGGTGCCCTGTTCGAGCGACTTGACCGGCACTCGCTCATCGTTACCGTGCATGCGCGTCAAATCTTCCGCGGTGATCGGGTACGGATAAATTCCGTAGACCGGAACTCCTCTACTGCGCCACGCGATTGCATCAGTACCCGCTTGGAAGAGATACGGAGTCACAGTTGTCCCCGGCCAAACCGCGAGTGCGCTGGCTTCCAACGCCCGGTAAAGATCCGTGTCTTTGCTTGATGGGTTCAAGGTCTCAGCTTTCTTCAGAAATTCCGCCACTCGCGCACCTTCAGGAGTGTCCGTCGAGGGCAGAGATGCGTCGACGCGCGGGTCTCCGATAGCATTTCGGATTTCCGCAATGAGTTTTTGCAAATCAGTTCCGGGAATAATTCGCAGATTTATGGTCGCCTCCGCCGATCCGGGAATCACGTTGCCGCGAAATCCAGCTTTAAGGAATACGGGCGCGAGAGTATTACGCATCAGTGCGTGCAGCAATGCGTTCTTACTGATTTCTCGATCCGCTTCTTGAACTACTTTTGGGTCTTTGCTGTTTAGCAAGTTCTGGAGGTACGCGGAGAGAGGAGGCTCGCTTGTTTTCGCGAGAGTTTCGAAAAATTCGCGCGTGCTTGGAATCAATTCCACGGGCGTCTCGAAGTCCGCAAGTCTTGCCATGGCCTTGGACAAAGTGAAAATCGCGCTATCGGGCCGTGGCATGGAGGAATGCGTCGACGTCCCTTTGGCTGTGACGATGAGCGGAATGGACAACTTATCGGCGGTGGATATGCTCACGTATTGCACTCCGCCTTTTGCATCCTTCATGATCCATCCGCCTTCATTCAACGCGAATTCGCAGTCCATCACATTCCAATGATTTTCTGCGAGCCAGGTTGTGCTGTATTTGCCTCCTTCTTCATCGGCTTCGGAGAGAAGGATCACATCGCGGTGCAGCGGGACATGATTCTTCGCCAATCTCATCACCGCTTCGGCAAAAACGGCAAGCCCGCCTTTCACATCGATGGCACCGCGACCATAGACGTAGCCATCTTTTACTTCGCCCGCGAACGGATCGACAGACCACTTGTCCCGCTCCACTCCCACCACATCCGCATGTGCCGCGATTAATACCGGCTTCTTAGAGCCATCCCCTTTGAGACGGGCAATGAAATGCGCTTTACCCGGCTCCGGCGTTTGAATGATTTCGACTTCGACGCCGAGTGGGCGAAACTTTGCCGCCAATAAATCCGCGAGTTTTTCCTCGTTCCCTGGAGGATTGCTGGTATCGACACGAATGAGTTCGGTCAAAAGCTGCGCTGTCGGATTGTCTTTGCTTTGAGCCGGCGCCTGTTGAACGAGACTCACGAAAATTATGACTGCGATTGCCAATTTAAAGAGTATGGATGCCTTCATTTTCCCTGATCTCCGTGTATTTCGGACAGATGACAGATTTTCATCGACGAATTCCCACTTTCGCTGACGCAGTGCCATGTGTGCAATCTGGTATAAGCTGCATTTTCTCGGCGGTCAAGGCTGTCACTCTTTCTCTTATTCAAGTGCTCGTCGATTTCGGCACTTTTGGACTGCTCATCTGTCTTCGGATTGAGAGCAAATGCGATATCAGCTAACGTATGTGGCGGGAGAATGTTGATGGCGACCCGGAAGTTCATCCGCATAGCGATTCTGCTGGCTAGCATAGCCGGCCTCAACTATGCGATCGGGGCGGGTGCGGCGCCACCGCAGACTGTTGCTTCCCATTCCGGCGGCGCAGGCACGACCGTCGATGAAACAGCACCTCCCAGTCGCGCGGACTTTTTGGGCGACGCGAATTGCCACGAATGCCACCAAGAGATCAGCGTCACGTATGCGCACACAGGACATCACCTCACATCACAACTGCCCACTAAAGATTCCATCCTGGGCAAATTCTCGGACGGCGCAAATATTCTGAAAACCAGCGACCCGGATTTACATTTCCGCATGGACGCGAAAGAAAATGGGTTTTACGAAACTGCGGTATTCTGGCAGCCGCCGGACGAGAAGACACGAACGGAGCGAATCGAGATCGTCACGGGTTCGGGAGAAAAGGGCCAGACCTATTTGTATTGGAAAGGAAATCAGCTTTTTCAATTGCCAGTGTCTTACTGGACCGAGCTGAGAGGGTGGATCACTAGCCCCGGATACGCCGAAGGAGTCGCGGACTTCGACAGGCCAATCGTTCCTACTTGCCTGCAATGTCACGCGACGTATTTTGAGTCAATTGCGTCAGAGCAAGCCGAAAACTACTATAAAAAAACGAATTTTGTTCTGGGTATTTCGTGTGAGAGATGTCACGGGCCAGGCCGCGAACATGTTGAGAACGAGCGGCTGAAACCTGCTGCGGCTTCTTCCGCGATTCACTCCATCGTGAATCCGGCAAGTCTGCCTCGCGATCGGCAAATGGAGGTGTGCGCGCAATGTCACGGTGGAATCGGACAGCCGATCGCGCCGGCGTTTTCGTACGTCCCGGGTGAACGACTCGAAAATTACATCAAACTGCCCCGCCCTGAAGTGGATGCCCGCGTTGACGTGCACGGCAATCAGGTGGCGCTAACCCAACGTAGCCGCTGCTACCAGAATTCGCAGATGACCTGTGCTACGTGCCATGAGGTGCATGAGCCGGAACGCGCTGCGGCCTCTTATTCAGTGAAATGCTTGCAATGCCATAAGGACAGCGACTGCGGCGAATTTGTGAAACTGGGAGCGAAGATTCGTGAGAACTGCATTGATTGCCACATGCCGGTGCAAGATTCCAACGTGATCGTTGCCGAATTGAAGGGAAAACAAATCAAGGCGCGGATACGGAACCACTGGATCAAGGTTTACGCGACGAGGCAAAATCCGTGATTCGTTGTCCCGCGTCAGAGCGGGATCGGTTTGATACCCGTGAGTTCACAGAAATCGCGCAATGCAGGATATAGATCAGCTCCGTAGCCGAGGCAGGCATATTCGTTGTTCCAATTTTGAATCAGCGCGTCCACATCGCAATGAGCGGTGACGAATCCGTGCGGCCAAAAAGGAATTCCGCACTCATTCAGACGCCGATCGATTTGATCGGCTGGCGGCTCAAAAATACTGCAGCGCGCGATGACCATATTGAATATTCCGTTCACACGTCCCAGCCGCGCCAGAACGCCTTCGCCAACTTTGCAAATCAGTTTGACGGAAACGCCGCCGGCCTTCCCTTCCGTTGGGATTCCATGCGTAGCAAATCCTGCCGGACCTAGCTTTCCGGCGAGCGACGGAGGACATGCGCCGTCACCAATGATCTTGATTTCCTTCGTACGCTTGTCGATGTGCTGAAGGTCGCCGTAATACACAGGCTCCTTGCTTAGTTTGGTGAGGAGGAACACTGCCAGCGCGGTATTTAGATCACCGAGAGTCGAAGTGCCGTAGCCATCCTCAAGCATCATGCTCTGCGCAAAACACGTTGCTGCATAATCATCGCCCAGCCCTGGAAATGATTGGATCGTGTAGAAATCGAATTTCTCCGCTTCGACGATTTCCTTGAGCGCAAGATACAGCCGGATCGATCTTTCGTTAACGACATTTCTCTCCGGCGCGGCGCCGAACAGTTTGTTTAATCGAGGCTCGAGTTCCAGGATTTTCAGTGGTGAGACACGCTCGGCCGTTCGGATGAGTTGTGTTGTGTCGCGCGAATCGATGTCCACGCCGAACATTCGCATCCATTGCGATGGGTCGGCTGCCCCGCAAGTCTGGCCCATGCCGCGGCCGCCAAACGCTCCGACAGTGGACATATTGAGAAGATTTTTCAGATGCGCCGCACGCGCATAGCTCGCGATGTTTTCGATCGTCTCGTGATCGTCGGCGCTGCCGTACACGAATTTATGCGGCACGCCAATCTCGAGTAATCCTCCGTGCATCACCAGGCCGCCAACCGGCCGCCAACCCTGCGAGCCGTCGTGAGCCCACAGCAACACGGCCTTGCCCGACGCGGAAAAGTCGCGGATGGCGCCGACTAGATGCGCTGCCCAAACCCAGGTCCCGGAGAACAGAACCACGGCGTCGACCGCATCGTTAGACTTCATGGTTTTCAGCGCGGCTCTGGCTTCCTCCTTGCTCGCTACGATCACATTGTGCTCGACGATTTTTAATCCAGACGCGGTCAGTGCGCTCTTGGCGCGTCGAATGATTTCATCGTCGATGAACGGCGTTCCCATCGGATCCTTCAAGCCGTCCTTGTGGACGCCATACACGACAAATCCCACACCTGGCTGAATCACTGTTGGGTCTCCTCGGATTGCATGCGAGAATTTGCGTCACGAAACGCCTTCAATGCCGCGCACAAGCGCCTATATCGCTTCACTTGCCCCTCGTACAAAACCGCGAGATGCGCGTCAGGCTCGATGACTTCTTTTTCGCGGACCACTCGATCAACGGCGTCTTCGATTTGCGAGTAAAGGCCCGCGGCGATTCCCGCCAAGATCGCGGCGCCCTGACAGACCGCCTCATCGCATTTCATCACATGGAATCGGCATCCCGTGATTGCAGCTCGCAACTTCAGTCCGAGCGGCGAACGCGTCCCACCGCCGGTCACATATAAATCTTTGAACTTCTCGTTGGCGCCCGCCAAGATTTCGGTGATCTGCGCGAGTTCGCAGGCAATCCCTTCGAGAATTCCTTGATAGATTTGGCTTCGGTTGGTATCGGAAGCCAAACCAAAAATGGTCGCGCGGGCGCGAGGATCAAAATCGGGATTGCAGGTTCCGATCAGATGCGGCGTAATGCAAAGTCCTGTCGGCGCGCCAGCGCATTCCGCTTCGAGCTGCGAATATCGATCGGCGCCGCTCGCCTCAATGTTCGAGACGCCCGACGTCGAGTCACGGCCAAAAATCAAATCGCGAAACCAGTGAACCATGATCCCCGACGGGAAATAGGCCAGCGTAAGAAACTTGCCGGGTACAACGTGGCTGTAGGAGTTCAAGCGCGCGGCGAACGCTGTGTCCCCCAAACTCGGCTTGTCGGACGCCGCAACCAAGCATTCGTACGTCCCCATCGAATCAGAAACACGGCCGGAATCGATCACGCCGACGCCCAATGCGCCGCACGCTTGGTCGTGTCCGCCCACGACGACGAGCGTGCCGGCACTTACTCCCAACGCGCCAGCAGCCTCGGCATTCAATCTGCCCGCAATCGTCCCGGCCGGAACCGGAATTGGAAGTTTATCGGCGGTCAATCCGGTCGCAGCTAACATTTCGTCCGACCAGCAATTCTTGATCACGTCAAAGGCGAGGAATCGCGAAGCCAGAGAATAACCGACGTACGGTGGTAGCCCAAGTCTCGCGTGGATGAAATCCGTTACGCTCAAGAAACGCGCGGCCTTGGAATAGATCTCAGGCCGGTGGTAGCGCAGCCAAAGAATTTTGGGTATCGGGTACATCGGGTGAGCAATCAAACCGGTGATTTCAAAAATACGGCGCGCTCCGATCTCGTTCTCGCACCATTTCGCTTCGCTCGAGGCGCGATTATCGATATTCAGAATTGTGGGATGGATTGCTTCACCGCGAGCATTCACGGGAATGAATGTCTCGCCGTGCGAACTTAAGCAGAGAGCCTGCACTAGATCGTGAGCTAGATCGCGCGTTACATCGCGAGACGTCTTACATACGGCACTCCAGAAGATGGCAGGATCCATCTCCGCAAACATCGGCTGCGGGAAATCGGGCGAATAACCGCGCACGCTTCGCGCAATTACCGCTCCTGCCGCCGTAAACACGACGGCCTTGCACTGGCTCGACCCGATGTCTATGGCGAGAAGGCTCATTCAAGGTACATGCGAAGGCGTTCGACGAGATTTATTCACGCGACAAGCGAGCTTCCGCGGCGTTTCTCATCGTCCAGCAGAAGATTTTTCTGGTTCATTCAGAGCTGCGCGTGCGTTTCGCAACAGCGCGAGCATGTCGTCCGCTTGAAATACGTTTCGGCCGAAGAATACTCCCGCGGCTCCGGCGGCGGCCACACCGTGGATCAGCGCGAGCGCTTCCGCGTCGGACGAGTATCGGCTGCCACCAAGAACGAGAATTGGGATTGGGCAATTCTCTACGACGCCGCGCATACTTTCCGAATCGCCTGCATAATCCGTTTTGACGAGATCGGCGCCAAGCTCCGCGGCCATTCTGGTGTGAAGCTTGAGCCACTTTGGATCGGATGGATTCTCGGCGTTCTTGCCCCGCGCCAGAGTTTCGATGATCAACGGCATGCCGATCCGCTCACACTCTCGCGCTACTTCCGCATTGCGCGCCACTTCTTTCGCTTCAAATTCCGCGTCGCCAGTGCCGACGGCGAGATATGTGATTACTGCGTCCGCACCGTGGCGCATCGCATCTTCGGGCCGCGCGAGCATACAACTTCGAAGTTCGCCGGATGCGTCTCCGCCAGGCAAGCCCCACAGGGTCGTCCAATCAATTCGCGCAATGATTCCGGGCATGGACGATCCAAGGAGTGAATCGAGACAGCCTCGAATCAAACCGAGGCTCAGCAACACAGCATCGACGCCTGCGTCCGTGAAATGTCTGACTTGTTCGGCAGGATTTTCAGTGCCTGGAATCGGTCCAAGAACCAATGCGTGATCGAAAGCGACGACCAAAGATTTCCGGCCCGGCCGAACGACTCGATTCAGCCGGATTTTCTTTCCGCAATCACTCACTGATTTCCCTTCCGTTTGCCCGTTAAGGTCGAGCCTAATCCAAATATTCAATCGTTTGGATGAACGTAGCGATGCGGAGGCGAAGTTTGTGCTGCACCGCGCACGGTAAGAGAAACGCTTTTCTCCGCGGTAATCCCATCTACGCCATCCACACGCAAATGCACACCATAGCTGCCCTCGCGCGTGTAGGCATGCGCGACGCTGCTGCCTCGAGCAGTGATTCCGTCGCCGAATTCCCAGAGATAATCGGTGGCTGGAACTCCGTCAGGCGCCGCATTCGCAGAAAACCTAATCGTCTCTCCCATTTTGGCTTGCTCCGGAGAATTCACGGTGATCGAAGGGGCTGCCGCGGATATCGAGCTATCAATGATCTTGATCAATTTCACGGAGCGGCCTGGCTGGTTATCGAGACGGAGCGTCCGACCGTCGAACGCAATGCGTTGATTTTCATTCAGCACGTCATACAACTCATATGGACGACCGGCGGTGAATTTCAATCCGGAAAGAGTGAAGCTGTGAGAACGCAGCTGGTCGGTCCAATTGAACACGGCCAGAATGGACTGGCGCATATCCTCGTTCAAAAGCACGATGCTTGGTTGCTTATCTTCCGCGCTGTAACTCAAAAGATCGAGTGGAACACCGGCGCGTCCGAGCTTGGCGATTCGCAAGAGATCCACGTTTTCAACCAGCGCGACGCGATCCGAATCTGCGCCGAGCGTCGGAAGGTCATCGCCGATTTCAAACATTCCTCCGGAAAGCGCTGCGAGAGCAATCGACACTTGCGCTTCATTCACTGTGAGAGCCGCGGGATTCGGATGCTCATCGAGAACCTGTTTCGAAACTGTAAAGGCATCCGGATCGTTGACATAGAAATTCCGATTCATGTAATAGCGCGCAAAGATACCCGGAGCGGATTCCACACTGTGACTAAATGAGTGGCCAGTGTCTTGGGACACCCGCCCTTCATCGACAATGCCAACCACGTTCAGCATTGGGCTGCCGTCTTTGTCGAGCAGCACGTCATCGCCTACCACTTTACGAATCACCTTGAGTCCAATCGTTTGCGCCTCAAGCGCGGTGGTGTGCGGGCGAAAGTAGAATCCTTCGATTGCTGTGGTATCCATGAAGTCGAGCTTGATGTATCGAACGCCCCAATCGCGCACAAGCGTTCGATAGGTCTGCCGCAAATAATCTTGGGCGCCGGGATTTGTCGCGTCGAGCACGAAGATATGGTCCGGAATTCCTTCCTCGACATCTCCTACACCAATTGGTTCTCCACGAGCGTTATGCACGAGCCAATCTTTGTGATTCTGGTAGACCCAAGAGCGATCCGTGGCTTCGAATGGTGCAGTCCAAATTCCTTGCGTCAGCCCGAGATGCCCAATTTCATGCTCGAGTTCAAACATTCCGCCCGGGAATCGCGTTGCATCCGGCGTCGCATATTCGCCGCGCGCGTACTGATAGCCTTCGTCGATGTGGAAATAGTTGTAGCCGAAAGACTTCAAATGCTGAGCGAGCCATTGGGCGTTCGTCAGCACATCTCCGCTGGTGATTTTGTCGTAGAACGCCGTCCAACTCCACCAGCCGAGCAAGTTCTCACCGCCAACACGCGCGTGATGCAGCTCGCGAATTGCGGCGCCATAGGCCTCGAGCTGACCGTGGTAATCGTCTCCCGCTGCGAACATCAAGCGCTCAGAAGCGATGGTGGCGCCCGGAGCGAGCGGAAGACTCAACTCAATGCGATTTTCGGCAGGCCCTTTAAGCAAGCCGGATTCTTCGTCGGTGGATTGGATTTCGGTGGTTCCGGTTGAGTCAACGGTGAAGGATGCGATTCGGGGATCGTTCGACGAGTCTCCGACGGTTTTCAAATGAAGGATCGTGAGGAGACGGTCTGACGTGAGCGCGCCGAAGAACAGACTTTGCCCGCTATTTCGGTTGTAAATGAGCTGGCTTCCGACGCCGAGATGCAGTCCGTTTGGAGCTTTCACGAGATCGTAGATCTGAAATGGAGGCCAATCCTCGCTGAAGCTGTCTGAGAGAACGCGGTCGGAGCTTTCGTTTTCGCCAAGGTAGATCGGCTGATTGCCAATCGCTTGGACGCTTCGAATACTTTGAATATCGATCGCTTTCGAATTTTCGTTTGTGACTTTAACTTCGATATCGCCGTACGGTTTTGCATCGTAAAGCCGCACGACGTAGGTGAGGCTCGGACTGTCTTTCGCTCCAGTTGAAGTTACCGTGAGTTGATGGCCCCGCCCTAAAGCATCTTCGAATCTCGATTCCGAGATTTTGTGAGATGAGAAATCGGACGACTTGATCCAGCGGTGGTCGATTTCGGCGGCAACGATCGCTTCTATGGCAGGGTGTTGCGCCGCTGCATCCTGAATCGAGTAGGAGCCGTCAGAGGATCGAACCGTAACTGACAGCTTCGAGTTGCGAAGCGTCGAGTCCTGGGCAAACATCGCTGGTGGAATCAGGATTAGCAGGCTCGCGATCCGCAACGCTGCTGTCGACATCCGCCGCTTCCCTTTTGAGTTGAACATTTGTGCGCGTCGCAGCCCCTCTTAGAAGTAATACTTCAACGCAAACTGGATAAATCGCGGATCGCGGGCGCCCTGCGCAAATCCAAATTGAGGCGTGCCGAACTCCAAGGGCTGCGGCTCTTCGCTAATCTCGCCGGTCGGTTCGAATAGCGGGTTGACGTGATTCCAGATATTGAAGAATTCGGCGCGGAATTCGACGCGCATCTGTTCGCGCACGGGGAAAAGTTTGAAGATGGAGAAGTCCCAGTTTTGAAAGCCGGGTCCGCGAACGATGTTCCGGCCGGCGTTGCCGAACGTGAATGGGATGGTGTTGTCCACGAACGCGCAGGTATTAAAGACGGTTCCCGCCGGGCAGGGGGCTCCGTTTGGATTGCCCACAACGTTGGGGCGAACTTCGTAGTAGCTGACGCCTCCGCCTCCGTCGCTTGCCGAAAAATTCGTCAGAGAGTCGGTGACCGTAAACCAGTTGCCCGTCGAAGCCGTTGTGATGCCGGCAACCTGCCAATTCCCGATGATTTGGTTTCTTAGGCCCGTCGCATTGCCGGCAAATTGCTTTCCGTTGCCGAATGGCAACTGGTAGATGTAGCTGATCACAAAGCGGTGCCGCACATCAAAATCGGAATTGCCATACTCGGCAAACGGGTAAAGTTCATCGCGGAAATCGCCGTTATTAAGCGAGCCTAACGCGGCGCTCGACGCATCATCCAGTGCGTGAGCGTACGTGTAGGAAGCTTCGAACTGTAGCCCGTGCGAAAAGTTTTTCTCCATTCGCACTTGCAAGGAATTGTAATTGGAGAAACCGTCGGAACGAAGCAAGTCGATTCCAGTATCGAAGACCTCATTGCAATTCGGCGGAATGGAATTGTCGCACATCTGCGCGGGGCGCCGCGGTGCGGTCGGACAATTGCTGAAACTATTCGGAGGAGTGGTGCAAAATGTCGCGTCCGGCTGAGCTTGGTTCCCATTGTAAAAATTGTAGAGGTCGGAGCCGTGAGAACCGGCATATGAGATTTCGAGGACTGTTTGGCTTGGCAACTCATACTGAATTCCCAAGTGCCATTGCTGCGTGTAGGGAGTGCGAATTTTCGGACTCACCGAAAACAGGATTGGCGTGTTGGGATCCGTAAGAGAGCTTGCCGGAAAACCTTGAGATAGTACGTTTAGCGGTATTGGTGAAGTGATCGAACAATTTGCCGCCGGAACGTTTAGATTTGCAGCCGGCAAGTAGCATGGCGGATTAAATGATTGAGTCACAAAGAAAGGCGGATTGAACCCGGGGCTCGGATTGGAATACGGGCCATTTTCCTGCCCGCCGTAGAATATGCCGGAGCCGGTTCGCAGAACGAGCTTGCTGGTAATTTGGAATGCAAGTCCCACGCGCGGAGCAAAATTATTCAGATCCGGAGAGATCAAGCCCGCGCTGCCATTTCTCACGATTGGAATATTCTGGGACAGGAATGGCGTCAATTGGGCGGTCTGTCCAGACGGCACAACGAGCGAATCATTCGAAAAATCAAACGTAGCCTGTTCGTTGCCTGCCGCTTTGATTGTTGTAAACAGCTCGTACCGCAATCCGAGGTTCAGTGTCAGCCGGTGAGTCATCCGAAAATCGTCTTGTCCATATACCGAGTAGATTTGCCGGTGATAGTCGACGTTGTGCGTGTTTGTAATCTGCCCGAAATCCGGAACGCCGAGCAGGAATGTCGCGAAGGCCTCGCCGCCGGTCATAGGCGCGCTCGGGTTGTCGGTAAAGTCGCTCGCGAAATTCACCGTCCCGCGAGCAGCCGATGGCTCAAACAAAGTAAATTGTTCGTCGCGGATTTCGGTTCCGAATTTTGCCGCGTGGCGGCCATGAAGCCACGTCAAATTCTCGGTCACCACATAGCTATTCTGTTTTTCAATTGCAGGAAGAAAACCGGAGCTGCCAATCGTGGCCGTGCCGTCGTCGATGCTGATTTGCGGCAGGCCGCCGAGATCAGGACCGAAGGGAACGCCCGGATAGTTGAGTTCCTGCGAGACGTTTTCGTTGGCATTTAGCTGAAATCGATGCGAATTGATCCGGTTGTATCCCACACGGAATTCGTTGACCAAATTCGGCGAAAAAACGTGTGTTTCGCTGATCGCCACGCTGTGAAATGTATCGTCCTCTATACCATCCGAGAACGCTCCGCCGTCCAGTTGGTTTTGAAAGGGAGATGGCGTGAAACTTGGCTGCGCTTCGTAGCTGAATCTGCCGAACAAGCCGTCTTTATCCGAGAACTTGTGATCGATTCGGACATCGAAGTTGTTGCGGCTCGCGGTACGATTCGGGTCGGACAGAAAATTCGATCCGTTTATGTTCGCGTTGGGCGCTGGAAAGAGCGCCGAAAGGCGGGCCGCGAGCGTATCGATCGAACCTGCGGGGAAAATATTTGTTGGGTTTCCAGACGCGTCCACTCCGATGGGCGTTCCGCAGAAGCCGCTGGGATTCACGGAGGAAACGTTTGCCATCCGCGAATTGAAGATTTCGCCCACGAAAGTAGGATGCCCATTGCAGTCCAGCGCGGGCTGATTCGTGGTATTTCCATTCATGTCCACGGACATGACGGGAGTATTCGTAAGAAAACTGGAAAAATCGCCCCCAATTTCCGCCGGTGTTGGAACGAGCGAGAGCTGCGGCAAAGCTTGCGTGATGCGGAGCCCCTCATAATCCACGAAGAAGAAAGTCCGGTCTTTGATGATCGGGCCACCGAGAGTCGCGCCAAATTGATTTTGGTGGTATCCCTGCCTGCTGGTATCGAACGCGTTTCGTCCATCGAGAGCGTCGTTTCTGAAAAACTCGTAAACGTCGCCATGAAGGCTGTTCGTGCCTGACTTGATGACTGCGTTGAGAATCGCTCCATTTCCGCGCCCGAATTCCGCGGAATACGCATTTGTCTGGACTTTAAATTCTTCAATCGCGTCCACGGAAGGCTGAATCACGTACGCCTGACCTGTGAGGACGTCTCCGAGGTTGGAGTTGTTGTCCACGCCATCGAGCAGATAATTATTCTGAAGAGCTCGCGCGCCGTTCGAGCTGAAGCCGTAACTGGTTTCCACGCGAGAGCCAGGTTCGCTGGGGACGACTCCCGCGCCCAGCAATGCGAGCTGCGCATAATTGCGGCCGTTGAGTGGAAGCGTGACGGCTCTGTCGCCGCGAATGACTTGTCCGAGATCTGAGGTCTCTGTCTCGAGCAACGGGCTCTGGGAAACTACGGTTACCGTCTCATCCACTCGGCCCACTTGAAGCGTGACGTCGACTGTGGGATGTTCCTGGACTTCCACCACTACCGGCCCGGCAAGCGCTGTCTTGAATCCGGTTTTCTCGACGGCCACTTTGTAGCGACCGATTCTTAACGGGCTGACCGTATACTCTCCCGCTTCGCTGGTTACCGTATCAATTTCAGTTCCGCGGTCGGCATCCGTAACACGAACTTTCGCGCCAACGACGACTCTTCCCGAGGCATCCGTCACCGTCCCCGCGATTGCACCGGTATCTTTTTGCGCCCACGCGCCCGTGAGCGTGAAAAGAAGCGCCAGAAGCACGGAGACAAGAAACCGACATGGCGGGAGGTCGCACGAAGACCGCTCGAGCCGCACTTTTGGTTCTCTGTGGATCAGCAGACTTCGGCGAAGTTTGATCACGAATAACCCCCGTTTAAGCGTCTACCTCGCTCGGCAGACAATAGCCTTCCGCGGCCCCGGCAGAGCTCGCGCGGCTAGAAAAACACCCCCAACCGCCCAGCTAATTAGCCCGATTGTGCTCGTTTGTCAACTTTTTTAATCGAAAATGACGTATTTTGTACTTTTGCGACGCAATTGAACGCATTTGTGGCACAATCCCGCTGCTTCCGGACCTTAGACATGAGCGGAGCAGTCAGATGAGCCTGTTGGCCGAGGAACGGAGATTTCGGATCCGCGAGATTTTATCTCGCGAGCGAACCGTGACCGCCTCGGAGCTGATTCGTACGCTCGATGTCACTGCAGCAACGATTCGTCGCGACCTGGCGGCGTTGGAAAAAGAAGGAGTGCTGGTGCGCTCGCACGGCGGCGCGGTTTCCCGCGCTACAAGCACAAATTTCCAACCTTCCTACGAAGCGCTCGGCCGGAGCAATCGAGCGGAAAAGCAGGCGATTGCACGCGAGGCCGAGCGATTGATCCTAGACGGTGAAACTGTTTTTCTGGAAGGCAGCACGACCGTCTATGAATTGGCGCGTCGCCTACTTCACCGCAACAGACTTACCGTGATCACAAATTCCCCGCCGATTGTCGAAGAACTTCAGCGCAGCCAGCATGTTTCCGTTATTTCAACCGGCGGTGAACTGCAGAAGGATGTTTTCTATCTCTCTGGAGTCTGGGCGCAGCGCGCGCTTTCGGAGATTCGCGTTGATAAGGCAGTGTTGGGCGTCAGCGCAATCGATCCCAGCTATGGCATTTCCACCGCAAGCCAGGCCGAAGCGCAGATCAAGAAGATGATTCTGAAATCCGCGCGGGTCAGCATCGCCGTGGCGGACCACAGTAAATTCGGGAATCAGGGATTTGCTTACGTCGGTCCGATAACGGACATCGATATTCTTGTCACAGATTCGGCCGCGGACCCTCAATATCTTCGGCCGCTCCGTGAGGCAGGAGTCGAGTTGATTCTGGCCGACGTCCGGAAGCCGCCTCACGAAGAGGATACGAGTGAATCAGTTCGGACTCGCGCGCGTTCAGGGACGCCAAAGCGCTGATTGAGGAGGAGAATTTCAAATTGAAGATGCTTCTCTTACTTTCGTTGATGGTTGCCGGCGGATCATCCACCGGTTTCCTATTGCGCCAATTTGCAGTCGTCCCCGTATCCGCGGTGAAAACACCCGATAAACCGCTTGGCGACGAATTGCGGGCTTTTGCGGCGATAGAGCCAATCGACACTCACGTTCACGCGTTCAAGAGCGATCCTGAATTTGCAGATCTAATCGCGCGACTTCATTTGCATTTACTGGACATCTGCGTCGCCGATACCCAAGGAATTTATAGCGATCTGCCCACGGAACTCGCGCGCGCGAAAGCTTTTGTCCAAAGCAGCCATGAACACGCGAAGCTGTGCGTTACGTTCGATCCATTCCGCTACCAACAGAAGGATTTCGCCGAGAAGACTGTCAGCCAAATTCGCCAGGAGTTCGCTGATGGAGCTGTGGCTGTAAAAATCTGGAAAAACATCGGGATGGAATTGAAAACTAAAGATGGCCGGTATGTGATGCCCGATGATGCCGCCTTCGAGCCCGTCTACCGGGAAATCGCGGCAGAAAATAAAACTTTGGTCGCTCACGTTGCTGAGCCATCTTCGTGTTGGCAGCCGCCGAATCCAGACAGTCCGGATTATGACTACTACAAGGAAAATCCCGAGTGGTACATGTATCTCCATCCCGATCACCCTCGGAAGGAAGTGATCTTGGCGGCCCGCGATCGTCTGCTCGCTGAGAATCCGCATCTTCGAGTGGTCGGCGCACACCTGGGAAGCATGGAAACCGACGTGGACGAAATCGCAAAGCGCTTCGATCGCTATTCGAATTTCGCGGTGGATACAGCGGCACGAATGGAATATCTAATGATTCAGCCGAGAGAAAAAGTGCGGAACTTCCTCATCAAGTATCAGGATCGAGTGCTATATGGAACCGACCTGGAATTCCTCAACAACGAAGCCACGCCGGAAGCTCTCAAGGACTGGCAAGAGACGTATGTAAGAGATTGGAAGTTTTTGGCCACGGATCAAATGCTGTCCTACAGAGGCCGCCAAGTCGAGGGCCTCAATTTGCCAGAGCCCGTTCTTCGCCGCATCTACCACGACAATGCCGTCCGATGGATTCCGGGGATCGTGGAATCTTCGAAGTAGGATCACTGTTGGCTAACGCAAGCGGTCCGTTGTCACGGGAATTATCAAGATAGTTGCTGCACTTCGATTTGCGGAATTAGCGATTGAACTGTCGGGAGTTCAATTCTTCCCGGAGCCGCGGCGACACAATTGGCAGCGCCGCAAGCCGCCGCAAGGCGAAGTGCCTCTTCGCCGGCGATGCCCTGAACGGCGGCGCAGGCAAAGCCCCCCAGCGTGGCGTCGCCGCAACCGACCGTGGAAATCACGTTTATGCGCGGTGGCCGCGCCAACCACACCGGTCCATTTTTGCGTTCGACCCAAATGAGGCCCTCGCGACCCATAGTAATCGCGGCGCTTGCCGATCCGCTTTGGATTATCTCCTCCGCGGCGCGGACTATTCCTTCTGTAGATTTTAACGGCCGTCCGACCAGCGCTTCCGCCTCGGCACGATTTGCCTTTACAAAATCTGGACTGGCTTTTGCGCTGTCGCGAAGGGCGTCGCCACTTGTGTCGACGAACACTTTAGCGCCCACCGCTCGCGCGGCTTCGATAAGTTGAAGATAGAAATCAGTCCCTAGACCCGCGGGCAGGCTGCCGGAGATAACGAGCGCTGCCTCATGCCATTTTTCACGAAGCCCCTGAATGCACGTCCGCAAAAATTCGGCCCTCTCTTCGGCAGTCGGTTCGACGCCAGGTTCGAGGACTTCGGTGACACTTCCCGCGCAGTCGATGATTTCGAGATTCACTCGCGTGCTTGCGGCGGTGGAAATCGAGGAGACTTGAATACCCAGATCCGTCATTTGCCGAGCGCACTCCTCGCCGATCGGCCCGCCGAGAAATCCCACCCAGACGGCGTTCGTCGCCAGCGCGCGAGCAGCCATCGCGACGTGCGCGGCCTTGCCGCCCGCAAAACCGTGCGCGCTTTGGGCGCGGTTGATTTCGCCAATCGCCAAAGATGCCACGCGTAACCGGCGGTCCATCGCCGGGTTGGCGCTCACGCAGACGATCGTCGAAACACGCATAAATCGTTGCTCCTGGCTTGCGTTTGTGCGAAGCTACCACCCTCAAGCGCAAAATAGTAACAAAAAGTAATGAATCGAAAGCAGGCCGTTAACCCATGCTGGCAGAAGAGCGGAGACGGAAAATCCTCGAATTGACACAGCGCGACGGCCGCGTTGTGGTCAAAGACCTCGCGTTGCGATTCTCTACATCCCTGATCACAATCCGAAAAGATTTGGAATCGCTCCATCAAATGGGCCGAATCGAGCGTGCTCACGGCGGCGCGCTGCCCATAGACGCATCAGCGCTTCGCGATCCCTCGCTGCACGAAAAAGAGCAATTGCATCGGCGCGAAAAGCTCAAAATCGCTGAAGCGGCGGCCCGTTTCGTTCGACCGGGACACGTCGTCATTCTGGATTCGGGAACAACGACCACCGCCATTGCGCGGGCGATCAAACATGTACGGGACCTCACGGTGATCACCAACGCCGTAAACATCGCCGCTGAGTTGGCTGGAACCGACGTCGAGGTCATCTTAACGGGTGGCGCACTGCGAAGGAACTCGTTTTCGCTGGTCGGCCCGCTCGCGGAAGACTCGCTGCGGCACGTCACCGCCGATCTTCTCTTTCTCGCGGTGGACGGGTTTGACGTTGAATATGGACTTACGACGCCCAACCTTCTGGAGGCGCGGGCGAACCGCGTGATGATGGAGAATGCGAAGACCACGATCATCGTATGCGATTCGAGTAAGTTCGGCCGGCGCAGCCTATCCTTCATAGCCCCGACTTCAGCCGTGCATCACACGATCACGGACAAGAAGATTTCGGCCAAGCATCTCAAGGGGCTTCGGGCGGCGCACATCAAGGTGTTGGCCGTTTGAGCGCTCATAGTCAGACCATTGTGGAGGCAGAGTTGGCGGAACTGAAATCAGGGGTTGGCGGTCACACGATCTCCGAGATTCTTTCGGAGCCCGCGACGTGGAAATCGTGCCTGGAAGACGTTGAGAGAACCGCCGAATTGCATACTCTCGATGAAAAACTTCCCAGAAACATCGAATGGGTGTTCGTCGGCTGCGGATCGAGTTTTTATTTGGCGCAAACTGCGGCGGCGAGCTGGACCATTTTGACGGGCGAGAAATCTCGCGCGATTCCCGCATCTGAAATCGTGCTTTTCCCGCAATTGCTTCCAATCCCCTGCCAGCCTGTGGTGATTACTCGCTCGGGGCATACCTCGGAGGCTGTGCTGGCGGCTGAATATCTCGAGAGTACTCTTAACCTTCCTACCCTGGCGATAACATGCGCCACGAATACCCCAATCGAAAAGGCAGCGTCGCGCCTCATCAAGCTGGCTGGCGCGGATGAAAAAAGCACCGTAATGACGAGATCCTTCACTTCAATGCTTCTCGTACTGCAATCGCTTGCGGCGACTCGCGGAGGTCGCCGCGATTTCTTGGATGCGGTTCGCAGTCTCCCGGATCTTGTCACGGATCGCTTGAGCGGAATTCACACGACGATAAAGTCAATCGCGGACTCTCGCATATTTGCGGACTATGTCTTTCTTGGCCAGGGCCCGTTTTATGGAATCGCGCAGGAATCGATGCTGAAGGTGAAAGAGATGTCCTGTTCGTACGCGCAGTGCTTTCATACGCTCGAGTTCAGGCATGGGCCAAAGGCGATTGTCAGTCCGGAAACCCTTATCACCTTCATCATCAGCGAAAGTGGTTTTGACGCTGAGGTGGCAGTGCTCGAGGAAATCAAGAAACTCGGCGGAACGACTCTCGTTGTTACCAACGCCAGCAATCCCGCCATCCGCCGCGCCGCCGACTACGTTGTCGAACTGTCGCTCGACATCCCGGAAGCAGCCCGCGCCTCCGCGAGCGTAATTCCGGGCCAACTGCTTGGCTTTTACACAGGAATTAGGAAAGGCTTGAATCCCGATGAGCCCCGAAATTTGTCGCGCGTTGTGATGCTGGAAAGCTCAAAATAATCGAGGGCGCCAGAATGCCGCTTGATGTTTGCGTTGTCGGCGAGATCAATCCGGATTTGATTCTTTACGGTCTGCCATCTCAATTCAGTCCGGAGCAAGAATCGCTGATCGACGGATTTCGATTAACGCTCGGAAGTTCGTCCGCGATTTTTGCGCACAATCTCTCGGTCCTTGGCACTCGCGTCGGCATGGTTTCAAAGATCGGCGCTGATCCCTTGGGCAAGATGGCTTTTGACTGGCTCGCCGTGGCGAGCGTCGATCTTACACGCGTTCGCGTCGCTTCGAGCGGTACATCCACTGGATTGACTGTGATCCTGACCCAGCCGGAACATCGATTCATCCTGACCTATCCCGGCACGATTTTCGAATTGAGCCACGCTGATCTCGATCTCGATTACATTTTTTCCGCGCGGCACCTTCATCTCTCATCGTATTTCCTGCACAAGTCTCTTCGTCCCCATATCGCTGATTTGTTCCGCGAAGCGAAGGCAAAAGGCATGTCGACGTCGCTTGACACCAACGATGATCCGGAGGGCAAATGGGAAAGTGACTTGATGCACGTGTTGCCATTCGTTGACATTTTCTTTCCAAACGCGCGCGAAGCAATAAAGATCGCCGGCGCCGACGATCTCGAACAAGCGATTGACAGACTTTCACACATTTGCCCGCGGGTAGTCGTTAAACTTGGCTCGAAAGGCGCAATTTTGCGAAAAGGCGCCAATGAATGGCGACGCGATGGCATACAGGTGGATTCGATAGATTCAGTCGGTGCCGGAGATAGCTTCGACGCAGGCTTCATTCACCGCTTTTTACAAGGCGCAACTCCGCACGAATGCCTTGAATACGCAGATATTGCCGGCGCTTTCTCAACGACTAGCCAAGGCGGAACGGAAGCCTTCCGAGATCGTACGAACCTCGAGCAATTCTTCCGCGATCATCTGAAGATGCCTTGAAGAGCGCCGCAGGTTTTCGCTTGCGGTAGAGACTGGCTGTTTCGCAAGTTCTACACGCAGCCGGACTGCAACGACGACTTACCGAGCTTGGAAACTCCGAGACTGGTGCGGAGTTTCGCCCGATCTGAACTCGTTCGCGCGATGAGCTTCGTCGCTATCCCGGTTTGATTGGTCCGATGCTGGGGCCAATCCCCGGCGGCTGTCCGTCTCGTCACGGATTGTAATGGGTGAATACTTGCCGGCGAAGCCGCAACGAATCGAAAAAAGCGCGTAGCTCGCACGAGGTATCGATCTGGAGATAAATCTCGCTAATTCCGCGGTCGATGGCTTTACTGGCAGATCAGCAATTTCGCTGTGGCCAAAAGGAGAGATAGAAATCACAAGGCTGGATGGCGGAGAGGGTGGGATTCGAACCCACGGTTGAGTTTCCCCAACACACGCTTTCCAAGCGTGCTCCTTAAACCGCTCGGACACCTCTCCGCACTGTGTTTGAACTTTAGCAGCGTAACAAAACGACGAGAGAGCGGCAAACATGCCAAGCAGGCGTTCGCGAATTCGATTGCTGAGCGGCGTCTTCGTTCGCTGTCCAAATTACGATGAGCGCCGTGAGCTAGTCTCGGCGAGGACTGCATCGAGCCCGGAGACGACAACATCTGCGTCCGCATTTGAAAAGACGATAGGCGGCTTGATCTTTAACACATTGTGAAAAGGACCGTCCGTGCTCAAAAGGACGCCGCGGGACTTCATCTGTTCGATGATGGCGGACGCTTCTGAATCTGCTGGTTCGAGTGTTTCGCGGTCGCGCACGAGCTCCACACCGATAAACAGCCCCAGTCCGCGCACATTGCCAATCAAGCGATGCTTCTCCGCAAGTTTTCGCAGGCCTTTCATAAAATAGCCCCCGACCTCTCGCGCGTTTTGCTGCAATTCTTCGTCTCGAATGACGTCGAGAACCGAGAGCCCCACAGCGCACGAAACCGGATTGCCGCCGAACGTATTGAAATATTCCATTCCGTTCGCGAACGACTTCGCAATATCCGGCGTCGTGACGACTGCGCCGAGAGGATGGCCATTGCCGATGGGCTTGCCGAGCGTAACGATATCGGGCACCACGCCCTGCGACTCAAAGGCCCAGAAGTGTACGCCCGCGCGGCCGAAACCCGTTTGAACTTCATCGGCGACGCACACGCCGCCGGCTTCGCGCACTGCGGCATAGGCTTCACGCAAGTATTCCGGCGGCAAGATGATTTGTCCGCCGCAGGAAATTGCAGACTCGCAGAAGAAAGCGGCGAGCCCGTGGCTGAGCCGGGCTGCGTCCGCAACATGACGCGCATAGCGCGAGCCGGCGTCGGGCCCTCGATACGCGCCGCGATAAACATCGGGCATAGGAACTTTATGAACGAACGGCGCACAGCCGCGGCCTCCGGGACCGTCAAATTTATACGGGCTAATTTCGATAAGTGCGGTGGTGTTGCCGTGATAGGCCGAGTCCTCGACGATCGCTTCTTCCCGCCCGGTGTGGGCTCGCGCAAGGCGCAGCGCAAGTTCATTCGCCTCGCTGCCACTGCACACGAGATATACGACGCGAAGAGGTTCCGGCAGCGTCGCGGTCAAGCGCTCGGCGTACTCGACGATGAGTTCATTCAAATACCGCGTATTTGTGTTCAACAGCTCCATCTGCTCGGCGGCCGCGCGCACAACGCGTGGATGACTGTGCCCGACGTGAGCGACGTTGTTCACGCAATCGAGATAGCGCCGGCCATCGCCATCGTAAAGATGTTGCCGCGAGCCGCACGCGATATGCAGCGGGGCCTTGTACGAAACGCTCAGCGACGGCCCAACGAACATTCTGCGCGAATCGAGCAGTTGTTCGCGCGTCGGGCGGGAGCGAGTAAAAACATCCTTCACAACAGGCATGCCGCAAGCGAACCGAAACATCTTTTGCGCCCAATTCTGCGGCACGGCAGAGAGCTTTTCCAGAAGCGCCCAAACAGGCGCGTTAGAAATCATTAGGTAATCGTTCTTCGGAATCTCGCGGGCCTGGTATGCCGCGTAGCAGACGCTGCAGCACAAGCGAGCCATCACCAGCGCGTATAACGAATCAACTTCATCTTCCGTGAGCGGATAAACTTCGTGATACGCGGAAACGACTTGTGCTGCGGCGCCGATTGGGTCCGGCTTATCAAGCATTGCGTATGCGAGCGCGACGGCCAATTCGCACACGGTCGCTGTGTGAACGACGTCGCCATAATCCAATATCGCGACCACGCGCTGCTCGGCCGAGCTGACGAGAACGTTGTAATCGTTCGCGTCGTTGTGAATGATGCTCGCGCGCAACCTAGTCCAGTCAATCGCTTCCCATCCGGATATGGCATGCTCTACAAGCTTTCGCCGTGAATCGGAAAGCAACGGCAGATATTCGCGCGCGTCCGAGGCGCGGCGGATATCCCAGTAGAACTGGCGGTGCGCGGCAGGGTGGTCAAACTTGGTAAGCGCCACGTCCATTTGCGCGAGCGCACGGCCAAGCGATCTCAGAAATTTCCGATTGTGTGGCCGAACGGACGCGAGACAATCGCCGTCAATCCAAGTCAGCAAACGAATGTAGTGAGGCTTTCCTGCAATCGTACTGGATGTCGCGATTTCTTGCCCCGATTTGCTCGGGACGATTCGAGGGAAACTCAGGTCAATGCGCGCGTCCGCGAGAAATCGAATCATGCAGTTTTGCATTTCGAGGAATTCGCGAGATTCTTCGGAGTTGGCGATCTTCAGGACGAATTGCGCGCCGCGCGAATCGCGCAAAAGAAAATTCTGATCGCGCTCACTGGGTAAGGGATCGGCCTTGGCGGAGAGACCATAAATCTCGGCGGCGATACTTGCGGCTTCATCCTGGGAGAGGCGCGGCGCCGTTTGGACCGTTGACGACATAACGGCTCTATCCTACACGAACGCGCTGGAGCTTTTTGAAACAGCGCCTAAACAATTTGGCGCGCATGCGCAGGAACACGGACGCTAGCGCACTTCGATCTTCCAGTATCAAGCATCCGGCTGCGGCGCAGGCGCTGCGTTGCGGTCGAGGTAGGCCGAACGAAGCATCATCGCGGCAGTGTAGAGCACAACAACCACGACGAGCCAACGGATCGCGCTCAACGGCAGCGACTTCACGAGAAACGCAGCGAGAAACACGGCCGGGATCCCGCCGAGCGCAAGCCCAATCGAGGCATCGCGCTGGTAGCGCTTCGTGCGCAGGAATTGAACGCTGCCGACTGGCATCAGAAAAGCACACGACCCCATCATGATCGGAAATGCCACTTTCGGGCTCATTCCGAGCAGGCTGACAAGAATCATGCAGGGCGCGTAGAGGCCGATACCGAGCGTCATCAGCGCGCCGAGGATAAAGTTGCCAATCGTCCCGACGGCGAGCCGCGCGCCCGTTAGGCCAACCGCGTCGCTTCCTATCGGGAAAAGATTGAGCTGAGAGGCTAGCATCAGCCCGGCCGCCGCGATCAGGCAGAGGCCCAGACCAATACGCACCTTGTGCTGCGGCCACTTCGAAACGATTCCCGCGCCGATCCAAGCGCCGGCCACCGATGCGGCGATCAAGCAAGCGAGCGTCAGGGGATCAACCGTGATGATGGAGATAAATATGCACGCTTCCACTATGGTTGGCAGCGTATGTCCCACGTTCAACGTCCCCGGGATCAGGCCGTCGGGAACAACCTTGAACAGCTTGAATAACGAGCTGGTGGTTGCGAATGATCCGATGCCGAGGGTGTCGAAAAAATTGGTCACAAAACCGATGGCCAGCTGAGCCGGCGTCGTGCGGCCACTTCCCTGGCTCTCTTCGGCGCCCGAGACGCCGCTAGACGTTCGGCCTGCGGCAAACCAGACGATTAGATAGCCAATGGTGAATACCGCAAGCGCAACGAGCACACCCGTTTTCATAGTGCCTCGGATCTCCCAAACATTAGGCGATTACCTTCCAGCTTGCCATACAATGTTGCAGCCGTTCGCACAGTGTGCGCGAAGGGTCAAGGCGGCACCGTGATTTCAAGTATCACCAAAACGCTTCCGCATGCGCATCGGCAGGCATAACCCGGATTTCCGCCGACGACGAACGAATTGCGCCATCGAACGGCTCGTAATATCATTCGTACTGACCGGATACAACCTCAGGTGCCGCTTCGCGTTTCTTCTGCTCCGGGGTGGTGCAATTGGTAGCACATGGGCCTTTGGAGCCTAGAATCTTGGTTCGAGTCCAAGCCCCGGAGCCAAATTTAGTCGCCGTGATGGGCAAAAGCTCCGCGCATATTTATGGCGAGTTGCCACGGATCGCGTGAATGCGCGTCTTTACTTCTTGCGCGCTGATCGCGGCGTTAATTGATGGGCGTTGAAGTACTTCGCGGCGCGCTCGAGCAATTTTTCAAAGTCGTTTGAAACAGTTTGCGACTTTCTGCGCGTGCTGCGGGCAGATGCGGAGCGGCCGGATACTTTGCTGGGCGGCATGGCTTCCTACGAGCGCTGGGTTGAGTACGGTCGACTCTCTCGGGGTTGCGTACGCAAACTGTGCCGCGGTTACCGCCCTGTCAAGCGCCGCCGATAGACCAGACGTTTGTGCTTTACTTTGAGCGGGCCCTCGAAATACTTGCGCGGTGATGCCGAACAAAATAGTCTTGGCATCGCGATGAACCCTGAATTCCTCCTCCTGGGCATTATTTGGTACATCGTCTTCTTGTTCTCGACGACGTGCCATGAGGGAGCCCACGCGCTCGCCGCGAAGATTGGCGGCGATCCAACGGCATTTCACGGCGGCCAGGTTTCACTGAACCCGTGGCCCCACATTCAGCGCGAACCGATAGGCACGGTAGTCGTGCCGATCCTTTCCTATCTCATGGCTCATTGGATGATCGGTTGGGCTAGCGCGCCTTACGATCCGTCATGGCAGCAGCGTTATCCGCGCCGCGCGGCGTGGATGGCGCTGGCGGGGCCGGCAGCGAATTTCTCGCTGATGATTCTTGCCGGATTCGGAATTCGCGCAGGAATTTTCTTTCGAGTGCTCGAGCCGCCTTCGAGCGCAAGCTTTACGCACATCGTGGAGGCGACCACACCGGGAATCGCCGGATTCGCAGCCACCTTCCTGAGCGTTCTGTTCGTGCTCAATCTATTGCTCGGGACATTTAACCTGCTTCCCTTTCCCCCACTCGATGGCAGCACTGCGATCACACTATTCATGAGCGATGAAACGGCTTTGAAATACCTGAACTTCAGTCGTCAGGGCTTCGGCATCGCCGGTCTGTTCCTTGCCTGGTACCTATTCGACAAGATATTCGACCGCGTGTTCATCTTCGCGCTAAACATCCTCTATCCGGGCGCCGGTTACGGCTGAAAGCGGCACCGACGCCGCGTAACAGCGTCTCCCGGTGATTCAAGCCCGCACAAATTGCGTTCTGTCGAGACTCCCGTTTTGGGACATCCAGTTTCGATTTGGAACGCGAACCGCGTATGGTTCGATAAAGAGTGTCATCGGAATTGGGCCCGTGTTGAAAACCCGTCCGCGCACATTCGTCGCATCTCGCGCGCTATGAGTCTCTTGTAGCAAACAAAATCACTTCTACGTCGATTGCGATCGAAGAGAAAGTAACGTTGACCGCTCGGCGCGACTCTGGCACCCGCCGTGCCTTAATACGGCATCATGTCACTCGCAGAGCAAGTACTCACTGAATCGTTCCGCAAGAATCTCCCGCTATGCGTACTGGACAATGAATCCGATCAAATTGCGTTGATGACGAGCAGTCTCACCCGAGCAGGGTTTCCCACCGTCGGCACCGAGGATGCGAACGAAGCGCTGCAAATGGTCCGGCGTGGCGCGTGCCACGCAGTCATCGCCGGCATTCAAATGCCGGGAACGGATGGCTGGAAGTTTCTCGAAAACGCTCTGCACAACGACCCCGGCATCTACGTAATTCTTGCGACCGGACGCTACACCGTCGAATCGGCAATCGAGGCCATCAAACATGGCGCTTATGATTACCTGTGCAAACCGATTGACTTCGCGAGACTGCTGAAGACCCTCGATGATCTCGCACAGGTGTTCACGCAGCGCGGTCAGATTCGCAATCTGGACCAGCAAATCCTAAGCAGCCTCGAATTCCACGGGATAGTCGGAAAAAGTCCGGCGATGCTGGAAATGTTCGATCTCGCTCGCAAGGTGGCGCGACACTACAGAAATGCCCTGATCACCGGCCCGTCCGGATCCGGAAAAGAGATTGTGGCGCGAGCGTTGCAAAACATGAGCCCCGTGGCGCACGAGCGATTCGCCGTGTGCAATTGCTCGGCGCTGGTTGACACGCTGCTCGAAAGCCAGTTGTTCGGCCACGTCCGCGGAGCGTTCGCGGGCGCCACCGAGAGTCGCGCGGGATTATTCGAATACGCGAACGGTGGGACGGTTTTCCTGGACGAAATCGGCGAGACGTCACTGGCCATACAAGCGAAGCTGCTCCGGGTAGTCGAAAGCCGCGAAATTCAGCGCCTGGGCTCGTCCGAAGTGAAAGAAGTAAACGTCCGGCTCATTGCCGCGACGAATCGCGATTTGCGCGCGGACGCGCGGGCGAACCGTTTTCGCGAGGATCTCTTCTTTCGTCTTAGTGCGATCGAACTGCGTGTGCCGAGCTTGGCGGAACGGCCCGAGGATATCCCGATTCTCGTTCGCCACTTTCTAAAGAAATATAGCGAGAGCTACGCGAAACCGATCCACGGACTAACGCGCAGGGCTCAGGTTGCTTTGCTCCAGCATGACTGGCCCGGAAATGTTCGAGAACTCGAAAACGTGCTCTCCGGCGCGGCGACGTCCGCGACAAACGAATTTATCGACGTTCAAAATCTTCCGTCGCTTCTGCAGCATCCGCGCGGGGACGCGCCTACCGGGGCAAACTGGTGCCCGCTGCCTCTCGAAGAAGTTCGCCGGATGCATATCGATCGCGTGCTCGAATCGTGCAACGGAAATCGAGTGCGAGCAGCCCACATGCTGGGCATCGGGCGCACGAGTCTTTACCGGCACTTGAAGCGCACGACAAAACGAGCTGTCGCCGGTGCGTCGGGTGCGGACTAACAATTCGAATTCGAGAGCGTTTCACGTCGATGCGAAGCTTCGATTCAATTCAGGCAAAAGATTCGAACAGGGCGCTTCCGATGCCTCCGTGCGTGGCACTCGCAATTTCGATTTACGGAGAGCTGAGGGGAGAGAGATGACGAACATCGCAGGTCAATGTCGCACGACACCGAGAGCTTTTCCCAATGCGCGCAGCGAGCCTCGCGTTGTTGGCGAAATTGTGGTTGAAGTCTCCGGATTTGACGCGGCCGGATGTTTCTTCACGGAACACACATCGGCCGCGAATTTTAGTAAAAACGGATGCTGTTTTCGCGTGAACGCAGGCCTGGGCCCTGGCGCACTCGTGGCGCTTCGGTCCAGCAGCGAGGCGGAGATTCCAAATCGACCTGTGTTTTATCAGGTGATGTGGATCGAGCCGCTCGGACCCAAGCTGCTCGGCCCTGGCGCTCTCGTTGGAGCGGCGCGTCTGCTGGGGGAAAACGCGCGTCGTAATGCCTTTTCGACGCCGAGCACCACTAGCGTGCGCAAGGCGTAGAGCGCGTTCGGCTCCAAGTCTCTCCGATTTGGCGCGCTCACCCACCTGTGATCAGATTGAACCGGTGTTAGTCGAAGCGCTGTGAATTATGTTGTTCGGCACGGACACCGACGAATCCATTCGCACTAGAAATTGTGTCTGTGCCGGCAACTCGACGTCCTTGCCCTCTTTCTGAACGACATAAGCCGTGCTCCCGACGAGACCGAACACAGTTCCACGGATCACGTGACTGAATACTGCGCCGACAATCGAACCGCCGCCGGTGCCTATGGCAACATCTTCAACGGTGCCCTTGATGTCGCGCTTTTCTTCAATCACGGCGCCTTCGACGGTATGCAGGTCCTTTCGCGACTTGCCCAGATCCGCGCCCCCATTCGAAATGGCGAGGATGCTCATCTGCGCCGGATAGATGCGGCTCTCGATCTCGATCGACTGGAAAGTGAGGCTCATCGAGGCTTCTCCGCGGACCAGGGCGAAGTGCTTCGGACGACAAATGGTTCCGACTTGACCGTGAATCTTGGCTCCCGCAGGAAGGACCACCTGGCCGTTGTAAAACACGGGTTCGGCTACCACTGCCGTAAACGCATCGCCAGTGCGCGCGATCGTAGTGCTAAGTCCGTTCAGCAGCGTGATATGAATCTGGGTACCTTGCAGGACTTCTGTGGATTGAGCGTGCGTAATCGGTGTGAAAATCAACAAAAAGGACAATAGAGCGCCAAACAGCGACGATCGTTTCATTCGTTCCTCCGGTCCCTGTTTCGTGGGGTTTGCCGCTGGCGCCGCGGTTCGGATGCGGAGGAGGCATCCGCCGCTTAGATATACCTAACGTCGACCACGTCGCCAGTCATTTGAATCGCGCCTCTGGACAGTCGCTTGGATTGATGTAGCTCAGTTAGCGCCTCCGGGGGTACTGGTACGACACGACTGGGATGGGGGCCAGGTTCTCGCGACGCCGCGAAATGCTAGCGTTTAGGCAGGGCGGACCTCAGCTTGGGCCTGCCGATTTCATTGTTTGACATGAATCCGTCATGACACGACTTAGGCTACTCGTCTTATCGTTGCTCCTTGTGGCATGCGCGTCACTCGCGTTTGCCACTGACTTTGCCGTCATCGTGCATCCTTCGAACTCCGCCAAGGCGATGTCGCTCGCCGACCTCGGCAAGATTCTTCGTGCAAAAACCACAAGTTGGCCCGGAGGGCGCATGATCACGGTGGTAATTCGCGATCCGAATTCGCCTGCAATGAAGTTCGTGGTCGAAAAGGTGATGGGGGTGGGCGTTGAGGAGGGGAAAGCGATCCTCAACGAAGAAAGCCACAAGCCGGCAGCGTCGATAATCATCGTGTCAAGCGACGAGGAAATTGTGAAAGCTGTCGAGGCCAACCCGACTGCGATTGGCATTGTGGACGTTTACAACATTACGAGCAGCGTGAAAGTAATCCGGATCGACGACAAGCAGCCGTTCGATCCTGGGTACACCTTGAAGGGTCACTAGAATCGTAACTTGCTTTCGGATGCGAGGAGCCATGAAGTCCAAGAGCCGATACAAATTTGCATTCATCGCGGTCTTCGCGATGGGAATCGCGGCGGCGTCTCCGCTCGCGCACGCCCAAAAGTCCGTGTCATCCCGGAAGGCTAGCGCGCCCGAGATGAAATCGGAGACGGTGCCTGTAACGACGTCGTCGCAGGCAGCCCGTGACGATTACGAGCTCGGGATGTCGCACCGCGAAGATCTGCTCTTCACGGAAGAAGGCATCGATTTTTTCCGAAAGTCGGTGAAAGCCGATCCGCACTTTGCTCTTGGCCACGCGACCCTGGCGTTTTTCACAACGGATCCGGCTGAAGAAGTGCGCGAACTTGCGCTGGCGAAAGCGAACATTTCGCGCGCCACGCCGTCCGAAATACTCCTCATTCAGTGGATGACGGGAACAAAGAATGGGCAGCTCGTCCCGGCGATCGCGGCGATGAACGATTTGCTCGCGAAGTATCCGAATGACAAGCGCCTCGCCAATATGTATGGAGAATGGCTCCTCGGCGCGCAGCAGAACTACGATTTCGCCGCGAAAGTGCTTGAAAAGGTCTTGAAAAATGATCCGGACTATTATCCAGCGCTGAACAATCTCGCCTACAGCTACGCGCTGGGCGGGCGAGCCGATTTGGCGCCGCCTTTGATGGATCGCTACGTTGCCGCCCTGCCGGGCCAGCCCAATCCGCAGGATTCATACGGGGAGATTCTTCGCATGCTCGGAGATTTCCCCGACGCGCTCGATCATTATCGGATGGCGCTGCGAATCTCGCCGGCCTTCTTCACTTCGCAGGTCGGCATCGCTTCCACTTACGCCCTCATGGGCGACGAGGAACGCGCTCGATTCGAATATCTCAAATCGATCGATATGGCGAAGGAACGAACCGATCAGATGGACTACCGAATCCTATGGGCGATGACCTACTATCGCGAAAATCGTCCCGGGCTCGCGCGCAAGGCTTTCGGCGACGTTGCGGCCGAAGCGCACAAACAGAATCTGCCGATCGAAGAAGCCGAATGCCATCGCGACATGGCGCTATTCAATCCCGACGCGGAAAGCGCGATGGGTGATCTCGACGCGGCGAGCGCTGCGCTCGCAGACAAGCGGCACATCCTATCGGGAACGCGAGAAACGGAGCTGGCCAAGGTATTGCAAACGCGGTCGTACATAGCGGCCCGAGCCGGCAACGTGGAGGCCGCGCGAAAAGCGTTCGAAGACTTGAATTCAATGGCGCAAACGAATCGCGACAACGTAGTGCAAAATGCTTATCACTCCGCGAATGGCGCCGTCATGCTCCTTCAGGGCGATTTTTCGGGAGCGATTTCGGAACTTGAGGAAAATTCACGCGACCCTCTATCATTGCAATTGCTTGCCAACGCGCAGAACAAGGCGGGCCAGACCGCAGATTCTCAGAAAACGCTCGCAACGCTCGCGGCGATCAACGATGAAACCGTCGAGATGGCGTTCGTCGTTCCGCCTGTGCGTGCGGCGCTGAAAACCAACGCCTCTCCTTCGGCGCAAGCGACGTCGCACTAAATCAAGCCAACGATCTGAATCCGCGGCGCGGCTTTCGCCGTGTCTGCCCGTATGCTAGACTCCCGCGTGCGGGAAAAATTCCTGCGGATCGGTGGAACTTCGGGCTCTGTGCAACGATTCCCCGCAAACCCCGCCAGGCCCGGAAGGGAGCAACGGTAGCGGGTCAGTTTCGTGTGCCGCGGATCACCCGAAGTTCCTCTTATCGCTACCGGGGCGGCGGAAAAATTCCACATGGCTTACCAGGTCATCGCGCGCAAGTGGCGTCCTCAAACTTTTGCTGATGTTGTGGGTCAGCGTCACGTCACCCAAACTCTTGAAAATGCCATAAAGGCGAACCGCGTGGCGCACGCGTATATTTTTGCGGGCGTGCGCGGCGTTGGAAAGACCACGACGGCGCGAATTCTCGCAAAAGCGATGAACTGCGTCAAAGGCCCGACCGCCACGCCGTGTAACGAGTGCGACTCCTGCCGCGAAATTACTTCGGGAAATTCGCTCGATGTTCTTGAGATTGACGCAGCATCGAATCGCGGTATCGACCAGATTCGCGAATTGCGCGAGATGGTGCGGTACGCCGCGCTCGGCCGCTACAAGATTGTGATCCTCGATGAGGCGCATCAACTGACGGATGAAGCCTCAAACGCGCTGCTGAAGACGCTCGAAGAGCCTCCGGAGAAAGTGATTTTTATCCTGGCGACAACGCAGCCGGAAGATCTTGCGGATACGATCAAGTCGCGCGCGCAATTGTTTCAGTTCCGGGCACTCACGTTCGCTGAAATTTCCGACGCGCTCACGCGAATTGCAACAGCCGAAAATCTCAAAATAGATTCCGGCGCAGTGGCGGTGATGGCTCGCGCCGCGGAAGGCAGCCTCCGCGATTCGCTGTCGCTCCTCGAACAGGCACTGGCCTACTGCGGCGACCATATCATCGACGCGCAGGTGCGCGAGCTTCTCGGCGTCGTCGCCGAAGATATCCTCGATCAATTGATCACCGCGATTCACGGACAATCCACCGAGCAGGCACTGGGGTTGGTCCACCGGCTCATTGCCGAAGGACACAATCTCCAGCACTTCTGCCGTGAAGCGATTCGACACGTTCGAAATCTTCTGGTCGCAAAAGTTTGCGGCGAAAAATCCGAATTAATCACAGCGCCCGTCGATGAGCGCCCGCGGCTTGGTGAGCAGGCGGCTCTTTTCGGTGAAGAGGATTTGACGCGTTTTTTTCAGATTTTGCTTTCGACAGACGATGACCTCAGACGCAAACCCGATCCGCGTCTCCATCTCGAGCTTGGCCTGCTGAAACTGGTCACCGCGAAGCGCTTGGCGCCTCTCGAAGAAGTCATCGCTGGAATGCGCGAAGGCGGGTCACCGCGTGCGGCGGCTCCGGCGAAGTCGTTCGCTGCAACAGCGTCAGCTGCGCCAACGGCTCCGATCGCGCCTCGCGCAGCGCCAGCTTCAACAATGCCAACAACGCCGACAACAAAGGGCGAGCCACGCGCGCGCTATGCCGTTCCTACCGGCGCCGCAGGCTCGAGCCCGCGCAGTAGCGCGCCCGAACCCGCTCCGGCAAGAAACTCGCCGGCCGCGGCGCTGCCTCCGCGAGTCGTAGCAAATTCGATTGAAGCCGAGACCAGTGGTCTTGCCGCGGCGCAGTACCAAGCCATCAAAGCTGCTCTCCAAGAACAAAAATTTCTATCCTCGATGGTCGAATACGTGACTCGTTGGGAGCTAGAAGGAAACGAAATCCGACTTTTCTTTCCGATGGACAAACGCACGCTCGCCGAAATGTTGCAAGCGCGCGACCCGATGGAACGTTTGCGCACGCTGACAAGCGAGGTGATCGGACAGCCGCTGCGCGTGTGTGTTAAACTGGAGCCGGTTCGAACGGGAGTAGCACGGGGCTCGGATTTGCAGGCGCGGTTTGAGCAGGATCCCATCGTGCGGGCCATGCTCGAACGGTTCGGCGGGCGCATTTCGGGTGTGAAGCGCCGAGGCGAGGAATAACCCATGGAAGTAAAAGCCCTGCAGCAGATGCTCTCGCAATTCCGAACGGCACAGGAACGCCTCGAGAAGCAGATTCAAGAAATCCATGTTGAAGCTAGCACCGGCGGCGGCATGGTGACGGTGAAGATGAACGGCCAGAAGCAGCTCACCGAAGTACGCATCGAGCCGGAAGTGTTTTCAAGCAAGGATCAGGAAATGCTGCAAGACTTGGTCCGCGCCGCAGTGAACGAAGCGACACGGCGCGTGGATGACGAGCTCTCGAAACAGGTCAAAGATCTAACCGGCGGCCTTTCAGGATTGAGCGGTTTGAAGATTCCGGGATTATTCTAGCCCTGAATGAATTTCAGCATTTCTAAGTTCTCTGCTTATTCCGCAATTCCTTCTCTCGGTACATTTCAGGAGCCACATGCCAGATTACGCCCCTTCCGTAACTCGATTGATTGACGAGTTGAAGCGCTTGCCCGGCATTGGACAGAAGACGGCGCAGCGCCTTGCGTTCCATCTCCTGCGCGTGGACAAGGAGCGGGCGCTCGCGCTTTCGGATGCGATTCGCGACGCGAAAGAAAAAGTGCGCGAATGCTCGGTTTGCAATAACATCACGGACTCCGATCCATGTTTTTACTGCGCCAGCGCGACGCGAAACCGAAAAATCATCTGCGTCGTCGAAGATTCCCCGAACATCCTCGCGATCGAAAAGACTCGCCAGTTCGACGGGATGTACCACGTCCTTGGCGGCGCGCTTTCACCATTGCAGGGAATCGGACCGGACCAACTCAAAATAAAGAGTCTGATCGAGCGATTGAAAGGAGGGACGGTGGAAGAAATTATTCTGGCGACGAATCCCACCGCTGAAGGCGAGGCGACGGCTGTCTATCTTTCGAAGCTGATCAAGCCGCTTGGCGTCCGCGCGACGCGCATCGCGATGGGAATTCCAGTGGGCTCCGATCTCGAATATGCCGATGAGGTCACGATGATGAAAGCAATGGAAGGCCGCCGCGACCTGTAACGCGCCGCACTCGTGCAGGTTCGGCGCGTCGCAGAGCGATGCCTCCAAGAAACTTCTCTTCGATTCCCGACTTGTAGTAATTTGAGCGCAAGCAGTTCGTAAGCTCTGAGCCGCTTTAGTCGGAGCCCAGAGAGGTGCCGCGTGCCACAACTCGATCAGTACATGGCGCAGTACGATCACGAGCACACCAACCCGTGGAACAAATTCCTCCACGCGGTAGGAATTCCAATCATCCTCGCTGGAATCGTGCTGCTGGTGTTGATGCATTGGCGGCTCGGCGCCGCGCTGTTTGTCGGCGGCTGGATCATGAATTTCCTCGGCCATCGAATCGAGGGCAATAAGCCCGCTTTTTTCCAGGGCCTGATATATTTCCTGGTGGGCCCGTTGTGGGTTGCCAAAGAGTTTAAGGACGCCGTGTTCGGCGGCCGGCGTAAATCCACAGTCGCGCACTGAATCGAATTGAAACAGTACTTAGGCATATCTCGCGTCTCGTGCCCGCACACGCTCGGCGCGACCAAGATTTGACCTCAACGCATTGAAACCATTGGAGTTGCTCTTTTGCTTACAAACATCGGCTCCAATTCTCACGAGTAACTTTTTCGAACATCGCCGTTCGTAGTGGCCCACTGGGAACGCGCCGATGTTAAGCTGAAAAAACGCTCAGAGGTAGGCGGTGGCAGACCTGAACACACTAGACGATCCGGGATCCCTTAAACGTCGAAGCACGCGCGTCGTGCAGGCTGTTCCCATCATTGTGTCCGGCGCCGACGCTTTAGGCCAATCGTTCAAGGAGCGGACGTCTACCGTGATGGTCAACTGTCACGGCTGCAAGTACCAGTCAAAGCATTACGTCCCGAAAAATTCGTGGGTCTCGCTGGAAATTCCGAGGCAAGAAGCCACTGCGCCGATGTTCGTTGTGCGAGGCCGGGTCGTCTGGGTACAGCGGCCGCGCACGGTGCGGGAATTGTTTCAGATCGGCGTCGAATTTGAGATCGCCGGGAATTACTGGGGAATCGCATTTCCTCCCGAAGACTGGTACACAGGCGCGACCGGCCTCACGGGCGACATTCCGGCGCCAGCACATCGTGCCGCGCCATTAGGCGGAGCCGATCCGGGTGAGCCACCGAAACCGCCTGCGCCAGAAAAGAAACTCGAAATAGTTGCCGAAGCAACGTCGAATTCGCCGTCGACGGCGCCAACTCACCCACATACGCCTGACGCCGCGCAAACGCCGGCCGTCGCTTCTATCCTCGGCCCCACGCCGGCAGACCTTGCGAAAGAGATGGAGCGGCTGGTCGCTGAAGCGAAACACAGCTTGCATCAAGTGGCGCGGTACGAAAGCCGCACGGCCGTCTCCGAGGAAATGGAAGCGACGCGCGCCAAGATGGACGCGCAGGTGAGAGAAGCCGTCGATCACGCCGTGCAGGCGTCGGTCTCGCGTGTGTCGGAGCAAGCGCTGCAAGTCGTCGTGCAGCAATCGGCGTTTCAGACGGCATCGATCGTCGAGAATGCGCGAGCTGCCACAGAGCAGGGCCGCGCTGAAATGGAGGCGCAGCTCCGGCAATCGCTCGAAGCCGCGGTTCACGAGAATGTGTCGAAGGCCACGGAGCAAGCCGTCCGCCAAGCCGCCGAATCAACCACGTTGGCAACACTGCATCACGCTGTCGATGATGCTGTCTCGAAGGCGATCGCGGACCGAGCTGCGGTGCCCGATTTCTTCGCCACCGATGACGCGGCGCGAGGACGAAGCGAACAGCTTCAGCGCGAAGTGGAAGAGGCTGCGGCCAAAGCGCGGGCAAACAGTGTCGAGCAAGTTCAGAACGAAGCGGGCGCTGTGGCGAACCGCTGGCAAAATGAGCTTCAGGCATCGCTTGATGGCGCATCGCAAAAACTCAACGAGCAACTTGCTCGCGTATCACAAGCCATCGTTGAACAAACCGAGCACGACATCGCCGCGCGGAATTCGAATCTGAGAATTGCGTTCGAAGACGCGACGGCTGGCGCCCAAAGAGCGATCGAGGAGATCAAGGCCACCGTTGCCCAAGAACAATCCCGCGCCGAAGCCACGAAGAACGAAATTCAAGAAGCAGCGCGCACCGCGATGGACGGAACGCGACGGCAGCTGGAACAATTGAGTTCGTCGCATCTCGCCGAAATCGGCCGGCTTGCCGACGGCGTGGTGGCCGAGAAGGCCCAGCAACTCGAACCAGCGCTCCAGGCTTCCGCTCAGCAAATCTTTCATCACGTCGCTGCGGAAATCGCGAATCAACTTTCGCCCCAAATCGATTCGGCGCGAAAAGTCGCCGCGGAACTGGCGGCCGCTCGGACGGAAGCCGAGGACGCGCGAAACGCGCTTCAGACGCGGCTCCAGGAGGCTGCCGAGGAATCACTGCGCGGGGCCCTCGACCGACTGAAAGAGCAGACCGAGCAATTCCCGGCACAATTTGAGGAAGGCCTGCGCGCGCGCCTGAAAAAAGCCGAGGAAGAACTCGAAACAAAGACAACGGAAGCGATGCATGCCACTTTCGAATCTCTCCTCAAGGCCTCCGACTGGTACTCGAAAAAAGCGCAAACCAGCATGCAGTCCTCACTTGAGAAAGCCGTTGAACACTCTACGAACTCGCTGCATGAGCGCGCAGCCGAGACATCGCGTAAATTCACGTCCGAACTCGACGGTTACCGCCGCAATTACGTCCAGCACGCTCAAAATCAAATGGAAGAGACGGCGAACGATGTCGCGATTCGCGTCGGGGAGCGCGTCAAGGAAACGGCTGACACGACCTCGGCAACGTTTGCCGATGAAGTCCACCGCATCGCGAGTAATACGCTTAGCCAATTCGAAGATGTTTCGCGCGACTCCACCGAGCGCATGCAAGCCGAGATGTCGCAGTCACAGAGCCAGTCGCTCGCCGAATTCCGAGGCATGCTAGACGAACGGGTAACGCAGGGGCTCGAGCGCGCCACCGTGAACCTCGAAGCCCAGCTCAAGCCGCTGATCGAAAATTGGCAATCGCAGCGAGAAGATCAGCAGCGCGCGTGGATGGAACAGGTTCAGCACGCGACCGACGAATCGATCGACCACTTCAAAACGCGCCTTGAGAACGCTTCGAATTCCTGGCTGCTCGCTTCCGCCACTACTTTGGGACAGCATTCGCAGGCCGTGATCGAGACGCTCGCTCAGTTGGCGGAAAAGCGGCTACGAGATGCATGTTCCGACGTCCTCGCGGGAATGGGCGACACGATTCGCCAGCGCCTGATCAGTATTTCCACCGGCATCGGTACGCCCGAGAAGACGGCAGAAAAGCCCGAAGATACGGGCTCCGAGAATAAGTAGGCGGTTGCGTCAGGCCGGCGCCGCTTTTTTTATGAGCCTCCCGATTCGGTCGAAATCCCACAAACCGTTATAATCAACGAATGCCGAATGATGCTTTCTTGAGCGTCTGGTGCCGCGACTTCCGCGAGGAACTGCTGCCGGAACGCTTCGAGCAATTTCTTTCGACGGTTCCCTTTTCCGCGGCCCAAGCAGGCTTTAGCAATCTCGCGATTCGCGCGGTTGGACCTCAGGAGGCGGCGCTCTTCGAATCTGTAATTGGGCGTTTCTATCAAGATCCAGCCGAAATCGTTCAGCTTGTGCGCGAAAATTTGAATGCGGACTCGGCCTACGAAGCACGTGGATATTGGGATCTTTGGGCGTTGAACACTACGACAGGCGTCTGGAGTCTTCAGCCGGAACCAATTGAAATTCGATGTCACGGCGAGGAATACGACGACGGTATTTGGAAGGAGTACGGCCATTTTCAAGTCGATATCGGATTCGAACATTTTTTCACCGGCCACGCCCGGCTTCTCGGATTTGGAAGCGAACCCGCTGCCGCTGCGACGCACCATCCCGACGAGGCAAATTTTCTCAAACTGATGACGGAACGCGAGAGCTTTCGGACGTATCACGAGCGGACGCGAGAAAACATCCGAAAGCTATTGGACTGGATGCAGCGCATTGAGCGGACGCTACCTGTAGATCGTGCGCTCCTGTGGTCCGAGGGCGAGGAAAACTTCGAGGCCCGCATTGAAGAGATTCTTGCGGTGCGGTCAGCTGGCACAACGGTTAAAATGACGTCGGACTGCGTCTACTGAATATCCGGATGATGGCGGGTGAAGCCAAATTGAATCGCCGACCTAGATTATTATTTTTCTTCATTGCTGCCATTCTGATGGAAGCATGTAGCGGCCCGGCTACGTCTAACCAAACGGCAGAAGCGCCCGCGCAGCCCGCGGCACCAGCGATTCCGGCCGATATTCAGCAGGTTGCCGAGACCTCCCTCGGCTCGGAAGCGGAAGTCTTGGTTTACGGAGACCTGGCGTTGACGGGAAAGCAGCAGATACTTGTGATCAACAGAATCAAGAAAACGCCCGATACCAAAGTGCCGGGAACTTTGGTTACCCGCCTGGCAATCGTGGAAGACGACGGGGGCACCTGGAAGCAAGTCCTCCTGTGTGATGAACATTTGAAAAATCCTAGCGGCTATCTCGCAGCCACGCCCATCGCGCCCGTCTCGGGTTGGCGCCTGCAATACGAGCATCACCCCGACTCCGGGCTTGTGCTGTACTTCACTCCGCTCGATAAGCCTGCGGGCGGTTACGTACAAACCATCGGCGTGAAATGGAATCCTAAAGCGAAGCGTTATCAATCCCTTGATCGAACCTATGAGCAGTTTCTGGGCGAAACCAGTTCGCTTGAGATTCCGGAAATGAGAGTCAAGTAGTGGCTGCTGCTGCTCAAGTCGCATCGAAACCCCGGGCCGCCGAGGCTCGCGTGCCCGGCTGGAAGCAGCTCGTACGTCTACTCCCGTACCTCGGCCGCTATAAGGGCGGGATGACGATCGGCATGATCGCGCTCGTGGCGATGGGCCTGGTCGGAAATCTCGTGCCGTTGATCATGGGCGTGATTTTCGATTGCATCGGCAACGAACCAAAGCCTTTGAGCAAACTTGTCGGTAAGCTCGGCATAGTTTCCGTGTGGTTCGGGCGTTACTATCAGCCGCTCAGCCGAAACACGCTTGCCCTCTTCTGCATCGTGCTGATCGTCGCCATCGCCCTCAAGGGATTATTTTCGTTCCTGACTCGTTGGATACTGATCGGCGTCTCGCGCGAGATTGAGTACGACATCCGCAACGATCTCCTCACCGATCTCATGCAGCTCGAGCCCGAATTCTACGTTCGCAACCGAACCGGCGAGCTGATGTCGCGCTGCACGAACGATCTCAATAACGTCCGGATGGTGCTCGGCCCTGGAATCATGTACAGCGCTACGACGATCGTCACTTTCATTCTGGCTGTCAGCGTGATGTTGATGATCTCGCCGATTCTTACACTGCTGGTGCTGATTCCCGTGCCGGTCGTCGCACTCGCGGTCCGGTATTTCGGCCAAATCATCCACAATCTGTTCGAAAAGATTCAGGCGTCACTCGCCACACTTTCAGCCCGAGCTCAGGAAAATTTCTCCGGGGTGCGCGTGATTCGCGCGTATGTGCAGGAGCAGGTCGAAATCCGGAATTTCGACTCGACGAATCGCGAATACGTCTCAAAAAACATGCGCCTCATCCTGGCGTGGAGCATGTTCATGCCGGCGTTGACGGCGCTAATTGGCGTGACTTTCCTTATCGTCCTGTGGCAAGGCGGACGGCTCGTAATGAAAGACCGCATTACGCTTGGCGAATGGGTGGCGTTCTATACGTTCCTTGGCCAGCTGATCTGGCCAATGGTGGCGCTTGGCTGGGTGACGAACATTTTCCAGCGCGGCGCAGCTTCAATGGGACGCCTGAACTACATTTTTGAGTCGCGGCCCAAAATTAACGACGCGGCATTGGGCTTCGATGGCGTCGCTAGCGAAGATTCGCAAATCGTCCGGAATACTCCGAAAATTCGCGGCGAAATCGAATTCCGCAATTTGAGTTTCGCATATCCAACGGCCGGGAACGGTACGCCGGCGACGCCGGTCCTCAAAAACATAAGTCTGCGAGTCCCTGCCGGCTCGACCCTAGCGATTGTCGGCCCGACGGGAAGCGGCAAATCCACTCTGACCGGGCTCGCCGCCCGCCTCTGGGAAGCTCCGCCTGGCAGCGTGCTGCTCGACGGCCGCTCGATCCGGGACTGGCCGCTAGCTAAACTGCGGCGCTCGCTCGGATTCGTGCCGCAGGATACTTTTCTGTTCAGCGAATCGCTCGCGGAGAACGTCGCCTTCGGAGTCGACGCGGCGCGCCCGGAGCAAATCGAAACCGCTGCCGAAATCGCGAGCATTTACGCCGAAATATGCGAATTCCCGGAAAAATTCGGCACCATGATCGGTGAACGCGGCCTGACGCTTTCCGGCGGCCAAAAACAGCGGACGGCCCTGGCGCGCGCCATTATTCGCGATCCGCAGATTCTTGTTCTCGACGACGCCCTATCGAGCGTCGACACCGAAACGGAAGAGCGGATTCTCAGTCAGCTTCGCGACGTCATGAAGGGGCGCACGACGATCATCGTGTCTCACCGCTGTTCCACGGTGCGCGAGGCTGATCAGATCGCCGTCCTCGTCGACGGCCGCATCGCCGAGCTTGGCACGCATCAGGAATTGCTTGGAATTGGCGGATATTACGCCGACCTTTACCAAAAACAGCTTCTCGAGGAAGAGCTGGAACGCGCATGAGCGACATCCGCGAAGAAGAAGCGTTAGGCAAGATTTACGACTCGCGGCTGACACACCGCTTGATGCAGTACCTGCGCCCGCACAAGTGGTGGGTATTCTTCGCGCTTTTTCTTGCGATCGCCGTCGCTCCTCTTGAAATCATCGGCCCGTACTTCTTCAAGGTGGCTGTCGATAGCTACATCACTCCGGTTCTGAGCCACAGGCTCGCTTACGCCATAGCGATGCGCGCGTTGGGATGGATTACGCTCGGATTCCTCGCTTCGCTGATCTTTAGTTTCGCTTTGCAATACGTTCAAATGCGCGTGATGCAGCGCGTCGGCCAGGAAATCATGTACGACCTGCGCCGCGAAATATTCACGCATCTCCAGAGATTGCCTTTCAGCTTTTACGACCGCAGTCCGGTCGGACGGCTTGTGACGCGCGTGACGACCGATGTGGATGCACTCAACGATTTATTCGCATCCGGCGTTGTCGCGATGCTCAACGACTTCTTCGTACTCGGTGTACTGATCGCAGTGCTCTTTCACTTTGATGCGAAGCTTGCGCTGGCTACGCTTTCGCCGTTGCCGCTGATGCTGCTCACGACTCTGATATTCCGCACACAGGTGCGCGATGCTAACCGGCGCATCCGAACGGCCATCGCGCGAATCAACGCTTTTCTCCAGGAACACATCACTGGAATGGCGGTGGTGCAGCTTTTCAATCGCGAAAAGAAATCCAAGCGCGAGTTTGAAGTGCTGAATCGCGTCCATATGGATGCGTACAAGGACGCGATCAACGCCTTCGCGTATTTCTACCCAGCGGTGGAATTCCTTAGTGTCGCTGCGATCGCTCTGGTGTTTTGGTTTGGCGGCTCCCACGTCATCAACGGCACTCTGAAGGCCGGCCTCCTCATCGCCTTCATGATGTGGGCGCAGAGATTCTTCAGGCCGATCCAGGATTTGAGCGACAAGTTCAACATCCTTCAAACGGCCATGGCCGCTTCCGAGCGGATCTTTAAGCTGCTGGATGAACCCCTGACGTCGGTGGGCAGTGAGATATTGAACAAACTTCCCGCCGTGCAAGGCGAGATCGAATTTCGCAATGTTTGGTTCGCTTATCGCGGCGGCGCGAATCCTTCCGATGACGAATGGGTATTGAAGGACGTTTCGTTCCGAGTCGAGCTGGGACAAACGATCGCGATTGTCGGCCACACCGGCGCGGGCAAGACGACGCTGATTCAACTTCTGCTTCGCTTTTACGAGATCCATAAGGGCCAGATTCTCCTCGACGGAGTCGACATTCGCGAACTCGATCTCGAGGATTTGCGGCGCCAGTTCGGCATCGTGCTTCAAGATCCGTTCCTATTCACCGGCTCGATTGAATCGAATGTGCGCCTTGGCACTGAGTCCATTGATCGTGCGACCGTCGAACGCTCTCTCGCGGAAGTGGGCCTTGGCGATCTCGTTCGGTCCCTACCGAAGGGCGTCGCATCGGAAGTCACCGAGCGCGGCGCCACGCTTTCGGTGGGCCAGCGGCAACTTATCAGCTTCGCCCGCGCACTCGCGCACAATCCGAAGTTTCTGATTCTGGATGAGGCCACGTCCAGCGTGGACACGAAGACCGAATTGATGATTCGTGCGGCGCTGGATCGCCTTCTTGAAGGACGCACAGCGCTCGTGATCGCGCATCGCCTGAGCACAATCCAGCATGCGGACAGAATTCTCGTCTTCCACAAAGGCCGATTGCGCGAAGAAGGCTCTCATCAGGAGCTCCTCGCTCGTCGCGGCATCTATTACCGCCTCTACCAGCTTCAATACAAGGACCAGGAACTTCAGATTCCTGCAGGCCCAGCTCTCGCGGGTCCGGCCAGCCCGCTTCCTGCGGATGACTGAGATCCACTCGTGAGTGCCAAAGAGCCGCCGCAAATCCTCATCTCAGCAGGCGAGGCATCCGGCGACATGTATGCGGCGCGACTTGCAACCGCGCTTCAGCAACGAACTGGCGCAAAGATCTTCGGAATGGGTGGGCCGCGCATGCGCGAAGCTGGCGTCGAACTCGTCGTCGACGCAAAGGAAATCGCGGTTCTCGGCATCACTGAAGTCATTCACAAAGTTCCCACGGTCTTGAAAATTCTGCGCCGTCTTCGTAACGAAGCAGCTCGCCGCAAACCGGCTTTTGCAATCCTCGTCGACTCACCCGGCACAAATCTCCCGCTCGCCAAGAAGCTTCACCGTCTCGGGCTGCCAGTCGTATATTTCATCGCGCCCCAAATCTGGGCGTGGCGTCCTTGGCGCATCCGGGCAATGAAGCGCAATCTCGCTCGCGTCCTCGTTATATTTCCGTTCGAGGAAGCCATCTACAAAGATGCCGGGATTCCTGTGGATTTCGTGGGACATCCGCTGGTAGACGTGGTGCGCCCGTCAACTATCCGCGCGGAATTTCTCGCCGCGCACGGACTCGATGGTTCACGCCCCGTTGTCGCGTTGCTTCCAGGCAGCCGTCCGACTGAGATCGGCCTGAACTTGCCGGACATGCTGGATGGTTGCGAAGCGCTTGCGCGCGATTTGAAGCCGCAGTTCGTCATGGCAGCAGCGCCGGGGATATCCGAACAGTTCTTCCAACGTTATATGCGACCGGGCCTCCTTATCACGCGGATCGACGGAGAGCCGTACGACGTGCTGGCCAGCGCCGACTGCGGAATAGTCTCCAGCGGCACGGCCACTGTAGAAGCTGCGCTGCTCGGGACGCCAATGGTCGTCGTGTATCGCGTTTCTGCCCCAAGCGCGTTCATCCTTCGCCGGATGATCCGCTCGCCGCACCTCGCGATGGTAAATCTCATCGCGGGCCGCAAAATCGTCCCCGAATTGATTCAGGACGATTTTAAAGGGCCTCGTGTCGAGGCCGAGGTCCGGCGGCTACTGAGCTCTTCGGAAGACCGCGACAAGATGAAGCGTGACCTCGCCGAAATGGCTGCCCGGCTGGGCCCTGGCGGGGCAATCGAGCGAGCCGCTGACATTCTCGCGGAAATGCTATCGCGGTAAACTGGGCAAGCAACTGTACCGCCGGGTTTGGTATCTTAGAAATGCGGAGACCGACTTCCTTGCATAAATACACCGCTCGATTCTTGCGCCGGTATGCTGGCGTTTTCGCGTTGGCTTTGGCGCTCGCCGCCGGCGTTTGCGCTCCCGGAGCAAGCGCGCAGTCATCCTCCAAATTCCCACTGCGCGCCACGCATTACGACGTCGAAGCGACGCTCCATCCAGCGGACCAGACTGTCTCCGCGCGCGCCAAAGTGGACTTTGTGGCCGACGCGCCGACGCGCACGCTGATCGTCGAATTGCACCAGGACCTGAAAGTGACAGCGGTGCGCGGCGCGAACGGCAAAGCGCTGGAATTCAGTCGCGACAACAATCCAGCGATCAATCTGCGCGTGAATCTCCCCGACGCGCTGGTGGCCGGCAATACGACCTCTGTGACGTTCGAATACGCGGGCCCCCTTTCGCTCGAAGAGGATAGCCCCACCAAAGGCGTGCGGTTGGCGTCGGTGGACAAGTCGGGTGGCTACCTTTTGCTTCCGTCGCGTTGGTTTCCGCTAACGAACTTTCCGTCGAACAGGTACACCTATCACTTCAAGATTACCGTCCCAGACACATTCGCCGTTGTCGGCACGGGCAAGCCGGACGCACCACAGCTTGTGCCCGCAGCTAAGGCGGGAGAACAAGGCACGGCGACTTACGTGTTTCAGTCGGATCGCCCGTCACCCGGCGGAACTTTTGTCTTCGGTAACCTCCAATTGAACCCAGTGAAGGTGGAAGGCGTCTCGGTTCCTGTGTACGCTCCTCCTGCGCAAGCCGGTACAGCAAATCTTTACGGTGCTTCACTGACGCACGCAGTGACTTACTTCTCCGACGTTTTCGGCGCTCTTCCCGATCGTAGTTTCGTCATCGCGCAGATGCCCGACGGCTCATTAAGCGAGTATGCCGGGCCTGGAATCATTCTCATCAGTGCACGCCAATGGACGGCCCGGCCAAACGAGCGCCTGATCTCCGAGCTCGTAGCGGAACAATGGTGGAACGACGAGATTTTGCCCGCGTCGTCTGCGGACGTATGGCTCTCTGATGGCCTCTCGCACTATTCCGGCGCGCTTTACGCCGAAGAGATCGGCGGCGAAGCGGGCTTGCGCAAGGCGCTCGACGATTTCGCGGTCGGCACGCTGATGTACGAAGACGCGGCGCCGATTTCGCAGGCGCAGAGGCTGCAACCGTACTCTGACGAGTATCGCTCCGTCGTCGAAGATAAGGGCGGCATGGTGTTCCACATGCTCCATAACGAGCTTGGAGATGCGGCGTTCCGGTCGTTGCTCAAGGATTTCTTTGCGAAGTACGCCGGCAAGACCGTCACCCTCGACGATTTCGAGAAGATGGCCGAATCGAGAAAGCCGGCGACTCCGCCGGTGGCAGGACAGCCATCACTGAATCTCGTCGCGTTCTTTTCGCAATGGGTGAACTCGACCGGCATTCCGGACTTCAAACTCGAATACATCGTCTACCGTACGAAAAAGGGATTCAAGGTCGTCGGGAAGGTCAACCAGGATCTCGATACTTTCCGAATGCCCGTGGAAGTGCGCGTGGATACAGAAGGAAATCCGGAATATAAGAGAATCAACGTCGCGGGGCTCGCGTCTCAATTTCAGATTGACACGTTCGGCAGACCGAAGCCCAACGGCATCACCCTCGATCCCAACAACGATCTTCTTAAGGCGAGTCCTAA
>CAWDOI010000023.1:0-104436 GCA_963803835.1 uncultured Acidobacteriota bacterium | reverse complement strand
GAGGCCCATCTGATCCGAGTTGTCTACGCTCGTTCCCAGCCAATACATCCAGTATTTGCCGCCGATTCTCTCGGGAACGATTGCGCCGGATTTTGTCCAGCGAACATTCCATTTGCCCACGTACGCGGGAAGGATTACGCCCTTTCGATCCCAGTGAACAAGATCTCGAGAAGTGGCGAGGCAGAGTTGTGCGTCCTTTTTGTTGTAGCCGGTATAGGTAAGGTAAAAGACGCCGCCGATCTCGACAAGCCGAGGGTCCTCAACGCCGCCGCCTTTTTCGTAATCGGTCTCGGGCGACAATACCGGTTCGGCGCGCCGCACGAAGTGAATTCCGTCGGTGCTCTCCGCGTAGCCGAGCCGCGATGTTCCCGAGCTATCCTGCGCGCGATAGAGCATCACAAATTTGCCGTCGTGCGCTACGACCGCGGGATTAAATGTGCCGGCGGATTCCCATCCGGAATTTTGCGGCGCGAGAATGGGAGTCTGCGATGCTCGATGCCACGCGCCAAAAGGCCAGCGGGCAGCTTTCGCGAACGCAAGAAATGGCATCGCGATGGCGAGCGCCACGATAAGTTTCTTGTGGGGAGTGAAGTCACGCATAAGCGAAGAACATAGAGACGTGATCTTACGTCAAGTAGCAATCAGTGCAACGAAGCGCTTACAGATTGGTTACGACGCGGCCGACGGACTCGATGACGAAAAATGTCATTCGGGGCTTTTTCCGCGGACTCCTGCGTTACCGGCAGAGACTTTTTACTAGCCCTCGGTTAATTTTACCCGCTGGCGTATTTCTAAGTGCCTTAGTTTCAGCGTGTTGCGTTTGGTATTTCGACTGCACTATCTCAGGGTGTCAGGGGGAAGGAAAGTCGAGGATCCCTTCGGGGATTGAGGGCTGGGCCGGCTTCCTTCCCCTTGCTAATTTTCCCGCCGAAGAAGTTATTAAGAAGCTCCTCGCACTCGGCGGGAATCCGCGTCTCGTAGTGCTCCCTCAAATCTAAAGTTAGAATTCACAACAGGATTCGCGCGAATTCTGAGATCGCTCGCCGCGTGCGCTAACCAAATCGCAGTGTTGTAAGATGTGAGCGACACTACTGGGGCGTGGTCCAACCGGTAGGACGCTGCACTGTTAATGCAGACGGTGGAGGTTCGAATCCTCCCGCCCCAGCCATAATTCCCGAGCCGCGATGTTCCAAGGCGAATCAATCTCGGGTAATGGGGAATCCCGCTTCGGTCCATCCGCGCCAGCCGCCATCCATCGAAATCACGTTCTTGTAGCCCATCTTCTGAAGATTATCGGCCGCCAGCGCAGAACGAAATCCGCCGCCGCAATAGAGCACGATCGGGGCGTTGACGTCGGGAATTGCTTTCTCGATATCGCGTTCGATCACGCCTCGTCCGAGATGAATCGCGCCTGGGATGTGCCCGTTGGCCCATTCGGAATCTTCGCGCGTATCCACGAGGATCAGTTTTTCGCCGCCATCGAGGCGATTCTTGACGTCACGAAAGTCAGCTTCTTTCACGTGCGCTTTCGCGTCTTGCACCAGCTTCAAGAATTTTTCGGAATGTTGCACTGTGACACCTCGCAAGAATTTAGTGCCGCGTCGGCGAGCTGCCGCTACTTCATGTCGCGCCAATTCGGCCCCGATTTCATTTCTACGACAAGAGGAACTCGAAGTTCGTGTACGTGCTCCATCGCCTGCTTCACAATTTTTTTGAGCCTCCGCATTTCGCCTTCCGGTCCTTCGAAAAGCAATTCATCGTGTACCTGCAGGATCATTCTGGAAACGAACTCTTCACCGGTGAGGCGCCGGTCAATTTCGATCATCGCGAGTTTGATTAGATCAGCCGCTGTGCCTTGAAGCGGCGTATTCATCGCCGTGCGTTCCGCGAAGTTCCGCATGTTCGGTTGAGGCGAAGAGATTTCCGGTATGGGGCGAACGCGGCCGAAGAGCGTTCGAGTAAATCCTCTCTCGCGCACTTCGGCCACCTGGTGATCGAGCCATTCTTTGACGCCGCGATAGCGTTCGAAATAGGCGGTGATGAACTTCGCCGCTTCCTTCTGATCGATGCCGAGTTGTTGCGCGAGACCGAACGCCGAAAGGCCATAAATAATGCCGAAATTGATGACCTTGGCCGCGCGGCGATGCTCGGCCGTCTGCGCAAAGGGCGCGATGCCGAAAACCTCTTGCGCCGTCCGCGAGTGAATATCTTCGCCGCGGCGAAACGCGTCAACGAGGACGGGGTCTTCTGAGAAATGAGCGAGTAAGCGCAGCTCGATTTGCGAATAGTCGGCTGAAAGCATTGTCATGCCGGGAGCGGCGGCGAAGGCGGCGCGAATTTCGCGGCCGAGTTCGGTGCGAATCGGAATGTTTTGCAGGTTTGGATTCGAAGAGCTGAGGCGTCCAGTTGCGGTGCCTGTCTGATTGAGGCATGTGTGCACGCGCCCAGTGCGCGGGTCAATCAACTCCGGCAACACGTCCGCGTATGTCGACTTCAGCTTCGCAATCTCGCGGTACTCCATGACTTTGCCCGGCAATTCGTGAACACGCGCGAGTTCTTCCAGCACTTCGGCGGCTGTCGAGCGAGCTTTGGCGCGGATCCGGCGCGGCATTTCGAGCTGTAGTTTGTCGAATAGAATTTCCGCCAATTGCAGCGGCGAGCTGATTTTGAACTCGGCGCCGGCGAGCGCGAAAATCTGTTTTTCGAGTTCCGCGAGCGCGTCTTCGAGGCGCTTCGACATCTTGACGAGAGCATCTGGATCGACGCGTACTCCGTCGCGTTCCATGCGAGCGATTACGAAGGCGAGTGGCAAGTCGATCTTCTCGTAGAGTTCAAGCAAGCCCTGCTTTTCAACTTCCGCTCGCAGGACGGGTGCGAGACGCCCGAGGAAGTCCGCGCGTTCCCCGGCCGCTCCAGAGAGCGTGCGATTCAGGTGCCGCAAGACAACTTCGGGAAACTCATGGTTTGCCGTCGTCGGGCGAAGCAAATACGAGTAGAGTTCGGTCGCATCGCGAACGCCAGCCGCGCGCGCGGGCTCGACAATCTTCTTGCTGCGCGCACCTTTCTTTGGCGGAGGCCCTTCAGCAGCTGTAAGTAGCTCGAAGAGTTTGGGGTCGTGAACGATTTTCGGACGCTTCGCATCGGCCCGCCACTCACTGATGGCCTCGAGCGCTTTGCCGCTCTCGTCCAGTTCCGCGTAGTGGGCTTCGCCTTCGCGCACCGAGAATTCGATCGAGACGGCGCGTGTGCCGTATCCCGGCTCTTCATTCTTTTCCGGAGCGACTTGAATCCAAGCAGCCACTTCCCGCCCTGCCGGAATCGCTTTGAGAAAGGCGCGCAGAGCCTCGGGCGATTCGAGCTTAGCGTAATTTGTCCCCTCGATTTGTTTCGAGATTTCAGGCCCCAGATCGCGAAGCATCGACGTGAAGCCAAGCTCGGAAAAAAGCGCGCGCAACGCGTCTGAATCCGGCTCGCAAAGCTTCAAGGTATCCAAATCCAGCGACACCGGGGCCTCGGTTGGAATCACCGCGAGCTGCTTGCTCAGATGTACGAATTCTGCATTGTTCTCCAGGGCCTCGCGATAACTCGCCCGCTTCACCTCGCTCGCGCGGCGTAGCGCTTCTTCCGCGCTGCCAAATTCCTGAATCAATTGGCGCGCGCCCACTTCGCCGATGCCGGGTTTTCGCCGCTCGCCCGGCGCGACCTTCTCGTTCGGATTGCGCGCGCCGGGAATGTTGTCAATGCTGTCGCCCATGAGCGCCAAAAGGTCAGCGATGCGCGAAGGCGGCACGCCCATCAATTCTTCTACTTTTTTTTCATCAATTACGAGATCGCCCTTCATCGGATTGAAAATGCGCACGTGTTCTTTGACGAGCTGCATGAGGTCTTTGTCACTCGTGACGATCATCGTTTCGAGGCTTATTCCGGTGGCTTGCTTCGCGAGCGAGGCGATCACGTCGTCCGCTTCATAGCCCGCGTATTCCAGAATCGGCAGGCGCATCGCTTCGCAATAGCGCCGGACATACGGGAGCTGGATCGAGAGATCTTCCGGCATCGGCGGCCGCTGGGCCTTGTATTCGGCGAACAGCTTGTCGCGAAACGTAGGCGCCGCGACGTCGAACACAACGCCGAGATAATCGGGCTTCTGCTCGCGGATGAGCTTCTTCACCATGTTGGCGAAGAGATAGGGCACTTTGGTCGGGATAGGTCCTGTGGGAGTCTGCGCTTGCAAGCGATCCATCGGCGCGTAGAAGGCGCGAAAGACGTAACCCATCGCGTCAATTAGATACAGCCGGGGGATGGAAGAGGGACTCATCGCAGGTCGGGTGAAAATCGAGTATAGCAGAATGGAAATCGGAGCCAGGCATAGCCATCACGCCAGAAGACTGGAACCTCAAGTCTCTGAATTAAAGAACAGCGCGCCAAACAGCACGTTTTCAGAACCCGGAAGATCCAGCTGGCTGCGGCGATATGGGCGCAACTTTGATCTGATCGAGCTCCTGCAGCACTCGCGCCCATTGCTTCGAATGCTTTTTCGTCGCGAAGGGTGCGTTCATGTCGGCGTAATAGCTGAGAATGTCGGCGCGCATCGCAGGCGAAACATCTCGGAACTGATTCTGATGCAAGTGATCGAGTAAGTCGGCGTACGTCTCGTCAGCGAGTGAGTATTGTCCCGGCTGAAGGGGGTCGCCCGTATCCAGATTCGTGTTCGGGAGATTCAGTCCGATCGGGACAGTCTTGATCTCGCGGGAATAGTCATCGACGGCGGCATTGAAACTTGCCATGAACATATTTTCGGCTTGAGGCGTTGGAGTCTTAAAGTCGAGAGTCTTGAGCGGACCGATCTTGGGAATGATGCGGAATAGAAACGCCAGGAACCGTGTTCCGAAGCCGGGCTTTTGATACGTCCTACCCCAGTTTTTCTCGAAACTTGAGCGAGACATGCGAAAGATGAACTCTCTCCTCGTCTCGGTCGGAAGTTCTTTCTCAATGTCATTTTTCTTGATCTGCCAAGCGACACGCGTTGCCTTCGGAATCAATGTGCTGACGTCGTAGCGATACGAGTTTATAGATTTATCGAAGTCTCCGAATACAGATTCAAGCTCAATCGAATATGTTTCGCGAAAGGCGCGCTTCAACAAAGGCGTCGCAACTTCGAACCCGATGAAGTCGTGATACGCATCCGAGGCGTAGTGTTCACGCGCGACCTCCAAAACGTCGAAGCCGAATTCCGTCTTCAAGTGCGCCCCGGGATTCTCGGCATAAGTAACGACATCTCCATACTTGCGCCGCAGTTTGGGATAGAGCAGCGGTACCGCCCGATTCACGGCAATTCGGTGCCCGTCATTATCGGCACAGTAGTGCGCGAGCGCGCCGAGGGCGAAGGCATATTCATTGAGATCCTTGGAGTCACGGAGGAGCGCTTCGACGAAGTCGCCGCTTCGAACGTAGTGAACCAGATCGCTGAAGAGGTGACTGCCATGAGGGTAATAGCCCAAATCCTGAATGATTGCTCCGCCGTAGGCATACCCGTGGGCTTGTCTCAACTCGTCGTGTGATGCCCCAGGAAAGCGTTGCAGTAGCAGAGGGCGGATTCCGGACTCCCAGGACGAATCGATGATCGCTTCATGGGCCAGAACCGCGTAGGCGTCGGCGTCGGGCGAACAGACCGCCAATATGACCAAGAGGGCGCAAATGCCTGATAGGAGCCGCCGGGTCATCGATCCGACGCGCCGATTGACGTTATGTGGTGGAGAAGTCGCATAGAGAGGTGGAAGTCGCCCAGTTGCCATCGGTCGGCGCTTGGTAGGGGAATCGAGTATAGCAGACGCCAGTTTGCCGCCACCGAGCTACCCCCGCCGGATGCCTGCCAGTTACTCTTGATACGATGCAACTGAGCCGAATTCAATAGCTCCGATTCAAATAGATAGCTTGACGCAAACGTAGCTGGCGATTGAAGATGTTACCCATTCGGGGGCAGTCCAGCGGGGCAAAAATGTTGCTCACGGAGTAATTTTCATTGTTCCAATTCGTTCTGATCATTGTCTCGCAATACTCTAAGGAGAGTCTGATGAGGAATTTGAGGGTGTGGTCTGGTCACATTGGCACGATCTGCGTAGTCGTAATCCTGGCGGCTCTGTTCGCGATTCCAGCCGGGGCGCAAACCTTTCGCGGAACCATACTTGGAACCGTCACCGATGCGTCGGGTGCGGCTATCGCGGGCGCCACTGTTACAGCGAGGAACCAGGAAACCGGAGTAATCCGCGCGACGGTTTCCACATCGGACGGCACCTATCGTGTTCCGGAGCTTCCCATCGGCATGTACTCCGTATCGATATCGATCGCGAATTTTCAGACTTCTGTGACGAGCAACGTCAAGGTGGACGTGGCCGGCGAAAGCCGTGTGGATGTCTCGCTGAAGCCAGGCGCCATCTCCCAGCAAGTGCGAGTGGAGGGCGGAACTTTGCCTGAAATCGAGTCCACGTCGGACACGATCGGCGGCACGCTTGAGTCGAAGACGGTTACCGATTTGCCGGTCAATGGGCGCGACTACACCAAGCTGATCTATCTCGTTCCCGGCGTTTCAGGTTCTCCCGATCAAATTTCGGATTCGCCAGGCTCGTATGGGACCTTCTCATCGAACGGCGCGCGCGGCCGGGCAAACAATTTTCTCCTGGACGGCACGGATATGAACGATGGTTTCCGAAACGACCCGGCGATCAATGAGGCGGGCGTGTTTGGAACGCCCGCGACGATTCTGCCGGTCGAAGCCGTGCAGGAATTGCGCGTGCTTTCGAATTACGAGCCGGAATATGGCCGGAATGCCGGCGCTGTGATCAACATCGTGACGAAGAGCGGATCGAACACCATCCACGGGTCGGGCCTCGAGTTCTTTCGTGACGCCGCCACGGGCGCGCGAAATTACTTCAATTTCGACAATACGCCAAAGGCTCCGTTTTCGAACAACCAGTACGGTGGTTCGCTCGGCGGGCCGATCGTCAAGGACAAGACGTTTTTCTTTGCCGACTACGAAGGGCAGCACGAAAACGTCGGTTCTGTGAGCGAGGCATGTGTGCCCGACCCAGCGCAAATCGCACTCGATGGCGGCGCGACGAATTCCGTGATTGCGGCGCTGCTCGCGCGCAATCCGTGGCCTGCACCGAACATCGCCGGTGCTGCTTCGAACGACACCGGTTGCTCGAGCCCCAATGTGTCCACGGTCAGCCCGTCTTATAACCATCTTTCAAGTGCCATCGGGAAAATTGATCACAATTTCAACGCGAACAACATCCTGACGGGGCGCTATTACTTCGGGGACAGCGTTCAGAGCTTCCCATTGGCGCTGACGGGCGGCGGAATTCTGCCTGGCTTCAACACGTATACGCCAACGCGCGTTCAACTCGTGTCGATTTCCTACGTTCACGTGGTTTCACCGACGCAGACGAACGAGGCGCGCATGGGCTGGAACCGGTTTGCCGAAGGATTCTTTCCCGCGGACCAGAGCTTTCAGCCCAGCAGCATTGGGCTAGACACCGGCACGGGCCGGGCGGATATGGGCTTGCCTGTGATTGACGTCGGCGATTTTTCGCAGCTCGGCGCGAGCCATTCCGATCCGCGCGACCGCGTTGATACGAATTGGCACTTCATCGATAACTTCTCCTGGACGGCCGGGAAGCACGATTTGAAATTCGGCTACGAATTTCGACGGACCTCCATCGCGCAATTCCTCGGAATCGGAGACCGAGGCGAACTTGACTTCAACGGTTTGTCGGACTTCCTTGGGGGCAACGTAACCGGCGGCGGAGTCCAGACCGCCGGCAACGCAACGAGAAATAGCGCGCAGAATTCCCACGGTCTTTATGTTCAAGACAGCTTCCACCTGAGCAGGCGGTTCACGCTCAACGCGGGGGTTCGCTGGGATTACATGGGCATCTACCATGTGCAGGACAATCTTCTCAGTAATTTTGACGCGTTCAACAATCTCGTCTTGGTGGGAACACCGACTCTTCCGCGGCTTTACAATCCAGACTACAAGAACTTCGCTCCGCGCGTGAGTGTCGCCTGGGATCCGCTCGGTACCGGAAAAACTGTGTTGCGTGCGGGCTACGGCATATTCTTCGACTCGTTCTCGCAGGACATTTTCATGGATCACCTGCCCTATAACAGCGAGTTCGATCCCGGGCCCGCCTACAATCCGGTCGGACCGGCCACGATTTCTGCGAATACTTCGCCTGTCGCGACGATTGTTTCCGGGCAGCCGCTATTTCCCGCCAGCGGTTTCGCGCCAACGGGCGACGCATTCGGCGTCGATCGCAACATCCGCACGCCCTACATGGAAAATTTCAATCTGAACGTCCAGCAGCAGGTGGTGAAGAAGGTTGTCGTGCAAGTCGGGTATGTCGGTTCGGAAGGACACAGGCTTTTCCGCTTTGTCGACGTCAATCAGCCGTCGCAGGGCCAGATATACGCATCAGATTTGACCAACAATCTGACACTCGAATCGGAGGGTTTTTCGCCGAGCAACCCCTGCATCCCGGATGTCTCCATGATCGCCGGATCTCCCGTCACGTGCGTTGCCGGGGTCAATAGAGCAAATCCGCTGTATTTCTATATCAACCAGGAACAAGCTTCAGCGAATTCGAATTACCACTCGCTGCAAACGAGCCTGCACGTTAACGACTGGCACGGCCTGGACTCTTCATTCAGTTACGTCTGGTCGCACTCGATTGACAACGCCAGCGATAGCGAAGACTTCGAGCCGAATGCCTCTCAGCCCAACGACAGCACTCGGCCTTATGTTGAGAGGGCGAATTCCAACTTCGATATCCGGAACCGGTTCGTATGGAGCTTCATCTATCGGCTTCCCACCACGGAGGGAAGTTGGCAACGCTTGCGAAATGGATGGGGAATCAACGGGATCATGAATGTGCAGACGGGCCAGCCATTCCAGCTGAACTACAACTTCGAAGGCGACTATAGCGGCAGCGGCGAATACTTCGATCGTCCGGACGTAGTGGGCCCAATCAAATACAACTATCGCGACCCGAACAATTTCTTGGATCTCACTTCGTTCGCCGTGCCGTGCACGGCTCTTCCCATGACGCCCAATGGAACGAGCCTCATTGTGAATTCGGGTGACCCGACCGCAACGCCCCCGATTGCGCCCGCAACTTCGGAGCAGATGTGCACGCCGGGAACTCGCCACTTCGGCAGCGAGGGACGAGACTCGCTGCGCGCGGCTCCATTCAAGCAGTTTGATTTCTCGGTATTCAAAGATACGAAGATCACCGAGCGCGTGAATCTCCAGTTACGGCTCGAAACGTATAATCTTTTTAATCACCCCAACTTCTCGAATCCCTTCCTGCCGGCCTTCATCGCCGATGCGGCGCAGGGCGGCACCGATCCTGCTACCGGTCTGAGCCAGGGACACTATGCTTTGGGCGCGACCGGCGACGTCGGAATCGGTAATCCGTTCCTCGGCAGCGGCGGCCCGCGCGGAATGCAGATCGGCGCAAAGGTGTCGTTCTAGATTTAGGGGAATCAGCTTCTATTATCTGGCGGCCGGGGTCGTCTGGCCTCGGCCGCCATTGCTTTTTGAGACCGCTGTTCGTAGGCGCCCGGGTTTGCTAGCCTCGTCTTTGGGCCGGAGTACGCCCTCGGAAATCCATGTGCCCTCTTGATATATTTCCCACCGGCGATACGTAGAACACTATGGAGCGACGGAAATCACTCGAAGGCATGAGCGCAACGGACTTAGCGGCCGCACTGTCCCAGGTCCGCGAGGGGAATCCGGACGCCTGGGGCGAACTTTACCGGGAGTATGCTCCGGCGATCTTCAGGTTCTGCCGCCGGGCCTTGCCTTCGCGTGAAGACGCTGAGGACGCCACAACCGAGATATTCATGAAGGTGCGGCAAAAAATCGGCCAGTACGACGCCTCGCGGCCTTTCACCGCCTGGCTCTACAAAGTGGCCGCAAATCATTGCTGGGACCTCCTTCGGCGTCGGCGAATCCGCCAGGACCTTGAAACCGGAGAAGTGGAGAATCTGCCTCTCGAGCATCCCGACCCGAGCCAACTCCAAAGGCTGCTCGAAGAGCACAGCGGCAAGGAAGTCCGCACGGCGCTCGATAAGCTGCCGCCGCGGGCGCGAATGGCGCTGGTACTTCGCTACTACTCGGACATGAGCTACGAAGAAATCGCCGACTCGCTTGGTGTTCGACGAGCGTTCGTCGGCGTACTCCTATTGCGCGCACGCCACCAACTCCGCGACGTTCTTGGCGGACACGAAGCGATGGCGCGCGCTGCTGCGCAAAAAGGTTAAGACCAATGGCTGAACATTTCGACGAAATGACGTGCCTGCTTTATCTCGAAGGCCAGCTCGAACCAGAAAGAGCGCAAGAACTTTCGGCGCACGTGAAGACGTGCACGCCCTGCGGCAGGCTTTTGCGCGCTCTCGAGGGAGAAGGAGTCTGGCTGCGCGAATCGCTCGAAGGCGATGACGAAACTGTTCCCGCGCATCTGCTCGAGCCGCCGCAGCGCGCTCCGGCTCCGTGGGGCTGGCTCATGACGCTGGGATTCGGCGCGGCGGGCGTCTATGGACTTTGGAGCGGCTTCGTCGAGCCGTGGCAGCGGCAGTTCAGCCAGGCGGGGTTCACACAGGGGAATTTTATGGCCATGATTTTCTTTTCGAGTGCGTTCTGGAAAGGGTGGGGAGAAATGCGAAGCCTGATCGAAATTCTTGCAACCGTTAGTCTGATGGCGGTCATTGGTTTTCTGTTCCGCCACTCATGGCGGCGCTGGGCCGCTTTCGGCTTGGTGATGGGCGCGCTAGGAATCTCTCTTGCCGCTTCACCGGCAGCCGCGGCAGGAGAAACCCACCACGGCGATCCAAATTACGTCGTCCCCGCAGGTCAAACCGTTAACACCGACCTCTTTGTTACCGCGCAGGCGACTCGCATTGATGGCGACGTGAACGGAGATCTCTACTCATGGGGTCAGACTCTCACGATAAATGGCCACGTGACTGGCGATGTATTGTCGTGGGCGCAGGATGTCCGGATCAACGGCCGAGTGGACGGTAACATTCGAAACTGGAGTCAGACACTTACTATCGCCGGGACTGTGGGAAAGAACATTGCGATATTTGGCCAGCGAGTAGAAGTGGATCCCAAGGGCTCCGTTGGCGGCAGCATCACGGCGTGGGCCCAGGAGGTTCAGCTCGATGGCCCGGTTGGCCGCGATCTGATGTGCCAGGCCGCAACGGTTGAGTTGAACAGCACTCTCGGCGGAAATGTGAGGGTGAACAGCCACGATGTTGAGGTTGGTTCGAGCGCGGACCTTAAGGGCCAGCTGGTTTACCGCGGCGATCGAGCGCCGGAGATAGAGCAAGGAGCGAAAGTCGTTGGCCCGGTTCGCGCGGAATATGAAGAACGCGTATCCAAGTACAAGAATCCACACACATATATTCACAAGGCGCTTTTTTGGGCCGCGACTCTTGTGTTCGGCTTGGTTTTGATGCTGGTTGTTCCGGGATTTTTTGGAGACGTCGTTCGCACCACCAACCGTGCGTGGACATCGTGCGGAATCGGAATGCTTGTTCTTCCTGGAGTGGTTCTCGCGGCCGTCCTAGCTTGCTTCACGATCGTCGGGCTCGCAGTCGGCATCGTGACTCTCTTGCTTTATCTGATTGCGCTCTTTAGCGCACAAGTTTTCGTCGGCGCGTGGATTGGCGACAAGATTCTTGGAGACGGACTGAACACGGGAGCGATGCTGGGACGCATGGCTCTAGGACTCTTGATTATTGATGTGGTGCGTCTGATTCCGTGGGTCGGCGGTTTCGTCGCTTACGTCGTCATAATCTGGGGCTTGGGCGCGATCTCAATCACAATCTACCGGCGGCTTCGCCCGGTCCTCACGGCTGCGGGACCGGCATGAGTCGAAGGCAACGCCTGTTCGCTTGCGTTAGCGGAGACCGGATTTCGCGCGCCTCGCGGTCGCGGGTTGGAAATTTGGCGCTCCCTGAATGATGGATGCCACATCGCTCGGCGAGCTCACAGGATTCACGATGTTGCTGAATATCAGGCCTTTCGCCGTCAGTGGAGTGCCTGGTGTCACGCCGGTCAAGGTCGAATTGACGAAGACCGTCTGCGCCGACGTGACAACGTAGAGATTCGTGATGGCAGTCGGCGATAGATCCGTGAAAAGATTTGGCAGTGAAGTCAGCGTGAATGCTTGCGTGCCCGAGTTATTTGCTAGACCGACGTTCGCGGTCCATTGCGATTGGCGCAAGACAACCTGATTCGTTGAGATTGCGATAACGCTCGGCTGATTGGTTACCGGCGTCAGATTAACCGTATTCCCGCGCACGAGAACCTCTTGTCCCACCACGAAGTCCGACGTGCTCGCAAACGTGTATCCCGACGGAATCGTCAAATCATCCGCGTCTATTAAATATGCAGTAGGAGTCTGAAGTGAAACGGTCGCCACATTGTCCGCGGCGATCCCGCTCATGGACGGGGCCTGGCCGTGGATTACGAGAGTGAATTGCGGTGGGTTCGCTGTGGCGTTGATCGCTGCGATTGTTCCCAAGAATCCCGGCTCGCCGGAACTATCTTCGAATATGACGTCGTTTGCCTGAAACGATCCGCTTCCCAGTACATTGAGGTCCGCCGAAACCAACTGGCCGTTCGCGAGGCAAGTGAAATCGTCCGCGCTGCAGACAGTCGATGGAAACGAATATAGCGTGTTCGACGTTGTGCCAATAGTGAGATTCGCCCCGTTGGTCGTGGTGATTGAAAACTGGTTCGTGCCAATACTCGTGAGGACGCCCGCAACGGTATTGAGCGGCAGCAGTACCGCGCTGCTGGCGACGCTGGGAAGATCTACGAATGTCAGCCCCAGGCTCGGATTAAATGACAGATCGGGTTGCAGCGAATCGTTCACGCTCAATTCGAGTTCGACGCCAGCTGGAGCGTTTGCCGAAATTGTGAGCGCAGGCGAAAGCGTCACGCTCGACACCGTCAACGTCGGCTGAAGTTCGCAAATCGCGCCGACCGCGCAGTTCGCGACGCTGCCTGCACCGTTGTAAATCGTCATATCCGGATTGGCCAAAGTGAGATCGAGGCTCGTATAGTTTCCTGCCGGCACGTTGGTCGTCCCGATGATCAAGTTGTCGGTCTGCAGTTGCGTCAATTCAATCGTCTGCGGCGTGGAAATTAAAGACACGTTGCCTGGTTGCAGCACTGCGCCAGTGATCATGATGCGGAACGAAATCACAGTGACTCCGGAAGGCGGGTTGTCGACGGTTCCGATCGTGAAGGGAGAGGAAATTGCCAGAGTGAACGGCGCCGAACTGCCAGCACCCAATGAGCCCCCGCTGCCAAGCCTTCGGGTACAGGCGCTAAGAGCAACAATCCCGCACAGCGCCACTGCCAGACACACGTTTGTGATTCGCATCAAGATTTCCTCATCGACAGTGTACCGCGGACGTTCGCGAGACCGCGTTTGCGCTTGCCCAGAAGGTCACTGCTGGCGCGTTGAACACGTCAATTCCGCATCGATGAAACCCACAGTCAAATGATGGCCAGCTTCTTCCCCACCCGTTCCAGGGTCTCGAGCGCCCGTTCGAGGTCAGCGCGTTTGTGAGTGGCTGTGACGATCGCTCGGAGGCGCGCCTTGCCCTCTGCTACGGTCGGATAGCCTATCGCTGGCGCGAACACGCCTTCGGCAAAGAGGTCTCGGCCAAATTCGAAGGCTTTCGCGGCGTCGCCGACGAGAATTGGCGTAATCGGCGTCTGGCTTGGGCCGGTCTTGAACCCCAGCTTCTTGAGTTTGCGTTTGAAAAGCTTCGTGTTGGCCCAAAGTTTCTTGACGAGTTTGCCGCCCGCATCGGAATCAAGCAGCTCGAAGGCCGCTTGGCAGGACGCGACCACGGATGGCGGATGCGACGTGGAGAAAATGAATGGCCGCGCGCGGTGGTATAGAAAATCGATCAATTCTCGCGAGCCACAGACGTAGCCGCCAAGCACCCCGATTGCCTTGCTCAGCGTGCCCACCTGAATATCCACGCGCCCGTGACAATTCAAATGATCCACGGTTCCGCGCCCATTCCGTCCGAGCACACCGGAAGAGTGCGCGTCATCAACCATCGTGATGCAATTGTACTTTTCGGCGAGAGTGCAAAGCCCGGGCAGGTCAGCGATATCGCCATCCATCGAGAAGACGCCGTCGGTGACAAGAAGCTTTTTGCCATTCCAGTTCTCGGTTTCTTTCAGGACGCGTTCGCAATCGCTCAGATCCTTGTGCTTGAAAACCTTGATCGTAGCTTTCGAAAGGCGGCAGCCGTCAATGATCGAAGCGTGGTTCAGCTCATCCGAGATAATGAGATCTTCCTTGCCGAGGACGGCGGAGACGGTGCCGGCGTTGGCCGCGAATCCGGACTGAAACACCACGCACGCTTCCGTGTTTTTGAATCGGGCGATTTGCTCTTCGAGGTCCATGTGGATCTTCATCGTTCCGGCGATGCTGCGGACGGCGCCCGAGCCGACGCCATATTTTCGGACGGCATCAATCGCGGCGCGGCGCATCTTTGGATGAGTTGTGAGCCCTAAATAATTGTTGGATGCGAGGTTGATCACTTCTTTGCCGTCCACCATGCAGACCGGCTTTTGCTCGCCGCCGAGGACGCGCAGGCGCGTGTAAAGGTGCTTCGCTTTCAAGTCATCGAGGGTTGCGTGCAGATAATCAAGCTGGGGGCGTGCAGCCGTTGCCATAAATCCTCCCAAGTCGCGCGAAATCAGACTTCATTATAGGTCAACGCGCGCGCTTAGCGGGGAACGCCATTCGGATAGATAAGAATTTTGCTCGCCTGGCCTTTTTCGAGGAGCGAGAATGCGTCGGAGAAGCTCTCAAGCGGCATGCGCTCGTTGAAAAGTGGATCGAGATTCAATTTGCCGGATTTCAGGAGTTCCGTCATCTGCACCCAGGTTTCAAACATCTTGCGGCCGTAGATACCGTGGACCGTCGCACCCTTGAATATGATGTCCGCGACCAGATCGAATTCAACGGGCTGCGACGTGATGCCAAGCAGTGAGGCACGCCCGCCAGGCCGCAGCATCTGAAATCCTTGCTGGATCGCCCTTGCGTTGCCGCTCATCTCGAGCAGTACATCCACTCCGTCGCCGCCGGTAGCTGCGCGCACGCGGGCGACAGGATCCACCGCCGTGGGATCTATCACTTCATCCGCGCCCATCGTCTTGGCGAGTTCGCGTCGTCGCGGATTGATCTCCAACGCGAAAATTGGCGATGCGCCGCACGCCCGCGCCACGTTGATCGCCATCAGCCCGATCGGTCCCGCGCCCGTTACCGCAACGCTCTGCCCGGAAATCGGACCGGAAAGCACGGTATGCACGGCGTTGCCGAGTGGATCGAGAATCGCCGCGTAGCGCTCGGGAATGGATGGATCCACTTTCCAGATATTTTGCGCCGGGATGCGAACGAATTCAGCAAAACAACCGTCCGCGTCGATGCCGATGATTTTCACGTTCCGGCAAAGATGCGCCTGGCCGACTCGGCAGGGACGACAGGTGCCGTCGGCGATGTGCATTTCCGCGCTGACAAAATCTCCGGGCGCCACGGCGGTCACTTCCGCTCCGATCCTTTCAACGACGCCGCAGAATTCATGTCCAAAGGTGAGTGGCGGGCGAAGCCGGGAAGCCGACCAGCGATCCCAGTGATAAATATGCAGATCCGTTCCGCAAATCGAAGCCGCACGCACGCGAACCAAAACATCGCGCGCACCGATCTCAGGTATCGGGACGGACTCGATTTGCGCGCCTGGGGCGGCCCGCGGCTTACGCAAGGCTTTCATCGTTTCTGAGGGCATTGGGAAGAGCCGGCGACGTAGGCTTCATCCGCCGAATCCGCAATCGTAGCACACGGCGTTGTGCGGGAAAACTTCGCTCGGTGTCCTCGGTTACTTCCGCTACAATCTCCGCCTGTCGCGGCCGAGTTCAGACAACAAGACGCGGGAGGAGCCGTTTGAGTTTCGCTGAGAGGCTCGAAGAAATTCGCACGGGATTCGAGCGCCCATTCTGGGTAGCAAATGTCAGCGAACTTTTTGAGCGACTGTCGTACTACGCGGCCTTCGCGTCTCTCGCGCGTTACCTGCACGAAACGTTAAGTTTTCCCACCGAACAAGCCGCAAGCCTCACGGGCATCTTCGGTGGACTCGTTTGGTTTCTCGCGGCATTCGGCGGAGCGCTTGCGGACAGGCTTGGTTTCCGCCGCTCGCTCTCGCTTGCCTACCTGATCTTGAGCGGTTCCTATTTCTTACTTGGCTCGCTCGGATCGCCTTGGCTGGGGCCAGTGCGCGCAGTGGTGCCTCTGTTTGCACTAGTGCTAGTCGTCTTGATGCTGCCGGCGTTCGGAATCGCGCTCGTGAAGCCATGCGTGGTCGGGACGACGGCGCGCGCGTCGAAAGAAAATGTTCGTTCGATCGGCTATTCGATTTACTACACACTCGTGAATATCGGCGGCGCGGCTGGGCCGTACGTCGCTTCGTGGGTTCATCAGCATCTTCGTGTCGAGAATGTTTTTCGCGTCGCAGCCGCCAGTGTGTTTCTCATGTTTTTCGCGGTGCTGCTTTTCTTCAAGGAGCCTCGGCGTCAGGGCGATGTTGAAACCGCCAGTCTGGGCGAGGCAGCGCGAAATTTTCTCACCGTTCTCGCCAATCCACGTTTCATGTTGTTTTTGCTAATTTTTTCGGGCTATTGGGTGATTTATTGGCAGGAATTCATCATTTTGCCGCTCTATATTCACAACTACGTGGATCCGCGGGCGGACACGGAACTGATGCTGATCACAGGCCCGCTGACCGTGATTTCGCTCCAACTCATTGTAAGTCTCTTGACGAAGAAAATTCCCGCGTTCCGCGCCGTCACGCTCGGCACGCTGATTTCGGGCCTCGCCTGGCTGCTTCTCATCGTTCACCCCAGCTTTCCGATGGCAATCGTGACGCTCTTTGTGATTTCTCTGGGCGAGATCACGCAGTCGCCGCGCTATTACGAATATATTTCACGGCTTGCTCCTTCCGGCCAGCAGGGCACCTACATGGGATTCGCATTCCTGCCCATCGGAATCGGCTCGCTGATTGGAGGATGGTTCGGCGGCATGCTGATCCACCGCTACGGCGAGGTCGCGCACCAGCCATGGAAAATTTGGTGGGCCGTCACCGGCGTCGGCATTCTCACTACCGTCCTGATGGTTCTCTACGATCTGATCTTGAAACCGGGCACGAATGCCAAAAAGTAGCGCCTCGGTCGTGAAATGGACATTCGCGCACCTCGCGATATCCGCGGCGACGCTTTGCGTTGTCGTTCTGCTGCGCGCGCAAACCCATGTTCCCGAGATGCGCCCTACCGATTCGAGAGTGGCGGTGAGCCGCGGCGAATCGGTCTATAAGAGCCATTGCGCAATTTGCCATTTCGCCGCAAGCACCGAAACGAAGATCGGCCCCGGTCTAAGAGGTCTTCCGAAACGAGCGAAATTCGCGGATGGCACGAGGAATGACAATCAGAGCCTCGTGAAATTGATTCAAAATGGCGGGAAGAATATGCCGCCGCTGCGTGAGGATCTCAGCGACGCTCAACTCCGCGACTTGCTCGCGTATTTGAGAACACTCTGAACGCTCGAGAGACTAGGCGACGAGCGCAAGCGCTTCGTCAGTCGTAATCAAATCCGCGCCCAGAGCTTTCAGTTCGTCGAGTGTTCCATTGCCGGCCTTCTGGTTCAGCGTTTCAATCGCATCCTTCACAAGCGAGACGCGATGCCCGCGCTTCAAAAGCCCCTTCGCCGCGAGCCCAACGCAATATTCCGTGACCACTCCGAACACGACGTAGCGGACATCGCCGAGCCGCTCGACCAGCACATTCGCCTGCGGATTCGTGAACGCGTCGAGCTTTTGCTTTTCAAATATGACTTGCTGCCACGAATCGAGATCTCCCGGCCAGTCGAATTTCGGCCCGTTCGGAACGCGCAAGGAGTTTTCAGCTAGCCCCTCGGAAACGATTCGCGCACCAGGCGTATCTCGTATGCAATGCGGCGCAAATATCTTGAACTCAGGATCGTCGGTCGTGTGATGGCACACGCTGGAAACAAGAAACACTTGACCCGAGCGCGCCGCGTCCACGAGCCGCTTCAAATTCGGAAGTGTTTTCTCCGCGCCAGGAACGTAAAGCGCGCCACCCGGCAGCATGAAATCCGCTTGGGTATCGACTTCCCAGAAAACGACGGACTGTGAACGCATCCTGAACGCCTTTCGAAGCGCAGTTACTTTAATTTAGCGTGATGCACGCGGCGCTTCACCGTTTCGAGTAGCGATTTCAGCCGTGCGCTATACCTTACGGGATACGCAACATCGCGCCGCAATTGCCGATAGCGATCGGGAAGCCGTGCCAGACCCGCAATGCAACGATCTCTTGCGACGAGCGTCGGCTCAGGTTTTGTCACACGCTTTCCACCCGACATCACCTGTACGAGCAACGGCTCGGCATTTCTCTCCGGTTCCTCACTCAACGCGATTTCATCGCCGGAATATTTCCCCGCGGCGTCGGAGAAACGAAACACTTGTTTTGATCCCGGATACGTCACTTTCGCGGTTGTCAGTTTCGCGGCGCCGCGCACATTTCCATCGCGCTCCACCTCGACAAGCTTGTAAACGAGGCTCAAATGAGGTGCGTCGCCCGGAGTGGCGAGCGCCGTTCCCACACCAAACGCGTCAATTGACGCGCCCGCTTTCATGAGCGCCGTCATTTTGTCTTCGTCGAGATCGCCGGATGCGAAAATCTTCACGTCATTCCAGCCAGCCCGAAAGAGTTCGCGGCGAATCCATCGGCTATCTTTTACCAGATCGCCGCTATCCAGACGAACGCCCGCGGGCTTGCGTCCCATCGCGAGAATTTCGCGCAGCGCGTTGTGAACGTCGTATGTGTCGAGGAGCAGAACCGCGTGATCAGGGAACGCATCGAGAAAATGCCGGAACGCCAGCGTCTCATTTTCATGCGCCATCACCCACGAGTGCGCCTGAGTGCCATACGTCTCCATTCCGAAGCGCTGCCCCGCTAGAACGTTCGACGTTCCCTGGCAGCCGCCAATCGACGCCGCACGCGCCGCAAGCAGACTGGCTTGCGCTCCGTGTGCGCGTCGCGCGCCGAATTCCACTACAGGCCGGCCCTGCGCCGCCGTCACCACGCGCGCCGCCTTGCTCGCGATCATCGTCTGGAAACTGATCGTCGCGAGCAGATAAGTCTCCATAATTTGCCCTTCGATGATCGGCGCGGAAATGCGCAGGATCGGCTCGCCGGCAAAAACGAGCGTGCCCTCTGGCATAGCCCAAACGTCTCCGGTGAAGCGAAAATTCGCCAGATAATCGAAAAATTCATCGCGGATATTTCGAAACACAGGGTGGCGGCGCAAGAAATCAATTTCCGGCGCCGTAAAATTCACGTTCTCAAGAAAATCGAGGCATTGCTCGAGCCCCGCGGCCACAAGATAATTGCGGCGTTTGGGAAGATTCCGGACGAACAACTCAAACGTTGCATGAGCGTCAAAGCCGGTCTGCAAATAGCCGGCGGCCATTGTCAGCTCGTACAAATCGGTCAAGAGACCGGAGTATTCGCGAGTTGAGAGTTCAGGCTCCATTTCCATCTGTACAGTCACGATCGATCTGCTAGCCGCGATCGCGTCGAATCGTCAATCCTCCGTCAATGACGAGCACTTGTCCCGTCGCGTATTGCCCCGGCTCAAGGAAAAACCGGACCGCGCGCGCGATATCTTCAGGATGCCCGAATCGCGAGATTGCGCCGCTCGAAATGTGCCGATCGTACTTTCCCGCGCTCACGCTTGATTCGGCCATCCCGGCGACCGTTGCTCCCGGCGCGACTACATTCACTGAAACCTTGTTCCATTGCAATGCGAGCACCTTTGCAGCATGCACTAGCGCCGCCTTTGGCGCGGCGTACGCGAGGCTAGACGGAAACGGCGCTACAGCTTGCATCGTTGCGAGGAGAACCAGATTGCCGCCCGCGCCCGGCGCTTCTCCGGAACCTTCCATTGTTTCGCCGAGATCCTTCGCGAGAAGCAGCGGACCTGCGTAGTTGGATTCGAATGAGGCGGTGATCGTTTCGCGGTTGAGTGATTCGAACGACACTCGCGCTGGTTCGCCCGGAAAAATCGCTGCGCCGGCTAGCGGTTGGCCGACCTTCTTAACTGCATCGACATAAGCCTTGCGTACCTCAGCATTCAGTATGTCGCCCGCAACGAGGCAGAGCTTCGCGCCAGATTGTTCTTCGATCGAGCGCCGCAGCTTCTCGGCGCGATCGACGTTCGAACGGTAACCCACGATCACTCGCGCTCCCTCGCGCGCGAGTAATGCCACCAAAGCGCTTCCGAGTCCGCCCGTGCCTCCGGCTACGGCCAAGGTGCGGCCCGCAAGCGGTTTTTCAGGGAAATCGTAGTGAAAGCGGCGGTATCGCTCGGCCAGAGGCTCGTCCCAATATGCTGAAGGCATGGCTCTCGGACGCTCGCTCGGCGTCAGCAGTACGACAGAATTGCTCGATCTATGACATCAAGACCAGAAAGCCGCAAAATCGCGGAGTTAAGTTGAAGATAAAGACGAAACCCCCAAGCTGGCGTCCCGCAGCGCGGGCCGAGCCATGCCTTGGGGGTTCGTCTCGAAATCTCAGCGCCGGGTAGACCCTACTTCAGTACGGCGTCTTTGAAAGCCTTGGATGCGCGCAGCCGGACAACCGTCTTTGCCTTGATCTTGATCGCTTCGCCGGTTGCTGGGTTTCTTCCCATCCGCGCCTTGCGGTGAGCCTTCACTGCCCGTCCCAAACCAGGGATCACGAATTTCCCGGCGCCCTTTGTTTCTTTAATCGCGAGCTTAAACAGCTCGTCAAAAAACAGCATCGCGGTCTTCTTCGGAATCGAGACCTTTTCTGCCAGGTGCGCAACAATCTTGGACTTGCTCAGCGGATTTGCCATCGTGTTCCAGTTTCCTCCTCAGAAGTAGTTTCTTTTGGTATCCCGGTGCTGCCGAGATGCGCAAGGCACTATAGCTGCTGCTCCACCTTAGCGCAAGCCAAAACGCAAAAAAAGGCCGGAAAAACGCGAATTTTAGGGGCGCGGCCCGATTCGAAACGAGGCGGCGTTACGTACGACCGAGCTGATCGTAGAAAAGCGCGACGGCTTTGATGCCGCCGAAGTAATTTTCGAGCAAGATGTGTTCATCGGGCGCGTGCGCGTTTTCATCAGGTAGTCCGAAGCCGAGCAGCACGCATGGCACTTTGAACATGTCGTGAATCTGCGTCACCAGCGGTATCGAGCCGCCCTCGCGGATGAAAACGGCTTTCTTGCCGAAGCCCTGCTCGAGCGCGTGAATCGCCGTACGAAAAATTGGGTGCTGATAGGGCGCCACCCACGGCTTTCCCGTGCTTAAAACCTGAAAATTGCACTTCACCGTCTTCGGCAGCAGTTTTCGTACATGGCGTTCAACGAGCTTGGCAATTTTGTGCGTGTCCTGATGCGGCACGAGCCGCGTGGAAAATTTGGCATGAGCTGTCGACGGGATAACTGTTTTCGACCCTTCGCCCATGTACCCGCCCCATATACCGTTCAACTCAAGTGTGGGACGCGTCCAGGTCTGCTCGGCGATCGAGTAACCCTTCTCGCCGCAGAGATCAGGCGCGCCCACCGTTTTGCGAAATTCCTTCTCTTTCCACGGAAGCGCGTTGAGCGCTTTGCGTTCCGCGCGGGATATTTCATCTACATCGTCGTAGAACCCTGGAATCGCAATGTGGAAATTCTTGTCGTGCAGCTTCGCGATCATCTCGGCGAGAATCGTAATGGGGTTCGGCACGGCTCCGCCAAACGCGCCAGAATGTAAATCCTGATTCGGCCCGATGATTTCCACTTCGTAGTAATTCAATCCGCGCAAGCCGTACGTGATAGACGGCACGCCTCTCGCCAACATACTGGTGTCGGACACGACAAGCGCATCGGCCTTGAGCCTCTGGCGATTCTTCGCCACGAAATCCCACAGGCTCACGCTGCCGACTTCTTCTTCGCCTTCAATCATCACCTTGATGTTCAGCGGCAGCTTGTGCTCGATCTTGAAAATCGCCTCAAGCGCCTTTACGTGAATGTGCACCTGACCCTTGTCGTCCGCGGTTCCACGGGCATAGAGATTGCCGTTGCGCACGGTCGGCTCGAATGCGGGTGACGTCCAAAGATTTAGCGGCTCCGCGGGCTGCACATCGTAATGCCCGTAGATCAAAATCGTCGGCTTCCCCGGCTGCTGCTCCGATTCTGCGTAGACGATCGGGTGCAGCTTGGTTGGATGAATCTCGACCTTCTGCATTCCTGCACCGCGCAGCTTATCGGCGATCCATTGTGCGGCTAATTCGATGTCTTTCTTGTGTTCGGATTTGGTACTGACGCTGGGGATTCGAAGGAAGTCTTTTAGTTCTTCGAGATTGCGGTCGCGGTTCTGTTCAATATGCTCAATCAGGGTCATCAAGCGGCTCCGGGAATTGGAGACTCATCGGTTCCGTACCGGTGCGACAGGTTTCGACCATCGAAAGGTGTATGTAAGGCGCAAGTCCCTCATTCTATGGAAGCATGCCCCGTGCGGCAAGCACAATACGCGACGTTTTGAGCACGCGCGTAGAAACGACAGTTGACCCCGTTTCGGTCGAAAGGCAACATTAGTTTGTGAGCACTGAAGCCACAAACATGACCAATCGCCGGAGCACCCGGGTATTCACGCGCATCCCCGTGCGCGCGGCAGGGAAGCGTAGCGACGGAAAGAAGTTTCGCGAGAACAGCCAGACGATCGTCGTCAATGCCCACGGCGGACTGATTTATCTTCAGGAGAGCCTCGAACTCGGCGCCGACATCGTTCTCATTAATCCTGTGACGGAAGAAGAGCAAGAATGCCGCGTTGTTTATATAGGCGACATGTCGGACCGCGGACACCGCATTGGCCTCGAATTCAATTCGCCCGCGCCTCACTTCTGGGGCGTGGATTTCGCGCCAGGCGACTGGCCCGGGCGCGCATCTGACGCACCCATCCGTTAGTTCCCTCAGCACCAATTTGGCACGTCTCCCTAATTCGTCCTGGCTCTCGCGCGGTATAAGGATTAGCAATCGGATATTGTGCTCGCAGGCGAACTGTTCTACGCTGGAGTAAGGCAGTCGCGAAAGCTCACGAAAGTGAACTCCGCTGTGAAGCTGAAACTCTTTGCACTACCGGTTGCCGTCGTTCTCTCGATTCTTATTGCCGTAGTATTTGCGGGTGGCTTTGCTGCCGCGGATGGTTCACCGCAAACACAGAGCAGGACGCGCGGCGTGGCAACCGATCAAAATACGAAGGCGCAAGTCGCATCCGAACTGAACGGCCACTACTTTGCGCTCGTCGTTGGCATCAACAATTATCAGCATTTGCCCAAACTCAGCACCGCCGTGCAGGATGCGCAGGCACTTTCTGCAATTCTGCACGATCAGTATGGATTTCAAACGACGCTTTTAGTCGACGCCACGCGCGATCAAATCACTAAAGCGATGAACGATTACCGTCACAACCTCGACGAGAATGCGAGTCTTCTGATCTATTACGCCGGTCATGGAATGTACGACAAAGACGCGGACAAAGCTTACTGGCTGCCCGTGGATGCCGAACGCGACGACAACTCGCACTGGATCATGGCCGACGACATCACTACCGAAGTGAAAGTGATTCCGGCGCGGCACGTTTTGATCATTTCCGATAGCTGTTACTCCGGCGGAATGACGCGTGAAATCGCACCGTCGTTTACGCAGCAGGAGCGCGACCGCTTCCTCGAAAAAATGGTTATCGGAAAATCACGCACGCTGATGTCGAGCGGCGCACTCGAACCGGTTTCGGATGGAGGCGGCGGTGGTCATTCCGTGTTCACTGGAGCATTGATCAAAGCCCTCACCACTTCGAGCGACGACGTATTTTCCGCGGGCGGCCTCTTTGATCAGTACGTCCAAGTTTCTGTCGCCGGACGTTCCGACCAGACGCCGCAATACATTCCTATTCGGAATTCCGGGCATGACTTTGGCGACTTCGTCTTCGTGCGATCGGGCAAGGCTCCTGTGCCTGCCGCGACAAAAAAGACGGCACATAGACAGGAACCCGCGCCCCCTCAGACTCCACCGGCGCAATCGCGGCAACCCGCGGCGCCTCAGCAAGCGGATAACCCGCCACCTGCTACGCCTTCGGCCTCCGCAGTGGCGAGTCTCGGCGGTTGCTGGCTGTGGTTCAACAAGACATCATTGATCGTTCGTTCGGACGGCACTGCCACCGACGGTCCGTTCGTCGCTCATTGGCAATTGGCCGATCCTGCGCGTCAAATCTTCACGATTACATGGCCCAGGTCCGTCGACACGATCACATTGACGTCAGACGGCCTCCGTCTTTCGGGCGCGAATCAATACGGAATTTCTGTGAGCGCGACGCGCACGTCAGGCGGAAAATTCGGAGCGGTCACCGGGATGGTCAGCATCGTTGGAACATGGCAGTGGTACAACGGAGTGGCGGTGACGATCGATAAGAGCGGAACACTTCAGGCGGGCACTGTCACTGCGCAGTGGAAGCTGATAGATCCCTTGCGCCGCACTTACAGTTTGATCTGGCCGGAGCCGGTGGACACTCTGACGCTCTCAGCCGACGGGCTGCACCTCACCGGCGGCAACCAGTACGGCTTCTCTACAGGCGGCACGAAAGTGGCCGCAACGTGTCCCGGCGCGTACTAAATTTCCTTAACACATTCTAGAACATGAACTTCGCGGCCAATTGAAACGCCCGCGGCCCGCCTGATCCGAACACGCCGCCCGCCGTTGAAACAGGCGTGCCGAATTGCGATGAAAAACTCGGATTGGTGTTATCGGGTACAAGAACGTTGAAGAAGCCGGAATAATTCGAATTGTCCACGCCAAGAATATTCGTCTTGTTGAAAATGTTAAACGCTTCGCCGATGAGCTGAACCGTATATCGGTCGCTGAGATGGAAATCGCGCGAAAGCCGGAAGTCGAATGAATTGAACGTGTCGTTGAATCGGGCGCCCGGCGATACGAGCGGCAGAAGCTCGCCACTCTCACCGCCCGCAGCATCGATGGCGGAAAGCGCGGCGTTTAATTCAGCGCCGGTGTGAAATTCGCGCCCACCCGCGTTGCGGCTGAATTGCGGTACCCGCGTAGTATTTCCATTCATATCGTCGTAAAGGATGTCCATTGGAACGCCCGAGGCGTAAGTCCACAATGCGGAGAACCGGAACGCATAAGGCAATTCGGCGACGCCCTGAAGTACAAGCCGGTGCCGTTGATCGTTTGGCGAGGGACCGTATTCCTGCCGCAAATCGGCTGGATTGACCGGCGCATAGCCGAACGGAACCTGGTCGTAGTTGGCGTAGTTAAACGTCTTGGATAGTGTGTAAGCCGCGTGGAACTGATAGCGCTTTTCGAAGCGCTTGTCCACGCTCAGCCAGAGCGCGTCGTAATGCGTGTTGGCGCTCGACTGCAGATCGGTGACAGTTTCCGGACCGCCCGACGCCGGATTGAACACGGCACCGAGTGGCACGCCAATGATGAATCGCGTCCCGAGATCGTGAATGCCGTCCGCGCGCAAAACCCAATTGCGCGCGAACTCATACTGCACTCCTAGATTGAACTGCTGCACCATCGGGTTTCGCATCCGGTTGTCAATAATGTCGATGCCTTCGGCCGCGCCGCCGGCACCAGGAATGATCGCGCCGGTAAACGGGTTCGAAAGCGTCGGCGCGCCCGGAAGAAACTGCCCGGTGGGGCCGAGGTAATCGATGTTGCCTTCACGAACGTCGATCGGGAGTGCTTCGCCGTTCAAGCCGCGCTCGAGCGAATCAATCTCGAGCGTTATCCGGTCATAGTAAATTCCGTAGCCGCCATGAACGCCGAATTTCGCGCTCTTCGTCGCCCAGTTGAACCCGACTCGCGGGCCAAAATTCTTATCAGGCCTGTGCCGGGTGCCTTGCAAGAACGGAAGAAGGATCGGATTGATTTGGCTGTAATAACCGACGTCGTTCGCTCCGGTGTCGATTTCATATCGCAGACCGAGATTTAGCGTGAGCCGCGGATGCACGTGATAGTCGTCCTGGAAATAGCCGGCGAAGAAATTATTGTCGGTATTGGGAATGATCAGCGGAGTAGTAGGAATGGCGCTGCGGATTGTCACAGCAAACAGAAGGTCCTCGTCATTTACAACGCCGTCTCCGTTGTGATCTCCGTCGGCGAAATTCTCTATGAATTCGATGGCTCCCGATTGGAACACTCCGAGCACGAAATCTGCGCCGATGCGCTGATATTCTCCGCCGAACCCGATATTGTGCTTGCCGTGCACCCAGTCCCATCCGTAGTCAAATTGTTCGCGCTTTTGGCGCGTTTGCTGAGGAACGCGGTAGGACGCGCCGTCCGAAATACTCGGGAAATCGAGTTCAGGTCCAGGCGTGATCGGATTCGTAGTATTGATGAAGTTGTTGAAGGAGAAGCTGGCGCGACTCAGTAAAGTGGAACTCGCGACATGCGTCCACGAGGCGACGAAGTCCTGAAAGTTGTTGCGGAGATCTTGCCGCTCCGAAGCCGAACCGATTGGCGCGCTCGTCAAGAAGCTGGCCGCGCCGGTCGCGCCGAGGCGCTCGATGTAGTAATGCAGCGACAATAGGTCCTTGGCCGAAATCTGCCAGTCACCGCGCACAGTCCCAATCGGATCTGTGAGTGGTTCGGAGGCGAAGGAGTTCGTAATGGTATCGTTCGTTGTGTCGCGGGCTCCCACCAGCACGCCACCCAATTCATCCCGGTACTCAAACGCTCCAAACCACCACACTTTGTCTTTCACGATGGGGCCGCCCAATGTGCCGGAGTATTGCTCGCGGCGGAAGGGCGGCAGCTCACCGGATGTGGAAGAGGGACTGAACGTCGCGGGCAGCGCCTGCAGGTCTTTGTCTCGTTCGTAAAAGGATGCAGAGCCGTGAAGCGTGTTGGTGCCGGATTTCGTCACGACGTTTACAACCGACGAACCGGAGCGGCCGGTCTCCGCAGAGAAGCGATTCGTTGCGATCTGGAATTCCTGAACGGCATCTTCCGGCACGTTGACGAGCATGCCGCCAACGACATCGTCGTTGTTGTCCATTCCGTCCACGCTGACGTTTCCGCCACGGCCCAATTGACCAGCGGAAGAAATCACGATCGTCTCAGCTTTCGTGGGATCGAAATTTGGAGCAATCGTATTTCCCGGCATGAGAAGAGACAATTCCAAGAAATTGCGTCCATTGAGCGGCAGATTATCAATCTGGCGAGCGTTCACGACGCCATCGACAACCGATGACACGGTGTTCACTTGCGAGCCAGCGTCGGCGTCAGTAATTTGAATTGTGCTTTGCGCGGACGCCAGGAGCAGCTGAGCTTTTAGATTCGCTTGCTGCCCGACTTCCAAACGAACCTGCGCCACGAATTCGCTGAACCCTTTTACCTTTATGTGGATTTCATAGTCACCCGGGACGAGATCGTTAAATACGAAGAGCCCAGCGCCGTTTGTAATGGTCGAGCGCTCGACCCCGGTGGCTTTCCGTTGCGCGATCACATTCGCGTCTTTCACGAGGGCGCCTTGCGGATCGGTGACTTCGCCGTTCAGAACCGCGGTTCCCAATTCTTGCGCGTGCGAGGGAGCAGCCAAGAAACCAATGACTCCCAAGATCAGCAACATTGTTCGTATATGGCCGGAAATCGACGGCAATCGCATGCGCGCACCCCTCCCAGTGAATTGTGAAATGAAAATTTGCAGAAACTCTTTCGGCGCCGCCCACACCCGGCGCGCCGCGAGTGTTCAGCAATTTGAACGGCTCGCCGATGAAACGCAATAGCAAGAAAATACTAGTGAGCGGATTTAACGTGTTAAGGCAATTGCGCTCTTGATTGTGCCGAGAACGTATCCACGCTGGACGGCGGTTGCGGTCGCGATTATGCTTATGCCGCAAGAAACCTGGAACGCCGCCAATTGGAGCCGAATACGAATCTCCGCGAAAACACTTTGAGTGCAATTGGAATCGCAGCGGCGATCCTGACTATATGCCTCGCCTTGATTCCGCGCACGGCTGCACTAGTTCAGAATCCCAAAAATGTTCGCAGCCGGATTTCGATCTTTGACCTCGAGAACAAGAGATCCGCAGTGTTGTACTCGGCGGACACGCTCTGGGAGGCGCCGAACTGGTCGCCCGACGGCAAGTACGTGCTGGCAAACTCCGGCGGCAAGCTCTACAGTTTTGCGCTTGACGGCGGCACGAATACGCAACCTGAAAAGATCGCGCTCGACGACGCCTACCAATGCAATAACGATCACGGCATTTCCCCAAGCGGCAAGCTGCTGGCATTTTCAGCGGCGCGCGGCGATGCGAAGGGATCGCAAGTGTTCGTTGCCGCTTCGAGCGGCGCTGGCCCGCGACTCCTCACCGAGAATGTCCCGAGCTATTTTCATTCCTGGTCGCCGGATGGGAATTGGCTTGCGTTTGTGGGGCAGCGGGGCGGCAACTTCAATCTCTTCCGCGTTCGAGCGAGTGGCGGCCCTGAAGAGCGGCTGACTACCGCATCTGTTTATGACGACGGTCCCGATTACTCTCCCGACGGGCAATGGATTTACTTCAATTCCAACCGATCCGGGGGTTGGGATATTTGGCGGATGCCTGCGGAGGGCGCGGGTGCAGGCGATGCCAAAGCAGAACGCGTGACCAGCGATCCAATGGAAGATTGGTTTCCGCATCCGTCGCCGGACGGGAAATGGTTGGTGTTCTTGTCGTTTCCGAAGGGCACGCCTGGGCACGATGTCAAAACGAATGTCGAGCTGCGGATGATTCGATTGCGTCCGGGTGGAGTGCCAGGAGCGGAACGCGCAAAACGGAAATCGATCCAAGTCCTTACGTCGTTCTTTGGCGGACAAGGAACTATCAACGTCAATTCCTGGTCTCCTGATTCGAAGAAGTTTGCTTTTGTGAGCTATGAGGTGCTGCCATAGCGACTTCCGGCGCAAGATTGGGCTTTTCGATAGAGCGCTAGTTTTTGACCGGCTCGTACCATGGAGGGAGCAAGAATTGATCGGAAGGCGCGAGTTCATCGTTTCAACGATCGCGACGCTGGGTTCGGCCGCCAATTTTAATTTTGCGCAATCGCAGAAGAGGCCTCTCGGCGTTCAACTCTATACGGTGCGAGCTGAGGCCGCTAAGGATCTCCCGGGTGTCCTCACCTCGATTCGCCAGATCGGCTATGAAGAAGTCGAAACGTATTGGGACGTCTATTCGCATCCCGCTCCCGATTTGAAGCGGATTATTAAAGATCACGGCCTGTGCGTACCCAGCGGTCACTTTGATTACAAAGGATTGGAAGCCAAGATTGATTACGCGAAAGCTCTTGGCGTGGACTATATGATTTGCCCGATGCTTCCCAAGCCGATGTGGACGTCGCTCGACGGCTTTAAGAAGGCGGCCGATCAATACAACAAATGGGGAGAACTGGTGAAGAGCGCAGGAATGCGCTTCGGCTTTCACAACCACAATTATGAATTCCGTCGATTCGGCGATACGACGGGGTTCGACGCGCTGATTTCGCACACGGATGCGCATCTCGTCTGCATGGAGATGGATTGCTACTGGATCGTGCAGGCGGGGCAGGACCCGGTGGAAATGTTCGAGAGGCTGGGGAGCCGCATCCAATTGCTGCATTTGAAAGATCGTCGAGCAGGATTTCCCACATCGCAGGTCAAAAATCGAAAAGCTGAACACTTCGCGCCAGTTGGCGTGGGTACTCTAGACTGGAAAGCCATTCTGCACGCTGCGGAAGAAAACGGCGTTCGGCATATGTTCGTCGAGCAGGATTCAGGACAGCCGCCGCCAATCGAAACGCTCCGCATTAGCTATCAGAATCTTCAGAGACTGATGTAATTGAGAGTTCTTCGAGTTCCCGCGAGCTGTCTCGATACGCGCATCGCCGGTGTGTTGATGTCGCGATCCAGGAAGCGAGAGCCTCCGTACTCGAATAGCCGTCAGGAAGAGAGAATCAAAGCGGGAATAGCGCGCTACAAGTCTTTGCTGCGTTATTTTCCCTGCGTGACCGCTATCGTTCGCGGCGAAAGATTCCAGCCTCGAATTGCCACTTGCGGCGTCGCTCTTCCAGCTGACGCAGCATACTCAATCTCGATTTCGCGCGACTCGCCCGGCAATAACGATACGTAGTTGTCACTCAGATAGGCGGGAAGGATGCGCGCACCGTCGTCGGCTTCGAGAAGCGTTAGTTTGTTTTCAAGAGCTGCGACAGTTCCGCGATTCTCCAGTCTGACGTGAACTCGAATCGTGTCTCCGCTTCGCACCGAATCCGCACTCGCGGAGACATCGGCCGCCGGTAGCCGTCCCAGCTCGCGATATGACGAACTCTTGGCGCCCAGCCAATACAAGTTTTGCGATAGGAGTTCTCCCGAAGCGCTTCGCAGTTGCAGCTTTACAAGCACGACGCCTGATGCCAGCAGCGGAGCGATATCCAGCTTGAATGCGTCGGCTGCGGAGTCGGCGCCGACATCTTTGCGCTCTTCGTGATGGAGCAGTGATTTGTTGCCGAGTGAGAACACGCTGGCGTCGAGCGACAATCCTGCCATGGCGGTGGTCGTCGTATTCACCACCGCGACTTCGTAGCTCGTCGGGTCGAGTTGAATGTGCACGGGCTCGCACGCCTTTTTCACGCCGTAGTAAGAGGCTTGCGTATCGTAGTCGTGGCTTAAGATTTGCCACATCGTGCTGGGCCAGGCAGGCTGCGTCATCCAAAGCATTCGGCCGCTGTTCGGCGCCCAGAGGTGCGCATCCATTCCCTCGAAAATGGCGCGGTGGTCCACGTAGTTCAGCATTTGTGCTTTGCGCTCGAAATCCTCGAGGCTCGTTGGCGCGCCGAACTCGGCCTGTATCTCGGCCATGAATGGTGCGACGTCTCCGTTTCCGCTGTGATGCCAATCGTGGTAGGCCCAGACGTCATCGATGGGCCATTGATCCGCTTTTGGCGTTGAACTCTGGAATGATTCGAGCGTGGACATTGACGGCGTTCCGGTTTCCACTGAGAAGCCGTGGTTCAGCGTCGTGAAATACAAATTCGGATTCATGTATTTGTAAGGGCCGCTGTGCTGCAGGTTGACCTCGTTTGAGCTGGGCGAATAGTAGCGGGTACCGTCGAGGGAATTCACCAGGTCATCGAGCCCTTTGTTGATGATGGGCTGTGGCACTCCTTCGTTACGGCCGCACCAAACTGCGATCGATGGATGGTTGCGATCGCGCAGGATGACATCGCGCGCATTGGCGAGGAACAGTGCGGGGTCTTCCGGTTCAATGTTGTAGTTTTGCGTGGTCGCCCAGAAATCGTTCCAAACAAGAAGGCCGTATTCATCGGCGAGATCGAAGAAAACTTCCTCGGTGTTTTGCCCGACCCAATTGCGAATGATGTTAAGGTGAGCATCGTGGTGCAGACGGAAGAAAGGCTCAAGACGCTCGCGAGAGACTCTCTTTAGCAAGTCGTCCATTCCCCAATTGCCGCCGCGGCAGGCGATTTTCACGCCATTGACCTTGATAGCGAGATACGGGGAAATCTTGCTGTCGTCAACCGCGCGCACTGCGGGAGATGATTCCGCACCCGGTCTCAATGAACTCACCCACGAGTGCCAAAATGCTTTCCATGCTTCGGGCAAATCCAGCGGCATCGGATCGGCGGCCGGGATTTCTCGCATGCCTTCGTGCGTTACGTCAACGATTCCCTCGTCGCCCTTTTTGCCGAGAGTTGGATCCACTTCGACACGGCGCAAATGGCCAGCGCTGTCGAGCAGGCTCAGTTCATAGGTGATCTCTCGAATTCCGAATCGGAGTTCTTTCGTGTCGGAGTCGTGGTTGTCTGCAGTGAATGTCAGCTTCAGGTGGTACAAGTCTTGCTTCCCGTAGCCATTCGGCCACCATAAGCGCGGCTGCTGCACAGTGAGCTGCTTGAATTCCGCGGGCGTGAGCTGCAAAGTCGTTTCGCCCGGCGAAAGAGTGACATCCTTCGCCACGCTGACTGACTCGAAGGATGCCTTCAGCGTACCGCGAACGGATTTGTCTGCGGAATTCGCCAGCGGCACCGTGATTTCGACGTCCGCGCGGCTCGTATCCGGCAGCGGCAACTTGGTGACAACTTGCGGATCGCCGATTTTCACGGCACCCGATGCTCTCAATTCAACGCCCTGCCAGATTCCGGTCTCGCGATCGCGAATGCCGGGAATCCAATCCCACCCCTCCGACGCGACAAACGTCGGACCGTCGAGGCACATTATCCCGCCGTTCTCGCCCGGGCCGCCTTTGATGGATTGTTCCTGTGGAATGCCCGGATGCGGTGGGGGCGAAACTTCGACGGCCAACACATTCTCCTCGCCCTGGCCCGTTTTCCAGATTCCCGTTACATCAAAAACACCGCGGATGAAAGCGCCCTTGATTTTTCCAAGGCGACGGCCGTTCAGCCAGATCACTGCTTTGTAATTGATGCCGGCGAACGTCAGAGTGAGATGCTCTCCCTCGGCATGAATTTCATCGGGCGATTTGATTTCGATGCGATACCAGTAATCCTGCTTGTTCAGCGTCTCTGGAATCGCGAGATTATTCAGGCCGTATTCTGGGTCGGGGTAAACGCCGCGATTGACTAACGTTGTGAGAACCGTTCCTGGGACCGTGGCCGGATACCAGTTCGTCGCGTCGAATCCGGGTTGCGCGATCGCGGCGCCATCGGCGCTGATCAATGGTGCAGCGATGAGGCGCCAGCCGTCATTAAGTGTCCACGTATTCGGGCCACTCGCGCTCAGAGTTGGCTTGGGCGCAGGCTTGTCGTTTGCGACCGGAGCGGAAAATGGGGCTTTGCTTCGCGGCATTTCAGAAGGATCTTGCGGAGCACGGTAACCTGCTTGACCCTTCGTCTGCACTGGCCAGCTTTTTGATCCATCTTCGAATTCAACTAAAGAGAAATCTTCCGGCGCTTGAGCGAGTCGCTTGATTTCGTCTGCTTTCAGCGTTCGGCGAAGCAGCACGAGAGAGGCGATCTTGCCGCCGAAATGCTGCCCGTTGGTCCACGGAAGAATCGGTGGCGCCATCTGAATGACAGGGCTCACGCTGCCGAGCACGAGCTCGCCGCTTGCCACTTGCTCGCCATCGCTATAGAGGCGGAAATCTCTTCCATCAAATGTCGCCGCCAGCAGGTGCCATTTCGCAGGAGAAATTACTACTGGCCCACTGAGAGTGTTGTCCTCGCCCATCCACAGCGAGACCGTGCGCGCATCGACTGCCAAATATCGTGGATATTCCTCGGCCGGATCTCCGATACCCGCGATCAATGTCGGTGCCCGCAGCGGTTCATCGATGCGAATCCAGCAATACATCGACCACGGCGAATCAGCGCGCAGCATGCTGTCGTGATCGACCATGGATTTCTTCAGGCCGTCGCCGCCCTGAAGAAAAACGGCGTTATACGGCCCATATTGAGGCGGATTGTTTGTGATTATGGTTTGCGCTGGAAGCGCTGCGGCTGTGAGACACAACGCGACGACCGCGAAAAAAGCAAGCGTGCACTTCCGAGACAGATTTTTCATCCCGTTCATGAAGGTCCTCGAAATTACATTGGTGACCAGATTCGGTTGCCTCCGAAGACTTGCTCCATCAACCAAATTGACGAAAGGACACGATCGAATTCTTCATGCCATCGCTCGGTGCGAACGGCCGAGTCTACAACATAAAAATGACCTGCGAGGTTGTAATTGAGAGAGCCAGCGGAAAGTCGCCCGCGACAAATCGATGCCGTGCTGTGACGCGCCGCGTGCGTAAGTTACAATGTAGAAGTCCGTCCTACGGAGGGGTGGGTGAGTGGTTGAAACCGGCGGTCTTGAAAACCGTTAGGCCCCAAAAGGGTCTCGTGGGTTCGAATCCCACCCCCTCCGCCACGCAGTCGGGAGTTTTCTCTCTGGATCCCTTTGCCAGCCGAAAAGTAGCGATTTCCGGCCGAAGATAGCAATTCTCAATCTAGTTACGCATCCTCTGGAGCCGTTCAACTCGGATCTGGCGGAGAATATGGTTCGTTTTCTCCGATCGCAAATAAGCATGTGCCTTTGCGCCTGGGCGAAAATAGGGCGAATTTGCTACGATTGCTGCCCAAGCCCCGAGTGACGTGACCTTCTGGAGGGTTCGAAGAAAATAGCTAGGAATAAAGAACGCGATCGAGCAGCCTGCGCTGCACTCGTGCATTCAGGCTGGAAAGTCGCGGTGTTCTGGGAATGCGGGCTTACATTCCGCTCTTCACCCGGGAAGATGCCCTGAATGGTGGAATTTTGTGGTCGTTTCGACTCGAAGCGGAGGATAAGGAGTACTCCGAACCAGGTCTTGCCAAACGCGGCTTATTCGTCGGGGCATGATTATTCGAAATGGCATGCCTTCTCAGCTGGCTGAAATGCGCGAGGATTATGTTGAGGAGAAGTGAGAGAGATCTTAGAAGAGGAAAAAATTACGGTGGGGATCCCTATCTTTTGGGCATTACCACTTGTCAGTCGTGGCGAAGCGGCTCGCGAAGGGGGCGAACGGAATGGTGTGTTTCGACCTTATTGACCGGCCAAGTCTGCGCGGAGCCGCCCGAAGACGCGTGCTCATCGCTTTGTGAGTAGGACAGACACTGTCGGGTATCGCGGTTGCGGCGAGCCACCGCCTGAAACCGTCATCGTCGTCGGCATCCCGCGCGAATATTTGAAGCAGCATTTTCGGTCCTGCAGCCTCGCCGGCACAACGGAAATCCGTACGGCATCAAGGATGAAGAAAGCGAAGACCGCCCCGACATCTTCGTTTGCGGACCACCGCGCGAATGCTGGCCTGAGTTTTGGAAAAATTTTCAGTGGATTGGCTGGCTCGCCACGCCTCACCTCGTCAGCGCGACTGATTTCTGCGAAGTCACTCGACACAGTCTTCCTGCGGATCCATTCGTTTGTCTCATCAGTCCTCGCAAATTTTTGATTCGCGAATTAGTTGGCAGAATGCTCGAATTGGTGCAAATTAGGGCGCCGAGTCTGTACACCATGTATCCATACTTTTCAGGCCGGAAGCGGGATTCAGACGACTCCGTCGAGATCCGCGACACGCGCACCGACGAAGATCTGATGCTGGCGGTGCAGCAAGGTGACGGCGACGCTTTTGCCGTTCTTTTCGATCGTTACAACCGGCTTGTACTCACCGTAGCATTGCGAATCCTGCACGATGCGGCCGAAGCGCAGGAAGTAACCCAGAATATATTCTTCGAATTTTACCGGTCAGCGAGAAGATTTGACCCCGCCAGAGGTACGCTGAAAGTGTGGCTCTTGCAGTTCGCGTACCACCGGAGCATCAACCGTCGAAATTACCTTTTGCTCCGGCAATTCTACAATCGACCGGATTTGGAAGAAGCAACGCTGTGGGAAGCAAGTCAGCATGCAATTCCCCGGATGTCGGATCAAGAGCTGAGGCGGCTGGTGGAACAGGTGCTAGGAAAGCTGAATGAGCCGCAACGCCTCACAATCCAAAAAGTGATTTTCGACGGCTTGACATTACGCGAAATCGCGGAGCAATCGAGCGAGAGTTACAGCGCGGTCCGCAATCATTACTATAGAGGATTGGATCATCTGCGAGCCTGCCTTGCCGCTCAGCCGGTCAGTGTGTCGAGTCACAGAGTTATGGGTATCGAGGAGGTCAGCCGTGGCGAGGCATGAACATTTCGAGGAGCTCTGTGCGGCCGCAAGTATCGGGCAGGCGTCGGGCGCTGAGCTGGCCGAACTTCAAGAACATCTAGCTTGTTGTCCCGACTGCCGGGAGACGTACTGCGATTTTCTGCAGGTCGGCGCGATTCGATATAGCAGCGCAGAGAATCAGAAGGGGATGAGCGCAGAAGAAGCAATTGGCTATATCGATTCAACGCTGTTTCGACAGAAATTTCTGAAGCGAGCGGAAGCAGAAGGCGTGACGTTCTCCCGAGTTACAATCCCCGCAGTTCTCCCCGAGTGTCAAGTTCCAATTCAACAACCATTCTTCAGTAAAAATCTGAAATTGAGCGCGGCTGCGTCGGTGTTGCTAGGAATCGGTCTGGCAAGTGGCTATTTCTTGAAAGCGCGCGAGTTTGATGCATCGTTGCGCGTCGCCTCGACGTCGATCGCAGCTTCCGCAAATTCCAGTCGAAAAACGTCCGCCGACCCAGAACGGGACGCGACAATCCTCAGATTGAAAGCCGATAATCAAGAGCTAATTTCCGAAATGGCTGCGCTGCGAAGCTCCCTGGCCGTCGAGTCGGATACATTGGCGGAACTTCGCGCGAACGCCGCCGCCTCTGAAAATGGCCGAGCGTCATTGCTTTCGGCTGTAAATGATCGCCAAACCCGAATCGACGATTTGCGGCGCCAGGTTGCGGAAGGGCAGGCCGAGGTGGCGAGTGTGAAGTCTCAGCTGGAATCGACGGCGGCGTCGGATCAAACTGCGCTCGCGGCGGATCAGCTTCGAATTCATGATCTTACGGATCAAATCGCGGAACAGACAAGCTCTCTTGCGAGAGAGAATGACCTCCTGGCTGCCAACCGGGATATCCGCGAACTCATGGCCGCGCGGAATCTCCATATCGCGGACGTTTTTGACACCGATACGAAAGGCCGAACCCGTCCTGCGTTCGGCCGAGTCTTTTTTACGGAAGGTAAGTCCCTTATTTTCTATGCATACGACCTCAGCGACAATCGCGTCCAAAATGCGGGCTACAATTTTCGCGTTTGGGGCAAAAAGGAAGGTCCGGGACATCTGGCTAAGAGCCTTGGAATTTTCTATTCCGACGATAATGCGCAAAAGCGATGGGTCTTCCGGTACGACGATCCCAAAGTCCTTGTCGAAATTGACTCGGTGTTCGTGACTGTGGAGCCGCCAGGCAAACAAACCAACCAACCCAAAGGCGAGAAATTCCTCTACGCTTATCTAAGAAATAAGGCGAACCATCCTTAATGAATGGGTCGAACGACTCGGCTGCGCTCCTACGTTCGTAGTCGCTCGCACTACTTCCTTCTGTCCTATACATCGAACCGCTGACAGGGATTTCGAGCTCATTCTGAAACAGATCTGCCGTTGCGGAGGCACACTCCGACATAGGGGGAATCGTGTCCATGAAGAACTTTGGCGGTGTGAATCGAAATCGACTGTCATTTGCGACCTCCTTGCTCGGGTTGCTGCCGGCGTGCTTTCTCGTATGCGCAGGCTTGTTGTTTCTGGCTGCAGCACCAGCAGGCGCTCAATCGGAGCTTGCGGGCATCTACGGCCGCGTGACCGACGCGTCAGGCGCCGTAATTGCTGGCGCTGAGGTGGAGATCACAAATCTCGAGACAAATTTGTCGGTCACCGTCAGGACAAACGACGAAGGCCTCTACGCGATTCCGTCTTTGCATCCAGGACACTACCTCATCACGGCGCGCAAATCAGGCTTCAAGACAGTGACGGTCACTGATTTAGTTCTCAATGTTCAAGATAATGTGGTCCGCAATTTTGCGCTGCAGATCGGTTCCGTTGCGGAGACGGTGACGATCACGGCTGAAGAGACCAACATCAATACGACGGACGCTTCCGTGAGCACGGTGGTTGACCGGCAATTTGTCGAGAATTTGCCGCTCAATGGCCGGAGTTTTCAGTCCTTGATCGATTTGACGCCCGGCGTCGTGATCACGCCGGCGGCAGTCGGAGACGAAGGACAATTCAGCGTCAACGGCCAGCGCACGGACACGAACTACTTCACCATCGATGGCGTGAGCGCCAACATCGGAACCGATCAAGCAGGATCCGGCACGTTGTATCGAGACGCGTCAGGAACGCTGCCGGGATTCAGCGTTCTCGGGGGAACAAACAACCTGGTTTCTGTTGACGATATGCAGGAATTCCGAATTCAGACGTCTACGTTCGATGCGGAATATGGACGAACCCCCGGCGCGCAAGTGTCCATTCTCACGCGGTCGGGATCGAACCAGTTTCACGGCGCGGCGTTCGATTATTTCCGAAACGACAAACTCGACGCGGAGGATTGGTTTGCCGACGCACTCGGATTGCCTAAGTCGGAAGAACGGCAGAACGATTTTGGCGGGGTCATCGGCGGGCCAATCATCAAAGACCACACGTTCTTTTTCTTTTCCTACGAAGGATTGCGACTGCGGCTGCCGCAGACATTGGAGACGGATGTGCCTGCACTCGACGCTCGAACCAGCGCGCCCGCGAGCATCCAGCCGTTTTTGAATATATTCCCAATCCCGAATGGACCAGAAATCATCTCGGGTGGTTCTCCGACCGGACTGGCTCCGTTCAACATCGGAATTTCAAACCAGGCAACACTGAATGCCTACAGCATTCGCGTCGACCACGCAGTGAACAGCCGGGTACAGCTGTTTGCCCGATATGACTACTCACCATCCGAGCTGATCACGCGCGCGGGCATGGGATTCAGCGCGAATACAAAGTTCGACAATCAGGTACGCACGACGACGTTGACAGCCGGCTCGACCTGGACTCTTTCGCCCACGATGACGAATGAAACGCGCTTCAACTTCAGCCGGAATTTGGGCGAGGCGACGAACTTCGTGGATACATTCGGAGGCGCCGTGGTGCCTCCGACCTCAGTTTTATTTCCGCCGCCACTGGACAACCCAGCTACAGACATTACGCAATTCATCGTTGCGTCAGGTTTGGACACGGCTTACAACGACGGAGCGCTGGTGAATAGTTCGCTGCGACAGGTCAACGTGGTTGACAATTTCTCATGGCTCAAGGGATCGCACGCGGTGAAATTCGGAATTGATTATAGGTGGGCGTCGCCCTACTTCACGCCGTTCCGTTATTATTCGGAAGTCGAATTCCTCGATATTCCATCAGTAGCAGCCGCAAATCCGCTTTTCGTATTCAGTTCGCTGGGCGCGCCCGGAACATTTTATTTCAACAACTGGGGATCTTTTGCGCAGGACACCTGGAAGATCTCGCCACGCCTGACGCTGACGTATGGCTTGCGTTGGGACGTAAATCCTCCACCTACCGCAAACAAGCAATTGCTCGCAGTGACTGAGGTGAGCGATCCAGAGAGTACGCAGCTCGCGCCGCTGGGCACGCCGCTCTGGCACACGACCTATGGCAACGTTGCGCCGCGCATTGGAGCGGCTTACCAATTGCATTCGGATCGCGGGCGCGAGACGGTTCTGCGCGGAGGATTTGGAGTGTTCTATGATTTAGGCGATCAAGCTGCCGGACGTGCGGCAAACGTTTTCAGCTATCCCTACGGCGCATATAATTTCACTTTCGGCGGGCCATTTCCGCTGACGGCAGCCCAAGGTCCGCCCTCATCGATCACGCTCGCACCGCCGCTAAGCATCACGGGCTTCGATCCCAATCTCAAGATGCCTTATACGCTTCAGTGGAATGTTGCGGTGGAGCAGTCACTCGGAACGAACCAGACGTTTTCTCTTTCGTACATTGGCGCAGCCGGACGCCGCCTGCAGGAGCAGGAGGATTTTCAGAATCTGAATGCGACGTTCTCCGGGCTAACGGTGATCACCAACGGAACTTACTCGAACTACAACGCACTGCAAGCCCAATTCATCCGACGGCTGTCTCGCGGGTTCCAGGCACTGGTGTCCTACACGTGGGCGCATTCGATCGACGATGCCTCGAGCGGATTTTCATCTCTCGAAGTTTCAGGTTCTGATGTCGTCGCGCCCGGCTTATCGAATCGCGGCGATTCGGATTGGGATATTCGCAACACGCTCTCGGCCGCCATTACATACGATATTCCTACACCCGGCCAAAACATACTTGTCCGACAGGTTTTCGGGAACTGGTCACTGGAGAACATCATTCAAGCGCGGTCGGCGCCGCCGGTGGACGTTAACAATGGCGCGCCGACGGCCGTGAATGGAACGAACGAAGTTGTGCTCCGTCCGGATGTAGTTCCAGGACAACCCCTGTATCTCTACGGATCGCAATATCCGGGCGGCAAGGCATTGAACTTCAATGCTTTCACGGCAGCGCCGATCGATCCAGTGACGATGTTAGAGGAACAGGGAGATCTCGGACGCAACGCACTTCGCGGTTTTCCGGCGGCGCAATGGGATTTTGCTGTTCGGCGCCAATTTCCGATCACTGATGTGCTGAAGCTGCAATTTCGCGCCGAATTTTTCAATATATTGAATCATCCTAACTTCGGCCCGCCTCAGAGCAATTGGACGCTTCCGCAATCTCAATTCGGTGAAGCGACTCAGATGTTGGGCGCGAGTTTGGGCCAGGGTTACGGGACGGGTTTCAGCCCACTCTACCAAATCGGCGGCCCGCGCTCGATTCAATTGGCGTTGAAGCTCACGTTTTGAGGGGTTGCTCGGCCGCTGAGCACCGGCACCGATTTGCAGTACGATGCTGGTGGTCTTATTTTATGGGCGCAAACGGTGGCACATGAATCTTCGTCTTCCTTTGTTTGCTCGGAAATTTCGATTTGCAAGTTTTGTCCGAAATGTTGCGCTGGCGATTCTTTTCTTGTTTGCAATCGTGTGCGGACTGATGCGCGCAGCGGATACGAGTTCGGGACAGCTCGCGCTGGTCGGCGGCACGGTGATCACCGCAACGGGAGACGCGCCGATTCCCGATGCCGTCGTGCTAATGGAAAACGGGAAGATCAAATCTGTCGGGCCGCGAGCGTCGGTCGCGATTCCTTCGGGAGCACACGCAATCGATGCGCGCGGCAAATTCATCACCCCCGGCTTGATCGACACAAACGCGCATCTCGTGCTCATGACCGTTCCCGAGTTTTTCGTAAAGTATGAAGACCGATTTGAAGACATCGCGCTCGAATCCGCTCAAGTCGGACTGAAATACGGAATCACAACGATCGGGGATTCCTGGGGGCCGCTCGAGCCGCTTCTGAAGGCGCGGGCACGACTGAACTCCGGTGAGGTTCTGGGCAGCCGCGTGCTCGTCGCGGGAAATATTGTTGGGATCGGCGGTCCGTTTTCGCCGTACATGATGAATGGATGGCCGATTCGCGGAATTGACATCCGCTATGGCGGATGGGTCCACCCGGAAATTCAGGAACGCATCAACAAGCTCTGGGAAGCGGATATGGGGCCGGAGCTTCTAGCGCTGACGCCCTCGGAACTTTCGGGCGCGATGCGCGACTACATCGCGAAAGGCCCCGACTTCGTCAAGGTGGCCGTAAGCGCGCACGGAATTTCTCCCGTGGAGCCGCTCATGTTTTCTCCGGAGCAGCTCAAAGCGATGCGCGAAGAGGTGCGCAAAGCAGGGCTTCCATTCCAGACGCATACCTTCACGCTGGAGAGCCTGAAGCTGGCGATCAGCGTCGATCCGCAGTTACTCCAACACCCGAACGTGATGGAGCCAATGCCGCGAACTCCGCGGCAAATCGAAGAGCGCGATGCGCTGATCGCGGAGATCAAGCGAAAGAGTATCTATTGCGCACTGATGATGATTCCTACGCAAGAGCAATTCAAGACGATGGAAGAATGGAAAGCCGGGGATCATCCGAACGAACCCTATCTCAACGAGATCATGATGGGTCGGCAAGCTGGCGCATCGCCTGAGATTTACAAGTCTCGAGTTGCGGCGCTTCGTCCGTGGATCGACGCAAAAGTCCAATTCACGTTAGCGACGGATGCGGGGCTTGAGGTGAAAGGATTAGGGCCGGTGGTTTGGGGACGTCTCGGACGAATTGAGTTTGAGCGCATGGAAGGCCTGCAGGAAGCGGGCGCATCACCGATGGAAGTTCTGATGGGTGCAACGCGGCGCGGCGCGGAAGCTTACGGCCTCGGGGACAAGCTCGGAACGGTGCAGTCGGGGAAAATTGCGGATCTACTCGTTCTCGATGCCGATCCGCTGCAGGACATCCATAATTTCCGCAAAATCAACTCGGTGATCAAAGATGGCCGCGTGGTGAATCGCGAATCGCTGCCGACGATCCGCGTGGCCGATTTCTACGATCCTTCGGCTGCCTGGCCGAACTGAAATTATTCGAATTGAATCAGGACAATTTCGTGCTGCGTTCCGACGCGCATTGGCGAGCGCCATGTGCCCGCGCCGCACGATGTGTAGTCCATTAGTTTTCAGAAGGTAGCTCAGCGCTTAGAGCAGCGGACTCCCTGTGCACCACCCGTCGTTGACTTGCGCTTCTTCCCACGCCTAGGATTGCACCCTGAGTTCGCTGTCAGTGTTTAGCAGGAGGCCACGACCTGTCGAGAACGAGTGTTGAAAGTTGTGTTGGTCGTGGTCGGAGTGCTCTTTGCAGCCGGGATTTATCCACTGGCGATGAGTTTATTTCATCCAGAGAAGTGCGAATACTCCGACGTGATGCTGCTGAGTCTCTATGTCACGCTCGGCATCTTCTTGCCTTTCGCGGTCCGGAGCCCATCGGTGTACCGCAGTCTGATCGCCTTCGCCGCATGGTCGGGTCTAGGTCACGCCATTGTTATGAGCGCGCACGCATTCCCAAATGCGAGCATGCGCGCGGACCTTTATGGATCTGCTGTCCTCGTCGTCATCGGTGCAGCTCTGCTCGTGCTGGCTCCGGCAGAGGAATCCGCAGTCGCCGCATACGCCCGGACTGATGACCGCAGCTGAAATGGAAGGCCGGATTGCAGAAACTTCGCCGCGTGCCAGCGACAGGATTACCGCTGTCGTTTATTTGCTTTACTTTCTGACGGCAGTATCCGCCGACGTCTTTGTTGGCCGGGGCCGGCTTGTTGTTTATGACGTCGTCAACCTCATCGCGTATGTGTTCTACATCATATATGTGTGCGCTCCACGCGCACTCGGGTTCCTGGCCTCCGGAGTCTTCGCGCTGTACCGAGTTGATGCTCATATCCAAGGCCATTTGACCAAGAACCGGCCGTTTTGGTCCCGGCTGTGGTTTTGGCGAACCACGCCGGTAATTGACTTGGGCAAAAGCGTCCGCTAGACTCAAAATGTTCTTGGTAGAGGTGCGGAGACCATGAGTAACCAGGTCGGTAATTCCGAGCAGCTTCGGAGACGTGGCGAAAAGGGTGTTTGTTGTGGACTCCGCCGAAATCGCTGCGGTAGCTGAAATCGCATCGGTTGGTGGACAAGCCTCAGGCTTGTCCACTGTCATCCGTCACAAACGGATGGAGCGCTATCGGGAAGTGGCGGAGTTCGAGCAGCAGTTCCTCTCGTATCTTCCCTTCTCCTACCGTTCCATCCAGGCAGGCAACATGGCAGACATATTGGCGCTGGCGCGCGCTCTCGTGGATATCGAGTCCGTAAGCGGCAATGAGGCGGGAATCGCGACCTATTTATTCGATCGCGTTTCAGCGCTCGCCGCGCGGCATGGCGGCCGTGTCGAACGAATGCCCGTGGATGGTGAACGCTTCAACGTGTTTGCAACCTGGGGCGATCCGATCGTCACGCTCTCGTCGCACATGGATACCGTTCCGCCTTTTTTACCGAGCCGCGAGGATAACGAATTCTTGTGGGGCCGCGGTGCGTGCGACGCCAAGGGCGCGATTGCCGCGATGATCGTCGCTGCCGAGACGCTGCTCGGCGAAGGTGCGCGAGGAATTGGCCTTCTGTTCGTTGTGGGAGAGGAGATCAACAGCGCCGGCGCGAAAGCCGCGGCGCTCTCGCCGCGAGGCTCGCGCTATCTGATCAACGGCGAGCCGACGGAAAGCAAGCTTGCTCTCGGCGCGAAAGGCGCTCTGCGTTACGAGATTCGCACAGCCGGCAAGATGGCGCATTCGGGTTATCCGGAATTAGGCGAGTCGGCGATTGATAAATTGCTGGATGTTCTCGAGGCCGTTCGCCGCATTCCGCTTCCGCGCGATTCCGTGCTCGGGCCGGGCTCAATCAATATTGGCAGGATCGCCGGTGGCCGCGCTCCGAACGTCGTTGCTGATGAAGCGCGCGCGGAAATTTTCGTCCGCCTGGCGGGAGACCCCGCGCCGATTCGCGATGCCATGACGGCCGCAGTTGGCGGCCGCGCCGAACTGCGAGAAATCGGCTTCATTCCCGCCGTGCATTTTGATTCCTTCGATGGCCTTCCTACGACGATTGTTTCGTATACGAGCGACGCTCCGATTCTCAGCCCCGCGTGGGGGAAACCTTTCTTGATCGGTCCTGGCAGCATTCGGGTGGCGCACACTGAGGCAGAGGGCGTGCCGAAGCGCGAACTCGAAGCCGCAATAGGACTTTACGCCGGACTCGCACGGCAGCTCTTGGAAAGCGGACGATGAATCTTGCGATCGTAGGTTACGGGAAAATGGGCCGCTTGATCGAACGCCTGGCGCCGGAATACGGCTTCGACGTGAAACTGCGCTTGAATCGCGAGAACAACGGCGCGTTTCAAGGACTTACGAAACAGAATCTCGCTGGGATAGATATCGCCGTCGAATTCTCGAACGCCGACGTTGCCGCTGAAAACATCGCGCGGCTCGCGCAAGCCGGCATCAACTCAGTCGTCGGGACGACGGGCTGGCTCAAAGAGTTGCCATGCGTGCGGACGGCCATCGAACGCGCCGGAACTGGAGTCGTCTGCGCGCCGAATTTTTCTGTGGGAATTTTTGTATTCACGCAGATCGTTACGCAAGCAGCGCAGTTGCTGGCGAACGAATCGGACTACGGCGCTTGGGCGTGGGAAATTCACCACGCCGCAAAAAAAGATGCGCCGTCGGGCACTTTGCTGGCGCTGGCGGCGCGAATGAAAGAAAGCGGCTACGAGCGGCCGATTGATTTGAGCAGCAGCCGCGCGGGATCGCATCCCGGAACGCACGAAATCGGATTCGATTCGCCGGCCGACACGATCACACTGCGGCACTCAGCGCGAAGCCGCGGCGGATTTGCGCGCGGTGCATTGCGCGCAGCGCGCTGGATTGCAGGCAAAAAAGGGTTTTTCGAATTTCGGGACATCATCGGCCAGTTGGATTGAGAAATCGCGCAGGAGGAAAAGATAATGTTTACAGGATGCGGCACGGCACTGGTAACCCCGTTTCGCTCGGATCGGTCACTTGATGAGGAAGCGCATCGCCGGCTCGTCCGGCGACAGGTTGATGCAGGAGTCGATTTTCTCGTTCCGTGCGGAACAACCGGTGAATGCCCGACGCTGACGCAGAAGGAGCGGATGCGCGTCGTTGAGCTGACTCTCGAAGAAGCACGCGGCCGTGTGCCCGTCGTCGCGGGTGCGGGCGGATATAACACCGTGGAAGTCATTGAGTCTGTGCGCGGATTCCAGGCGATGAGCGTGGACGGAATTCTCTCCGTGACGCCGTACTACAACAAGCCGACGCAGGAAGGCCTTTACCAGCACTTTAAGGCGATTGCCGCCGCGACGACCCTCCCGATTATTGTGTATAGCGTCGCCGGACGCACGGGCGTCAACGTTGAAGCTGCCACGATTCGGCGGCTCGCGGAAATCGACAACATTGTTGGGATCAAGGAAGCGTCGGGAAACATCGGCCAGATGGCGGCGATTGCAAACGGCGTGAGCGGTTCGTTTGCCGTGCTCTCGGGCGACGACGCGATCACGCTTCCGCTCGCGGCGCTCGGAGGCTGTGGAGTTATTTCCGTCGTATCGAATGAAATTCCAGCGGAAATGACGCAGTTGACACGCCTTTGCCTGCAGAACGATTTTCCCGCAGCGCGCGAACTCCACCGAAAATACTTCCCGCTAATGGAAGTCAATTTCGTCGAAACGAATCCAGGCCCGGTGAAGGCGGCGATGGCGTTCATGGAACTTCTCGATCCGGTGTGGCGGCTGCCGCTCGTTCCGCCGAAAGCCGAAAATCTAGCGCGAATCCGCGGTGTTCTCGAATCGCTCGGACTTCTTCAGCTAACCTATGCTGCAACGGCAAATTGAGGCGCTCTTCGAACAGCAGCCGGGCGAATTTTCAGAAAAAGACCGGCGGCTGTTCCGGAAATTTAAAGAAGCGCTGAATGAAGGCGAGATCCGCGCTGCGGAACCGGACGCCGCCGCGCCGTCGGGATGGCGTGTGAATGCCTGGGTCAAAAAAGGCATCCTCCTTGGGTTTCGCATGGGCGCCATCGTGGATATGTCCGTCGACGCGTCGCGCCAACCGTTTTTCGACAAATCAACTTATCCCGTGAAAAAGTTCAGCGCGAATTCCGGCGTGCGAATCGTGCCGGGTGGCTCGAGCATCCGCGACGGCTGCTATGTCGGTAATGGCGTCGTCTGCATGCCGCCGATGTATATCAACGTGGGCGCGTACGTCGGTGACGGCACGCTTGTCGATTCAAATGCATTGATCGGAAGTTGCGCGCAGATCGGACAGAACTGCCATATTTCCGCTGGCGCCCAGATTGGAGGAGTGCTGGAGCCGGTCGGAGCGCTACCTGTCGTGATTGAAAATGATGTCTTGGTCGGCGGAAATAGCGGCGTCTACGAAGGGACCGTTGTGAAGCGGCGAGCCGTGCTCGGCACCGGCACGATTCTAAATCGCTCGACGCCGATCTACGATCTCGTCACGGGCGCGATACACAAAGCGACGGATGACGAGCCACTAGTCGTGCCAGGAAACGCGGTGGTCGTGTCTGGATCGCGAGCGATTCGCGAAGGTCGCGGAGAAGAGTGGCGCCTGTCGCTTTATACGCCTGTAATCGTGAAATACCGGGACGAAAAGACCGATCAGAAGATCCAACTCGAAGATTTACTCCGATAGGGCGAGAGCAAGATCATCGCCGCCAGACACGATTCGGGCATGATGTGCGCGAAGGTTACTTAGTGTCTTTGCCATTGCTCCTTGCGACCGACTGGCGTGCCTCGCTCCCCGCAGGCCGCGAACACGATTCGCAAGATCCCTAAACCCGTCGCTGCGGCGCTTCATGATGACGGCTTCGACCCGCCAGAGTCCGTTCTTGCTTAGTCTTCGAAAACTCATACGTTGACCGTGAGGGCGATATGTCCGGATACCCGATCTAAGAGAAACTCGCCTGGTCGTTGACGAGGCCGCGGATAAAGTGCCGCTAAAGATAGGACAGCATTTTTTGCATAAGATCTGCGGTTTACGAGCGGATATTCCCTTGTTGATTCCCTGTTCGTTCCCTGTTATTTTGCGCGTTTGGGAACCTTTAGTTTGTGCATACTCCGCGTCAGTGTGGACTTACAGCGCGTTGGACCGAGCTAGAGCGTAAAATTCCCTGTAAATTTCCCTGTTATCGAACCTGCGTCGTTGAATGGTTTACTCTGAGATTGTCCATTCAAGTCGAATATCTGACGATACAAGTCCTCGCCATCACTAGTCTCCAACGGCACCCCTTCGAGCAGTTTGAAGGTCCGCGCGCCGTCGGACGTTCTTTCGGCGCGTAAGAAGATGGCGTCCTCACTCTCTCTGTCGAAGAAGCCACGCGCGAATTCGTACAGATGAGTTACGTAGAAGATCTTGATGCGCTTTTCCAGCAGCGCACAGACGACCTGCTTCGCGATCTCCGACCCCTCCCGCTCGTTCGTCGCGGCAAACGATTCGTTGAAGAGCACCATCGAATTCGGCACGACGTGGTCGACGATCTCGCTCATCCTGGCGAGCTCCTCATCGAGCTTCCTGCTCGTCATCGTCGCGTCCTCTTCTCGCTTGTAATGAGTAAACAACGCAGGGCAGATTTCGGCATTGAAGTCTTCTGCCCCGACGAACATGCCGCATTGCATCATCAGCTGCGCCTGACCGATGCTGCGCAGGAAGCTCGACTTTCCGCCCTGGTTGGCGCCTGTGACGATCGTGAGACTTTTGCCGTCAGCGTTCGTGGCGTTGCCTACAACTCTCTGGTCCAGGTGGAGCGATAGGCATACGTCGTATAGGCCGCTGAAGCGGTGCCTGCGCTCGTCCGCCTGCGCCGGCGTCGGAACACACACCGGTTCGTCCTTGGCTGCCAGTCGGCCATACAGATTCAGACAGCCCACATAGAAGGCAAGCTCCGTTCGCAGCATTTTGAAAAAACCCAGGACGTGATCCGCGGATTGGCTGACCGCAATCGCAACTCGACTGATCCCTTGATGTCGCATTTCCGACAAAATCCTCATCCCAGTCTCGTCGCGATTATCGATACGAAAGGTGTTCGAACTCGGTCCCCATGCGAGAAGACGCATAAGCCAATTTGGGTCTTTCTCGTCGGCCTGGCGTAGCACGTAGTTGATACCTTCGTTTCGGTCGCCTAGCTCTGCGCTCAGTAATACGCCCTTTCGGAACTTCAATTTGGTCAAGTGATTCTGAATGCTGTCCAAGTACTCGTCGCTCAGTTCCTTTCGGAGCATTGTGAACAGCGCGGTGAAGGTTTCAGACTCGAAACGGCCGGCAACCTCTTCGGCGATACTCTTCAGCTTTCTGAGCACGCTCAACGACGACTCCAGCAGGCGGAGGGAGCTGTAAAGCATCGAGGATGGGAAATGGCTGGATATGCCCCACCACTCCTGCTTTGACACTTCGATCGTCATCACCATGAGTTCGTAGAGTTCCCTGACGACCGTAGAGTTTTTCAAACAATCCTTCACGATCTCCTGCCGGTACAGAATCGTGCCAACATCGTTTTGCAGCCCGGAAAGAAGCGCTTTCCGCGCCACGTCGAACAGGAATTCGTCATCGCCAGCCATGGCTCGCAGCAGGGTGACCAATTCGAGATTCTGCATGAGAGCCATCTCGTTCCACGGCATTGCCTGCCGTAAGTCGAAATCCCGATCCCGGTGCATTAGGAGTGTTTTCATACCTTGATGCGTTCCTTGAGCCAGTCGTACGTGACGCGATACTTCTTGGCGATCGCAAGCGCATACGCGAGCCCATCGGCCGTTCTTCGCTCCAATTTGTAAGTGCGAACCGCCGGATTGTTCGGATCAACCGTGCTGACGACGCTGACGGTCTTTTCGTTGAACGACGCAAGTTCGTCCAGGAAAGTGACGAAAACTCCCACAACGTCCAGCTCCGAAATTCTTGTCATGACTTTCTTGCTCAAATAAATCGCGTCCTTGAGCCTCGTTGACGAGAAGATTTCGTTCATAACAACGAGGCTGTTCGGCGTTGCCTGGTCGAGTATCTGGCGAATCCGAATCAGTTCGTCCTGCAGCTTACCCCGAAGATTCGTGATGTCCTCTTCGCGCTCGAAGTGTGTGTAGAGGCGGTCGAAGAGAAACAGCCGAGTTTCCGTGCCCGGGACCGGGCAACCCAGGCTGGCCAGGTAATGTAGCTGGCCGAACATGCGGGCGAATGTGGTCTTGCCGCCTTGGTTCGGACCAGAAACTACGAAGAGCCGCTCCGGGCCAGTCAGAAAGAAATCGTTGCAGACGACAGCAGTCTTTTCATCGATGAGTTTGCCCGCCAGTGCGAGATCGAAGGCGTCGTGGCCGCTCACTTCTTTGGACATTTGCGAGAGCTGTGGTTCACAGAAGCACAGGCCAGCTCGCTGGACTTTTTCGACATCGGTGAGGTACGCGACGTAGAACTGAATTTCGCGGTCGAATTGCGAGATCTTGTCATCGAGATACTCCGCGTGCTCCGCGCAAAACGCTTCGAGCGTAAGGAAGGTTTCGGGATGGAGAAGCGCCAACTTGTCTAGCACCTGTGCCTGAACGTGGTTTATGCCTACCAATTCCGCGGCCTTCACCGAATAGCCGATCACTGCGTCGCGCCTGAATTTTTCGAATGTCTCTTCGACAACGGCGCTGTAATCAGTCTCTGCGTCGTAGTGGCGAACCGTGACGCTAAGATCTTTGATAACGAGGCAGTACCTAATGTTGGATAGGTCCGCCTTCAGCTTCTCCGCTTCAGCTTCCAAATTGCGGAACGAGGACGATGTGACGTACTCCGTCAGATAGTCACGGAACGCGCACAGGCCTCGGGAATGCACGTCGAGCGCACGCAGATCCCTGGACAGACCCTCGACCGCTTCGCAATAAATTTCGACCGCGCCAACGAACATCCGCTCCGCACCGCGTTTGTAGTAGATCTTCTTCGCCTGAGCGAGTCGCTTCCGCATTGCTCGGATCTGTACGGAAAAGGATTTGATAGATTGCATCAGGATTTTGTTTCCGAGATCTCGCATGACCTCTTGGCGATACGCGATCGCCTCGAGATCGTTCAGCCGGGTGTAAAAGAATGGCGCGAGGTAATAGTCTTTCCAATCGGCCGTAATGGCTTCAATGGTTTGATCGAGATTCAAATCGCTAAAAAAGGCAGGCGGTTCGAGCGTCCGTCTTCTCGAGCCGTCGTCAGGTCTTTCAAACAGTATGCTGTGGAAGGTTACGGTGCTTGAGAGAATTGCCCGGCCATCTTCAATTGCCATTGTACAATCACCTTCACGTGAAGCCGCATGGCGCACGTAACGATCCGCGCTCCAATCCGACTCAGGTTAGGGCTGCATTCCGGGGATCGTGGCGCGGGACGATCTGACTCCGCGACAAGAATCCCTTGTCAGGAGTCATCATCTGTCCCGGCCTAAGAGGGACAGCGGTTAAGGCCGAACTCCTTGGCCGATATTTAATGGTAGTTCTCTCATGCTAAAAGTCAACTGGCGAAGATTTTTGTGGGTTACGGGAGAACCCAGACTACCTACGAAACGCGTCTTCGATCGCGACAGCACCTGTGTTCCCTGTTGAGCGAGGTGCCTAACGGCCGAGCAAAGATCATCAACCATTGGGCGGGGGCTAGCCGCGGCAGTTCCGGAACAAAGTCGGAACACGTCTTGGCACTATTCTCGACCACGCTACAGCAACTTGCGCAGTAAGAGACCCTTTTCGGTCATTCATCGCGAGAAACAGTTTCGATTCGTCCACGAAGTCGGCCGAGTTCGCGCTCGAAGGAATCCATGCGAGCAAGAGCTGCCTCGACCACGGTCGCACCTTCGGCTCTGGTAGCACGGGCATGATCGAGAGCGTGTTCAGCGATTCGGCTGATTTCGTGCAAGAGCTTCCGGATTTCTGCCTCCAATTGCCCCCGACTTTCTTCAACGCGTCGTATGACGTCCGATTGCACCCGAGTACTGTTCATGTCCATCAGGTGGTCAAGAAACTCCCTGGCGTCACGCTCGATCACACCGAAAGCTCGGACGAGCCCGAGAAACACGTCAGCGAGGTATCGCAGAGGTGATGCGGGCAGCGCGACATGAAGAAGCTGTTCGAATGTAAAGCGTGACGAGACCCGGAACCCCTTGTCCGAATTTAGCGCGTTTGGCATTCTCGCAAGTTCGGGAACTCCGGATTCGGAGAGTCTCTTAAGGAAGCCATTTCCGATATTCACAAAGCGCAAGGCAACTTTTCGATACTCCGCCTCGGCAAGAGCTTGTTCGGTCTGTAGCCAAGGGCGAACTTGGCGCTCCGCGACCACGAGCGCGGCGCGCATCGCATCCTTGCGGAACCTCGGACCGTAGCGGCGCGGTGGTGCTTTCGCTGCTTCGGAGAACTCAGCACTCGCCTTCGGAAGCGCGGCGGCAAGAAACTTTTTTCTTTGGTCGAGGAACAGATCCGAGAGGTGGTGTTGCTCTGCCATGAACAAATAGCCGACCTCATGCAGCGACCTCTCCGCTTCCGAAATCGTCTGGCGCAAGTTCTGAATGCGCCGTTCGGATTCCTCGATCGGCAATATCAAGGCCTGTTTTTCTTCCGTCGTCACGGCGAGCAATTCTTCACTTAGGTGACGAAGGCCTCTTTCGCCCGCGGTACGCACTAAAGTCCTTCCAGACTCTTGGACCAATCGGTTCAGCGCGCCGATCAATTCGCCCCAATCACGCTCCGGTCCTCGGTTCGTAAGTCGCTCTTCGGCGCTTACTTCGTAAATTGCTCCGACGGGCCGATTCAGTCGCTTTTCGAGGATTTTGCGGGTGAAGGAATTCGCGAGCCGGCGATCATCGTCGGACGTTCTATCCGCCTTGTTCATGACGACCAGGAGATCGTTGACCTGTTTTCCAACTTCTTCGACCAGCGCCAATTCTTCTCCAGCGATGGGAGGGTCAGCGCCAATCACCACGAGTGCCGCGTCAATGTGAGGCACAAACGCCTGCGTCGCGGCTGTGTTCCCCGCAAAGACCGAGCCCAGGCCAGGCGTATCGACCAAGCACATGCCCTGAGCAAGCAGAGCGCTCGGCGAAAACACCTCGACTCCCGCGACGCCTTTTTTGTTTTCCGGATTGAGTTCCTCGGAAACGTATTGCGTGAGTTCCTCGGGCGCGATGTCCACCCACGATCCACCTTGAAAGCGCACTCGAGCAGTTCTCGTGGGCCCATGCCGCACGACAGTCGGCACCGCGGTGATCGGCAGTACGCCCGTCGGCAGTACACGATCGCCCAGCAGCGCGCACAGAAGCGTCGATTTCCCCCGCTTGAACTGACCAATGCACGCGAGATAGAACCGGCCCTGCGCCAGACGCTCGGCGAGCCCCGCTGCTTCTTCGCGCACTCGCTCCGAGCCCAGCGCCTTCGCCAGCTCCGCGATCCGATCAAGTCCGGTCTCTATGGACACGTCGTCGTCAACGATCTGATTCGCATCGCGCGTGGTACTCATGCTGAATAACCCGAAACGCTCTGTGAATAGGCTCGATTGCCTTGCATCAAATAATCTACATGAATAAGTTTGATCTTTATTTGATCGCCGTAACGATATCGGGGATCTGCGGCAAGTTCGCACATTTTGACGATGCCTCCCGGCAAGCACCCGCTCAAATGCAGGACTTGTTCCCGGAAACCTTCGAGATCGAGCGAACTCAGCCGGAACGTCCGGATACATGTTTCAAGGAGCTCCCGAGCTGTCCCGGCTGGCAATGGCCCCAATCGGATTCGAAATTCATCCGTCCAATACAAACTCCATGCCCCTCCGAGTTCTCCTTGAGAACAACCGTGGCCAGTCAGATAGATCGGCGTTTTAGTCCGGTACACGATTTCCTTCATGAAATGAGACATCATCTGCGTCGCCAATGGCAAATGATCGATAAAGAATCGGTATTCGCCTTGTTCCGCGGCCGTAAACAAGATACCCCTGAGCCTCAGAGAGGACTGTTCGTTCACCCATCGGCTTACAGCGTCGGACCTAGCGCCATCCGCGTGCACTTTCTTTCGCACCAATGGATCGTCTGCCAAATAGAGCTCTCGAATGAGGTGAGCGACCAATTGGCGCCTGCTCGCCGGGCCAGTCCAATAGACACATCTGCGGCGCTCGTGCTCGGGTAGTTCCAAAATTGACTTCTTGATGAGAAACGTCTTCCCAGAGTCCGCAGCACCCCAAATGAGTTGGCTCTGTCGCTTTCGTAGCGCAGTTCGGAGACGCCGCATCTCAAGTTCGCGGCCCACCAAGACATCGAGTTCTGCGCGTAGCGTCTCCATAAGTTTGCACGGCTAGAACGACGGAGCGATCAATACATGAGGGCGTTATTGAGAACGAACGCCGTCCTGATGGACGTACTTGATCACCTCGACGTCCGAGGTCGCAATCAGCCCCTCATCGACCATCTCGTCGAGGAAGGGAAGAAGTTTCTGAATCTTTTCTTCCGAATCGATGACGCTGACCATCACGGGCGCGTCATGGGAGAAGGAGAAATGGTGCGTTCGACGAATGAGCGTGCTCGCCCCGTAGCCTTCAATCCCTCCGAAAACGGTCGCACCAGCGATGTCCAGCTCGCGGCATTTCTCGACGATCGCGCGATAAAGCGGCTTTTCCAGCCACTTATCATCCTCTCCAAAATGGATGCGCAGCATTTTCGCCCTTCCCGATAGTTTCATTGACGAGCCGCCTTTCTCGGTTCCATGTCTGCGAAGTTGTGCGTGTATTTGACGACATCTACATCAGACAGAACGACGAGTCCTTGCTGCACCATTTCGTCGAGAATGCGAGAGTATGCTTTGAGCTTTTCCTCAGTTTCGATCACTGAAAGCATTATCGGGCGATCATGTGACAGGTGAAGCGCCGTGTCCCGATGAATTCGACGATTTGCTCCATAGCCAAGAATTCCTTGATACACCGTCACGCCGGCGATATCGTTTGCGCGCATACTCTCAATCAGTGCCTTGTGCAGTGGCTTCCCACGCCACTGGTCGTTCTCTCCGATGTAAATTCGCATGAGTTTTGCTTTGCTCTCGCGCTTAAGCGGCGGCGGCAACACTTGCGGTATTACTTTCTTAGACATCTCGGCCGGCTTGATGACCATCGTGTCCTGAACCTCGATCAGCCCCGTTCCCGCCAATTCGTGAAGCTTTGGCAACACCTCCGCCACTTTCTCCGGCGATTCGATGAATTCAATTTTTATTGGAAGGTCCTCAGTAAGCCGTTCGATTCGCATCGTATGGAGGTGGTGGTCGGCACCAAATCCAGCAATGCCTCGTACGACACTTGCGCCAGAGATTCCTTTGTAGAAGAGGAAGTTGAGGATCGCAGAGTACAACGACTGTCCGTGGTATTGATGGACTTCTCCTACATATATAATCACCTTCTGTGCAGGTCCGGCTTTCAGCATGTCGTCCTCCCTAGCCTTCGATCCCGCGTTGCGCCACAAGAAATTCGGCGGCACGGCCAAGTGCCCCACCGCCGGTTCGGCTGCCCTTTTTAACTTGCTCGAGAAATTCCTCGATGGTTTCCGTCAATTCGATCGCGTTTCTCTGACTCATCTCCTGGACGGTTCTCTGCAATTCCTTTGGCAGCCGTGCCTCCAAATCTCGGCTATGACTGGAACAAAGCATTCCGAAATCGTGTAGCCAGTTGCTCAACTTAGGATCGTGGAAGCGTTGCGCAATTTCCTCCAACCGCATCTCCTTCTCGGTGTGCATCTGTCGGCACAGATCGCACTGGTCCGGAACCGGCGCGCTCACTCGCCAGTCTGGATTTGCGAGTGCGCTCAGAAAGATTGTTGTCACCGATTCAGCTCGCGCCGCGTTTGCGATAGCCCACCCAGGCATATTGCAGAAATGTGCGCAATGCTCAGACTCAAGAGTCTTAAGCAGCTCATTTTGAAAATCCCTCAACGCCACACAAATGGGGCAGGAACTCCGCGCGACCATCGTCGAGATGGGTACTCTCGCAGCATGCGTTTCTCTCTTCATGTGATTGTCCTTCCGGTTATCACACCCAGCCACACGGAGAGAAAGCCCAGGACCACGCTCAGAATCACATTTAGTCCTGCAACGAGAAGTTCTCCGTCTTGAAAGACCCGGAAGCTTTCATACTCAAATGTGGAAAAGGTGCTGTAGCCACCGATAAATCCGATGGGAATGAGGTACCGCCAATTTGAGCTCCAGTGTGTCCTTTCGGCCAAAAGGGTGAGGATGAAACCGATCAGAAACGACGCTGACACGTTGATTACAAACGTGCCGTAGGGAAAGCGAGACCCGAGTCGATTGCCGACATAACCTCCGACCCAGAAGCGCAAAACGAATCCAAGAGCCCCGCCCATCGCGACCATCAGATATTTGGTCATAAATGAATTGCTCTGCTGTTCTCCTATCAAAGCTGTTACATCGTTTTCGTGATCTCCTGCTTTGAATCAATGCGAAGTGTTGAACTGACTATGGGCGCTTCATTTCTGTTCGCCGCAGCCAACTTCAGCCGGGCAAGATCCTCTTCGAGTCCACTGAGTTCATCTTTCGTAGCTGGCATGCCTCCCGATGCCTGCTCGGCCTGAGCACGATAATTCTCGGCGTAAATTTCAAATTTCTGCCTCAATTCTGCGATAACGAACTCCTTCCATTCCTTTATGAGCGTCCAGTAGACATCAAGCGACTTGCGGAATGGCTCACCAAGCTGCTGCGAGACTTGTCTCGCGATCTGATTCTCGGCGAACCTACGACCGAACAACGCTGCAACGGTTGGGCGAGAAACGACAATGCTGGGCGCCACGGCATCGAAGACGGGCATGCCTCGAATCACAGTTTGGAATTCGCCCTCGGCCGGTTCGTCCGGAAGTCCTAGATCAGCGGCGCACTTCTGTAGGTCATTGCGTAGTTGAGCCGCAAAAGTGCTCACCTCGGTTCGCAGTTTCTCTACTTGTAATTGAACAAACTGCGCGATACTCTCGCGAACGATTTGTCCGGAAGCGACGGCCTCGGGATCGTTCCCGGACCAAGAATCCAATACCTTAATTGACGCTTCATGAATTGCCTCTTGAACGCTTCCAGCCGCTCCGTCGATTACCCTGTCGCAGAGCGATCGTATTTCTTCGATTTGTCCGGTTGCTCGTCGGAGTAGTGCCTCCGCCGCCCGCACTTGAACGTCCGACGATTTACCGGAGGATTGCTTACCTCGGCGGACTCGCGCTTCGAGCGCAGCCGTAACCGATTCACGTAGAGCGCCGATCTTTCTTCGCAACGATGCCGCCCTGAGTTCTTGTGATCGGCCGTATAGAGGAACCATTTGGTTCTGAAACCATCCATCGAGCATTTCTCTGCACGAAGGAAGCACACTGATGGGATGGACAGGCACATCCAAGTTGCACTCGGACATGATCTGCTGCTTGACATACTCAACAATGCGAAGGCGATCGGTGGGACTCAGTAGATCGGCCTTGCTGAGAAGAACATTCGCGGGTATTGCGGCCTCCTGAAGCGCCAGGATTGTCTGGAGGTCGTCAGCTGTGAGAGTGGAGCCGGCGTCGATCAAGACCACACCTAGATCGCACTTGGGTAGGTAAGCCAAAGTCTCCGCAGCTCCGCGTGTGGCCAACGATCCCAAGCCTGGGGTGTCAACGAAAGCGACTCCTCCGCGCAGCCTTGGTGAAGGAAGCGTGACGACGATGCGTGTCACATGCTTCACATTTCCCGGATTCTGCTGCTCCGTGGCGAATTCCGCGAGCCGATTCACTTCAAGACTTCGGCTGGGAGCATCCGCAAACCAAACCGTAAGTGAAGGCTTTTCTCCATGTGCGATCCGTGTGGGAACAGCCGTTATCGGTGTGACGCCGACAGGTAATACGTCCGTCTCGAGGATTCCATTCAGCAAAGAAGATTTGCCGGCGCTGACGCGCCCAAAAACTGCAATCTCAAAACTCTTGTCTTCCGCCCTGTCGAGAATGGACGCGATCGGAGACCGGAATTCAACCAAGCCTCTTTCGCGTACAGTCTGTTCGATCCGCTGCAACAGCTGCAGATCATTTCCCTCTTGCTCGAGGCGTTCCAGCCTTGCTTTGAGATCTTCGCCCACTCCGTTACACAGATAACGATCCAACCGGAGCACTAGACCGCGCAACTCACCCGCAATTCCATTTAGCTCCGTCGCTACGCCTTCCGGCACGTCTCCATACCCCCTCATGTACCGAGGCTTCAGTTCTTCTGCGGCGATATCAATTGCTCCGAGCGTAACGTGAACAGCCCGGGAAGCGGGAATGGACGGCTTCTGTCTTGGGATTTCCTGGCCGTCAAGCACTCGGAGCAACTGTGCCCGGACTCTCGCGATATAGTCCTCAATCGTTCTTCGCTGTGCAGGAGGAATGTCGTACGAATAGCGGGGAAAAGCTGCCTTCGCGGCGCTCGCATTCAAAATGCCTTCGACGTCACCGAGAAGCTTATCAATGTACTGGCACGTGATTCGGAGACGGTTCGCTTGAAACTCATTTAGCGATTCGGCAGGTTTTTTTGAGCCGGAGTCCATCCCGACCTCGCAGAACACCTGCAATTTTTCGATCAAACCAATTGCAAGCGTCAATCTACGTAATTCAATTTTCGGGAGCGTTAAGTCGCGTCAGGAGAGAAGCCGTCAAGAAGCACACAACTCCCTAGCGAGACAAAACCTCGTAGGAGTCATCTGCCCCTTGTTAGGGGGCGGTTCAGGGCGAACTCCAACACCCGTAACACCGTCATTATCCGCCCCGAGAGAACGGGAGTCAACCGCTCGAAGCCTCGACCCTACGCTGGTGGAGTTCTTGAGGGATGAACGTTTGGCTGGCCAACGATTAGGTTAAGGCCGCGCTCTGAGGAATGCAATTCTTCGTCGGTCACCAATTCCATATGCAGACCGCCATGTCGCAAAGCGAAGCGCTCCATGTTTTCCGCGGTGCGCTCGAGTACATCGGCTGACTGTACGACCATTCGGTTCGCCAACTCGGTTCCCGGAGCGATTTGAAGAATTCCGTAGAGGTGCGAAAGGCACACACATGGGAGATCACGATCATCTATTTTTTGGACGCCGCCGTATTCGTGCACGAACTCGACGAGTATTTTCTCTTCGGCTTCGGCCACCACCTGGCACGCGCGGCATTTTTGGCGCCCCGGCAGAAATCCTCCAAATCGGTCTCTCCAGTCCTCGCGCAATCGGCCGTCGTTCATGAGCTTTCTCAGGTTTTCGGCTGCGAGCAACAGAGTGTTCGGGTAGCCCGAGGCTATACCCTGCGGCGAGGCAAGACGCGCGTACTCGCGTGTGTGTAGTGTGCAAAATCCGGACCTTGAGGCGTGAAACAGTTGTCGCTCACGACTGTGACTCAGGTCGTATTGGTACAACCGCAAGAATTCGAATGTTGCATCCGCCATTCGCTTGCAAACGAAGCACAGCGTGATTTTCAATGGCTGTCCGGCAGCTCTGAGCCGTTCCTCACCTAAGTGGACTCGATGCGGATCTCTATCTCGGCGCGCCTGATCCAGAACTTTCATACGAATTCCATCGAGACGAGGCTCCAGATCCCTCAGCGCCGTTATCTCGCGGGTTGCGATCACCGATTCAAATCGGTCACACATCGCGGCAATAAAATCGCGAGACCTGTCCGCAACCAGATAGTTGACCAGGGCTCGTTCGAAACTCGGGAGCCCGCTTCTCTCCAGTTTCCCGACGTTGCCTTCAAGTTTTCCTGCAAGCGCATCGGAAGACGACACAGCGAACAGAGGGAGTTCTTGCGCATCAATATCTTCAGCGATGCGCGTTCGGATGAAGTGGAGAACATCTTCGCGTTGGCCGGGCTTGCACAAATCCAGTTTATTCACGACCACGAATACTTTCCGGCGTAACGCGCGCGCTCTGCGCAAGAATGAAATCTCTTCCTGGGATAACGCAAACTCGAAGCTAGTGACGAGCACCAGCGCGTCGATTTGGGCAAGAAACCGGTGGGTTGTTTCTGTGTTCTCGGCGATGGCAGAACCGAGACCTGGCGTATCCACGAAAAATGCTCCTCTGCGAAGCAGTTCCGCTGGTAGTTGGACCTCCGCCATCTCAACTTTTTTACGATTTCCTGGATTCCCTCGCTCGGTGATCCATTCCGGAAGTTCCGCGAGCGGCATTTCGTGCGTGAGATTGCTGCCTTCAAACCGCACGACTACTCGTTCGCGAGTGTTATAGCTCACGGCGGTAATCACGGAAGTTACTGGGATTATTCCGGTCGGCAATCGATCCATGCCCAGCATTGATCGGACCGGCTTTTTTATACCAACTCTAAGGTGAGTTTTCGGCTGCTTGCACCCCAAGGAAATCGCGGCTAGCCGCGATTTCCTTGGCGAATTCGTTGGGCGTCTTCTCCCCCAGAGCTCGGTGAGGACGACTCTCATTGTATTCCATCCGCCAAGTCTCCACGATCCTCTGGGCCTCCGTCAATGACGTGAACCAATGCGCATTCAGGCATTCTGCCCGAAACGTTCCGTTGAACGACTCCACGAAAGCATTGTCCGTCGGTTTCCCAGGCCGGGAAAAGGCCATCCGCACTCCGTTCTGGTAGGCCCACAGATCCATCGCTTGACTGGAAAATTCGCTTCCGTTGTCACAGTGCACCATCCTCGGAACTCCACGTGGAATCTTGATCCGGTTCAACGCCCTTACCACGTCTTCCCCCTTTAACCTCTGTTCTGACTCGATCGCCAAGCACTCCTGGGTGTAGATATCTACAACCGTCAAGGATCGAAACCTTCTGCCGTCCGCCAATTGATCTGCCACAAAGTCCATCGACCACACTTGATTCGGCCCGGTCGGATGAAATCGTTCTCGGCGATGCTCCGCTACTCGTCGCCGCCTTTTCCGCCGCTGGTGTAGTGTTAAACCCTCTTCTCGGTAGATGCGTTCTACCAGGTATTTCCCCACCTTCCAGCCTTCACGGTTCAGCAGAACGCGGATCTTTCGATATCCGTACCGCACCCTAGCTTGTGCGATTTCACGAATACGCATGCGCAACCCCGTCCGTGGATCCCGATTACTGCGATATCGGAAGGTAGCTCGATTCATCCGGGCAACTCTGCACGCACGCCGCTCGCTCACCCGGTAACTGCCGTGCAGGTACTCGACCACCTGCCGGCGCCGCGAGGGCCCTAGAATTTTTTTGATAGCACATCCTGCAACATGGCCTTGTCGAGCGTGAGGTCGGCGACCAACTGCTTCAACCGCATGTTCTCTTCTTGGAGTTCCTTCAACTGTCGAACCTGCTCGACTTCCAGTCCCACATACTGCTTCTTCCATCGATAAAACGTCTGTTCGGAAACGCCAACCCGTCGAAGCAGTTCCGCCAGCGGGACGCCGGCATCGGCTTGTTTCAACACCGCGACGATCTGTTCGACACTGAATCGTTTTTGCTTCACGGCAAAATCCTCCTTTTCAGGTACAGATTCTGCCGAAAACTAACCCTCAGAGTGGACTAAAAAAACCGGGGCCGCGCAGTACGTTGAGAATGACGCGCTGCACTCCGTTGAGAAGACCCTGCGAAAAAGGTTCGGACCTGGCACGAAGCTCCTGATCGACCAGATATTGGTTACGCAAGGCGGAGTTGCCGCGGCCGAAGCAATTCGGACACAGAACCCAATTTTGGGCGGAGTCGTGAAGCAGGTCGAAGAGAAAACCGAGTTTGATTTCGAAGCATCGAGCGCAAAGAGCTTGGAACTGATCCGGAACGAGGTGGATTCCGTTCTAGCAGGCACCGCAATTCGACGAGAAGGCTCGCCCGAGATTGATGTTGGGCCGGGGCAGCTTGCCGTCAAACTGCAATTGACCTCTCCTGAGCCTCTAACCGGGCAAACGATCGCCGTGCTGAGTTCCCAACTCGGGTCGAAGCTGGGCCTCCCAGTTCAATTGCATGGTCAGGACGAGATGAGCGGCGCAAATTTCCAACTCACTTTAGCGCCGACTGAGCCAGGATTAACCCTCGGGTCGAAGGACCTGACGGCGTTGGAGAATGTCATTAAGCTGCTCCAGCAAGAACAAGATCTTCGCTTGCAAGCTGCGTGTACACCGGTCCCGAGCAAGGCTGGCGGCGAGGAAACCCCGCGATTCGTTTCGGAGTTTCGAGATATGCTTCTGCGGAGCCGGTTGCAGGTTGCGCGATGGTCCATTCAGATCCAGCCGATCGGCGAATCCTCAGCCCCGCCCGCAGGAGAACAGGTGCGGGAACCGGTAGAAGCGGAGGACAAAACCCCGGAGACAGCCGTGCCGGGTCTGCCGCACTGCGACGTGAAAATATTCCAGGATTTCTAAGAGCCTAAAACCGCGCGAAATAGGATATAAACTCCAGGCAGCAACATCGCATCTGGCGAAACGGACATCCCCAAGCCTAATGAGCGCCAGTTCCACAATTGAGTTTCTGATCTGGTTGCTGATCGCGGCCTCCGCAATTGCGGTAATCGCAATCCGTTCTCGAATTCCGTACACAGTTGCCCTCGTATTGGGTGGTTTGGCTTTAGGGTCCATACGGCTTCCCATCGTGGAAGCCATCTACCAGTCGCACCGGCCTGACTGGTTGACGCCCGAGGTCATACTAATCCTCTTTCTTCCAGCGCTCCTCTTCGAAGGTAGCCTCAAGATCAATCTCCGCAACCTCATCGATAACCTGTTTCCCATCCTGGTCCTTGCGACTTTTGGCGTCGCAATCGCCACATTGGTTGCGGGCTATTTGGTTTATTGGCTTGTGGGATTGCCTTTGCTGATGGCCCTGCTGTTCGGAGCGATCATTTCAGCCACGGATCCGATCGCAGTGCTATCCATCGCGAAGGACATGGCTGTTTCGAAGCGGCTAATTTTGCTCCTCGAAGGCGAGAGCCTGTTCAATGACGGGACGGCCGTCGTCCTGTTTCAAATTCTGCTTGCCGGAGTGATCACAGCGAAATTCAGTTTGGTAACTGGCGTCGGGAATTTCGTGGAGTCCGTGCTGGGCGGCGCGATGATCGGTCTCGTCCTCGGCTATCTGGCAAGCAAGATCACTACTCGCATCGACGAGCCTCAGATCGAGATTACGCTCACGACCATACTCGCATACAGCTCCTACCTTCTCGCTCAACATTTCCATCTGTCCGGGGTAATCGCAACGGTGGTCGCTGGACTCATCGTCGGCAACTTGGGCACGAAAGGAATGAATGCAAGAACCCGAGTGGCCCTCGGATCATTTTGGGAGTACGCGTCGTTTGTCATCAATTCAATTCTCTTCCTCTTGATCGGAATGGAGGTGCGGCTGGCTGACATGGTGCACGAATGGCGCGCCGTGGCGCTGGCAATTGCCGCCGTGCTGTTCGGACGAGCGCTGACCGTCTACGGTCTGACGGGAATCATCAATCTCTTCTCGGAAAAAATAAGCCTGCGATGGCAGCATGTGCTCGTATGGGGAGGCTTGCACGGGGCATTATCGCTGGCGCTCGCATTAAGCCTCAGCCCGAGGCTGGAATATCGCGGAAGAGTGCTGACATTTACCTTCGGCGTTGTTGCCTTTTCGATGATCGCGCAAGGACTCTCGATCAAGCCGTTGATCCGATGGCTTGGGATAGCCGAAGGGGGAGAGGATGAAGTAGATCGAATCCGGGCGCAGCAGATTGCAGTCTCGGCGGCGCGCTCGGAACTGGATGAAATGCTCGCGGCTCATCTGCTCTCCACTGCGATTTATGAAAAACTGCGGCGGGGATTCGACACGACATTAACCACGTTGAGCGAGCAGATTACCGACATTTACTCGAAAGATTCTGGACGCGCCCAGATTGAAGCGCAAACTGCCAAAATTCGGCTAATGGCTGTTGAACGGAGTTCGATCGAAGAGGCCATCCGTGACGGATTAATTTCAGCACAGACTGGGACTAAGATGATCGATGCCACGGCTTCGCAACTCGATGACCTCATCGCGAGAGTTCACACGTCCGCCGGCTGACTGGCGACAGCGATCGGAGTCTACTCATGTGTACTACTCTGCCAGACGATGCCGCGGCAGACTTGTGACTCGCGCGCAGCGTTAGATTCAAGTTGCGTGATATGGGCCGACTCTTCAACTCGATGGATCCTGCGAGCGAAATGAGCGGACACGGAAACAGCGCAGAATCTACCGCCTTCGAACTCAGGCGGCCTTGAGCGCCTTGCTTTTGACCGCGATGCTCTCCATCAGATCGTTCCACGACTCGACGAATGATTTTGCCCCTTCGTCGAGAAGTTGGATGCCCAAGGCGTCGATATCAATGCCAGCTTTGGCGAACTTCGCCAGCACTTCGTTGCAGTGGCGGGCATCCGCAGGCAAGATCTCGCCGATATCGCCATGATCGGCGAGTGCCTTCAAAGTGGGCTCAGGCATCGTGTTCACGGTAAGGGGCGCAGCGAGAGCGCGTATATAAAGGATGTCCGAGGCCTTGGAGTCCTTGGTACCAGTGCTGGCCCAGAGCAGGCGCTGGGGACGGGCGCCCGCGTTGAGGATGCGCTGCCATCGCGGCGAGTCGAGTAGGGAACGGTAGCTCTCATAAACCCGTCCGGCGATGGCGATGCCAAGTTGGTTGTGCAATGCGTCGGGCGTTTTTTTCATTACCGCGACGTCCCAGCGGCTAACGAAAAGAGAAGCTACCGAGCCCACCGCGGGATTGAGGCCCGCGGCGATGCGTCGCTCGATGCCGCGCAGGTACGCCTCGGCGGCCGCGATGTACTGCGCGCTAGAGAACAAAAGCGTCACGTTGACCGGCACGCCCGAGTAGATCGCCTCTTCTATTGCAGGAATGCCCTCCTTGGTACTAGGAATTTTGATGAAGAGATTAGGCCGTATTGCGCGAGCGTGCAGAGTCTCGGCCGCGGCGAGGGTACCCGAGGTGTCGTGGGCCAGCAGGGGTGAGACTTCTAAGGAGACCCAACCGTCCACGCCGTTTGTCAGATCGTGAATTGGCCGAAACAAATCGGCGGCCTGCCTAAGGTCTTCCAGTGCCAATTCGAAGAACAGCGCCTCGCCCGATTTGCCTTCCTTTATTTTCTGGTGGATCGCGTCGTCGTAGTCATGGCTGTTCTTGATAGCGTGATCGAAGATCGTCGGATTCGAGGTGAGCCCCGTGACCGACAACTCCTCGATGTAACGACGGAGCGTGCCGCTGGTCAACAGACCACGAGTGATATTATCGAGCCACAGACTTTGTCCGATTTCGTGTAGTTTTTGAGTCGCTTGCATCACTTCCCTCCTGAACTGCGATTCATTGGTGTGGCTGATCTGGCAGACGATGATCCCGGCTGGTAGAAACGCATCTGCGACAGATTTACTTTGCGGATGCGTTCTTGAGATCTGGATTGTGCCAAGAGCCGTCTTGAGCAATGAGCGCGTCAGCCTCTTTCGGCCCCCAACTGCGGCGCTTGTACAGACGAGCGCGGTGGTGTTTCTTAAGGACAGGATCGACCACCGCCCAGGCGGCCTCAACCGCATCCTCACGGGTGAATAGCGCTCCGTCTCCGGCCATAGCGTCGCCGAGAAGCCGATCGTACGGTTCTTCCTCTCCCGGCTGTTCTTCGAAGAGGTACAGCTCTCGCTGATCTCCGGCGAACTCCTCCCCTGGGAGCTTAATGCGGGCGGCGAGCGCGATGGCCGAGCCGGGGGAGATCCGGAAGCGCCAGTAGTTAGTGCGGCCGGTCGCGGGTGTGGAATCGGCGAAAAGCCGCTGCGGCGGTGGCTTCAGCTCTACAAGAACTTCGGTTGCGTTTTCGGCGAGGTATTTACCGGAGCGCAGGTACCACGGCACGCCCTCCCAGCGCCACGAGTCGATGAAAAGCCGCAAAGCGCAGAAGGTCTCAACGTCAGAGGTCCTCGCCACGTCTGGCTCCTTCCGGTAGCCAGCGTACTGGCCGCGCACCACGTCGTTGGATTTTAGAGGGCGCATGGCTTGAAAGACTTTGGCCTTCTCGGTGTGCACGGATCCAAAGTCTCGATCGGCCGGTGGTTCCATGGCAAGGAGCGCGACGATCTGGAAGAGGTGGTTCTCGATCACGTCGCGCAGACAGCCGGCGGTCTCGTAAAACGCGCCGCGGCCCTTAACGCCAAAGTTCTCGGCTAGAGTTATCTGCACGCTGGCCACGTAGTTGCGATTCCAGATCGGCTCCAGGAACGAATTCGCGAAGCGGAAATAGAGGATATTCATGATCGCTTCCTTACCGAGGAAGTGGTCAATGCGGAAGATCGAGTCTTCTGGGAACACCGAGCGCGCCACGCGATTGAGCTCCCTGGCGGAGGCCAAGTCGCGTCCGAACGGTTTTTCGACGATCACGCGCGCATGCTCAGCCAATTTCGCGGCCCCGAGGCCTTTAATCACGGTCTCGAAAAGGGATGGCGGAATAGCCAGGTAGTGCGCTGGGCGCCGAGCACTACCCAATGCCGTTCTTAACGCCGTGAACGTGGCTGGGTCTTTGTAGTCTCCACTTACATACTTGAACTGGGACAGAAGATGGTGAAGGGCAGACTTATTATCGATCGGTCCCGATCGCTTTATGCTGTCCGTCACGCGGTTGCGCAGGCGTTGCAAGCTCCAATTCGGAAATGCGACGCCGATAATGGGGACGTTGAGAACGCCTCGTTTCACCATCGCGTAAAGCGCGGGGAAGATCATCTTGTGGGCAAGATCGCCGGTCACACCGAAGAGCACCAGCGCGTCCGAACGGGAGGCGGTCATCAGGCACTTCTCTTCTTGGCGGCGGATTTCTCCTCATGGCCGCCGAACTGGTAACGAAGCGCGGACAACACCTTATCAGCGAAGTCGGCCTCGCCCCGTGAGCTGAAACGTTCATACAGCGCGGTACTGAGGACGGAAGCCGGAACCGATTCGTCGATGGCCGCCTTGATCGTCCAACGCCCCTCGCCCGAGTCCGACACTCGACCGGCAAACTTGGCCAGATCGGGGCTATCGAGCAGCGAAGTAGCAGCCAGATCCAACAGCCACGAAGCGATGACGCTGCCTCGGCGCCACACCTCGGCGATGTCGGCCAAATTCAGGTCGTAGGCGTAGTGCTCGGGATCGCGCAACGGCGTGGTTTCGGCATCGACGGCGCTCCTTTGATTTCCGATGTTGGCATGGCGAAGAATATTTAAGCCCTCCGCGTAGGAGGCCATCATGCCGTACTCAATGCCATTGTGAACCATCTTCACGAAATGGCCTGCGCCGGTCGGACCGCAGTGTAGGAAACCGTGCTCGGCTGTGCCTCCCACCTTCTCGCGCCCTGGCGTGCGCGAAGCTTCCTCGATCCCAGGGGCCAACGTGGCAAAGATCGGTTCGAGGTTCCGGACGACGGTGTCATCTCCGCCGATCATGAGGCAGTACCCTCGCTTTGAACCCCAGACGCCGCCGCTCGTCCCGACGTCCACGTACTGGATCCCTTTCGGTTTCAGTTCAGCAGCACGGCGAATATCATCGTGGTAGTAGGAGTTGCCGCCATCAATGACGACGTCCTCGGATTCGAGGAGTGGGATGAGGGTACTCAACGTAGGATCGACCGCAGCCGCCGGCACCATCAGCCAGATGGCACGAGGCTTTTTCAACTTGACGGCAAAGTCTTTGAGCGTGGTCGCCCCGACCGCCCCTTCTTTGGCGAGCGCCTGTACGGCGTCAGGCTTGGTGTCGAAAACGATGCAATGGTGGCCGGCCTGCATTAGACGCCGCACCATATTGGTTCCCATCCGCCCCAATCCGATCATTCCCAATTCCATGTGATTCTCCTTTCTCGCCTCCATCTTTATCTCTATCTCCAGTTTTGTTTTTATTTTTCCCGGTAGTAGAAAACCACACCAGCAGGAGCAACAGCACCACGAAGATTGTCAATCGAAGGTCACGATAACCCCTCTCTGAGCCTCCGGTAGCGTCGGATCAGCGTACTAGTCGAACTGTCGTGCTGAAGCTCCGACACATTGTGGCTCTCGAGTTCGGGGATGATGCGCTGGGCGAGCATCTTCCCCAGCTCGACTCCCCATTGGTCGAACGAGTCAATCTGCCAGATCGCACCCTGGGTGAAAACACTGTGTTCGTACAGGGCGACGAGTTTCCCCAGCGCCGCCGGGGTTAACTTTTGAAGGAGGAACGTGTTGGATGGCCGATTGCCCTCGAACGTGCGGTGTGGAACCAGCCACGAAGGCGTTCCTTCCGCTTCGACTTCCGCAGCTGTCTTGCCAAAGGCCAGCGCCTCCGCCTGGGCAAAAACGTTGGCCAAGAGGATGTCGTGGTGCCTGCCGAGAGGATTTAGCGGCTGCGCAAACGCGATGAAATCGCAGGGGATGAGTTTGGTTCCCTGATGCATTAGTTGATAAAAGGAATGCTGGCCGTTGGTGCCCGGCTCCCCCCAATAGATCGGACCGGTCTGGTAGTTGGTCCCCACTCCATCAAGCGTGACGTGTTTGCCATTGCTCTCCATCGTCAATTGCTGGAGGTAAGCCGGGAAGCGCTTTAAATACTGCTCATAGGGCAAGACCGCCACGGTCTGCGCGCCGAAGAAGTTGTTGCACCAGAGGCCCAGGAGGCCCAGGAGCACCGGCAAGTTGCGTTCGAAGGGGGCCGTGCGGAAATGCTCGTCCATTTCATGAAATCCGTCGAGCATGGCGCGGAAATTTTCGGGGCCGATAGCGATCATGGTCGAGAGCCCGATCGCCGAGTCCATCGAGTAGCGCCCACCGACCCAGTCCCAAAACTCGAACATGTTGACGGTGTCGATGCCGAACTTTGCGACGTCTTCGACATTGGTCGAGACAGCGACGAAATGTTTGGCAACAGCGGCATCGTCTTTCAATATCTTGAGTGCCCAATTGCGGGCCGTGCGCGCGTTGGTCATCGTTTCTAGGGTTGTAAATGTCTTTGACGAGATGATGAACAGCGTCTCCTCGGCGTCGAGGTCGCGGGTGGCCTCGGCGAAGTCGGTGCCATCGACGTTGGAGACGAAGCGGAACGTCAGGTTGCGCTGGCTGTAATGCCGCAGTGCCTCGTACGCCATCACCGGCCCCAAATCAGACCCTCCGATGCCGACATTGATGACATTGCGGATTGGCTTGCCGGTGTGGCCTTTCCACTTCCCGCTGCGCAACCGGTTGGAAAAGTCAGCCATCTTGTCGAGGACGGCATGCACCCGGGGAACCACGTCCTCGCCATCCACGACGATCGATTGCCCTTCGGGGGCTCGCAGAGCAACGTGCAGCACGGCACGCTTCTCGGTAACGTTGATTTTGTCACCGCGAAACATGGCGTCGAGACGAGACCGCAGTCCGGATTCCTCGGCGAGTTGTAAGAGGAGTTTCACCGTTTCGTCGGTGATGCGGTTCTTTGAATAATCGAAGTAGATGCCAACGGCCTCGACGGTGAGGCGCTCTCCGCGTTTCGGGTCTTCCGCGAACAGCTTCTGAAGATGCAGCTCCCGGATCTTTGTGAAATGGATCTCGAGAGCCTTCCATGCCGCGCGTTGAGTGAGAGGTACAAGAGGTGTGGTGGTTGCTATCATGCTCGTTCCCTTTCGATTCTTGTGGAGTTCTAAGCCCGCCTTCGCAACAACTGTAATTCGAACGTTATTTCGCTAGCACTTTGCCAATGGATTTCAATTCGCGCCGACGTTTTGCGGTGGTCTTGGGATATGCCATCTTAAGGTCGTTGAGAGCATTTATGACGATCCGGGAAACGATCAACCGGGCATTCTCCTTATCATCGGCGGGAATCACGTACCAGGGCGCGACGTGGGTGCTTGTTGCGTGCAGGCAAGCTTCGAAAGCCTTCGTGTATTGCTTCCAGTATTTCCTCTCGTGAACGTCCGCGAGGCTGAATTTCCAGTTTTTGTCGGGCTCGTCAATGCGCTCGAGGAATCGCTTCCGTTGCTCGTTCTTCGACAGGTGGAGGAAGAACTTGACGATCCGGGTTCCGTTACGGTGGAGATGCGCCTCCAAGTCCACGATGGAACGATAGCGCTCCTTCCAAATGCTCTTCACGTCGCGCAACGCTTCCGGAAGCCCCTCGTTGCGGAGAATTTCCGGATGCACGCGAACAACCAGCACTTCCTCGTAGTAAGAACGATTAAAGATGCCGATCCGCCCGCGTTCTGGAAGGCGGCAGGTCGTGCGCCAGAGAAAATCATGTTTCAGCTCCTCGGCACTCGGCTGTTTGAAGCCGAAAACCTCGCAACCTTCCGGATTGACTCCGGACATGACGTGCCGGATGGAACCGTCCTTGCCTGCGGCGTCCAACGCCTGAAAAATCAACAACAATGCATAGTGGTCGGACGCGTAGTGAAGGCGTTGCAGCGAGCTTAGTTCCTCAACGTGTTTCTCCAGGAGTTTCTGATAGTTCTTCTTCGATTTGTAAAAGGGTTTTACAAGTGTCGGCCACTCCTTGAGTTTGACTTTTTCTTTTGGCCGAACACGGAAATCCTTTGAGTTGATTTTCATCTTTAGCCCTTCGGCCATGTGCACCGCGTGGTTCGCGTCTCGTTATTTGTGGGGTTCATTTTTCCGCGCTCCCTGCTCCGCTTTCTCCCATTCCTCAACAGCCCGCACATCTTCGCGCCCCAGCTCCTCATAGAGTTCATGGACTCGCTTGACGATGTGCAGATTCAAATCGGACGGTGGCTCGGCTTTGACTTCAGGCTTCGGCTCGACCTTGGCTTCTGGCTTTGGCTCAGCTTTCGCTTCAGGTTTCGGCTCAGCTTTGGCTTCAGACTTCGGCTCAGTTTTTGGTTCGTTTTTTTGAATCTCCCGCTCCGCCTTCTCCCAATCCTGAACCGCTGCGCCGCCCTCGTGGGCTCGCCGCTCATAAAGTTCATAGGCTCGCTTGGCGATCTGCGGCGTCAAATCGGCTGGCGGCTCGGCTTTGGCTTCGGGCTTTGTTTCGGCTTCGGCTTCGGGCTTTGGCTCCGCTTTCGCTTCAGGTTTCGGCTCGGTCTTGGCCTCGGACTTCACCGGGGATTTGGCTTGCGGTTTGGACTCCGCCTTGATGGGATCAAGAATCTTATAAGCGAGCAACTTCACGCGGTCAGTCGCGAGGGCGCAAATTATGGCATAGCCCCAAACGAACCCTGCCCAGCGCCAGCCGAGAGGTGTCATAAACAGCCCATAGACCGCGATCAGGGTCGCTACAATTTGAGTGCCGAGTACCGCCATCCAGAGAATCCGCGCAGGGCGAATGGACCAGAACGGGCCGCGCGTGCGCGTTAAGAAAATCGTTAGATGTCCGGCTACGGAAAGCTTCAGATACATCAGCGTTTGGACGTGCGCGTGATCGAAGTGAAATACGCGTTCGCCTAGATAGAAAAGACCGAACGCGGCTGCGACCCCGATAACGCCCAGCACGGTGGAGATTCCCAGCACCAGGCGCATGTTCCATGCCTCGGGCTTGTCCGAGTAATGAACATTGTCATAGGCGATGGATAGGATGGCTCCGTCATTGAGCACGGCGATCATCACGATCATGACCGCAGTCGCGGGGTAAAAGTTAAATACCAGGATCGCCAGCGTCATGAAGAAAAGTACGCGCAGCGTTTCGGCGATACGGTAAATGGCGTAACTATTCATCCGCTGGAAAATGCGGCGGCTTTCTTTAATCGCGTCGATGATTACGGATAGGCCGGGCGCCAGCAGCACGATGGACGCAGCGGCGCGGGCCGCATCTTGTGCGCCGGAAACCGCGATGCCGCAGTCTGCTTTCTTCAGCGCGGGTGCGTCGTTCACGCCATCGCCGGTCATGCCGACCATGTGGCCGTGCTTCTGCAGGATGTCAACTATGTTGTACTTGTCCTCGGGGAATACTTGGGCGAAGCCGTCCGCTTTTTCGATGGACTCTGCCAATTGCTGCGACTCTAGATTCTTCGATTCGCGCAATACAGTGGCATCCAGAATGTTCGTGCCCATCCCCAGTTGGCGGGCAGTTTCCTCGGCGATGGCCAATTGGTCGCCGGTGACCATTTTGACTTTCACACCCATGTGCTCCGCGTTCGCGATGGTTGCTTTGGCCTGCTCGCGTGGCGGATCGAACATCGGCAATACACCAACAAATTGCCAATTATTTTCCTGATCCGCTCGGGCCACGCCCAAGGACCGGAAGCCGCGCCCTGCAAATTCATTCACGGCTTTTTCGACGGCGGGCTTTACTTCACCGGCGTTGGCCGACATTTTCAGAATCACCTGCGGCGCGCCTTTGGCCACGAAGAACTGTTTTCCATCCGCGCCTTTTACAGTGGCTTCGGTGCGCTTGTGCACTGGGTCGAACGGCACGAAATGGATCACCTGATAGCTCTTCAACGCCTTATCGTCTTTCACGCCGCCGATCACGGCCAGATCGATCGTGTCCTTATCTTCGGCACGCGAAGCCAGAGCCGCCCAGAGAATGACCTTGTCGGCAGGGACAGCGTTCAACGTGAATGGATCGCCCAACGTCAGCTTGTTCTGAGTCAAGGTGCCAGTTTTGTCCGAGCACAGCACATCCACGCCAGCGAGTTCCTCGATCGCCGACAGTTTGGTCACAATCGCCTGCTTTTTTGCCAGCAGACGCGCGCCGACTGCCATGGTCACCGACAGGACCGTGGGCATCGCCACAGGGATCGCGGCCACCAGAAGCACCAGGGCGAATTCCAAGGTGCTGAGGATCGGGTCATGACGGAAGAGCGCCACAGTGACAATCACGCCCACCAGACCTACTGCGAGAACGATCAGGTAATCGCCAATTTTCAGCACCGCACGCTGAAAATGGCTGACGGTAGTTGCCTCCTGCACGAGTTGCGCGGTTTTGCCGAAGAAGGTATTTATGCCTGTGGCATACACCATCGCGTTGGCTTCGCCCCGCTTGATAATGGAGCCCGAAAACACAGCACCGCCGGATTTGGTGGTGACGGGTAAGGATTCGCCGGTTAACGCGGACTGATCCACTCGCACCGGATCGCCAGCCAACAAACGCGCGTCCGCTGGCACGATGTCCCCTAGTCGCAGACGGATGACGTCGCCGGGCACCAGTTCGGATGCATTTGGGTTGACCCATTTGCCATCGCGTTTCACCGTGGACTTGGTCGCCAGCTTGGCCCGCAACGCGGCAATTTCGTTGCCCGCCTGGTGTTCCTCCCAAAATGCGACCACCGCGTTGGAGAAAAGCAGAAAGAGGATAATGAAGAAATCCAGCCAGTGCCGGACAACTCCGGACAGAATGACGGCCGCTTCGATCATCCACGGGATAGGACCCCAGAAGTAGCTGAGGAATTTCAGGAACGCATTGGTTTTCTTTTCTTCAATCTTGTTAGGGCCGTATTGTGTCAGCCGTTTCTTCGCCTCGGCATCACTGAGGCCGTCCGGCGACGAACTCAATTTTTTCTCCACTTCCGGCAGGGGAAGGGTTTTCAGCTCGTCCTTCGGGTCGGGTGCGTTGGGTTTGGACCGCGAATTCAGTTCGGAATCCTTGGGCTTCGCTTCCGGCTTCGATTCGGGAGCCTTGGGCTGTTCGGCAATGACTTTCATACTGAAGATCCTTTCTGTTCTTGCAAATTCCACCGAGTCTTAATCCAGAGGCATCTCGAAATACCGGCGAACACGCGCTGCCAAAAAGAAGTCTTGACCACGGTCCTGAGTTCCTAAAATCGGACCCGTTACACCTTTGCTCCTGGCGAATCGGCAACCCCTCCCGCCGGCAAGACATCCGGCAAGTCAAGACGTGCCGCGCCGATCCGGTTGTCAGCCATGCCGTAATAAACGTCAAAGCGGTCTGGTGAGCCAAGATCGTCGCGACGGTCGATGCCGGTGGGGAACACGACATTAGCGATCGTCCCGCGGCATTCTTGCGGCAACGTAGGTCTAAGTACTGGCTCTGCCGAACGATAGCGGATCACTTGCGGATGTTCTTTCGAAAGCACCATCACACCGGCCGAGTAGCACAACGGATGTGCGCCCTTGCTCGGATTCACCATTTCACTCACGCCGTGGTAAATGATCAGCCAGCCGTGCCTGGTTAGCACCGGCGGAGTACCGCCGCCAATTTTGAGCCGCTCCCAGGGCGACACGGGAGCCGCAAGGCGATGATGCGAGGCAAACTTGCCGAAGCGATTTGGTTCAGGTCCTTCCAATTTCATCGGGCAGTAAGAAATCCAGATGCTTTCCCGATCGAGATCAACTTGACGAGAACCGGGGTGACAGGCGATTTCCTCCGGACGCGTGCCGGGAAGGAGAGGCCGATGAAGGATGGCGAGTCCGGGATGGGAGGATGGATTAGGAATAGCGACAGGAAAAAGACTGGCGTCCTTGTCATCCACGTCGCCGAAGTCGATGCCGTGGTACGGACCAAAAGTGGCGAGCCCCAGACGCTTCCAGTGGAAGAGGTCCGCTGATACAGCCAATGCGATCCGTGGTCCCTGAGGCGAAAATGCCGTGTACGTCATGACGTAGCGCTGGAGAGGCTCCACGAAAGAGATACGAGGATCCTCGCAACCACCGCTGCCATCGGGCCGCCGCTCATATTCGGCTTCCGGTTCGAGCGCAATGCCAAGCCGCTCGACTCCTGCCGGATCTCCGGCGTCGTCGAACCGTACTCGCGCAATTCCAATGCGCGAGTAATTCCCGTGCGCGACGATCCGCGGAAAGAGGTAGAGCTCACCATCAGGGCCGCGAGCGGCAGCAGGATTCAGGACGCCCTCGACTTCTTGAGGATTACCTGGTTCCGGCTCCATGACTACTCCCAAGCGCTGCAGCTTAAATCCACTCATCAAACTTCCTCGCTGAGTCACGCTCATTGGGCGCCATTCAAGCAAGAGATGATCGCTTCGGTCACCGGTTTAGTCTCGTCAGGACCTCGGACCGGGATAGAATCAACGCCTGCGGCCTCAGCCGGATAGTCGTTCCCGCCCACGAACAAGGCATCGCCAATGAAAATCATTTCTTTCAATGAAATGCCCAGGAGGTCTCGCAGCTTTCTGATTCCGTATGCTTTGTCGATGCCGGGTTTGGTTACATCAACGGATGTCGCGCCTCCCAGGCGCACGGAAAACCCCGGAATCAAAGGATCGAGAATGGCTTTGATCTTCTTGCGCTTGGCGTAATCTGAGTCCCACTTCTTTTTTTCTTCCAAGGGAGCCTTTTGGCCTAATGCGGAAAATGTGATCTGGCTTCCCCGGTCTTCAATGACCTCTCCCCAAACTTTCTTGACTTTAAAGCCGGCTGTCTTAACTGCCTGCGTTAAAGAGGTGATGATTTTCTTTTTTTCGTCCGCGGTGAAATCTTCTGAGTACAGCTTTTTCCAAACTCCTGTGTACTTGAAAAACTTTGTTCCACATGTAGGAAGGAGAGATAGATTCGCGAGGCGCTTATCTTTGGGGAGATTGGACAACAGCTGTTTTTCGAACTGTGGCCAATCGCCTCCGGAAATTACGGCCACTTTGACGACACCGAGAAGGTCATGAAGCAGCGCCGCCATCTTGGAATCAAGAGCTGATTTACTTTCAGCAAGAGTGCCGTCCAGATCAAAAACAATTAGCTTTTTCACGATCCTTCCACCTCCGAACGCTAGCGATCTCAATCAAAGGTTCCGGCGTTGTCGGCCATCCGGCTGTCGCCCGTCGAAGCTATTCCGGGATGCGAATCTCCAATAAGGTCACGGCACCGCACGGTCGAAAGACGCACACTCCAATCACGGCCGGCAATAGCATTACATCGCCCTTACCCACGGCATCAGTCGCGCCGCCGTGCTCGAGCTGCCCGGTGCCCTCGATACACACCAGCACGCGGGGCACGCCGACGTCGCCTACCATAAACGGCGATTCTCCGCGCCAGCGCCACAACGTGAAGTATTCGCAGTCAAAGAGTCTCTCGCGCCCTACCGGCTGCGTCGCGTCCACCACTGGCGCCATCAGACCGGCCGCGCCGTCCGCAAAGTTAATGCAAGCAAGCGCCTGATCGATTTGGAGTGCCCGCGGGCGGCCTGTCTTGGCGTCAACGTGACCCCAGTCGAACAGGCGAAAGGTCACATCACTGTTTTCCTGAATCTCGAAAACCACAATGTTTCCGCCTAGAGAGTGAACGGTCCCAGCCGGCAGGAAGACGCCGTCGCCGCGTTTGGGAGTGAAGCGTACGAGGTGGTCCGCCACGGACCCGCTAGTGAGTGCGCCGCGCAGATCATCTGCGGTGGTGTTTGGCTTCGGGCCGGCATAGATGCGGCTTATTGCGCCCGCCTCGAGCACGACCCACGCTTCGGTCTTACCGGTCTCGCCCGCCGGCAGCAGGGTGGTTTGCGAATCCGTAGGATGCACTTGGACCGAGAGCATTTCGCGTGCATCAAGGAACTTCAGCAGCAGTGGGAATCGAGGGAAACGCTGGGCCAGCTTCCCCAGCAATTGCGGACGAAACTGCTCCATCAATTGACCGATGGTGCGTCCCTTAAGCGGTCCATTGGCAACTTGGCTTGCGTGGTCTTCGCGGTCGCTGAGTATCCAGGCTTCGCCGATCGGGCCATCGCCCGGCAAGGGTTCGGTGAGCAAATCGGCCAAACGCCGGCCGCCCCAAATCCGATACTGATATATGGGTTCGAATCGCAGGGGATAAAGAGGTATCTGACTCGCGGCAACTCTCGTTGTCTTTTTCAGATTGCGAACAGGCGCTGGTTGCCGGCTGTTGGCGCCTGTTTCGTATTTTTCAGTTCGCGTGGTCATTTGAGTTCGTTCCTTAAAAAGATCCGATCGGCTGCGCTATTTTCGGACGGCGTCTGACGCCGCCTGCCGCGGTTGGCTGTGAGGCAGAATCGCTAAGTCATCGCTCGCGACATAGATAGTAATGGCCACGAACATTAGAAATAGACCGGCCCAGAATCGCCAATCGTGATGCGCGCGCTTCCAGTGCGGACGATGCTCCAGATCCACGCGGCCACGCTCCGGATCCGCGTGCGAGCGGTGAGTGTGCTTAGTCTCACTCATTGGTTCTCTCTCTCCCCGATGCCATCGCGACTGTACTCGGAGCGGTATTAATACCGTTCGGCACCATCCATTTCCAGTTGCGAACTTCCGGCAGATCTTGACCGTGTATATCAATGAACTGTTTGTGCTCGATGAGCTTGTCCTGCATCTGCTGCTTCAGATAGGCGCCCTTGGAACCCAGATGCGGCAGGCGATCGATCACGTCTTGCACCAGGTGGAACCGGTCCAGATCGTTCTGCACCCGCATGTCAAAAGCGGTCGTGATGGTGCCCTCTTCCTTGTAGCCGCGCACATGTAGGTTGCGGTTGGTGCGGCGGTAGGTCAGCCGGTGAACTAGAGTCGGATATCCATGAAAGCCAAAAATAATGTGTTTGTCTTTCGTGAAGAGTGAATCGTAATCCGTTTCACTCAGTCCGTGCGGATGCTCACTGGCAGACTGAAGTTTCATAAGGTCAACGACGTTTATGACGCGGATTTTCAGATCGGGTAGATGTTTGCGAAGGATGGAAACCGCTGCCAGAATCTCCAGAGTGGGTGTGTCTCCGCAGCAGGCCATCACCACGTCGGGCTCGGCGCCTTGGTCGTTGCTAGCCCATTGCCAGATGCCAATTCCTTCCGTGCAATGCACGACCGCCGCATCCATGGTCAACCATTGCGGGAGAGCGTGCTTTCCTGCCACGACTACATTCACGTAGTTCCGGCTGCGCAGGCAGTGATCAAAAACAGACAACAGACAGTTGGCGTCGGCCGGGAGGTAAACCCGCACGATGTCGGCCTTCTTGTTGATGAAATGGTCGAGGAAACCGGGATCCTGGTGCGTGAAGCCGTTGTGATCCTGCTGCCAGACGTGCGAGGCGAGAAGATAGTTCAGCGACGAAATCTTCCTGCGCCAGGGCAGCTCCAGGCATACCTTTAGCCACTTAGCGTGCTGGCTGAACATCGAGTCGATGATGCGAATGAATGCTTCGTAGCTATTGAACAGCCCGTGGCGCCCGGTCAGAAGATATCCTTCCAACCAACCCTCGCATTGGTTCTCGCTGAGCATCGAGTCCAGCACGCGGCCGGCGGGCGCGAGGAATTCATCATTCTTTACTTCCCGTGCGTCCCACTGACGGTTGGTGACTTCAAAGACCGCGCCAAGAAGATTAGAGAGGGTTTCATCGGGACCGAAGACACGGAAATTACGCTGGTCCTGATTCAGTTTGGCCACATCACGCAGGAACCTGCCCAGAACGAGCGTATCCTGGCCGTTAACTGCGCCTGGCGAAGGTACGTTTACCGCGTGCACGTGGAAGTCCGGCATGCGCAGATCGCGCAGCAGAATTCCGCCGTTGGCGTGGGGATTGGCGCTCATTCGCCGTTCGCCCTTCGGCGCAAGCTCCGCAAGTTCCGGGATGAGCCGCCCATTTTTATCGAACAGTTCCTCGGCCTTGTAGCTTTTCATCCAACTCTCAAGTAGCTTGACGTGATCGGGATGTTCCGGATCCACCAGGAGCGGCACTTGGTGCGACCTGAACGTGCCTTCGATTTGCAAACCATCGACGACTTCCGGTCCCGTCCAGCCCTTGGGTGACTTCAGGACGATCATTGGCCATCGCGGCCGAGTGGTGTCGTTCTTTTTGCGCGCGTTGCTTTGGAATTGCCGGATGTCCTCGATGGCTTTTTCCAGGGTAGTGGCCATGAGCTCATGCATCTTTGCCGGCTCATCACCTTCAACGAAGTAAGGCGTCCAACCGCAGCCTCGCAGAAATTGCTCCAATTCCTCATGCTCGACGCGGGCCAGCACGGTCGGATTGCTGATCTTGTAGCCATTCAGGTGCAGTATTGGCAGCACAGCTCCGTCGGTAATCGGGTCGAGAAACTTATTGGACTGCCATGAAGTTGCCAAGGAGGCAGTTTCCGCTTCACCATCGCCGATGATGCAAGCGACGATTAGGTCGGGGTTATCGAACGCGGCCCCAAAGGCATGGCTGAGCGAGTATCCCAGCTCGCCACCCTCGTGAATTGACCCCGGCGTCGTCGGCGCGACGTGGCTGGAAATCCCGCCGGGAAACGAGAACTGCTTGAACAATTCCTTCATTCCGGCTTCGTCCTGGGTGACGTTTGGATAAATCTCGCTCCAGGTGCCTTCGAGGTAGACGTTGCCCACTAGCGCAGCGCCCCCGTGACCCGGGCCGGCGATGTAGAACATATCCAGGTCATACTTTTTGATGACTCGGTTCAGGTGTACGTAGATGAAGTTCTGGCCCGGCACCGTGCCCCAATGCCCGACCACCAGCGGCTTCACGTCTGAAAGTTTCAGCGGCACCTTCAACAGCGGATTGTTGTACAAATAAATCTGGCCGACCGACAGATAGTTCGCAGCGCGCCAGTAGGCATCGATCTTGTGAAGCAGTTCCGGAGCCAGTGTGGCGGTTTTCGTGGTTTGCTCGTTTTCGTTCGCCACGCCTGGTTCCTTGTGGAGCTGTTCGGATGCGAGTGTGTTGCTTCTCATGGCTCACTTCTCCTTCTCGATGGATCGAAAGCCGCAGTTGTCTTCAGGGCTCGCCTAGGGGACACGCGAGATTCCAAGGGAATGGCCTCGTGCGACGCCCGAAGCCCTGCGTTTTTCTTCTCTCAGCGGGAGCAAGTCATGTCGTCACAAAATCGCCGCGGCTGATCACTCCGCCACATTATCCGGTCTGGCGATGTCGCCCGTGCCCACACGAATTTTCGGGAGCTAAACGGTTGCCGCGACTACTGCTTCGTTCCCGTGACGTGAAAAGGAAGCCGGATGAGTAGTTTCGATGATGTCCCTCGCCTTCGCTACTTCCGCAGCCGTTCCGTGGGCGATGAGTAGGAATTGATCTGACTTGAGTGCTGCTTCATATTTCACAATACTGTCCTTGGGAATTCCGACGCTGTAGAGGCCAGCTCCCAGAGCACCCAACGCTCCTACTTCCACCGCGCCTTCCAACCCTGCCACGATCCATGTAACTATCGGCCCCGCCGCCAGGATTGGGCCGAGACCCGGAATCAGGAAGAAAGCGGAACCGAATAACAGTCCCCAGAATCCTCCCCAGAACGCGCCAACTTTGCCCCAATACTTCATGCGATCGCCGGTATTGTAGTAACCCACCGCATGCTCATCCGTGTGGTAGCCCTTCCCGACGATCGACAACTTGTGCATGTCTACTCCGCCGCGCTGAAGCTCCTTCACCGCTTTGTCCGCCTCGCTATGCGTGGAGTAAACTGCAACAACTGAATTTTGTGGGGACATTGCATAATTTCCTCTGGTACTTGCCACCCGTATCGAATCAACAAGCTGAGTACCGATTTGAACTATGGCAGCGTGCTATCGAGGAAACTGTCCCGAATAGGACAGAAGGTATGGACAATCCGGGCGCGCAATGTTGCTTCGCAGACGAAAAATTGCCCTCATTACGACAAAACTCACGTCGGAGTTAGTCGCGTCTAACCTTCTTTTAAAAAAACTGGAAGTGTCCCTTTTTGAACAGAAACACTTGTTCGCGGTGACTAACATCGCGTTGTGGACAGCTCGCTTTTCGAAAGTTGAGAAGTGCGCACGTCCCGCTTGTTCGAGCGTGACAACTTTAGTCGAGTACTGCAGCGCCCAGTGTGACGCGATGGAGAAGACGCCGTACCGCGACTGAAAATCTGGGGTGCGAGGACAAAATGTCGTAGTTAGAAATACACTCAGTCGTTCGTGAACGAGCCAGAAGCTAACGACCGCGAATCCAGTTCTTCCACGACCGGCGCATAGATCTGCGCCAGTGATTCACGCCCAGTGGAAGGAAACCGAGCTCAAAAATTAACGAGTGGAAAGTGCAGTCTAGTGAATTCAAATTTGAGGAGGATAAGTAAATGTTGAAACGTTTTCTGATCGTCACAACGGTAGCTCTGCTCGTAGCCCTAACTGCCGTCGCCTCAGACCGCGAGGACGACGTGAATCGAACCCACAAGGCTGCCCAGGTCTTCAGGGAGATTATGAACACTCCCGATCACGGCATTCCTCACGATCTGCTGGATTCGGCGAAATGTATCGCCATCATTCCGGGGGACGTAAAGTTCGCCTTCATATTTGGCGGCAATTACGGCAGGGGAGTGGCAACCTGTCGCACGAGGCATGGCTGGAGCGCCCCGATGTTTGTGGCGATCGACGGCGGGAGCGTGGGTTATCAGATCGGGGGCTCTTCCACCGACATCATGATGCTCTTTATGAACGATCACGCCTTGCATAGCCTGCTCAGCGACAAATTCAAGCTCGGGGCCGACGCCTCTGTCGCTGCCGGGCCGGTAGGCCGGAACGCCGCCGCTGGCACCGACCTTAAACTGACTGCGGAGATTCTGTCCTATTCACGCGCCAAAGGCGTTTTCGCGGGCGTGAGCCTGGACGGTGCCGTGGTGCAAGCCGACAAGAGTGGAGACCGGGCCATGTATGGAGACGATGTTGACCGCCATGAAATCCTCAGCGGCAAGGTTCCGGTTCCTGAATCGGCGCGGCCACTGCTGCGCGAACTTCACGCATACGTGCAGGAAGCCAAAGCAGGATCCTGAACTTCCGATGGTAGGTTGTAAATTGCCCGCGACTTGCTATTGCGGTTTGCCAAGTCGCGCCTGAATAGCAGGTACTGACGGACTGTCTTCGGTGGCGAAGACTCCGCTGTGATGACGAGTGATTCGAACAGGCCAGGCCCTGCGTGGCGCAGGCCACCCCGGCTCGGACTTGGCAGCTTGCTGTTTATAGCCGTCTTGGCTGTCGTAATTTTTCTGCTCGCCCGAGATATGGTGCATCACCGCTTCTTTAGAGGCGGCTGGCGTAATCAGCACGGCTCCATTAGCCAATACCAGAGACTCCGCGGTGAACTGGGTTGAACAATGTTTCATGGCTCGCATCCGAGCGGCCACGAACGAAGCGTCATCATCTCGAGGCGACAAATGACACTCTTCGGGAGAGATGTCCTCTTGGTCGCGCTGAGTTTCCATGATGCGCGGACCTTGGCGGACCGGCCGCACCGATGGGGATTGCGATGCCGCGTCGCTGTCGATATGCGTGCGCGCTCGTAGAAATGGAGCGGCGTCTAGCGATCGCTCGGATGGTCAACTAGCCGGTTCCCAAGGCCGAGTGCCCGCAATCCCGGATAAAGGGCAAGTCGAAAGGCATAATTGAGAGCTAATTGAAATAAAGAAGAACAGCTCGTTTCCAGCGTTGGTTTTCGTCGTAATTCTTGGCATTCGCGCTGTGTTGGCATACGTCATGCATCGAGTCTCATCTGACTTCGAAGGTTTATGGATTTTGGGAGGAGCCGTGGTACTTGCGTCCGTTATTTCTTCCGCAATTCAGGTTGCGGATCAATGGAGCAAAGCGGTTGTTCTGCGGCTGGGCAAGTCTCGCTCCCTTCAGGGACCGGGACTGTTTTTGATAATCCCGCTGATCGACATCATCCCATACTGGATCGACATCCGCGTTCTCACGAGTTCTTTCGAGGCGGAAAAAACCTTGACGGAAGACACGGTGCGTGTAGACGTAGATGCGGTGTTGTTCTGGAAGATTGTGGACCCCAAGAAGGCGGCCATGGACGTGGCCGACTATCAAAGCGCGATAAGTTGGGCTTCCCAAACGGCTCTGCGCGATGTCATCGGCAAGACCATGTTTTCGGACATGCTCGAGGGTAGGGACAAGATTAGTAGCGTTCTGCAGAAGATTATTGACGAACGTACCGAACCATGGGGCATCAACGTGATCTCGGTAGAGGTGAAGGACGTATTGATTCCCCCGGCTTTGGAAGATGCGATCTCGATGCAAGCCCAGGCCGAGCGAGAGCGCCAGGCCCCGTGATTCTGGGAGATTCAGAGCGCCAAGTCGCGGAGAAATTTGGAGAAGCGGCCAAGACCTATGCCAATGATCCTGTCGCGCTACATCTGAGGGCGATGAACATGCTTTATGAAGGCCTGAAGGAAAACTCGACGATTGTCATTGTTCCGAGCACAGCAGCGGAATCGATACAATTTGGCGGCCCAGCCGGAATGACGGCGTTGACCATGAGAGTGGGCCAGGGCCGCGCGATTAAAGATAAGGAAAGTGACTCTGCAAGTAACAATGGAGCCAAAAAAACTGACTGCTGTTTAGCCGAAATGTCAGGTGGACTCTACCGAAATGAAGAACAACAAACTGCTGATTGTTGTGGATGAATCACGGGCAACTACAAAGGCATTACGGTACGTGGCTCAGATGGCCGCGGGGCGGCCGAATTTTCGCGTCTGCCTCGCGCACGGCCTCCTTTCGCCCCCTCCCCAACTGGTTGAGTTCAGGGGCGCAGAAAAAGCACGCCTGAAAGCTTACAAGTCACGATGGATTTCCGCCGGTGCGAAAACGGAGCAGCGAGCCTTGGACCGCGCGAATGCGGTTCTACGACAGGGTGGGATAGCACTCGGTGCAATCGAAGCTCACTATTGTTATCTAGTAGACGGAACGCGGGCGACCCGGGAAATCTTGAAACTCGCTCAGTTGCGCAGGTGCGACACCGTGGTGATAGGAAGGAAGTCGCTTTCTTGGCTCGGTGACCTCATTCACGGCGATCCTGCAGAAGAACTTGTCCGCCAAGGCAAGGGATTCACGATCTGGGTTGTGGAATAAACCGAAGATGCATCTCTGCTGAAAAGCGGCGGCAGAGTCTTGGTGACTGTCGCGCCTGCTCCTGAGCCGCTTTCGGCCCGATGCGAGCTATCTGCCGCCATGAAAATGGCTCTTATCGACACGCTCAGAGCCCGTCTTCCCCGGTGAGCTTTGAAACATTCATTTCTCCGCCGTCCAATATGGCCCGTAACCGTAATGTTGGTGAAGGCGAAGTTCATATTCTCGGCTAACTGGCTGGTCGGGATCCCATTCGGGGCTCTTTTGAATCGTCTCGCGAGCTATCCTTAAGTAAATTTCTCGGTCTGCCCAGCTCACCCGCTCGATCCATTGCGGTCTCAGCAATACCTTCTTGCCAGGCCACCAGTTCTTCGTGTCAACGATCGCGTAGCGAATTTCCCAGGTCTCATCGTCAAACAGAAAATCTTCCAGGTGCCCAATCTCACCGTCGGTGGCCTTGATGTGGTAACCCTTGACTTCTCGGGTGCTCCGCAAATGCGTGTCCATAGAGCCGCTCTTTATTTCAGTCTTCGATTCGGCTCTCGGCGCATTCGCGAGCGCTTTCGGACTTGGCCAAGAACCCCATACGCCCGTTCCTTCCCAGTAGTAAGGCAAACCATAATGTTTGTGGTGCTCAGCTTCGTGCTGGCGGGAAACAGGTTTATGGAGATCAATGCTGGGACTGTTCTTGACTTTTTCCCAAGTTAGATTCACATGGATGTGCAACGGGCTCCAAGCCGGATGCAACAGAGCCACTGGAGAGATTAGGACTTTGCGCCCTGACAGAATGACGCCAGTTTCAACCACGATGTAGCGGATGGTCCACTGTTCGTCATCGAAGTAGAAATCGTATACTTTTCCGATATCCGTATCGAATGCCGCGATCGTGTACTGACTTAGATCTTTCGTCCTTCGTAGAGGCATTGCGCTATTTTTTTTTGCCCGCCTGGAATTTTAAGTCGCAACGGTGTACAAATCGCGCGAAGAAGCGAATCTGGTACTCGGTCGCCATTGTTCATCGCCCTGGGCGATTTTACTCTCGGAATCATCCTCAGAGAAATCTTGTTTCGATTTTGCAATCTGAATTTTGCGCCGCATTTTCGGAATTCATTTTCGCCTGGACGAATTCGAATGAGTTCATGCTCTCGTCCACGTCCTGCATGAACCTCGTCCCAGATTTGTCGGTCAATGCGTCAAATGGTGGTACAAAGTTATCGTGCAGAACGGAGACAAGCCTCGACTCCTTTTAGATTCAATAGTTCTTGGAATTGTCGGCGCACTGAGCGCTCAACTATTCATGTGGATGTTGCGGCTGTCTCAGAAAGCGTTCCTAGTTTGGATTGCAGGTTACCGACCCCCCGGACTCCCGGAAGAGGGCGGTGTCCTTCGAGAAGTCGTGGGTCCCCACGGGGTATGGCTTGTGCCAATCGCCACGACTTTGGGGGGTCTAATATCTGGAGCCCTCGTTTATGGTTTGGCACCCGAGACCGAGGGCCATGGTACGGACACCGTCGTAAAAGCCCTTCACTGGACTGGCGGAGTAATACGGGCGCGTGTCGCCCCCGTAAAGATGCTGGCCTCAGCCATCACCATTGGCTCTGGAGGTTCAGCAGGACGTGAAGGTCCCGCCGCGTTGATAGCTGCTGGTTTTGGCTCGATATACGCCGACTTGCTCAATCGGCCGGAGCGCGAAAGGCGTTTGCTAGTTCTGATGGGTATGGCTGCCGGACTCTCCGCTATATTCCGTTCACCGATCGGGACCGCGATATTCGCCGTGGAAGTTCTCTATGGCGCGATGGACTTCGAATCTGAAGCCCTTATTTACTGCATGCTTGCCGCCATTGTGGCATATGCCGTGAACGGATGGTTCGTCGGGTGGCAGCCATTGTTTCGCGTCCCATCCCATCTTTACTCTGAGAGATTGGCGGATTACGGTTGGTATATTGCGCTAGGGGCAGCGAGCGGAATCGTCGCGACAATTTTACCTGAGATATTTTATCGTCTTAGAGATGCGTTCGCCGCGTTGCACGTTCCTGCATGGACCAAGCCGGCGATCGGCGGGCTGGGAGTAGGCCTCCTGGCTCTGCGATTGCCTCAGGTGCTGGGTGGCGGTTATGGTTGGATTCAGGAAGCGATCGACGGTCGATTGGCCCTGCGTTTACTTCTCGTCCTTCTTTTCGCGAAAATGCTGGCGTTGTCGTTTACCGTCTCCTCCGGCGGTTCGGGCGGAGTGTTTGCCCCGAGCCTATTTGTCGGTTCCATGCTTGGCGGAGCCTTCGCAGGAATATTCCATCACCCTCCGGCGGGCTTAGTGATTGTCGGGATGGCGGCGGTTTTCGGCGGTGCCGCGCGCGTCCCGATTGCCACGCTGCTGATGGTTGCTGAAATGACAGGCGGGTATCAACTTCTTGTTCCCGCCGGACTAGCTGTGATGCTGAGTTTCGTGATTCAAGCTAAATTCTCTTCGTACTTTAAGTACGGAAGCCTGTACGAAGCCCAGGTAGCCGGACGGGCAGATTCACCGGCGCATCGTGATGAACACGTGCGGATTGCAATTCAACTCTTGGAACAAGGCAAGATTTCGTTACCGCCCCAAGTTACTCATCTTCATCTCGCGGCTCTTTTACAATCGGGACTCGCACTGGATCTCCCGGATGGATCGCAGTTAATGGTTGGCGCGCTTCGGCCAAAAAGTCCTTGGGTGGGAAAACAGATTCAATCCCGGTCTCTCAGCGGACCCGTCGTCGACTCGAAGATCGTAGCCGTTTTGCGGGGCAAGTCGGTAATGCTGGCTCGGCCCGAAACTATCTTGCAACCAGGCGACCGGCTCCTGGTGATCGCGCCGCAGCAGGCTCAGGAAGCACTGGCACTGCATCTCGCACCACCCTCGGTAGCGAGTCCGCAAACTGTTGCCGCTAGCGTTTCGTGAGCGCGTGGCGCAATTTTGGTCTTGCGGCCAACGGTGAGCGCTTAATTCTTGCCTCTGAGCTGCATAGTCACGAGATTTAGTCCCTCGGCCAGCTGTGATCTTTGACTTACGCGACAGCATTCGAGGCAGCCGGAGGAGTTCCTCGAATTGGTGAGACTGGCGCAACGGAGTGGCGGAAATGAAAAATCAACGCGAAAATGCCATTTTCAGCAATGGGCGCGTACTTTAAACGGATTCGTGAAGTAACTCTCTTATCCTCATTCCTCTTACCTTATTCGTCCTGATTCTTGCAATGGTCCTATTCCGGAGCGACACGATGCTCACAACGTCGCAGTTCGCATTGGCTTTGACAGTTGCTGCTGTTGCAGTGGCGATGCCGGACAAGATATTTTGAGAAACCTGGGCTAGCGAGCCGTTGAGTATGCCGTCCCGTCAGGGTGGTTTTTTTCGTGCAGAATCTGCGGTACACAGGATGAGATTTCCCTGTAAATTTTCCTGTTAATCGCGGAGAGGAGTTCGCTCCCGACCGCGTCCTCCGCCAGCCAGTCTAGCGGTTTCTCTCTCTTGGTGCCCTTTGGCCAAAATTGTCGAGCCAAGCGCTTGGCATCCAGGTGAGTGCATGCAAATCGTGGATCCTTCGAGCGCGGCGAAAGCTAGAATACGGGCTGAAAAAGCCGGTCGCGAGAATAAGGCTTGGTAATTCCGGATAAGGAGCGATACATGCGCGCATATGCCGTTCTGAGCTTTGGCGAAGCTCCTGCAATCCACGAGCTGCCAATCCCAGGGGCAGACGGCGCGTTCCTGATACGCGTGAGGTTTGCGGGGATTAACCCGATCGACTATAAACTCGTCGAACGACTGACCGCGGCCTCAACTTATCCTTTCGTCTTGGGCGCAGATTTCGCAGGCGTCGTCGAACGCGTTCCGGCGGGAGAAAGCGACATCCACATCGGCGACCGTATCTTCGGCATGGCACGGACGCACGGCGCGTACGCCGAATACACCGCTGTCGCGCCGGGCGTGAAGACAGAACCGCTGGCTCGCATTCCCGACGGAGTCACTGACGAACAGGCTGCCGCACTTCCCATCGCGGGGATAACCGCGCTCAGGGGGCTCGATCTTTTGGGAATTACTACCGGCCAACGCCTTGTTGTGATGGGCGCGACCGGTGGAGTCGGCGGCTACGCGGTGCAGATGGCGCGCGCCCGCGGAGCGCACGTGATTGCGACTGTTCGCGGCGATGCCGACGAAGCTCGCCGACTCGGTGCCGAAGAGGTCTACGACACGAAGGCCGGCGACCCGATCGACGCACTGCACGCGTCTCACTCGGACGGCGTCGATGGGGTTCTTGATCTTGTCAACGACTCGGACGCGATCGGCCACGACTCGGAGATTCTCAAGCCCGGAGGCAGCCTAGTGTCAACGATCTTCGCAGCAGACGAGAAGTGGTTCGCAGAGCGCCAAATCAAGGCGCACAATCTCGCCGGGAACACGAACCCGTTGTCATCGCCGCAAGGGCTCAGCGAAGTTGCACGTATGCTCGCGGATGGGAAGATCACAGCGCGCATCCGCTCCGTCGTTCCACTAGAGTGTGTGCGAGAGACACTCGACAAACTTCGCAACGGTGGTCTCCGCGGTAAGGCCGTCATCCGACTCTAGCTCAGGCGCTTTGTCGTTGCGGGTTTCGTGTGTCGTCACTACGCTCCCGAAGCTGCCGCTCGCTCTTTCGCTTCGACCAATGGCACATTCACGAGGTGTTCGCTTAAGAACCAGACCTGAAGCTCGTTCGTACGCAGTACTTCGCTTACGACCAAGTCATTCGTGCCGTCATCGCCAAGTTCCGAAGCGCGGCGTGACAGCGTTCGAACCTGGCGAATGATGATTTGGTGAGCATCAATCAGTCGCGACAATTGAACAGGGATTTCTTCGCGACCGCGAGGGGGACGCTCAATTTGAGTCATCTCGGCTACGTCCGCAGCCATTGCCACGCTAACGCCGCCCAGCAACTGAATCCGTTCGGCGATCGAATCGACCAGTTCAACTTGTTCGTCAAAATGTTTGTCGTATAGCAGATGCAACTGATAAAAGGTCGGACCGGCTACCTGCCAGTGAGACTTCTTGTACAAATCGCGAAGCGTCATCGTGTCCGCAAGCAGTTGGTTTAATTGTTCGGTCATCTCCAGTCGAACAGGTTCTTCTAGCTCAAGCGGAAGCATGTGGCTCACGGTTCCGTAAGCCTGAATCTCGCGAGCACGTTGATGAAGGCGAGGTTGGGCGCTGATATTCTGGGCTGTGTTTGCATCATTTTGTTTTTTTGCCATTACGTTTCTCCTTCGGCGTGATGGATCATTTGCACTGGGAAAGTGACAACACCATTTCTACCACTTGCCCGGGCGACCCAAGTTTACCACTTACAAATGAAGCGCGCGTTCACGCACGGTGCGTCGCCATTGTGCCGACGCCAGGGCTGTTCAGGACTTGAGAGGTGTGTCTTCCATTGCGTTTTCGTGCGCTCGTGAGTTCGACTTCGCTGTGTCGCCAACCCAACATCGTTTGCTAAGGTCGCACTCACCGGCCCGACTCTGCTGCGCCGTTACGCGACAGATACAGGTTGCCCGGAATTTGCGGTCGGACTAGGATGTTGCCCCTCTCGCCATCGCCGCAGCAGAATCTGCGGCGGAGGAGGCTCCTTTGAGGCTCACGTACGGACCCGGTCGCGCGTTCCTGTTGGCCGGAGTCTTATTGTGCTGCGCACGCACATCCCTTGCGCAGACAGAGGCCACACCTAATTCGAGCACTCCAGGACAAGCCATACCCGGAACGGGTGGAGTGAGCCCGTTCGCGGGCAGCGTGCCGTTGAAGCTGGTTCCCGGCGTGATGCAGCTTTCGTTGCAGGACGCCATCGACCGCGGATTGAAACAAAATCTCGGGCTGCTGCTTTCGAGTGCAGATATCCGTTCGGCCAGCGGCCAGCGCTGGGAGCAGTTAAGCGCTCTTTTGCCGCACGTGATGGCGGAGCCCTATGTCGACGAATCGAAGATCAATCTCGCCGAGCTCGGTCTTAAAAGCATTGGCGGAATCCAAATACCGCCATCCGTCGGCCCCTTTTCTTATTTTGATGCCCGTGCAACCGTGACTCAGTCCTTGTTTGATTGGAAGTCCATCAACGCCACTCGTGCGGCCAGCCAGAGCCTGAAGTCCGCCGAATATACCAATAAAGATGCGCGCGATCTCGTTGTGCTCGCTGTGGGCTATACCTATTTGCAGGCTATCGCCGACGAAGCCCGCATCGAAACGGCAGAAGCGCAAGTGAAGACGGCCCAGGCACTTTACGATCAAGCAGCGAACCAGTTGAACGCAGGTACGTCGCCGGAAATCGACGAGCTGCGCGCCAAGGTCGAGCTCCAGACGCGCCAGCAGCAGTTAATTCAGGCGAAGAACAACTTCGCCATCCAAAAGCTGACCGTAGCGCGCGTGATCGGCTTGGCTCCCGGTCAGGAATTTGAACTAACCGACAAGTCGCCCTACCAACCGTTCGAGGGCATCACGGTTGATGAGGCTCTGAAACGCGCATACGCTTCGCGTTCGGATTATCAAGCCGCCATAACTGATATCCGCGCGGCCGAATTTTTACGGAAAGCTGCGGTGGCGGGCTATCTCCCGTCGCTTTCTTTTAACGCGGACTACGGCACGGGGGGAGGCCATCCCTCGACGTCGACCCAAGTTTCGGACGTGCGTGGAACGCTGACGATTCCTATTTTTCAAGGAGGAAGCGTACACGGCGACGTTTTGCAGGCTGACGCGAGACTCGAGCAGAGCCGCGAGCGCCTGGATAATCTTCGCGCGCAGATCGACTCCGACGTTCGCGCCGCTCTGTTGAACCTTCAATCGTCGGCAGAACAGGTCAATGTCGCGCGCAGCAATATTGATTTGGCCGAAGAGACGCTGGTGCGGTCGCGCAATCGCTTTACCGCGGGTGTCACCGATACGGTGGAGGTGGTGCAATCGCAAGAGGCTGTAGCTAGCGCCCATGAGCAGTACATCTCGAGTCTCTACAGCTACAATTTCGCAAAGATTTCCTTGGCTCGCGCACTGGGTGTCGCTGAAGAGAGCGTCAAGGAATATTTCAAAGGAAAATAAACATGGCGGACGAGAACGCACCGCGTTCCGTGCCTGACGCGGGTAAAGAATCCACAATCGAGCCGTCGATTTTGACGAACACAGTGTATTCGCCACCGGCGTACCGCAGTCCCAAGCGCCGCAGAAACATTGTGATTGCGATCGCTGTCCTAGTGCTGATCGTTGGCGGCGTGTTTTTGTGGCGCTACTTCAGCAGCTATGAATCAACCGACGACGCCCAGGCGGATGTTCATTTGTATCCGGTCAGCGCGCGTGTTTCCGGCTATGTGGTGAAGGTCAACGTCGAAGACAACCAGTGGGTGCAGCAAGGCGCCGTTCTGGTTGAGATCGACCCGAAGGACTACGAGGTTGCGGTGGCGCAGGCGCAGGCCAATCTGGACAGCGCGATAGCGACAGCCGAATCGCTGAATATCACCGTTCCTATTACTTCGGTGAACACTTCGAGCCAGCTGAAGTTCTCCGTCTCCGACATCGACAATGCCAACGCCGGAGTGATCGCCGCCGAGAGGCAACTCACGGCCACCCACGCTCAACTGGAAGCGGCCGAAGCAAATGATGTGAGAGCGCAAGACGATCTCCATCGCTACAAGCTACTCGTCGACACCCGAGACGTGTCCGAGCAGATTTACGATCAAGCATTGGCCACGGCTAAATCCAGCGCCGCGTCGGTTGCGGCAGCCCGTGCCAATGAGTCCGCCGCGCAACAATTCGTGCAACAAGCCAAAAGCCGCCTGGTGCAAGCCGATGCGAATCACGTATCCGCGGAGACTGGACCGCAGCAGGTGGCGTCCACCCGGGCTCGAGTGCGCGCGGCGATCGCCGATGTGGAACAAAGGCGGGCGCTTCTCGAGCAAGCTGAGCTGAACCTCCAGTACACCAAAATCGTTGCGCCAGTGACGGGTGAGGTGAACAAAACGGTTGTCGTCGGACTAAATGTCCAACCCGGGCAGCAACTCCTGACCGTGGTACCTCTCGATGACGTCTGGGTCACCGCCAATTTCAAAGAGACGCAAGTGAAGCACATGCGAGTCGGACAGAAAGCGGAAATACATGTGGATTCGAGCGGCCGGAAATTAAAGGGCCACGTAGATAGCATCGCGGGCGCAACGGGCCCCCTCTTCAGTTTGCTTCCGCCGGAGAACGCTACCGGCAACTACGTGAAAATTGTACAAAGGATTCCAGTAAAGATCGTTCTTGAGCCGGGCGAGAACCGCGATCGTCACCTTCGTCCAGGCATGAACGTGGTGCCGGACGTGTACCTCCAATGAGTTCCGCTGCTCCGCCAATCGACCAGGACGTCTGGCGGCCCAAATACAATCCTTGGCTGATTGCTGTCGTCGTGGCTCTGGCAGCTTTTATGGAGGTCCTCGACACGAGCATAGCCAACGTGGCGCTGCCGTATATGGCCGGGAACCTGGGTGCGAGCAACGATCAAAGTACGTGGGTGTTGACTTCTTATCTGGTCTCGAACGCCATCATCCTGCCGATCAGCGGCTGGCTCGCGGGCGCCTTGGGTCGGAAGCGCTTTTTCATGGGCTGTTTGGGTATATTCACCGTGAGCTCTTTGCTTTGCGGGATAGCGCCGAGTCTCGGGCTTCTTCTTCTTTTCCGCGTGCTGCAAGGAGCGGGTGGCGGAGGGCTGCAGCCAATGGCCCAAGCCATTCTCGCAGACACTTTTCCGCCGCAACAGCGAGGTTTGGCGTTTGCGTTGTATGGAATTACGGCGGTCACAGCGCCCACCATCGGACCAACCTTGGGCGGTTGGATCACCTTTAACTATTCCTGGCGGTGGATATTTTTCATCAACCTCCCGGTCGGAATAGCCACATGGTTTCTGGTGCGACGCTTTGTCGAAGATCCGCCATATTTAAAGCGGCTCAAGTCGGCCGGGGTTAAGTTGGACTACGTTGGTATTGCTCTTCTGACTCTGGGTATCGGAGCGTTGCAAGTGTTGCTCGACAAGGGACAGGAAGATGATTGGTTTGGTTCGAATTTCATTACGACCTTGATCGTTGTGGCGACCGTATGCCTGATCTCACTGGTTATCTGGGAGTGGTTTCAAAAGGCACCGATCATTGACGTCCGCATGTTCAAGAGCTTCAACTTCGCCAGCGCAAGCTTGATGATGTTTGTACTGGGAATCTTGTTGTTCAGCAGCCTGGTCCTGATGCCGCAGTTCCTCCAGACGCTTTTGGGCTACACGTCCCAGTTGGCCGGGCTTGCGCTTTCGGCGGGAGGTCTTGTTTTGCTGTGTGAAATGCCGATCATGGGCAAACTCACGACGATGATCCAGGCACGTTACCTGATCGCGTTCGGCTGGCTATCCTTGTCTATCGCCATGTTCTATTCCACGAAGAGGATCGACTTGCAGATTAACTTCGGCGCCGCCACTTGGTTGCGCATCGCCCAGGTAATCGGTTTGGGGTTTCTCTTCGTGCCTATCACGCTAGTGGCGTATATCGGAATTTCGCCGGAGAAGAACAACGCGGTCGCGGGAATCATCAATTTTATGCGTAACATCGGAAGCAGCGTTGGAACCTCTTTGGTTACCACATTGGTCGCGCGGCGTTCACAATTTCATCAAGAGATTTTGGGCGACTACGTTCGCGCCGGAAACTCGAATTTGCAAAACACTCTCAACGGCTTGACCGAGCGACTGGCTAACTCCGGTTTAAGCACGCATGATGCACAGGTGCGGGCGTATGCCAGGATCTATCAAGGGATACAAGCGCAGGCGGCGAGCATGGCGTACATTGATACTTTCATGGTGCTTGCGGTGGGAGCAGCGATCATGTTCTGTCTGACTTTTGCTTTGAAAAAGAACAATCCCGGGGGTGGCGGGGCGACGGTGGAGGCAGGCTAAGCGACATGGAAAGACATGCAATAGGATAGAGCGCGGAGAATATTTGTCGCAGGGGCCCAAATGATCAAAATCATCACAATTGAACGGGAGTACGGAAGCGGCGGAGGCGAAATTGCTCAATTGCTTGCTACGCGGCTAGGCTGGAAGCTTTGGGATCAGCTGCTGACCGAGGAGATCGCCAGGCTCGCCAATTGCCCAAAACAGGTGGTCGAGGTTCGAGAGGAACGCACCGATCCACTTTACTATCGCCTCTTCAAATCCTTTTTACGCGGAAGTTATGAAGGCAGTCTCAATGCGCATAAGCTTAACGTAGTTGACAGCGAGAGCATTTTGAAGATTACAGAACGGGTTGTTCAGCACGCCGCTAAAGCGGGAAACTCCGTCATCGTCGGAAGGGGGTCGCAGCATTTTCTCAGGAATCGCCCAGACACACTGCGTGTGTTTCTTTACGCTCCGAGAGAAAACAAAGTGCGGCGTCTCTTGGCTCGCGGCAAAAGTGAAAAGGAAGCCCAGCAGCTCGTGGATACCGTTGACCGCGAGCGTCACGATTTCATCGAGAAGTATTTCCACGTCGAATGGCCCGACCGCGCCATTTACCACGCCATGATCAACACCGCGATCGGCGATGAGGCCGTCGTTCACATGATTCTGGATTTCATGAATGCCATCGACGCAGTGGCAACTCGTACCGCGTCGTGACAAATCACCTCGAGGAGGGCAGTCGAAGTCGCATCCGGATAAAACGCGTGACAGTTACTTTTAGACGTGCGCCGCGATTCGGAAGCACTGGCGGAGCCGTCCTTGTGCTAGTTCAGCCGGAAATGGAGAGAGGTCGCTTTCCGTAAGTGAGAAATTCGCCCTTTCGGGCAAGGTCATCGTGGTCCCACACGTCTATTGGTCTCAACTCCCGGATTGCCCGTGATACTTCCGCAGTGGGCAACGGCAAACAAAGAAAGGCAAGGAGCGCTGTCAGAGAGCCGCATGACGATTGCGGGAGACCCGTTTTATACCGAGTGGCTTTGTGGCGCGGGTCAGGGATGTAGGGGTCGAATACTGGAGCGCCTTTACATCGATAACTGCTTGCCTTTAACAGTGGAATTATTTCGTCAGCTTGCCTTTTTCATTCTGAGCTGCAAGCCCATATCGTATTGCCGCTTCAAGCGTATCGATGTTTATATCCTTCAAAGCTTTGAACCGGATGCAATATCCGGTCACGCTCGCCTTGCCTAGTTTTTTTCCATACGTTTTGGCTAAGTACTTCTTATCTTTGAGGCCAAGAATATAGACAGAGATTCCGGTTTTGTTTCCGCTCACGCCAATTTGAAAAAACTCTCTACTTTTTCCGTTGGCATATTTTATTGTGTAAAATCCATATCCAATCGTGGGGTTGGAAACAGTATTATTTTTGCTGTCTTTACCATCGAAGAACCATAATTTGCATTCTGGTGACACTTGAAGTGTGAGCCGATGCAACTCTTGAAGGTCGCTGCGTTTTGGCTCCGGTTGGCTGGCAATGTACTTCTTGATCTGTTCTTGTGCGTTCATAGGTTCTGCTCCCCAGCTGCGCGCACGAGATTGTACGACGTTTAATCCTTTTGAACCGCTCCCATTCTCTGTCACACCGGATACTAGAGGTTTTGGGTCACTCAACCGCAAGGGCGCTCACGACTCGTCACACAGGTCCGAGATCGGCACTCCTTCCTCCAAATGCCTCCTCAGAATGGCGACCCTCTCTTCCGGTGCGTAGTGCTTCCGTCGTTTCTGCATGTGTTCGCTCCGTTATCGTAACGGACGAACGCTTTCTCCATTTCCAGTCGAGGCAGGACATCCTGAATTGTTACAATTGTGTGAACGTACCCATCTTTCCTTTCGCATTCGGTTTCATAAACCATTGACAAACGATTCGCCAAAGTCTAATAGGTAGCAGTCCGTTGATTCTTGATTGGATGCGGAGGTTCTGTCGATGCATACGTCTCGCAGAGACTTCTTCAGAGTTGCCGCAGTCGGCGGCGTTTCCGCCACTATCTTCGGTTTCGACCTCAAGCCTGCCTACGCGCAACTGAAAGAATTGAAGATCGCCCGTGCCGCCGAGACGCGGTCAACATGTCCGTATTGTGCGGTCGGTTGCGGCGTACTCATCTATACGATCGGCGACCGGGCCAAGAACGTTACGCCGCAAGTGATCCACGTTGAAGGTGATCCCGACCACCCGACCAACCGCGGGACACTGTGTCCCAAGGGCTCTTCGCTCGAGCAGGATATGCTTAGCCCCCGGCGGCTCACCAAGCCGCAAGTTCGCCGGCCGGGCGCGACAGATTGGCAGGACATTTCATGGGATGACGCCCTGAATGAGATTGCGCAATGGACAAAGAAAACTCGCGACAACTCCTTCGTGGAAAAGGATGCGGACGGGCATACCGTAAACCGATGCGAAGGAATATCGTTCATCGGCGGCTGCACGGACACGAATGAGTTCAATTATCTGGTCGTAAAGACCATGAGGAGTCTGGGCTTGGTGTATTTAGAAAACCAAGCCCGTGTTTGACACGGCCCCACGGTCTCAAGTTTGGGACCAACATTCGGACGCGGGGCGATGACCAATGGCTGGATCGACATCAAGAATACCGACATGATGTTGATCATGGGCGGAAATCCCGCTGAGAACCATCCCTGTGGATTCAAGTGGGCGATGGAGGCCAAGCGCAACCGCAACGCCAAACTAATTTCCGTTGACCCGCGATTCACCCGCACATCCGCTACCGCCGACCTCTTCCTCCAAATTCGCGCCGGCACCGACATTGCATTCCTCGGCGGATTGATTCGCTACGCCATCGAGAACAATCGGATCGCCAAAGAGTACCTCGTCAACTACACGAACGCCGCTTTCATTGTGAAGGAAGGCTTCAAACTACCGGAGGACGGGCTGTACTCTGGATTTAATTCCGCATCAAGCACGTACGATAAATCCACCTGGAATTATCAGGAGGGCGGAGACCTGAGCGGGAAGCCAGATGCGCCGGGACCTTCGGCAGTGGCCAACGCGATGAACGCGGGAACTGCCGCACACTCCGCGGCACCGCCCGTGCCCCTGCTGCCGCCGAATACGGCCTACGATTTGACGCTCCAGCACCCGCGCTGCGTCTTCCAATTGATGAAACAGCAGTATTCGCGCTACACGCCGGAAGCCGTCGAGCGAATCACGGGCATTCCGAAGGAACAGTACCTCAAGGCTGTCGATCTGTTCACTTCCGTCCGCAAGGACGGCGACACGAAGAAGGTGGCGACGATCATCTACGCGGTGGGCTGGACGCAGCATACATTCGGAACGCAAATCATCCGCACGGCGGCAATGATTCAACTCCTGCTGGGTAACGTCGGAAGAGCGGGCGGCGGCGTGAACGCGCTGCGCGGCCATTCCAATATTCAGGGCGCCACAGACATGGCCGGTCTTTACGACTCCCTGCCCGGATACTTGAAAGCTCCCGTTCCCAACGACACGGACTTGGCGACGTATCTGAAGAGGGTGACCCCGACGTCGTCGAAGCCAACGCCGTGGGATTCGATGAATTACTACCAGAACACGCCGAAGTTCTTCGTGTCGCTGCTGAAGTCGATGTACGGCGACTCGGCCACGAAAGAAAATGGATTTGCCTTCGATTACTTGCCGAAAGTCGATCGCGATTATTCGTGGACCCATATCTGGGACGACATGTACAACAGCAAGGTCAAGGGCATGATGGCCTTCGGAATGAACGGCGTGATGATTGGTCCGGATACCAACAAAAACATCAACGCGCTGAAAAAAGCCGATTGGCTTGTGGTCGGCGAGATTTATCAGGACGAGACCAGCGAATTCTGGAGAGCGCCAGAAATCACGGCCGAAGAACAGAAGAACATCAACACCACGGTTTACCGGTTGCCCTGCGCGGGCTTTGCGGAAAAAGACGGTAGCATGACGAACTCCGCGCGCTGGGTCACCTGGAAATATGCCGCGGTTCCGCCTCCAGGAGAGGCGCGGCTTGACCAGGACATCATCGCGCAGATTTTCCTGCGCGTTCGGGACCTCTACAAGAAAGATGGAGGAAAATTTCCCGACCCCATTCTCAATCTGAACTGGGCGTATGCGGACACGGCTCATCCGCCACTCACCCAGGTGGCCATGGAATTGAATGGCAAAGCGCTCGCGGATTTGACCGACCCTGTGACGAAACAGGTGATTAAGGCGGGTCAACAATTGCCCGGATTCGCATGGCTGAAGGACGATGGCACCACGATGTGCGGCAACTGGATTTACTCCGGCATGTGGACCGAGGCGGGCGCGCAGGTCCAGCGTCGAGGCACGGAGGACCCCTCCGGAATGGGCGTCTATCCGAACTGGGCGTGGTCGTGGCCGGCGAATCGCCGCGTCCTTTACAATCGCGCTTCTTGTAACACTGCCGGAAAGCCGTGGGATCCCGATCGAAAACAAATTTGGTGGAATGAAGCGGCCGGTAAATGGGTGGGCAACGACGTGCCGGACTTCAAGCCGGATTCCAATCCCAAGGATCACATGGGGCCGTTCATTATGAATCCGGAAGGTATCGGCCGGCTCTTTGCACCGATCGGCGTGCTCGCGGACGGGCCGTTCCCGGAACACTACGAACCGATCGAGAGCCCGATCAAGAATCCGTTTCATCCAGACCAATCAAATAATCCGCTAGTGAAGAAGTTCAAAACGCCGTTCGATAAGTTTGGAACACCCGAGGAGTACAGCATCGTCTGCACTACCTACCGGCTGACCGAGCAGTATCACTACTGGACAAAAAATAATCCCATGAACGTCCAGTTGATCCCGGAACCGTTCGTGGAGATTCCGGTCGAGCTGGCGGACGAGAAGGGAATTCGCGGAACGGACAAGATCAAAGTGATCAGCGCGCGCGGAACCTACATCGCGAAGGCATTCGTCACTCGGCGTCTGAAGCCGATGATGATCGACGGCAAAAAGGTTTACCAGATCGGCTTGCCAATTCACCAGGGCTTCCGCGGTATCGATGAAGATGAAGGAAGAAATGCTCGGACGCCGGCGAATTTGCTGACGCCGACCGTGACCGATCCAAATGCCCACACGCCCGAATCCAAGGGCTTCCTGGTGAAAATCGAGAAGGCGTAGGACACGCGCGATGAGCCAAGCTTCAACAGAAATAATCCGGATTTCGGGGCACGCCGGGTCCGTCGCGGGTGCCGGCCTGAACAGGGAGTTCCAAGTCTGCAAGCTGGTGGATACCACCACTTGCATTGGCTGCAAAGCGTGCGAAGTGGCGTGCTTGGAATGGAACGGTTACACCTTCAGCGAAACCACCTTTAACAACACCTACCAAACAATGCCCGAGACGGCATGGAATTACTGGAATTTGATCAAATTCAACGAACACGAGCGCGAAGACGGAAGCATGATGCTGCTGATGCGCAAAGACCAATGCATGCACTGCGAAGATCCTGGCTGCCTGGTGGCGTGTCCGGCGGACGCTGCCATCGTGCAATACGCCAACGGGATTGTGGATTTCCAGGAAGCGAACTGCATCGGTTGCGGCTATTGCATGACGGGCTGCCCGTTCAATATTCCGAAGTTCAGCCCGACGGCGCGCAAAGTTTTTAAGTGCACGCTTTGCAACGACCGCGTGTCAGTGGGTTTGGAGCCAGCCTGCATTAAGGCGTGCCCAACAGGCTGCCTGCATTTTGGTACGAAGCCGGAAATGAAGGAGCTGGCGCAAACGCGAGCGGATCAACTTCGCGAAGTTTCCGGATTCGCCGATGCGGGCGTTTACGATCCAGCAGGAGTGGGCGGAACGCACGTGATCTACGTCCTGCACGATGCGAAGAATCCGGAGCTGTATGGCGGCCTCCCGAAAAATCCGGCCATTCCCTGGTCGGTGCGGCTGTGGAAAGGACCGCTGAAGTGGCTGGGTAATGTTGCGATCGTCGCCGGATTGGCCGGAATGGCATTGCATTACATGCGATTTGGTCCGAAGAAGGAAGAACAGATCAAGCCGGATAACGGGAGGCGGCCATGACAACCGATGCGGTCTCCCGTTCCGGCCACGACGAGGAATTGATCACGCGCTACACGCTTGGCGAGCGCGTAAATCACTGGGTAGGCGCGCTCGCTTACACGTACCTGCTGGCCACTGGACTGGCGTTCTGGTCGCCCTATCTCTATTGGCTGGCCGCGATCGTAGGCGGCGGGCCAGCAGCGCGATTCTGGCATCCGTGGCTCGGGCTGATTTTTACCGTGTCGCTCTTTTGGACGTTTAAAGAGTGGCGCCGCGACATGCAAATGGACTCGAGCGATCGCGCGTGGGGGAAGGCAATCCCGTATTACATTCGGAACGAAGACGACAAGTTGCCTCCAGTGGGACGGTTCAACTACGGACAGAAGCTTTTCTTTTGGGCAATCTTCTACAGCGTGATCCTGCTGCTGCTCTCTGGCGTGGCGCTGTGGTACACGGAAGCACTGCCTTGGAGTCTGCGATATTTGCGGTACGCCGCAGTCCTAATCCACGCGAGCGTTGCACTGATCACGATCGGCCTGTTCCTAATTCACGTGTACATGAGCGCGATCCTGGAAGAAGGCAGTTTTGGATCGATGATTCATGGGTACGTTACGCGCGCTTGGGCCTGGACGTTTCATCGCACCTGGTATTACGATATCACCGGCAGATCCCAACCCAAACCCCCTCTCAAACAATGATTCGCGCAAACTGGAATCGCCGCATCAGTCGCGCCACTGAACTAACTTCCTCTTTCCCGTTCGCCTCAGAAGGACTGCGCTACTACGCGCGCGTCGCAACTTTTCAGCGAAGCCTTTACGCGGAAATCGACAAAGCACTCGCGGATTCGCCGAAGGTTTCATCTGCACGGCCTCTGCGAGACGAATTGGATCTTTTCCTCCTCCTGCCAAATTTTCCCGGATTTCTATCTGAGATACAGCGGATTGCGCCAGTGCCGCTTGCGCAGGCCGCGGCAGCGTTGGCGCAGAAGGGGCCCGGAGGATGGCAGCGGGCGATCGAAGATTTCTGGTACGCCGATCCGGAATTGACTGTGGACGGTGACGACACGGTGGAAGCGCTTGTCGGCGATTCACAGGAAGCCAATAACGGCGATAAATTGCTCGCGTGGATTTATCTCCAGCCTTACGCCGAGTGCCTTGCCGATCGCCGCGAGGACACGATTCTCGATGGAACTCCTTCAACCTGCCCGATGTGCGGAAGCAATCCGATCGTAGGCGTGTTGCGCAGCGAAGGCGACGGGGCCAAAAAATCTCTGATTTGCATGCTCTGCGCCCATGAGTGGAAGTTTCGAAGAATTTATTGTCCAGCGTGCGGTGAAGAGAGAGAGCCGCAGATGGCCTTCTATTCGGCTCCCGAAATCGCGCACGTTCGAGTGGACGTCTGCGACACATGCCATACCTATCTGAAGAGCATCGATTTGACGAAGACGGGGCTGGCGGTTCCCGTTGTGGATGAACTGGCGACAATACCCCTGGACCTGTGGGCGCGCGAGCACGGGTACGACAAACTGCAAATCAACATGCTCGGTATGTAAGCAGACAAACTGAGTGGAGCGGGCCGCCGAGACGAATCGGCCAGAAAGGCCTGGCCTCAATGCTACTTCATCGCGCAGGCGGCCTGCGGCCGACCGCCGAGTGAAGCCGCGTCCGCTATTTCTCCATCACATCCAGCGGAACACTCTGCGTATCGGCGGAGCTTGGGCCGACCATGATGTCGAATATGCCCCGCTCGACGACTCTGTGCATATTCGCGTCGAACATAGAAAGCGCTCTCGGCGTCAGCGTAAACGATACCGTGGTCTTCTCGCCGGGCTTCAGACTCACACGCTGGAAACCGCACAGCGCCATCACCGGCCGCGTCACGGACGCCAGTCTCTGGTGGATATACATCTCCGCCACTTCGTCTCCTTCGCGATTGCCCGTGTTGGTCACGTCCACGCTCACTTTCGCCGTTCCACCTTGGCCAATCGTGCTTGGATCCACGCGCAGATTGTCGAATTTGAATTTCGTATAGCTGAGGCCGTAGCCGAACGGAAACAACGGCGTGTTGTCCACGAATTCGTAGCTGCGGTTTCGCGAGGGTTTGTGATCGTAATAATCCGGTAGCTGGCCGACGGATCTCGGAAACGTGACCGGTAGCTTCCCCCCTGGGTTCACGTCGCCGAACAGCACTTTCGCAGCCGCGGTGCCTCCCTGTTCTCCCAGATACCATCCCTCTAAGATCGCCGGTACATGCACAGCGGCGTAATTGATCGAAAGCGGGCGGCCGTTGACCAGTAACATCATCGTGGGCGTTCCTGTTTCCACGATCGATTTCACGAGTTCCGTTTGCGCCCCCAACATATCGAGCGAGTCGCGGTCGCCCTGATGGTTTTCTGCCCATGCTTCTCGAGTGGTTCCTTCGTTATCTCCTACCACGACAATCGCCACATCGGCCTTTTTGGCGATTTCAGTCGCTGCGCGGATACTGTCAGTCTGTTTCGCCGGATCGGCGAGCTCGACGTCGCGCGCATACCATTCCGACCAGTCGTGCTTTGGCGTTGATGTAATCTCGCAACCCTCCGCATAGAGCACTTTCGTGCTTGGCCCCACGCGATGGCGGATTCCTTCCAGGATGCTGACGCTGTTGCCGGGCCCGGGATCGCGGCTATATCCGCCCAAATGCACGTCGGCGGCATCGGGCCCGATTACGGCGATCGTCTTGACTTTCGTCAAGTCCAGCGGCAACAGATTGTTGTCATTCTTAAGCAGAACGATGGCTTTCTGCGCCGCTTTCAGCGCCAATTCTTTGTGCGCGGGACTGTTCGTAATTTTTTCAGCGTAATCAGGGTCCACATAAGGGTGCTCGAACAATCCCAGACGGAATTTCGCTGCGAGGGTTCGCGAAACGGCCGCATCCACTTCGCTCTCGGGAACGATTCCCCCCTTCACCTGATCGAGCAGAGTGCGATACACAGAGCCGTCCGACAAATCGTAGTCCACACCTGCGAACAGCGCTTCTCGCGCCGCTTGGGCAAAGTCGGCGGCGACATGGTGCGTTTCCACCAGCATTTGCAACGCACCTCCGTCCGATGTCACGAATCCCTGAAAGCCCCACTCCCCGCGCAGCACGGTGCCTAGCAGCCAATGATTCACGTGCGATGGAATGCCATCAATTTCATTGTAGGAAGCCATCACGCTTCCCACATGCGCTTCCTCGACCGCCGCTTCGAAGGGCTCGAAGTAGGACTCGCGCAAAATGCGTTCTGAGATGTTCGATGGAGCCGTGTTTCGTCCGCCTTCCATCTGCCCATGCACAAAGTGTTTTGCTGTGGCCATCACATGATGGCGGTCGATTATGAAGTTCGGGCCCTGCAATCCCTCGATGGCCGCTACTCCCATCCGCGATACCAGGTACGGATCTTCGCCGTAGGTTTCCTCAGTGCGGCCCCAGCGCGGATCTCGCGCCAGGTCCAGCACCGGCGTGAACGCCTGTTCGCCTCCCGCAGATCCCATCTCGTCGCCGGCCGCCGTAAATACTTGCTTCGTAAGCTGCGTGTCCCACGTGCTGGCGAGCCCGATGACTTGGGGGAAACCGGTGCTTCCGTATTCCATGAAGCCGTGCAGAGCTTCTCCTTGGAACATCACGGGGATGCCGAGCCGGGTCTTCTCGACTTGATATCGCTGCACGGCATTGCGAAAGACGGCCATATCGTGCGGGCTGAGATGGGAATTGATGCTGAATGTTTCCAGGAACAAATCAGAAGCCTGATCGTCTTTGAATTCGCCCGTGGTATCAAGCAGGTGGTAACGGGGTTCGCGGGTGAGCTGCTCAAGCTTTTCATCGAGCGTCATTCGTTTCAGCAAATCCGCCACACGCTGCTCAATCGGAAGATTCTGATTGCGATAGTCTGGCGATGGTTCCTGCGCCGGGGCGCTCGATAGAACGGATAAGGCGATAACAAAACAGCAGAGATAACGCATAATGACTTCCCTCCGCAGAGCATTTTTCCGTTTTCGCGTGGAGCACATACGCGCAGGTCGCACGCCCATCCATTCGATGGAAGAGTGGGCAGACTGGCCCGCGGGATTGCCCATGTGATACAGCATGATAAATCAAGCCTGCCGCGGCTTCTCGAATCAAGTTTATGCCGCAACTGACTGATTCATTTACCCTAGATCTACCCAAAAATGTACTGAAAGTGCGATCCTCGTGGAACCCGCTTTTATTGCCATCACCGCCAGCGGCGAGCCGCCGAGCTGGAACGAGGACGCTTATACTTGAAATGACTTGTTACGCTAAGTGGGCCCGGCCGGCGAGAACGAGAGTGTCAGGCGCCGGCACAAGATAAGGAAACGAAAGCTCTTTAGTGCCAGTACCATCCGAAAATGATTAGATTTCCCCTTTGCAGTTGACATTGCCGCGCGTAGAATCTGGTCTCCTTCCTGAGGGGTCAGGAAAGCTGTATGCATGAATCCGCGCAGGTGACGCCTCGTTGCATTTGTGTGATCGCTGCGAGTCTCCAAACTGGCGCTAAGGAGGAGAGGGAAATGAAGGAACTACTGCTCAGGCTGTGCCGCGAGGAAGCTGGCCAGGACCTTACGGAATACGCACTGCTGCTGATTCTTGTGGCGCTAGTTGCGATTACCACAATGAAGACGCTCGGCAGCTCGATCAACACCGTCTTCGCGAACGCGGCTTCCAATCTCACCGCGGGAACCTGAGATCTGGGCAATCGCTTTTTGGTTTCGAGAACGAACAGAATTCGCGGCAGGGCTTCGGGGTCGCGAGGTTCAGCGCAGTGTCGCCAGAATACCGAACTGCTTGCCCCGAGCACGAATTAGTGAGTTAGAGCCCAGTTATCGGACGCTGGCTTTCAGGGTAGAGATCTTAGCGCCGTATCGAGATGACAATCGTATTCAGGGCAACTCTGGCCGATACCGACGGGTAAATGCGCGCCGATTAGTGCCGAAATCCGCGTTTTCACCTCTGTAGTAAGTTTGTTATACCTTCATGTCAGAGCTGAACGCACCGTGAGATTGTTTTCTTGGAGCTATAATCTTCCCTACCACGATGCTCGATCCGGGCACCAAACTTGGTCCATACAAAATTGTCGACGCACTTGGCGCGGGCGGTATGGGCGAGGTGTATCGAGCTCGGGACGCACGACTGGATCGCGATGTTGCGCTAAAGATACTGCCTGAGGCTTTTTCCACTGACAGTGAGGCATTTCACCGTTTCGAGCGGGAAGCGCGCTCCGCATCAGCCCTCAATCACCCCAACATCGTCACCATCTACGAACTTGGTCAGGAGGGTTCCACCCACTACATTGCAATGGAGCTGATAGACGGTAAGACGCTGCGCGAAATGCTTGCCGTCGGTGCGCTGCCCATACGAAATGCTCTTGAGGTCGCGGCGCAGGTTGCTGAGGGGCTTGCAACGGCGCATGAAGCAGGCATCACGCACAGGGACATAAAGCCCGCGAACTTGATGGTCTCTCGCAGCGGATTGGTTAAGATCCTCGACTTTGGCCTAGCGAAGTTTGTCCCACCCTGCGAAGACCTTTCGGAAACACGCACGATGTCCGCGTGGCAGTCTCGACCGGGCGTGTTCCTAGGAACGGTGCAATACATGTCACCGGAGCAGGCCAATTGCGATGAGCTGGATTTCCGGTCAGACCAGTTCTCGTTCGGCTTAGTAC
>CAWDOI010000022.1:0-66974 GCA_963803835.1 uncultured Acidobacteriota bacterium | reverse complement strand
CCTGGGCTCAATCGTCGAGTTGAGCCAGGCTCAGCTGGGGCTGACGCAGGCGCAAATCGCGCAGGCGAGCGCCAAATATGATTACCAGACGCAATTATCTGAGCTCAATTTTCAGTTGGGGGCGCTGCACCCGTAGGCGCCGCCAGCCTGTCACCGCCAATTTTCGGCAACGGCTGCGAACTGCTTCGAAAAAAGGGCTGCAGCATCGGAGATTAAGACTTGTTGCAATGGCGCGACGCCGCGATTTATCATGACGGCCTGAAGGCCGAAGCCGCTCACCTGGCAGTAACGAACTGAGTGCCACGCCTGCATTTGAGCGCGGGGCAAATGCATGCCTGATACAAGCTCGACCCTGTCACCCGGAGAACGCGTTGGCAATTACCAGATACTGGCGATGGCCGGCGCCGGCGGCATGGGCGTGGTTTACAAGGCGCTCGATTTAAAGCTCGAGCGCACCGTAGCACTGAAGTTCCTCCCGGCTGAATTAAACGCCAGCGAAAAAGATAAAGAGCGCTTCCTGAAAGAAGCGCGCACAGCTTCCTCGCTCGATCATCCCAATATCGGTGTGATTCACGGAGTCGAAGAAACCAGCGACGGCCGCGCTTTCATCGTGATGGCATTTTACGAAGGTGAATCGCTTTGGCAGAAGATTCGCCGCGGCGTGATATCCACGCGAGAAGCTGTGGACATCGCCATCCAGATGGCGCAGGGACTCGAAGCAGCGCACGCGCGAAACATCGTTCATCGCGATGTCAAGCCTTCGAACGTTTTGATAACGCAGCAGGGATTGATCAAGATTGTGGATTTCGGACTGGCGCGCGTGGTGACTTCGCCGACGATGACGCAAACCGGCGCTGCGGCTGGGACCGTGGGATATATGTCGCCGGAGCAGTCGCTGGGAAAGCCCGTTGATAGGCGGACCGATATTTGGGCGCTTGGCGTGGTCTTTGCCGAAATGCTTACGGGGCACAATCCGTTCCGGCACGACAGCATTCCAGAAGTAGTCGTCGCGATATTGAACGAGCCGCCGCTGCCGATGGAGGGAGTGCCCGTCGAGCTGCAAAAAATTGTTTATCGCGCTCTCTCGAAGCTGCCGGCGAATCGATATCAGAGCTGCGCCGAACTGCGCGAGGATCTCGAGCGCGCGCGCGAACATCTGAAGCTGATGCCGCTTGGGCCGGTGGATACGGAGGCGCCGACGCTGTCGTCGAGCTCGGCGCAACTGCAGAAGTACATTAGCCATGCCTCGCAATCGGCGTGGGTGCTGGCTGGTGCTTCGAAGAGCCGAGCATGGCGATGGTGGCTTGGCGCCGGCCTAGTAGTCGCGCTTGCTGCAATCGCCGTGCTGTTGATGCCTTCGATGCGGAGCCGGCTGGCTAGAACCCTGCTCTCAACCACCGAAGAGCACATTGCCGTGCTTCCTTTCGACAACATTGGCAACGATCCGGCGAACGAGCCGCTGGCCGAAGGATTGATGGATAGCCTCGCCGGGAAATTGTCGGATCTCGACGTAGGTGGTAAGTCGCTGTGGGTAGTTCCTTCTAGCGAGGTGCGTCATCGCAAGATCGCAGATCCGACTTCTGCGCTGCGCGAGCTGGGCGCCACCGTCGTCGTCAAGGGCAGCATCGCGCGCGACGGCCAGGACGTTCACTTGACCGTCAATCTCATTGACACCGGAGATCTCCGTCAGATCGGCTCCGCCAGTTTTGAAGACCGTGCCGGCGATCTCGCGACCTTGCAAGACGAAGCCGTCGCGCAGCTTGCGAAGCTGATGCACATTAACGTTAGCCCGGACATGCTGCGTGCCACCGGCGGATCCGCCAATCCCGCCGCGTACGAATCTTACCTGAAGGCCCTTGGCTACGTTCTGCGCTACGACACTCCGGGGAATCTTGACCTCGCCGTCGCCGCGCTCAACGGCTCCGTAAAGACCGATCCACAGTTTGCCTTGGGGTTCGCCGAACTCGGCGAAGCCTACCGTCTAAAGAATCAGGTGGATCCGAATCCGAAGTGGATTGACGAGGCATCCGCGAATACCAGCCACGCGCTACAACTTGACGATCGTCTTCCGGCCGCTTACGTCACACTGGGGAAACTTCACACAGACCTTGACAAGTTCGACCTTGCATTACAGGAATTTCAGCGCGCCCTTCAACTGGAGCCTCATAACGCCGACGCATTGATGGGCTCCGCGAATACCTATGAAAAAATGGGCCGCATTGCGGACGCCGAAGCGGCCTTAAAAAAAGCAGCGGAGCTGCGGCCGGACGACTGGGACGGATATAACTCGCTCGGCGTTTTTTATAACCGTCAGGGAAAGTACGCCGAGGCCATCGCGGAGTTTCAGCGCGCGGCTGAGCTGACTCCAGATAATTCTGTGGTCTACATCAATCTGGCGGCAGTGTATCTCGATCGGGGAGACCCGAAAGACTTGCCGCAGGCCGAGGCGGCGTTGAAGAAATCAATCGACCTCGGTCCCAGTTATGGGGCATACGCAAATCTCGCATTTTTATATTTGAACGAGAAACGCTACGCTGAGTCCGCGGCCATGAGCCAAAAAGCTCTCCAGCTGAACGACAAGGACTACCTGGTGTGGGCGAACCTCGCGGGCGCTTACCAAGCGTTGAATGAGAAGGACAAACTCGAAGTGGCCCGCGATCACGCGATCAGTTTGTTGGAAGACTCTGTGAAGCTCAAGCCCCAGGATGCGCTTACCCAAGCGTCACTCGCGGCCCTGTATTCGGAAAAGGGACTTAGCGAAAAGGCGCTCCTTCGTATAAAGGCCGCTCTGGCTCGCTCGCCCGATAATCCGAATGTCCTTGAACTTGCTGCGGAAACGTATGAGAATCTCGGCGACCGCCGCCACGCACTCGATTACATCGAGAGAGCCTTGCAGAACGGGTATTCTTTAGACGATCTTAAGGAAACTCCAGAGTTCAAGAATCTACTGTCCGATCCGAATTTCCGGCCTAACGGAAAGAAAATGAATCCTTAAAAGGAGAATGAAACATGGCTGAAGAAGCGGGAACTAAACGTGTAGCAGTAACAAACCATCCGATCTTAGTATCTCTCAACAATAATCCCAATCCACTGGCGACGACAGCCGCCATCACCGACACGATAGGTTTTACCGTAGGTCCCCCGAGTCCCGTCTCGATTTGGACTTGGGACGCGAATGGCAATCTGGCAAACGTGTTCGTTGGAGAGACGGGGAACTGCATCCCGGGACCCATTGGGCCCATTTCCGCCAAATCTTTTAATACGAGCGTAGTCTCTAAGGGCCAAACGATCTCGTTCCAGGCGAACCCGAATCCCCCAACTGAAAAGGACTCGGAGGCGAGCGCTAAAGGCGTGGTCATTGGTGTCAAAGGAACCATCACGATTAGCAACGTGGGTGAGCCATAGAAGGCAAGCAACGAGAGACAAGAGTTCGCATAAGGGCGCTCAAGCGGACGCTGGTTTCTTTCTAAGGTAGTGATAGTGGTGCGGCGCCAGGCTGGCGTTCGAACTTCGGCGATGTAATCAGCTTTCTGATCGGGCTATTTTGCAGTCTGATCTGGGCCGAGACCAACATGGGGCGTGGCGACCCGCCGCCCGCCCCTTAGCGTTCGTTGTCGGTGTGCTTGTTATTAACCCGCAAAGTTCCGACGTTCTTCCTGCAAACTCCTGAAGACGAAACTCGTAGAATATTCTTTTGTCCGTCGGACTACGGCACTGGAAACGCTGCGGCCGATCTGCACGCCAACTGAGTACTAGGACTCATATTGACAAGTCAATTGACCTGGCGAATAATCCGCGCACTCAGAATAATTTGAATCTTCCCAAACGGTTCATTCCGCCCTGAAGGAAGAAGGAGCCAACGATGCGGCAAGGCCGATGTTGGAAGACTTTCTACTCTAAACTCTTGTGTGGAGCAATCTTACTGCTGACGGCGATGCCGTTGTGGGCGCAATCCGGTGGTTCGGGCCAGTTTACGGACCTTAAGAGCTACGTTTCGTGGATGCAGAAGAACCACAAGGCGCCTTTCAACCTTAGCGGCGCAGTACTGCCGCCGGGCGGAGCCAAGGCACTGCTGGAAGCCCAAGGCAAGGCGAATGCGGCCAGTATCGCCAACGCGGCGGCGGCCGCGCATCCCTACGCGAACGTCAAGGTCAACCAAGATCGTAATCCGTGGCCTAAAGTTGATATCGCGTCAGCGGTAGATCCATCAAACCCTACTGGCTGGCTGGTGATGGCACTCGACTATCGTGTGAACTGGTCCCGAATGTTTTATCACGTCTCAACGACCAGAGGAAAAACGTGGACCGACGACATGCTGGTAGAAGGTTCCGATCCAAACACCGGCTATATTCCTTTGACGTTTCAAATTTTTCCGGGTCTTTCTTTCGACAACGACGGGAACAGCTACTTTTCGGCGCTCAGCCAAAACGCAATCGTCGACTTCAACAACAACTACATTAATCTCGACAGCGAGGTTGATGTAACGCCGGGCTTCAATCACGGGATTTACTCATCCCTGCTGCCGACTCTAATTGACAATCAACCTTGTAGCGGCATGGTTACTGGTTCTTTCGTGTGCGATGGAACCGTGAACCGGCCGCTTAACACGACGGATAGCAACGGCAACAGTCCGAATGCCGGAACGAACTACGTGTACTACGCGTTTTACTGCAACCTCCCGTCCGGCATGTGCAGCGACGGCACTGCGGCGATTCCCAGCACCGGCACCGCGATTTTAGAATCGCACTCGCCGGGTCCCGGCGAGCCTTACAGCGCTCCAGCATTGGTGAGCGGTTCGTTGACCAACACACAGTATTCCGATATGGTTATCGATCCCTCCGGCACACCTCATATCTTTTTCAACGACTACACGAACGCTCCCGTCATCAGCATGTGGGAGTCAACGCTTAGCGCGGGAGTTTGGACAGTTTCCAAGACTCCCGTTGTCAGCTTTGTCTTTAACGGTCTGACGAACGCCAATTGGGCATTTCCCGATAGTGGCGCGGCGGCGCCTGGATGCGGAATCCACGGCCACACGGCCTATTGCGCGTTCTCAGCGAATCAGGTGGCGGGGGGAAATCTTGAAGCGACGCCGAGCGTTTATCTCGCCAGCGTCAACGTGAACACCGGAGCCGCCATAATCTCGCGCGTGAACAACGATCCGTTCAATGATATGAAGCACCATTTCTTCGCGTGGGCGACAACCACCCCAGCGGGCGCTGTGTACGTCGGTTGGTTTGACGACCGGAATGATCCTGCCAATACGAACGTGCAATACTTCGTCGGGAAATCGATTGACGGAGGACGGACGTTCCACATCCAACTGCCCGTCAATGACGTCCCATTCAATCCCTGCAATGGCTTTCCCGGATGCGAATATTTCGGAGACTACGATCAACTAGTGTCTGGACCCGACGGTCTCGTGCACGCGGCGTGGCCGGATACACGCGACGGCGCGAGCATGCAGATCTGGTCGCAGACGGTTTTGTTTTAGAACTCGTTGCGCGGCTTGATCGTATTTCTGAGCCCCGAGGCCCGTGTCTCGGGGACAGCTGTCGATGTAGTTGCCGCTTATTCCAAGCGCAGCGCTTGCATCGGATCAATCGACGCCGCGCGCCGTGCCGGCAAAATACACGCAAGCGTCGCGACGAGCGCGAGCACGAAAACCACTGCCAACAACGTCAGTGGGTCGCGCGAACTTCCTCCCGCCCACGAAACAACTACGCGATTGAGCGCGACGCTCAGCACAACGCCAATCGCGATGCCTCCACCCAGCGCGATCGCCGTGGACTTCAATACCAGCCGGACAATGTTGCCGCGTGGCGCGCCCAGCGCCATCCGAATTCCCAATTCCTGCGTTCGTTGTGTGACGGCGTAAGAAACGACGCTATACAGTCCCGTCGCAGCGAGGACAAGAGCCAGCGCCGCGAAAAGTGAAAAAAGCGTAGCAATGAATCGCTCGCGGCCCCATCCTTGCGTATCGAGCGCCCACATCAGCGTATGGTCGTCCGCGATTCCAATTTCGCCGTTCAACTTGTGCAGTTGCTCCTCCACCGCTCGTTTCGCAGTTTCCGGATCGCCCGTCGCGCGCACTAGAATCCCTTCGTCGGGCGGCAATACAAAACTGTACGGAAGAAAAATTGAAGGTTTCACCGGATGGTCGAGTCCGTCATTGCGCGCGTCGCCGATAACGCCAATCACCTCAAGCCAAGCGTCTGGCTGGTCGGCAAGCATAAATGACGGCTGCCCCACCTTCAGCATTGCGCTGCGGACGCTTTGGCCGATTGGCTCGCGGTCGGCAAAGTATTCTTTGACGAATGCCTGATTGACAACGGCCAAATGCGCCCCGCGCATCAACTCGGCGTCGTCGATGAATCTGCCCGCCAGCAGTGGAATGCGTAACGTGGAAAGTTCCTGCGGACTCACGAGCGCCAAAACCGCCTGCGCGCCAGTCATCGTTGGTTTGCTCTCGACCTCGATCGGTGCGAGGAATCCGTGAAAGCCCGGAAACCATGCTTCCGAAACGCTCGCCGACGCGATTCCCGGAGTCTGCTCGATCGTCTTCCGCATGTTTTCGAACTCATTCAGCCGTTGCTGCCAGGTTGGGTTCGCGCCTTTCGGCAGCGTTAGATCGAACGCGATGACACGATTCGGATCGAAACCGAGTGGCGTGTGTGTAAGCGCGAGAAACGCCCGTGTAGCGGCTCCTGCGCCAGCCAAAAGCAACAGCGTCAACGCGACTTGTCCTGCAATCAGCGCCCGATGCACGTTTCGGCCGCGCACGCTTCCGGCTAACTTGGTGCTGTTTGCCTGGATCAGTTGCGCAACCTGCGGGCGCGATAGCTGCCAGGCCGGCGAGAGACCAAACAAAATGCCGGTCATCACGGCGACCGCGGCGCTGAACGCGAGAACGATCGCGTTCACTCGAATCGCGGCCTCGTGCGGAAACGAGTATTGCGGCAGCATCGCGGTAATCGCGGCAACACCGAAATACGCGGCCGCTACCCCGAGCCCTGCGCCGATGAACGATAGCAGCACCGATTCCGTCAGCAGTTGGCGGATCAGCCGCATGCGGCTCGCGCCCACTGAAACGCGCACGGCGAGTTCGTGTTGCCGCGCCGCACCGCGAGCAAGGAGAAGTATCGAGACGTTGAAGCATCCGATTACTAAGAGCGCGATCACGGAACCGAACAGCAGCACGAGCGTTCCGGCGAAGCGTCCCAGGACCTCTTCGTTCAGCGTGACGATCGCCACGCGCCGGTGCTGCGGAAAATTCCGCGGGTCTCGCTTCGCGAAATCGTCGACGAGAATCTGCAATTCAGCCGCCGCGGCCGTGAAGTTTGTGTGAGGCTTCAATTTCAGGAACGCCATGGAATAGTCGTGCGGATCGGCGGTCGGCACCTGCGGGATGTATACGTCCGAATCGCCCCAGGTAAATCGAGGCGGCGCGACTCCGATGACCGTGTAGAGAGTGTGATCGAGCTCGATCGATTTACCGATGACGTCGCGGCTCCCGCCGAATTGCCGCTTCCAGAAGAGATAACTCAACACGGCAACCGGGGACGCGCTCGCGCCCGACGCATCCTCGCTCGTGAACTCGCGCCCGAGGAGCGGCGGCACTCCCATGAACATGAAAAGATTCGGAGAGTAACGCCCGGCGCTCACCGAAATCGGCATGCGATTGCCGGTGAGCGTCTCCGTCTGATTTTGCATCAGGAAGACGTCGTCTACAGCCGCCGCCTGGCGAAGCTCCTCATACTCCGAGCCCGCCGCCATCAATAGCGGGCCACGAGGCGTCTCGTCACGCAGTTCGACGTGGACCATTCGATCCGCATCCTTGTATGGATACGGATCTAGCAGGACACCATGCACGACGCTAAATACCGCCGTCGTGGCTCCAATTCCTAGAGCGAGCGAAAGGATCGCCGTCAGAAACGAGCCGGGTGACTTGCGAAACTGGCGGAACGCATACTGTAGATCCTGCATTAATGTGCGCATCGCGCGTCTCCAATCACCGAAGCGCCCCAAAAGATTCAGCAACTCTAAAGCCAAACCGCATCTGCCGTGACATCAAGGGTTGAGCGCAAATGCTGCTCGCGTCAACTGTCCGCCAGCGGATTCTCCCGTTCGGAACCGGACACCGAGCTCACTTCAGAGCCAGGAGGCCCCGCCTCCCGGAACACACTCCGAATCAGCGGGAACGCACTGCCAGGGCACCTACATTCAGTTAGTACGTCTGTGGCGATGGAAAAGTTCGATTTAGCCGAAGGTGGGAAATCAGGATATCGGCTGCAAAAATGCGAGCCGAAACTCACGACTCATCAATTCGAGATACTCAAGCAGTGCCGCGAATATTCGCGATCCAGCGCTCCAGGATGCCGTGCTGGTCCACTTCAACAGCGGTGAAGCTGATTCCCATGCCGAGATTGGACTCGGACTGCGCCACGAAACCTCGCGCCGTAAACGTCCCTTCTTGATGCACGAGACTCAACTTGATTTCGGTTCCCACTGGCAGCGGATTCGGCATATCGATGTAGCAGCCCACCGCGCTCACATCCGATGTGCGCGCTTTGAACCGCGTGTCCGTCTGAAGCTCGACAACTTCGGCAGACGTCACAAGCTGGAATCGCGGTGCGCGCCGTTGCGCCGAAGTATTTGCTGTGCTCGAAATATTTCGCGGGGTGTCCATGAGCATCCTCAAAGGCAGTCTACCGGAGGGAATTAAGTTCGTCCGATCCAATTCAAGGTACTGGTGTCGGATTGATACCGCTCCGAAGGAATACAGCCGATTCTTCTAAAAATGGCGCAGACGCCAGCCTGGCGACGAACGTGCGGCGCCGCTATTGCCCATATGTCTGGCGAAGGTAATCCACGGTTCCGCGTTCAAGATCCGAGTAGTTCGTCTGCAGTGCGGCACCCATGGCGGCTTCAAATGACGACGAGGAATTGAAATTGGCGAAGAGGCGCGAGATACCCCACGGACCTGACTTCGACATTATGAATTCCACTGCCGCTAGCCCCCAAGCGTACGCGTATACGGCAACCGGAGCCGGGAGGCTGATCCACGATCCACTTAAACGCTCAAGCGGAATGTACTGCTTGCGATCGTACGCCGCGATCAGCAGCTTCGCATTTTCGCCGCTTCTTCTGCCTTCCATCCACTGTGCCAGCCCTTCGTTGAGCCACGTCGGGCAGCGGCCCAAAGACATTTGATATACGAAACTGTGCGTCAGCTCGTGCTTCAGCACGCGCGAAAGCTCCGCAGTCACCGAATTCAATCCTTCAACAGGAACACGGATACGGCCGTCGTTTAGCGCTCCGGCCCAACTTGGCGCAAGCGTGATGTCGCGGAACTCTTGCTTTGTATAAAGAACCACGCCGATTGGCTCAGCCGGTGTGAAGTCGAGCGCCGTTTGCAGGCTACGGAAATGCTCTTCGAGTGTGCTGAGGACTTCGGCAGCAAGCTGCGGAGTAGCGCCGCCTTGATACCGCAGAACGAAATGGCTTGTTTCGCCCTGTCGCGTTTCCGCTTCGGCAGCCTGATCGCGCTCGGCCCTCTCAAGCGACATCGCCACCTGCGGATTCGGCGAAATTTTCTGTGCGACTCGCCATTCCTTGATTGCGTCGTCGAGACGGTTCAGACCGTAGTAAGCCTGACCCGAAAGTTGTGCCACGGCCACGGAGCCAGGTTGAATTTGCCCCGCCTTGTCGAGGAACCCGAGCGCGGTCGAGTACTCGCTGCGGACCAAAAGAATGTACGCAAGCCGCATGAGAATCGCGAAAGACAGGTTTGGCTGCTTTGCGGCATACGGAAGCGCAGCGCGAAATTGATCGACGGCTGAATCGCTGTCGCCATGTTCGAGTTCGTAATTTCCTGCCGCGTAATGCGCCATCGCCGCACGCGCCAGCGTCGCCGGCGGACCGTTCCGTGCAGCGCGTTCGAATTCTGCAATCTTCGGGCCGTCGAGCGTGCCATCGTGGACTACGGCTACTTGAACGCGTTGGTACTCGCTCGTTGACTCAGTAGTTGATCGCGCGAGCGGAAGATGGATCGGCGGTTGCGACGTTCTTCCCATCGCAACGGCAGTCGGTACCGATCCGCCGGGCAAGTTAGCTGATGGCGAGGCACTCGACATGCGGGCAATGCGGTCAAGACCCGAACATTGAACGTAGCCGAGGCGCACGATTTGTCCGGGGATCGTAACGCTGCACCAAGTCTCGGTTGTCGTTCGTAACTCCAGTCCGAGAACGAGCGAATCTCCTTTTTTCAGGGTCTTCACGACGTCGCTCGATTGCTCCGCCCCGGCGTGAACTTCGAGAGAGTCAGCTTTTACGACGGAGTTCCCAGCAGGCCCCGCAGGTGTCGACCCCTGCGCGAAACAGATCGAACTCATGAGAAACAAGGAAATTAACGCGAAATACGCGCTGCGAACTGCGCTGTCCCGATTCTGCGGCATTCAGGCGCTCCGAGTTGACGGGCTGGTGACTTTGGGGGACGTGAAACTTTTAACATCTTGAAAGAGGTGTGTACAGGCGAATTAAATCATCACTTGCGCGCACGATTCGGTAAAGTGCGTCGGTCGTGGCAAACGTCGGACGAGTTGTGATAAAGCTGACGAGTGGTTCAACGTTCCGCTGCAATAGCATTGCGATGATGTAGGACTGCCGGAGGTCGTCGTTCGATGAAATACGACGCGATAATTCTTGGAAGCGGCCAGGCGGGCATGCCGCTGGCGTTCGCACTTGCGGGACGTGGATCAACCGTGGCGCTGGTCGAGAAGGGAAATATCGGCGGCACGTGCATCAACACCGGATGCACCCCGACGAAGACGATGGTTGCACGCGCGCAAGTGGCTCACTACGCGCGAAACGCCGAGCGTTGGGGTGTTTCAACGAGCGGGGTGCGCGTGAATCTCGATACGATCGTCGCGCAGAAAAACAAAGTCGTCGAGAATGCTCGGAACAGCCAGACTAAAGGTATTGCCAAATTTCCGAGTTTGCGTTTGTACAGAGGACACGCGGAATTCGCCGGCCCGCACCAAGTAAAAGTCGGTGACGGCTTGCTTGAGAGCGATCGGATCTTTATCAACACGGGCGCGCGGCCATCGATCCCGGAAATCCCCGGATTGTCTAGCTCTGGTTATCTGACGAACGAAACGATTATGGAATTGGTCACCGTGCCCGAGCATCTGCTCGTAATCGGCGGGGGATACGTCGGCCTCGAATTCGGGCAAATGTTTTCGCGATTTGGTAGCCAGGTCACCATAATTCAGACTGCCGGGCAGATTGTGCCGCGTGAGGACGTGGAAGTCGCCGCTGAACTGCAAAAATCCCTCGAGGCGGAGGGAATCACATTTTTTCTCGATGCACGCACTACCAACGTTGCGCGGAAAGACGGCGCCATCCGGCTCACGATTGAGCAGGGAGGCGCGAGCCGCGCGATTTCTGGTTCGCATCTCCTCGTTGCGACCGGCAGGCGGCCAAATGCGGACGACCTTGCGCTCGAGAAGGCCGGAGTTCAAACCAACGAAAACGGATCAATTCACGTTAACAGCAAACTCGAGACGACCGTGCCGGGCGTTTGGGCGCTCGGCGACGTGAAGGGCGGTCCAGCCTTCACCCATATTTCTTACAACGACTATCAAATTGTTTATGCCAACGTCATCGAGGGCAAGAACCTCTCTATCGAAAATCGAATCGTTCCATATTGCGTTTTCACCGATCCGCAACTGGGCGGCGTGGGGATGACGGAAAGGGAAGCGCGCGAAAAAGGATACCGCCTGAAAGTTGGCAGCGTCCCGATGACGCGCGTAGCGCGAGCCATCGAGCGCGACGAAACCGCAGGACTAATGAAGCTCATCGTGAATGCGGAAGACGACCGCATTCTCGGCGCCACAATCCTCTCTTCCGATGGCGGCGAGACAGTGCACATCCTCTACACTCTGATGTTGGCGAACCAGCCATATACGCTCCTGAAGGGCGCGGTATATATCCACCCAACGCTTGCCGAGGGGCTATTTTTCTTGATGGATGCAGTAAAGCCGGCCCCGTAACGCGACAGCATCGCCGGCCCGTTCGACCTCGCAGATCTGGTGGCAAGTCAGCGTCCGCCGATTAACCCCCTGAAATGAGCGGGTTGCACTCGTGCTCGCTTTGCCGCCGTTTGCCGGTAACCAGCCGCCATTCGCCGATTAGTCCGAGACTCCGCGCTTCACTGCGTTTAATCTCGCGGCATGGAAAGCAACACAGTTCACGGCGGAGAAGAGACAATGGCAAAGGCGACTCAGCGGTTTCGCTCGCAGGATGCGGTTTCCAACTCGATGCTCGCGATGGCCGGAGCGGGTCTCCTGATTTTCCTGGGAGTCATGTTTCAATTGGGCGAGTTGGGTTACAGTCACCTGAGCCCAGCAAATTTTTGGCTCGCCACTATGGTCACCGAAGACGTCTGGAATGTCTTAGCTATGCACTTCGACGCCCCGGCTTTTCAGCAATTGTTGATGTTTTGGCCGCTAGTTTTCGTAGCCCTCGGAATGGGCCTGCTGCTCGTGACGAAGCGAGGCAATCACATGCGCGAGAGCAAAGTCTCGGCAAGTAGCAGAGGAAATGACGATGCCCGATAACAAATCGCGATTCCCAGCCGGCGTCATTTTCCCGCTTTTCATAGTGGCTCTGGGTGTCATTTTCTTGCTCGACCAAGTCGGCGTCGTTTCCGCCGATCACGTATTCAGCCTCTTTTGGCCCGCAATCTTGCTTTATTTCGGTCTCGCAGGCGTCCTCTTCCACTCTGGCCCGGGACGAATGTGGGGCGGGTTGATGACTCTCGCCGGCATTATTCTTCTCTTGAGCAAATACGGTTATTTCCACATCAACTTCGCGATCTTCTGGCCGCTCGCCATTATTTTGTGGGGACTTTTCTTGCTGGGGCACGCGATGTCAGGAAATCCTCAAACGAAAACGGGAGTATGGATGGGGAAATGGGCGGAAGGATTCAGCTCCACGATGGGCTCCGACACTTCGAATCCCGAAGTTGATCTCGTCACCGTCTTCAGTGCCGTTCGACGGCGCATCACGTCGCAAAACTTCAAGGGCGGAAAGCTCGCCGCAGTCTTTGGCGAATTCAAAGTGGATCTCACCGATGCCGACATTGAAGGTGATTACGCTGAAATGGAGGCGACCGCCGTATTCGGCGCGGGCGAAATCCGCGTGCCGGAAAAATGGATGGTTTCGGTGCGGGGCGCCGCAGTTTTCGGAGAGTATCAGGATCGTACGCACCAACAGCCGCCGCAAGGAGCGCCAACGAAGCGCCTGGTAATTAAAGGCGGCGCTGTCTTCGGAAGCGTTGTCATCAAGAACTGACGCCGATGCACCCAATCTTCAGCCAAAGTCGAAGGCTCGCGCTTTACTTTGCCGTTTGGATCCCATTGGTCGCGCTGCTCGCGTACCTCATGGCAGTGACTGCGGGAATGACGGCGCGCGAAGCACTTCTAATGTCGTTCCCGCTTTGCCTTTTCTATGCGTGCGTGTGCCTCGCGGCGTGGTACTCGTGCCGCGCGACGCCTTATGACCGCACTCCAATATCTCGATTCATATTGACGCACGTTGCAGGCGCGATTGTTGCGAGCGCCATCTGGATCGCTGCGGCAAAGTCATTGGGGCGGGTGATCTCCACGACCGGAATTTCTCCGGGGCTCGATAGCCGTATGCCCCGGGCGGTTCCGCTGCTGATGGGCATGGGGGTACTACTGTATCTACTATCGGTTAATTTCTATTACGTCCTAATCGCCGTGCAAACGTCTCAGGAAGCGGAAACACGTTTGATGGAAGCGAGTGCGCTGGCGCGAGAGGCGGAGCTGAGAGCGTTAAAGGCGCAGGTGAACCCTCACTTTCTCTTCAACAGTTTGAATTCGATAAGCGCATTGGCAGGCTCCGATCCGCCGAAGGCCCGCGAGATGTGCGTTCTCCTGGGCGATTTTCTTCGTCGCACATTGGGGCTGGGAGAAAAATCGTCAATCTCTCTGGACGAAGAGATGTCTCTGATTCGCGCGTTTCTTGCTGTCGAGAAAATTCGGTTCGGTGCGCGCGTCAGCCTTGAAGAGGACATCGACAAGGAAGCGCTCGGTGTTCAAGTGCCGCCACTACTTCTCCAGCCGCTCGTCGAGAATGCAGTAGTCCACGGAATTGCAAACCTTGTTGAGGGCGGCCGAATCCGCTTGGGTGCGCATTGCCTCGATGGCAGGCTCTCGATCGTCGTCGAAAATCCTTATGATCCGGATGCGCCGCGGCGGAGGAGAAACGGCGTGGGCCTCGCAAACGTGCGCCAGCGGCTTGCGGCGCGCTACGGCGAACTCTCGCGCTTCGAAGTGAGCCAGCAGGGAGATTCATTTCGCGTGGCGCTTGCGCTACCGGCCCAGCGAGAGGAGTTGGCTTCGTGACGAGCGATCCTTCAAAGAAAATCCGCACCGCGATCGTTGATGATGAGGAACTCGCGCGGCAGATCCTGCGCGAGTATCTCGCCGTGCATCCGGAAGTCGAAATTGTGGCCGAGTGCTCGAACGGTTTCGAAGCCGTGAAAGCAATTGCGGAATTGAAACCTGACTTGCTGCTGCTCGATATTCAGATGCCCAAGCTCGACGGCTTTGAGGTCCTCGAATTGATTGGCAACGATATCGCGGTAATTTTCGTTACGGCGTACGACAATCATGCGATTCGCGCGTTTGAAGTGCATGCCGTGGATTACCTGCTAAAGCCAATGAGTGCCGAGCGCTTCGAAGCCGCTCTGACGCGCGCGAAGGATCGCCTCAGCGGCAAAAAGCCGCAGGCCTCGCTTCCGGCATCGGAGCTCGCGGCCGCTGCGCGCCCGCCCGCTCAATACCTCGATCGGATTCCAGTGCGCGACGGCACGCGGGTTTTCATCATCCCGGTGGCGAAGCTCGATTATGTGGAAGCTCAGGACGATTACGTCGCGCTCGCTTCCGAAGGCAAAAAGCACTTGAAGCAGCAGACGATCGCGAGCCTCGAATCAGCGCTCGATCCATCGCGATTTCTGCGCATTCACCGCTCGTACATTGTGAATTTGGAACGCGTCACGCGTCTCGAGCCCTACGGGAAGGACAGCTATGTGGCGATTTTGCCCAACGGCGCGCAGCTCCCCGTCAGCCGTGCCGGTTACTCGCGACTCCGGGCATTTCTCGACCGCTGATCACGATCACATGCGGCATCTGCTCGGGTGATTACCTCGCGAATAGCACGCGCGCGCGCAGTTGACTTCCGCGCCAATCGCAATATGATTAGAAGAGTTAGGCGAAGGAGTTCGCCTCATAACCGCTGTCTCCTTTTTGCCGGGACAGATGATGACTCCTGACAAGGATTTCGGATCTTGTCGCGGAGTCATACCCCCCGGCGACGATCCTAAAATTAAATCAGAGCCGTAGACCGGAATGTAGAATGCCGGTTGAACGCCGATTGATCATCGCTCGCGCCGCCGTTTTCGAGAGCGGCGCACGCGAAAAACGGACAAGGAAAACCTGAGGCGTTAGGTTCGAAATGGGAGCCGCACACAAAAAATGACAAAGTATTTGATGGTCGGTCTTGGAGGTGCTCTCGGATCGATTTTGCGATTCTGGGCAGGCGGAGTCATCAGCAATCGGCTTGGCGACCGCTTTCCGTATGGGACATTCGTCATTAATTGCACAGGATCATTTCTCATCGGGCTGATCGTGACGCTTCTGGCGGAGAGAACGCACTGGAGCCCGAACTGGAGATACTTGATTCCAATCGGTTTCATCGGCGGATACACGACGTTTTCGGCGTTTGAGTTGGAAACGTTTCGCAGCTTCCAGGATGGCGAAATGTTGATTGCGAGCCTGAACGTACTGCTTAGTGTGGTCGTCGGCTTTTTTTCAGTTTGGCTGGGCGTTATTACTGGTAGAACGATATCGTAAAGTTTGGTGTGTGACCGCAGTCAAGGAGGGAATGTGCTCACAGCGGGGCCAGCCAAGAAGGTGATTCTTTACGTCGGCGAGGACCATCAATACCACGGCCAATCGCTTTACTCCGCCATTCTCAATTTTCTTTTTTATCGCGGCATTTCAGGCGCGAGCGTCATTCGCGGCATCGCCGGATTCGGTGCCGATCATCATTTGCACACGATGCGGATCGAACGCCTCACCGAGAATTTGCCGATCAAGATCGAGTTTGTCGAATCTGCGGAGAAAATCGAGGAGCTCCTGCCGAAATTGTCCGAGTTGGTGGGCAGCGGCCTGATCGAAGTTCAAGATACGACCGTCGTAAAACCCTCTCAGACGTCTGCGCAGGCTGCTGCAACTCCCGCGCCACCGTCGCTGCGCAGCGAAGGAAAAGCCAAATTAATGCGGATCTTCGTTGGCGAAAACGACAAATGGCGCGACATGCCGCTCCATAAAGCTCTCATCGAAAGTATGCGTGCGAATGACATCGCCGGTGTCACCGTTTACCAAGGCATTCTGGGTTACGGTGCGAACCGCCGTATTCACAAGGAAACGACGCTCAATCTCTCTCACGACCGCCCGATGATGCTTTCCGTCGTGGACAGCGAAGAAAAACTTCGCGCATTCTTTCCGATTCTCGACAGCATGGTACATCAAGGCCTTGTTGTTTTTTCCGACGTGGACATTATCAAGTACAAGCATCACTACGCGGGCAAGGAGCGAAGGAAGGAGGCGCGGAAATGAAGCTCGAGGGAACCGCCAAGATGCTGCGAATTCATTTTGGCGAGGACGACAAATGGAAAGACAAGCCGCTCTACCGCGCCATCGTGGAAAAATGCCGGGAACTGGATATCGCCGGTGCGACCGTGTTTCGCGGCATCGAAGGCTACGGCGCGAGCACGCTCATTCGCCGGCCGCACCATCTTTCCTTTTCGCACGATGCCCCTCTCATGGTCAGCGTGATCGATTCGGAGGAGAAAATTCAACAGCTAATCCCGTTTCTGGATGAGATGGTTGCCGAGGGCCTGATCGCGATATCAAACGTGGAAGTCATCAAGTACGTCCATGAGGGTGGGAAACGCTCTTAGCTCGGGAGTAGCCTTCGCAAGTGCGGCACGACAACCCGTGCGGCGTTATACTTCTCATGCTCCGGGCGCCACGTTTGTGCGGCGCGACGCCCCGGCGCGATTGTGGTACAAACCACAACCGGAATGTCCACTTCTGCGGTTCCTCCTGATCTCGGTGCGAACGTAGGCGTTCGAGCCCGGCGGCGCATCGGGCTTCGGCTGTTGCCGTTCCTGTTTTTGCTCTACGTCATCGCGTTTCTGGATCGGGTCAACGTGGGATTCGCCGGACTCGAAATGTCTCGCGATCTTGGGTTCAGCGATCGCGTATTCGGTTTTGGCGCCGGAATATTCTTCGTCGGCTACCTCCTGTTCGAAATTCCCGGAGCTTTGATTGTTGAGCGTTGGAGCGCGCGCCTCTGGATCGCGCGAATCCTGGTCACCTGGGGAATCGTCACGGCGCTGGTCGCGGCCATCCAAACTCCGCGCCAGTTTTACACCGCGCGATTTTTGCTGGGCCTCGCCGAAGCCGGATTCTTCCCGGGAATTCTGGTTTATCTATCGCACTGGTTTCGTCGAAGCGACCGGGCGAAGGCGGGCGCGATTTTCATGGCTGCGATTCCCGTATCAAATATCGTCGGATCGCCGGTCGCGGGCTGGCTCCTTGGCCGGCATTGGCTCCATCTCGAAGGCTGGCGCTGGTTGTTTATTTTGGAAGGAGTCCCCGCTGTCGCGCTCGGCATCGTGACGCTCTTCTACCTCACGGATTGGCCCCAAGAAGCACGTTGGCTGCCTCGAGATGAACAGGAGTGGATTAGCAACGAACTGCGGCTCGAAAAACAGGCATTGGCCCACGCTCGGCCCTTCACGATCGGAGAAGCGATTCGACAACGCGACGTGATTCTGCTTACGTTCGCCTATTTTCTTTCCACGATTGGAGTTTATGGCTTCAATATTTGGTTTCCGACGATCGTAAAGCGAGCGTCCGGATTGCCCGATCTTGGCGTGACTTTACTTTCAGCCCTTCCCTACGTTGCAGGTGCGTTCGCGATGCTTTGGATCGGGTGGCACTCCGATCGCGCCGCCGAGCGGCGGTGGCACACGGCCTTGCCTCTATTCGCTACGGGGCTTTTTCTCGGACTGGCGCTCGCGTTCAGGTCGAATCTCGCGATCGGTTTCCTCTCGATGACCGTTGTTGGCGCTTGCTCGACGGCGTTCATGCCGAGCTTTTGGGCGCTGCCGGGCGAGTATCTGGCGGAGTCCGCCGCGGCTGCGTCTATCGGGCTGATCAATTCGGTTGGGAATTTGGGCGGATTTGTCGGGCCATTCGCGATCGGATATTTGCGGACCGCCGAGAATTCGTTCGTGCCGGGTCTCGCGTTCGTGATGGTCGCGAGCATAATCGCAGCAGCCATTATTCTTACGCTAACGAAGCCGCGAACCGCCACTTAGCTCGCTTCGGGATGGAAGCCCTCGCAAGTTTGATATGCTTGGTTTTCGACAATGACTCAATTTCTCCCGAACCACACCCCTCACTTTTCACTCTCTAATCGCTCGTATGATCTTGCTTACGGGTCATGCCTCAACCGCGCGGGAGATTCCCGCCGTTGAGCGACAGTCAGCTTCGCAAGCACGAAAAAATGCGCTCGCGGCTTCTTCGCAATGAACGCGACATCATTGTCTATCTCCCTCCGGGATACGACGAGCAGCCGGCTCGCCATTTTCCGATTCTGTACATGCAAGATGGGCAAAATCTATTCGATCCCGCCACGTCCTTTATTCAAGGCATGCACTGGCAAGTCCGCGAGACTGCAGATCGCCTGATTCATTCCGGCACAATCCGGCCGCTTATCATCGTCGGGATATACAACATCGGTAAAGGCCGCACGCGCGAGTACACTCCCACGCGCATGCTGCGCTTGGGCGGCGGGAAAGCGGACCGATACGCGCGAATGCTTCTGAGGGAGTTGAAGCCATACATCGAGACGCAATACCGCGTACTCGCGGGCCCGGCGCACACGGGAATTGGCGGCTCATCCTTGGGCGGGCTCTTTGCTCTGTACGCTGGGCTGCAGTTCTCAGATGTGTTCGGCAGAATCGCGGCGCTTTCGCCTTCAATTTGGTGGGGCCACGGTTGGATTCAGCGTTACGCCGAGGACGTGAACATCGCTCACCGGCCGCGAATGTGGGTGGACGGCGGCACACGCGAGGGCGCGCGGCTCGTTCCCACCATCGAGCGGCTTCGCGACATTCTCATGCATCGCGGCTGGACCCTTGATCGAGATCTTCACGTCGAGATTGTCGAGGGCGGCGAGCACAACGAAGCGGCCTGGGCGAAACGCGTCGGCCCTTTCCTTCAATTCTTATTCCCCGCGCACGAGTCCACGGTATAATCCGCGCTTCCTGATTGTCGCGGCAGCCAGAAAATCGATTCTCGGATTCGCGGAGACTTCCGATGCCGGGCAAGAAACCACTCACCATCCTTTGCCTGACCTCCTATGAGAAAGGGCAGGAATTCATGCGGGCCTGCAAGAAGCAGGGAGCCCGCGTGCTGCTCGTCACGGTGGAAAAGCTGCGCGATGCGGATTGGCCTCGTGATTCACTCGAAGAAGTTTTCCTCACTCCCGGAGAAATCCCAATCGAAAACTTGATCTATTCGGTGAGCTACATCGCTCGCACGCGGCCGATCGACAGAATTGTGGCGCTCGACGAATTCGACATGGAGAACGCCGCCGCACTCCGCGAGCATCTGCGAGTCCCCGGCATGGGGCTCACCACGGTGCGTTACTTTCGAGACAAGCTTGCCATGCGATCGCGAGCGAACGACGCGGGGATTCTCGTCCCGGAATTCGTGCACGTACTGAATTACGACGCCATTCGAGATTATCTTGCTCGCGTGAAGCCTCCCTGGCTTCTGAAACCGCGATCGCAAGCCTCCGGAATCGGCATGAAGAAAATCGAGAAAGCCGATGATTTGTGGCCGTGGCTTGATCAACTCGGCGACCAACAATCTTTCTATCTTCTCGAGCATTTCGTTCCGGGCGAAGTGTTTCACGTCGATAGCATCGTGTCCGAACGCAAAGTCGTATTTGCCGAGGCTCACGCCTATGGCAATCCGCCGTTTGAAACGGCGCATCACGGAGGCGTCTTCACCACACGCACTCTTCCTCGAAGTTCCGTCGATTCGAAATCCTTGATCAAGATCAACAAGGAATTGATCGAAGCTCTCGGGCTTGTTCGTGGAGTGACGCACGCGGAATACCTCCGCGCGCATGATGACGGACGATTTTATTTCATCGAGATCGCAGCGCGAGTAGGAGGCGCCTACATCGCCGACGTAGTCGAGGCGGCCACCAGCGTAAATCTTTGGCGCGAGTGGGCGAACATTGAAATCGCTGGCGGGAAGGAGCCCTACAAGCTTCCCGACCAGCGGCGAGATTACTCCGGCGTGATCCTATCGCTCGCACGCCAAGCCGAGCCCGACACGTCGTCCTACACCGATCCCGAAATTCAGTTGCGCGTGAAAAAACACCATCATGCTGGCTTCGTTTTGAAGTCGCCCAAGGCCGATCGCATCAAGGAATTGCTCGAATCGTACGTTCTGCGCTTCCGTGACGATTTCATGGCGACGCAACCCATTCCCGATAAGCCGACGGCTTAGCTAATCCGGCGCGCTGATTGACAGAAGGATGACTCCAAAGTAGAGTCATCCGCAGCTCCTGAACTCGCGCGACCTCTTTGGGCGGGATGGTCTAATAGGCAAGGCTGCGGTTTCAGGCCGTTCCCCATGGGCATTCTAAAAGTGTGGCGTTTTCGCGGAAGTGACCTCGCTTTCTACGTGGTTTTTATTTGCCTTTCCTGCGCCGGGATTGTGACTCCTCTCTGCGCGCAGTCTGCTCCGCCGGCGCCTCCTCGTTCCCAGAGTCCAAGCGCCGAACCGCAATCGACTCCTGCACCAGAAACGACATCCGCACCGCAGCCAACGCCGGCACCGCAGTCCACCTCCGCTCCCGCGGCGCAGGATTCCAAGCCTGCGAACGAGCCTGCCCAGGAAATGACCACGCACGAGTCGCAAACTACTTTCAAAGTGCCCGTGAATCTCGTGCTCGTCCGAGTCGTTGTCCGCGATGGAGCAGGACACGCGGTCCCGAATCTGAAACAGGACGACTTCCAGCTCTTCGACAACCGAAAGCCGCAGATCGTCAATCATTTTTATGTCGAATCGTCTGCTCCTACAGCACAGCCTGCGCCGGTCTCGAAATTGCCAACTGAAGGGGATGAGACTGCCAAGCCCTCGGCGGTTGCGCTGCCAGGGCGCTTTATCGCTCTGCTGTTCGATGACGTTCACTTGAGCATGTCTGACCTCGTGCAATCTCGACTCGCGGCGATGCGCTATCTGACGTCGGTGGTTCAGCCGTCGGATCGAGTCGCGCTGTTCACGGTTTCGGGCCTGGACCAAGTAGATTTCACTGACGACCGCGACCAACTTCAGAAAAAGCTCGCTATTTTGATACCTCATGAGGTGACCGCGGGCGATGCAACGGGTTCGACCGGCTGCCCCACGATGAATTTCTACGAAGCGGACATGATCGCGAATCACAATGATCCGTCGGCGCTCGCCATCGCCACCGCGGACGCGCTTTCCTGCGCGTTCGGCAATGACCCAAAGATGACGCAAGCCGCGCAGAATCTCGCGACGTCCACTGCCTACTCCATGGTTTCAGCCGCTTCGATATTGACGGACTACGCGTTCCGGCGACTTCTCGAAGTCGTGCGGCGGATTTCCGTTCTTCCGGGGCAGCGCAGCATCGTGCTGATCTCTCCGGGATTCTTGTTTCCTCAGCACGAGGTCGAGCTTGGAGAGTTGATTGACAAGGCGACACGCGCAAACGTTTTGATCAATACGATCGATGCCAGAGGCCTATACACGACTATCACCGGGCAGGATATTTCACAAAATTTCTCGGGTTCAATCGCAACGATGGGACCTAAGAGCATGTACTACGTCACCGCGCAAAATATGCAGGGAGATATCTTGGCGGAATTGGCCGACGGCACGGGTGCGGTCTATTTTCACAACAGCAATGATCTCGACGGGGGATTTCGCCAGGCGGCCGGAGCGCCCGAAGTATCTTATCTGCTGGGCTTTTCGCCCATTGGCCTTAAGCTCGATGGACGATTTCACGAATTGAAGGTGACGCTAACGGGCAAACAAAAGTACTCGATCCAGGCACGGCGGGGATATTACGCGCCGAAGCACAGCGCGGATCCGGCGGAGGTAGCGAAAGAGCAGGTCGAGGAAGCGGTGTTTTCTCAGGAAGAAATTCACGATCTCCCGGCCGAGCTTCACACGCAGTATTACAAGACGGACCAGTCCGACGCGGAAATTTCAGTGCTGACCCACGTCAGTTTGAATCATCTTCAATTTCGCAAAGAAGACGGCCGGAACAAGAATAATCTGACGATCGTTTCAGCGTTGTTTGACCGGAACGGCAACTTCATTGCCGGCAATGAGAAAACAATTGAGTTGCGTCTCCGCGACACTACATTGGCAAGGCTCGAGCAAACGGGAATGACCGTGAAATCGAATTTCGGCGTCAAGCCCGGATCCTATCTGGTGCGAATGGTCGTGCGGGACTCTGAGGCGGCATCGATCGCCGCTGAAAATGGCATGGTTGAGATTCCGTATTAGGGAGGGAGCGATGAAATCCCGGCAATCCATTATCCTTGTTGCGATCGTCGCCATCGTGGCTGTCACGGCGTGGTTCACATGCCGCAGCGCCGGAAACATCGCGTTCGCTCAATCCCAGCAGTCTTCCGCACCGCCGGCAGCTCAACCGGACCCAACGCCGCAGGCTCCCGCAGCCCAAACTCCTCCGCCGGCCCAATCGGGTTCCGTCATTCGAAGCGAAGCGCGCCTGGTTCGCGTGGACGCAATTGTCACCGACAAGAAGGGAAACTACGTCACGGACCTGACCGCGAACGACTTTAAAGTCTTCGAAGATAACAAGCCGCAACAGGTCAACAGCTTTTACTTCGGCGAGGATGCGGCCACCCCTGCAGGCGCGCGACGTCGATACATGATTCTTTTCTTCGACAATTCCACGATGGATTTTGGCGACCAAGCGCGCGCTCGGCAGGCTGCCGCAAAATTCATCGATTCAAATGCGGGACCTGATCGCGTAATGGCCATCATCAATTTTGGCGGCGTTGTCCAAGTCACGCAGAACTTCACCTCGGACGTTTCTAGGCTGAAATCAGCTGTGGCGGGACTGAAGAGTTCCTCGGCCAGCCCGAACGCGCCCGCGACCGACACCTCCGGCACACCCGCGGAATCCACGCCAGGGCTCACCTCAGACACCTCTGGTGGATTCTCGTCGCCGACCGGTCTCACGTCGCTGTCCAGCGAAGAGGCAAACTTTGGATCGCGGACTGTGTTGATCGCCTTGCGCAATATGGCCAAAGACCTCTCTTCAGTTCCTGGAAGAAAGACATTGATCATGTTCACGTCGGGGTTTCCGGCCACCGAAGAAGTCATGTCAGATCTCACGGCTACGATCGACGAATGCAACAAAGCGAACGTTGCGATATACCCGCTCGATGTTCGGGGCCTCGTGGTGCCCGGCTCAATGCTGCGAGAGGGCGAATTCGATCGGACCGTGCCGGCATACCGCCCTGCGAATTCTCGCGCGTCTGGTGAATTCGCTTCGCAGCCGAAGTTGGTTCTCACGGCGTACCACATGTCTGCCTCGCCGATTTGGGCCGCGCCGCAGCACAGTGGTGGAGGCGGCACCGGCGGGGGAGGCGGCCACGGAGGCACCGGCGGCGGTGGCACAGGTGGAGGCGGTACTGGCGGCGGAGGCAGAGGCGGCACCGGTGGGGGTGGAACGGGCGGCGGCAAGGGAGGAACTGGCGGCACGGGCGGGGGCGGACGAGGCGGCGGCATAGCGAGCCCCGGTTCGCCAACGGCGACCCAAACGCGAGCGATCGTTCCGACGTTTCCAGACTTGCCGAGCAACAATCAGCAAGTGCTGTGGATGCTCGCTCAAGGCACTGGCGGATTTCCGATTCTGAACACAAACGACCTCCTCTCAGGCCTCGACAAAATTGCTCGCGAGCAGAATGCCTACTATCTCCTGGGCTACGCGCCGCAGGAATCGCCCGAAGGAGCTTGCCACACACTCAAAGTTAAAGTGGATCGCGGCGGCGCAAACGTGCGATCGCGAAGCGGCTACTGCAATGTGAAGCCTCCCGACATGCTCGCGGGCCGCCCGGTGGAGAAAACACTCGAAGCCCGCGCGGCAGCATCGGCTCCCGGCAACATCGGCGGAACGCTCGAAGCGCCCTTCTTCTACACGGCCCCAAACTCGGCGCGTGTGGATCTCTCGATGGAGATCGTGTCGTCAGCCGTTGAGTTCGCAAAGGTGAAAGGGCGATATCATTCGGACGTCAACGTTCTTGGGATCGCATATAAGCCGGATGGCTCGGTCGGCGCGCGATTCAGCGACTCTCTTTCGTTGGATTTCGACAAAGACGAAATGAAACATTTCACCGAGGCGCCTTGGTACTACCAGAATCAGTTCACCGTTGCGCCCGGTCAGTATCGCTTGACGGTCGCTCTTTCATCCGGAGGCCAGAGCTTCGGCAAGTACGAGACCCCGCTCTCGATCGAGCCTTACGACGGCAAGAAATTCACGCTCAGCGGGTTGGTGTTGAGCGACAACGTGCAGAAAGTGGCGGACGCGGGCACCGGCTTGGACGCAATGCTTCTCGAAGATCGTACGCCACTCATTGTGAAGGACCTCCAAATCATGCCGTCGGGCAGCAATCGTTTCAAGAAGACGGACAAGGCCGTCATCTACGCGCAAATTTACGAACCTCGCTTGGCGGGTGCCAATTCGCCTGCCGTGCGAATCGGCTATAGGATCGTCGATCCGAAAACCGGGAAACAATTGATGGCCTCTGGCTCAATCGAAACGGACACATTCGTCGTTAAGGGAAGTCCGGTAATCGCGATGGGTCTCAGAGTTCCATTCGATGATCTGCCGCCGGGCTCTTATCGTCTCGACATGCAAGCGGGCGAAGTTGGAGGCGAGCGAACTCCGGTGCGCTCGGTGAGCTTCGACGTCGAGTGAACCGCTGCCACAAGATTTAACGACGCAATTTTCTTCGAAGAAAGCTCAATTCTCGAATTACTGTCCTTCCGTACAGGAAGCTGCTCTTTTGGCCAGTTCATTGGCCTGCCCCCCTAGCCTGCCCTATTGCTGCACTACAGGGTAATAGACTGCCCGGTACTCCTAACCTAGCATTGCGCTCCAACGACGGGCCACCCTTCCAGGTCCGACGCGAATGCAGTTCTTCAGAGTTCGCGCGTTCGGAAGGGAGGTAGGCCCGTTTGAAGTGAGCCAACCCCAGCAGTGGGCCCACAGGCAAACCAGCCAGCCATCAGAAGACGTTGACTACCTGCGAGCCGGCAAAAAGCCGTGTTGTCCGCCTTAATAATTGTCTTTTCGGAGAGAGGGCGGACTTGATCCGAAACGGAACAACCGGAGCGAAGTGCAGCCAACCCGTTGAAGTGTGTCTCTAAGGTTGCTCGACATTTATCTCCACAGGTGAGGGTTCATGAAAAACTTCGCGTTCGTCTTCGCGGCATTGGCATTGCTGCTGGCTACCGTCTCAACGTCGTACAGCCAGCAAGGTAAACAAAATAATTCCGGTCAATCGGGACAGCAAGGAGCACAGGATCCCGGCCCGCGCGGCGCGCCAGTGAGCGCTGGTCTTCCGGTGCAGGGATTATCCACAGAAGAGGTCGATTATTTTAACAACGGATTGAACCGGTTCCAGGAAGTGGAGACCGTACCGACCGGTTTGGGTCCGGGCTTCAACATGAATTCATGTTCAGGTTGCCACGCTCAGCCGGCAGTTGGCGGATCAAGTCCAAGCGCAACAGCCTATCCGAATCTTGGCCAGAACCCACAGGTCGCCGTCGCCACCCTTGATAATGCGGCCAACGTGATTCCACCTTTTATTACCGCCGATGGTCCGGTCCGTGAGGCCCGCTTCATTTACACCACCAATCCGAACGGGAGTCTCACCAATACCCCTGACGGAGGCGTTCACAATCTCTTCACCATCGCCGGGCGCGGCGACGCCCAGAGTTGCCAACTTCAGCAGCCAAACTTCGAGCAGGCGCTGGCACAGGGAAACGTAATCTTCCGGATCCCCACGCCCCTCTTCGGGCTGGGCATGATCGAGGCGATTACGGATGAAGCCATCATGGCCAACGCGCAGACGAACGCTTCCCTGAAACGTCAGCTCGGAATTACTGGCCAACCGAATCGCAATGGAAACGACGGAACAATTTCCAGATTCGGATGGAAAGCTCAAAACAAATCGCTCAATCTGTTTGCAGGCGAAGCCTACAACGTGGAAATGGGCGTCACCAACGAAATGTTCCCTGATGAGCGAGGCTTTCCGCCAAATCCGCTTCCGGCAAGCTGCTTGCTGAACAATACGCCGGAGGACGGGACGAATTTCCTCGCGCCGGGCAGCGATTCCGCTGCGGTTCCGAGCGACATCGTCATGTTCGCAACTTTCATGCGGCTTCTCGATCAGCCCACGCCCGCTTGCACGGGCACCGGTTGCTCTCATTCCGTCCAGAATGGGGCGAAGGTGTTTGCGGGCATCGGCTGCGCGCTTTGCCATTCGCCTTCAATGCAGACGGGGCCGTCGTACTACGCCCCCGCCGGGATCAGTAATGTGACTGCAAATCTATTCTCTGATCTGCTCGTTCACAATATGGGCTCGGGACTTGCCGACGGGGTCAGTCAGGGCACAGCTGGGCCGTCGCAATTCCGCACGGCGCCGCTCTGGGGAGTTGGCCAGCGGGTCTTCTTCCTGCACGACGGACGAACCTCGGACTTGCAGCAGGCGATTCTCGCCCACGCAAGTTCGGGCTCCGAAGCTAACGCCGTGATCTCCCAGTTCCGCGGGCTCAACCAAAACCAAAAGCAGGATTTGCTGAACTTCCTGCGGTCGCTGTAACTGCGGCAAGGTGCCGCTGGCCCCACAGCGGCACCTTGCTTCCAATCTCTCCAACTTCGCTAACAATACGCCTCAATCGCACCGTGACGTGGGAGCACCAGGGTGGGAGCCCCCTGCTTCAGCAGGGGGAGCTGGACTTCAGTCCAGCGAAACGAATCTTCGTTCTCATCTCGGGCTTCAGCCCTGGCACTCCTGTTAAATTCTCCTCGCACGCACATCTTCGTTGTGCTGAACACCATCACCCATCGTCTACCACCTCGCTTACAATACGCTTGAGAGACTCCGAATTGACCTGAGCCTTAAGAGCCAAGAAAAGAAGGGCCGCACAGATTGGGAATCCGCATCGATTCGCAACATCCGGCGCTGTTGGAACTTTCAAACGTCACAGTGATGCGCGGCGCTCGCACAGCGCTTCACGACGTCACACTTCGCATCGCCGCGGGCGAGCATGTCTGCATCCTGGGCCCGAACGGGTGCGGAAAATCCACACTAATCAAAACGATCACGCGGGAATGCTATCCGCTGGCAAGCGAAAATTCGCGCATTCTGATTTTCGGCAAGTCGCAATGGGATATTTTCGAGCTTCGATCGCTGCTGGGAATCGTCTCGCCCGATCTTTTGGCGTCGTGCACGACGGATGCGACCGGCCTCGATGTCGTTCTCTCGGGCTTCTTCAGCAGCACTCGAATTTTCACTCATCACAAGATCGAATCGGAATTTGTCGCTCGCGCGCAATCGGCGCTTTCACGCCTCAATGCGTCGCATCTCGCCGAGCGGCCCGTCTCTCAATTGTCATCGGGAGAAGCGAAACGAGTATTGCTCGCTCGTGCTCTCGTCCACGATCCAAAGACACTCCTATTCGATGAGCCGGGGACGGCGCTGGACATCGAAGCACAACGCCATCTTCAGGAAACCATGAGAAGTCTCGCCCGGCAGGGAATTGGCATCCTGCTCGTCACACACCACATTTCAGACATCATTCCCGAGATCGATCGAATCATTTTCCTGCATGAGGGACGAATTCTCGCCGACGGCAGCAAGGACGAACTACTCACGGAGCATCGTCTCGCCGATCTCTTCGGTGTCTCGGTGAAAATCGTTCACCAGGACGGTTTCTTTCATCTGTGGTGACCCCTTACGGCATCCTCGATCCATCGGATGGCACTTGTAGCGGCCGGCTTCAGCCGGGCATCTTTCTTTGCGCTCTTGCGGCGCTCTTCAACACCCGATCAGCAAGCTGTCGCGTATCGCCTTCGTCAGCGCCTCTAGATAATCTAACCTCATCCGCCCTGCGTTACTCGCACAGCGCCGCCGCTCCCGCAATTCCAGAATCGCCTTCATAGCGCGCATGCACGATGGGGATTTCCAGCGGCGTTGGATTGATACACCAATCGGGCAACTTTTCACGAATCCGCTCGAAGAACGGCGCAACCATCTTCGCCACCCCGCCGCCAATCACAATAATCTCGGGTTCGAGCAGGTCGATGGTGTTTCCCAGCCACACTGTCAGCAGATCGGCTGTGTCTTCGAGCGTCGCCTTGGCGATTGGATCGCCCGCGGCAAATGCCTCGCCCACCATTTCACTCGTGACGGCGCCCACGTCTCCATTCGCGAGCCTCAGCAACTTCGATTCACGCGCATCACTCGCAAGCAATTTCGCCCGCGCGCGCGTCGCAATTGCCGGACCCGCTGCGAGCGTTTCGATGCAGCCGTGCTTGCCGCACGCGCACTTCGGTCCTCGATAGTCAATGCTGACGTGGCCGCCTTCGACGGCGGCGCCGGTGCGACCGTGGTAAATCTTGCCGTCGAAGATCAGGCCCGTGCCAATTCCCGTTCCGATCGTTGCGTAGAACACGATTCGATATCCGCGTCCTGCTCCCCAGCGCACTTCCGCAAGCGCGGCAGCCTTGGCATCATTCTCTAAGCACACCGGCAAGCCGTACGCGCGATGGATTTCCTCCGCCAGCGGATAATTTCGCCAGCAGGGGACGTTCGGCGGATTGATGATGATGCCTTTGATAGGGTCGAGCGGGCCAGGCGCGCAAAGCCCGATGCGAGAAATGTCGGGACGCGCGTCCGCCTTTGCTTCGAAGACGGCATCAATTGCCGACTTGACAGCCGCGAGCCCGTCGGCGGCTGAGCCTTTAGCAGCCATGGGCTTGCGCAAGTGAAGTGCAATCTCCCCGCGCTCGTTTATGAGGCCTGCAGCCACCTTCGTCCCACCGATATCCACACCAATGGCGTAGCGAGTCACGTTTCCAACTTTCACGATGCGAATCGCGGCGCCGAGGTGTTATTCCACCGCGAGGTAGACATATCGTAGCAGAACCAGCTCCAATCGCCTCCCGACTCGCGTCTCGGCGGGAGGCCCCCGCCTCCCTGACCCATCGATCAATTGGCTATCACTTAGTCAGGAAGAGTGCATTCTCTTGCATTTTGGTGGGAGCCCCCTGCTTCAGCAGGGGGAAGCTGGACTTTAGTCCAGCGGAAGAAAGCCTCAGCACTCATAACGGGCTTCAGCCCTGGACCTTCCGTTAAATTTGGCTTGCCCGCACATCACTATTCCACCGCGAGGTAGACATATCGTAGCAGAAACAGCGCCGTCAGAATCCAGATGAGCGGACTGATCTCCCGATACTTACCCGCGCCAATCTTGACGAGCGTGAAAGAAATCAAGCCCAGGCTCAATCCAGTCGCAACGCTAAACGTAAGCGGCGTGGCGAGCACGGTCAGAAACGCGGGAAATGCTTCGCTGAAATCCTCCCAATGCACCTTGGCGATGGACTCGCACATCAATGCGCCCACGAGAATTAGGGCCGGCGCCGTCGCGTAGCTCGGAATTGCCGTAAGCAGCGGCGCGCAAAAAAGTGCCGCGCAAAAAAGCGCCGCGATGAGCAAATTTCCGAGGCCGGTTCGTGCACCTGCCGCGACGCCCGCTGCGCTTTCGATATAGCTCGTCACCGTGGATGTGCCCGTAGCGGCGCCAAAAATCGTGCCGATCGCGTCCGCAAGCAACGCCCGGCTCGCGCGCGGCAGCTTGCCGTCTCGCAGAAATTTTCCTTGATCGCACACGCCGACAAGCGTCCCGACGTTGTCGAAGAGATCCACGAAGAAAAAGATGAAAATCAGTTCGACCAATCCAAGTCGCGCGGCTCCGCCGAGATTGAGCTTCAGCAGCGTTCCGCCGGGATGCGGCAGCGAGAATATGTGGGTCGGCCACTGCCCGAGCCCGCGCAAAAGGCCGGCAAGAGTCGTCACGACGATGCCGATCAAAATTGCGCCGCCGATTCGCCGTGCCATCAGAATCGCCGTGAGAATCAATCCGAACGCCGCAATCTGAACTTGCGGGTCTCCGAAATTTCCCAGCGAAACGAACGTAGCGGGGTTTGCGACGATGATCTTCGCGTTGCGCATTCCCACGAATGCGATGAACAAGCCGATTCCCGCGGCCGTGCCATGTTTCAAGCAGTCCGGAATTCCATTAACGATTTGCTCGCGAACGTTGGTCAACGTGAGAATCAGGAATAGGCATCCCGACAAGAACACGACGCCGAGCGCTGTCTGCCACGGAACGCCTCGCCCGAGAACGATCGAATACGTGAAATAGGCATTTAGAGACATTCCGGGCGCGAGCGCGATTGGATAATTCGCCCAAACGCCCATCACGAGGGTCGCAACGGCCGACGATATGCACGTCGCGAAAAGAACTCCCTCGATGGGCATCCCGGCGTCGGCCAGCATGCGCGGATTCACGACGATGATGTAAGCCATCGTCATGAACGTGGTCAGTCCCGCAAGCAACTCGCGGCGGACAGTCGTCTGATTTTCAGTCAGCTTGAAAATGCGTTCGAGCAACGATCGGCTCCAATCGCCGGCCAAAAAAGTGGCCCATCATAAGTCGCGTGCGACATTGCGTCAACGCTGGCAAACACGCGCCCCCGAAATGTAGCTCGCCTCTTCAGAGGTGAGGCTTCTCGTCCACTCCGCCCCACATACTTTCGTAGCGTCGGCATCGTGCCGGCGTCTTTGACTTTGATTCAGAGTCCCAGTTGTCATTCGCGGTTTTTTGCATCCCGATGCATCGGGGCGGAAAGGCACCCGACTAGGATGCAGCTCTACATCCAAATCCAAGACCAAGTAAGAAAACTTATGCCTCTTACTTACGTGCATCCAATATCCTTACGACATCGTCGTTTGACGACTCGCCAACCGCCTGCTAAGGTAATTAGCTCTATGACTGGAGAATGTAGGTACGAAGCAGTAATAATACTGAGGGCGGCAATGTGTGCATTCCCGCCCCAGGTAATCAGTGACTTTCTTACCCCGAATCCTCCTAAGCGGCCAAACAAGTCACTCGCCGCCGCATTTCTAATCGGTTCACCAAAACGATTAGAAACGCCCGTAATCCACAGAAAACAAAACTCGGAGCCCATTTTTAATCGGTACAAAAACGCCACCCCTCCTGAGACGTTCGAACTGCCGCGAGAGACTTCGCGACCATGTGGTGCCGGACCGATTCTCGTCCGGCATCGAGGCACCACTTCTCGTGGAACGCTCAACCAACCGCGAGAGTCTTCGCGACCATGTGGCGCCGGACCGGCCTACCCTGAGCTTCGAAAGGTTCTCGTCCGGCATCTTTCTACTCGATACATCAAACGATTAGAAACACCTGTAATTCATAGAAAACAAGACTCGGCTCCCATTTCTAGTCGATACAAATCCGCTACTCTTCCCAGCACATTCCAGCGGCCCGGAGCGTCTTGGCACGGTCCACAAATGCAATCGATCCCGGCGCGTGTAACCCTGCTAGCCCTCATCTCGTCACTTTGTCGCGCGGCGTTGTTGGTCAGCTTTGCGAGATATGAGACTCTCGCAAAAGCGCTGCACCGTGCGTACTCATGCGCTACAGATTCTACGGAACCAATGGAAACTACACCTCAATCCGCCGACCCGTACGCGATAAAAACCGATGAATTGACGCGAAAGTTTGGCGACATGATCGCCGTGGACGCGCTGAATCTGCGCATTTCGAGCGGAAAGATTTTTGGGCTGCTCGGGCCAAACGGTGCGGGGAAGAGCACGACAATCAAAATGCTCACCACGCTGCTCGAACCAACATCGGGTTCAGCCACCGTCGCCGGATTCGATATCGTGCGCGAGCCCGCTCGCGTACGCAGGCACATCGGCTACGTGCCGCAACTTCTCTCTGCCGATGGCGGCCTCACTGGAGTTGAAAATTTGATGCTCTCCGCGAAGCTCTACGGCATGCCTCGAACCGAACGAAAGGGCCGAATCGATGAAGCGCTCGATTTCATGGGACTCGCAGAATCCGGCAAGCGCCTTGTGAAGACGTACTCGGGCGGAATGATTCGGCGGCTCGAACTCGCGCAGGCGATGCTTCACCGGCCAACGGTGATGTTTCTAGACGAACCTACGATTGGCCTTGATCCCGTCGCGCGGCATGCCGTTTGGGATCGCCTGGAAGATCTGCAACAGGATTCCAAGATGACCGTTTTGATCACCACGCACGATATGGATGAAGCTGACGAACTTTGTGACGAGTTGGCGATCCTTCATCAAGGCAAAGTCGCGGCCGTCGGTGAACCAGACGCCCTAAAAGCGACCGTGGGACCTGACGCCACGCTTGACGACGTTTTCGCACACTTCAGTGGAGGCTCGATCCAGGAAGGGGGCAGTTACCGTGACGTCCGCCAGGCTCGACGCACAGCCAGCCGCTTGGGCTGAATCCTCCGCGCTCGTCGGTTTGTTTACGCAGACCGCTGCGATCGCGGAAGTGGAACTCAAAAAGGTTTTGCGCGACCCCACCGAATTATTCACGCGAGCCGTGCAGCCCGTCCTCTGGCTCGTTGTCTTCGGCCAGGTATTCAGCCGAGTTCGAGGGATTCCCACGGGAAATGTCAGCTACCTCGCGTTCATGACTCCGGGGATTTTGGCGCAGAGTGTCTTATTCGCGGCGATATTCTACGGTATCGCTATCATTTGGGAACGCGATCTCGGAATCGTCCATAAGCTGCTCGTAAGCCCCGCGAATCGCTCATCGTTTGTGTTGGGGAAGGCGATCTCTTCGGGATTCCGCGGAAGCATCCAGACAGTAATCATTTATCTGATCGCGCTCGCGCTTGGAATTGGCATTCGTTGGAGCCCGTTGGATGTCGCCGGCGTGTTTTTCGGCGTGGCGCTGGGGTCGGCGATCTTCGCGACGTTCTCTCTGATCATTGCCTGCATTGTGAAATCCCGCGAACGGTTCATGGGCATCGGGCAGCTCATGACCATGCCGTTATTCTTCGCAAGCAACGCGATTTATCCGCTGTCGCTCATGCCGAAATGGCTGCGGGTAATCGCACTCATCAATCCGCTCACATATTTGGTGGATGCGCTTCGCCGGCTGATGATTCAGGGCGGCGAGAGCATTCACAGCCTGCCCGCGGACTTCGGAGTCATGGCAGTAATCTTCGTCATTCTTGCGACCATTGCGTCGCGGCTTTATCCAACTCTTGTACGCTGACGCTCTATTTCGGAGCTAGTTAACTGTTTGAAGCGACGGGGCTAGACAGTTCCGGCCGGAATTGTGCGATACTAATTTCGCCCGGCCAAGGGGGGTTGTGTGGCCAAGAAATGGAATGGAGTAGTTCGTGTTTTGGTGGTTTCTTTCGCCTTACTGACTGTTTTTGCGCAAATATCCAAAGCTCAGAATCAAGTGATGGGCGAAGTTCGCTTTGAAGCGGCGTCCAAGGTGGAGAAGAGTTCCGGCGTGTGGATTGACGGTCAATACGTCGGATATTTGAACGAGCTGAAGGGCGACAAAAAGGTCCTGCTGCTCCCGGGCGAACACACCATCGCCGCGCGCGCGTCAGGATATCAGGAATCTGAGGCCAAGATTGTAGTCGTTCCGGGTCAAATTCAAATATTGCACGTCAAGCTCGACCGCGATCCTCGCATCCAATACTCGTCCGTCACTGCTGAAATTAAATTGTCAGTGGATCCGGATCGCGCTGCTGTGTTCCTCGATGATGCTTATGTCGGACACGTCAGCGAATTCCAGGGCGTCGGCCGAGCCATGCTCGTCAACCCGGGAAAGCACCGCATCAAGATTGCCCTTGTCGGATATAAGCCATTTGAAACCGAAGTTGAACTTCAACCGAAGCAGAAGTACGAGGTCAAGACCGAGCTTGAGAAGGGCAACATCGTGGATTCGCTGGTGAAAGGGTCGTAATAAGCTCAGCTTTCACGAGATTTGAGATCGTTCAAACGGTACATCGGTATCGACTACTGGGGCGCACAGAGGCCCATGTCGAGTCTTTAAGGTTTTCCCGTTTACGCGGCCGACCGTTTCACCGCTCCCGAGGAAGTCGGGCCGCCACCCAGTCCACGAAAATACTGGAGTCGCAAGGGCATCGCTGAGTGGCTGGTTGAGCGGCTTTCCGAAGGGCCGACGACGCTCGTTGGCGTCGAACACGGTTTTTCATCTCCGCTGCAATACTTCGCGCAGCACGGATTGCCGATCGACTGGCGGTCCTTCCTTGACGATTTCTAGTGCCGCTGGCCGACCGACGAGGATATTTACGCTGATTTTGTCCGTGATCGCAGTTGCGGAAACGCTCCAGCCCGCTTAAACAATTCTCGCTGGCGGCGGGTGACTGAAGTGAGGGCACGTACAGCCAAATCCGTCTTCCATTTCGACGTGCGGGGGTCGGGTAGCGACGTCCGCGCACGCAGGCGTTCCGTGGCTGCGATACATCAGGCAGCACGCCAACGACCACGTGCATTTCTGGCCATTCGACGGTTGGCGAGTTCCGCCGAATCGCTCGGTGGTCGCGGAGGTTGGTCCTGCGCTTTGGAACGAAACGTACCCTAACGACGGACGAACTCCTCATCAGCAAGATGCCTTTGCTATCTCCAAATGGTTTCAACGGGCGGATGATGACGGCAGCCTCGAAAAGTGCCTACGCCCTGAGATTGAGCCGCATGACCGCAAGACGGCCAGATTGAGGGTTGGATTCTCGGAGTTTTGTAGCGCCCTAGTAGCGCGAAAACGGCTGAAATTACGCTTCTCAGCAGAGTTCGAAGGCGGCGAGAAGGGTCACGGCTACTGCTTGAGTTTCTTGAGGAAGTCGATGCCGTTTTGGTTCTTGGGATTTAGCGCGATGGATTTTTCGTAGTTCTGGATGGCGAGGTCCTTCTGGCCAGCGTGCATGTAGGCCTCGCCAAGGCTGTCGTAGGGATTCCAGGAATTGGGGTACTCCGCGACGTTGCGTTTGAAAACCAGGATCGCGTCGTCGACGTGGCCTGCGCGGAGCAGCTGATATCCGAGACTGTTGAGCGTGAATTCGTCGATTTCATTTTGGTCCGCGCCACTCTTCTTGAGCTCCGCGAATTTTTCGAGCGCGACGTTAGTACCTCTCGCTTCCGCGACAAGCGAAAGAATGCTAAACGTCGAAGGTTTGGCAGGGTTCGATTTCCAGGCGTACTCCTTGGCAATGCTAGCGATGAGGAAATCGGCGAAATTGATGCCGTTGTCCGAATTAGTCATTACCACCGCTCCACGACCCGAGTCGGCGAGCATGATTAACTGCGCCTGAAAGCCTTCGTCGGCGCCGCCGTGGCCGAATGCGTCGGGGATATCGCCAATACCCACGAAGAAGCCGAGCGCCGTGTGTTCGCTTACAGGGGTCAGCATTTCACGTGTCATGGATTGGGAAAGAACGCGATTCGATCTGCCCTGCTTCGAGAGAGTGATCTCGATGGCGAACTTGGCGAGATCGGTGGGTGTAGTCCACAGACCGGCAGCGGCCATTTCCGGGTAAACGTGCCGCTTCCCGGGCACGACGCTCCCGTCGATGTAAGTTCCGCTGGCGGCGAAGGCTTCGCGTGCGGGAGACAGAGGCTGCTCGTAGGTGCTGTCGGCCATGCCGATCGGGCCGAGGACCAGCTCGTTCATGAGCGCCGGAAACGGCTTGCCGGTGACGTCCTGCATCAGAAGCTGTTCGATCGTAATGCCGCCTCCCGAATAGATGGACTTCGTGCCAGGGACGAAAAACACCCGGACCGGCTCGGTGTTCGCGGGCTTTTCGCCATTGAGAACCTGCACGACCGTGGGAATAGGCTGGCCGGCGGCATATCCGGGAAAGCCGTGCACGGTTAGCCCTGCGCTGTGCGACATCAAGCGGCGGAGTGTGACCTTCTGGTCCTGCGTGAATTCGTTTTCCGGAACCTTCCACGAGACAAGCTTCTTGTTGACGTCTTGGTCAAGCGAAAGCTTGCCTTGTTCGACGAGGCAGAGAGCTCCGGCGGCGGTTACGGGTTTACTGATCGAGCCCGCCTGAAACAATGTGCGGGTCGTGACCGGCGTCGTACCGCCCGCTTCTGTGACTCCGTACGCTTTAGCCCAAGCGATCTTGTAGTTGTCGATGACGGCGACGCTCACGGCGGGAATTTTATAGAGCTCCATCAACCTCAAGAGATTGAGCTCGAGAGGCGACTCGCCTTCACCGACCGCGATCGAGAAGACATTGGTTTCAATTCGATGAATGCGCTCGCCATCGGAGAATTCAGCCGACTGCTGGGGGTCGACGCGGCGAGCCCATACAGCAACGGAAGCAAGCACGATGGCGCCGGCCAGAATGGCGTGCGCAAATCGCAGCCAATTCGCTTTCGTCCGGATTTTCAGTTTCCAGTTTCCCATTCGCCCGAAATCCTAGCCTCCCGGATTCCGTCGTGTCAACCGCAAGCCGCTCTAGCTCCTTTGGCGCGGTATCGCGGCGCGTTCTGAGCGCTCCCCGTTGCTGCATATGCGACCGTGAATGGCGATCGTACGATGTTTGCAGAGGGCGCGTGCGAAGGCCTAAATAAGAATGCTCCTGCAACCGCTTGGGATTTCTCATTCCTTCAACGTATAATGACGTTGTAGCCGATTTGAGTTTTGGCGAGAGACAGAATTGAGAAATCGAGGTCCGTTACGAGATCAGGCCACGGAGAGAAGAAAAACGCGTCCTCGCTTTATTGCGCTTTCCTCTGGAGCTTGCGGTGGATATCTGGCCAGAATTCCTTCAGTTCATTGCCGAGCGCGTCCACAGACAATTGGGTAGCCCAATTCGAAAGGCTGCTTGAGACGCTGCGGTCCTGAGCGGGATAGTAGAGCGTTGATATTCCGGTGGCAGCTCCGTTGCCCAGGAATTCGGAGAAGTTGAACGTGTGGCTTCCGGAATCCTTGCGAGCGACGACAATCCGGCTTAAAGCGTAGCCAAAACGATGTCCGAAACTTCCTTTGCCCAATTGGAAGTACCGGGGATCAGTTCGTAATAGAGAAGGAAAAACTCCGCCGACCATGATGTTACCAATCGCCTGGTCAGCGAATCCTGTCGCATATCTCTTTCCATAACCCTCTGCACCCTGTCCAAATGCCGGGCTTGAGTTATCCGCCTGACGAATGCCGGCTAAAACGCCGACAATGAAAAATTCGTAAGGGTCAAACGTGCCTTCCGCGGTGATTTTGAATTTCTGTCCCGGTGTGAGCGGCTTGACCTGAGTTTCGTTCTGAACCGTCAAGTAATTTGGCATCACGTAGAACATACGATCATCTTTTTTCGGTTTTTGATTATGGTCCTGCGACGGAGCTGTTGCCGGAGCCTGGTTTTGCGGCGATGCCGGGGTGGTTGCGGGCGGCGGATTTTGCGTCGCTGCGGGCGCAGCCGCCTGAGGAGGATTTTGTGGCGGCGTCTGCGCATTCGCGGCGAGCGCCGCGAAGCCGAGGAAGGCGATCGCACAAAAGATGTGCCGCATGAATCGATGAATCAAAGTTCCTCCGCCGGAGACCTGATGGCTTGGGTTGTTCGCGCGCTTGTATGACGATTAATTTTACTCGAAATGGCCAATCCGCCTGAATGCAATTCGGCCAGTGCTTTCGTGGGAACGAACGCCCAAAAGAGTGGGTACTTGAATGGGTACCTTTTTGCACCCAGGAACTAGAACCTAATTGAACCTTACCGATTTTAGCTCCCTCACCAATACTCGCTTACGGACTGACTCAGTTTGATGAAGACGATTCGAGTATTGGTTGCCAATCGTCCGCGCCTGATGCGCGATCTTGTCATGGCCACCATTGCGGACGAGCCAAACATCGAAATTGTCGGTGAAATTCAAGATGGCGGAGAAATCGAAGCGCTCGTCGATCACATGGACCCAGATGTTTTAGTGGTGGCCCTCGAAGACGCGGATCGCTTGCCGATGGAATGCTACGCAATCTTTCAAAAACACCCCAATCTGCGAGTGATCGCCATCGCCTCCGATCGCGAGAGCTCGCTCTATTGCTGGGCATCTCTCAACATTCACTCGACTCATATCGAAGTTTCAGAAAACGGAATCCGCAACGCCTTGTGCGGCAGAACGCAATTCGTCGGAGATTAGCTGTGAAGCTTGCTTCAAGACATTTCTTTGATCGGCGCGCGGCGCCCAATCTTTCTCGCAATCTCGTCGCGTTGCTGTTGCTCGCGGCGTTGTCGCTGCTTCCGAGTCTCTCGTTCGCGCAATCGTCCACCGCTCGCGACGCGAGGGCTTCGAATGCGTCCGACTTGTCCAAGGAAAACCAGAGCCTCGTAGCCGCTTCGGCCGTGGACATTGAAAACATTTTGCGCGGCAGTCCCGGCCTGATGATCGAGTTGAAGCATTGGGTGGCTCGCGAAGCAACCGAACACGGACAACTCATCAGCGAATCCGATCTATCCGATCTTGCGATTCGCGAACGCCTGACTGAGGACACGAAGTTTCGCGCCGTCGCGACGGAGTTGTTGCAACGCTACGGTTACCTTACCCCGGTTGTTGATCCCAGTTCGCAATTGGGCCATGAGTACGAATTGGTTCTCGCGGAGCGCAGCAAGCTGGTCGCACAAGGAAGCGGCTCAGTGGCGTGTGACCCGCGAACCGACGGGCGTTGCGCGGCGCTCGTTGAGAGCACGCGCGATTCGAGCGAACGCTCCGATGCAATTCCGGCGCTGCCGCCAGATTCGCTTCGGGCGAGGCCGCGCGGCTCACAGGCTCCGGTACGGCCGAACACTGGTTCGGTCGAAACGACGGCGAATCATTCATCGCGAGATGGCACCCCTTCGAATTCAAATCCGCCGACACTAGAGTTTGCATCGGTTCCGGCATCCGAAGATGCCCGGAGCGGAAGTTTCGTTCCGGGTACGAGCGATCGTCCCGGGCGTCTGGCTGAATCGCAGGGTGATGCTTCAGCAAATTTGCAGCCTGAAAACTCGGATTCGAACCTGGTTGAAAATTCAAATACGCCTCCTAAGCCGGGAGAGTCGGCGGCGGAGATGGAACGAGGCGCCGACTTTAACGCTCACGGCATGGTGGCTACTTCGGATCCGTATTCTGACATTCCTGCCCTTCGCGAAATGTATATGCAGGCATCGCCTGATCTCGGTGTGCCAAGACGCTTTGGCATCGATGTATTTCAACATCGCACGCAGAACTCGCAAATCGTCCCCATGGATCTTCCGGTAGGGCCGGAATATGTGGTTGGTCCCGGCGATAGTCTGGCCATCGATTTGTGGGGCGGCGTTTCACAGCAGTTCTATCGCGCCGTCGATCGCGAAGGCCGCGTGAGTCTGCCGGAGGTCGGTCCGGTGCTCGTGAGCGGAAAATCGCTCGGCGAAGTTCAGCAGAGCATCCAGCAAGTGCTGCGAACGCAATTCCGTGACGTTTCAGCCGACGTATCGCTCGCCCGGCTTCGCACGGTGCGCGTGTACGTTGTTGGCGATGTCGAGCATCCCGGCGCTTACGACGTCAACTCGCTTTCGACCCCTCTCAATGCGCTTTTTCTCGCGGGCGGTCCAACGAATCGCGGTTCGCTCAGGGTCGTTCAACATCTTCGCGGCAAGCAACTTGTCCAGGACGTTGATCTTTACGCTTTGCTGCTTCATGGCATGAACTCCGATTTGGTGCGTCTTGAAAACGGAGACTCCGTTCTGGTGCCGCCAATCGGCGCGGGTGTCACCGTGGAAGGAATGGTACGCCGGCCGGCCATTTACGAGTTGCGCGAGGAAAAAAATCTCGAGGAAGTTCTGAAGCTGGCGGGCGGCGTTTTGCCGAGCGCGGCGCTCGACCACATCGAGATTGAACGTCTCGAGGATCACCAGAAGCGGACGATGGTGAGTCTTTCCGTCTCGGCGGTGAAGGGCGAAGGCGAACTCAAAAAGCAGCTAGAGTCGTTCGCCGTTCACGATAAAGACATCATCCGTCTGTTTCCCATCGCCTCGTTCAACCAGGAAGCTGTCTATCTCGAAGGTCATGTGCTACGTCCGGGCCGCTACGCTTACCGCGACGGCATGAAATTCTCTGACGTTGTGGCTGCCTACTCCGATCTCATGCCTGAACCTGCCGAAAAGTACGCGGAGATCCTTCATTTGAATCCTCCGAAGTACTCGCCGAGCGTCGAGAGCTTCAATCTCGGCGATGTTCTCGCGAATCGCGCGCCAGCGCCTGTTCTTAGGCCGATGGACACGATTCGAATCTTTGGCAAATACGATTTTGAGAGCGTGCCGACGGTATCGGTGTGGGGCGAGGTTCGCCGGCCGGGTTCGTACCGCACGTCGGGCGAAATGCATGTCAGCGACGCCTTGCACGTCGCAGGCGGAACAACACCGGATGCGCTGATGAGCACGGCGCAAATCTTTCGCACGCAGGCGGACAGCACGCTTACGGTATTCAGCATTGATCTGCAGCAAGCACTCTCGGGCGATGCCGCCGCAAACATAGTTCTTCAGCCGCGCGATCGTATCGTCGTTCATCGCAATCCCGCGAAGGTTGATCCTCCGAGCGTTTACGTGAAAGGCGAAATCTCCTCGCCAGGCCGTTATCCGCTTACAGCGGGAATGCGAGTCTCGGACTTGATTCGTGTTGGCGGAGGCCTTCGCCGCAGCGCGGATCAGGAAATCGCGAGCTTGACCGAATTTCGCGTGGGCGACGCGCAACAGATTCTTGGCGATCAGCGTTCCGTCAATGTGATTGCGGCGCTCGCCGGAGATTCCGAGAGCGACCTCGCACTGCGCGATGGCGATACGTTGACGATTCGCAAAATTGGCGGTTGGGACGATCGCGGCGCGTCCATCAGCGTTCGTGGCGAGGTGCGGCATCCAGGGACGTTTGGAATAGAGCCTGGCGAGAGGCTCAGCACAGTCATCGAGCGCGCAGGCGGCTTTGACGCGGGTGCATATCCGTACGGAGTCGTGCTCGAACGGGTGGAAGTGCGCGATCAGGAGGATCGCAGCCAGCGATCGCTTATCGAGCGCGTGCAGGAGGAGCAGAAGGCGCTCAATCAACTTCCGGACAACGACAGCAGCCAGAAAGCGACGAAGACAGCGGCCATCACGCAGTGGCAACACGTGCTCGATAATCTTGAGAGCAATCCTCCGATTGGGCGCCTGGTGATCCACATTAGTTCGAATATGCGCTCGTGGCGCAACACATCCGAAGACGTCCCGGTGCGCGCGGGCGATGTTTTGATCGTTCCGAAGTCGCCAAACTTCGTGTTGGTTTCCGGTCAAGTCTACAACCCCACCGCCATCGCATTTCGTCCCGGCAGAAGCGCGGGATGGTATCTCAGCCAGGGAGGAGGTCCGACGCACATTGCCGACAAGAAAGCAATTTTCGTCGTTCGCGCGGATGGAGAGGTTGTGACTTCACGAGGGCCTAATTTTGTTTGGAGCCGCGATCCGCTTCGAGAATCGCTGCAGCCCGGCGACATGGTTGTGGTTCCGGAAAAAGCCATTGGACGCAGCATCGCGTGGCAGAGCGTTTTCCTTGCTGGACAAGTGGCGTCGTCGGTGGTAACCGCGGCTTTCATAGCTGCGCATTGATGGTGGACGTGCGCATGTCGTCGCATCGACGGGTACGGGGAACGGGGGGGCCGCTGCTTTTGGCCATCGCACTATTCGGCGCGCCTCGCGGCTTGAGCGCTCAGGAACGATCGACTGGATCGATGCAAACGGCTGACTCACACACGGAGCAAACGAAGACAACGGCGAAGACGTCGAGGTTTGTTGCGCAAGATTCGAACGTTCGCAGCGATGACAACGGCAACGCCGCGGGAACTCAATTCTTGAAAAATCTTTGGTCGGATCAAGTCGATATCTGGACGAGCCCCAGCCGCCTTCACTGCGACGACGGCAAGTGGCTCGTTCCGTTCGTCGAATTGACCGGAGGATTATTTGCGACGGATCGCGCTTCCGAACGTGCCATTTCAAGGGAACCCTCAAGATCAAATCGCTATCTCGGCGCGCCGATTGACTCCCTCAGCACGTTGGTTGCGATCGGAGGCGTCGCTTTCCTGTCCAAAAACGTTCGCCGGGATGGGCAGATAAGGGAGACGTACGTCCTCGGTGCGGAAGCCATCCTGGACAGCCTCGCCGTGAGCACAGCCGGAGAATTTACGCTTGGAAGACAAAAGCCCGAAGAAGACGCGAGCCGTGGTCGATTCTTTGCCGGCGGCACGTCGTTCCCATCTGACCATGCTGTTATCGCGTGGTCGGCCGCGAGCGTTGTCGCCCACGAATATCCCGGACCATTGACAGAGTTTCTCGCGTACGGAACGGCATCGGCGATCAGCATCTCGCGAGTTTTCGGCAAGGAACATTTTCCATCCGACGTCGTCGTTGGCAGCGCGATGGGATGGCTAATTGGCCGCGAGGTTTATCGCCAGCATCATTCGAACTCGCTCGACGCAGGGGGCGGTTGGGAACCCTTGTCGGGTGAGGAGGAAGGCGAGCAACAGCATGACACGCGCAACATGGGCTCGCCATTTGTTCCGCTTGATAGCTGGGTGTATCCCGCTCTCGAAAAGCTTGCCGCTCTCGGTTATGTCAGCACGGCGATGGAGGGCCTTCGCCCATGGACGCGGATTGAATGCGCGCGCCTAACCGAAGAGGCCGCGGACGCAATCATCGAGAGCGGCAATCCGAGCAGAATTGTGTCGGAACTGAAATTACGGCTGGACCAGGAATTTTCTTACGAGATGACATTGCTTGCAGGGAGTCGAAACCTTACCGCAAACGTTGAATCCGTCTACACGCGCGCAGTTTCCATTAGCGGGCCGCCGCTAACGGATTTCCATTTCGGCCAAACGATTTCATACGACTTCGGGCGGCCATACGAGCGCGGAATGAACGGCCAAGCGGGCGGCTCGTGGAGCGCCGCCGCAGGCCCCGTGGCGATCTACGTTCGCGCCGAGTATCAGCATGCGCCGTCTGCTCCGGCACTATCCGACGCCGTGCGAAGCGTGATCGCGCATCGCGATGAGATACCCAAGCCGCCGGGTATTCCTGTGGCTGGAGTCGACCGGCCGAGGTTGCTCGATAGCTATATCGCGGTAAACGTGAATAACTGGGAGATCAGCCTCGGGAAGCAGAGCCTCACATGGGGCCCAGGGCCCGGCGGATCGCTGCTATGGAGCGATAACGCTGAGCCGGTGAACATGGCGCGGATCGTGAATCCCGAGCCGTTCAATTTGCCGGGCATTTTGAGGTTTCTCGGCCCTGTGCGAATCGATCAATTCTTCGGCCGCTTGCAAGGCCATTCCTATGTTCCCCGGCCATTTATCTACGGACAGAAAATAAATTTCAAGCCACTGCCGTGCCTCGAACTGGGTTTCGGGCGCACCACGATGATTGGCGGAAATGGCGGCGATCCGATCACCAGCAGAAATCTTTTTCGCAGTTTTCTCCCTCCGGGAATCAATTTAGGCACTCGTGCTGTTCCCGGCGATGGCCGCGACGTGATGGACTGGACGTTTTACGTGCCCGGAATTCGGAATTACGTCGTGCTGTACGGCGAAGTCTACGCAGATGACGACATCATCGCGTGGCAAAACCCTGCCAAGAACCCGTATCACCCGGGAATTTTTCTGACGCGCATCCCCGGCATCAGCAATCTCGACTTCCATGCCGAAGTCGTTTCCACGGAATCTCCCGGCTGGTCAAATGCCTCGGGTAACCACGGCAATTTGAATTATTGGAACAACACATATCGCGACGGCTACACAAATAACGGCAGGCTGATCGGAAACGATGTCGGCCGGATGGGCCGCGCGATCGAGTGTTGGCTTACGTATCAGCTTGGCGCTCGGGATTCTTTGCAGGCTGTTTACAAACATAATTCCGTAAGCCCCGATTTCATCCCGCATGGAGGCTACTGGCAGGACTACGCGATCTTGAATGATGTGTATTTGCCGTCGGGCATGTATGTGCGGAGCGAGTTGCAATACGAGCATATTTCGAGCTACCCGATTTTGTTCAATGGAAGCCGGGAAAATGTTTCGGCGATTCTAGAAATTGGCTTTTCGCCAAGCTCGCGAAAATCGTCGCGCAGCCGATAAAGTTGTTTGCTTCTGAAAAGCTTTCTCAGGCCAGATGTATCGCGCAGAACGGACAGGCGCGGCGTGACGGCGGAAGCGGTCAGCGGTTTTGGCTTGTAACCGCCTGAAGCTAAGTGGGTTAGTTCGCAAGCGGCCCTGTGGCTGACGGGGCGAAGCTGTGAGTGAGTTGGATGACGGAATGCACCTCGAAATAACAGCTGAAATAGCAGACTCAGCAACGCGCGTTGAGATGAACCTCGACACGCACGCAAATTATTTTGACTCGCGATGGTACGCGGCGCACACGCGAGCGAGGCACGAGAAATGTGTCGACGCGCAAATGGCTCAACGCTCGATTGAATGTTTTCTGCCATTGTTTGATTCCGTTCGACGATGGAAAGACCGCCGCATGCGAATGCGGTTGCCGCTTTTTCCCGGCTACGTGTTTGTGCGCGTCGCGTTGCGCGATCGTTTGCAGGTGCTGCAAATTCCGGGCGTCGTTCAGTTGATCAGCTTCAATGGCGTGCCCGCTCCGCTGGAAGATGAAGAAATCGGAAACTTGCGCCGCGCGCTCTCGGATGGCGTTTGCGCCCGGCCGCATCCGTTTCTGTCGGTTGGCCGCCGCGTGAGAATTCGTGACGGAGCGCTCGCAGGATGCGAAGGAATCCTGAACCGATGGAAAGGCGGAGTGCGCGTGGTGATGTCCATCGAATTGATCCAGCGCTCCATCTCGCTCGAAGTCGACGCGGCGAGTCTTGAACCCGCAGCATGGGGATGACGGCGCGTAGTTCGAAAACGAGTTGCCGCTAGGAATGCCAACCCAGGTTACGCAATCGTTCGAAGCTCTCGATGAGATCGATCGCCGTCCCAGGCTCGGGATGGCGGAAATTCGTGCGCTCTGGGACCAGCGAAGATTACTCTGGCGCGCGGCGGCGGCCGGCCTCGCTATCGCTACCGTCGTGGCGTTCGTGATCCCGGTGCGCTACACGGCTTACGCCCAATTGATGCCGCCCGATACGCAATCCGTATCGAGCTCGCTTCTGCTTGCAGGCCTGGCAGGAAAATCGAGCAGCGGCCTTGGCGCGGCAGCGGGAGATTTGCTCGGTCTAAAGAGTTCGGGAGCGCTCTTCGTCGGCATGCTGCAAAGCCGGACGATTCAAGATCGCCTCGTGCAGCAATTCGATCTGAAAAAAGTGTACGGAAAGCGGCTGTCTGAAGACGCGCGCGAGCAATTGAATCGCAACACAGGCGTCGCAGAAGACCGCAAGAGCGGAATCATCACCATCGCCGTGACGGACAGGAAAGCACAAAGAGCGGCGGCTCTTGCGAACGCGTACGCCGGGGAACTCAACTCAATGGTTTCCGAGCTATCAACTTCTTCCGCGCATCGCGAGCGAATTTTTTTGGAAGGCCGGCTTATATCCGTGAAGCAGGACCTCGACGACGCGGAGGCGCAGTTGGCGCAATTTTCGAGCAAGAACAATACGCTCGACATCCAGCAGCAAGGAAAAGCCATGCTGGATGCCGCGGCAAGCCTTTCGGGCGAGTTGATTGCCGCCAAGTCCGAACTCGAAGGGTTGCGCCAAATCTATTCCGACAATAGCGGGCGCGTGCGCGAATTGAGCGCGCGGGTTGCATCGCTTCGAAAAGAACTCGATAAGCTAAGTGGCCAAAACGCCGCAGCGGACGCGATCTCCACAAAAACCAGAATTGCTGGGGACGCTTCGAGCGATCTGCCGTTTCCGTCGATTCGGCAGTTGCCGCTGCTTGATGCGAAATACGCGGATTATTACCGCCGCGCCAAAGTTCAGGAAACAGTCTTCGAACTTCTCACCGAGCAGTTCGAACTCGCCAAAGTCGAAGAGGTGAAGGAAACTCCGAGCGTGAAGGTGCTCGACGCGGCGACGATTCCTGAAAGGAAATCGTACCCTCCGCGGCTGATGATTATGTATATGGGCACGTTCGCGGCGTTGGCGCTATCTGCGATCTGGGCGTTCGGCGCGACAGCCTGGCAACGCATGGATTCGAATGACGAACGAAAGGTGTTCGTCCGCGAAGTCATCTCGACGGCAAGCGCCAGGATCATCGGATTTTTGAAAAATGGATCCGGCGGAGCATCGGTGCTGCAGAACGCGCTCAATCGATTTCGGCGGCAGCCAACGGCGCCAGTCGATTGAGCGCCGGAATTGGTGCGAGCACGGACGCCTGCCGGCGGATTCCAATTTCGCGCGATCGTTTTCGTCAGACTCCTGCGGGTTAGCAAACTGCGACTTCCTGGCACCAGTTTTGGCACCGGACTTGATAACCTCGCTCTTTCCCGCGCACCGCGTTCGGCAGCTTTCGCGGCTCATTCGCCACGCTGAATTGCGTGCTGGAGCGCGCAATTCGATTTACAGCGTTGCCGACCAGGTTACGACGCCGGTGCTGATGGTATTTGCGGCGCCGTATCTACTTTCGAAAATGGGGCTCGAACCCTTTGGAGTGTGGATGTTGATTCTGGCCTTGACCGGAAGCCTTTCGGTTTTCAATTTTGGATTGGGCGATTCGACGATCAAGTTCATTTCGCAATATCGCGGCGGCAACGACGCTCGCGGCATGGAGCGGACATTTCGCGTGAACTTGATGCTCGGCGCGCTGCTGGGAGTTCTGGCGGCCGCAGCGATGAGCGGCGCGGCGCCGATTATTGCGCGATCTGTTTTGTCGGCACGGGCGTCAACATTCGCTGCGGACGTGCGAGCGGTGCGGCTGGGGGGATTAATTCTGGCGCTGCGCTCGATCGAGTCGGTTTTGGCGAACACGTTGCGCGCGTTCGAAGATTACGCGGGCGCATCGCGGATATCCATTTGCGTCAAGGCCGCTATTGTGGGTTCATCGATCGCGTTGGTCGGTCATGGCCGCGGTGTGGGCGCGATTCTTCTTGCGACTGCCATCTGCGTGGCGTTTGGACTCGGGGCGTATACGATCGGCGTCGTGCGAATCCTGCCGGGAATTTCTTTCAAGCTTGAACTCGATTGGTCCCTCTGGCACAGGATTTCTTCCTTCGGGATGTATTCGTGGCTGCAAAGTGTCGCGGCCATGACGTTTGGCCAGGCGGACAAATTGATTGTGGGAGCGCTGATGGGAGCGGCTGCAGCGGGCCGCTATTCCATTTGCACTCAACTTGCGTCCATGGTGCATGTGATTGTCGGATCGGCATTCGGATTCCTCTTTCCACAATTCAGCCGGCGGCATGAGGCTGGAGACCTCCGCGGGCTTACGCAGGTTTTCCGGTGGGCCATGGCGCTGAATTGGGTTCTTACGTTCGCGCTGGCATTCCCGTTAATCGTTGGCGGAAGGCAAATACTGACTCTGTGGCTCGGCCGCGCTTTCGCGGACCAATCCTCGACATTGCTTGCGGTGCTTGCGGTGGGCTACGCCTGGCTGTCCATCAATGTCGTGCCGTACTTGATGCTTCTCGGACTAGGAAAAATTCGATTTGCCTGCGTGACAAGCATTGCGGCGGGCGTGGTTTCCGTCGCGACTGCGGTACTGCTGATTCCGCGATTCGGTTTGGTGGGAGCGGGCTTGGGCCGCGTCGCCTACGGCGCAGTCGTCACGCTCTGCTACTTCGAAGCGACGCGAATTCTCCAGCGCAAAAGAACCGCGATGGCTCCTGTCGAGGCGCTCGAATGAGCGGCATCGATACATTTGGCGCTGATGCCGCCGTAAGCAAAATCAAGCTGCAGAGCGTCCCGAGCCATTCCCACCGCTCGTTGAAAGCAGGATTTTGGAAATCGCTGCTTGGCAAATTGTCGCTGCGGCTTTCTTACTATCACACGCCGAGCGACCGGCTGTTTTTGAAGCATGTATATTCGCGAGGCCTCGAGTTGGTGGTGCCGTCGAATGAAGATGCAGGGCGGCTGATTGCTTTTCTCGGAAGTTACGAGCGCGAGGAAACCGACTATCTCGTTCCGTCCATACGTCCCGACGACGTTTGCTTCGATGTCGGAGCAAACGCCGGCTACTACACGACGCTGATGGCGCGCGCGGCGCGGCTAGGATCGGTCCATGCATTCGAACCGGACCCTGTTTGCGGCGCTCTCTTGCAATTGAACGTGCGCATCAACCGGCTTGAAAACGTCGCGCTCAACCCGATCGTGCTGGGCGCCACGCCGGGCCGCGTTCAATTCGTGCGCGCCAGCGATAGCGGATTCAATTCACTGCGAGATACAGGCCGGCGTCCGATTTCGTCAACGTTTCCAGTAACGATGAACACGATGGATGCGTACGCGGATGCGGCAGGGATACGCCGCGTGGATGTGCTCAAAATCGATGTCGAAGGCGCTGAAGGACTGGTGATTGAAGGCGCGCGCCGGCTGCTCGAGAATCCCTCAAGGCAACCGCGGCTGATCCTTCTCGAATTGTTCGAACCCAATCAGCGGCCTTTTGGAAGCAAGATCGAAGATATCGTCACACGCCTCGGCCGCTGCGGCTATGAACCATTCGTTATTTCCGAAGGCAAGCCTGCGGCTTATACACGCGCCTGCATCGAGCGTTACGCAAACGTTTTCTTTCGCGCGAGCGATCTGGCACGCGATACGAAGCGCGAATCGCAGGGAATCCACGCCCTTGATTGATCTGAGACAAATGATTCTTGCCATGCTGGTGGTAATCCTTCCAGCATGGCTGATCGCGCGGCGCCTCGACGATTGGCTCGTCCGATGGATCTGTCTTACCGTTGCCGTGGACGCTTTCGATCCTCGGCTGATCGTGAATCTACCCGCTCCGCGCCTAGCGGGTTTGCTGCTCTTGCCATCCTCGCTCGCCGTGATCGCCATCGTTTGGAAGAGCCGCGCCGGGAAAGCGCTGTGTTCGTATCTGATTTGGCTCGGCATCGCCGGAATTATTTTTGGATACGTGATGCCGTGGCCGTTGCAAGGCTACGACCGCCTGCCGTCCCAGTTGCCTCAGGTTCGAGCCGTGGTCTATTTCATTCGCAGAGTGTCGGATGTCAGTCTGATCATTTTCTTGGCGCGATACCTCTGGAAGACGCGGCGCCCGGAGCGCTTGATTCGCTGGTTTGTCGGCGGGACGAGCATTGCGGCGCTTGGCGGCATTTTTCAGTGGCTTACCGGAATCGACCTGTACGCTGCGATTACCGGAGCGCAAACGCTCGGCCTCGAATTCCGAATGCGCGGACTGAACTACGAGCCGCGCGGATTGGGCCTTGCCGTCGGACACGGCTTGCTTTTTTCACTGGCGCTTTTTGCGCGGCAGCGGTCATGGGGACGATTTGCAATTGTATTGACGCACGCGTTGGCGTTGTTTGTTGCTGTTTCGACTTCAGGGCTATTCGTCATAGGCGCTGGGCTCGCCACGTTGCTTTTCATGGATGTCAGGACGCGCAAGGTGTTGACGGTTTCCGCCGCCGTCATCCTGGCGCTTTGGTGCGCCACTGTTTACCTTTTTCCGCAGAACGGTTTTTTCGATAGTTGGAGTGAGAACGTTCAGCAGCGAATGACGAGTGACAAAGCTGGCGACGTTCCGGTAAGCAAAGTCGAGGAACTCGCGCTCCACCTGGACATCTTCGACGCTGCCGTTTTTGTGATGTTCGCGTCTCGCCCCGCATTGCTTGTGACAGGTGTGGGGCCGGGGTTGTCAGGCTTGGCGTCCACCGAGTACCTCCCAGCCATCGGACTTTTTGACTGGGTGCAGGAAGAAGGCGCGGGCATCAATACGGTCCCGCATATGGGTCTTCTGCGCGAACTCTGCGACGCAGGATTGATTGGAGTGTACTTTTGCGCGGTCTTCGTGATTTTGTCGGGACGCGCGCTTCGTGAATTGAGCAATCCCCAAAATCGCGATGCGGACGGCTGGCAACTCTCTCGCGCCGTTTTCTGGGCCGCGACCGCAATTTACCTGATTCAGACGTCGCCACTGTCCGCCGCTCCTTCTGTTTTTTTCGCCATTGGTCTAGCGGCCACGTGGCTCGCGCCTTCCACGATTCGAGCGGCGCAGCGCGTGAAGAGTTCTGCCGTTCCTGCCAGCGATGGCCGCCTAGGAAGTCAGGCGACGATGTGACTCGCTTGAGCATACTGAGTATCAGCGAACACGGACAAGAGTCGCTGGGAGTCGTGGTTCCGACTCTCAACAGTGCCGCGACGCTTGACTGGACTCTGTGTTCGCTTCTGAACCAGCGTGATTGCACCGTCCGAGTCGTAGTTGCCGATAGTGGCTCGACCGATGCGACGCTCGACATCTGCCGCAAGTGGGGTGTTCCGTCGGTTTATGTTCCTCCAGGCTCGCTCTATCGCGCGGTCAACGTCGGCCTGCGGAGCATGAATGCCGACTGGCTTACGTATCTCAATTCCGACGATGTCGTGTATCCAAACTCGTACGCGCGCTTGCTCGAACTTGGCTGCGCGGCGCGAGCGTCTCTCGTCTACGGCCATTGCGATTTCGTGGACGTCGAAGGGCGTTTCCTTTTCACGTGGCATGCCGCTGCGGCGAACCAGCTGCCGGCGATGTTCCGTCGAGGCGTCTCCGGCTTCTCGCAGCCCTGCGCGATTTTTAGAAGAGAACTGTTCCTCGAATTAGATGGATTCGACGATCGCTATCGCCACGTCGCGGACTTTGTATTCTTTTCTCGCGCCGTGCTGTCCGGCTGTGTCGCGCGGCGCCTGCAGGCTCCGTCGGTGGGCGCGTTTCGTTTGCACGCGGCGCAGCTTAGCGCTCGCGAACGCGATGCGGCGCATGCCGAGAAATCTGCCCACATCGCAAGCCAGCCGCTGCATCTGTCCGTGCAAGATCGCGTTCGAGTTCTCAACTGGCGGCTCGCCAATTTGCCGAACTATGTGGTCCGGTTCATTGCCAGCACGCGCAGCCGGGCGACGCGGTTCGAAGAATCATGAGCCGTCCGCGCATCTTCGTTTTCGCCGATTACTACCTCCCGGGATACAAGGCGGGTGGGCCGATTGCTTCGCTCTCGAATATCGTCAAACTGCTGGGCGACGAATTCGAGTTTTTCATCTTCACGCGCGATCGCGACGCGGGTGAAAATCAGCCTTACTCGGAAGTGAAGCGTGGCGAGTGGGTTCAAGTAGGAAAGGCGAAAGTTCTCTACAGTACGGACCTCTCGCTGCGCTTCATTCGCCGGCGGATCCTCGAGATCTCGCCGAACGTGATCTATCTCAATAGCTTCTTTTCGGCGCTTTCCGTCAAGACCCTCCTGCTGCGGCGGCTGAGGCTCTTGCCTACAGTTCAAATTGTCCTTGCGCCTCGAGGCGAGTTTTCGCGGGGAGCGCTCGGACTGAAATCAATTCGCAAGTGGCTTTATCGAAAGGCTGCATCGCTTTTCGGAATCTCCTCCGGCGTGATTTGGCATGCTAGCTCGGAACTTGAATGCCAGCAGATTGAACGCGCGCTTCAGAAGGATCGAACGAAACGATTTTGCATCGAGATCGCGACGGACCTGCCGGACATTGACATTTTGTATAGCGGCGCGCGCGCAGACAAGCCCGAGAAATTGTCCGGCGCGGCGAAGTTCCTATTTCTCTCGCGAATTTCACCGATGAAGAACCTGACTTTCGTTTTGGACATGCTCGGAAGAATCCACGGCCGGCTCGAACTCGACATCTATGGACCTGCGGACGATAAGGCCTATTGGGAAAAATGCCAGCGGCGAATCGAGGCGTTGCCCGGCAATGTAACCGTGCGGTATCACGCCGCCGTTTCCAGCTCGCAAGCCGTGCGTTTGGCGGCTTTATATCATTTCTTCATTTTGCCGTCGCAGGGCGAGAGCTTCGGGCATGCCATTCTCGAAGCGCTTGCCGCGGGTTGCCCCGTGATTCTGAGCGATCGCACGCCGTGGCGCGAAGTCTTTGAAAAAGGCGCTGGGTGGTGCCTACCGCTCGAAGCCGCTGAAAAGTGGCAGGCGGCCATGCAAAGTTGCGCAGACATGGATGCGGATGTGTACCGCATGCATTCGCTGCACGCCCGGCGGTATTTCGAAGCGTGGTGCCAACTAACCGTTAAATCGAACAACACGGCGAAACTTTTCCATCTCGCACTTTCTCGCACCACAAGCGTTTCAGTGCCGCTCGATAAATCCATGAGCGCGGCAGGCAGCGCGAGAGTCTAAGCCCCAATTGCGTTTCCCAGTGTGACTGGGCGCTCAGCGAACTCGATGGGCGCTATGCAAGCGGTTCTATTCGAAGAGGAATCGCAATTCGTTCTGACCAAGTGTTTCGCTCAAGCTAGTCCGTGTCCGGTACGCAATTCATGCATATCTTGATCCTGGGCGGCACCGGAATGCTGGGGCACAAGCTTTTCCAGCATCTCCGAACGAAATATGCCGAAACCTGCTGCACGATTCGCGGCTCGATCGATCAGCCGGCGATTCGCTCAATCAGCTTGTTTCACGCGGGTGGCGTGATCGAACACTGTGACGCTGCGGACTTTCACAAACTGGAAAATCTGCTCGTCGAGAACAAGCCAAATTTCGTCATCAACTGCATTGGCATCGTCAAGCAAAGAGCTCAGGCGAGCCAAGCTGTTCCGGCGATCGCGGTGAACGCTCTGCTGCCGCACCAGCTCGCTGACGTCTGCGGCCGATGGGGCGGCAAACTGATTCATTTCAGCACCGATTGCGTCTTTAGCGGCAAGCGCGGCAGCTACCGCGAGGACGATCTTCCCGATGCCGAGGATTTGTATGGCCGCACAAAAGCGCTCGGCGAAATTGCAGATGGCACGGCGCTAACCCTTCGCACGTCGATCATTGGCAGGGAATTGACCCATTCAGAATCTCTCCTCGAGTGGTTTCTGAGGCAAGAACATGGGCAAATCTCCGGCTTTACTCGCGCGATGTATTCCGGCGTGACCACAAACTATATGGCTCGAGTAGTCGCGAACTTGATTGAAACCTCATCCAATCCCTCCGGGCTCTATCAGGTTGCCAGTGCAGCGATTTCCAAGTTTGACCTTCTCTGCTTGCTGCGAGAAGCCTACGGCCTCGACGTGGCAATCCATCCAGATTCGAAATTCGTCTGTGATCGAAGCATGAAAGGAGACAAGTTCGAAAAAGCTATCGGTCAGTCGTGCCCTCCGTGGCCGGAATTGGTTTCCGAACTTGCAAATGATGACACGCCCTACGATCGATGGAAGCAGGTCCAAGTTGCGGCATTTTGACGGGAAGCGAATTCTCATCACCGGCGGCACAGGCTCGCTCGGAAAAGCATTGGTCCGGCGTTTCCTCGACGGCAACGCCGGAAATCCCGCCAAGATCATCGTACTTTCGCGCGATGAAGCGAAACAGCACTTGATGCGCATGGAGTACCAGCATCGCTTTGCGGCCACGGACGAAATTATCTATCGCAATTTCCAGGAAAAACTCGAGTTTCGCATCGGCGACGTGCGGGATCCTCATTCGACAGCGCAAGCTCTAATCGGTGTGGATATGGTTTTCAACGCTGCCGCGCTCAAGCAAGTGCCTACTTGCGAATATTTTCCTTACGAAGCCGTGCAGACGAACATTGGCGGGCCGGAAAATATTATTCGGGCGATTCAGGAACATCATTTGCGAATCGACACCGTCGTCGGAGTCTCTACCGACAAAGCCTGCAAGCCCGTGAATGCGATGGGAATGACCAAAGCTTTACAAGAGCGGGTTTTTATTCAGGCCAACATTCGATGCCCGGACACGCGATTCATTTGCGTTCGATACGGCAACGTACTCGCATCGCGCGGGTCGGTAGTTCCGTTATTTCACGAACAAATCCGCCATGGCGGGCCGGTCACAATCACCACTCCGGAAATGACTCGCTTCTTGCTGAGCTTGGATGATGCCGTCGATACAATTTTTGCCGCGGTTCGAGAAGGACTTCCGGGTGAAACCTACATTCCGCGTGTCCCTTCCGCGTTGGTAATTAATATCGCGAGATCCCTCATCGGCGACCGGCCCATCGAAATCAGAAACACGGGTATTCGGCCGGGAGAAAAAGTTCACGAGATTCTAATTAGCGATGAGGAGGCGCATCGTTCGGTAGCGCGCGACGCGTATTACGTCATCCTTCCGATGTTGCCCGAATTGCGCAACGCGCCGAGCGGATTGCCGTGCGTATCACGCGAGTACAGCTCCGCCGACAAACTGATGACTCTTGAAGAAACCGCCGGCATGCTTCGAAAAGAAGGCTTGATGGTAGAAGACATGCAGAACGAAATGGCCGAGGCACTGCGTTGAAAATTATGACGGTTCTCGGGACGCGGCCCGAAATCATACGTCTCAGCCTGCTTATCAAGCTGTTGGACGAGCACGCCGACCACACCTTCGTCGATACCGGACAAAACTATGACACTCGATTGAGCGAAATATTCTTTCGAGAGCTGAATGTGCGGCAGCCGGACGTCTCGATGGGAAACCGAAGCTCAAGCTTTGGAGATCAAGTCGCGCAGATACTGTCTCGCGGCGAGCAATTGATCTTGGAGAAGCGTCCCGAGCGGATGCTGATTCTGGGCGACACCAATAGTGGATTGATATCGATCGTGGCTCGCCGGCTTGGTATTCCGGTCTATCACATGGAGGCAGGTAATCGCTGCTACGACCTTCGCGTTCCGGAGGAGAACAATCGGCGCGTCATCGATCACGTCAGTTCGGTTCTGATGCCATATACAAATCGCGGCCGGGAAAATCTGCTGCGCGAGGGCATCGCGGGGCAGGATATCTTCGTGACCGGAAACCCGATCTACGAAGTCCTTCAGCACTTCGCTGATCCGATTGCTGCCAGCACAGTCCTTGCGCGCCTTGGCATCAAAGAGAAGAAGTATTTTCTTGTAACGATGCATCGAGCCGAAAATGTGGACGTCGAATCCCGCTTTCGCAGCGTGATAAATGCGCTCGAGCTGGTGCACGAACGATATCGCCTGCCTATTATTTTTTCTTTGCATCCGCGAACTGAATCTAAGGCCGAGCACTTCGGCGTCAACCTTGCTGCTTCGAGCCTCACGGTTCTCGAGCCGTTCGGATTTTTCGATTTCATCCGGCTGGAGCGGAGCGCATTTTGCGTGCTGTCCGATAGCGGCACGGTGCAAGAAGAAGCCTGCATCATGGGCGTGCCCAACGTCACGATCCGGGATGTGACGGAACGGCCAGAAACTCTCGAGTGCGGCTCGAATGTGCTCGCCGGAGCGGACACGCAAACTATCGTCAACATGGTGAGCATCGTCACGCACGAGAACCGGCGATGGCAACCTCCGTCCGAATATCTTGCGCCGCACGTCGCTGATACGGTCGCGGGAATTGTTCTCGGCTATCGCGACTTCGGCGGTAATTCCGCGCTCGCTAGCGCAAGTCCGCAAACACCGGCTTCCGAAGGGGTTCAAAGGCTGCAGCCTGATTCAAATCGTGCTCCAGCGTTTCCTCGATTTCCCGCAATTGACGTAGGACGCGCGACGATTCGACATCGGTAGTCGCGCGGCACGGCACGCTCGATAAACGCTTCGACCATCAGCACATCTCTCAACTCGCGGAATCCGCCACATGCATATTTTGATCCTCGTCGATTGCTACTTGCCGGTCTTCAAATCCGGCCCGAAGCAAATCCACGATCTCAGCGTCGAGTTTCTACGTCAGGGACATGAGGTCACCGTCGTAACGACGACAAACAGAATGTCACGCGACATGGAAATTTCCGTCGAGAGCGGCGTGCGCGTTGCGCGCGTGAAAACTCCTCAAATTAAAGGAGCATCGCATTGGCGGCGCAGCCTCAATGAAGTTCGCATTTCGACCATCGTGTGGCGCGTCGCTGGCGAATTTCTTTCGAAACATCCGGCGGACCTGATCGTTTTCTATTCTCCAACAATTTTCTGGGGCGCGTTGGTGCGCCGTCTGAAAGCGATGTGGCACTGCCAATCCTATTTGATCCTGCGCGATATTTTCCCTGAATGGGCGGTGAATGCGGGCGTTCTCAGGCGTGGCTTGATCTACTGGTACTTTCGCAGGAAAGAGTCCGATCAATATGACGTTGCTGACGTCATCGGTGTGCAATCGCACGGTGATCTGGACTATTTCGGACGTAATTTTGATGATAAGGGTTTTGATCTGGAGGTTCTGTTGAATTGGACGCCGCTCGACGAACCGAACCTCCCGAGGACCGAATTTCGATTGCGGCTCGGCTTGGTGAACAGGGTGGTTTTCTTCTACGGAGGGAACATTGGTATCGCTCAGGATATCGATAACATTTTGAAGCTCGCCGCAAATCTCGCCGGCGATTCGCGAATTTTCTTCCTGATTGTCGGCGAAGGCAGTGAAGCGCGCCGCCTGGAGGCCACGATTGCGCGGCGAAGGCTGCCGAACATTCGAAGGCTGCCGCCGATTGACCAGCGCGAATATATTTCGATGGCGTCGGAATTTGATGTTGGGCTGATTTCACTCGATCGCCGGCTCAAGAATCACAACATTCCTGGAAAACTCCTCAGCTATTTCTATTCGGCGATTCCGGTGCTCGCCAGCGTTAACCCCGGCAGCGACCTTTTTGCCCTGATCGAAGAAAATCAGGCAGGATTTTGCGTGGTGAATGGCGACGATGAAAAACTCCGAGTCGCCGCGCTTCAGCTCGCAAACGACAGCGACCTGCGGCGCCGCATGGGCCGGAACGGCCGATGGCTTCTGGAAGAGAAATTCTCGGTCGAAACAGCGGCGCAACAAATCCTCAAGCACCTTCCACAATCGGCTGTTCCGCCGGAACCTCGCGTATTGCTGCCGGGCGTTCGCGTGCCTGTTTCATCCTGATGCTGTTGAAGCTCGTTCGTTCACCGCGATTCGTCAATTTGTGACACAAACTCCGGCAACTTAAAAAATAAAGCTGTGATTTCCTTCTTCGTCTCCGTTTTTGTTGGCAGCGTCCTTCTGTCGGCGATTCTGACGCCGCTTGTGCGGGATGTTGCAGTGCATCTTCGCTGGGTCGACCCCGCGAATCTCGGTCGTCATTTTCACGTCAAGTCTGTACCGCGAATCGGGGGTGTTGCGCTCTTTATCAGTTTTACAGCCGCGTCGGCAATCGGCATTGCCGCATTTCGATTGTTCGGCAGCCGCGAATCGATCTCGATCCGTGCAGCTCTTTCATTTCTGTTGCCAGCGTTGGTCGTGCTTCTGCTGGGTCTCTGCGATGACTTGTTCTCGCTCGGCCCGTATTGGAAGCTCGGGGTCGAAGCAATCGCGGCGGTTGGGCTCTACGCGGGAGGGTCGGGAATTCGCTCTCTCGGTGCTTATTTCGCCGAAAGTTACCTGCGCATCCCAATCGAGCTTTCCGCGACGATCTTCTGGGTTTTGCTGATTACCAATGCGTTTAATCTAATCGATGGGCTCGACGGCCTCGCTTGCGGCTCCTCATTGATCGCGGCGATCGTGGTGTGTGCTATTTCGATAGGCGGGCACACTCCGTTGATTTCAATACTGGCCGTCGCGCTGGCAGGTGCGGCCCTCGGGTTTCTCCGCTATAACTTTCATCCTGCGACGATTTTCCTCGGTGATTCGGGAAGCTTGCTGCTCGGTTTTTTGTTGAGTGGATTGACGATCGGGGTGAGTTCAAACGCCGGAGTCGCAGCGACAATCGCCGTGCCCGTCGTGTGTCTCGGTCTTCCCATCATGGACGTGAGCTTATCCGTTTTTCGCCGCTTTCTCGGAAGCAAGCCACTTTTTAACGGCGACGACGAGCACATCCATCACAAGTTAATCAAGCGCGGCGTCTCTCATCGCAACGCGGTCTTGATTCTCTACGCGGTTGCCGCAGGGTTTTCATTTCTTGGCCTCGCTCTGCTGCACGGAAAATGGATGTTTGGATTTGCCGTTGTCGCTATCGCAGTTGGCGTCTCGCGCGGTACTCGCGAATTGAAGTATCTGGAATTTACTGAACTCGCCGCTGTCGTGCGGCGCCTTCGACAGAGAAGGATGATCATCGCAAACGATATCTCCATTCGACGCGCCATTGAACTGCTCGCTAAGGCGCCTCCGGACTTCACGGAAATATGCGAAATTCTCCGTTCCACGCTTGAGCCTTTAGGCTTCTCGGGCGTCGCGTTCAGCTTCGACGACCCCGATCCAGTTGATCCGCGCCTGTTTTTTCCGATTCTTCCCGACGCGAACGGCAGGCTTGCGCTCGTATGGAGAGAAATTCACTCGTCGTCGCCGGATTGGGAGCTTCGGCTCCAACTCAGCCTGAATTCGGGTAAGCATTTCGGCGATTTTGTGCTTCTTCGAGAGGAATCTGCCGGACCTCTGTGGCTGGACGTTAACCTCTTGAGCGGCGAGTTTCGGGTGTCGATTTCTGAGATTCTGGATCAAGCCATTCAGCAGCTTCCCGCGGGCAGCCGAACTCGAGCGCGCTCAAAATCGCGTGAGACGGTCCGCGACGCGAGCGTAGCCGTCTAAAGAGCGTGAGCGCCGGCACAGTCTCTTGTTCATCGAAATCTCCGCGCAATTCGAGATGAGCCCTTCTTCAATTTTCTCCGGCATTCGCAGTTAACACTGCCAGCTTTCCTTTCGCCTCCGTCTGGCGTCGAGTCCCCGCTGTCCTTCCTCGTTTAGCGCTGCCTGGGCGGTTTGTTCCCCAAGAATTCCCAACACCCGTTTGCCTGGGCTCGTCGTAAAATGTGTGTGCACCCTTCGATGTAGGCGGCATGCGCTCCAGGAGTCGCGGGCAATGCGGTTCTTGATTCTCACGCAGTATTTTTCTCCGGAGGTCGGCGCTCCGCAGACTCGCCTTTCCGCATTAGCGCGCGAATTGAGTCATTTGGGTCACTCCGTAGAAGTTGTCACGGCGCTTCCGAATTATCCGCAAGGAAAGATTCTCGCTGCCTACCGCCATCGCTGGGTCGTGTCAGAGACAATTGACGCCATTCGAGTTCATCGAACATGGACTTGTGCATCTCTGGGCGCCGGTTGGAAACGCGCCGCATCGTTCGCATCATTTGCGGTCACGTCGGTGTTCGGTTTGCGCAAATGCGAACGCCCCGATTGGATCTTCTTTGAGTCGCCGCCGCTCACGCTGATGTTACCGGCTCTTCTTGCGGCGCGCGTCTGGTGCGTTCCCGTGATCATGAATGTTGCGGACTTGTGGCCCGATTCGATTCGCGCGCTCGGGCTTTCCCGAAGCTCGTTCGTCATCAAGGTGCTGCAGAAACTGGAGCGATTCGCTTACGCGCAATCGGATGCGGTCACCGCCATCAGTGCGGGAGTTCGGCAAGCTTTGATTCTCGAAAAGAACGTGCCAGCTTCGAAAATCTTGCTGCTCCCGAATGGCGTTGATCCCGATAAGTTCCGCCCGCAACCGCCCGACGAGGAATTGAAGCGGACACTGGGACTTCAGGATAAGAAAATCATTTTGTTTGCAGGCACGCATGGCTTCGCGCAGGGGCTTGAAAATGCGCTGGCGACTGCCAAGCTCTTGCAGAACGAAGGCATCCATTTCGTGTTTATCGGCGATGGTTCAGCGAAAGCACGCCTCGTTCGATTGGCGAGCGAGTGGCGATTGCGCAACGTAACGTTCTTGGCTCCGGTGAATCCAGGCGAAGTGGCGCGTTACTTTTCGATTGCCGAGTGCGGCTTGGCGTGCCAGCGGGACATCGCGCTATTGGAAGGGAATCGCCCCGCCAAGATTACTGCCATCATGGCGTGTGGAAAGCCCGTGGTATTTGCCGGGAAGGGCGAGGGTGCGCGCCTCGTTGAGGAGGCGCGGGGCGGCTTCGTTGTCCAGCCGGAAAATTCTGAAGCGCTGGCAGATGCGATCCGCGTGGTCATAGCGAATCCTGCACGCGCCGCCGAGATGGGCCGCAACGGCCGTGCTTTCGTTGAGATGCTTTTCGCATGGAGCTTGCTGGTTCGCAATTGGATCGCTCAAGTGCTCGCGCTTCGGCAGTCCGCCCTGGTTGTGCCAAACAATCGCGAGAGGGCCGCTCAAACTGCGGTGGGGCAATGACGATCGCAAGCGAGAATGCAAGAATCGTCGCCGCGCAGCCGCCGGGCTCAGCCTGCTCTCCCGGAGGCCCGCGCCACACCGAACTGCAACGGATTCGCGAAGCGTACGCGCGCCGACGGCGGACGATACCGTCGTGGCGTTACTCTTCTCTGGATCGCGCCTACGTTTTTCAAACCGGCGAGCTCAAACAGAGTCTCACCCAATTGCTCAGGCGCAGAAATGCGGTTCCTCTTGCGGAGCGTCGCATTCTCGACGTCGGTTGCGGCGACGCGCGATGGCTGCGAGCGCTCGGCGAATTCGGCGCGCAGCCGCAGAATCTGACAGGCATCGATCTTCTGCCGGAACGAATCGACGTCGCGCGACAACTATGCTCGCCTCTCACGACGTTGCAATGCGGCGACGCATCGAATCTGCCGTTAGCTGATTCAAGCTTCGATAACGTCCTGTCGTTCACTCTGTTCAGCTCGATCCACAATCCCGCGTTGAAAGCGTCTTTGGCTGCGGAGATTCTGCGCGTGCTTCGGCCAAGCGGGTTCGTCCTCTGGTACGATTTTCGTGTGAACAATCCTCGAAATCCCGATGTGCGCGGAATCTCGAAAAGGGAAGTGGAGGTGCTGTTTCCTGGCACCCGCGTCGAGCTCGAACGAATCACGCTTGCGCCTCCGCTCGCGCGTCTCGTCGCTTGGAGCGATCCGCTACTCAAAGCTCTTTCGAGCATCCAATCCCTGCGCACGCACTATTTCGGATCAATCGCGAAATGAACAAATCTCACACGCGAGCCGCGTCGATTCCATTCCACCGGCCTGCTGTCGGTGAAGACGAAGTGCAGGCCGTTGCAGCCGTGATTCGAAGCGGCATGCTCACGATGGGCGAGCGCACGCTCGAGTTCGAAACAAATTTCGCGGATTACGTCGGCGCCCGGCACGCCGTCGCGGTCTCGAGCGGCACGGCCGCGCTGCATCTTGCACTCGAATCTGCCGGGATCGGGCGTGGCGACGATGTGATCGTGCCGACGACAACGTTTACCGCGACGGCGCAGGCCGTCGCACATACCGGCGCGAAGCCGATCTTCTGCGACATCGATTCCGAAACGCTGAACATCGATCCGGACGACGTTCGCCGGCGGATCACGGCGGCGACGCGCGCTATCATCCCTGTGCACCTGGGAGGCCATCCGTGCGAGATGAACGCAATATTTGAGATTGCGCGGCAGCGGAACTTGCGCGTCATCGAAGATGCGGCGCACGCGCTGCCTTCACGATATTCTGGAAAGCTCGTCGGATCAATCAGCGAGTTCACATGCTTCAGCTTTTACGCGACCAAGACGCTCACCACCGGCGAAGGCGGTATGATTACAACCGACAATGAAGCTGCGGCGCTGCGCATGCGATTGATGCGTCTCCACGGAATCGACCGATCCGGCGGCAAGCCATTGGGCCACAACGGCTCGTGGAACTATTCGATTCGCGAGGCCGGATACAAATACAATTTCACCGACATCCAGGGGGCTCTTGGAATCGTTCAACTCGCCAAGTGCGATGCGATGCGTGACGCGCGCAGCCGCATCGCTCGCCGGTATTCAGAGGCATTCAGCGCGATTGACGCGCTGGAAGTGCCCGTTGTTCGCGAGAATTGCGAATCCTCTTGGCACTTGTACATCCTGCGATTGCGCTTGGACCGCTTCAGCGACGATCGCGATGCGTTCATCGATCGAATGTCGGAGAAGGGTGTCGCCTGCGGTGTCCACTTTATTCCCCTGCATCTGCAGGATTACTATCAGCGAGCTCATGGTTACCGCGCTGGCGATTTTCCGCGCGCTGAAGCGGAATTTCGCAGATGCGTTTCGCTTCCCATTTATCCGAATCTTTCCGGCGAAGAAGTTGAGTTCATCATCGGCGCCGTGAAGGAGACGGTTGCCGAATTGCATCTCCCACGCTCGATTGCAGCCCGTGCCTAACCGGATGCCGCCCTTCGAAGTCTCCATGGAAGATTTGCTCGGTCGAAAGCAACTCCACGTCGACCTTGAGGCTGTACGCCAAGATCTCGAAGGCCGATCGGTTCTCGTCACTGGAGCGGCAGGCTCGATCGGCTCGGCATTGTGCCGGCAAATTCTTGAGTACGGCCCAAAAAGGCTGGTTTGCGTGGATCGAAGCGAGGCAGGCCTCGCGATGCTTCAGCAGGAATTGGCCGACGCAGCGATGCAGAGTCGCGTTGTGACAGTCGTTGCCGAAGTTGGCGACGCCGCCGCGATGCGGCGGTGTTTCAGAGACCATCAAATCGAAATTGTTTTTCACGCAGCAGCGCACAAACACGTGCCGGAGATGGAATCGAAAGAAGCGGAGGCCGTAACGAATAACGTCTTCGCGCTCGCAAGTCTGCTCGAGGTCGCAGAGGAGCAAGGCTGTCGGGCATTTGTGCTGATTTCATCTGACAAAGCCGTCAATCCCGCAAGCGTCATGGGAGCCACCAAACGTGCCGGCGAATTGATGCTTGCCTCGCGGCCATCCGGAACGATGCGATGCGTTTCGGTCCGTTTCGGCAATGTTCTCGGTTCAAGCGGCAGCGTAATTCCGATTCTTCAAGAACAATTGCGGAGGAACTTGCCACTGACGATCACTCACGCCGACGCTCGACGATTATTCATGACCGCGCGCGAAGCGGTTTCACTGGTGCTCCAGGCATTCACGATCGGACGCCACGGAGACATTCTCGTCCTCGAAATGGGTGCGCCGGTGAATATTTTGGATATGGCGCACTCGCTGATTCGGCTTTCTGGTTTGAAGGAGAGCGCCGTAAAAATCGCGTTCAACGGTTTGCGTCCGGGCGAAAAGCTTCAGGAAGAGTTGTTCTACGCGGATGAAGCCGTGACACCAACGCCATGCCATGAAATCAAGCGCGTTCGCAGACCCTATGGAAGCTGGCCGGAACTTGAGCGGCAACTGGATGCCTTGCGCGCGAGCGTGACGCGAGGTGTGCCAGATGAGATTCGCGCTCGGCTGAGAGACATCGTGCCGGAATTTCGTGACTGGTCTGCGGCCGCGGCGCGCTGATTACTAATTAGGAAAAGTTCAGGAAATCCCTCGCCAAAGCCCACGAAAGCATCTATACTTTTTTCCGGCAACATAGTTTGCTTCACCCCCTTCCCTTTTTGCCTGATTACAATCCTTTGCTGAGGTATCCCGTGAGTTGCCACGAGATTCGTCTGTTTATTATTTCGGGCAATCGTCTTCTTCGTGAGGTTCTTGCCCGGCTATTTAAGGCTCGTGCACGCATATCCGTGAGCATAGCGGAGCAGTTGACGGCAGAAACAGCGGAGCAAATCGTATCTGCGAACGCAGATGTCCTGCTACTCGACACGCCCGCACCACTTTTCGAGCAATACGAGCACGTGCGGCAAATGCGCTCCGAGCTTCCGGCATTGAAAATTGTGCTAATGGCAATGGAAGATAACGACCGGTTGTTCCTCGAAGCCGTAAAGCACGGCGTAACCGGATACGTTCTGCGCGACGCCGCGGCGTCGGATGTCGTCGCGGCCGTTCGCGCGGTGGCACAGAGCGCGGCCATTTGCCCACCGCAGTTCTCGCGCGTTCTATTCGATTTCGTCGCGCAGCATTCGGCGTACGGCGGGGCGATTCCAGATCGATTGCCGTTCCCGCTGACGCGGCGAGAGCGCCAGCTCGTCCCATTGATTGCGCGCGGACTTACCAACAAGGAAATCGCCGCGCATTTTAATCTCTCCGAGCAGACCATAAAAAACCACATTCATCGGATTTGCAGCAAGGTTGGAGCGGACGGGCGGCGCAATATTCTAGAAGTTTGCGGGATGCCGACGATGTTTCAGTGATGGGCCGTGAACCGGCGGCGCAAGCGCTATGTGCGGTAGCTCGCGTTGATTCGAACGTAATCGCCGGTGAAATCGCACGTCCAAATCCGAGCGGCCGTGCGGCCAACGCGCAAATCCATTCGAATCGGCACGTATTTCGACAGCATCTTGCGATGCAACCTTCGTTCGTTGAACTCGACTTCGAGCCCGTTCCGGCAAACGAGCGTTCCGGCGAGGTCAATTCGAACGCGAGAAGGTTTGAATGGCACGCCGGCACGGCCAGCCGCGGCGAGAATTCGCCCCCAATTCGGATCGCCGCCTGCAAGCGCCGTCTTGACGAGCGGAGAATTCGCAATTGTTCGCGCAATCGTTCTTGCATCGCGCTCGGTCTTCGCGCCCCTCACCTCGATCTCGATCACTCGCTTCGCGCCCTCGCCATCGGCAACGATCGCTAACGCAAGTTGCCGGCAAACCTTCGCAAGCGCTGCCGCGAACAACGCGTAGTCCTTTTTCGTTGTTCGAATCGCGTGCGCCATCGAAGTGCCGTTCGCGAGAATCGCGATCGTGTCATTCGTGGATGTATCGCCGTCGACGGTGATGGCGTTGAACGTTCCGCCCACCGCCTCGCGCAGCGCCGTCGCCAGCAGCTTCGGCGTGATCGCAGCATCTGTAACGATGAACGCAAGCATCGTGGCCATATTCGGCTGGATCATGCCCGCGCCCTTCGTGCAGCCGAGGATTCGCACCGGTTTTTCGCCAATTCGGAAGCTATCAGCCGCCCACTTTGGGCGCGTGTCGGTCGTCATGATGGCGCGCGTTACGCTCGCAAATGCTGGCGCAGTCGACCGTCGCGCGCGCACCAACGCCGGAAGCGCAGCAAGTATTTTTCCTACTTTGAGTGGCACGCCAATTACGCCCGTCGAACAGATCAGAACTTGCTCAGGCGTGCAGCCGAGTTGTCGCGCAGTTTCACGCGCCGTTTCCTTCGACGCAGCGAAACCATCTGGTCCCGTCGCGCAATTCGCGTTTCCCGAATTCACGACGATGGCCCTCATCCGCGTCCGGCTTCGCTGAAGATGCTCTTTGGAGAGGACTACCGGTGCGGCTTGAACAAGATTTGTCGTGAACATCGCTGCTGCCACGCTTGGCGTTTCACTGACGATGGCAGCGACGTCGAGCCCGGACTTTTTTAGTCCGCACGCTGCCGCCGCGAAACCAAATCCTTTCGGGATATCCTGCGGTGCGGGCGGGGGCATTACTCGGCCTGAACGGCTTCAGAGGTCACGGAGAGAATTCTGAGAGCGGCGTGCGCTTCCGACACGTTTAACACGACGGCTGATAGGCGGCAAGTCTGCGCTTTCGCACAATGTATGCAATCGCGGTCAATCTTTTCGTGCAGGGCGAACCGGTTGGAAATACCAAAGCCCTGCCGCACAAAAAATTGCGGAGAACTCGAAAGTGCAAAGACCCTTCCAATTTTTCGCTTTTCGGCGAGATCAAGCGCCGCCTTCATCAGGTGCGTTCCTATTCCGCGGCCGCGAATATCCGGATTCACCGCGAGCGACCGGATCTCGGCGAGCGCGGAGCTGTACCATTCGAGCGAAACGCATCCGATGATTTCGCCGCCTTCGATCGCAACGAGAAAGCCATTGAGATGCCGTCGAATGTCTTCTTCGCCGCGCGGCAGCAAAGTTCCTTGCGATGCGTAATGCTCGATCAGCTTCTGAATCGCGGGGACATCCGCGACGCGAGCCTTCCGCGTTCTCATCGCACGGCCTCAAGGGCGCCCACTCGCGCATGTAATTGATCGAGCGCCGATCGCACGGATGCAGTAGAAGTCCCCCCGGGCACGCTTTTGCGCGCGAGCGCAGCTTCGAGAGTCACTTCCTTGAAATAGTCCGGCGCGAATGCCGGCGAATGCTTCCTCAGTGTATCGAGAGAGAGACCAATAATTGACGTCGATTGCAGCTCGGCCTCTCGCACGATTCGGCCGACGATTTCATGCGCCTCGCGGAACGGCACGCCGCGCGCAACGAGATAGTCTGCCGCTTCCGTCGCCAGCAAGGCGGGATTCGCCGCGCCGGCCCGCAATTTTGCTTCGTTGAACTTGGTTGCCGCGAGAGCGCCCGCCGCCACGCGGACCGTTCCCGTTGCCTCGTCATGCGCATTGAACAGCGGCTCTTTATCTTCTTGCAGATCGCGCTGGTAACTCGTCGGAAGCCCCTTCATCGTCATCAGCAGGGAAACGAGCGCGCTCGAAATTCGCCCGGACTTGCCGCGAATCAACTCCCACGCATCGGGATTCTTCTTCTGCGGCATCAGGCTGCTGCCGGTGGAAAATTCGTCGGGCAACAGCACGTAGCCGAATTCCGTGGACGCGAACAGAACGAAGTCTTCGCTCAATCGCGAAAGATGCGTCGCTAAAACCGAAAGCGCAAAGAGATATTCGAGGGCGAAGTCGCGATCGCTCACGGCATCGAGGCTATTGGCGGTTATGCCGGAAAAGCCAAGCTCGCGCGCGAGCGCCTCGCGATCGACTGGGAAAGCGCAGCCGGCCAACGCGCCCGATCCGAGCGGGCACACGTCGGCGCGCGCTGCGGCGCTTAAAATACGTTCTCCATCGCGAAGGAATGCTTCTGCGTGAGCGAGTAGGAAATGCGAGAGCAGAATCGGCTGCGCGTGTTGCATGTGCGTCATGCCCGCCATCGGCACGCTCAAATTACGTTCAGCCTGTTGCGCAATCGTTTCCACGAGCGCGGCGAC
>CAWDOI010000021.1:0-60786 GCA_963803835.1 uncultured Acidobacteriota bacterium | reverse complement strand
AGAGCCCCGCTGCGTGCCGCGAGTCGAGATGGCGGGCGAGTCGAAGCCCGGGCGACAAGCGCTTGACAGTCTCGAAGTGCATCCTTACGTTTCCTGTGTAATTAGGAGATTTCGATGACTCCGAAACAACACTGGCAATCTTTCGACGCGGAAGTCGAGCGAAAGGTAAGAGAAAGTTTTCTGCGTCAAGGGCTCATGCAACATCTCGGCGCTTCACTCGTCTCGATTGCACATGGATTTTGCGAGATCAGCGTTCCATTCCGCGCCGAGATGAGCCAGCAGCACGGCTACTTTCACGCGGGCGTCTCCGCAGCGATTGCCGATAGCGCCTGTGGATATTCCGCCTATACGTTGACGCCTCGCGACTCTACCGTCCTCACCGTGGAATTCAAATTGAGCTTGCTCTCGCCCGCGCGCGGAGAAATCTTGCGCGCCAAGGCTCGAGTGATTCGACCGGGCCGGACGCTTTCTGTTTGCGCCGCCGACGTATTCGTGAAGCAAGGTGGAATAGAAAAACTATGCGCCACATCGCTCACCACGATCATGAACGTTCAGGGGCACTCCGAGATCGAGTCGCCGTGATCGATCGAATTAAGTCGCGACAGTTGCGTTACTTCGCTTCAGGACCCGGCACGTAGAAATTCTGGGGCGCGGAAATCTCGACACCCGACAATTCGGTGCGGACTCGAATCCGCTGCAGGCTGCCCTTTTTCCCAGGCGTTGCCAGCGCCGTCAGCCAGAACTGATGCTTCAGGGCTGTCGACAGTTCGTTCAGGAACGGTGCGTACGCGATCGGGGTCATCATGCCTTGAAAGAAGGCTTCTCCTCCGGTCTCGTCGGCAAGTTGCGACAAATTGCTTTGTCCCAAGTTGACGCGGAAAAAATTGCGACCTGCACTGCCAACGCCCCGCGCATAGATCGTGTGAATGATGAATCCGGATTTTTGCGCACGGTCGATGTCTGCTACGAGATCGGGGCTTTCCGGAATATCTCCGCGGAACCGGTCGATTCCGTCGGCAACGAGAAGCATTTCCTTCCGCGAGGTCGTTGACGGCCAGCGCTTCATCAGATCGTTGAGGGAAAGATAATCGCTGGCATACGCCGCCACGCGGCCAAACGGAAGACGCAGCGCCTTCGCGGCCGCTTCGTGGTCCGATGTAAAATCCTGCGCGACCGTCACCGTTCCGTTCGATGCGTAGAATAAGCCGACACGCGTCGAAGGCGGCATCTCGCGAATGAAATCTTTGATGTCGTTAAACTGGATTCCGATATCCGAATTTAATTCGTCATCGATCACGATGGCGAAATCGAGCTTCCCCCGATCGCCCTGCGCGGGTGCCCATTCATTCACAGTGAGCTTGTCCTTGCCTTCATACACCTGAATATCATCGCGGGTGACGGCCGGCGGCTCCGAAAAATTTTTGCCAAGCACCGTCACAACCGCACGCACGGGAACGGTTGCCGAAGGATTTTCCTGTTGTGCGTTGAGAGAAGCCGATGCTGCAAGAATCAAAATCGTTGCGAGCAGTAACGTAATCCCCAGTGTGAATTTTTTCATGTACTCCTCCGAGATTTGTCCGTCCATGTACTTTGACGCGAACGTAGGCCACTAAGTTGCAAATTCTAAAGTGCTTGAATGACAGTCACGATTTGCCCGGAGCCCTCTATATTCCCGGGAACAATCTCGCCTGTAGTGCACATCCGCGCCGTCCATCTGCTAGAATCGTCGGCGCTTCATTCGCGAGGTGAACGTAAATGAGGAAATTCTTCAGACGATCGAGTGTTGTGCTGATCGTATTCGTCTTTTCACTTGTTCTGGCCGGAGCCGGAGCGCGTGGCCAGGCTGCACCTCAGACTGCTGCGCCGTCGCAGGCCCCGAAATTGGCCGAGGATGTTTTCAAAAACATTCAGGTGCTGAAGGGCGTTCCAGCGGATCAGGTGATTCCGGCAATGCAATTTATCGCGGCGTCATTGGGTGTCGAATGCGACTTTTGCCATGTCAGGAACGCATTCGAAAAAGACGACAAGGATCAAAAAGTCACTGCGCGGAAGATGATGCAGATGATGTTCACGGCGAACAAGGATACGTTTGAAGGCAAGCGCGAAGTCACCTGTTACACCTGCCATCGCGGATCTACGGACCCGGTGGGCACGCCGGTGATCCCCGAGGCCGAACCAAAGCCGGCAACGGAAGTGGCCGCTGCGCCTTCCGAAAATTTGCCGAAGGCTGATCAGCTGATTGACAAGTATGTCGAAGCGCTAGGCGGCAAGGACGCCATTCAAAAGATTACAAGCCGTGTGGAGAAGGGCACGCTGACCGCGGGAGAGATGAAGGCGACTGTGGATGTGTATGCCAAGGCGCCGGACAAGCGCATCGCGATCGTGCACATGCCGAACGGCGACAGCAGCACAGCATTCGACGGCCACGTGGGTTGGCTGGGCTCACCAGGCCGGCCGGCTCGCGAAATGTCAGCGGCGGAGACGGACAACGTCCGCATGGATGCGCAAATCTTCTTCGCAGTTGATTTGCGGCAGATGTTTCATTCGTTTCGTGTGAAAGCTGAGGAAAAGATCGGCGACCGCGACGTCTACGCGGTCTCTGCTTTCAATGAAGGCAAGCCAACGGTGAAGCTCTATTTCGACGTGCAGTCGGGCCTGCTCGTGCGGCTCGAACGCTTCGTTGACACGCCGCTCGGCAGCAATCCCACGCAAATTGATTTCGCGGATTATCGCGATGCGGGAGGAGTGAAGGCGCCATATCGCTGGACCATCGCTCGCCCGAGCGGGCGCTTTACGATCCAGGTTGAGGAAGCTCACCAGAATGTTCCAGTGGACGATGCGAAATTCGTAATGCCCCCGCCACCACCGCAGCCTGCCGGACAGAAATCGCCTTGAGAATCTCGCACGCCAGGCTAAATTTGCAAACGTGCGGAGCGGAGCGATGATGTGGAGTGAGGACGAGAGAGCGCGGGCTTTATTGCATCACGGGATTCTCGCTCGGAGTCATCGTCCGTGAGAACCGCGGGAACCTAATCAAAAACACGGTTCCGGACTCGGACGTCCGATCGACTTCAATGGAACCATCGTGGTCGTGGATGATTTTTTTTACGATCGCGAGCCCCAGTCCCGTGCCGCTTGGCTTTCCCGAACTGATGAACGGATCGAATAGCGTCGCGCGAATGGATTCCGAAATTCCACTGCCGTTATCCGCGATGCGAATTTCAAAAACTTCCGTTGTCGAACGAATATCAATCTGAACTTGGCCCCGCCCCTGCGCGGTAGCTTCGCACGCATTCAGCACAAGATTAAAAAAGGCCCGCTCAATCTTTTTGGCATCGAAGACACCTTCCATGTCGCCGGACGTAGCGATCGCAATGTTCCGGTTGCGCAGCTCCGGGCGGGTGAGTACGGCGTCAATCGCGCGGCGAACGGTCTGATCCACGAACGCGACCGATGCTGATATCGAGCTATTCTCGCGCGCGAGTTCGCGAAGCGAGTCGAGCAAATCCGTCATTTGCTCCGACGCGATTTTGATCTCATGGTAGATCTCATCGCGATCGAGCTTCAGCTTCTCCGCGTCGTATAGAAATTCTGCGTTCGCCACCACGGCCGCAAGCGAATGCCGCAAATCATGGGAAATCGAACTCGCCGCGCGGCCGAGCGCTGAAACTCGCTCCGTCGCTGCCCACCGGCGCTGCGCTTCTAGAAGTTCGCTCCGCATGCTGGCGAATGCCTCGCCCAATTCAGCCACCTCGCTGCTCCCGCTCGGCCGGATCGTGTACGTGTAGTTCCCCGCCGCGAGCGCACGAACGCCGGAAACGAGATTGTCCAGCGGCCGCGTAATCGTTCGCGAAAAAATGCTAAGCAGCAGCGCCGCCAGGATCACCGCGGAGATTCCAACCGCGGAAATCGTCGCGTTCAATTGCCGGATGAAATGGCTCACGGGCTCCAGCGACATCAGCACGTAGCATTGAACCGGCGTGCCCGGCGCGCGATGGATGAAAACGGATCCGGCCTCGTATTCATTTCCGTCGAGCGTAAGCTCGCGCGGCAGCGTGGATCGGAATTTGTCGTCAGCCATCCAATTCTGGAGTTCGGCCTGTTCACCAAGAGAAAGCGTGGACGCGATCACATTCGTGCCCGTGGTCAACGCGACCTGGTTCTCAGCCACTGCGGCAAGCTGCTGGGCCACGGCCGTATCCACCTGATATCCCAAGGCCACAACACCAAGCTGTTGCGAATCGCTTCCGCTTCCCGCTTGAATGGAATGCAGAAACACCTGGTAGAGCTGGCCGTCCGCAAACCACCACGCGGCGTCTTCGCCTCGATCGAGCGAGCCCTTGAGCTCTAGCTCGGCCCGCACTTTGTCAAAGCCTTGACGCGTCACATGAATGCCCAGGACTCTGCCATCCGAATCGGCAAGAAGAAAAAGGTCGCTGCCGCCTAGCCTCCAGAATGTTTCCGATGCATCCTGAATTGTCGGGGCGTGCTCGGTGGTCATCAACGCTTTCAGCGTGGGAAGCGACGCCAACATCGCGGCACTCCTCGCCAATTGCTGCTCGCGCTGGTGCTGAACGGTTTCGAATGCGCGGATTGAAGCGTCCGTGCTGACTCGCATTTGCTGTGTGATCTCCGAGCGAAGCGTGTGCCGGATTACCAACACAATCGCCCACGTAAGCCCGCAGATGATCAGCAGGCCCGAAATCAAAAGCTGCGTCCTAAGCCGCAAACGAGACATGGTGTCTTTGCGAACCGTCCTTATTTTTTCGCGGCCGCGGCCATGCCGCTTGCCACGAACTTGTATCCCGAACCATGCAGCGTCAAAAAGAAACGCGGATTCGCTGGATCGGGCTCGAGCTTCTGCCGCAGACGGAGAATGTGATTGTCCACCGTCCGCGTCGTCGGATAGTTGCCGTAACCCCAGGCTTCATTCAATAGTTCCTGGCGTGAAATCACGCGCCCCGGCGCGCCCGCAAAAAACTTCAGCAGCTTGAATTCCTGGGACGTCAGCGAGATCGGCTTTCCGCCGCGAGCTACTTCCATGCTCGTAAAATCGATTTGTACGTCGGCGAATCGTAGTACGTCGTGACTCGTGCTCACGGGCTCGGCGGCAGCGGCGGATTGAGCGCCGCCCTTGCCACGCCGCATGGCGCGGCGCACACGCGCGAGCAGTTCCTTCGGGCTGAACGGCTTCGTGACGTAATCGTCCGCACCAAGTTCGAGCAACAGCACTTTATCCTCGACGTCCGCGTTCGCGCTAAGAACTACGACAGGGACTGATGCCGCATGGGCCTTGAACGCGCGGCACAATTCCTTGCCGGGCAATCGCGGCAACTTGAGATCGAGCACGACGACGCTGGGCGTCTCCTTTTGAAAGCTTTCGAGGCCGGCCATCCCATCCGCGGCGATACGCACTTGCAAGCCGTCGGACTCGAATAACCGTTGCAGCGTGCGTTGCATTGGACGGCTATCTTCGACTACTAGAACCGTATCCATCAAATCTCCTTCAACTCGCACGTGCTTCGATCATGCTCGCCGTGCTGAATCTCAATACGTAACGGTCTGATCCGCTGGATCGTAACCCTGCCCATACTTGTTCGTGCGTTTCATCGGGTCTTGCTTCACGGCAGAAATCGCAACCGGCGGCAACGACCGGTTGCCCTCGCTGATCTCCACCCGGCGCTTAAGCGCCTCAAGACTCTTGGGTGCTGCATTCTCGTACCAGACGTGCAATTCGTACTTTCCTGAAGGCACATCGGCGATTGAGACTCTTCCCGCTTTATCCGAAATCGCGAAATACTCCGAGTCCACCGCCAACACGACCGCATGCATTTGCGGGTGAATATTGCAAAAGATATAGGAAGCGCCGGGCCTGTCGAACATTACCTGTTTCCGCGATCCGGCCTCGTACAATCCGAGATCGAATCGCTTTCCGCGATAAAGTGAAAACACATTGTGGAACCACGGATCGTAATTTGGAAAATCCACGGCGGTTCCGACGGGAACCACGAGCATGTTCGGTTGAAATGATTTGTTGCGCTGGGCCATCTGATATGTGTGTTGATCGTTAGGGACTCGTGGTGCGGCGTTGCCGTCGCGCGGGACGAGCCAATACACCACTTTCGACGCGTCCGTTACAGGAGTATGCGAGTTCGCAAAAATCAGCGTGACTCGGCCTTTCACATCCCGCACGGATTCGCTTTCTTTCTCGCGTGTTTGCGCGACCGCGCCGGTGACAAGAAGCGCGGAGGCCAAGAGAATCGCGGATAGAAGGCCGCGATAGTTGCGCGAATCGCTCATATTCAGGATAAATATCCCGCGGACAGGCCGAACTGATTCGCGATTGCCGGAGCACCAGTCACCGGGTACGTTCTCAGCCGCCGGAATTCCGGCGACAGCAAGAGATTCGACCGCGGCCTGAAAATATAATTCGCGAGAAACATCTGGTTTCGCGGCGAGAGGTACGAGACTTCCGAACTTACTTCTCCAAGTTGGCGCATCTCACTTGAGATGCGCCCGCCCATTCCCGCCGCCATATTGAATTCGCTACGTGAACTCAATTCGTATTTCAGTTGCGCCCAGCCTCCAAACATGGTGATTTGTTCGAGCGTCGCGGTAACCGGAACGCCGAAATCGTAGTATTCCGCCGAGGCCGAAATCGTCGGAACTCCCCCGAACCCGTCGATTCCCCGGCCCGCGAAAATTTGGCCGCTGAGTTCGAGCCGCTGGACGATGGGAAACTTCCAGTCGCCGGCAGCGCCCCACCCTGAGACACCGGTGTTGCCGGGATACCTGTGCGGTGAAAAAATTCCCGAGACGCCAAAAGACATAGGTTGATTCTCGTCTCTTCCATTGGCGGAAACGCGAATTGCGTACGTCGGCTGCCGGGAGCTCTCACCAGGCGACGGCGTCCGCTCCCCTGAGCCCTCATCCGAATAGATCGGCTCGTCAACGAAACCGGCTTGCAATTTGATCTCAGAAAAGCTCGTGTCAAACCGATGCTCCACGCGGACCGTCGGCGCCCACGTCCACAGATTTCCGGCCGCCGCAAATGCCGGCTCTGCCACCGTCAAATATGAAGTCGGCGTGTTGGGCGAAAAGAACGGGACGTCAAGTCCGCCCACAACGGATGTATTGGTCCAATCGAATCGGATTCTCGCAATGCGAAGCCGCATCAACCCCGAAGTTTCGGAACCGTACCCAGCCGGCAAGCCGCCGAAGAAATCTATCTGAAGATTGGCGCTCGTGTTCGCGCCGAAGACTTCCGGCCCCAGCCCGCTCAGCCCCACAATCGTCTGCCGAAGCGACGCGCCGAAGCTCCCGGATGAGGCGCCAGCTGGTGGTGGAGTCGCGACACTCGGCACGTCTGTGTTGTCCACCTGTCCGGAAATGCCCGACAAATTGAGCAGAACGAGACCAGAGAGCTTGATTCGGTATCGCGATGCGCTCTCGACTTTGTCTTGCTGGAGTTCAGCCAGGTGCGCTTTCACGATCTCCCAATCATCCTGCGCAATTTGCGCCGGTCGCTCCTCGCTTGTAGTCGTGGCCAACTGCCTCGGCTGCGGGACCGTGCTCGGCCCAGCGAAGGCCGCTTCGGGCCTTCGTTTTTCAGCACTTGCTCCAACATGCCTCGCAACTCCCGAATCTCCGCGCGCGATTCGGAGAGCTCCACGCGTGTTTGCTCGAGTGAGTCCGTTAGCGCGCGAAGTTTGGTGTCGAGGTCAGCTTGGTTCACGGGCTGCCCCGGCGCGGAGCCGGACTGCGCGCGTGTCACCTGTGCTCCTGCAAAAAGAACGCAAAGCAGATAAGCACATGTTCGCAACGGGCCCTTGGCGGTGAAAGTCGTGGCTTCTTCTCCTCTGTCTCGCACAGAGATTGACGAATTACACTGCCAAAAGATGCGGCTGTTCCGGCCAAAAATATGACCGTTCTTGCCGACGCCATGTATCCGTTTTCTCAGCGCAGAGCTGCCCATTTCGGATATTTGCGTTCGAAATCGTTCGACACGTTCGTGCCAGAAAAACAGCAGGGACACGTTTCGGGGTACTTTTCTTCTACACGTGAATTGAAAAAGAGTCACTACGAAAATGCGCGGGACGGGCAGGACGACGTCTACCGAAGTGACACCGATTTCACAAGTTTTTTACAATTTTCGGACAAACCTCGAAACCCTAGCTTGGTCTAATGCGGGTGCAAGAGATCGAGAACCGGCGCCGCTTCGTAAGAAGTCCGCCCTCGAGGCGGCGCCGGATTTTCGATCTAAGTACGGGGCGGCGATCCCAAGCTGCCGGTTCGAAGTTTCCGCCGCTCGCATAGTGCCGATAGCAAGTCCAAACGTGAATTGCTGCTCGCGGGCGCTGCCCATACTATCTTTTAGGTCAGAGCCCGGAGGCCCCTGCCTTCGGGTCCTCCTGCGCAGCAAACACCGACCGTCGCTGCAATTGTGAACTCCGAGTTCTCCACGCCTCAGCAACGATCGCAATCAATCGTCGCAATTCAGCGAAACCTGGAAATCAGTGGGATGAAGCGAGGTGAGAATCGCGCCGAAGATTATCGCGCGACGGCGCAGTTTTGCGGAACAACCAGCGTCTCGCCGGGGTAGATCAGATCGATCGTCTCAACTTGAGGGTTCGCCTGCGCGATGCAAGTGAACGCGCGCGCATTTCCGAGTTCGGCTTGCGCGACGCTCGAGAGCGTGTCGCCTTCGCGCACCACGATTTGTTTTCCGTTCATTGAATCATCGCTTGCGCTCAAACGAATCCACTCGCCTGTGTGAATCAAATTCGGATCTGAAATTTCGGGATTGAGGGCTGCCAGCTCGCGCCAACGCGCGCCGTTTCCTAGAACGCGATCGGCGATCTTCCACAGCGAATCGCCGGGCTCTACACGCACACCCTTGGCTGTATTAAAATCCATTTTCGGTTCCGCGGGGAGAGGGAGTGATTGCTTCTTCTGGATGTCGCCAAAAGCAAAATTATTCGCCTCGGGCCGCAGCTTTCTTGCCTTGCGGATTTTCATCGCGGACAAATCCGGCGAGCGGTCGGGCGTCACATCGGCAAGCGGCGCCATTTCGGAAAACTTTACGATCGGCAGCGGAAGGTTAAACGCATCGGATTTTGCGCGAGTCTTCGCGGTAGGCTTCGCCGGTGAGGAATCCGGATTCACGGCGACTTGCATACCTGGCGTCGCCGCATTTCGCCGCGCTGCCAGCATTCGCTCCCGGTCCTCGGGCAGCAGAATTTGCGCGCGCTTCAAATCTTCGTTCGTGTAAACGTGAGGGGAATGATGCGCGAGATTTTGTTTCCGGTCGCGCTCCTGTCGAGCCGCGTCGCCGAGATCTTGCCCAAACATCGGCGCTGCGGACATGAATAGCGACACTACCAGCGCACTCAGAAGAATCGTTCGGTGCTTAGTCGCTGTCATAATGGCCTCACTTGGTTTGTTTCGCCTAACCTCTTACATTCATTCCATCTAAGCAGTCCAAGAGGGCTCGGGCAAGAATTTCGACGCTATGTGTGCATATACGGTAACGATACACCTGCCTCGCTGTGGGATGTTCCAATAGGACCCAGAATTGGCGCTGTATCGCTACTTTTCCGGCGCACGAAAATCCGGACATCTTGTCATCTACGATCTCAGCGCGCATTCGTATCGAATTTCAAATTAATCAATTCTCGCGTTCGTGGATGAATTGAAATTCATCAATCACGCTCGGGGAATTGAGCTCGAGTCCGGCAAATGCCATTGGACGTTTCCGCGCCAGCGTAGCCTCGGTGAAACTCCAGCACAGACATAAAGGGGCGAATTCTTAAGACGCAAAATGTCCATTTTGGAATGCGCTTAGGCACCAGGCCAGACATTCGGAGTACTACAAAATGTTCAGCCGTCTAATCTCCATCGTTTGTGCTGGTTGAGAATGCCAAACTTCCTGCTCTTCGCGTGCGCGAGCGGCACTAAATTTGCGAGTAAAGAAGCTGGCGATTCAGGTGGTTTGCGATAGGGATTTGGATTGTCTCACGGCAGGGAGAGGAAGTGCGGAGAAATCAAAAGGGCTTCTCGTTCGTTGAACTCTTGGTCGTCATTGCGATCATCTTGATCTTCGCGGCGATCGCAGTTCCGAACTTGCTCCATTCGCGCATCGCGGCGAATGAGGCGTCGGCTGTCGCTTCAATCCGAACAATAAACACGTCGGCACATACCTACTACTCAACCTACCACAACGGTTATCCGGCCGGTCTTCTCGCCATGGGCACGGCGGCGGGTAGCAGCACAATTCCTTCCTGCGGCGAAGCGTTGCTGATCGACAGCCAACTCACCCTGGGCGCTAAGAGCGGATACAACTTCACGTACGCTGATGGCTATCGTGACACGCCGAACGCAGCTACTCCAGGCGGATGCGCCGGATGGAACACCTACACCATCAACGCCGATCCCGTCACTCCAGGCACGAGCGGCCAGCGTCACTTCTATTCGGATCAAACGGGCGTGATTCGCTACAACGCGAACGGAGTCGCTGGTTCGACGGATGCGCCGGTGCAGTAGAAATCTAGTGGGCGCTTCCATGCTTCGAGGCGGCCCCTGATATTTCTTGCTGATCAGCTTATCCGCGCTACTCATCCGTTCTCAATCTCTTCGTCTCGTCGGCACTAATCTTGCCTCATAGCGCTCCGCGCGGAGCTGGCAATAGTCGAACCGCAGGGCCAGCAAGAACAAAAGCGCAGGTTGAGGAAGAATATCCTAGTTCTAGTACCAGCGAAATGCGCCACTCAGACCTTCACCAATCTCACTAAGTCTTTTATCGAGAATGGATTTCATGTGAGGGCAGCGCTTGGTGCGCGTCTTGCATTATAGATATCGAAATCGGAACGGGGGTCGAAGACCGAAAGCCACCCAGACGGATTATCGATCACTGCTTGGGAAGGAGTCCATTCATGGACAGGCCAGATCAAGCACAAACTGCCGCTACAAAAGACAGAGTATCGCGCGAGCGGGCTGCTGAGCCCGAAACCGAGCGATGCGAATTCGAAGAACGCCTCGACAAAATTGCAAACCATATCGAAGAAATTAACACGAGCCCGTATCATGCCTTGAACGCGGAAACTCCCGAAGCATACGAACCCAGAGTCGAACTGCGCGTGAAGGCTGAAGCCGCGCGTTGGATGCTGCGCGTTGCAAAGCACCTCGCGGAGCCAACACGCGAGAAAGTGTTGTCGGCCGTCAAGAGGTCTCTCGATGACCTCGAGAAAATCGTGGTATCCCACACTGAACCCGTCACGAGCGATGCGCATCACCGCAAAGCTCACGCAGCCCACGCCGCCGCTGGCCGATAGGCTGGCACCTAGCAATCGGGCGCTATACAATCAACAATAGCGCCATGCCACACTTACTTATCGTAGGCTCCTCTCTGATAGGATTCCTTCATCCATCTTTTGACGAAGCTTGTGTGCGTGTAACTAGGTCTCTCCGCGTCCCCGTCATTTGCCGCGGGGGATCTGAGGAATTCGGGTCTTCGGTGCGAGTCAATGCGGAATGAGCGTCGGCAGAGTTCGAGAATCAAGCCGGAGGGATTGATATACCTGAAGCTCGGGTCCACGAACGGCGGCATCATATTGGATCTGTGCGAGGGCGGACTTTGCTTTCGAATGGTGTCCCCGGTCGAACTCGGCCAACCGCTTAACTTCTCGCTTTCGTTGGCTCCTTCCGAACGGTTCCGCGCGACAGGCGAACTCGCTTGGACCGATCAGGCAGGAAAAACCGGCGGTTTGCAGTTCACTTCTCTTTCCTCAAGTGCTCGTCTTCAACTCCAGAGTTGGCTCGGTCAGCACGGCCTGCCGGCGAGGGAATTCGTCGAGGCGGAAGAGCCACCGCCAATAACTGAAAGGCCCGATCAAAAATCATCTGATCGGTTCATACCGCCGCCACCGATGGCGTCGGAATCCACGCGAGCCGCGCCCGAGCTCGTTCCGGCCGCTTCGCCCTGTGCCACTAATACAGTAACGGACGAATCGTTGAACGCGGAACCTCGCGCGCCGGGCGCTGTCACTCGCGCGAAACCGCAGGGCCTTAAGGTTTCTAGAGTACATTTCCGGATGGCGCCTTTCGACTTCGCACGCACCACGGCCGCCAAATTCAAAGAGTTTCTATCCTCCGCGGTTGCTTCCGAAGACGTCCAGAACGCCCCTGAAGATCTCCTGATCACCGCGATTGATTTCACCCTGATTACGACCAATGCGTCTTTTGGTTTTTTACGCACGCTGGCCACGCCCGGTGTCATTCGAGAAGCTGCGAAGGTGGCATTCATCGTAACTTCCATCGTTCTTCTAGTGATTGTCGTGCTCAGTTTCCATGGCGACCTCGGAAATTCTCTAATTCGATTGGGCCGAGATATCGCGGGTGAGCAGCAGGCGGCTCCCGTTGCACCCGCAGAACCGCCGCCGTCTACTTCTAATTCATATTCCACTACGTCATCAGCCACGCCTGAGTCCCCGTTGCCGCAGCCGGTTCGAGCGGAAAAGCCTCCCGCGTCGGCATCTCGGAAGAGTGTCACTCGTCCTTCGCTATCAGTGCCGGGCGGCTCGCAATTGGAAATCGCGCGGCGATACTTGCGCGGCGATAACGGAACTCCTCACCCAGAAAAAGCAGTGCCGTGGCTTTGGGCCGCTTCTCACGAGGGCAACGTCGCTGCCGACATCCTGCTGGGCGAACTCTACATTCGCGGCGAAGGTGTGACGCAAAACTGCCAGCAAGGAATTGTGCTGCTCACCGCGGCCGCGAAAAAAGGCGATCCCGATGCGGCGAGCAAATTGCGCGATCTCGATTCGGGCCCGTGCGGAAGCGCGGCGAAGGCGAAGTAACGGCGGCGCCACAACTTTGCAGCCACTGCGTCTTCAATGTGCGTTGCACTCGATTTGAACTTCTGACCTCATCCTTATCCATTACAAAACATTTGATCTGCATCGGTTTGCGATACTTTGACACTCGCCTGCATTTATGCGACTTTCGGCGACGCTGGATACTCTAACGACTGCTATGATTTGCCGCGGATCTTGAACAACGATAACGATCTGTCAGAACACGAACTCAAATAGCTCTCGGAGCGACTTAATGGCGTCTCGCATTGAAGACTACGCAATGATCGGTGATTTCCAGACAGCGGCGCTGGTCGGAAAAGATGGCTCGATTGATTGGTTGTGTTTGCCACGATTCGATTCCGGCGCATGTTTTGCCGCGCTTTTGGGCACTCCTGAACACGGCCGCTGGCTGATCGCACCGGCGAAATCTGCCGAACAGACGAAACGGCGTTACCGGGAGAATTCGCTAATTCTTGAAACCGATTTTGAAACGGAAGATGGCTGCGTCACCGTGGTGGACTTCATGCCGCCGCGCGAAAAACATCCGCGTCTCATCCGCCTCGTTCGAGGCGTGCGAGGCCGCGTGAACATGCGAATGGAACTGATATTCCGATTTGACTACGGGAAATTGGTTCCATGGGTATCTCGATCGAGCGACGGTGCTTTGCACGCAGTCGCGGGGCCGAACGAAGCGACCCTTCGCTCCTCGGTTGATATTCGCGGCGCAGATTTAATGACCGTCTCGGAATTTGCCGTAAAAAAAGGGAAGACTGCCTCATTCGTTCTCGGCTATTCCGCCTCACATCTTCCCGCACCCGAGGCACTCGATCCAGAAAAGGCGCTCGCGAAAACGGAGGCATTCTGGAATCGGTGGGGCCGCGGTTGCGCCTATAAGGGGCCTTATGAGGCGGCAGTAAGAAGGTCATTGATCACGCTGAAGGGCTTGACGTATTGGCCGACGGGCGGCATCACCGCAGCGGCCACCACCTCGCTCCCGGAACAGCTCGGCGGCGAAAGAAATTGGGATTATCGATATTGCTGGCTGCGAGATGCTTCCCATACGCTGCAGGTGCTGCGAGACGCCGCTTATCACGAAGAGGCTGAAGATTGGCGCGACTGGATGGTGCGGGCTGCGGCGGGAAGTCCGGATCTGGTGCAAATTATGTACGGACTAGCGGGAGAACGATTTCTGAATGAGTGGGAAGTTGATTGGCTGCCGGGCTACGAAGGGTCGAAGCCTGTGCGCGTCGGGAATGCCGCCGTCAAGCAATTGCAGCTCGATGTCTACGGCGAAATGGCTGGCGTGATGTATCACGCGCGAAAAGGAAAAATATCGGAGCACGACCACGGCATTGAGCTTGAATGCTCGCTGCTCGAGCACCTTGAAAAAATCTGGCGCGAACCGGATCAAGGAATTTGGGAGGTGCGAGGACCGGGTCGCCAATTTACCCACTCGAAGGTCATGGCGTGGTACGCGTTCGATAGCGCGATCAAGAGTTGCGAAGAGTTCGGGCTCAAAGGACCAGTGGCTCGCTGGCGAGCTGTTCAAGACGAAATTCATGAAGATGTGTGCCGCGATGGATTTAATCCTGCTCTGCGCAGTTTCGTTCAATCGTATGGATCGAACAACCTGGACGCCAGCCTCCTCGCGATTCCGAAGGTCGGATTTCTTCCTGCGTCCGATGCGCGCGTGCAAGGGACGATTCAAGCGATCGAGCGCGGCTTACTCCGAGACGGTTTCGTTCAGCGCTATGACACTCAGGAAACGGATGACGGTTTGCCGCCGGGCGAGGGTGTTTTCTTACCTTGCAGCTTCTGGCTCGCGGATGCGTATGCGCTGTCGGGAAGAATGCAAGACGCACGGGAACTTTTCGAGAGACTTCTGAAATTGCGAAATGACGTCGGACTGCTCTCGGAAGAATACGATCTGGAATCGGAGCGACAGGTTGGCAATTTCCCCCAGGCTTTGTCCCACGTGGCTCTTTTGAATACCGCCCTCATCCTGAGCCGCGCGGAGGTAAAGCGAAAAGGTTGATGCTTCGATCAACTTGGCCTAAAGATGGTGTCTCTGACGAGTCACCACGCAGATCGCTAAATTAGATGGTGGGCCTGGGTAGACTTGAACTACCGACCTCACCCTTATCAGGGGTGCGCTCTAGCCACCTGAGCTACAGGCCCACGAACCGCGACACTTCGTTCGAATACATCCATGATAGGCGGCGATAAGTATTTGGGTCAAGTTACAGAATTAAGTTGAAGCGCCGCGCCGAACGTTTTGCCCCTAGAATATTTGTAATGCTTCGGTGAGAACGCCCCGCGGAAGCAGCCGATCCATCGGTCGCGGCCTGGGTGCCACTAGGATCTCCGAATGGACAAACGTGCCGTGAAAAATGCTACTCTACTCAGCCGGCTGGACCCGAACGTCTGCCATAAATCCCCAAATCACACGACGATCGGGCACTAACCAAGAAAAATGGCGGTAAATCTCCAGCCGCAAGGAATTCGAGGAGGATCGAATGAAAAAGCGTTTCACCGTCATGCTTTGCGTGGCGTTCCTTATGGCGATTCCAGCGTTCGCCCAACAACACGAGGAGGCGGAACACGGACAACCGCAAGCGAGGCCGTCGAGTCCGACTACGCCGCGCGCGAACCAAGGCCATCCGCCACCGGCTCCAGCCGCCCGAACCAATCCGCGCGCGAAGCCGGAAGCCGAACACTATGATGCAAAACACACGAACAATACGCCGCACGTCAATAACGATCACTGGTACGGCCACGATCAGCCAAACGATCCACGGTACAAGCTCGCCAAGCCGTTCGAGCATGGTCACTTCGATCATGTCGGCGCTTCGTACCGCTACAACGTCGTCAAGATTGATCGCGACCATCACCGATTCTGGTTTCCCGGAGGCTTCTACTTTGAAGTTGCTTCGTGGGAATGGGCGGTCTGCGCCGACTGGTGCTGGGATTGCGCTGACGATTTCACGATCTACGAAGACCCCGACCATCCGGGATGGTATCTGCTTTACAACTTACAGACGGGCGCGTATGTCCACGTCCAATACATGGGAACTTAATTGAATCGAAGAGTGCGGAGCCTGGCTCACTGCGCCACGCTCCGCACTCGGTCTTCATCTCAATTCATTTCGCGTTGGGATCCATTTGGATTACGCCGAAGTTGTTGCCTTCGGTATCCGCACAATACGCAAACCAGCCGACGTTCGGAATTGGCTGTCTATCCATCAGCAACTTCCCGCCGGCCTTCTTCACGGCCTCTATAGCCTTATCTAACGACTCCACGCCAATCGTGTTCACCGTGCTCGGATTCAATTCAGAGCGGCGCGTGAGTGCGCCATTGATTCCCGGCTGCGCATCCGGTCCGCTCGTCACCAGCCAATAGTCCATCGGGCCGGGCATCTTCGAAATCTTCCAGCCGAAGACGTCGGTATAGAACTTCAGCGCCCTTTCGGAATCATCCACAGGCACTTCGAAATGAATTACACGAGACATGAGGATCTCCTTTCGCTGCTTAGACGCTGCTTTCGGGAAAATGGCGCTTGGCTAAACTCCTGTCGCTCGAGTTGCTGCACCTTGATATTTCTGGGTTGCGTAACCTACGATCAAGCCCACGATTCCGCCTGGCAACATGATTTGGAAATAATAGTGATCGGGGCCGGGCTGCATTGCCGCCACCGCAAATGCAAGTATCAATCCCACTCCGAGGCCGAAGACGATGCCAAGCGCGAGCGAATTCACTTTTCGCGCAAACCATCCGATCAGTGCGCCCGCGATGAGTCCCTTAATCGTGGAGCCGATGACGATTCCAACAAGAGCTGCACGCACAGCTGGTGTGAAATAGGAGGTGAGGCCATCGAAAATTCCCAGAAGACCGCCCAGAATAAGTCCATAGACGATTTTGTTCATGACTTCACCTCCGCGTCCCGTCTCATTGAGCGCTCAATATGATCTCTTCGGTTCTATTAACCGCCGGAACGAATTCCTTTAGCGTGGATGCCAAAGAATCAGAAGAACGCGGGCGAGAAGATATGCCAAAACGAGGACGATGGCCACCCGATTTCGAGAAATGAGTCGCGCCGTTCGGTCGAGCAGACTTTCCGGATGCGCGCTCACCGGGAGGCCGTCGAGATATGCGGCAATGTCGGCGGCGAGGGCTTCCGCCGAGGCGTATCGCGCATTTGGAGATGGCGCCATCGCCTTGGCAACAATCGCCGATAGCCGCCGGGGCAAATTATCGGTCGTTGCGGCATCTACAGTCGAACCAGAAATTAGGAATTTCAAGATTGCGCCCAGCGAAAAAATATCGGCGCGCTCGTCGAGCCGCGCAATTTCGCCGCGCGCTTGCTCGGGAGCCATGTATCCCGGCGTCCCGACGACGGCACCGTGGGCCGTTTCCGGAACACTTACTGACCCATTCGGATTCACGGCAGAGCCATCTTTTCGTGCGATGGCTGCTGGCGACGAATCCGCAGAGGCCGCCAATACTTTCGCGATGCCCCAATCCATCACAAGCACTTCTCCAAACGGACCAACCATGATGTTTTCGGGTTTCAGGTCCCGGTGTAGTACGCCGCGCGAATGCGCGAAAGCAATTGGCTCGCAGATTTTCTGAAACAATCGCAGCCGTTCGGGCAACGACGATGCCGCCTCCCTCGCGATTTCGTCGAGCCGACGGCCCTGCACGAACTTCATCGTATAAAAAATGCGGCCGTCGGCGAGCATGCCCACATCGTGCACCGGCACAATTCCGGGATGCTCGAGTTGAGCAAGCACGCGCGCCTCGCGCAGAAGCCGTGCTTCGAGATCGGCGTTGAGATCGGGAGCATCCAGCACTTTCATTGCAACGCGCCGGTTGAGCCGCGAGTCATCCACGAGGTAGACCATACCCATGCCGCCTCGGCCGAGCCGCTCCAGCAGGCGGTACGGCGTTCCGAATAACTCAGGCTCACTGCCAGCCTCACGCAATCGCGTGACGGCAGCATCCGAAAGCCATCTCATTTTGGCGGTCTCCCTCGGGATCTCGCCAGAAGCATCGCGCGGCGGGCTCATCGGGGATCGACTCCGAGAATCGCGCGGGCCTCGCGCCGGAACTCATCATCGCTCGCGCACATCTCGCGCATTGTGGCAAGCACGATGCGGCGGAACTCGCGCCGCGCGAAGGCGAGATAGTTCGTCACGTCCGTCGCGGCCACGCCAAATTCCCGCGCCAGATCCTCGTAACCAGGCCGGCGGTTCGGCGCATCCTCGAGATCGTAAATCTCGAACAGCCGGAAGTGGACCTGCTTGCCGCTGCGCTCGCATTCATCGCGCAAGGATTCCACTGCCAACGCGAACAAGCTACGAACCCACTCTTTTTCAAACCAATCTTCGATCGAATCTGGAGACGCAATCTGGCGCGCTGCCGGCGCAACTCTGGCGAGTTCAGTCTCTGCGGCGCTGAAGTCGAGCGAAAGATGAATGGCGTCACCGCCGCGCTTCAGACGATGCGCAGCTTTCGCTTCATTTGCGACGACACCATCCACGCAGACGCGCAGATAAGTTCGAAGCCGCGCTCGAGCCGGATCGTAGCGATCCAGAAAATCTTTCTCGATGAGTCGCGTGAAAAAATCCTGCGTCAAATCCTGCGCTTCATCCGCAGTCTTGTTCCAATGAATTCGAATGTATTTGTAAACAGGCTTCCAATACGCGCCAATGAGGAGGTCGAGCGCGCGGCGGCGTTCCGCTGGATCGTCGCTGCGCGCGGCAACGACAGCGGACCATCGAGTTTCGGGAAACCGGCCGTCACTGCCGCCAATCGTTCCGTCGCCGGGCATGCAGCATGATCTCGCGCTCAGGCGAGCGCGATCAAATCTATTTCGATACGCACATCTTTGGGGAGCCGCGCGACTTCCACTGTCGAGCGCGCGGGAGGCGCCGAAGGAAAATAGCGCGCGTAAATCTCATTCATTGCCGCAAAGTCATTCATGTCTTTCAAGAATACGCTGACCTTCACGGCCTTGTGCATCGAGGAGCCCGACGCTTCGACGATGCCGCGAAGATTTTCGAGGACGCGTTCGGTCTGCTGCGCGATTCCGCCTTCCACCAATTGTCCCGTCGCGGGATGCAGCGCCACCTGGCCGGAGATGAAAACGAATCCGTTCGCTTTCACGGCCTGCGAATACGGTCCGATCGCTTTTGGGCCATGTTCCGTTGAGACAATTTCGCGCATACATCCTCCTAAGTGTTCAGCGTACCGGTTCGGGAGTGCTCGAATTCTGGTATGGCGCGACGTCCGTGGGCGGATAGTGCTTCAAAATTTCAGCTTCGTTCCATTTCTTATTGCGGCGGAGAGTAACGATCCCGGCTACCTGATCGTCGCGGACACCACGGCGAACCAATTCGAAAAGCGCTGCCTGGCTGAAGCCCGCATCCTTGAGGTGCGCGAGCGAAACACCGGAAAGCGCCTGCTTGCCCGCAGCGTGGCGTCGTGCCACTTCCATGACGACAGCGTCCGAAAGGCCGGTCAATTTCATCGCCTGCAATTCGCCTGACGGGACGCCGAGCTGGCGCATTCGCGCAAGCGCCAAAATATCGTCCTCGGTCATTCCGACTTGCACGAGATTGTCGGCAGCATCAGCGAAATCAGCCTGCTGGTTCAGTGATCGCGAAATACGAAGCAGTTCGATGCACGCGTGGTCGCTGAGTCCGCCCATTTTGGCCTTTGCGACTTCGGCAATTTCCGCGTCGGTCGGATATAGTGCCTTCATCTCCTGAATTGCGGAGTAATCCATTCCTGATTGGTCCAGCGGCTTCGTGTCGATATAGCGGGCATGCTTGCAGCCAGCGCACACAAGCAGAAACATGGCTACGGTCGCCACTTTTGCCGGTAGGAGATGTTTTCGGAATCTGCCCAAGGCGTGTGGACGCTGTAAGATGCGATCCCCCATCGCAGGGATTCTACTTCAAATCGCCTCGGGAAAAAGGACGAAGCGAACCCGCGTTGTCGCCGAAAGATTACGAGGGCGCTGCACTTTGTTGGTCAGATATTGTAAAGCCGCTCGATCCCGAAGATGCCGGGAATTTTCTTGATGCTGGTGAGAATGCGCTCGAGCTGCTTGCGATTATGGATGTCGAGCGCGACTTCAACGCGCGCGTGCAAATCTTCGCCGCCGCTTTCGAATGTGCGAATGTTGGCGCCCGCGTCGCTGATCACAGCGGTGATCTCCGCAAGCATGCCGGGCCGATCCTCCGTGCGGATGCGAAGGCGAACCGAGAACGTCGCTTCCGTCGCATTGCCCCACTCAACCGGAATTCGCCGCTCGGACTCATAGAGAAGCTTCTGAACGTTGGGACACGCGGTGCTGTGGACGGCGATGCCGCGGCCGCGCGTAACATAGCCGACGATTTCATCTCCCGGAATCGGATTGCAGCACTTCGAGCGATAAACCATCAGGTCGTCGTGGCCGCGCACCAGAATCGCGCCGTCGTGCATGCCAAGCACGCGCTTGACGGCCGAAACGAGCTTCTGCGGCTGCTGGCTGCTCTGGTCGGCAGGAGCCGCGCCTGTGGCCTTCGTGATGACCTGCCGGGCCGACCATTTTCCATAGCCGAGATCGGCGTAAAGATCTTCGACACGTCCGCAGCCGTATTCTGCGGCGACGCGCTGCAGCGCTTCATCCGAAATTTGCTTCAGGCTCACACCGGCCTGACGCGCTTCGCGCTCGAGCAGGCGGCGGCCAACGACGGTAGCTTCCTCACGCTCGTGAAGATTGATCCAGTGCTTGATCTTGCTGCGTGCGCGTGAGGTCTCCACGAAGATGAGCCAATCGCGGCTGGGCGCGTGGCCTTTCTGCGTGAGAATCTCGATGACGTCGCCGTTCGCGAGCGCGTGCCGCAGCGGAACGATCTGGCCATTCACCTTCGCGCCGACGCACTGATTGCCGACTTCCGTGTGAATCGCGTAGGCGAAATCGACAGGCGTCGCGCCACGAGGAAGGACAACGACGCGTCCCTTTGGCGAAAACGTGTAAACCTCTTCAGGATACAGGTCCACCTTGAGCGTGGAGAGGAACTCGCTCGGCTCCTCCATCTCCTGCACCCACTCGATGAGCTGGCGCATCCAGAGAATTCGCTGATCTTCTGTTTGCATCCCGGAGCTCTGCATGCCGGCCTGTGCGGGCATGCCCGCAACGCTTCCGTCCTTATATTTCCAATGGGCAGCGACGCCCTGCTCGGCAATGCGATGCATTTCTTGCGTCCGAATTTGAACTTCAAAAGCCTGGCCCGCATGAATCACGGTCGTGTGCAGCGATTGATACAGATTTGACCGCGGCATCGCGATGTAGTCCTTGAAACGGCCAGGCACCGGCCGCCAAATCTGGTGAATCACCCCGAGTGCGGCGTAGCAGTTCTTCACATTGTCCGTGATGACGCGAATGGCCAGCAGATCGTAAACCTGGTCGAGCGAGCGTTGCTGCGATTCGATTTTCAGATGCAACGAGAAGAGCCGCTTGATGCGGCCCTCCACCTCCGCGGGAATTCCGCTGGCGACCATTTTTTCGCGGATGTTCTTTTGCACATCGTCGAGAAAACGGTCGTGAACTTTCTGCTTCGACGCGACTTTCTTCTGCAGTTCGATATAAGCGGCAGGCTCGAGATAGCTGAAGGCAAGGTCTTCTAGTTCGCCGCGGATGAGGCCCATGCCGAGTCGGTTGGCAACTGGAGCGTAAATATCAATTGTCTCGCGGGCGATGCGTTGCTGTCGCTCGGGCTCGAGAAACTGGAGCGTGCGCATATTGTGGAGGCGGTCGGCGAGCTTGATCATCACGACGCGAACGTCATTGACCATCGCGAGGAGCATCTTTCGAACGTTTTCGGCCTGGCGCGCTTCCGGCGCGAGAAAATCGAGACGGCTTATTTTCGTCGTGCCTTCGACCAATCGCGCGACCTCGGGGCCGAACATTTCGGAAATACGGTCGAGCGGAACTTTCGTATCTTCAACGACGTCGTGAAGGAGCGCGGCGGTAAGCGTCGTCGCGTCAAATTTCATATCCGCAAGAATGTGCGCGACTTCGAGAGGGTGCGAGAGGTAGGGATCGCCGGACGCTCGTGTCTGATCGGAGTGCCGTTCGGCGGCGAAATCGTAAGCGCGCCGCAAAAGTTCGACGTCATCGCCCACGCGGTTTTTGCGCATTTTGTCCATTAGCTCGACAAAGCGCAGATCGAGGACACGGCGTGCGGAGGCGGAAGGAACGGCTTTGCTCTGCGGATTCATGGAATATCTATTCTAACTCAGCCTTTCGGAGCGCGCATCGTGGCGTAGCGACTCTGCGTGAAGGACTCCGCTCGGCAGCTGCAATCAAAAGAACCAGAAGCGTTTACGCCGCTTCGGCGTGGCGCCCGGCGCTTGCCCGAGTTCCTCCGGAAGCTCGGGGACATATGGCAGAGGCCGGCCGTCGAACGCCGCACGCGGGTTATCCACGAAGAGAGCTTGGGCGACACCTTTTCCGACTTTGTCCGCCACCTTTTCGCGGGCGTCCTTCAGTTGCAGCGGCCGGGAACTCAAATTGTGCGCATCGCTGGCGATGAAATGGATGATGCCGTCGCGCAGCCAAGTCTCAGCCATCACTTGCGCCTGTGAACCGAACCGGCCAAGAAGCGATTGTGCCGTCACCTGCACGTAGCACCCCTGGCGCATCCAGCGATACATCCGGTCTGGGTTCGCGCGGATCAGAGGATTGCGCTCGGGATGCGTGATGATCGGAGTTGCGCCGTAGAGTTGCAGCAAATGAAGCGTCTGATCCATCGAAGGCGGAATGGAGAAATCATTAAATTCAACGAGAAGATATTTTTTTTGATTCAGTGTGTACTTCGCCGGATTCGGACGAAGATCCTCGACGTTTTCATAGCTCAAATGGAAATCACAGCCTGTCGCGAGAACGAGCTGCCCATTCAAGCGGGACTGTAGTTCGTCGCGGCGCTCCCGAATCGCCTCGGGGAGGAATGGATAGGTGGAATTCGCGTGAGGCGTGGCGATGACATGCGTAATGCCGTCCGCAATGGCCATTTCCGCCATTTTCTGCGCGGTTTCCAGTGAATCCGCGCCGTCATCAAGGCCGAAGAGGATGTGGCAATGAATGTCAACCATGTGGAAAAAGAATAACTTATGCGCAGCGCGATGACAACGAAACCGGTTCGCGCGCGGCAACACCGGCGACGCTAGCGTGCGGCGTGCGCCGTCGAGCGAACGAGGGGGGCGAGGAATTCATATGCGCCGAGAACAAAGAGGATGCAGGCGACAATGCGACGCAAATGCACGGCGGACAGCCCGACAGCCAAGCGGCCTCCGAGAATTCCGCCAATGAACACGCCGGGAATGATCAGCAAGCCGGTTCGAACGTCCACTTGGTGAGCGCGATAGTAGGTAATGAATGCGAGCAAGCCAGTCGGAGGAACAAGCGCGATCAGGCTCGTGCCCTGCGCGCGATGCTGCCCGTAATGATGGAGAAGCACAAGCAAAGGAACGAGGAGGACGCCGCCTCCGATTCCGAACAAACCGCTCGCGACTCCTACGACGCACGCCGTAGCAAAAACCGCGATTGGGTTCGAATCAGGCACGAACGCCTCCAGTGCTTCCTGGGGCGTCCGAGCGCCGCCACAAAAGTATTGCTGCGAACATGAGGAACAGTCCGAACGCAGATCCGAGACGCGAGGAGTTCATGTCAACCGCGATTCGTCCGCCAAGGTAACCGCCAACCAACATCCCCAAGGCGCATATAATCCCCGCGCGCAGATCAACTTCCCGCTTCTTCCAATAGACGGAAAGCGCGCCGAGCCCCAGCGGCGGCAGAATAATGAATAGCGATGTGCCCTGGGCTAGGTGTTGATCCATTCCGAAGAGATGAACGAGCGCGGGCACGACGATGATACCTCCGCCGATTCCCATGACGCCGACGAGAATTCCGACGGCGAATCCGAGCGCAACGACAAAGGCCCAATGCATTCGAGTGCCTTCCTTCCGTGAAAATCAGCCAACAAGCTTACGGTAACAATCTTCGGCGATGAAAAGATCTTCGACACCGAGGCCTGTGAAATCGGCAACGATAATGCCGCCCGCATCGAACGCGGGATGAAAATCGCAGAACTTGCCCATTTCGATCGCGCGATCGAACGCCGACGGCGCGTGCTGTAATTCCCCGAGACGTTCGCATTGCTGCCGCGAATCTACCAGCACGAGCGAGGCATTCGTGAGAATTTGCGGATGAAGCTCTTGCTTGCCCGGCGAATCGGAGCCGACCGCGGAAATGAGTGTGCCGGGAGCGATGTCTTCGAATGAAAGAAGGGGCGCTCGCGCGGCGGTCGTCGTCACGATGAGCCGCGAGTGGCGAGCGACATCGGCTGGCGAAGTTGCGATCCTGACATCTACTCCGTGAACGAGGTCTTCAATGTCGTCGCGGCACTTTCGAACGCGCTCAGGCGATCGACCCCATAGCCAAACTTCTCGCAGCGGCAGGACTTCGGCGTGCGCTCGCACCTGCCAACGCGGCTGCACCCCGGTGCCAAGAATACCGAGCGACGCATCGTCGCGGCTAAGTTCACGCGCAATCATCGCTGAAACAGCGGCGGTACGCGCATCGGTGAGATCGCCGCCATCGCACAGCAATGCAAGCGGCGCTCCGGTCTCAGCCGATGTGAGAAGCATCATGCCGTCCGCTGTCGGAAGATTGCGCGCGGCGTTTCCGGGAAACCCTGACGCGATTTTGACAACGAAGTAATTGCCGCCCTCTCGGTAACTCGACTTGATGTGGATTTCGCCGCGCTCGCTTTGCTGTTCGCCTACACCCTTGCCGATGTTGAGGTGCATCGGCATGGGCGTCTCGCATTCGCCGCGGGACTGGGCAACCAGCGCCTCGCGCATCAGCGGAATCACGTCGCGCAGTGAGAGAACGCGTTGAATTTCTTCTCGCGTCGCGATTTTCATGAGCAGACAATTTTCCGAATCGTCGAGCCAGCCACATTCCGGCCGGAAAGCACAACGACGGCTGGGCCCGAAAGCTCGCCGGCTTTGCCGTTCAGGCACGCCGCGAGCGTTGCTGCTGCGGTGGGCTCGATCAGGTATTGGTGCTCGTCCAGCAACCAGCGAAGCGCGGCACAGATCTCGGCATCATTGACAAGAGCAATGTGATCCACGCGCGTGCGCAAAATTTCGAAGGTTTGCTCTCCGATTCCGCCCTCGATGCCTCCGGCTAGCGTGTCACCGGAAGGCAGGCGCGTCGCCGCGCGGCCTAGCTCAAACGAAGCCTTCAGGCCCGGCGATACTTCGTGCTGGCACGCGATAAATCTCGCCGCGGAATTTTTCCGCTTGGCGAAATACGAAAAGCCAGCGCCGAGGCCGCCGCCGCCCACGGGAACGATGAAATCCTTCGCCTGCGGAAGTTCCTCGAGAATTTCCATCGCGAGCGTGCCGCCATTTCCAGCCATCACATCCGTATCGTCGAAGGCGGATATGAATGGTCGCCCGCTGCTCCGCGCTTCTTCCTGGGCGAGATCTTCGGTTTCGTCGTAGCCGGGAAACTTGGACACTTTTACTTCGGCGCCGAGCGCCAGCATTCCGCGATACTTCGCTTCATCTACCGTGCTTGGCACATGAATTGTGACCCGAATGCCGAGCTCGCGTCCCGCATACGCGCAGGCTTTACCGTGATTGCCGGCCGAGCATGTCACAATTCCGCTGCGCCGCTCCGCATCGGTCAGTCGCGACAATCGGAAAAACGCGCCGCGAATTTTGAACGAGCCGGTCACCTGCAACGATTCGAGTTTGAGCCACACCGGTACGCCAAGCTTTGCGGAGAGCGCCGCCGAAGGCTCGAGCGGCGTGCGGCGAATTCGACCGCGAAGAAAGTCTGCAGCCTCAGCAATTAGATCGAGAGTGAGTTGCGGCATTACGGCGGACATCTTCCCGCAGATTTTGGCGCGGAACAACCTGGAATGCTGGGAAGGGACTATTGAATTCGATCGCCGAGTGAGACAAGAAGCCGGCGAAGTTTTGCGCGATCGTCAAGGTCCATGCCGACCCATTCGAATCCGACCTGGTGAGAACGCACGAATCGCACGACGGCCTGAGCGTTGATGGATCGCAAACCATTCGGAATTCTCAGCGACGCGGATGTGCCAACTGCGAGTTGCACATCGCCGCTGATCAATCCGCCGTCGAGGCTCATCACGTTGATCGCCAGGGATTGCTTGCCGTGTGGCGAGCTAACAAACGCGGGAACGGTGCGTGAAAGCTTGGTGCGGCGATAGCGGCGGTAGCGAACGAAATCCTTGTCTGGCAGCGGATCGAGCGGAGCAAGCGCCAGCAATGCGGGATCGAGGCCCGACTGCGGAATGAACGCCGCCAACCATTCCGGATCAATTTTCGCGAGCGCTTGCGCAACCGCGGTGCGAATCTCGTCGGGATACGCCCAGCCAAACGTCTTGCGGTCTTCGAGAAAATGGCGCAAGCGATCGACTGTGCCCGGCGCGCGAATGCGCCCGAGGGCTTCGATCGCTTTTACACGCAGAAATTCTGAGCTATCCGGCAGAATCGCGCCATGCACGAGGCGCAGCAGTTTATCCGCGGTCCAGGGATCGGCGCACATTCCGATTTCATCCACCGCGAGGGGCCGCACGAAAGGATCGAAAAGTTCGATGAAGTTCACAAGTAGCCGGCCGCGCTCCGGCGCGCCCGCAATCGAAAGCTGGCGCACAACCGCATCATGAAAGCCACGATGGCCTTCGCTCAATCGCGCCGGAAGAATTTCAGCAAGCGATTCAGGCTCGATGCGGCTGAGTAAACCAACAACGATCGCAGCTTTGGCGAACGGCTCCGAGGCAAGAATCTTCCGCAGCGGCGCGGCACAGGCGTCGCCAATCGTGCCGGCCAGCTCGACGATGCGCTCGCGATCGTTGCGGCGCGTGGCTCGCGAAAGCCGCAGCGCCAATTGTTCCGCAGCGGCGGGAGCGACGCGCCGCAGCACTTCCGTGAGCGTTGGCGGCACGACATCCGAATTCATCGCATCGTCAATGAATTCGGAAAAGCGATTTTCGATGCCGAGACGCGGGCGAAGACTTTGCGCCCAACTCGGGCGGACTTCTTCCAGAGAATCGAGCGCGTCGAGAGCTTGCTGCATCGCGCGATAGTAGCGGCGCGAAGCAGCTTCCTGGCTCAGGCGGACGAAGGCGGCGCCGAGAAGAGTTTGCAGTTCGCTCTCGGGCTCGTCCTGCATTTGCCGGCTGATTTCGAGAATTGCATTTTGCAATCGCTTGCTCGCGGCGCGGCTGTAGAGTTCGGCGAGTTGGCCAAGGCCGATAGCCGCCTTCTTGCGCGCCTCGGGATCCTTGTTCCGTACGCATGTGGCGTAATGGACGAGAATATCGCCGGCGGCATCGCCTTCGCCGCGCCCCAGCAGTTCTTCGACAAATTGCTGGACGTTTCGCGGCGGAATGCACCAGGCTTCCGTGGAGAGAAGAACCTCGCGCTTGCCCGATTCCGGCACGCGCGCCCAAAATTGACGGTCGAGCAAATCGGCGTGAGACTCGACGGCGATTCCGGCTTTCGCCATCTTGTCTTCGCGCGCCTTCAACAGCTTGCGCAGCGTCCCGATTTCGCCGCCCATTTTGTCGAGCATCTGCCGCACGGCGTTCACGCGAACTTCGCCGCGCTGGTAGCGTTCGAGCGCAAAGCGGATCGCAAGATCTTCGGCAAGCCGCAAGAGTGTGGCGCCGTCGAGTTTGGCTTTCGGCGCTGACCCGGCAATGCCGGCGAGCGCCTGGCGCAACGTGACCTGCGCATTCTGCGGAAGGTGCGATAGTTTTTGCTGCCACGCCGATGCATCGAGATGCGGCGAGTGGCTTTGAGTCGCTTCACCAAATTGCGCGAGGAGGCGCAGCAATCCTTGCATGTCCGCTTCGTTGAGGACAATTCCGATGGATGCGTCAGCGGAGCCCGTTGCCGGCGCACCGTTAATCGCAATTCCCACGGCACCTAAGCTTGCGGTCGCACCAGCTGCGACTCCTCCGGACTGCCGTGAAACTTCGCCGCTTTTCGAGGCGCCCTCCGCAGCAGCGATCAGCTGAATCATTTTTTCCGGGCTGCGGAACCATTCCTGAATCGTGCCGGCATCCGCGCCGAGCGTTCGAGCTGTCAATTGCGCGGCAACTCGCGCTTCGGAATACGCCGAATCTTCCGCGACGAATCGAATTTCATTTACGCGAATGGCCCCTTCGGAGTTTCCCTGTGAGAATTCCTCAAGCTTGTCCGCCAGGCCCGAAGCTTTTGAGCCCATTTCCATGAACGCGCGAATGAAGCGCGCGAATTCCTCGCGATCTAGGCCGCGTCCAAAATTGATGCTGGCGACGCCCGCCGCGCTCAAGAGGTCCGCGAAGCTACGCTCGGCGGGTGTGATCTCAAGCGGAACACCGTCAAGTAGGAGCTGGGAGCCGGTCGCACCAAGAAGAAGGCCCGTTGCACCGGAGGCGTCGATGGCTTCGGCCAGTTCTTGCAGCGTGGAATCAAATTGGGACGCGGAACGCACGTGCTCTAATCCGTAGAGCCTCGCGAACTTCAACAAAACATTGAGGCTACGGACAAACGCGCGTGCTGCCGGTATGGTGGCTTCGCTGGGCACTCGGGGACGACCTACAACTTGCAATCCACTTGCCTATGGCCATTCTGTACTAGGACTACTGCCGTGCGGAATGGTACTGACGTACCACAATTGCGGCACGATTTGGGAGGTACAGCAGGAGCGCGGAGAGGCAAAGCTCGCTACTTCAAACCGGTGACGAGATAAAGGTCGGAGAGGATTCGACTGTAGCCGTAGACATAGCTCTTCTTATCGCCGGACATGAAGATTGGAGCGATGTGGTCGATTCCGGCCGAATCGGATGGCATCAGCTGTTTCCAAGCTGACTTCTTGCCTGTGGATGTATCGAGTCGAAAAACCTCAGCGGGAAGGCTCCGGTAATCGTAGACGAAGAGGGATCGATTATCGGAGTCCCACGCAATCGGCCGATCGCCTTTGTCGAATCCGGGAATCGAACGCGGGTCGCCTCCATCAACCGGATATATGTATCCGAGCCGATCCGGGCCAACGCCGGCGACTGATTTCCCATCGGGAGAAATCGCGAAATCGGATTCAAGTACGCCCTCGGGCGAAATCGATCGAGGCTTGCTTCCTGAAACATCCTGAACGTAGAGCCGAACGCCGTGACTCGGCTCGGACGCGGAAAAGACGAACCGTTTGCCATCGGGTAGCCAGAATGCGGCCTCGTGCGTCATCCCGTCGGATGGCAAATTCTTCGGCTGCCCAGCGCCGGTGGGAAGAATCGTTAGCGCGGTCTGAGTGCCTAGAGGCACAGCGATCACCGACTTCTTGTCGGGCGAAAGAGCCAGTGAGTAGCCATCGCCGAGTCGCACGGCGGGCGACCCGTCGGTATCGCGGAGATAAACTCCATACGTGCTTCCTCCGCCTTCGCCCGTTTCTGTAAAGAGGACCGTCTTGCCATCCGCGGAATAGTCGAAAAGAGTCGAGAAATCAAACCACGAAAGATCTCGTTCTTTTCCGCCTGCCGGAATGCTGATGATTCCTTCCCGAGGAGAATCGCGGCCAAGCAATACACGGCCGTCGCGCCAAATGTCGTGGAGCATGAGCATACCGGGCACGCGGGCAATCATGCGTTCGTGGCCTGAAAGATCAACCGCATTGAGGTATCGCGCAAAGCCGACATTCGTTCCGGTAAACCAAATCTCTTTTCCGTTGGGCGACCACGCCAGGCCTTGCACGCTGCCCCAATTCTTCGAAAGCGTTTTCCGGTGGCCGGATGTATCCATGACGGCTACGAAACCTCCGTCGTCGCCCAGCAGCGGATGATCGAGAAATGCAATTTGATCGCCTGTCGGTGACACGCGGAGATGACTGATCCATCCGTCCGCTTCATACAAAACTTTGCCAACGGGATATTCGAGGCGGTACCGCCCCTGCTCCTGCCGGACGACAGCGAGATTCGAGCCATCCGGAGACCAATCGGCCCACGTTACTCGCTCAACCACAGATCGGGGCGCGCCACCGGTGAGCGGCACGCGAGCCAGTGTCCCTATATTTATGAAACCCGCAGAGGGACGGCTATCGAGCATGACAGCCATCTCGCCCGCTGATGATGCGCCAAGAATTTCCGAATCTGGTATTCCAAGCGAGCGAGACTGAGGGCTTTCGGGACGCGTGGTGTAAATCTCTTGAGGATTCCCTTCCCACGCGGCACTGTAAACAATGGTGTCGCCATCCGGGCTGAATCGCGCCGCTCGGATGGTGCCGCGCCGAAATGTGAGCTGGTGATAGACGGGGACTAAAGCGGAATCACGACGGGCCCCTGTGAAGTATCCGCCAGCAAAAAGTATCGCGGCGGCAACGATGCCCGCTGCCAGCATCGGCGTGCGACTACGTTTCGGCTGAGCCGTGGGCACGGGTTGAGCGGCAGTCTGCGTCGCAACCGGCGGTTGCCCGGAATCCGAAGCGGCCTGCACCGTTCCTGACGCCGTCATCGCACGCGACGTGCCCGTTTCTCTTTTCAGACGCTTCAGGCTCGCGACAAGTTCGGCGGCAACTTGATATCGAAGTGTGCGATCTTTCTCGAGCGCGGTCTCGATGATTTCCTCGAGTTTCGGCGGAAGCGATGCGTTCACGCTGATGGCCGGCGCCGGCGCGCGATTGAGAATCGCGTCGAATACGACGCCGGATGTGTTGCCGGCAAACGCCTGGCGTCCTGTTGCCATTTCGTAGAGGACTACGCCGAAGCTGAAAACGTCCGTTCTTCCGTCCAGCTCTTCTCCGCGCACTTGCTCGGGCGACATGTAGGCGGCCGTGCCGATCGTCACGCCCGGCGTCGTCAGCATCACGCGATCCGCCGCCGTCGCAGCCGTCTCACTGGCGGAATCGCTATCGAGATTCGTCTGGCGGCGATCGGCGCTGAGCTTGGCCAGGCCGAAATCGAGAACTTTCACCTGCGCGCGCTTCGTCACGAAAATATTCGCGGGCTTGATGTCGCGGTGAACGATGCCGCTCGAATGTGCCGCGTCGAGCGCATCGGCAATCTGAATCCCGAAGTCGAGGAGGATATCGAGTGCCATCGGCTTGTTCGCGATTCGATGTTTCAACGTCTGGCCCTCGAGGTATTCCATAGCGATGAAGGCCTGGCCATCCTCGGTGCCGATGTCGTAGATCGTGCAGATGTTGGGGTGATTGAGCGCGGAGGCTGCCTGCGCTTCGCGCTGGAATCGCTCGAGCGCGACGGGGTCGTGCGCGGTTTCCGCAGGAAGGAATTTCAGGGCAACGATTCGCCGGAGCCGCGAATCTTCGGCTTTGTAGACCACGCCCATCCCGCCCCCGCCAAGTTTTTCAAGGATGCGGTAATGCGAAATGGTTTTACCGATTAGCGATTCCTGGTCGGCCACAGCAGGGCATCATAACGGGGCGGCGACGAGCAAGTCAACGCAACCACAGGCGGGCCGAAATTCCGTTCCGCTGGATGGCATGAGACGCCGGCCAATATCGCGCGTGGTAACACGTAGGTCACAGCGGCGAACTCACTGCTTGTGCCGGACGCATTCGCGACCGAAACTTTAAGATACGGCGGAGTTGCACCATTTCACCGGGGCCGATTTTGCGCCTCTCACGCGCCGGTGGAGATTAGGCGATGGTGGCATTCAATTTAGCTGAGCTAGACAAACTGGAGCGGCGAGAGCGTCAACTGACGATTCTTGCGGCCGTCATTGTTCTCGTGATGGCCGGCGGCGTCGCGCTGCTGATGTATCCGCTGGTGTTCGTCCATCCGGACGAGGCGGAAAAGCTGCCGCTGCGCTTCGCGTTCTTCGGGTTCTGCGTGCTGTCTTTGCTCGTCGCAGCCTATCTTCTGGACCGCCAGCGGACGTTCCGCAACTTAAAGATGCAGCTGGTATCGGAACTCCAACGGAACGTCGAACTGCGGCATCAGGCCAATTCCGACTTGCTTCGCACGATTCCCGACCTCAATCATTTTCAGGATCGCCTGGCAATGGATTACCGGCGAGCCTCGACGATGGAACGAACTCTCTCGCTTCTCGTGGTCAAGGTGTTGTTGTCCGAAGACGCGGCGGATTCAAATGAAGGCACTGCGTCGCTCGGTGAAGCCGCGCGCGCGATCGCTCGCATCATGCGTCCAACGGACTCCATGTACCTGCTCGGCCCGGGATTCTTCGGGCTCGTTCTCTCCGATACGGACACGGCAAGCGCAAATCGCCTGACTGGCCAGCTCGAGCAATCGCTCCGCATTGTCGGTGCCAATAACAAATTTAACTTCGAGACATTCGTCTGCAATTATCCCGACCACGCAAAGAGCGCGCACGAACTGGAGCAGGCGGTGTTCTCGCGCCTGCCCGCGCAGCAACCGTGGCTCGAAAACGCGGAAGCGCGCTAGAATTTCCTTCGCTCTGAATCCTAAATTATTTTTCGCGACTTACTGAAGTTTTGCGTATTCCGCTTTGGCGGCGATGAGTACGGGGATGTTCGGATCGGCGACTTTCCACAATGCAAAGAAATCCGGATGGGCAATCCTGGCTTTCGCTGCATTTGCCCTGTTCGGCATAGGCGCGGGCCAACCCAAGGTGCGCGAGCGCGAAGCTGCGGCTTGCGCTAGGACGAGCCGAGACGCACTTCGACATTGAGACCATCGAGCGCGCGGCGCGCAATTCGCACGATTTCGCTCGTCCAGAGCTGCTTGCTCAGAACGACCAGCGAGCCATCTTCAAAATTGCAAATCGCGCAGAAATGATAATTGGAGAAAACGGGTTGGTAAGCATCGGCGCCGCGGCGCGAAAGATCGCTTTCGAGAGCCGCGTCCTCTTCCGTTACGAGCGCTCCGGCGCGCGCACCAAAGGTCTCGGTTTCAAAGCGCGCGAAGATTGATTCCAACGCTGCCGGTTCGAGCGCCGGAATCACCAGGCATCGATTCGCCGCATCGCGAAAACTGATGGCGTGATTTTCGCAATACTCGCGGACTCGATCGAGATGGCTGAAGAAATCGAGCGCCCAGGGTTCTTTTCCGGGGAGAGCGGGGATGATGCGGCTCCAAACCTTTGCGGCAACGTCGCCGCGTATTGGCTCGCGGTTCTCGTCGAGTTCGACGAGCTCAATGCCAACCGCGCGCACGTCCGCTCCGAGATCGAGCGGCTCAACTTCGAACAGAATCATCTAGGCGCCGGCGGCGTCGCTTGCGCCGAAGCGCCTCTCGTAATCGGGGGTTTGTTTGCGGACTTCCAGCCAGTCAAAGAATGCATCCGGAGTCTGTAGCCAGACGCCGAACCACTGTGCGATTTCTTCCTTTTCGGCGCGTTTCGCCGCTTCCACCTTGTGATTCCGCGCGATCATTTCCGCGCGGCGCCGGCCAAGCACGGCAACTTGGCGCACGCGTTCCTCGGCGGGGAGATCGCCTTCGCGGCGGAATTTCCGGAAGAGCTCGTCGAGGCGAATCAGGCACATCTCGGCGTCCTCGAGAGTCGAGAAGTGGAGCAAGTCGTGAAACTCTTCCTCGTAGCGGCCTTCCGTGTCAGCAGAAGTCGAGAGAATCACGCGCCGACCGGCATCGGCGAGCACGCTCGCGATGTAATCGGCCGAAGTGTTCGCCTCCGTGCCGAACTGTGCGATCAATTTCCGGCGAATCTGCTCGATCTCCGCAGCAGTGATGCGATCCTTCGCAAACGCCGCGGCGGCTTCGAGGATCAATTCCTTCTTCGTTGGCTCTTTCGGGGAATGCGATTCGTGCTTAACCTGCTTCAAGGCTGGCTCCGGTGTTCCCTTGGGTTTGTCGCGAACGCGCGCTTTTGCGAATCGCCGTTGGCATCGCTTTCCAACCGGCGGCGGTATTTCGCGACGTTGCGATTATGTTCCTCGAGCGTCTTGCTGAAAAAATGTCCGCCCGTGTCATTTGCAACGAAATACATGAAGTCCGTCTTGGCCGGGTCGATCGCCGCTCGCAAGGAAGCCTCGCCCGGGTTCGCGATTGGGCCGGGAGGAAGGCCCGGCCGCAGGTACGTATTGTACGGCGAATCGACCCGCAAGTCCGCATGGCGGACAATTTGAGTCGGGCGCCCCGCCAGCGCCAAAGCATATTGCACCGTCGGATCGCATTGCAGCGGGTATTTGCGGTGAAGTCGATTGTAGAACACGCCCGCAACGAGCGGCCGCTCTGACTCGAGCGGCGTCTCTCGCTCGACAAGCGACGCCAACGTGACCGAATCCTCAAGCGATGGCGTGGTAGCAGTGGCAATCGCGAGATCGGGATTCAGATTGTTCCACACTCTGCGAAATTCGCGGACCATCGTCGCGGCGATCTGATCAGAAGGCGTGTGGCGCCCGAACAGATACGTGGACGGAAACAAAAAGCCTTCGAGGCTGCGCGCGTGGGGCGCGATATCCAGAATCGGAGTTGGATCTCGCGCGACCCGCAGGAAATCCTCGCGACTGCACAGTTTCTGCCGCTCCAACTGATCGGCAATGTCGAACATATTCCAGCCTTCGGGAATCTTCACGCTAACGACGTTGATCCTGCCATTCGCAATTTTCCAGAAGACCTGGCGCTCAGTCATCGGGCCTTCGAAAAGATATTCTCCCGCCTGTAACAAGCGCCTCTGGTGCCAATGGCTGAAAAATTCGAACGCGACACGGCTTCGGATTACGCCGTTCTTGGCGAGCAGGCTCGCGGTTCCCCAGCGCGAAGTGCCGTGTGGAATATCCACGATGACGGATTCGCCCGAATAGTGCTTGTAAGGAACACTCAATTCCTGATCGAGCCAGGCGCAGAACGCCCCGACCGCGGCAATTCCGAGAAGCAAGAGGAGGCCGAGGCGTCGCATCAGTGTCAGTCCTTATCCGGCGCGGACGCCCGGCGATCGAGTTTAGCGCGCTCGAGGTAATCGCGCAGAAAAATGGCGGCAGCAAGATCGTCATGCGTCTGGCGCGGATTGAAGTCTTTCCGCCGCGAGCGACGCCCGATTTCAGCGACGGTCTGCTCCGCGGCCCAACTCGTCAGCCGCTCGTCCACAAGCTCGACGTTGACGCCAAGTTCCTTCCTAAGCCGGTTCGCGAAGCGCGCAGCTTCTTCCGCCATCTCGCTCGGCGTGCCGTCCAGATTCAGCGGGTAGCCGACGACGATTTGGCGCGCGCCGTACTCGCGTGCGATTTCGCGGAGCCTGCGGATCACGTCGCTGCGATTCTTGCGCTCGAGGATGCTCAACGGACGCGCCGTGATGCGAAGTTCGTCAGATATCGAAACACCGATTCGGCGGCGGCCGTAGTCGATCGCCAGCACTCGACCCGGAAGTTCGATGGCGCCGCGCGAAGCTTGCGGCTTCCGAGGATGAGACTTCTTCGTTTCGGCCGCGTTGGGAGAAGCGCTCATACACTTCAATTATACGCAATGCGGAAGGAATGGGATGAATCTGCGCGACGCAGGTTCTTCCGCGTTACAACCAGTGTTGTCAGTGTCCTTAAGAGAGAAACTCAAGTGGTTCACAGGCACAAGACGTTGACCGCATCGAGCTATGGTTCGCGCCCTCGAGCGCCATTCGCCCAGAGCGCCTCGAAACCCATGAGATCCATCTCTCGATCCATGCCAGCGTCTTTCATTAGGGCTTCGATTTCGGCGCGCGTTTGCCGCTTCCCAATCCGCTCGGGCAGGTCGGCGACGCCAAACGCAGTAATCGCGGATATCGCTACTTGCCGTTTCAGCTGCGCGATATCCACTTTGTCCAATGTGTCTGAAGCCGCGTGATAGTTCAGCATGTAGTTCGCGGGATCTTGATTCGCAACGAGTGTGGGAATGCCCTCGAGCAGAAAATCGAAATTGTCCGTCCCAATATCCGCATCAAAGGTTAGCTCGGTAACGCCCAGTGTTTTGAGTGGCTCCAAGACTTCCTTCACCGCCGCTTCGATATCCTTGCGGCCGCCGAGTGAGTAGCCCGTTACGCGGCCGATGCCCGAATCCCAAATGATGGCGGCATCCATTTGGTCGAGTTCCGAGCGATGCGCTTTGGCATAAGCCCACGAACCGAGCATGCCCTGCTCTTCGCCAGTGAACAGCACGAATCGGATCGAGCGGCGCGGGATGGAGCCCGTCGCATGGATCACTCGCGCGGCATCAATCACCATCGCGGCGTTGCATCCGTTATCGAGCGCGCCCGTTCCGAGTTCCCAAGAATCGAGATGCGCGCCAAGGATTACAAAATCTTTGGGATCCTCGCGGCCGCGAATTTCGGCAACGACATTTTCCGATTCCACGGGACCGCTGATCTTGTTCGGCATGTCGAGATTCACGCTGACGGTCACTTTTTTCGCGAGGAACCGCGCCATCCTCTCGGCGTCCTCGCGCGCGATCACTGCCTGCGGCAGCTTCTCAAGCGTTCCGTCGAGCGAGTTGCTGTGGCGATAGAGCAAGAGATTCGGCCGCGTGGACATCCAAAATATCGCGACCGCGCCTGCGTTCACGGCACGATCGATGATGGCGGGCTGATATAAATATTCGTCGTCGAGATCTTCCCACGTGACAAGCAGGGAGCTGTGCACCAGCGCAATCGCGCCCTTCACAGCGGCGCCGGCTTTCCGAAACCCAGCCTCGTCTCCCGAGCCGACGTCCACAACGTTTGCGGTAATGCCGCCGTCCTGCGTCGCCGGTGACCATCCAACCGATGTCGCGCGCACGGGAAAAGAAACCGGCGAGCTTACGGTCACTTGTGTCTTTCCCTCGCTCCAACCGACGGGAATCATGAATTTCTCGGTGTGTACCTCGTCCACTCCTGCGTAGTGAAATGCTTCCACGGCCCAGCCGACCGCCTTATCGGCCGCCGTTGAGCCTGAGACGCGGCCGCCAATCTCATCCGTGAGGTGGCGCAAATTTTCTTCGAGCGGTGACGGGCCCTCGGCACTCACGATCATTCCCGGCGCAAGATCGGAGCAGGATTTTTGGACCGAGCAGGTTCCTTCGCCTACTGGCAGTTGGAAAGGTGCCGGCTTGACCGGCGGGATTTGTGCTTCGGTGGAAATGGCCAGGACAGTAACCACAAAAAAAAGCAATGATCCGCATGGACGCAGTGGGGCTCTCATCGGCTCTTCCCTCGCTGCGGATTATAAGCGAGTGCCGCTGTGGCACACAGAGGATACGCAATGGTTCTGACGGGAAGCCTCGTGGATGTCCGGGGGCGACCTGACGTGCGACTACGACCGAAGGACCGCGATTATTCCCCGTTTACAATTCAGGTAACTGGAGCGAATATTCTGCATTCATCAATGGATACTTCTCTCGCACCCGCGCAGAAAATTCGACCGAGCCGCTTGTTTCATTTTGTCGCGCTCGCAATGATCGCCGCCGGCTTCGCGGGCGGATATAAGACGCTCGTCGCCGCAATCAACACAATGCAAAGCGGAGTCACCCGTGCGATTTTCCCGGGATCCGTCGTCATCCCGTTCTTCGCACCGGGAGATTACGAGATCTATTACGAAAGCCCATCCGAGTTCGGAGGCCGCGTCTTCGACTCTGGAAGCAACATGCCAGGCCTCAAATTCACGGTGACGAACAGTGAAACCGGCGAGGAGATTGCGCTGCATCGGCCAGTCATGAACGAAACGTACACGATCAATGGGCGATCAGGCCGAGCCGTTCTTCAATTTCACATTGCCGAGCCGGGACCTTACACAGTCTCCGCGCGCTACGATGACAGCGAGGAGCACAACGAAGCCGCATTCGCCGTGGGAAACGTGCATATCGGCCGTTTCATTCTGTTGATATTTGCGTGTATTGCCTGCGCGCTCGGCCTTGGAGGCGGAGGGCTTCTGCTAGTCGTCCTAATTGAAACGTGGAGATATTCCTCGAAGAAAAAACTGCTATTGGCGGCTGCAACTTCCCCGGCTGTCGCGCCGCCTCCGCCTCTCTAGCGCCGCATCGCCTCGACAATTTTATCGGCAACACGCGCAACTTGAACCATCTCCGCCACGTCGTGGACGCGGACAATGTGCGCGCCGGCAAGAATACTGGCTGCGACGGTGGCCGCCGTACCCCAGATGCGTTCATCGGGCAGTTTGCCAAGTGTGTGGCCGAGAAACGCCTTCCGCGACGTTCCAATCAGAATCGCGCAACCAAGTTTCCGCAACTCGTGTAGTCGTGCAATCAGCTCGTAATTTTGTTCGAAGTTTTTCCCAAAGCCAATTCCGGGGTCCACGACAATCCGAGATTTCGGAACGCCCGCACGCCGCGCAACCGCGATCGAATGCCGCAGCCCCTTGAGCACTTCGGCGACTACATTCCGCGCAAACGGCGCCTTCTGCATCGTTCGCGGTTCGCCGCGCATGTGCATGAGAACGAGCGGAACGCGATGTTTTACCGCAACCTTGGCAAGATCAGGATCGGCTCTTAGGCCGGTGACATCATTAATGATCTGCGCGCCTGCCTCAATCGCCGCCTCCGCGACGGCGGCCTTGCGCGTGTCAATCGAGATGGGAATTTTGATTTGCCCCGCTAAAGCATTCAACACGGGACGCACTCGCGCCAGCTCCTCGTCCGCGGAAATTGCCTCGGAGCCGGGACGTGTGGATTCGCCGCCAATATCGAGAATATCGGCGCCAGCTTTCTCTATCGCCAGCGCGTGTTCGACAGCCCATACCGGCTCGAAGAATTTCCCACCATCCGAAAAGCTATCCGGCGTGACATTCAGGACGCCCATTACGATCGTGCGTCGACCGAGCTCTAACGAACCCGACGGCAATCGCAGCCGGTATTTTTTTCTAAGGAACAAGTCTAGCCGATTTCAGCGCGCCGCGGCCGCAGGCACGTAATACGCCGAGCGATTTACGACGCGAAGATTCTCGTTTGCATCTGGATTCGCCACTTCAACTCGCAACGAATGCCAGCCCGGTCGAGTGGCGCCTTCGCCGGACGGATAAAAGCCAAGAGTGTATTCCGTGCGGATATTGCTCGCGATCCGGGCAAATGCGTCGCGTCCGCTTTGCGTCTCTCGGAGAAAATAAAGGCCGCCGCCCGCGCGGCGAATCAGCTCCGCGAGGAAGAGAGTGTACGCCGGAATTCCTTTATCGCGGTTAGCTTCCGTGAGAAGCGTTTCATTTTGATGCGCGGCGAGCCATTTGTCTGTCATCACCCGCGGCCGATTCTGCGTCGACACTGCGAAGACTTCGATGCCATCGACGGCGAGCGCGTGGGTAACATCATCAAACGCAAGCCTCGGAGTCGCTTCATTAGGAGCGGCGGCCGTCGGCCGGTCGAGCGATAACCCGAGGCCGCTCTCTTCACCGTCAGTCAGAAGCAAAATCGCTTTACGCCCCGTACGTCCGCGAAACACTTTTTCTGCGGTGAGATAGACCGTCTCATAAATGTCGGATCCGCCTGTATCGCCAAAGAGCGCCTTTACGTCCACACGCGCAATCGCATTTTCGAGCAAAACCCGGTCGCGCGAAAACGGCAGAAGCTGGTAGGAATGCGCGGAGAATTCGACGATTGAGATTTCGTCTCGCGGCGCGAGAATTTCTGCGAGGCTCTTAGTTGCTTGCAGCATCGCATCGGCTTCGGGCAGCACGCTGGGGCTCGCATCAATCACGGCCGCCACGCTCGCCGGCTCGTTCCCTGCGTCGAAGTAAGCGATGCGTTGCTCGACGCCTCCTTCAAAAATCCGGAAATTGCTGCGCCCGAGGCCTGTGACTGATGTGCCGTCCGGCGCGAGTACATTGCAATTCACCGGAACAAGATTCACGCGCACGCGGAACGCCCGCGCCGCGCCTTTTTCCTTCGGATCGTACGGCTGTGGCCGGGACTCGACCATATGGAGTTCGCCCGACCCAACATCGCGCTCGAGCGTCACGTTCGCGTCGAGCTGGACGGGACGCGGTGGTTTTGGCTTGTGCTGCTGAGCTTGCGCAAGCAGCAAAAGTGGCGCAACGCCCAGAGAAATTAAGCAGGCGCCGGTAACGATCAGCGCCTCTCGCGCGGCTACAAGTACAGGAGAGTTTGCTGGAGCGCGCGCAGCCACGAAGAAGTCAATCGAGGTCGAAGTCTCGCAACGGTCTTTCGATCGGCTGATCCTTAGCTTTCTTGAGCCCTTCGGCGAATTTCCGGGCAAGGACATCTTCCTTATTCTTCTCGGCTTCGACGGAGTGGCGGAACTTGTCTTCGACGCGCTCCTCATGCTCGCGCAACAATCGCGCCGTATCGTCGAGATCAATCGACGGCGCGAATTTTGCCGCCTCATGGGAGAGCACGACGGAAAGCTCCGGATCCACCGTCAGCTTCGCGTGGCAGCAAGGACATTCAACATGCACAGGTTCGACGGGTATCTTCACCATGAACATATTTTACGCCTGTTTTCTCCGAAGGAGAGCAAGCGAGAGATGTGGTCAGACCGCAAAACAAAAAGTCCGGAGGCTTCTGGGCCTCCGGGCTCCCTGCGGAGATGAATTTCAATTCAATCAGAATCAGGCTGGCGCAGGTTTCTCGCCTTTGGCCAGGCCAGGCAGCGGACGCGGCTCAGGCCGAAGCGAAAGCTGCGGTTCTCGAGTGGCCACGGGAGGCGGCGAAGGCGGTTTGATCTTTTCAGGCAAGGGTTTATCTTCGATCAAGAGCTTCAGCTCCGTCGCATCCAGCACTTCTCGATCGAGCAGCGCTTGTGCAATGCGCTCGAGCGGATTACGGTTCGTTTCAAGGATGTTGCGCGCGCTCTGATAACCGTTAGTAACGATCGAATTCACTTCGCGGTCAATGCGAATCGCAGTGTCCTCGGAATAATCGCGGTGCTGGGCGATTTCACGGCCCAGGAATATCGCTTCTTCCTTCTTGCCAAACGTCAGCGGCCCGAGGGTACTCATGCCCCACTCGCAGACCATCTGCCGGGCAATATCGGTAGCGCGCTCGATGTCATTTCCGGCGCCGGTCGTAAGGTGGTTCAGGAAAATTTCCTCGGCCGCGCGGCCGCCCATTAGAACGGCAAGCTGCGCTTCCAGAAATTCCTTTGTGTAGGTGTGCTTGTCGTCGATCGGCAATTGCATCGTGACGCCCAGCGCCATACCGCGCGGGATGATCGTCACTTTATGCAGCGGATCGGCCCCCGGCGTCATTGCGGCAACGAGCGCGTGCCCGGCTTCGTGGTACGCAGTGTTTCTCTTTTCCTCGTCCGAAAGGATCATGGATCTTCGCTCGACGCCCATCAGGACTTTGTCCTTGGACATCTCGAAGTCCGCCATCGTGACCATCTTGCGATTCTGGCGTGCCGCCCAGAGCGCTGACTCGTTCACCAGGTTCGCGAGATCTGCGCCGGAGAAGCCCGGCGTGCCGCGCGCAATCACAGACAAATCCACGTCGTCGCCGACGGGAACCTTGCGCGTATGAACGCGGAGAATCTCTTCGCGGCCCTTTACGTCCGGCCGAGGCACCACAACACGGCGATCGAAACGTCCCGGACGCAGCAACGCGGGATCGAGTACGTCGGGCCGGTTCGTTGCAGCGATCAGGATTACGCCTTCGTTCGATTCAAATCCGTCCATCTCGACGAGCAACGCGTTCAAAGTCTGTTCGCGCTCATCGTGTCCGCCGCCGAGGCCTGCGCCGCGATGGCGTCCGACGGCATCGATTTCATCAATGAAAATAATGCAAGGCGCGTTCTTTTTGCCCTGCTCGAAGAGATCGCGGACGCGGCTTGCTCCGACGCCGACGAACATCTCGACGAAATCGGAGCCGGAAATCGAGAAGAACGGAACGTTGGCCTCGCCGGCAATGGCGCGGGCAAGCAGCGTCTTGCCAGTTCCCGGAGGCCCGACGAGTAGCACGCCCTTCGGAATGCGTCCGCCGAGCTTCTGGAATTTCTGCGGGTCCTTCAGGAAATCGATAATTTCGTAAAGCTCTTCCTTCGGCTCGTCAATTCCTGCCACATCTTTGAACGTCGCCTTTTTCTGTTGCGCTGTCAGAAGCCTCGCGCGCGATTTGCCGAAACTCAGAGCTTTGTTCCCGCCGGCCTGCATCTGCTTCATCATAAAAATCCAGAACGCAATCAGCAGGATCACCGGCGCAAAATTCACCACGAATGCAAGCCAGTCGCTATTCTTTACTTCCTTGATGTTTATGAGTACGCCCTTATCTTGGAGGGACTTCGTAATATCCGGAATCGAAGAGTTCGCTACGGTAACGTTGTGGAACTTCACTGCGCCGTCTCGGTATTCACCCTCGACTTCGGCGCTGTTCTGGGCGAGATAGATTGTGACTTCCTTAATATTGCCCTGCTGGACTTGAGCCAGGAATTTCGTGTAGCTGGGCTCGTCTTCATGCGCCGTCTGTCCGCCGGTGGACGCCATCTTCCACAGCGCTACCGCCAGAACGACCATGACCAGCCAGAATAAAATTGTTCGGACCGTTGAGTTCACAGAACTACCTCATCCTTTCCAACTTTTAACCCTGCCTCGCCCGGTGCGCTTGCGCGCGGCCGCGGAACCCCGGCGGCGTTCGGGACGTGACAGCCCCACATACGGAAGGTTTCGATACAGGCCCCCACTGCCACTCAATCCGAAACCCACCATATAGTTAGATGCGGAAGCGAAGCCGGTGTATTCAGCCTTCAAATTCACTTTCCGCGCATCCGGCTTGTCGAACAGCACCGCCAGCCGCAGCGATCTCGGCCGGCTTTCCAAAATCTGTTTCATCAGGAAGTCCTGCGTAATGCCTGTATTTAGCACCGCATCCACCAGCAGGACATCCCGCCCGCGCAAACCGGGCGGCCAACTGAAGTAAATCTCGCGGCGAGCATGGCCCGCCAAACTGACATCGCGCATCTCGGCGCGAATAAAGCGGCAGACAACCGGAAGCGATATGCTGCGAATCAAGTCTGCGCCAAACAGCAACCCGTTGTCCAATGCCACCAAAACGTCGAGCGTTCGCCCCGCGTAATCCTTCGAAATGGCGCGGGCCAACTGCCGGATTCGGCTCGCTAGCCTTTCTTTGGTATAAGCGACTCGCATTCGCGCGCTACAGCTTTTCTTCCAGCACCACCACCCGCCGTTTCGTTTCTTTCCCCGCCTGAAATTCAGCGGCGGGAGGCCATCCGCGCGTCCAAGCCACCCGGCCTGCGCTGGTCAGCACCGGCCACCTCTCCCGATCCGGGATACCGATGCGTGCATCCGAAAACAGTCGCTTGAGCTTCTGCGCTTGACGCTTTCCGGGCAACCTATACGCATCGCCCGGCCACCAGTTTCTTAGGACAAGAGGGGGCGTGAGGCGATCAGCATCGAGAACGCCAGTCTCACAAGTAGTGTCGCTCTCCCTCACAGGCCAGTCAATGGCTTTCAGCCTAAAGCGTAAACCCAGTTCGGGAACATCAATAGACGCAACTCCGTGGCTCGTCAGAGCCACGGCATATTGATATGGACGCAGAATTTCGGAGAAAGTTCCCTCGCTGCTGCTTGCATCCGCGGCCGCGCGGCGAATGAATTCCAACCGATCGAAATTCCGAACGACATTCACGCCGTGCGGCAACTCCACGCGACGCCCGCTCTGCGATTCGCTCGCGAGATGCCGAACGTCTTCGACGTGCCCGAATTGCAAACCCGTGGAATCGCCTGCAATCCTGGCAAACAATCCCTGAATGATTCGACGAGATAGAGAGCGAGCGGCATCTAGATCTTTCGAAATCAGCGCACGCGGCGCGAGGAGATCGGCCACAACAATCGACAGCCCATCCGGAATTTCGGTGGTCAATTCGCGAATCGAATCGTCGACAAGTAAGTTCCAAAATGCTTCTTCGTCCCGCAAGATTGCCGAGAGACTCGCCAGTCGTTCGACAATCGCAGGATTGAAATCGCGCTCGAGTCGCGGCAGCAATTCATGTCTGAGGCGCGCCCGGAGACGAGTGGTGTCCTGATTCGTTGCGTCCTCGTGCCAATCTTGGCCCTTCGCGGTGAGGTACGCGCGAAGATCGACGCGGCGGATGTTGAGCAATGGGCGCACGACATTGCCGCGCACCGGATGAATTCCGACGATGCCGCGCGGGCCTGTTCCGCGCAGGACGCGGCCGAGAACAGTTTCCGCTTGATCGTCAGCCGTATGCGCGACAGCGATTTTCGTGCAATGTCCGCTTGAAACTGCGCGCTCGAAAAAACTATATCGCGCGCGCCGGCCGGAATCTTCGAGGTTCCAGTGATTTCGTCTCGCTTCTGCGGCAACATCTTCGCGCGCCGAGAACAACTCGATGCCGCTCGTACGAGCGAGGTTGGCGACGAAGGCTGCGTCCGCATCAGAAATTTCGCCGCGCAAACCGTGATTTAAATGCAACACGCAGAGACCGATTCCCAGCTCGTCTTGCAAATCCTCGAACAACCGGAGGAGCGCCACGGAATCCGCGCCGCCCGACACGGCAACGCCGACACGGTCACCCGCAATAATCATATGGTGGCGACGAATCGTCTCGACGATGCCGCGATGGAGTTCGGACTTCATGCGCGTTCCGGCGCTAATTTATGGGGACCATCTATGTTAACAGCGAACTCGGCTCCAATTGCAAGCGCCCCACCCATCGCCCTAAGTCGTCGGCTGAAAATAAAAACGCCCAAAGCTGAGAGCTCCGGGCGAAATGATTCCATTTTCGTCGCCGGTCTAGAGCGCGCCTGAAATCTGTTGCGCCAACAGCTCGCGGCTGTAAGAAATTCTGCGATCGAGAGCTACTGCCGCGAAATAGGAGCAACTTTCACGCTCTGACTCGGCCCAGCGCGCCACCGCCTGCGAAATCGGGCGAACTACTTTATTCATCCCATCGAGCAACGCGTAGTACATTCCCACTGCGCGCAACTCGCCGGTGTCGTCGCCGCGGCCCGGGCAGAGGTGAAGCAATTGAATGAGCCGCGTGAATTCCTCGCCGCGCACTCTCTGATCCTGAATGCCGGCGACTTCGCGCACGCGCTCGGAAAGCTCTGATTTCCGGCTCGCGGCAATCACGGACCGGCAGTAGGAAACAAAGAACTGCATCATCAATGCCAAAGAGATCGCGCAAATGAGGGCTGCGATTATCATCGGGCCCTCGCCAGAAGCTGCGCCGTCTCAAGACGCTCGCCTTCGGTGACCTTCATGAACGTGAAAGCCCAGGCCACCGGCAGCCAGATCGCGACAATCGGTGGCATCCACTTCAATACCGACGCCTCGAGGCCGGGGAACAGGTTGCGAAGCGCGTATGTTGCGGCCGACGCACTGAAAAACACTCCCAAGGCAAGAACTAGCTGAATTAAATGTGTGCGAGTTTCGCGAAGTTTCAGAACGGCTCCCCAGAGTACGTAGGTCAGTATCACTCCGACAAAATAAAGATTCCTGCTCAAGTCTACGGCGAACCGCGTGGTCAAGTGGTCTTTATGTTGGGCGATGACCATATAAGAGAACGCGGCAGTGCCAAAAAGGAGGAAGAGCGCCAATGCGCTGATGTACTTGCTCACGTGCATTTCAGAAAACACGTGCTGGTAGAATTGCATAATCACGAAGAACAGCAAAATCGTCAGCAAGCTGTCCGAATAATAATAGAAGTAGTTGTACTCGGAAGATGCAAACCCGAATTTGTGAAGACAATAAAACTCGCCAACAGAGACGAGAGCGGTAAAACCCACATAAAGGTTGAGAGGAAGGTAGCGTAGGAAATTGCGCTTCTTAATTGAGCACACCACAACGGCCACTTCTGCAGAGAAGCCTACCAACCACAACAGATAATCTATGGGGCCAAGATCCATTACATCCTACCGTTCGAGCCTGGCCCTAACTTCCGTTTTACCTATCCAGTTGCCTTACTAATTTCAGTAAGGTGTGGGAGGTACGGGAGCTGACGTATGCGCAAAATACGGCGTCGGTGGAACTGGAGCTGAAGTATGCGCGAACGCTTGGTTCGCTACAGCCTTCAATCCCATCGCGCCAGTCAGAATTACCAGCGCCAAACCGCCAGCCGCTACCCACTTATTCACTTGACCCTCCGATTGGGAAACTACGCGGAGGAGTCTACTAAGCGGTCGGCTGCCGTCAAGAGAGAAAACACACACGGGTGTGTCGTAAGAGTACACACCCGCACTCTCGCTGGTAGGCCAGCACTTCGATTCAGTTGTCGAGGGGCAGAATAGAGTTTCAGTTTGCAACGGTCAACGGTACGTTGGTACTACTGTATTTGGCGACGGCTGTGCGCTCTTGATACTTCGAAGCTATGTTTAATCGCTCGACGCATTCTTGACAGTAATTGGGTCGACCCCTAGCATAATAAGTTCGACTTGTGCCGGTGTAGCTCAGAGGTAGAGCGAGGGTCTCATAATCCCTAGGTCGTGGGTTCGAGTCCCACCGCCGGCACCATACACACCACTTATCGCTCTTGGCAGAACCTTTCCAACTGAATGTCCGCATCTCGACGCAGTGAGCGAAATCGCATGCGCACGCCAATCAAACTCACGTTGTTCCGAGATACAATGCGTCGCGCCGCGCGTCTAAATCGACCGTGGCGAACGAACTTCAAGGAGCACTTCGAATGAGGACTTCTTTCGGTATTGAAGCCGCGGCGATTTTGATTCTGTCTTTCGGCTCTTTCACAAATCTACGCGCCCAAGAGTCGAGCAAAGAAACGAAGCCTGCGGATTCGAAGGCTGCTGTCGAACCACCCGCTCCACCACCGAAAGAAGAGTCGTCGGTCACCGACCACACGATTAAGATCGGAGGTCAGTCGATTCCCTACAAAGCTACCGCTGGCACAATTTTGCTGAAGAACGACCAAGGCGAACCAACCGCGCTGATTTTCTCGATCGCCTATACACGCAGCGACGTTAAAGATTCCAGCCAGCGCCCGATCGCCTTCGTCTACAACGGAGGCCCGGGATCTTCATCGATATGGCTGCACATGGGCGCGTTCGGCCCGCGCCGCGTAGTCACGGCTAATGCCGAGCCAACCGCCCCAGCGCCGTATTCCGTTACGGACAATGCAAATTGCCTACTCGACAAAACCGATCTTGTTTTCATCGATCCCGTAGGCACCGGCTTCAGTCACGCGGTGGGCAAATCCAAGGATAAGGATTTCTGGGGCGTCGATGAGGACGCAAAGTCGCTCGCGCAGTTCGTAACCACATACGTCAGCCGCAACAATCGCTGGAATTCTTCGAAGTTTCTCATCGGCGAAAGCTACGGAACGTTTCGCTCGGCGGCTCTCGGCGATTACCTCCAATCGCACGACAACATGGATCTCAACGGAATCGTCTTGATGTCCTCGGTACTCGACCTCGGCACGATTTCGTTCAATCCAGGCGAAGACATGACGTATGTCTACTACCTGCCGAGCTATGCCGCGACCGCCTGGTATCACAAAGCGCTAAGCAACCGGCCAGAGGATCTGAGCGCTTTTCTCATCGAGGTAAGAAAGTATGCCGCCTCGGACTACGTCGCCGCGCTGATGAAAGGATCGAATCTTTTAGATGGAGAAAGAGCAGCCGTAGCGAAGAAACTTTCTCAATATACGGGGCTGAGCGAAGACTATCTAATCAAAGCCAACCTACGCGTGAAGTTGCCTCAATTCATGATCGAGCTTCAAAGAGGCAAGGGATTAACCACCGGCCGGCTGGACGCGCGATTTACCGGACCTACCTACGACCTGCTCGGCGAGTATGCGAACAACGATCCTCAGTCGGACGCGGTTAGCGGCGCCTTCGCAGCGGTTTTCAACGCCTACGTCCGCGAAGATCTGAAATTCGGGCAAGATAAATCCTACGAGATATTGAGCGATCAGGCCAACGGTGATTGGAATTGGAAGCATCGGTCGGGCCAACATTACGGTTTCCCTGGCTCGCCGAATGTGGAAGGAGATCTGATCGAGGCGATGATTTCGAATCCGCATCTTCAAGTGGAAGTGGAAAACGGATTGTATGATCTTGCCACTCCGTTCTTCGCGACCGAGCACACGATGGATCATCTCGGCCTTCCTGCTGAAATACAGAGCCACATCGAGCTCAAGTATTACGACGCCGGCCACATGATGTACTTGCAGGAAGCCGACCTCGTGAAACTGAAAGCAAACATCTCGAGCTTCATCGATCGCGCGTCAAAACCGTAGGCGAATCAGGACGTCAACGCGAATGCCGTTTGCCTGGTGTGTCTGCAAGCGTTGACACGCCGCGCGCGCATCGTGCACGATGTCGCCCGCTTCCCACATCTCATCCCAAACACAGCGGGTGATGCCCGATACGCTCATCATCGTGAACTCGACTGCAGGCGGCGGACGCGCTGGCCGCCTGCAAGAAGCAATCGCGCGCTATTTCGCCGATCACCACCGGCCTGTTGAATTCGTGGCGTCGAAAAGCACGGAAGATTTTCGGCGCATCGCGGGCGATGCCGGCACGAGCGGCTATAGCTACGTCGTCGCTCTCGGAGGCGACGGTTCATTTCATCACCTCGTCGAAGCCACTTTCGGCTCGCCGGCTATTCTTGGATTTATACCCGCAGGCAATGGCAACGACATCGCGGAAGGATTGAACATTCCACGCGATCCCATCGAAGCCGCTCACGCATTTTTGAACGGTCGTCCGCGAGCGGTTGACGCGGTCCGCGTGCATTTCACTGCGGAGAGCGCACCACCTTGCGTGTCAATCTTTATCGGCGCCGGGGGTCTGGGCCTCGACGCGGAAGCGGCACAGCTTGCGAACACGCGTTTCCGCGCCTGGCCTGGAGTGACGCGCTACATTGCCGGCGCTCTCTGGGCGCGCCGGAATTTTCAGAGTCTCGAATTGGAAGCGGCAATGGACGGCGAATTCTGGCGCGGCCGCGTTCTCTTTGCAGCTGTCGCCAACGCGCCATGCTATGGCTCGGGCGTCCGAATCGCGCCCTCGGCGAAAATGGATGATGGCTGGTTGGAAGTGACGTTCGTGCGAAAAGTGCCGCTCGCGCGATTGTTGGAAGCGATACCAATCGTTCTGCGTTCAGGCGATATCCGCTGGCCTGAAGTTTGCCGCTACCGCTGCCGCCGCGCGACATTCAAAACGAATCGGCCCGCGCTCGTCCATGGGGATGGAGAAATTCTCGGCAATTCACCGGTGGAATTTGAGGTGGTGCCAGGAGCCGTGCAGGTCATGCTCTCGCGAAATATCTAACACTTATTGGAGTGCTGCTACCTGGGCTTCTTCTTGTCGAGTTTCAGAACAACTTCGATGTCCTTGCGGCTGTCAAAGCTCGAGATGGAATGTGTCGCGGTGGATAGATCGTCGTGTTCCGCGTGAATTTCGTAGTCCACATTCGGGTCGAGGCCGCTAAAGCGGTAGATTCCGGATCCGTCCGCGATGTGCGTCTTCACGTCCTGGGTTCGAAGATTCTTGAGATACACGACGCTGTCCGCGACGGGATTCTGATGCGCGTCGAGCACAGGTCCATGGACCGTACGCAGTTGCGCGTCTTTCTTCTCTTGCTTCTTATCCTGCGAGCTAACGGTGAGCGCAATCCCAAAAACCAGCATGGTCGCAAGGGCGTTAAATACGGTGCGTCGGCATAACTTCACAATTCCTCCGTTCGGGCCCCGCAAGGGCAGCGCCCGTCAGAATCTGGTGCGAGTGCAAAATACATCGTCCAATGGATGGGATGATTCGAGGAGGGGCTGCGATTCGGCAGGCGAGATTCGAGGGAGTTATTCCACTCCATCTTCTTCGATGACTTCACCGTGGTCGCCGTTTCCCTCTTTCTCGTCTTCTTCTTCCTCTTCGTCCTCATCCTCTTCTTCTTCGTCTTCGTCCTCGTCTTCTTCTTCAGAGAGAACGATGACGTGGACGGGATGCACTTGAGTGACCTCGAGCTCGACGTCGCATTCCGGGCAACTCAAGATCTCTCCTTCTTCTACCTCGTCCTCATCGACATCGATCTCTGTGTCGCAATCGGGACATCTGACCACGGGAAGGGCCTCCTTGGCGGTCGCTTCTCGAGCCCGCGAGCGTATTATATAACGCACCTGTCAAGCATTTGAGCATCGGAGCGCATGGAGTTGTCACCGAAGCGTGAATACCCGGAACGGCCCGTCGTCGGAGTCGGCGGCGTCGTGATCCACGACAGACGTGCACTCTTGATTCGCCGCGGCAGTCCGCCTCTTCAAGGAGAATGGTCCATTCCCGGCGGAACGCTTGAGCTCGGCGAAACAATTTTGGAAGGAATTCAGCGTGAACTGCGGGAGGAAACGAGCGTTGAAGTTCGGGTGCTCGGTCTGATTGAGGTTTTCGACCGGATTTTCCGCGATTCTGTCGGCCGCATTCAATATCACTTCGTGATCGTTGATCACCTCTGCGAATTGGTTAGCGGAAGCGCTCGTGCTGGCAGCGATGTATCCGATACAGCGTGGGTTCGCGAAGATGAACTGGGGAAGTATGCGCTTACGAAAGCCGCCACTCGCGTTGTGCGAAAAGCCTTTGCACTGGCGGCCTCACTCGGCTCCGCAATATCTCCCACGACTTGAGATTTTGCTGACGCAACGCCTGCGAGGCTCACGATACGGCTGCTTCATACCCTCGAACTGTTAATCGCCCGCAGCAGCCACGGGTAGCCCGCCGAACCGGCGTTCGCGCGACGCGAAATCCTGAAGCGCCACTTCCAAATCTTCCGCGCCGAAGTCCGGCCACAGTCTCGACGTAAATAACATTTCGGCGTATGCACATTCCCACAGCAAGAAATCGCTCAAGCGATTTTCTCCGCCCGTGCGAATCAAGAGATCCACGTCCGCGCTCGGACATCCTGCGTGCGTCACTTGGCCAAGCCGGCGCGCGAATTCCTTCTGCGAAACTTCGAGGCTGGAAAGCATCCAGCATGCGGCGCGCAGAATTGCGTCCCGGCCCGAGTAGTCAATCGCGATGCGCAATTCGATGGCCCTCGCCGAAGCAGTCGCCTGCTCGGCAATTTGAATCGCGGCCGCCAAGGATTGCGGGATGCGGTCGCGGCGTCCGATCACGCGAATTCGCACACCACGCTCCGCGCAGACTTGGGACTCGTGAAGCAAATACTCTTCAAAGAGCCCGAGCAGAGCGGCGATTTCAGGCCCCGGGCGGCGCCAATTGTCGCTTGATAGCGCGTAGAGAGTCAGTGTCCCGACGCCGAGTTCAGGCGCGGCAGCGACCACGCGGCGGACGGCATCTACACCGGCGCGATGGCCCTCCGAGCGCAAGAGTCCGCGAGCCGCGGCCCAGCGTCCATTTCCGTCCATGACGATCGCCACGTGCAGGCCCGGCGGGGCCGTCTGCGCTAAAGTACTTTCAGGTGCAAAGTGAATGGTCAAAAAAAATTTCCTTTCTCAGGCCTCGCGAGTCGCGCGAATCAGCGCTTCCATGTGATCGAGGTAGCGTTCGAGAGCGCGCCGGCCGCTTGCCGTCAGGCGGTACTCTGTTTTTGGAACTCGATCGGAAAATGATTTCGTGCAGGCGATGTGGCCTGCGTCTTCGAGCTTCCGCGCATGGACGCTCAAATTCCCGTCGCTCGCGCCGAGCAACTGCTTCAGTTCAGTAAACGAAAGCGATGGATTCACCGCAAGAGCGCTGACGATGGCAAGCCTAGTACGCTCGTGAATCAAGCGGTCGAGTTGCGTTGCGGAGATTTCGGAGGATGAGGTATTTGTGCGAGTTTTTGAGGCTGCACCGCCTCGCCGTCCGCCCGGCGCTCTATCGTCCCGCTCCGCTCGCACGGCACTCGTCTTATCCGCCATAATTCCTCGCGATAATCGCTCCGAAAATGATGTGCAATCCGCCGAATCCCGCCGCCAGCAGCGCGTTTCCCCATGCTGCCGGAGAGAAGAGGGCGACTGTGCCCAGAACCATGAAGCACAGCCCGAGAAGAGGCACAATTCGAATCGAAAACGCTCCCCCCACAACGACGGCGGTGCCATAGAGCAAGAGCCAGACGCCGGGGATCGCACCGATTAGGCCAGCGTGAAAGAGAACGACCGTCAACAGCGCGCCAGCGAACATCGGCGGCGCAAAACTCAGCGCGAATTTGCGGCCCGGCCCGGCGAGCAGGGGAACATTGGCCTGCCGGGCTTTCGAAGCCATGCTCCACGCAGCTATAGCGAACGCTACAGATGCTTCGGCGAGCCACGTAATCAGCCAGGCGTATGGGGCTTGCTGTCGCGAGGCAACCACCGCGGCGCCGGCAGCCGTAATGCCCATGGCCACGCCACCCCAGCCAGGAACAGCTGTGAACGAGGACGCACGCTCCATCGTCTCGCGGATGAAGCGCAGGTTGTCTCGCGCGTGGTCATCGAGAGCGACAGGTTTGGCAAAACGTGGGTCGCGCGGATTTGTGTTCAACATCAAGATAAGAATAGCGCGGGGTTGTGGATTGTCAAGTACTTTGTATCATAAAGTCGCGACTCTTCTAACTCTTAGTCGGACCGCGCACGGTCGCAAGCCTTTCAATTTCCTTGTCGCATGACGCGGGCAGGCATATTCTCAGCGCGTCATTTGGACAGGAGGAAACTAACATGAGCTACCGAATCACGATTGCCGCCGCAATCTTGTGTTTTGCGATGCCCGTCTTCGCCCAACAAGCGCCAGCACCAGCGTCGGCGCCCAAGGTCGAAACGAATCCCATCTCAAATCATCTCCGGAGCGATCTCGCGGACAGCGCCAAGAATATGGTCGCTGCCGCGGACGAAATGCCGGCCGACAAATATTCATACCAACCGACGCCACAACAAATGACGTTCGCGCATCTCGTCGTTCACGCGACATCGGGCAACTATTTTTTCTGCTCGAAGCTCTCCGGCGCCGCTCGGCCTGATATAAAACTCGCGGATACGGAAGGTAAGGACAAGCTCCTCGCCGCGCTCAAAGCCTCCTACGACTTCTGCACGGCCAACCTTGCCAATGTGGATGATTCGAATCTAGGCGAGACTCTTCCCTTCTTCGGCGGACGCACGATCTCGCGCGGAGGCATGATGATGGCTGTCTCGGCGGAGTTTGCCGACCACTATTCCATCGCGGCAATGTATCTGCGCATGAATGGTCTTCTGCCACCGACCGCGAAAAAAGAAAAATGAGCCCGGCGTGACTTACGAGCGGCGCTTCGGATACCGGCCGGTAATCGCGTTCCAGCGGATTACCACCAGATCCCAGAACATGTGGAGGCTATCGCGGAAGACGTGAACTTTCGTCGCCGGATCGTGCGCCCATCGCACCGGCACTTCCACGGCGCGTAATCCGTGGCGTTTCGCGAGGAATAGGATTTCCGGATCGAATCCAAATCGTTCCACTCGCTGCTGCTCGAAAATGATTCGCGAGCGGTCCAATCGGAACGCTTTAAAGCCGCATTGCGTGTCTTCGAAGGAAAGTCCGGTAAAGATGCGAACGCAGCGGTTGAAAATAATTCCCGCGATTTCGCGGAACCGCGACTGATGCACGGAAATCAGCTGGCGGTCCATTGCGCGGGAGCCGAAAGCCACGTCGGCATCGCGCAGCGCGTCGAGCAGCTTATCCGCCTCGTCGATCGGCGCGGAAAGATCTGCATCCGTAAATAACGCCATCTGCCCGCGCGCTTCCAGCATCCCGTGCCGGACGCTGTAGCCCTTCCCGCGGTTTTCGCCATTCGGCACAAGACGCAGCGCGGGCCATTCACGCCGCCATTGCTCTACCACTTGCGCCGTTCCATCCTTCGACCCGTCATCCACCACAATCACCTCAGCATCTGGGTGATGTTGCGTAACATACGCGCGAATTTTCTCGAGGCTGCGTGGAAGGCGTGCTTCCTCGTTGTACGAGGGTATGACGATCGAAAGTTCGGGGGCGAGGGGGTTCATCGAGGCGCGGCCACTTCTCAGGCGTGCTGCAAGTGCCTCTCCCATTCGCGCGTTGCGAGAATTTCTTCCATCTGCGCCAGAGCAAAGTCAATTTCTTCGTCGCGATTATAGAAATGCGGCGAGAGGCGCACTCCTGCAGCTGGGCGGTAATCCACGAGAATGTTGCGCGCGATCAATTCGCTCTTCACGGCCATCGCGTGCGGGCAGTCCACAGAGATTGTTCCGCCTCGTTCGGCTGCATCGCGTGGCGAGTTGACACGCCAGCCTCGCGCGAGCGCGCCGTCCATCAACCGCTGCGTCTGCCGCTTCGATTTCTCGCGAATTCGCTCGATTCCGATATTCGCCAAAATTTCGAGCCCCGGCTGGCAAGCGTACAACGCCGGAATGTGAGGCGTGCCGTTGAGAAAACGAAAACTATCGTCGCGCAAATCGACTGGACCGATTTCGAAATTGAAAGGCCGCTGGTGCGCGCTCCAGCCCGTAATCATCGGTGAGAGAGTCTTGCGCAGATCAGGACGCGCGTAGAGGTACGCAACACCTGGCCCGCCGCAGAGCCATTTCAAGCAGCCTCCGACGGCGAAATCGACATTGAGCGCATGCACGTCAATGGGCAGCGTTCCGGCAGCCTGAAAGCAATCAAGAATCACGTGTGCGCCGACGCGGTGTGCCTTCTCGACAATCGCACGCGCATCCACAATCGTCGCGCTGCGGAACAGCACGAGCGATATCGGCACGAGAAGCGTTGTCTCATCGATTGCGGCGAGAACTTTCTCGAGCGGCGCATGAATGCCATCTTCGCTCTTCAGCATTTCGATGCGCGCGCCGCGCCTCTGCTGCTCCATGTAGAAATAAACGATCGATGGGAACTCAAGGTCCACGAGCACCACTTTGTTTCTCGGGCCCGAAAAATCGAAGCACGAGGAAATGATGGCCTGCGTCAACGTCACGTTCTGATGGAGCGAAATCTCGCCGGGACCTGCACCGATCAGCGCTCCGATCTTGTCTCCGACGCTCACCGCCATGTCCCACCAGCCTTCTTCCCACGCGCGCACGCCGCGGATCCCCCACGCGTCACCGTAATCGTGCAGGCGCTTGTAAACATCGCGTGGCATCGCGCCAAGCGAATTGCTGATGAGATAGGTCGAGGTCTCGAGAATCGGAAATTCTTCGCGCCACTTCAGTAGTTCATCCATTTCGATTCCCTCAAGCTCCCTCGGACGGTTGGCCGCCATTGGGCCGGGGAGTTATGCGATCTCGGTTTGTGCGTTTCCAAAGAAAATAACACAGAGTGATGAATGCGAGCCAAGGCAATCCCGCCAAGATTGTGATCTTCATGCCGGGAATCCACCACGTCGATATCAGCACTCCCAGGAGTGCCAGCATCCCTGCGAGCGACGACCACGGCCCACGCGGCGCGAAGCGCATCGGGACGCAGCCGCCGTTCTTTTCGTAACGCCGCCGGAATGCAAGATGCGTAATGAAAATCATTCCCCAGCCGAAAAGCCCGCCGAAGAACGATGCTCCGAGCGTGTAGAGAAATGCACTCTCTTGAAACCGAAGGTCAAGTATCAGCGCGATGATCATGCCGACGCTTGAAATCATCAGCGCGGCAAGCGGCACGCCTTTTGCGTTCAACCTACCGAGGAATTCCGGCGCGTAGCCTCCGCGCGAAAGCGAGAAGAGCATCCTCGTAGTGAGATATAGATCTGCATTCACGCTCGAAAGCGCTGCGGTGAGAACGACGAAATTCATGATCGCACCAGCGAACGGAATCCCGGTCGCCTGAAATACGCGCACGAACGGACTCTCTGCAAGCCCGGCTTGCGTCCACGGCATCACGCCCACCAGAACGGCCATCCCGCCAATATAGAAAAGCGCGAGACGTGCGAGCGTCCAGCGCATCGCACGAGGCACCGCAACTTCCGGATGGCTTGCTTCGCCGGCCGCGACAGAAACTACCTCCAATCCCAGATAGCTGAATATCGCGATCGCCACGCCAAGGATTACTCCGGTCCATCCGTGCGGCAGAAATCCGCCGAACGCCGTGTAGTTGCGCGTGCCGAGCGGGTGGTAGCCGATTCCGATAATGAGCGCCGTGCCCAGGACGAGAAACACGAAAATTGTCGTCACTTTCATTAACGCGAACCAGTATTCGATTGATCCGAAGCTTCCGACGTTGCGCGCGTTGATGTAAATCATCCCCGCGGAAAACAATATGATCCAGATCCACGCAGGAACTCCCGGCGCCCAGTAGCGGCAGTAAATGGAGACAGCCACGAGTTCGCTGCCGATCGCCACAGACTGCGCGAACCAGTACGAATAGCGCAGCGCAAATCCCGCCCAGGGATGGAGATAAATCTCCGCAAACACTCCAAACGACCCGGCTACCGGATGGACAACTGTCATCTCCGCGAGGGCCCACATCAGCGCGAGTGCAATCAAACCACCCACGCCGTAACTCAGAATCACTCCCGGCCCAGCAACTCGAACCGAGACGGCGCTGCCGAGAAAAAGGCCGGTGCCAATCGCGCCACCTAGGGCGATCATCGAAAGCTGCCGCGAACTGAGCTGGCGGTGTAGTCCGGCTTCGCGGTCGGCGATGGATTGTGGAGGTGTCGAAGGGACAGCCATATCGGAGCGCCAGAAATTCGGCGCGCCATCGTATCAGAAGTAGCGCCCGTGGCGACGCGCCGGCCAAAATCAGTTCATGACGCGCTTCCCTCGCATCGGCTAAGATGAGCGGCCATTGGCGGAGGTAATCGTTATGAAAGACTCTGGAAATCCCCGATTCTTCGCGCGACCGATTCTCGCGCTCCTTGTCGCCGTGCTCGTCGTCACCCCGTTCGTACCAGTCGCGACGCCCGCTCAGAAATCGGAACCGGTGACCGTGACCGTTTCCGCCGCGATCAGCCTAAAGGACGCACTCGACGAAATCGCGAAACTATACGAAGCGAAGCATCCAAATGTGACGATTTCGTACAATTATGGTGGCTCAGGCACGCTCCAACACCAAATCGAACAGGGCGCGCCGGTGGACATCTTTTTTTCGGCAGCCGAGAAGCAGATGGATGATCTGAAGTCCGAACATTTGATCTTGCTCGCCACTCGCCACGACATCGTAAGAAATTCCCTGGTTCTCGTCACACCGGCAAATAGCGATGTCGTGAAAACTTTTTCCGATCTCGCCAAGCCTGCCGTGAAAACGATTGCGCTCGGCGAAGCCTCGACCGTTCCAGCGGGGATGTACGCGCGACAAACGCTGCAGCACCTCGGCCTGTTCGATGCAATTAAAGGAAAAGTCGTGTACGCGAAGGATGTCCGGCAGGTTTTGACGTACGTCGAAACGGGAAATGCGGATGCTGGCCTGGTCTATCGCACCGATGCGTTAGCTTCAAAGAAAGTTCGAATCGCGGCCACCGCGCCTGAGGATTCACACGACATCATCGTTTATCCAGTGGCCGTCTTGAACACGACGAAAAACGAAGCGGCGGCTCGCGATTTCGCAGGATTTATAGGCGGGCCGGAAGCCAGGCCGATTTTCAACAAGTATGGCTTCTCCACGCCTCCGATAATCGACTGACGTCTCTTCATGCCTGCCGATCTCTCGCCGATTTGGATTTCTCTCGCGACGAGCCTAACCGCCACCGCGATCACGTTCGTTCTCGGTATTGCAGCCGCCGCCTGGCGCGAGCGCCGTAGCGGACCGCTGTTTGCATTACTCGATGGCGTTTTCTTGTTGCCGCTCGTTCTTCCGCCAACCGTTGTAGGTTTCCTGCTGCTGCTGCTTTTCGGCAGGAATGGGCCGCTCGGCCGAATTCTCCTTCGTCTGGGTACGACCGTTGTGTTTTCGTGGCCGGCGACGGTGATCGCGGCGGCCGTCGTCTCGTTTCCACTCATGTACGTCACGGCGCGCGCCGCGCTCGCGCAAGTGGATCCCGAACTCATGAATGCTGCCCGGACGCTCGGCGCTTCCGAATGGCGCGCCTTCCGCCGCGTGGCGATGCCGCTCGCGGCGCCGGGAATATTGGCCGGCACGATTCTTTCGTTTGCGCGCGCGCTTGGCGAATTCGGCGCGACGCTGATGCTCGCCGGCGACATTCCAGGCCGCACAGAAACAATTCCGCTGGCGATTTATTTCGCGGTCGAATCGAACGAGATGTCTCGAGCGATTTCTTGGTCGCTGATCGACGTGGGAATCTCGCTCGCGCTCCTGTTCGGCCTCTACTACTGGACGCAACTGCAATCGGCCTCCCGCTCGCGATTCGGGCAAGCACGATGAGCCTGGAAGTCCACATCGAAAAGCGCCTGCAAAGTTACTCTCTCGCAGTCAAGTTCACGGCCGGCGCCCAGCCGCTGGCAATCCTCGGGCCTTCTGGCGCGGGCAAAACGATGACTCTCCGCTGCATCGCGGGCCTCGTCAAACCCGATCGCGGACGAATCGTCCTGAACGATCGGGTCCTTTTCGATTCCGCGAAAAATATCAACGTGCCAAGCCGTGAACGGCGGATCGGCCTTCTGTTTCAGAATTACGCGCTCTTCTCGCACATGACCGTCGCTGAAAATATTGCGTTTGGACTCGATCGCGTCGCGCCGGATGAGCGGGCTGGCAAAGTCCGCGCGCAAATTGACGCGCTGCATCTGACGGGCCTGGAAAACCGCCGTCCGCGCGAATTATCGGGCGGCGAGCAGCAACGCGTTGCGCTCGCGCGCGCACTCGCCATCGAGCCCGATGCTCTCCTACTCGACGAGCCGCTTTCGGCCCTCGATACGCATTTGCGTTCGCAGGTGGAGCATCAAATTCTCAGCACGCTTGCAGCCTACCGCGGCTCCTCGCTTGTCGTGACGCACAACATCGAAGAGGCCTACCGCCTGGGCGCTGAAATGCTCGTGCTAACGAAGGGCCGCGTGGCCGCATTTGGACCCAAGGAAGAAGTCTTTCACAAGCCGCAGACTCTCGAAGTTGCTCGCCTCACCGGATGCAAGAATTTTTCGCGCGCAACAGCCCGCTCAGGCGGCATCGTTGAAGCTGCAGATTGGGGCTGCCGCTTGCGCGTTTCGCAGCCCATCATGGAACCACTTGCTCACGTCGGCATCCGCGCCCATCAGATTGATTTTCTCGAGAGCAGCAATGCCGGCGCGAGCGGTGAAAATATTTTTCCGTGCTGGGTAATGCAAGCGAGCGAGACGCCGTTTCGCATCACGCTCTATCTGAAGCTGCATTCCGCGCCTCAACCCGGCGACCAGCCTCAATTGCAAGCCGAAGTCTTCAAAGAAAAATGGCAGCGATTCAAGGACCGTCCATTCCCATGGCACGTTCGGCTTGACCCGGATTCGCTGTTCGTCCTGCCTGACTAAGCTTTACTTGAAATGTTTTGTGAATTCGATGCTGAGGCTGAACGTGCCGTTGATGTCGCGCAGCGCAATGATCGAAATGTCGCGCCGCACGGCATAGACCACCTGAATCACCTGCTCCTGCTGCGACGCGGCGTTAGTGCTGTATGTCACTGTCACGGCTTTCCCGAGTTGCTCTTCGATCGTGATCCGCGCCGCTGCGTTTTGCTCGGATGCGGTCCCCGCCAGAAACGGATCTACGCGGAATTTGGTGATTCCGAATAGACGCTCAATCCGCCCGCCTAGTTGACTTGAGATAGCTTCCGAAAGCAACGCGGTTGCGCCGTAGCCTTGTGTCGTTTGCGCACTAGAAGATCGCAGCGCACTTTCGGTCCCTGGGCTGCCGAGAGCCAATAGCGCGATGATGTCCGAGTCGGGCAAAGGCGGATCAGAGCGATACGCGAGCGAAAGATTGCTTCCGGGCCCCGTAAAATCGAGCGTGACTTCGTATTGGTCGATCACCGTTGTTGCTTCGACGTTCAGGGTTGGGTCCAGCCGGAACGGATTCGAAAAAATAATGTCGCCGCGAGACAGCGTGTATTTATTGTCGCGGAAGGTCATATCGCCGTTCAGCAAATGGATGTTGCCGAGCAAAATCGGCCGCTCCCACGTTCCGCGCAGGCGCATCGTTCCTTCCATTTCAACGTGCGCGCCAGTCCATTCCATGCGCGCATTCGGAGTCGTGCCCGCGCCGATATCAAATTGAAGATTGCGAAGGAACGCCGAGGTCGTCGTCGGCCCTTGCACGCTTCCCTGCGATGCCGTTAGCAGCGTCGCCAAATCGACGTTCTGCGCAAACAGCACTCGCTCCACTTGAATGTTTCCCGACAGCACCGCTCCATCCGAAGTCCCGGAAAGATGCATCGTGCCTCCGGCTAGCCAGCTCATCCCTTCGGGGTAGCGAATTCGCATGTGCGGCGCGATCGCATCCACGTCGAATCTGAACGGGCCGTCGCCGTAGCTCACGGAACCTCGCAACGTCAAATTTCCTCCGCCGGATTGCGCGGAGACATTATCGAATAGCGCGCGCGAGCGATCGAAAACCACTTCGCCGGTAACGTGGCTGAGGCCCGTCGGAAAATCGTCGTACACGGCCGACGCATCCTGGAATCCGACGCGCCCGATAATCGTCGGGCTTGAAATTGTTCCTTCAACGTTTACGCGCACGTCCGCGGCGCCGTGCGCGTCGAGCAGTGGCGCGAGGCCCTTTGCCAGCCCGAGGTTGACTCTTCCTGCCAGCGTCAAGCTCAGCGGTCGGTTGCCATCGAAACGCATGTGCCCGGAAAACTGGAAATCAGTGTCGGTGCCGCGCAAATAGGCCTGCTGGATCGTCACCTCATTCCGGCGGTATTCGAATCGGAACGGCCCTTCGTTCTGCAGTTTTACAAAGCCGTAGTCGAGCAGCACTCGAGAAAAATTCGCTATCACGCGCATCGATTGAATATCGCGCAGATTTCCGCCGATGATCAACTCGCCGTCCACGCTGCTGTGAGCCGTCAACGACTGTAAGTGGAGGCCCGCGATAACAAACGGATCGAGATCGAAGCCAGAAGTAACGATCTGGCCGGTCACAGGGTATTCGCCGCTCAGTAGGACGTTGAGTCCTCCCTGAAGCGTTCCACTGCTCATTTCGGACGCGAGATCGAGGTGAAGCTGCTTGCCATTCGAAGTGATCTTGCCATCAAA
>CAWDOI010000020.1:0-84122 GCA_963803835.1 uncultured Acidobacteriota bacterium | reverse complement strand
AAAAACGACGCGTATGGCTCGCGAAGATGAAAAATAATCGTCGCGTCATTCGGCGCCGTAACGGAATCCACCATGCGGAACGATCCGCGCTTCGGTGTCTTGATTTGGCCATTGAGAATGGAATCGAACGTGAATTTTACGTCGGCGGAAGTGAACGCAGCGCCATTGTGGAATTTGACTCCGCGGCGCAAATGGAAGATGTAAGTCTGCGCGTCCGGCGTATCCCAACTCTCGGCGAGATCGGGAACGATATTCATGTTTGCGTCGTGCGCGACGAGACTGCTGAAGATCAGATCGTGCAGATGCTGCGACCATGCGTCGGTGCCTATTCGGGGATCGAGATTCACCGGAGCGGACTCGATGAGGAAATTGACACTGTCCGACGGTGTCGCGCTGGAATGGCCGGCGCATCCGACTGCCGAAATTACGACAAACGCCAGTAAAGCGGCGACGACGCTAGAGCCGCAACTAGCGCGGCGGCGCATAGCTTACCTTTCCGAGAATCGCGGGCCGGCGCGCGCCCGTCGCTGACGGCAGATTGTTCGTCCGGCCGTGAAATGCCTCGTACGCCAGAATCGCAAATGCGAACGCTTCTTTCGCCGCCGATGGCACGCCGAATTCATCGGAAATGCGCACGGTGACGCCGGGCAGCGACGCGGCGAGCTGCGCCATGAATAAGGGATTTTGCGTTCCTCCTCCGGACACAATCAGTTCGTGAATTCTTGCACGCGGGAAAATGAACCTGTGAAAAGCATCGGCGATTGAGAGAGGGGTAAGAAGCGTTGCCGTCCGGATGAGGTCGTCGGACGACGCGTGATGCGATTTGCCCCAGCGAATGACGCGGTCGGCGAATGCTTCGCCAAATTGTTCACGGCCTGCGGATTTCGCCGGCTTGATTTGGAAATATAGATCGGCGAGCAGTTTGTCGAGTAAGCGCGGAATCGATTTCCCGGCGAGCGCGTGCCGTGCGTCGCGGTCGAACGTCTCGCGCCCGCGCGTGAAATGGCGAACAAGAGCGTCAATCACCATGTTGCCGGGGCCTGTGTCGAACGCAAAACAAGCGCTGCCTTTTGCGGCGGCAGGAATCACGGTGACGTTCGAAATTCCGCCAATATTTAATGCCACGCGTCCCAACTTTGCATCGCGAAATAGCGCGTAATCCACGAACGGAACGAGCGGCGCACCCTGCCCGCCAACCCCAATATCGGCGGGACGAAAATCCGCGATCGTCGTGATTCCAGTGCGCGCAGCGATAACGGCCGCTTCGGCTATCTGCATGGTGGATGCGACGCTTCCAACTCTAAGAAACTTCGACGCTCTGCCTTGGTGGTAAATCGTCTGGCCGTGGGATCCGACGAGCGCAATCCTTCGCGGTGCTACACGGAATTTCCGGCAAGCCGCGAGCGCCGCGCGCGCAAAAAGCTCGCCAAGCGCGAAATTGAGCTGGCTGACTTGCGCTGACGTAGCGGCCTTGACGTCTGCGATCCTAAGAATTTCCTCTCGCACGGCTCGTGGATACGGCACGGCATAAAATCCCTCGAGCCGCGCCGAAAGACGTGGCGGCGCACCGGAAATCCGCGCGAGCGCGACATCAATTCCGTCCGCGGATGTCCCCGACATCAAGCCGAGCACGTACTGCGGTTGGCCTTTCGCGCGTCCGCGATTCATGAGAGTTGCTTCTTCAGCGTCGCGAGAAGATTGAGCGCTTCAATCGGCTTCAGGTTGTCGAGGTCCGCTTGTCGCAGCGCGTCGATCACAGATTGGTCAATCGGCGTGAACATTGGCGATTGCGTTGGCGCCGCGGCGCCCGGAGTCAATTCCTCGCTTAGTTTATGTTCGCTCGTCTCGTGGCGCTTCAGAACTTCGCGCGCGCGTTCGATAACCGACGGCGGAAGCCCCGCGAGCCGCGCGACTTCAATTCCGTAACTTTTGTCCGCGCTGCCCGGTTCGACGCGCCGCAAAAAAATAATCTCGCTGCCGGATTCGCGAACGGAGACGTGCACGTTGCGCACGCCGGGCACGAGCCGTTCGAGTTCCGTCAGCTCATGATAGTGCGTCGCAAAGAGAGCGCGCGGCCGCGCATCAGCCTGCAGCGCTTCGACGACAGCCCACGCAATCGCAAGCCCGTCAAACGTAGCCGTTCCGCGGCCCACTTCATCGAGCAGAACAAGGCTCGCCGATGTCGCCGTATTTAAGATCGCCGCGACTTCGCTCATCTCCACAAGAAATGTCGAGCGCCCGCGCGCGAGATTATCCGACGCGCCGATGCGAGTAAAAATTCGATCCGTCAACGGCAGCTTCGCTTCCACCGCCGGGACAAACGATCCCATCTGCGCCATGATCACGATTAACGCGGCCTGACGCAGGTAAGTAGACTTGCCGCCCATGTTCGGCCCGGTGATGAGAAGCAGCGACTGCGTCTTATCGTCGAGATAGAGGTCGTTCGGAACAAATCGTTCGCCGCGCGTCGCCAGGAGCCGCTCAATCACAGGATGTCGGCCGCCCGCGATCAATAGTTCGCCCCGCTCGCCAGAATTCTGCTCGGTAAAGCCCGGTCGCGCGTAATTCTCCGTGGCGGCGAGTCGAGCGAAATTCACAAGGACATCGAGTTGCGCGACGGCGGACGCCGCCCGGCGAAGGCGCGGAGCTTCGCGCGCGACGCGTTCACGCAGCTCGGCATAAAGGCTTCGCTCGATTTCCGAAATTCGCTCGTCAGCATCGAGAACTTTCCGCTCGTACTCCTTAAGCTCAGTCGAAGTAAACCGTTCAGCGTTGACGAGAGTCTGCTTGCGATCGTAATCGGCCGGCGCGAGATGCATATTCGCCTTCGAAATTTCGATGTAATAGCCGAATACCTGATTGAAACGGATTTTCAGCGACGCGATTCCCGTGCGTTTTCGCTCGCGATCCTCCATCGCCGCGATTACTTGTTTACTCGTTTTGCTGAGATCGCGCAGCTCGTCGAGAGCAGGATCGTACCCGCGGCGAATAATCCCTGGCTCGGTAGCTAGCGCCGGTGGATCGTCGGCGATGGCGCGCTCGATGGCCTCGCGCACATCGGTGAGTTCATCGAGTTCGGCGTGAAGCTTGGCGATTCGCGCAGCCGACTTCTGTGAAGCGGGAGAGAGAAATCCGCGCAGAACGGGAATTTGATCGAGCGATTTGCGAAGCGCCACGAGATCGCGTGGCATCGCAATGCCGAGCGTGATCCGGCTGGTCAGTCGTTCGAGATCGAGGATGGACTCGAGTGTCCGGTAGATTTCCCCGCGTTCCACCGGCTTCGATTTCAGTTCCGCGACGGCGTCGAGGCGCACTTCGATTTCTTCAAGCGAGATTTCGGGCCGGAGGATCCAGCTTCGCAGCAGGCGCGCGCCCATTCCGGTCGCCGTCTGGTCGAGCGCGAACATCAACGTCGCCGAAGCATCATCGCCGCTCACCGGCTCGACGAGTTCGAGATTCCGAACGGTCACTTGATCGAGCAGGAGCGCGTCCTGCTGCTCGTAATAGCGAATGCCATTGAGATGTTCAAGTCCGCTAAGTGGAGCGCGCGCGGAAGGCTCCCCGCCATTCGCACCATCGCGCGCCACGGCGATAACCGACGTCTCGCGCAAGTAATGAACGATCGCGCCTCCTGCGCCGATGGCGTGACCGTGTTCCGACAGTCCGAACCCGTCAAGCGCGGCCACTCGGAATTGCCCTTCGAGAATTCGCGCGGCAAAGTCCGGTTGAAAAATGAATTCGTCGAGCCGGCTAACGAGCGCATCGATCCCCGCAAGCTCAGGCGCGCCGGCCGAAGGAAAGAGCGACGCAGGGCGCGGCAGAAGAATTTCTCGCGGCCGGAGAATGCCGAGTTCGTCGAGAAGGCGATTCTCCGCCGCAGGCCCGGAGAACTCCGTGGCGCGAAAGTCGCCGGTGGAAAGATCCAAGTAAGCAAGGCCGATGGTGGCAGCGGCCGCATCGCGGGAAACGGCCGCGAGAAAATTATTCTCTTTCGGATCAACGAGCCCCGGCCCCGACGCGGTTCCCGGCGTGACCACACGAACCACCTCGCGGCGAACGAGTTTTTTGCCGGGACCTGCCTCCTCCATCTGATCGCAAATGGCGACACGTTGCCCCGCGCGGATGAGCCGCGCGATATAGCCTTCCGCCGCGTGGTAGGGAACTCCGCACATCGGAACCGGCTGGCCCTTCTCGCGATTGCGCGCCGTCAAAGTGATTTGGAGAATTTTGGAAGCCAGAATCGCGTCGTCGAAAAAAAGTTCGTAGAAATCGCCCAGGCGAAATAGAAGCAGGGCGTGCGGGTGCTGCTTCTTGATGGCATGATACTGCCGCAGCAGCGGTGTTGCGGGTTCTGTCATGATTGCAAACTGGCTCCGGAAGCTCACGATTATGTCGGCTGCAATTGCCTTTAGCAACAAAGTTCACGAAAAGGTACGCGCAGGCCGCTGATCCTCATCGCGCGGCGAACGATTCCAGCGTTTCGATTCTCATTCGCATGCGTGTCGCGAGTATACTGGCGCATCGAAAATGGCAAACAACGGTCGAGAGATTGAAGTCAAACTCCGAATCGCAGATCTAAACGCGCTGCGAGCGAAATTGCGCCGCCTCGGAGCAAAAGCGACGCCGCGCGTTTTCGAGCGAAACATTCTCTACGATACCCAGGCCTCCGATTTGCGCGAGACCGGCCGCCTATTGCGAATCCGCATCAAGACGCCAGCGCCCGAAAGCCGATCAGCCAAAAGCGCCGCAAAAGCCAAAACTTCAGCCCGCAAAGGCGCAGTGTCCCGTGGCGTTCTAACTTACAAAGCGCCGGTTGTCCCGTCGCTGGATGTCCGTTCCGCGTCGCGCTACAAGGAAAGAGAAGAAATCGAAATCGAGTTCAACCCCGCGGAGAACCTCGAGACAATCTTCGCGGCACTCGGCCTCCGTTCCACGTTCCGGTACGAGAAATTTCGCACCAGCTACAGCCTTCGACGCGTTCCTGGCTTGCATCTGGACCTCGACGAAACTCCGCTCGGCAATTATCTGGAACTCGAAGGCTCAACAGCCGCAATCGACCGCGCCGCCGCGCTCCTCGGATTTTCGCCTCAGGATTACATCACAGCCACCTATTGGGACCTCCACGTCGCCGATTCACGCGGCCGGAACGTCGCACCGGGTGATCTCGTGTTCAAAAATCGAAGAAAATGACGCGCAAGTGCAGTCTTTGCTTGACAAAGCGAGCATCTGCTCGTAACTAGAGAAGCTGAGGACATTCTCAAGAAATGGAGCAGTCGTCCAACTGGGATTCAGGCAGTCCTCGACAGCCCGGAACGGAAAGTACGGTTCGGGTGGCGAGTCGGGCGCCCCTTGTTGCCGATAGCGCGGAGCGTATTGGCAACCAGATGAGCGCGGAGGCGAGAGCCGCCGCCGAGTAACGAGAGTTTTCTATCTTGCTACCCGCGGTCGGATCGAACCCCGGCCGCGGGTATTTTTTTGCGCCCACGAAGCGTCCCGGAAGTATCTGATTCCTTAGGATTTGGCCTCCAGCGGCCTTCGAAACGGCTTTCGCGTGATGATGAGGTGAAACACTAATGCTGCACGCCACTGAAGTGTTGGGCGCTGAAGCCTACGATCTGAACGGCCACTTTGTGGGCCGCGTGAAAGAGCTTTTCGTCGAGCCTGCCGACCAGCCGAATCGCGTCTCTCGCGTCCTGCTTGGCCGCGGGCAATATCGCCCGCTCGTTGCACGCTACGATCAAGTGAGCGACGTTACGCCCGGCCGGATGAAACTCACCACCGACGAATCGGCGCTCGAACTCTACCATCCGAACGAAGCGTGGCTCGCGCTACGAAAAGATTTGCTCGACCAGCAAATTATCGACACGGCAGGACGCAAAGTCGTTCGCGTAAACGATATCGAATTGGCTGATCAGCGCACCAACGGCAACGTCGAAATGCGCATCTCGCAGGTGGATGTGGGCCTGCCGGGAGCCGTCCGACGCCTTCTGCAGGGAATCGTCCCGCCGGAAGTGATTCGCCGGATTCAAAAGAAGCTTCCGCAACGCACGATCCCCTGGGAATTTGTGAACCTCATCGAGCCCGATCCACTGCGCCGCGTGAAGCTACGCATGAGCAGCCAGAAACTCGCGTCCATGCATCCGGCTGACCTCGCCGACATCATGGAAGAGCTATCTCCCGCCGAGCGCCAGTCCATCATCACCTCTCTCGATGAAGAGACCGCGGCGGAAGCGCTGGCCGAACTCGACAAGCGCTTACAGACGCAAGTGGTGGAAAAACTCGATCCGGAGAAAGCGGCTGACATCATCGAAGAAATGCGCCCGGACGAAGCCGCCGACCTGCTGGCAAACCTCACGCCGGAAGCTCGCGGCGACATCATCGAGGAAATGCCGGGCCGCGACGCGCAGGAAGTTCGCGACCTCCTTCGCTTCGAGCACGACACGGCGGGCGGCATGATGAACACCGAAGTGGTTACTGTGGCCGATGATGCCACGCGCGGCGAAGTGGTCGATTACATTCGCTTCCACGAAATCCCGCTCGATCAGCTCGCCGACGTAATCCTGATCAATCGCGACGCCGCCTTCACGGGCACAGTCCGGCTCCCAAAGCTGCTTCTCGCCGATCAGGAACAGAAAATGCTCGAGCTTGTCTCCGACACGCACGTTTCGATTCAGCCGGAAGCGACCGATCGCGATGTTTTCGAATTATTCGACAAGTACAATCTGCGGAGCTTGACGGTTGTGGATGCGGAGAATCGCCCCATTGGCGCAATTACAGTGGACGATGTCGTGAGCCACATGCACGCGCTGCTATAAAAATGCCATGACCGTCGTCGAACTCACCTCGAATTTCGCCCGGCTGAGAAAGCGCTGGGAGGAGTTTGCGCGGCGCACGCGCATCACGCGTCGCAGGCTCGCGGTGATCCTCGCCGTCATCGGCCCGGGCATTATCACCTCGAATGTGGACAACGACGCCGGCGGAATCACCACCTATACCCTCGCGGGCGCGCAGTTCGGTTACACGCTACTTTGGACGCTGATTCCGCTCACCATTGCGCTCTACGTCAGCGAGGAAATGTGCGCGCGAATGGGCGTCGTCACCGGCAAAGGCCTCTCCGATTTAATCCGCGAGGAGTTCGGTTTCCGCTCGACTTTTTTCGTGATGCTCGCCGCGTTGGCAGTGGATCTCGGCAACACAGTGGCAGAATTCGCCGGCGTGGCTGCGTCTATGCAGATTTTCGGCATCAGCAAATACATTTCTGTGCCCGTCGCGGCCATCGTTGTATGGTTCCTGGTCGTGCGGGGCTCGTACGCGCAAGTGGAAAAAATCTTTCTCGTGGCGTGCGCATTCTATCTAACGTATGTCGTCTCGGCGTTCCTCGCTAAGCCGGATTGGCTGGTCGCGGCCAAGGAAACGGTCTTGCCGACGTTCAGTCTCGATAAGGATTACCTGCTGATGTTCGTCGCGCTAGTAGGAACGACGATTGCACCGTGGCAATTTTTCTATTTGCAGGCAGGATTCGTCGAGAAGCGCGTCGGGCCGAAGCAGTACAAGCACGCGCGGCTCGACGTGATCGCCGGAAGCGTAACCTGCATGGCGATCGTCTTTTTCATCATCGTTTGCACGGCGGCTACTCTCCACGCGCACGGCATGACCAATATCACTGACGCTGCACAGGCTGCTCAGGCACTCGCGCCTCTCGCCGGTCGATTTGCCGCCACGCTTTTTGCATTCGGCCTTTTGAACGCGTCACTCTTCGCCGCGTCGATTCTGCCGCTCTCTACCGCGCACGTAATTTGCGAGGGCCTCGGCTTCGAATCTGGAATCGATCACAAGCTCGGCGAGGCTCCCATTTTCTACGGCCTTTACGCTGGCCTGATCATCGTCGGGGGAGGAATCATTCTGATTCCGCACGCTCCTCTCCTCAAGATTTTGCTTTTCTCGCAGGTCGCCAACGGCGTCTGGCTCGCTCCGGTGCTGATTTTCATCCTTTTGCTGATTAACCGCCGCGATCTGATGGGCGACCACGTCAATTCGCTCGGCTTCAATATCGTGGCTTGGGTGATCAGCATCGCGATGATCGGCGTAACGCTCTTCCTCGGCTACGCCACGCTGTTCATTCCGTCGGCGGCGACCACCGGGAGTACCCTGCTTCTCTAAGCTGCTGCATTGCAGTCCGTTGCGCCGTCTCGCGGCCTGTGCTAGTTTGGCCGGGCATTCCCTCGAGAGCGAGAATCAGTGAAAGCAACGGAACTCCTGAAGCCCGCCGGCCGCGAGGAAGCGGGCCTCCTCGAAAAACTGGATCTGAAAAGGCTTCCGCAGCACGTCGCCGTCATCATGGACGGCAACGGCCGCTGGGCGGAGCGGCGGCACTTTCCGCGCATAGCGGGCCACCGCGCGGGAGTGAAAATGGCGCGCGAAATCATCGAAACATGCGCCCGCCTCAAGCTTCCGATGCTGACTCTCTACGCCTTTTCGCTCGAGAACTGGCGGCGTCCTCAGGCTGAAATCGATTTCCTGATGCAATTGCTCCGCGAGTATTTGAAAAAGGAGCTTCCGTCGATACACAAGAACAATATCCGGCTACTCGTGATTGGGCGTTCGGAACAATTGCCCGAGGGCGTCCGCCGCGATATCGAGCGCGCCATGCAATTCACCGCCGCGAACACCGGAATGAAGCTGATCGTCGCGCTGAATTACGGCGGCCGCGCGGAGCTTGTGGACGCGTTCAATGCTATCCTCGATCGCGTGCGCCGAGATGGCCTGTCCGGCTTTCGCGCCGACGAGCAAACGATTTCGGAGCATCTCTATACCGCCGGCCTCCCCGATCCCGATCTCCTGATTCGCACCAGCGGCGAGATGCGCGTGAGCAATTTTCTCCTTTGGCAAATCGCGTACGCCGAAATTTACGTCACCGAAACTCTTTGGCCCGATTTCGACCGCACCCGCCTTCTCGAGGCCCTGATTGATTTTCAGAAGCGCGAGCGCCGCTACGGCGGCCTCGGCACGAAGCGCGACCGCGCGGGCGCCGCGCGGCAGGGCTAAGCCTGAATGCTGCGCCGCATCCTTACCGCCGTCGTCCTCATTCCCATCGTTGTACTCGTCGTGCTCCGCGGGCCGTGGCTGCTCGTCGCAGGCACCGCAACTCTAGTTCTCCTCCTTGCCATGCATGAGTTTTTCAGTCTTGGCGACCGCATGGGCCTGCGCGCCTATCGCCGCTGGACGATGCTGTGCACGATCGGCCTGATGTACGCCCAATGGGTGAGGGGACTCGATTCTCGCTCGAACGGCGCGACAGGCGATTTTGTTCGCCAGGCCTCCGGACCTTTCTCGTCGCTCGAATTTGTGGCCATCGTTTTTGTATTTGGCGTGGTGGTAATCGGCGTAGTCAATCGCCAGGCAATCGCGGATATTCTCCCTGCGATGGCGGTGAGCGCCGCCGGCCTCGTCTTCATTGCGTTTCCATTCAGCTATCTCATTCGCATCGTCGAACTCGAACCGAAAGGCCGCGAATTCGTTCTCTTCACTCTCGTGCTCGTCTGGGCGGGAGACATGCTCGCTTATTTCATCGGCCGCACGTTCGGGCACGCGCGCATGGCTCCGTCATTAAGCCCGAAGAAAACATGGGAAGGCGCCGCGGCGAATCTGGCTGCGTCTCTCGTGGTGGCAACATTTTTCGCCCGCTGGGTCGGCATGGATGGCCTCACGCTGTTCGTGATTGCGGGCCTCGCGAATATTGCCGGCCAGCTCGGCGACCTGATCGAATCGGCTTACAAGCGCGGCGCCGGAGCAAAAGACTCTAGCGGACTGCTGCCGGGGCATGGCGGGGTCCTCGATCGAATTGACAGCCTCATTCTCGCGGCGCCCGTCGTCTGGTGGTCGCTCGTTTGGCTGCAGCACGGCTTTCATCTGTAATCCCGCGCCCGGAATTTTCAGTGCGCCGTTCAGCGGAAATTTCGCCATTGCCGAACGTCCCACGCTCATTCGCGTGCATCTGCTAAACTGGGGATCACGAGACTCATGCCCGGCAAACTCGCCATTCTCGGTTCCACCGGCTCGATCGGCCGCCAGTGCTTGAATGTCGTGGATTCGCTCGACGGCCAGTTTGAAGTCGTCTCGATGGCGGCCGGATCAAATGTAGATCTCGCCGCAGCCCAGATCGCGTCGCATCATCCCAAATTCGTCTCGGTAGCCACGGCAGAGTCGGCCGAGAAACTCGCAGCGCTTCTCCGCAAGCGTCGCGTTGCATCCATTCCCGAGATTTTATTCGGCCCCGATGGAATCGAGCGAGTCGCTACGCATCCCGAAGCCGACACCGTCGTGTCCGCCGCGGTCGGCGTCGTCGGTTTGCGCGCCACGTACCAGGCCGTTCTCGCGGGAAAGAAAATAGCCCTCGCAAATAAAGAGGTTCTCGTCGCGGCCGGAGAAATAGTCACAGCCGCGGTCAAAAAAAATAACGTCTGCCTCCTTCCCGTTGACAGCGAGCACAACGCCATTCACCAATGCCTCCGCGCCGGCGAACGCGGGGAAGTGAAACGCCTCGTCCTGACAGCCTCCGGCGGCCCGTTTCGCAAGACGCCGCTTTCAAAAATGCGCCACGTGAGTCCGAAGCAAGCGCTCGCGCATCCAAACTGGAAGATGGGCCAGAGAATCACGATTGATTCGGCCACGATGATGAACAAGGGCTTCGAAGTCATCGAGGCGCGCTGGCTCTTCGGAATGGACCTCGATCGAATCGAGGTTGTCATTCATCCGCAGTCCACGGTTCACTCGATGGTCGAATTCGTGGACGGTTCAATCCTGGCACAATTGGGCCCGACGGATATGCGCATGCCGCTCCAATATGCGCTAACCTATCCGGAGCGCGTCTCGTCGAACGGATGTGCACTCGATTGGTCGAAGTTGCGCAATCTTGATTTTGAGCCCGTCCCCGACAAGAAGTTTCCCTGTCTGCGGCTCGCGCGAGAGGCATCTAACAAAGGAGGCCCGCTGCCGTGCGCTTTGAACGCGGCCGACGAAGAAGCCGTTGCAGCGTTTTTGGCGCGCCGGCTGCCTTTTTCCGGAATTGCCGTTGTCATCGAGAAAGTTTTGGGGCACATGCAGGGCCGGCGAATGGAATCGATTGACGATGTCCTGGACGCCGACGCCGCAGCGCGGCGCCTGGCTCGGCAGGAAATCTCACGCAGAAAATCCTAGAGAAAGCTCGGATCGCTCATGAACAGTGTTCTCATCGCCATAGTATCTGCCGCCGTCGTCCTCGGAGTTGTGATCCTCGTCCACGAATGGGGTCACTTCATCGCGGGAAAACTGTTCGGAGTTCGAGTTGTTGTTTTCTCGTTCGGTTACGGTCCCCGGCTGTGGGGTGTGAAGCGCGGCGATACCGACTACCGCATCAGCGCGCTACCGCTCGGCGGATATGTCCGCCTTGCAGGCGATAATCCCATCGAAGAACGAACCGGCGAACCCTACGAATTCCTTTCGCGCCCCCGGTGGCAACGCGTTCTCATTTATCTCGCCGGTCCCACGATGAACGTAATTCTCGCGCTTGCCATATTCATCGGCTTGTTCACGCTCGTCGGCGTTCCGTCAGCCTCGTTCATGAATCAGCGGATCGTAGTCTCGGGTATGGATGCCAACTCGCCGGCGGAAAAGGCTGGCCTGAAGCCGCGCGACCATATCGTCAAAATTGGGAGCATTGACAATCCGACGTGGGAGCAGGCGCTCCTCTATCTCAATAATTTGTCCGCCGGTTCGCAGGTCGCGCTCGTCGTCGAGCGAGCTGGAAAGCCCGTGGATCTCACCGCTACGATTTCAGATCCGAACAATCCTGAATCCGTAACCGGCTATCCCTACATGGAGCCGGTAATCGGCGAGCTCATCCACGGAATGCCGGCGGAAAGCTCCGGTATCAAGTCCGGCGACTACGTGGTTTCAATCAACGGGCGCCCCATCACCACCTGGCCATTGCTGATTGATAGCGTCTCTCATTCCGACGGCGACTTATTGCATTTCATCGTGCGTCGCGGCGGCTCTGAGACTGCGGTGGATGTGAAGCCGGTCCGCAGCACCAACGAACTCGGCGAAAACACTTGGATGATCGGCGCGGGCCGCTCGCCCGAGCCCGCCGTCTACAAGCGAATGGGCCCTCTCTCTGCGACCGGCGAAGCCTTCACGGCTACGATTGGCGGAGTTCGCCAGGTGGTTGGCGTGGTCGGCGAGCTGATCACTGGAAAAGTTTCTGTTCGACAGCTTCAAAGTGTTGTGGGAATCGCGAAGCAGTCCGGGCAGGCCGCGAAGCGCGGCGCAGTCGAATTCCTCGTCTGGATCGCCATGATCAGCATCAATCTCGGCGTGCTGAACTTGCTGCCGATTCCAATTCTCGATGGCGGCCACGTCGTGCTGCTCGCGGTCGAGGGCGCGCTGCATCGCGATATCAGCCTTGCTATTAAAGAGCGAATCATTCAGGTGGGGCTTGTCTTTCTTTTGGTCATATTTGCCATCGTTATGTACAATGACGTTGCGCGCGTCCTGCCGCACCACTAAGTGAATCGCCGAACCAGCCAACGGCGGCGGCACGAGCCGCAGAGATTGTCCATGGCCAGCACACCCGCACACCGCGTTTCCACCGGCGAACGAATCAACGCGAACGAACCACCGGGGCACTTACAGCGAGAGCTCGCCTCGAAACGGATTCGCCTCACGCGCCAGCGCCGCGTTCTCGTTCAGGTAATCGAAAATGCGCGCCGCCATCTCGACGCGGATGAAATTCTCGATCGCGCGCAGCGAATCGACCCCAACATCACTCGCGTCACCGTTTATCGCACTCTCGATCTGCTGAAGCGCCACGGCTTGATTGATGAGCTCGACCTTCTTCATCTTCGCGGCGACCGCCACTATTACGAGAGCCACGGCCCGCGAGATCACATTCATGTGGCCTGCCTTCGTTGCGGCAAAGTGCGCGAATTCGAAAGCGAACTTTACGAGACTCTCATGAAGCAAATTTCCAAAGACTGCGGCATCGAGATCACTGTAACCCGCACCGAAGTCGGCGGCGTCTGCGACGAATGCCGCCGGTAGTTCCTGGTAGGATTCCTGTTTCACGATGCCGTTTGATAGGATTCCGGTAACAAGCCATGTTTCGTTTCCTAAAGGATCGCGCCAAGAATTCTGGACCCGCCACGTTGCTGGGCCACCTCGAATTCAGCATCATGGAAGATCTTTGGGCGGCCGGCGAAAGCAATGTCCGCGGCGTCCGCGACCGGCTTCGTCGGCCTCTGGCCTACACGACCGTAATGACGACTCTGGAGCGGCTTTTCAAAAAGCGCTGCTTGAACCGGCGTAAAGCGGGGCGAGCCTTTCTTTACTCACACAAATTTACGCGTCAAGAATGGGAGCGCGAGCGGGCGGAGCAATTGCTCTCGACATTCTTGGGTGGGCCTCAACCTCGGACCGACTTGCTGTTTTCGGCCCTGGTGCAGGCGGTTGGTCAGCAAGATCCGGCGCTTCTCGATGCGCTTGAAAAGAAAATCCAGGAAAGGCGCCTGGAGCTGTCGCGGAAAAGCCGGTCATGATCCCGTCCTTCACTTTGAAATTGCTTGTTACTTGTTCGGCCTCGTTTTTCCTGATTCACTGTGCGTTGAGCTTGGCCAGTACCGCTTCTTCGCGCGTGGCGATTCAGCGGGCCGAGAGGATGAGTCCTCGGCTGGGTGCCCGCCTCCTTTTCTTCCTGCGCATTTTCCCGGCGTCGTTCGCTTCGCTCGTTGTTCTGGGTTTGTGCGTCCCAAGCTTTTTGTTGTTCGAGCCGCGGACTTACGCAGAACGCTTGAATCTCCTATGTTTCATAATCGCAATTCTTGGACTGGCGATCTGGCTCATCTCGATCGGCAACAGCGTCTACGCTTCGATTAACTCGCGGAGTTTCGTTCTTCGCGTGGAACGCGTAGGACAAAAAATCTCTCTGGCGCCGGGATCATTGCCGTCCTGGGTGCTCTCGGAGGGTCCCCCCACCTTCGCGTTGTGGGGAATCATTCGCCCTCGACTCATACTCTCGCGCGACGTTCTTGATGCTCTTACGGCGGAAGAGCTCGATGTCGTCTTGCGCCACGAAGGAGCACACCGGAGTTTTGGCGACAATCTCAAACGTCTCCTTCTTCTGCTCGCGCCGGATCCACTGCCGTTTTTGCGGTGCTTCGCGGGCTTAGATCGTACTTGGGCGGAATTGTCGGAGTGGGCGGCGGACGATGAGGCAACGCGCGGAGACGCCCAAGCGTCGGTCGTGCTCGCTCAGGCGCTGATTCGAGTTTCCCGGCTGGGCTTATCGTCCCCTTCGCGCCTGGCCGCCTCGCTGATCAGCGATGGCCACCTCGCAAAGCGCGTTGATCGGCTGTTGCTAATCAAACCGGTCCGTGAAGCTCAATCTAAGCTTCGAAAGCCGCCGTCATGGCTACTCGTCCTGTTCTTTATGGCATCGGTCTTAATCGCGGTCACCATCCTCGTTGAGCACTCGCGCGTCCTCTACGCGGTACATCGGCTGATCGAACAAATAATTGGCTGAGGATTTCGAGTCAGGCATTCGGTCGGTTGCCAGCCCCACGAAAGCCAAACCAAAATCGCCTCGCTCGCCCGATTGGCTGCTCTCGACGCGATGAACGCCTACTCCCATGCCCTCCGTGAATTACTGCCTCTGGTAGTAACGGCATTTCTTCGATAGCTTGCCTACCAACGGTGAACACAGCAGCCGTTTAGCAGGCCGATTTATTTCGAGGGTCCCTTTGTCCAAATTCTCCGAACGTTTCCAGTCGACGAAGGCCATCTTCAAGCTTTTTACTTTGGAGGGAGCCGCTTCAATGCTTGGAGTTGCGCCAAGCACGATGCAGCAATTTGCGTTCGAAGGACGCATCCGGCCAGCCGTGATCGTCCGCGCGATTGGCAAATTTGACGATTCGGAGCGGTGTCTTTTCAGAGGTGATGATCTAGCCCGACTCAAAGCATCGTTGAGGCGCGAAGAGAAGGGGAATTAGAACGAGTCGCGAGCGGATTTCCGCTGAACTGGCAATCGCTACGCTGATTGCCTCTTGAGACTAAACCGATCCAGCAACCTGAAGAATTCCCGCGCTCGGCGCTCGTCCTGCTGGATTTGCATACGCAGCGCGTCAGCGCCGGGAAATTTCATCTCATCCCGCAATCGCCGCCAAAATCGAACTTCCATCAGCCCGCTCGTCAAATCCCGGCTGAAATCGAAGAGATAACTCTCGATAGAAATACTTCCTCCGCCGAACGTCGGGCGAATCCCCACATTCGTCACCGCTCGATGCAGGCGCGAATCCACGAAAACCTCCGTCGCGTACACACCAGGCTTCGGAAGGAGTTCCTGCTCCGTCCGCAAATTCAGCGTCGGAAACACAGCGCGCCGCCCCCGTCCCTCTCCGGGCTGAATATCGCCGGCGAGAGAGTACGGTCGACCCAGCATCCGCCCGGCGCGGATCAATTTCCCTTCACTGACCGCTTGCCGAATCGCGGAACTCGATATCGTCGTCCCGCGCCACGACACCGCCGGAATGCAATCCACCTCAAAGCCGCGCGCCTTTCCACGCTCGCGAAGAAGCTCCACATCTCCAGCCTGCTTATAGCCGAATCGAAAGTTCTGCCCGACAAGTACAGCCCGAGTTCGGAGCGTGTCGGCGAGAATCTTCTGCACGAAATCGTCCGGGCTGAGATGTTCGAGCACACTATCGAACCTGAGGACAAGCACCGCATCGAGACGCTCCGCCTCCAGCGCGGCGAGCCGCTGCGGCAGCGTCAACAGCAGCGCGGGCGCATCCGAGGGCCGCAGAAATCGCAGCGGGTGCGGGTCAAATGTGATCGCGACGCTTTGAGCGTTCAACTTGTACGCCAACTCGACTGTGCGCCGCAGAATTTCGCAATGCCCGAGATGCATGCCGTCAAAATTGCCGACCGTAACAACGGAGCCGCGCCCATCCGCGGCGAACCGCGCTCTCCATTCCTCAGGCGAATTTAATATCGCAAGCGTCATCAGATACTCGACTCCAGCACAAGCCCATCGTAAGAGAGCCGGACATTCTCCGGCAAACGCGCGTTCGCTTCTTCGTGCGCGAGATCGTGGCAGATATGCGTGAACCACGCATGACGCGGTTTCAATTCCTGTACGAGCGAGAGCGATTGCTCGACGTTCGAATGCATCGGATGCGGCGTGTAGCGCAGTGCATCGAGAATGAAATGATCGAGATCATGCAGCAGTTGCTTTGACGCTTCCGGCAGCGCGCTGAAATCCGTGAGATACGCCACGCCGCCGATTCGGAACCCAAGGACGGGATTCGGGCCGTGCTGCGCGCGCACCGGAATCACTTCGACGCCGAAAAGCGAGAAGTTGCTGGTGATCGGGTACAGCGTAACGCCGGGAAGGGAACTCTCGCTCGGCGCCTCATCGAAAATATACGCAAACGTCCGCTTCAACACCGCCAGCGTTTCCGGTGACGCATAAACCGGCACCGCGCCGCCTTGTTTCATGTTGTACGGGCGAATGTCGTCGAGCCCCATAATGTGGTCGGCGTGTCCGTGCGTGAAGAGAACGGCGTCCAGGCGATCGAGGTGGGCGCGCAGCGCTTGCGAGCGAAAATCCGGCGTCGTGTCGATCACGACGGAATGTCCATCGAACTCAAGCAGCAACGATGGCCTCGTGCGTTGATCGTGCGGATCGCTTGACCGGCAGACGGCGCAGTGGCACCCGAGCGTCGGCACTCCCATCGAGGTTCCCGAGCCGAGAATGGTCAATCGCAGCGGTCGCAGAGCGCAACTCCCGATTTCAGCGTGAATCTCGCAGAATTTCGTGCGGCACGGAAGGCGGCTAAGGCTTCTTGATGCCTTTGGCTCCGCCCTTGGCCTGCGCCGCCGCCGCGTTTGTTATTTCCATGAACGAGAGCTTGAGGCTTCCGATCACTTCCACGAGCAGCGCGTTATCTTCCGCGGCCAGGTTGCCTTGCGTTTTCTCGCGCAGCACGTCGAGCAGGTCAATCATTTCGTGCGCGCCTTCGAGATCGAGGAATGCTTGGCCGGTCCGCGGGTCCGTCATGCCGCCAAGCATCGCGGCGGCGTTGCGAGCCAGAAAATCAATCAGCATCTGAAAGTTGCGCGAAGGTGCAGGTCCTTCGGGCGCAGGCGCAGCAGCCGGGGCCACTGCTCCAACCGCAGCCGCGCCGGGCGCAACTGTGCCCTCGGCACCGGCTATTTCTTTACCCGCACCCGCACCCGCACCCGGCGTCGCCGCGGGTGTTGCCGCTTGTTTCTCCGACAGAATTTTCGCGCTTTCCCGCTCGCGCCGTTCCTCGTCCACAGCTTCTTTGCGGAGCTCGCCCTCAGCCGTAAACGGCCGCCGGTCAACCACCTTGAAAGATTCGTCGTGCTTATGCTCTGCCAATTTGCATCTCCAGACTTGCCGCAGACCTGCGCGATTCCGCGAATAATTCAGTCTAGCATCCGCAGAACATCGCCGACAAGCGAGCCGGCCGTTGAGGCTCGGAGCGCGCCGTTGCTACTCACCGCGCGTTATCTATCTCGTTCAGTCACAGCCCGCGGTCACCGTAGGGGCCGGTTCGCATCAAACCAAATGACGGTGCTATAAGGATTTTGGGAGGCGCGCATTCATCGGGTGTACGCTATCGCTGGCCGGTGGATTGAAACGTAAATTCCGGCTGAATCCTTCCGAGAGGAGAATCATCGACCGTGGCTAAATTAACTGCTGCTTCGAGAAAAAGACTTCCGAAATCGGACTTCGTGGAGAAACGCGACAGGAAATATCCGATCCCTGATGCCGCTCACGCACGCGACGCCTTGGCGAGGAGCTCGGGAAAGCCGGAGCACGCCGCAGTCGTTGCCGCGGTCCGGCGCAAATTTCCAAAGATAAAAATCACTAAGAAGAAGTAACGGCTCGACACGCTTATCAGGCAGTGCCTTGGAGGGGCGGCCGCGATAGCGCCGGCCGGAGCCCGAATGCACTCGCGCGCCGAATTGCTCGCTGGAATGCCTTCGTTTCGGAAATGTGGGATTTAATCTCAGAGCCCTCCGCGTCATGAACCTTGTCAATTAAACGAGCCTACCGTAAAGTGTGATTTCAGCGAGGAGCGCATCCATCCGCGTGTCGCCCCGACGAGCATCTAAAGCCCAATCCAAAAAGGTGTTAGCGCGCAAACACGAACGCGCGAAGCTGTCGCGCGCCTCCGCGGTCGAACCAGCAAACGCCAAACGAACCGATTGCTGCGCGGGTGAAGTCTTCGAAGACTTACTCGCCCTGCAAGCCCAACTCCGAGCCCCCGGCGGCTGCCCGTGGGATCGCGAGCAAACGCACGCCACTCTCCGCACATTCCTTCTCGAAGAAACTCACGAAGTCCTCGACGCCATGGAGAGCGGCGACGCGAAGGAATTTTCATCCGAACTCGGCGATCTCCTCCTCCAAATCATTTTTCACTCGCTCATCGCCTCGGAAAACCATCAATTCGACATTCGCGATGTCATCGAATCCGTCCACTCGAAAATGGTTCGCCGCCATCCGCACGTTTTCGGCGACGTCAAAGCCTCCACATCCACGCAAGTCCTGAAAAATTGGGAGCGCCTGAAAGCCGAAGAAAAGAAATCGGCGTCAGGCGCAAAAGCGCAGCCGCCCGAATCGCTCCTCGACGGCGTCCCGCGCTCGCTCCCCGCATTAATGGAAGCGAATCAACTCACGCGTCGCGCCGCGAAAATCGGTTTCGACTGGGAGAAATTAGAAGACATCCTCGCGAAGCTCGCCGAAGAAGCCAACGAACTCCGCGCCGAAATTTCAAATACGCTGAAGCGCGAGAATCGCAAGAATGGCGCCGCTAACGCCGCCATCGAAGAAGAAGTCGGCGATCTTCTCTTCGCTGCAGCCAACGTCGCGCGATTCCTCGGTCTCGATCCAGAAATCGCCCTCCTGAAAGCAAATCGAAAGTTCAAGCGCCGCTTCCAATGGATGGAAAAAGAAGCGCAGCATCGCGGCGCCGCGTTAGCCGGTACGGAACGCGCCCAAATGGAAGAGCTATGGAACCGGTCCAAGCAGCCGCGGTGAACCCGGCCCCAGTCGAAATCCGCCACTGCCGCACCATCGCGGAATACGACGAATGCCTGCGCCTCGAACGCATCACCTGGGGCCAGGGAATCCTCGTCCCCACCGCGATCTTCGCCGTCGCGCAGGAAACCGGCGGCCAAATCCTCGGCGCCTACGCCGGAAACGAGATGGTCGGATTCACGCTAGCGCTCGCCGGAGTTCGCGATGGCCGCCCGTTCCTCCACTCGCACATGACCGCCGTTCTCGAAGCCTTTCGCGATCACGGCGTCGGCCGCCGTCTGAAGCTCTTTCAGCGTCAGGACGCGCTCGCCCGCGGCTTCCCACTCGTCGAATGGACGTTCGATCCTCTCGAACTCAAAAACGCGCATTTTAATTTCATGCGCCTCGGCGCCATCGCGCGCCGCTTCATCCCCAATTTTTACGGCATCACGGAAAGCCCGCTCCACGCCGGCATGCCCACCGATCGCCTCGTCGCCGAATGGTGGATCGATTCGCCGCGCGTGAATTCGCTGCTAGCCGCGTCCGCAGAGGGCCACGCGCACCAAGCGCAATCGCAGGCGCAGCCTCAGCCACACTCCGCGCCACCCGCCGGCGCCGCTACAATTTCCGTGCCGCTAAATATCGGGGAATTAAGGCTGCGCGATCGCGCCGCCGCGCAACGCATCCAATCTGAAGTCCGCGAACAATTCGAATCCTGGTTCGCGAAGGGCTACGCAGCAACGGGCATCGTTACGCGCGGCGCATCCGCTGAATACGATCTGCAACCCGTCGCTTCCGTCGCGGCGGAAATTTTCCCGGCGAATCGTCACTAGGAAATTCCAAGCACCGCGAGAGGATCCGAGCTTTCATGCATTTGAAAAAGGCCTGCCTGCGGGAAATTCATCTCGACCTGATCGCGCCGTTCCAAACAAGCTTCGGCGCCTCGCACCATCGCCGCATTCTTCTCGTCGAAGTCGATGTCGACGGCGTCTCCGGCTGGGGCGAAGTCGTCGCCGGCGAAGATCCCTTCTATTCCTACGAAACCGTCGAAACCGCCTGGCACATTCTCAGCGATCACATCTGGCCAATGCTAAAAGTTCGCGAATTCAGCGCCGCTCGCGAAGTCTTCGATCTCCTCGCTCCCATCCGCGGCCACAATATGGCGAAAGCTGGAATCGAATCCGCCATCTGGGACGCCGAAGCAAAAATCCGCAATACGCCTCTCTGGAAATTGCTCGATGGCACGCGCCCCGAAATCCCCTGCGGCGTTTCCATCGGCATCCAATCAAGCATCGAAGAGCTTCTCGCGAAGGTCGAGAACGAATTAGCCGCCGGATACCAGCGCATCAAAATCAAAATCAAGCCGGGCTGGGACATTCAGCCGGTCCAGGCTCTCCGCAATCGCTGGCCGCGCATTCGACTGATGGTTGACGCAAACTCCGCCTATCGCCTCGAAGACGCTCCGCACCTGAAAACTCTCGATCCCTTCTATCTCATCATGATCGAGCAGCCGCTCGGCTGGGACGACATCCACGACCACGCCAAGCTTCAGAAGCAGCTCGAAACTCCAATCTGCCTCGACGAATCCATTCACTCCGCGGCCGACGCGCGCATCGCCATCGAGCTCGGCGCTTGCCAAATCATCAATATCAAAATGGGCCGCGTCGGCGGGCACACCGCCGCGCGCCGCGTCCACGACGTCTGCAAGGAGAAGGGAATTCCGGTGTGGTGCGGCGGCATGCTCGAATCCGGAATCGGCCGCGCGCAAAATATCGCGCTCTCGACGCTCCCGGATTTCATTCTTCCCGGCGATGTCTCCGCGAGCCGCCGCTATTGGACCGAAGACATCATCACTCCCGAAGTCGAAGTCACGCCGCAGGGTACCATCAAATTGTCAACGGGTTCCGGCATTGGTTACGAGCCACGCCTCGATCGTATAGAAGCTCTAACGCAACGAAAGGTGACGCTCACCTAAATGCCGAGCGTTGCTAAAGAATTCCGCAGGGGCGCCGCTCGTTTATCCCGAGCTTCGACGGACCGCGACATCGAGCGCCGTCATTCCGAGTCCGCCGCGGCGGACGAGAAAGCCCTCTTGTCTTTCGTGCTCAATTTCGCCCACTCGTTGCCCGTCCGCCAATGAAAAAACAACCGCCCAAGCCCCTCCTCCTCTTCACCATGCTCTCCCTCATGGTATTGATCTGGACCGTCAATTTCATCGCCGGAAAAATCGCGTTCCGCCACATGCCCGTAATGATGCTCGTTGCATCGCGCCTCGAATTCGCCGCTCTAATCATGTCGGTAATTTATTTCTTCACGCCGCGCCATACAAAGCTAGATCGCCGCGACATCAAAACCTTCATCCTGCTCGGCTTTTTTGGCGTCTTGATCAATCAAGGCGGATTTTCGCTCGGCTTGAAATACACCACCGTCGGCCACTCCGCCATCATCATCGCCATCGCGCCCGTCGTCGTCATGCTCCTTGCCGGACTTTCCGGTCTCGAAAGCATTTCGCGCGGCAAAATAATCGGCATGGCCCTCTGCTTTATCGGTGTCCTCATCCTCGCTTCCGAGGATGGCTTCGCCTCGTTCGGCGCTGGAACGATCAAAGGCGATCTCATCACCGGCGCGAGCGTTGCGGGCTATTCGATCTACGCCGTCCTTGCCAAACGCGTCGTCAATCGCTATGACACAGTCACGATGAACTACTTCAATTTTCTCGTCGCGGCGGCCTGCCTCTTGCCGCTCGCGATATACGAATGGACACATCTCGATTGGGGCAGCGTCGGATGGGCCGGCTGGGCGGGGCTTGCCTACATGGCGGCGCTGAGCTCCGTCGTCGGCTACTTGATTTACTATTGGGCGCTGCGCCACATGGACGCCTCGCGCCTCGCCGCCACCACCTACATCGAGCCAATCCTCGCCATGATTCTCGGCGTAATTTTTCTCGGCGAACATTTCACCGGCCACCTCCTAACCGGCGGCGCCCTAGTCCTAACCGGCGTCTACATCACCGAACGCAGCATGGGCGACGACGCCCTCCCTCCCGAACCCGCCTGATCTCGGGAGGGAGCCCCGGCATTTATTTTCGTTCGTAGGGGCGCTGCTTGCTGCGCCCTTTTCGTCGCGGCGTCGTTTTTCTCTCTGTTTCGTGGTGCGCGCGCAATTGGATTTTCGCCGCCCACCCCACGCCACCTCGTCATTCCGAATCGTATCCGACGAGGATGCGCCGAGGAATCTGCGTTTCCCCTATCTGCATCACGTGCGAATGGCCACGCGTACGCACGTCCACACTCCGCCCGTGATAGAGTTCACCCGAGTCCGCCAGCTGGCCGCCACCCGCGGAGGACGGAGGCACCACCCATGTCATTCGTAATCACCGCCGCCGTAACCTGCTACCTCCTCCCCGACGACGGCGCCGCCGCCCGCACCGAATTCCTCGCGCATCTTCTCAATCCCGGCGAGACGTGGATCACCGCCTACGCCTTCACCTTGCCCGGCATGATTCAAGACCTTCTCCAAGCGCACAAACAAGGCATCCCTCTTCACATTTATCTCGACTACAGCCAATCCACCGGCAAGACCGAGCATCCGCTCATTCAGCAACTCGTCACCGCCGGAGTCGAAGTAACCATCGGCACATCTCCCGCCGGCTCCCGCTTCATCTGCCACACAAAAGGCATAGTCTCCGATCCAGGCGCAAAGAGCGGCTCGGTCTGGTGCTGGGAAGGCTCAACTAATTTTTCCGTAGACGCCTGGCAGCAAGTGAACACCGCGCTGGTCTTCGCTTCTCAACCCTGGCGCAATGAATTCGTCGCCCAATTCGAAGCCCTGCGCGATTTCGCTTGGTCGCAAGAGCGCAATCTGCAGTTGATGTCCGCTCCGCCGCCCGATCTCGGTGCCGCACCCGCAGCCAGCCGCGCCCGTTACGGCCTCAAGCCCAAGCCCGACCCCAACGCCAAAGCCGGCCACGGCGGCCACGCCACTCCTCAAGCAGGGAAGCCGAAACAATAATTCTGGGAGCACGCATCGCGTTCGCGACTCGCGCAGAAGTCACTCGTAGCGCCGGCATCCTGCCGGCGTTTTTCCGCCGCGTTCCTCGCATAACCAAGCCCATCTCGAATAGCCCCGCACCCCTTGTAGCGCCGGGCCTCAGCCCGGCATGCTCCACGACGCGCGCCCGCAGGTTTTCATTGTTGCTATCTTCCCATTCCGCTAATATTCGCCCGGTCGATTTATGCATAGTTTCGAATTCTTGCCGGTCCGCGCCAGAACAATCGCCGCTGCGCTCCTTCTCGTGGCGCTGTTGCCAGCGCTGCCCGCGCAAGCCCAACAAAACGGCGCTCCAACACCGCAATCTGCAGGCGGCGTTCCGGCCTCCCCATCCAAATTTCGCGTCGTGCGATCCATTTCCGGCACAAAAGGGTCTGTGAAATCGGGCGAGTTCGTTATTGAAGATCCGCGAACTGTTTTTTATCTCCCGGCGGATCGACAGGTGATCATCTATTTCGAGTGGGAGGGCCCGGTCGGGAAGCATCATTTCGAGGCTTTATGGAAGGATCCGGCGGGCAAAGTCTCGGCGATCTCTGACTTCGATTATGACGCAGCGGCGAACCGATTCGGCGGCTATTGGAAGCTCGCGCTCGCCGATGATTCGCCAACAGGAATGTGGTCTCTCGAAGCTCGCGTGGACGGCGAAACCACGGGAACGCACGCGTTCGAAGTCGTTTCCGCTCCTCGGCCTGAAAATTTGCCCTCTGTTCGTGCGCCGGCGACGCCCGCGGAAATCTATGCCAAGGCCAGCGCCGCGAGCGTTTTCATCCAAAAGCTCGGCGTAAACGGCGAACAACTCAGCGTGGGCTCGGGCTTTCTCCTGAGCGACGGCGTTGTCGTCACAGCTTTTCAAGTGATAGATGGCGCGAGCAAATTGCGCGTGATTCTCGGCGATGGCCGCCACGTTGTTGTCGACGATGTCGCCGCGTGGAACCGCCGCGGTGATTGGGTAGTTCTTAGGGTGCCTGCGGACAACTTGCCGGTTCTCCTGCGAGCGAAAGTTGACTCGTGGAACGTCGGCGACCGCTGCTTCGCGCTCGATTCGCCCTCCGAGGGAAGCCGGTCGCTCGCCGCAGGAACCGTCACAGGGAAAGGAAGCGTTCCCGGGGCCGGCGAACGCATCAACATCTCGATGTTCTTGAGCGATGCGGGAATCGGTTCGCCTCTCGTGGACGAATACGGTGACGTCATCGGATTGATCGGCGGTCGGCTGATTCCCGGAGTAAGCGCTCTTGAAGCCGCGACGGCCGGTTATACGGAACTCGTCGGCACGGCAACTTTTTCTGCGGGTAGCTTAGCGGTTCCCATCACCGTCATTCCAACCGCAGCAGACGGAAAATCCGCATCTCTTGCGGAGTTGGCTCGTACAGGGCAGTTCATTTCTCCGGTAAACGCGGAGGACGCTGTGATCTACGGCATGTTCACCTCGCGCGTCGAGTGGACGAACGGATTCGTTCGCGCGCCGAATGGAAGAACCACATTTTCACGCAACGATGCCAACTTGTTCGTCGTGATTAGTTGGCAGATCGCCGCGACAACTCAATCCAAAAAGAAAACACTCGGCGTGACAGCGCTACGCGTCTACGACATTGACAATCAACTGCGCGCCGCGGGCGACCCTCAGAAAGTTCAACGAAGCCCCAATTCCGCGACCCAAACCGTCGCCAAATTATCGCTCGCCAACCTCCCGCCGGGCATCTACCGCGCCGACGTCCTCTTCAACGACGACATCGCCTGGCGCGGCTTCTTTCGCGTCACGCCGTAAAGGTGTTTTTACACACGCCGGCTCTACTTCGATTCAAAGCTTCGAGGCCCCCGCGTCCGGTGATTCACGCCCATGCCTATCGCATTCGCCGGACGATTCAATTTCGTCTGCGGATCCAAATCATCTTTTGAAATTAATCGTTTCCTTAAAAAATCTCGACAGTCTGTCCACATCGCCACGCTCTTTCATCTCGCCCCGCACCGTGCTAGCGTAAATGGAGCATGAACAGAGACTCCAATTCGACCGCAGCATGGAGCAGCAAAAAATCTCGGCTACACCGCGCGCATTTCCTGGCGACTAAGTTCGATCGAGCACTTCGCCCGAAAATTGGAACTTGCCTAAACAGTTCCGAAAATTCCAGCCTCTCCCAAAAATTCATCTCAGACGCGATCAGCGCACGGCCATCACCCGTAGCGCCGGCATCCTGCCGGCGTTTTTCCGCCCAGCCTCCGAGATCGACATTTGCAAGAAAATTGCCGCTCACCCGACGCGCCGCCACCACCATTCTAATCGGTACACCAAAACGATTAAAATTCGCCGTAATCCCAACAAAACAAACGTCACGGGTGGATTCTAATCGGTACAAAAAAGGGGGGTATCAAAACGCGCTCCGCGCCCGTTCCTGTGGTGCCGGATCTGCCTGCCCTGAGCCTCGAAGAGCATCTAGTCGGCGAATTTCGGCCCCGATCACCCGCCGCAAAATCGCCGGCAGGATGCCGGTCCTACGACGGGCCGGATGCAATTTTCTAACCGGGACACCAAAACAATTAGAAATCACCGTAACCCGCAGAAAACAAACACCACGAGGCAGTTCTAACCGGGACACAAATAGTGGGTCTGGAGTAGCCCGGTTAGACCGGTTTTCCGTCGCCAATCGTTTACCCACAGGGCATTCGTTGACACGTCTCAATGCCAATGCTAGCTTCCGGCACCCGCCAATTGCCAGGAAAACCAACCCATGACCGCGCCCGCATCCCCGAAACGCATCGCCGTCATTCCCGGCGACGGCATCGGCAAAGAAGTCATCCCCGAAGCCGTAAAAGTTGTTCAGGCCGCCGTGGCTCGCACTGGAACGAAACCCGAAATTACAAATTTCGATTGGGGCGCCGACCGCTTCCTCCGCGACGGCACTACGCTTCCGGCCGACGCGCCCGAAATGTTCCGCCGCGATTTCGACGCGATTCTTCTCGGCGCGATGGGCGATCCGCGCGTTCCATCGAATCAGCACGCTGCCGACATTCTTCTCGGTCTTCGATTCAAGCTCGATCTCTACGTGAATGTTCGCCCATGCGTCCTGCTCGATCCGCGGCTGACTCCGCTGCGCGATCGCACCGAGCGCGACATCAATTTTGTCGTCTTCCGCGAAAACACCGAAGGTTCCTACGTCGGCATGGGCGGAATTTTTAAGAAGGGCACGCCGGACGAAATCGCCACGCAGGAAGACGTAAACACTTACAAAGGCGTCGAGCGCATTCTGCGCTACGCCTTCGAATACGCGCGCAGCAACAAATTAACCAAGCTCTGCATGAGCGATAAATCGAACGCGCTCGCCTTCGGCCACGATCTCTGGCAGCGCCTCTTCAAGAAAATGCGCACCGAGTATCCGGAGATTCAGTCGAGCCACCAATTCATCGACAATCTGCTGATGCAAATCATTCGCGACCCTTCGCAATTCCAAGTGATTGTCACGTGCAATATGTTCGGGGACATCGCGAGCGACGTCGGCGCGCAAATCGCCGGTGGCCTGGGCCTCGCGCCTTCCGGAAATATTCATCCCGGGCAAGTCTCGATGTTCGAGCCCGTCCACGGCTCCGCGCCTTCGATTGCCGGAAAAAACGAGGCAAATCCGATGGGCTCCGCGCTGACAGGCGCAATGATGCTCGATTATCTCGGCCTGCCGGATCCGGCACAGCGCGTCAATGCCGCCGTCCGCGCCGCGCTCAAAGAAGGGAAGACCACCCCGGATCTCGGCGGCTCGCTAGGCACGCGCGAATGCGGCGACTGGCTGGCAAATTTCGTCGCGAAATAATAAATGTATTCGATAGGCGGGTGCCGCATCCTTCGCGGAGCGAAGGGCGCGGGTTTTGTAGTCGCTCAGGCTTGCCCGTAATAATAATTCGGGCGTCGCGTACGTTTGGGAAGTGCCAGCGCCATGCCGACGAGAAATCCGCCAACATGCGCCCACCACGCGACGCCGCCATTCGCCTGCGCGCCTGCGGCTCCGAGCGAGCCAAGCCCGCTCACGAGTTGCAGAAGGAACCACAGTCCGATGAATACGACGGCAGGCACTCGCGCCGTGAACCAAATGATGAACAGCGGAATGAGTGTGAGGATGCGGCCCGTAGGGAAGAAAAGAATGTGCGCGCCAAGCACGCCGGCAATCGCGCCGCTCGCTCCGATCGCCGGAATCCGGGAGCCCCAGCTGAAAGCCGCCTGCGCGATTCCCGACGCGATCCCGCAAATCAAATAAAATCCGAGATAGGAGAAGTGACCGAGACGATCTTCCACGTTGCCGCCGAAAATCCAGAGAAACCACATGTTTCCGATAATGTGAAGCCATCCGCCGTGCAGAAACATTGACGTGAACAGCGGAATCACGGCGTTTGCAAGCGTGAGCCCGTGCTGGCCCGCGAGCGCGAACTGCAGCTGCCGCGGAACAACTCCGTAATGGATGACAAAAAGCTCCGCCGCGTGCTGGTCGAGCGAAAGCTGAAAGAAGAAAACGAGAAAATTAACGATGATGAGCGCCACGGTCACGCCAGGAAACGTATTCAGCGGATTGAGATTTTTCAGCGGAATCATGACGCGTTCACTTTAACTGGCACCGTGACTCGACGCAGCAGCCTTCTCCAAATCCGCGGCCCGATATCGCGATTCGTGCCTCTTGCCGGATCGGATCAACTGCTCGATTTCATCGAGCGTCGCGATGGCCCCGCGAGCGCCAATCCCGGTGCAAGCGAGCCCCGCCGCAGCGCAACTGAATTCGAGATTTTCACCAACACTCATGCCCCTCACGATTCCAAATACGAATGCCCCATGAAAAATGTCTCCTGCGCCAGTCGTATCAATCGCATTGACCTGGAAAGCAGGGGAATAGTGGAATCGGCTTCCGTCCCAGCCTACGACGCCATCACGGCCAAGATTCGCAGCCATCAAGCAACACTTGAACTGCGCTTGAATCTGCCGCAAAGCTTTCAGAACATCGCTCTCGTTCGTGAGCCTGGCAGGGAACGCACTCGAACTAATCAGATAATCCACATTCTCAAGCAACGCTTGAACTCCAGGATAGAGATTGTCGAAGTCGCCGACCACCGGAATTCCTGCTTCACGCGCCCATCGCGCTGCTAGCGCCGCTGCCGCAGTGTCGTGTCCATCCACGAGCAGCGCCGAAGCGGCTTCGATCCATTCGCGTTTGATTTCTTCGGGGCGAAGTTCAACTCGTTGGTCGCGCCCCCAGAGGACAGTGCGCTCACCGGATCTCGTATCGACTAAAATAAATGACGCGGGGCTCGCGCAATTGGGCTCACGAATGAGATGGCTTTCAACATGTTCGGCGTCGAGTTGCTGCTGTTGGAACTCGGCAGCCCAGTCGTCGCCAACCTTTCCAACGTATCGCGTGCGCAATCCCCATCGCTGGCACGCCACCATTGCGGAGGCGACTTGGCCGCCCGCGCGGACATCCGAGGAAATTAATTTAACTTTGGAATCGAATGCAGGGAAGTTGGGCAAACGGATGATCGTATCCGTGGCATTCAGACCGACGCCGACAGCGTCCACGCGCGCGATATTTGAATTCGTCGGAGCGTTCATCGCATCATTCTTTGAAATATTGCAAAGTGCACGATCGATTTTGCGGCATGCGAAATCTCGCGGAGACACTCTATCCGATTTTGCTGTTGCGATGTAAGTGGGTCTGTTACCGCGCTGCCGAAAAATTGCGCGTGCCGGGGCGCATATTCAATTGCGCCGTGCGCGCGGCTGTGATAAAAATTTTTGTTCTGCAGTAGACGGCTCGTCCGGTCTGTGCGCTCGACGAACGTAATCTGGGCGCGAGATTTCGCAAGCGCCGCGAACGAGCCGACGGTCGGCGCGCCGACACGCCGATGCCACTCCACGAATCCGAGGCCATCATTCTTCAAAGCTATCCACTCGGCGAAGCCGACCGGCTCGTCAGCTTTCTGAGCCGCAATGCTGGACGCATGCGAGGCGTGGCGAAAGCCGCGAAACGCACGAAGAGTAAATTCGGCTCGACGCTCGAGCGGCTGAGCTACATTCGAATTTGCTATTTCGAACGCGAGCGGCGCGATCTCGTCACAATTACGCAGACCGAATTAGTTGAATCTTTTCTTGAACTTTTTAGCGACTACGAATCGGGAGCTGCGCTCGCGCTTTTCAGCGAAATATCCGAAGTTGTACTTCCGGAAAAAGAAGCGCTCGATGCGCCGTTCCGTTTGCTTCTGCTCTGCGCGCGCGCCGTCAAGTCGACGCACAAATCGGAAGTACCACTTGCATATTTTTGTTTGTGGACGCTGAAGCTCGCGGGATGGATGCCGCCGCTCGATGAGTGCGTATTGTGCGGCCGCGCGGTCGGCGACGAGCCAGCGTACGTCGCGCCGTCTCTTCAGGGACTCGCGTGCTCGAAGTGCCGTCCGATGGGATCGCGACTGCTGCCGAAGGAATCGATCGCGCTTGCGCGGCGCATGACGACGCAGAAGCTTGAACAATTGGTTGAAGTCAGCGTGCCGCCAATTGCGGTGCGCGAAATCACTTCGCTCGCACTTGATTGGATAGAATGGCAGGCGGAGAAGAAACTCACTTCGCGGAAAATTTGGGAGCAGAAAATTTGAATGCAAGAATCGCCAAGTCGAAAGCGAGTGTAGCGGCAAAGCCGCGCGGTCTCTCGTTCCAGGATTTGCTGTTTACCCTCGAGCATTACTGGACGGAGAAGGGATGCGTATTACAGCAGCCGTACGATGTCGAGGTTGGTGCGGGCACGATGCATCCGGAAACTTTTCTGCGCGTTCTTGGGCCGGAGCCATATCGCGTCGTGTATGCGCAGCCCAGCCGACGTCCCGCTGACGGGCGTTACGGTGAAAATCCGAATCGACTTTACAAGCACACGCAGCTTCAAGTGATACTTAAGCCCACGCCGACGGATATTCAGGATCTGTATCTCTCGAGCCTACGGGCGATCGGAATCAATCTCAAGGAACACGACGTTCGCTTCGAAGAAGACAACTGGGAATCGCCAACGCTCGGCGCGTGGGGCATCGGCTGGCAAGTGCTTCTCGACGGGCTTGAGATTACGCAGTTCACCTATTTCCAGCAATGCGGCGGAATCGATCTCGATCCGGTTTCCGTGGAGCTTACGTACGGGCTCGATCGCATCGCGGCGTACTTGCAGGGAGTGGACAACGTCTTCGACGTGCGCTGGTCGAAGGACATGACCTATCGTCAGGTGCGATTCGCGGAAGAGCAGCAATTCTCGGGCTACAACTTCGAGTGGGCCGATCCCGTTGGAACGCGAAAGATGTTCGATCTCGCGGAAGCCGAAGCGCAACGGCTGCTGAAATCGTACGCTGGATTACGCGGCGAAGAGAAAAAGCGATTTCCAATTCTCAGCGCGTATGACATGTGCTTGAAATGCTCGCACATGTTCAACGTGCTCGACGCGCGCGGCGTGATCTCAACCACGGAACGCGCTGCGATTATAGGACGCGTGCGGCAGATCGCATGCAAAGTGGCGGCCGCGTGGCTCGAGCAGCAATCTCCCGCAGCACTTGAACACGCCGGAGCGGCAGAATGACGGCGCGCGGAGAGTTGCTTTTCGAAATTGGGTGCGAAGAAATTCCCGCGGGGATGATCGCGAAGGCCGCGAGCGAGCTTAAACAAATACTTGAGACGCATTTTATTTCGAATCGCCTCGCGATAGCGGGAAGCGTGGAGACATTTGGCGCGCCGCGGCGATTGGTTGCGATGGTGCGCGGTGTGGCGTTGCGGCAGGACGACATCGTGCAGGATATCACCGGCCCGCCGAAATCCGTGGCGTTCGACAATGTCGGCTCGCCGACGCGCGCGGCACAAAGCTTCGCGGAGAAGCAGGGAATCGAGCTCGCGAAAATTGAAGTGGTGATGACGCCGAAGGGTGAGTATCTCGCGATCAAGAAAGTGATCGTCGGCCGCGCCGCGAAAGATGTTCTTTCGGAAATTTTACCTCAAGCGATACGCGAGCTTTCGTTTCCGCGCTCGATGTACTGGACGAACGCCAGTGATTTGCGATTCATTCGTCCGATTCGCTGGATCGTCGCCGTGCTCGATCGTAAAGCCGTACCCTTCACGATCGCCGGAGTGAAAGCCGGAAGTTCAACTTCAGGTCACAGGTTTCTCGGGAAATCAAAAATTCCCGTCATGACTCCGACAGATTACGTGAGCAAGCTTCGCAAGAATTTTGTCATCGTGTATCCCGAAGAGCGGCGCAAAAAAATCGAGAAAGAAGTTCAAGCGTTACTTGCGAAGAAGGGATTCCGCGCACACTCCGATCCTGGCCTGGCGAATCTCGTGGTTTACTTGAATGAATATCCCTCCGCAATCATGGGAGGCTTCGATCCGGCCTATCTCGACTTGCCGAAAGAAATTTTGATTACAGTGATGCGCGGACATCAGAAATATTTTGCGGTCGAGAACAAGCACGGCGGGCTCGAGCCGCACTTCATCGCCATTATCAATCTCGATCGGGATCGTCAGGGCTTGGTTCGCGGGGGGCACGAGCGTGTACTGCACGCGCGGTTTGCCGACGCGCGATTTTTCTGGGACGGAGATTTGAAGAAGCCGCTTGCGGCGTATCTGCCGCGGCTGAAGCAAGTCACTTACGAATCGCGACTCGGCAGCTATTACGACAAGGTCGAGCGCGTGCGCAAGCTCGCGCGGTGGCTCGCGAATACCTGGAGCCAGGGAGGTGTCCTCGAAGCGCATGCGGATGATGCGGATCGCGCGGCTGAGCTTGCGAAATGCGATCTCGTCACGGACATGGTTCGGGAATTTCCGGAATTGCAGGGAATTGTGGGCGGCCTTTACGCTCGGGCGCAGGGAGAGGCGGCGGACGTCGCGTGGGCCGTGTACGATCACTATCGCCCGGTGGGGCTGGACGATCCGATTCCGCGGAATCTTGCGGGCTGCGCCGTAGCGCTAGCGGACAAGCTTGATTCGCTCGTCGGTTGCTTCGCGATTGGCGCGATTCCTTCGGGTTCGAGCGATCCTTTCGCGCTTAGGCGCGCGGCGCTTGGGATCGTTAAGATACTGCTCGAACGCAAATTGCCACTTTCGCTTTCTTCCGCTATCTCAACTTCAGCCAACGCATTTCGGAATTCGTCGCACGAAGTTGAAGTGACACCCGCGGCTGAAGCGGAAGTTCTCGCTTTCATGCAAGAGCGCGCACGCTACGTCCTTCGAGAGAAACACGGATTTGCCTATGACGAAGTGAATGCCGCGCTCGCTGCAGGCGGCGACGATCTGGTGGACGCGACGGCGCGCGTTGAGGCGCTTAAAGCGATTCGCGTGACGCGGAACTTCCCACCGCTCGCGGCAGCATTCAAGCGCATCCGGAAGATTCTGGAAAAGGCGCAACCATCACTTGCGAAATCAGGAGTGCGGCTCTCCGCCGTCAAGCCGGAGCTGCTACGGGAGAAATCTGAGCGAGAACTTTATGAAGTTTCGCAGAGTATTGGCGAGAAGGCGAGAGTGTTCAAGAATGAAGCGAAGTATCGAGAAGCACTTGAAGTGATCGCAGGGTTGCGTCCCGCGGTCGATAAATTTTTTGACGATGTTCTAGTGATGGCTGAGGAAGAAGATTTGCGCATCAATCGGCTTTCACTTCTTTCGACATTGTTAAAGGAATTTTCGACGATTGCGGACTTCTCGGAAATGGTATCGGAAGAAGCGACGTGAAATTCGTCGGCCGCATTTAAGCGTTGCTTGAAGTCAGGCGACATCGCCTTAGTCGCCCAGCCGACAATTTGAGTTTTACTCGAAGATCGGAATTGACCTGAAATTATTCGGAGGTGTTGCTTGAAATTCGTTTATTTTTTCGGCGCGGGAAAAGCGGAAGGCGATGGCGAGATGCGCGACCTTCTTGGAGGCAAAGGCGCAGGCCTTGCGGAGATGACAAAGATCGGTCTGCCAGTTCCCGCAGGATTTACGATCACCACTGAGGCGTGCGATTACTTCTACAAGCACGACCGCAAGTATCCCGCGAGCCTTCGGGCAGAAGTTGCGACGCATCTCAAGCGCCTCGAAAAGACCACGGGCAAAAAGCTCGGCGATCCGCACGATCCATTGCTGGTTAGCGTGCGGTCGGGCTCGGCGCGCTCGATGCCGGGAATGATGGAGACGATTCTAAATCTCGGGTTGAACTCGAAGTCCGTGGAAGCGCTCGCGAAGCGCACGTCGAACGAGCGGTTCGCGTATGACGCGTACCGGAGATTCGTTCAGATGTATTCGTCCGTCGTCATCGGATTGCCCAAGGACGATCTTGAAGAAAAATTGCGCGCGATGAAAGCGCGGTTCAAGGTACAGGACGATACGCAAGTGCCAGCCGAGGGATGGCGCGAGTTGGTGGGCGGGTACAAGAAGTATTTCAAAGAGAAAACCTCGAAGGATTTTCCTGAAGATCCCGTGGAACAGCTCTGGGGCGCGATTGGCGCCGTGTTCGGATCTTGGATGGCGGAGAAAGCCGTCACGTACAGACGCGTCGAGAAGATTACCGGACTGTTGGGAACGGCAGTCAACGTTGTGCAGATGGTTTTCGGCAATAGCGGCGAAAATTCCGGCACGGGAGTCTGCTTCACGCGCGATCCCTCAACCGGCGAAAAAATTTTCTATGGCGATTTCCTGATCAACGCGCAGGGCGAAGATGTGGTCGCAGGAATTCGCACGCCGATGCATCTCTCTGAGATGAAGAAACGAATGCCGAAGGTGTACGGCCAACTTGAGAAGGTTCGAGTAAAACTTGAGAAACACTATCGCGACATGCAGGACCTCGAATTCACAGTTGAGGACGGCAAGCTTTACATGCTGCAGACGCGAACGGGCAAGCGCTCACCGGTGGCGGTGTTCACGATCGCCGTCGATCTCGTGAAAGAAGGAATGATTTCGAAAGAGGAAGCGATACTTCGCATACATCCCGACGATGTCGAGCGATTGTTTTATCCCGTGATCGATCCATCGATTCCGAAGTCGGATCTCGCGAAGCGCAAAATCGGCGCGGGGATCAATGCGGTGCCGGGCGCAGCTGTGGGCAAGGCCGTGTTCACCGCGCATGAGGCCGAGGAATGGGCGGCGCGCGGAGAGCGCGTGATATTGGTGCGCCGCGAGACGAGTCCCGAAGATGTGGGCGGAATGTACGTGGCGCAGGGAATTCTGACGGCGACCGGCGGAAAGACGAGCCACGCCGCAGTCGTTGCGCGCGGCTGGGGGAAGTGCTGCGTGGTCGGAGCGGAGGCGCTTGATATTGATGCGGCCGCGAAACAAATTCGAGTGGGCGGGCGCACGGTAAAAGAAGGCGAGTGGCTGACGCTCGACGGAAACGAAGGCGTGGTCTATAGCGGCGAGACGCGGCTCGCGCGGCCGAGCCCGCCCGAGACGTACGCGACGCTGATGAAATGGGCCGATCAAATCCGCAGACTTAAAGTGCGAACGAATGCGGACACGCCGCAGGATTCGCGAAAGGCTCGCGAAATGGGGGCGCAGGGGATTGGGCTCTGCCGCACGGAGCATATGTTCTTCAAGGATTTCGAGCATCCCGAGCGCAGCGCGGATCGCCAGCTCGCGATTCAGGAAATGATCGTGGCCGATTCGAGAGAGGCTCGCGCGCGGGCCTTAGCGAAGCTGTTGCCATTCCAGCGGCGAGACTTCATCGGCATTTTTGAAGCGATGGATGGCTTCCCGGTGACGATTCGCCTACTCGATCCGCCGCTGCACGAATTTGTGCCGCACGAGCGCGGCAAGCAGGAGGAGTTGGCAAAGAAAATCGGTGTGGATGTCGACATTGTGGTTCGCCGCGTCGAACAATTGCATGAGTCGAACCCGATGCTTGGCCATCGGGGATGCCGCCTGAGCATCACGTATCCGGAGATTCTCGAGATGCAGGTGCGTGCGATCATCGAGGCGGCGATTGATTGCCAGAATCGCGGCGTTAAAGTGCTACCTGAGATCATGCATCCGCTTGTTCTCGACAAAAAGGAACTCGCGATTCTCGATGCGGCGACGCGGCGCGTGGCCGACGAACTGATTGCGGCGTCTAAAGTGAAACTTGAATATCTTGTGGGAACGATGATTGAGCTGCCGCGGGCGGCGCTGCTTGCGGATCAGATTGCGGAGATCGCCGAGTTCTTTTCGTTCGGGACCAATGACCTCACGCAGACGGTGATGGGACTTTCGCGCGATGACGCCGGGAGATTCCTGCCGGATTACGTGGACGAGAAGAAGGCGGGCATCTTTGCCGCCGATCCGTTCCAGACTTTGGATCAGGCGGGCGTGGGGCTATTGATGCGTTGGGGGATTGAACGAGGGCGCTCGACAAAGCCGAAATTGAAGATTGGAATTTGCGGCGAGCACGGCGGCGATTCCGAGAGCGTGAAATTCTGCCACCGGGTGGGGATGGATTACGTGAGTGCGTCGCCATTTCGAGTTCCGATTGCGCGGCTGGCGGCAGCTCAAGTAGTACTCGAAGAAAAGTCGCGCAAGAAAAAATAGGCGTCTGAGACGACGAATCGCCTGGGGAATGCTAGTTCAGAGAGAATATGGGGCAAAAGCCGCTCATCATCGGAATTTGCGGCGGCACGGGCGCCGGCAAGACGACGATTACAAACCGGATTACTCGGGCGCTGTCTGAAGCGAACGTCATCATCCTCGAACAGGATAATTACTACAAAGATTTTCCGGAGTTGTCGCTTGCCGAGCGGACCAAGCAGAATTTCGACCATCCGGATTCCATTGACACGGCGCTTCTCACAGAACACTTGAAGCAGCTTCGAGCCGGAGAGGCGATCGAACGGCCGACTTACGACTTCACGTATTACCGGAGGATGCCGCAGACGGTGCGCGTGGAGCCGCGAGCGGCGACGATTCTCGAAGGCATATTAATTTTCGAGAGCAAGCCGTTGCGCGATTTGATGGACATCAAGATTTTCGTGGATACGGACGCGGACCTGCGATTTATCCGGCGGCTCGTGCGGGACATACGCGAGCGCGGGCGCACGATGGATTCGGTGATCGAGCAATATCGGACGACGGTGCGGCCGATGCACATGGAATTTGTCGAGCCGAGCAAGCGCTACGCCGATGTGATTATTCCCGAAGGCGGGCAGAATGAAGTTGGAATCGATTTGGTGATTCAGAAAATCCGTTCACTCGTACCGCGATAATTCCGCAGGGTTAAGTCGGCATCTTCAGGAAGAAATACATTCCGAGAAAAAAGAAAATTGCGTCTGGCGCCCACCCGGAGAGCAGCGGGGGCAATTGGCCGATTGCGCCCATGGCCTCGAATAACGCCGCCGTGGCCCAATAGACGATTCCGATTCCGACGGCTACGGCCAGCCCGCCGATGGCGCCGCGCGTTCCGACGAGGAATGCAAATGGCGCGCTCAAAAACATGATGATTGCGGCGATCAGCGGAAACGCGAATTTCTTGTGCCATTGCACCGCGAGCCGCGACGTGTCGAAACCCGCCTGCTGGAGGCCGCGAATATATTCCGCGAGCTGGCGCCAATTCATTTGATAAGACTGGCGGACTTCGCGCTTGAAGTAGCTGGGCGCTTCCGAAAACTCGCCGAGCGATAAAACTTTGAACGGGGAATACGCAATCACGCGTCCGCTTTGAAAATCGCGCACCCAGCCCTCTTCGAGAATCCAGGCGTTCAGAGTTGGTTCCCATTTTGCGCGCTCGGCGAAGACGCGGCGGCGCATCCGGAACGACGTCTGATCAATTTCAAAAATGCTGAGGCCGCCGAAAATATTTTGGTCGGGATCGAAGAATTCGTAGTTCAGGACTTTTCCATTTTCGCCGAAGATCCACTGATGAGTCGGGTGAAGGTACGTTTGCGCGGGCTTGCCTTTGATTTGGTTGCGCAGCGCGTCCTGGCGCTGATTGGCGTAGGGGAGGAACGTGTCGTCGAGAAGGAACATTCCGCCGGCGAGAAGAATGCCCGCGAGAACGAGCGGCAGGCAGAGGCGATAGAGGCTGACGCCGCTTGCTTTGAAGGCGGTCACTTCATTATTTTTCGCGAGCATGCCTAGCGTGACAAGCGTACTGACTAATGCCGCGAGCGGGACGAGCTGGTAGATCATCAGCGGCACGAGGTAGCGGAAATAACTGGCGACGACGCGCCAGGAAATGTGATTGCGCGAAATGTCGCCGAGGAGATCGAAGAGAGTGAACGCGTCGAAAATCACGACGAATCCCGCGAGCATCAGCGCGAAATAGTAGAAGAACGTTTTCAAAATGTAGACGTCAATGAGCAGCGGAAATGCAGTTTGCACGCCGCCGGTGACGACGCCTCTTCGCGCGACCGTTCCATTCGCGGCGATGGCGATTGGACTATTCGTGATGGGCACGACTTTCGTTGATGTGGCGGGTTGCGTGCGCATCCCGAGCAGCTTGTCCCATGCGCGGGAGATCCAGCTTTCGCCGCGGATATGCTCGATTCCGCGGAGCAGAATCAACGCAAGGACGGTGGCGACGGCATTGGCGGTCCAAACGCCGACGATCGGAGAAACGACGCCCAATTGGGCATAGTGCGCGCCCGCGACGAATACGAAGTAATATCCCGAAATCAAGACAAGAGTCAGGACGAAGCCCGCGGCACGGCCGCCGCGGCGGGGGCGCACACCGACGGGCACGCCGAGCAGCGCGAAGACGAGGCACGCGGCGGGAAACGCGAGGCGGCGCTGAAATTCCGTTCGAGCTGTAAGCTCGTCGGGGCCGGTGACGGAGAGAAGAGCGAGCGTATGCTGTTCGGCGTCGGAGAGCGTGGAGGATTTGTGGGCGCCGGGCGTCGTCATTTCGACGGGCAAATCGCTCGAGCCGAACGATGTGACGTTGTAATTCGATGGCTCGTGGGGATCGAATTCGTGCGTGGCTCCGGGCCCGAGGTGCAACTCAAACTTGCCGTGCTCGGGGCTCGCGGTTACGATGGCGTCCTCCGCCAGAGTTAAGTGCGAGCCGGCCGCCACATCTGATTCCGCCAGGAAAACGCCGTGCCAGCGTGCGGCCGTCGCTTCCACGTCCTGCACATAGAGAACGAGGTGGGGAAAGCGCTCGTCGAAGACGCGCGGCTGAATCGCGAAGGGCGCTTGCGCGGAAGCAAGCTCTTCTTCGAGGGTGTGGAACTCGCGCAACGAGAGAGGGCTCAGCCACAGAGTGACGAGAAGCGTGAGCATTCCCGCGGCCGCCGCAATCGCGCCGACCGGGACGAGCAATCTTCGCAGGCCGATGCCGGAAGCGTTCAGCGCGATGATTTCGCTGTCGGCGGACATGCGGCCGAGGCCGATCAGCACACCGACAAGCGTGGCCATCGGCAATGTGAACGCGAGAACGGGTATCAATGAGCACAGAAAGAGCAATGCGATGCTGCCCGCGCTTCCCGAATGCCGGACAATTACATCCATCAGCCGGACGAGTTGTGGAACGAAAAATACGAAAGTGAAGACGGCCAGCCCCAACAACGAGTGGGAGAAAACTTCGCGGCAAATATATCGGTCAAGGATGCGCATGGTGGCGCAAAACCATCTTAGCACGGTGAAGCGCGTCCAGTTTTTCAGAAGCGAGGGGACATGACTGCCCGAGTAAGAAACGAAAACGATATGCCGGATGTCCCAGACCCGGATTTCGTGGACGCTTTGTCTGAGATTTGGTTCTGCATTAATTACGCTTCATACCACCTAGCATATGTCCGCGTCTATTTGCAGACTGACGCTCTTCAAACTCATGTGGAAGAGTTAAAGCAGCAAGAGCAAGCGATTCGGGATCAAATGCAAATTGATCTGGTGATTTGCAGAAGTCACCTAGCTGCCTTCTTTTGGCAGATTAACCATGTCTTCGAGGCGCTTCGAACCGCCATCACCTGTGGCCAGAAAGAGCACGGCGAGCTGAAGTATTTCTGGGAGTGGGAACAACATTTGAACAAAATTGATGAAACTCCGGTTCGCAAAGAAATTAGAGACTATCGCAACAAGGGGCATGATATTCCTGCCATCATCGGCTGCTCGTGGGAGAGCAAAGGCGGCAAATTTGTCCGGCATTTCTTACCAACAATCGACGGGCATGAGCCTAAAGAATCGACTGACATGAGTACACGATTGCAACAATATTTCGAATTTGTTGCGAACGTGTGGCTCTCTTTTGCCCCCGGTGATTTCAAGAACAAATTTCCACGCGACTTCAAGTTTCCTGTCACTGTCCCGCACTCGTTCAATGGGGAACTTCCACCTGAACTAAAATCGGTTCCCCAACTAGTAGTCGCAATAGAGGCGTACAACCCTGAGGATGAAACCTCCAAAAAGGAAGAAGTTAAGCTTCGCGACGACGCGGAGCCGCCGGTGTAACATCTGTGATATCTAGCGTTACGCCGGCAGGAATCTTCCAATGAACATTGTTCTTTATCACGTAAAGGCGCACTCGGTGGCCGCCCGCGAACGAGAAGTTCTCCTTCTTCGTCCGGCAGTCTTCGCCTGTAAAGAAGTGAGTGTTACCAAAGTGGTTTAGCTGGGCCCAATTATCACCGTCAACTGTCTTGACCGGTATCGAAATGCGATCGGCGGGCATTTATCCAGCAACTTTCACACCCTTGGGTTTGAGCGCATCAATTGCACGGATTACTTCGTTTGCGGACACGGCGAGCGCCTCGGCGATTTCATCGGTGTTGATTGTCTTACGGCCAAGTGCCCTAACAGCTTTTATGTGTGCAAACACAGCCGCTTCGATCTTTCTTTGTCTCAAGCGACGATTGCCCCTTGCCAGCCGAGCGGCGCGTTTCGAAATATTCGACGTCGAGTCCGGCAACGCTACAGTCGCGGATGAATCAGTGCCCATAAGTACGAGCTCCGGCGTGGCAGTAGTATTCACGTCGTTTTCCTTTCTGCAAATTTAGGAACGATGATCTCCCCAAATAATCCCTCATACTTCGTGACTTGGCTCGTCAGCGCCGTAATCAGAGTTTTTGCAAGGATCGGTGGCACCACGAGCTGCAACGTCGGCTCGATCTCGATTGCTTTTCCCGCCTTGATGTCTGCCGTCTGTTCGGGTGTGTACTCGGCAGGAAGCCTCACGACGCCGAACGTGAAATCGAAAAGACCGCTATTCACACCCATAAAATTGACGTAATAAAACGGCGTGTCAGGTCTCGCAACAAGTCTGACCTGAACGGGTAACGGTTTATTATTTGCGGCCTTTTTGTTCTTTGCTTTTGGCATTGATGCCTTCAAATGCGCGCGGCGAATACCGAGCGAAGATCGTGTATATCACTATGAATTCATGATAGCAAGAAACAGCAAGCGTGTGCGTGCGTGCAATGGAAGGGTTCATAAAACGTGCCTCGCGGGCAGAAGTAGCTTTCGATGAAACCACGAACAGCGTCAGCGGAATTTCGGGCGGCGGGATGCTAATCTATGCCGGGCAGGCTTGACGGCCTGCCCTTATTTTTTGGCTGGATGCGTGGGTCAGACCTTAGTCAGATTATTCGTTACGATTTGCGGAAGGCCGATAAACAAAGGCGATTGTGATGATTGTGGGGAATCATCTTAGCAGGGTGAAGCGCGGCGGAGGCGGAGGCGGGGGCTTGCCACGATGAGGGCTGTGAACGTCGTGCTGCTGTGGCACATGCACCAGCCGCAGTATCGCGATCCGACGATGGGACGCTACATCATGCCGTGGACGCGGCTGCATGCGCTCAAAGATTACTGGGGGATGGTGAAGCTCGCGGAAGAATTTCCCGGTGTGCACATGACTTTCAATGTGGTGCCATCGCTTGGCGCGCAGATCGAGGAATACGCGAGCGGGAAATTTCACGAGCCGTGGTTCGATGTGGCGTTTGCGGCGGCCGATTCGCTCACGGGCGCGCAGAAATCGGCAATCCTCGAGCGCGCGTTTCAAGTGAATCACGACAATCTGATGGCGCGCTGGCCGCGTTTCGTCGAGCTGTACAAGCGCGTGCAATCGGGCGGAGCAAAGTCCGCGGTCGCGCAATTTACCGTGAGTGATTGGCGCGATTTGCAGCTTCTTTCGCAGCTTGCGTGGATGGATGAGGAATATCTGGCGCACGATGCCGTCGTTTCCGCGCTATCGAAAAAAGGCAATGAATACACCGAAGACGACAAGGCGCAACTGAAGGCGAAGCAATTGGAATTGCTGGCGCGCGTCCTGCCGGAATATCGCGCGGCCGCCGAGCGCGGACAAATTGAGATTTCTACCACGCCGTTCTATCACCCGATTCTGCCGCTCGTCTGCGACACGGAGATAGCGCTTAGGTCGAATCCGAATTCGCCAGTGCCGCGGCCGCCTTACCGCTATCCGGAGGACGCGCGCGAACAACTTGTGAGAGCGCGCCAGTATCACGAAGGGCGCTTCGGCGCGTTGCCCGCGGGACTTTGGCCTTCAGAGGGATCGGTGTCCGATCAGGCGCTTGAAATTGCCGCCGAACTCGGCTTTCGCTGGTTCGCTACGGACGAAGGAGTGCTCGGCCGGACGCGAAACATCGGGTTCTGGCGCGATGCCGCGGGATATCCGGAAAATGCGGATCAGCTTTATTCGCCGTGGCGATTGCGGCGCGGTGAGCGGGAGATCACCGGATTTTTCCGCGACCACTATCTTTCTGATTTGCTCGGCTTCGTTTACAGCCGGATGGGCGCGCAGGCGGCGGCAGAGGATCTGCACCGCCGCATTCGCCTCGTCGGCGAGCGCTGGACGGCATCGCGGCCCCCGACGCTGAGCTTGATCCTCGACGGCGAGAACGCGTGGGAATATTACGCGGGCAACGGGCGCGATTTTCTGCGGCAATTCTACAAGAAGATGCAGGACGATCCGGATATTCATCCGCTGACTGCGACGGAAGCAATTGCCGCGGCGGGAGAAATTCCCACGATGGATTCGATTTTCCCGGCGTCGTGGATCAACGCAAATTTCGATGTGTGGATCGGCGACGCCGAAGATGTGCGCGCGTGGGAAATGCTGGGGGAGGCGCGAGGTGTTTATGCGCGCGCTGAAGGCGATGCGAAGAGCGGTATGCCCGGCGCACCCGACGCGGAGGCTCTCTCGCGCGCGTTCGAGTCAATTCTGGCCGCGGAAGGCAGCGATTGGTGCTGGTGGTTCGGGCCCGAACACAGCACGGCGAACGACGCGGAGTTTGACGCGCTTTTCCGGCAGCATCTGAGCGCGATTTACGCGGCGCTTGGCAAGGAGGCGCCGGACTCGCTTTCGCAGCCCATCAAGCATATCGCGGCGATGGTTGAACGCCAGAGCCCAGCCGATTATCTGCACGTGACGGTGGATGGGCGCGAGACTTCCTACTTCGAGTGGCTGGGCGCAGGATATTACGCTGCGGAACGGCGTTCGAGCGCCATGCACGGGCGGACCTTCGCCGTTGACGATTTGCTATTCGGCTTTGATGAAGAGCATCTTTATCTTCGGCTCGATCTCATCCCAGAAACGCTCGCCGATTTCGAAGAATTCGAAATTCGGATTACCGTCTGGGACGCGCGCGAAATGCGGCTTACGCTGACTGTCCGCGCCGACAAAATCGAGTCGGTGAGACTTGAACAGGGCGGAATGTGTTTTTTGAGGCCCGTGGAATTTGCGACGGCGGCTTGCGGCAGGATCGTCGAAGTCGCGTTGGACAAGAAGCTTTTCAATATAGTGGGCCGGAAATCGCTGCTGCTAGGAGTCGCGATATGGGAGGGCGGTTTGCCGGTGGACGTCCTGCCCGCGGAAGGCTACCTCGAAATTCCACTTGGGGATGCGGTGTACGCGTGGGCCATCGAATAGCGCGCGCGATTTATTTGGGCGGTACGCATTTCGCTCCCAACTCCTCCGTAACTTCACGTAGGTAATCATTCACGGCACTGCGCGTTGACTTTGCCTTCTCTCAGCGCCACATTCCTCGCGCTCCTTCTCGGATCTTGCATGTAAACAAAACGGAATTTCGGCTCGATTGGGTTCGAGCCCGCCCGCCGCGCAGGCTTTTGCCGGGTGGAGGGCCTAATGAAACGAAAAAAGCTGCTGGCCATCGCAGGCGGAATCGCGCTTCTTCTTGCCGCATTCGCGATTTCGGATTCTAGGGACGCCGCGAGCGTCGCAAGCGTCTTGCCGGTGGAGGCGAGCATTCCTCACGTGCGGACGCAGAAGCCCGTGATTCCACTTGTGTTCGAACGAAATCAAGGGCAATTCCGCGGGCGCACGCAATTTCTGGCGCACACCGGGAAATATTCACTTTCGTTTGAGAGCGGCGCGATCGTCGTCGTGCCCAATGCTACCAGGCCGCCTAAGACCGATCGTTCGGCGGCGATCCGGCCGTTCGGTATTGATTTCTCGCGGGAATCGGTGGGCACGCGTTGGGATGGCGAGAGCCCCCTTGCTGCTCGCGCGAATTACTTCATTGGCCGCGATCCTGCGCATTGGCGCACGGACGTCGCGATGTTCGAATCGGTTCGAGCGCGAAATGTCGCGCCGGGAATTGATTGCATCGCGCGCGGCGGCGCGGACGGGATCGAACTCGATTTCGCGGCCGAGCCACACGCGGATTTGAAGCGACTGCAATTTCGTCTGCGTGGACGGAGCAAACTGGAACTCGGCAAAGATGGCGACATCGTTGCGAGTAATCGCACAGCATCGCTTCGATTGCGACGGCCTTCGATCTACCAAGAAATTGCGGGTCATCGGACTGCCGTTAACGGCGGGTACGCGATTGGGCGCGGTGGAAAGATTTCATTTCGGGTGCCGCGATACGATCATTCCCGCGCGCTCATCATCGATCCGTCGGTTTCGCTAACATACACGACATTTCTTGGCGGCTCGGGCGCGGACTCCGCGAGTGGCGTTGCGGTTGATTCGACGGGCAACGTGTATCTCGCGGGTACCGCGCCACCGGCTGGATTTCCTGAGACTGGGAGCACCACGATCGGAGCGGGAGCGGGGCCCGATTTCTTCGTTGCGAAGATTGATCCGACGCAGACGGGCGCGGCGTCGCTTATCTATCTCACCTTCATTGGCGGCAGCGGCACGGAATACGGCGGGCAAGTAGCGGTCGACTCGAACGGCGACGTAGCTCTCACCGGCGCCACAACATCGACTGACTATCCTGTTACAGACAAAACTACTGTTGGCACATCGGCGAATGCGCTGGCGCTTTCCGAGCTTGGCGCGGAAGGGAACTCGCTGCTGTTTTCGACACTGCTCGCAGGCAATGGCTCCGAGGCGACACAGACGCCTACCGACGCCGGCGTCGCTTTTGCCCCGAACGGCAATGTGATCGTTGCCAGCGACACGACTTCGACAAACCTTCCGGTTACGTCAGGCGCTTATCAGGGAACTTTTGGCAGCGGCGGAAATGTGCTGAATGGCTCTGCCGAAACCGGCAGCAATGATGGCTTCCTCGCCATTTACAGTTCGTCCGGCACGCTCACCTATCTCACTTACCTCGGAATTGACGGATATCCGTATACGGATACTGGCGGCGATTCGAACTTCGCGGCGGTACAAGTGGGAGTGATGGGCGTCGCCGTTGATCTTCTTGGCCAAGTCTATGTTGCCGGATTCACGTCCCAGCCCGGCACCGGATTTCCGACTACGAACGGATTGCAGGCGACATACGGCGGCGGCGCTTTTGACGGCTTTCTCATGTCCTTTAACCCAAAGGGATTGGGCTCTGCGGATCTGATCTATTCCACGTTTCTTGGAGGCAGCAGCTCTGATCAGGCGTTCGGCGTGGCTGTGGATGGCGCGATTCCGGCGAATGCTTATGTTGTGGGAACGACGCAGTCGTCCAATGTCGTCAATTCCCCCACGATTTCGGGATATCAGATGACGCTCAATGGCATCGCGAATGGATTTCTTGCTGTGGTGAGCCAGAGTTCCGCGGGCGTGACATCGCTCAACTACGCGACGTATTTCGGCGGAAGCGCGAGCGATTCGGCGCTCAGCGTGGATGCGCTCGGCGAGAATGCGGTTTACATCGCCGGGCATACGACATCGGCCAATTTTCCGACGTCGCAGACATTGCAATCGTTCAGCGGCACGAGCGATGCGTTTGTCGCGAAATTCGACACGACGCAATCGGGTGCGGCATCGCTGCTCGATTCCACGCTTCTTGGCGGCCGCAATGACGCTAAGGCGAACGGCGTCGCCGCCACGGCCACCGGGAGTGTTTTCGTCAGCGGCAGCACGACTTCGCCGGATTTTCCTCTCGCGGGGAATCCGCAGACGGGGGTGCAGCCGGTTTGCACGAGTTGCCAGGAATCTCCGCCATTATCCGATGCGTTTCTCGTAGCGCTCGCCGAGAACACGAGCGCGGGCCCGATTGTGGAGTTCAATGCGCCGGAGCTAAATTTCCAGAATCAACTTGTCGGTAGCCCGGAGATTACTCAACTCAGCATCCTCACGAACGGCGGGACCGTGCCGCTTGAGATTACCAGTCTCGGAATCGCCGGCACGAACGCAAACGACTTTTCTCAATCGAATAATTGCCCGATTTCTCCGCAAACGCTTGCTGCGGGAGGGAACTGCTCGATCACGGTGACATTTGCGCCGTCGATTGCCGGCGCCGAATCCGCGGCGCTCAGCTTTACCGACAATGCGCCGGGCAGTCCCCAGTCGGTGAATCTTGCGGGCACGGGAGAAGAGCCGCTGGCTTCGCCTTCTCCGCAATCCGTTTCGTTCGGGAATCAGCCTACCGGAAGCACGAGCGCCCAGCAGGTGGTCGCGATAAGTAATGCGGGAAACCTCGCGCTGAATATTTCGCTCGTTGCACTTTCCGGAGCAGATCCGGCGCAATTTGTCATCAGAGGCGTGGACACTTGCACGAATCCGCCGATGGTGCAGCCTGGCGGCAGTTGCTCGATTGGAATTGCGTTTGCGCCACAGTCGACGGGAAGTTTCAGCGCGGCTATCCAATTTACGGACAACGCAGGCAATGCCGCGAGCGCGACTCAGATTATTCCGCTTTCAGGGACGGGCGTGCCACCGTCGCCTGCAGTGAGCGTCGCGCCGGCGTCGCTGACATTTTCCGCGCAGAACGTGGGCACGACAAGCGCGCCGCAAGCTGTGACGCTCGCGAACACGGGCAGCCTCTCGCTGCAGGTGAGCACGATTTCCTTTACGGGAGCGAATGCCTCGGAGTTTGCATTTGCGCCGGGAACGAACTGCCCAACTAGCGGCGGAACGCTTGTCGCGGGCACGCAGTGCAGCGTGACCATAACTTTCACGCCCAGTTCTACGGGAGCGCAATCTGCTGCCATTTCGTTTTCGGATAATGTGTCTGGCTCGCCGCAGAGCGTGCCGCTATCGGGAACCGGAGGGGCAGGGGCGTCAATCTCCGTGTCGCCGGCGAGCATTAGCTTTTCGCCGCAGACATTGCAGATTCCTGCAGCCGTCCAAACCGTTTTGGTGACGAACAGCGGGAGCGGAGCCGTGCAGATTTCGGGCATCACGATGAGCGGAGCGAATTCTGCGGACTTTGTGGAGACGAACAACTGTCCGGGAACACTGAATGCCTCTGGAAATCCTTGCTCAGTCTCCGTCGCGTTCCAGCCAAGTGCGGCAGGTGCGAGATCAGCGACCCTTTTGATCGCGGATACGGCGGCGGGCAGCCCGCAGGTTGTCACGCTCTCGGGGACAGGCCTCGCGCCGAGCGTGTCGCTGCCAGGACCTAGCCCCGTGTTTATCGCGCAGCTTGTGGGCACAACGAGCGCGGCAGCCCAGGTAGCGATCGCGAACACAGGGATTGGGGCGTTGTCGATCTACAGCCTGACGCTCGCGGGCGCAAATCCGGGAGATTTCCAACAAACGAGCGCGTGCGTGGACAACGCGCAGCACACGAATATGATCGCGGCCAATTCTGCGTGCACGGTCAGTGTGACATTTCAGCCGCAAACATCGGGGACGCGCGCCGCGACATTGAATATCACCGATAACGCGCTGAATTCGCCGCAGACGGTGCCATTGAGCGGCGCGGCGGTGGATTTTTCGGTCGGAGTTGCGCCGGGTGCGCCGCAGTCCATCGTGGTGACGGCCGGGCAGACGGCGACTTACAATTTGCAGGCGTCGCCCGTGGGCGGCTTCGTCGGCATGGTGAGTCTCGCGTGTTCGGGTGCGCCAGTGCTGGTGACTTGCTCGATTTCCCAACCGGCCGTGAGCGTCACCGGCACATCTCCGACTGCCTTCACCGTGAGTGCTGCGACAACCGCTATGAACACGTCGTCGCCCGGGGCGATTTTCGGCAGGAATTCTTCGCACAACTCGCCGGGCGCGTCGCCAGTCGCCTTCTCGAACTACTCGCGGAGCACTTCGCGCAAGATTCGCTCCTTTCCTTGGTGGTGCTTCGAGTTCGCCGTAGTTCTTATGGTGATGGCTGGAGCGATCGTTGCGACTGGTGAACGAAGGGTGCGCGCACTCGCGATCGTTTCGAAGCTGGCGTTCTGCACCGCGCTGCTAATTATTTTGGCGAGCTGCGGCGGAAGCGGAACGCAGACGACTTCTTCGCAAGGTACGGCGCCCGGCACTTACACGCTGACGGTTACAGGTTCCGTTCAGGGTGTATCGCGTTCTGTGCCGCTCACTCTTGACGTGCAATGACGCCGGTACGGGCTCGCGTCCGCGCGCGCTCGCACTAGCACAGCGTGGAGAATCATTCTTGCGTTGTCGCCGCGATGGAAGGGTGCGAATAGTTCAAAAGACTTTGACGGCGATATCGCGCGGGCGCTGGCCGACAGGGATCAGAGTGATGAGGCCGCTAGTTGCCGTTCGCACTACGGCGAGGTCGTTTGATTGCGTGTCAACGACGAGCAGCATGTCGTCGCCCGGAGTTAACGCCAATTGGCCCGGTCGCTGGCCGACTTGAATGGGCCGCGCCACGCGGCGTTGGTCGATTGCGATTGGAACCACGTGCCCGGCCATCGAATCTGAGACGTATAACAATGAATTGTCGGACGCTAGCGCACCGGCGGTCGGTGCCATGCCGAGGAGCAGGAACTCCACAACATCGTTGGTCTGCGTATTCACGATCACGAGGCCGTGCGCTTCTGCCATGGTGATGTAGAGTTCGCCGCCGTCGCCTTTCAGATCGAGATCGTCGGGGATCCCGCCGATATCGAGATTGGCGAGCAGTGCGCGGCGCCGGAGGTCGACGACGGCCACCTGGCTCGAGCCGCCGGACGTGATGAAGGCCTTCGAGCTATCGGGCAGAATTGCGATCTGCTCGGGACGAGGCGCCACGGAAATGACGGAGAGTTGCGCGAGAGTGTTCGCGTCGAGGAGCGAGACCGTGGCGTCATCGCGATTCGAGACCACTAAAATTTTACCGTCGGGCGTGAGCCGCGCGATCCATGGCGTGCGTCCGGCGCGGCCGCGAGCTACGATGCGGCGGCTCGCGCAATCTATGGCGGCGATTGAGTTGGAGGCAGACGCGGCGACGTAGGCGCGGCGGCCGTCGCGAGAGAAATCGAGAGCGAAGGGGGCGCCACCGACGGGGATGCGCGCGATCACGGAGTTCGATCGAACATCGATCACCCACACGACGCCCGCATTCGAGCTGACGCCCCAAATCTCACTGCGCGTCGGGTGCGCGCGCACGCCGCTGGGATCGGCTCCGACTGCGATTGTTGCGACCGGGACGAGCTTCACGAGATCGATCGCGGTGACTGTTCCATCGGCAGTATTTGCAACGTAAGCATCGAGGTGCAATCCGGGCCGCAGATACGCGGGGAGGCGCTCGAGAAGGAGCAGGCGCAGACCGGCGAGCGCGAGAATTCCGAGTGGAATGATGACGCGATAATTAAGGCGGCGCTTTTTCAAGACCGGTTCAGTTGAGCGAGCGATTGAGCACGCCGGCGATCTGCCGGACTTCAACCATGAGTTGCGCGAATTCCTCGGGCACGATGGATTGCATGCCGTCGGAAAGGGCGCGCTCGGGGTCGTTGTGGACCTCGACGAGAATTCCGTCGGCGCCGACGGCTACGGCCGCGCGCGACAGCGGCAACACTTTATTCCGCCGTCCGGTGCCATGGCTCGGATCAACGACGATAGGCAAGTGGCTGCGCCGCTGCACCGCGGGAATCATGCTGAGGTCGAGGGTGTTGCGCGTGTGATCGGAGAAAGTACGCACTCCGCGCTCACAGAGAATCACGTCGTAGTTTCCCTCGGCCATGACGTATTCGGCAGCCATCAGAAATTCATCGAGCGTCGCGGACATGCCGCGTTTGAGGAGCACAGGTTTCTTGGCCCGTCCGGCGCGCTTGAGAAGCGAGAAATTCTGCATATTGCGCGCGCCGATTTGAATCACATCGGCGTAGCGCTCGACGAGATCGAGGCTCTCGTTATCAATCGCTTCGGTGACGATGCCGAGGCCGAAACGATCTCGCACCGCTGCAAGAATCCTCAGGCCGGGCTCGCCGAGACCTTGAAAGCTGTAGGGCGATGTGCGCGGCTTATAGGCGCCGCCGCGGAAAAGGCGCGCGCCGGATTTTTTTACGGCTTCGGCGATCGCGAAAGCCTGCTTCTCGGTTTCCACCGCGCATGGCCCAGCAATGATCGCTACGGCCGGGCCTCCAAATGTCACTTCACCGAGCGGCGTTGGCACGCGAACGACGGAATTCTCCGCCTTAATTTCGCGGCTGACAAGTTTGTAGGGCTTGCTGACCGGGATGCACTCGGCAACTCCCGCCATGCTTTCAAGCGTTCCGAGGTCGACGATTCCCGTATTGCCCGTGATTCCGATCGCGATGCGGACGGAGCCAGGAATGGGATGCGCCTTGTAGCCGAGTTCTTCGATTCGCTCGCAGACCGCGCGCACCTGCTTGTCCGTGGCATGGGATTGCATCACAACGAGCATCGGCGGTTCGTCCTCGATTCGCGAGAATGGGAGCGGAGTCCGGCGGGGAGAAGTCGTCGCATGCTGCGATTGGTTCCTCGCGCCAGTTCGGCAAAAATTCTACTTCATGGCGGACGCGGCTGCAAATTTAGCCGATTCGCGCTGGTCGATGGATCTTCGATGCGTCGCCCGAGCCGTGCAACAATTTCGTTCAGCGAGTCGGGCTAGAATCGCGACACGACCCAGATCGAGCCGCAGATGCACACGATGTCTTCGAGCAGAGCGACGACGACGTCAGGTGTGTGCAGCGCTTTCACGAGCCGCGTCCGAAGCTGATATCCGCCGAAGGTGCCTGCGAGCGCGCCGACAATTCCGAGCAATGCACCGGTGAGTGCGCCCATTTCGCTGGCCATGGCGACGCAGGCGCCTGTCAGTCCACCGAGAACGATGCGTGCGATCAGGCCGGGAGGCGCGGTGCGGCTGGGAGTTTTCGGCAGTTTGTCCGTTACCAGTTCCACGAGCGCGAGAAGTGTTAGCACCACGGCGGCAGGCGTTGTGCCAATCCACAAAAGCGGGCTTTTCAATTTGAGCCAGCCTGCGCGCGCCGCCCAAGCCGTGGCCGCAGCCGGCGTGAGCGATCGCAAACCCACGAAAACCCCGGCCAAGAACACATATAGTGGCGTCATAGTCTGTTCCTCCACTCGGCCCGCGCATTATGCAACAGAACTGCGCTTGTGACGCGACGATTCTACTGTGGCTAGCTGTCGGAGAAAATTGGTAATCGTGTGACGGAAAATATCAAATTTGAAATTTCAGATTGTGAAATGCGGAAACGGAGCAGCCGGCAACCTACTCGACGGTGGGCTTCGCGGCCCGCGCTACTATTAGTCGATCTCGTTTGCAAATCGAAGCTGGCGGAATTATACTCCTAGTCGCTCTAGGAGAGAGGGCGCCGTGGGCTTCTTCTTTGTGAGAATATCGAAGGTATTAACGGGGGAAGCGTGAGTTGGCGGGCTCGATTTCGATCGTGGACGCAGGCGTTGCTCGGGCGCTCGCGCATGGACAGCGAGATGGACGCGGAGCTGCACTTCCATATCGAGGCATTCGCGAATGATTTGGTTCGCGGCGGCATGCCGAAGGCGGAAGCGATGCGTCGCGCGCGCGTCGAGTTCGGCGGAATGGATCGAACCAAGGAAGAGTGTCGCGATGCGCGCGGCATGAGTTTCGTTGACGCTTTTGTTCAGGATGTTCGCTACGGCCTTCGGGCGCTCGGAAAATCACCCGGATTCACTGCGATCACGGTCGGCACGCTGGCGCTAGCGATCGGAGTCAACACGGCAATCTTCAGTGTCGTTTACGCGGTGCTCTTGAAGCCTCTCCCTTACGGGCATCCCCGGCGATTGGTCACGGTGTTCGAGACGAATCCGCAACTGGACATCAAGGAGACCGGCGTCTCGTACCCCAATTACGAAGAGTGGCGCGCGCAGAATCACGTCTTCAGCGAGGTTGCCGGAATCACCTTTCACGAATTGACCCTTACCGGAAGCGGCGAGCCTTCAACTGTGAAGATCGTTGCGGCCACGCCGGAATTCTTCGATCTGCTAGAAGCCAAGCCTTTCTTGGGGCGCACGTTTTTCCCTGAGGACGGCAGGCGAGGCGCGCCGCCGGTGGTGATTCTGAACGAGAATTTTTGGCGCGAGCGCTTCGAAGCGAACCCGCAGATCATCGGACAATCCATCACGCTCGACAAGCGCCCGTTCACGGTGATTGGAGTCATGCCTTCGGATTTCCGAACTCCATTTTTCGACGAGCGCAAAGATATCTGGATACCACTCGTCCAGGATCCGCTCTTTAGTACGTTTATGGCGCGGCGCACGGGACATTTCCTTCCGGTCATGGGGCGGCTGAAGCCAGGCGTAACGATAGCGCAGGCACAGGCGGAAATGGATGCGATCTGCGCGAGGCTCGGCAAGGAATATCCGGCGGAGAATGCTGGTTGGGCAGTCCGCATCGTTCCGCTGCTGCAGGAATCCGTGGGAGATGTGAAGACCGCGTTGCTGGTGCTCCTGGGTTGCGTGGGGCTGGTTCTCTTAATAGCTTGCGCGAATATCGCGAATCTACTTTTGACGCGCGCCACTTCGCGCGCAAAAGAGATGGCAGTGAGAATTGCGCTCGGCGCGGGGCGCGCACGCATCGTCCGCCAATTGTTGACGGAGAGCGCCGTCCTCGGAATACTGGGTTGCGCGTTGGGAATAAGTTTCGCTTATTGGGGCGTGCGTGGCCTCACCGCGATGATTCCGCCGGGATTGCCTCGTGCGCAGGAAATTCGCGTGGATGGGTGGGTGATGGGCTTTGCGCTGCTGCTCTCGGTGGCTGCGAGTTTTATTTTTGGCCTGGCGCCCGCACTTTTCGCCGCGGATTCCGATTTGCAGGTGACACTGAGAGAGGGTAGCGGGCGCTCGAATCAGAGCCGGGGCCGCCAACGAGCGCGCAATTTCCTGGCGGTAACGGAAATCGCGCTGGCGATGATCCTGCTCGTCGCGGCCGGATTGCTGGTTCGAAGTTTCCTGACGCTTACAGCAGTGAGCCCGGGATTCGACATTTTGCACGTTTTGAAGACCGACGTTTCGTTGCCTCAATTCGAATATTCGACGCCGCAACAATGGACGGCCTTCGCGGACCAGTTGCTTCCGCGCATCCAAGCCGAGCCCGGCCTTCAGGATTCTGCCTTGGCTGCGCCGCTTCCGCTTGCGGATGACTTTGTGAACCTGGGATTCGAGATCCAGGGGAGTCCTCCGGTTACGAAGGGCGCGGACCGCACGGCTGATTACGTTGCAGTGAGTCCCAGTTATTTTCATGTGATGGGAATTGCACTATTGCGTGGACGCAATTTCACGCAGGAAGATTCGATGTCAGCGCCGGCGGTGACGTTGATCAGTGAAGCCTTCGCGCAACACTATTTTCCGAATCAGGACCCGATCGGGAGACGACTTGTCTTCGCATTTCCTCCGCACGAGGGCATTCTGCGAGAGATAGTCGGAGTCGTCGGGGACGTGCGGGATATCGCGCTGCACAAAGAGCCTGGGGCGATGATGTACGTGCCGTTTGCGCAGGCGCCGTTTTGGGGAGCGGACATCGTCGTCAAGACCACGTTGAATGCGTCGAGCGTGGCGGCGACAATTCGCCGGGACGTTGCTTCGATTGACAAGGATCTGCCCGTCAGTAATGTCACTTCGATGGCGGCGAGTATTTCGGCATCGGTGGCGCAGCCAAGATTTCGCACGATGCTGCTCGGCCTCTTTGGCGTGCTCACGCTGGTGCTGGCGGCGGCGGGAATTTTCGGAGTGATTTCCTATTCGGTGTCGTACCGCACGCACGAAATCGGAATTCGCATGGCACTGGGCGCAACTCGCGAAAGCGTGTTTTGGCTGATACTCTCGCAATCCGCAAAGCTTCTGTTGCTTGGCCTGGCGGTGGGAATCCCTGTGGCATTGATGTTGACCCGCCTGCTGTCAAATTTGCTCTTCGGAGTGCGTCCGGCGGATCCGATTACCTTTGCCGGTGTGGCAATTTTGCTGGCGCTCGTGGCGCTGGCTGCGTCTTACGTGCCGACGCGGCGCGCCATGCGCGTCGATCCGATGGTGGCCCTCCGCCACGAATAAGATCGAAATTTCGGCATTGCGATGAGGTTGCGCAGACTCCGCGTTAGCGAGCCCATTTCGAATCTTCCGCGATCTCCAATTCTTGTTGGCGATGCTATTTGACTTTCGATTTGACAACGAAGCGCGGAAGCACGATCATCCGCCGTGTCCGAACAATTGACTAAGACTAAACGGAGACGGCGATGAAAATATTGCGAATCTGTTGCGGAGTGGCTGTTCTACTTACCACGCTGGCGTTCGCGCACCTGCTACATCACCATGTTCTTCACGCGTCCGCGGCCGATTTTCACAATCCTGTATTCGTATTGGGCTTCGCCGCAGCGGTCGCCGCGGGAATTCTGTCGCTCATCGGCGGCTGCATACTGCTGAATCCTAAACGCTGACTCGGACTCGCGGGCAATCCAGGCCGCGCGACGCCCAATCGGCCAATTTGCGGCATCGAGAGAATTCCGCTAAGATGGTTTAGTTCTACATGGGCCGGCGTGAAAGCGCTCGCGGTTCTGGCCACCATCGGCAAAATTTCCGGGACATCCTGAGGGAATGGCGGAAGAACAACACACTACAGCACCCTCTCAACTCCAGTACGACGACGCCGACGAATACCGCCCGGAACCTACACCACCTCCGGAAATTCCTGCCTGGAAAGACGGCAGCTTGCGGGTCGGAATCCACACATCCATAGCAGGTGACATTTCCGGCGCGCTTGAAATTGCTCACGGGCTCGGCGCAAACGCGCTTCAGATTTTTTCCTCAAGTCCGCGCATGTGGGCCGGCGATCGCGATAGCTCGCGGATCGCGGCCGCGGATGCGGCACGATTTCGCGAGAGGCGGCGGGAGCTAGGACTCGGGCCGCTCGTCATTCATACCAATTACTTGATCAATCTCGCATCGCCTGATCGCATGTTGCGCGTGCGATCCGTACAGGCGTTTCAAGGCGAGATCGTTCGCGCGCTGGCGCTGGGCGCGGATTTTCTGGTGGCGCATCCGGGTTCGGGGCGCGGATCGGATATGAACACCGCGATTGCTGCCATTGCCGATGGATTGCGCCAGGCTGCGCGCGGGGTAAGGTTCGAGGGTTTGCGGATCCTTCTCGAAAATACGGCCGGGCAGGGAAGCACGGTGGGTTCTCAATTCATCGAGCTGAAAGCTATTCTCGATCTGTGCCGCGATTTGCCGATGGGTGTGTGCCTCGACACGGCGCACCTTCTTGCGGCAGGGCACGACATTTGCACGGCGGCGGGACTTGAGCAGACGATCGGGCACATCGACACGATCGTGGGACTCGTAAACGTCTACGCGATTCATGTAAATGATTCGAAAACGCCGCTTGGTTCGCGCGTTGACCGGCACGAACACATTGGCAAGGGCGAGATTGGCCTCGAAGCGTTTGGGCGAATCTTGAATCATCCGAAGTTGGTTTCACGCGCGTTCATACTCGAGACGCCGATCGACAACCCCGGAGATGACCGGCGAAATGTGGCGGCGGTGTGGAAGTTGCTCGGCCAGCCGGTCCCGGCTGGCAATGGACGCAAGTCTTGGCACAAGCCACGCCCTCACCGCAGCGTCAAAAGGAAAACGCGCAAGCCGGCGATTCGCGCAAAAATAAAAAGCGTGCGGAGGCGAAAATCTAAATGACGGCAATTGTAGCAGCGGCCTTCAGGCCGGCACGGGTTTGCAGCGTTCGCAATTTTGGAAGTTGAAATTTCTTATTCCGAGGATAGAGACATTGGCCCAGTACGACGCACGCGCGATTGAAGATAAGTGGCAGAAAGTCTGGGACGAGCAGGACGCGTTCCGGGCGAGTCCCGATCCTTCGCGCCCCAAATTCTACATGCTCGAGATGCTTCCGTATCCCTCGGGCACGATGCACATGGGTCACATGCGCAACTACACCATCGGTGACGCAGTGGCGCGATACCGATGGATGCGCGGCTTCAACGTGCTTCATCCGATGGGCTGGGACGCGTTCGGATTGCCGGCGGAGAACGCGGCGATTGATCGCGGCATTCATCCGCGCGACTGGACACGCCAGAACATCGCGGAATTCAAAAAAGTTTTGCGGCGATTCGGGTTCAGCTACGACTGGAGCAAGGAAATCTCCACGTGCGAGCCGGAATATTACCGCTGGAACCAGTGGTTCTTCCTGCGGATGCTGGAGCGGGGAATCGCTTACCGGAAAAAGAGCCGTGTGAACTGGTGTCCGCGATGCCAAACCGTGTTGGCAAACGAGCAGGTGGTGAACGGACGCTGCTGGCGCCATGAGGATACCGTCGTCGAAGCAAGGGAAATCGCGCAGTGGTTCTGGAAAATTACGGCGTATGCGGATCAGCTTCTCGACGACATGAAGGAGATCGAAGACGGCTGGCCCGAGCGCGTGCTGACGATGCAGCGCAATTGGATCGGGAAGTCGAAAGGAGCGCGGATCAAGTTTGAGGTGCCGCAAGTGGAAGGCGGCGCGATCGAAGTTTTCACGACGCGCATTGACACGATTTACGGCGCGACTGCGATTGTGCTCTCGCCCGGACACTCGCTTGTCGGCAAATTGCTGGCTGGAGTGCCTGGCGCCGCGATGGTCGAAGAGCAGTGGAATAAACTGCGAAAGCGCGTGCTGACGACCGAGGAAATTGCGACCGCGGAAAAGGTCGGCTTCTTTACGGGCCGGTTCGCCGTGAATCCGTTCTCGGGCGAGCAGGTTCCGATCTGGGTCGCCAATTTCGTTCTGGCGGAATACGGCACCGGAGCGGTGATGTGCGTGCCGGCGCACGACGAGCGCGATTTCGAGTTCGCGAGGAAATACCGGCTGACGGTTCGCGTGGTAATCCAACCTGCGACGGGCGATCCGATTCGGACCGAGCGCGTGCAAGGCGCTTACACGGAGCACGGACGCCTGGTGGAATCGGGCGACTATTCGGGACTGACGAGCGAGCAGGCGATGCAGAAAATGACTTCCGACGCCGAGACGCGGGGATTCGGAAAAGCGCAAACGACGTACCGGCTGAAGGATTGGGGCATATCGCGGCAGCGCTACTGGGGCACGCCGATTCCGATTGTGTATTGCGAAAAGTGCGAAGTCGTCGCGGTTCCGGATGATCAGTTGCCCGTATTGCTGCCCGAAAATGTGAAGTTGCTGGGAGCGGGGCAGTCGCCGCTCGCGACATCGCCGGAGTTCGTGAACACCACGTGCCCGAAGTGCGGCGGCCCGGCGCGCCGCGAAACCGATACGATGGATACCTTCGTAGATTCATCGTGGTATTTCTACCGCTACACCGATCCACATAACGGGAAAGCTCCGTTCGACAAGGAAATCGTGCGGCATTGGCTGCCGGTCGATCAGTACGTCGGCGGCATCACGCACGCGATCCTGCATCTGCTGTACTCGCGATTTTTCACGAAAGTGATGCGCGATATTGGACTGGTGCAGCACAACGAACCGTTCACGCGACTGTTTACTCAAGGCATGGTGCAAAAGGGCGGCGTCGCGATGTCGAAATCGCGCGGGAACGTCGTCGGCGCGATCGAAATGGCGGAGCAATACGGCTGCGACACCGGGCGGCTGTACACGCTGTTTGCCGCGCCGCCGGAGAAAGATCTCGAATGGAGCGATCAGGCGATCGAAGGATGCTCGCGCTTCCTGAATCGCGTCTATCGGCTGATCGAGGCAAACGCCGGACGGCTGCGGGATGCTCCACCGCTCGATTACGCGCAATTCGATTTTGGCAAGTCCACCGAAAAAGAAAAAGCGCTGCTGCGCAAGGCGCACCAGGTGTTGAAGCGCGTGACGAGCGATTTCGAAGTGCGCTGGCACTTCAACGCGTCCGTCGCGCTGATTATGGAGCTCGTGAACGAGCTTCACGCGCACGAGCCGCTGACAGAAGCGGCTAATCCTGCTGTCGTCAAGCGCGTGATGGAGATTCTTGTGCTGATGCTCGCGCCGATCACTCCGCATCTAGCCGAGGAGCTCTGGCAGGTGCTCGGCCACGCGGACGGCATTCGGTTGGTGCGCTGGCCTGAATATCGCGAAGACCTCGCGCGCGAAGAACAGCATGAAATCATCATCCAGATCAACGGCAAGCTGCGCGGGAAAATCCTGGTGGATGATGGCCTTGGCGAGGAAGAGTTGAAGACGCGCGCGTTTGCCGACGAGCGTGTCGCTTACATGGTCAAAGATAAAACGATCGTGAAGACGATTGTCGTGCCGAAGAAACTTGTGAATATCGTCCTGCGCTGAAACGCGCGAATCGCTGCCGGTGAGAGGGAAGCGTTGAGCGTCAAAAAGGGCATCGTCGTACTCGATTTTGGCGGGCAATATACGCAGCTGATCGCCCGGCGCGTCCGCGAGCAGGAAGTCTTCTCCGCTGTGCTCCCATGCAACGCGAAAATGGAGGAGATCGAGCGTTGGGAGCCGGTTGGAATTATTCTTTCGGGCGGACCGAGCTCGGTCTACGACAAGGATGCTCCGGTGTGCAATCCCGAAGTGCTGCGGCTCGGCGTGCCGGTGCTGGGGATTTGCTACGGCATGCAATGGATGGCGTACGTGCTCGGCGGAGACGTTCGTCCGGTCGACCGGCGTGAATATGGCCCCGCTCAGCTAGAAATCGAAGGTCACTCCTCGCTATTTGCCGGAGTGCCGCACTCAATCAAGGTCTGGAACAGCCACGGGGATAACGTCGAGGGATTGCCGAAGGGCTTTGCGATCATCGGCCGAACTTCGAACGCCGTCGCGGCGATGGAAAATCCCGCTTCGAAACACTACGCCGTGCAATTCCACCCCGAAGTGCTGCACACCGAATTCGGCACTCAAATCCTCGAGAACTTCGTGTTTGAGCTTTGCAACGCGTCAGAAAATTGGAGCCGCGCCGGTTTTATCGAAGAGAGCGTGGCGGCCATTCGCACACAGACGAATGGCGCGCGCGCCCTTTGCGCATTGAGCGGCGGGGTGGATTCGGCCGTCGCAGCCGCGCTCGTGGATCGAGCGATTGGCGACCGGCTGACAAACGTATTCGTGGACACAGGGCTGCTTCGCCGCAATGAATTTCAGGAGACGCTCGATCTTCTGCGCAACCGGCTTGGACTGAACGTGATCGGCGTGGATGCGTCGGAGCGGTTTTTATCGCGCCTTTCGGGCGTTACTGACCCGGAGAAAAAACGCAAAATTATCGGCGCGGAATTCATCGGCGTATTCGCGGAAGAAGCAAAGAAGCTCGCGGCCGGATCAACCAAGGAAGAGCTGGCCGTCCGTTTCCTCGTGCAAGGGACGCTTTATCCCGACGTAATCGAATCGGTGTCCGTCAAAGGGCCGTCCGCAACCATCAAGAGCCATCACAATGTCGGCGGACTGCCCGCCAATATGCCGTTCGAGCTGATCGAACCGCTGCGAGATTTGTTCAAGGATGAAGTGCGGCGCATCGGAGGCGAACTCGGGTTACCGGACGAAATTCTCGTGAAGCACCCGTTCCCGGGGCCGGGACTTGCCGTGCGTCTGGTGGGCGCAGTGAGCCCCGAAAGGCTTGAGACGCTGCGCGGCGCCGATGCAGTGGTCGTTGACGAAATTCGGCGGGCCGGGATGTATGAAAAAGTCTGGCAAGCATTTGCGGTGCTTTTGCCGGTGCAGAGCGTCGGAGTGATGGGAGACGGGCGGACGTACGGAGACACCGTCGTCGTGCGAGTGGTGGATTCGCAAGACGCGATGACTGCAGATTGGACACGACTCCCGCGCGAAGTGCTGGAGCGAATTTCGGTCCGCGTCGTGAACGAAGTCCCCGGTGTGAACCGGGTGGTCTACGACATCAGTTCGAAGCCGCCGAGCACAATCGAGTGGGAATGAGCACATGCGTGGGTCGGAATGCCTTGAGGCAAACCTTAGCGGCCTGCCATCTTCTGAGCCATGTACAGGAGAAGACGCCGGTCTGGCTCTTCGATCCTCGACAACAGCCGGCGAAAACGCCACAGAAGACGCGCTTCCTTACCCTTGCTGCCCCACGCGATATCGTCGGCCGTCTTCCTCTTCGGAAGATTCGGCAACTCTGGTGGTTCCTCTCCGTCGTAGAAAAGCTGATAGAGGGGAATTTCCATCGCACGCGCCAGTTTCTCCAGCGTCTCGATCGCCGGAACGGTATGGCCGTTCTCGACGCGCGAAATGTAGCAACGCAGCAGACCTGTGCGCTTCTCGATGTCGCCCTGCGAAAGTTTTTTCGTTTCTCGAAGCAAGCGAAGCCGATCACCAATTATCATAGCGTCATTATTTACCACGGTCGTATGATGTCTGCAACATGAAATTGAGCCTTCCTAAGGCGTACACGCATCCAAACGTGTTGTAACCTAATTGAAATGGCGAACGTCCCAAAAGACGTGGCAACCTCAGTCCAGGCGATTCCAGCCTTTGCCCTGCCGAAGGGTGGCGCGCAGGATGAGCGCGAACTGGTGCGCATGGCCCAAAATGGAACAGTCGAGGCCTTCGAGGAGCTAGTTCGGCGCCACCAACAGCGTGTCTTTGCCGTAGTAACGCGAATTCTGCGTCGGCGCGAAGATGTGGAGGACATTTCCCAGCAAGTTTTCCTGAAAGCGTACGTCTCAATCCGCCGATTCGACATGCGCTCGGCGTTTTCCACGTGGCTTTACAAGATCGCCGTGAACGAATGCTGGGACTCCCTGAGGAAGAAGAAAGTGCGCCCGCTCGTCTACGAATCCGATCTATCGGAAGAACAAGTTCAGTTGCTTGATACTTATGCGCAAGCGGACCGAGGGCCGTCCGGCCACGACGAACAGATCCAGGCTCGCGATCTCGCCGAGCGCCTGCTCTCGGCCCTGTCGGAGGAAGACCGCGAGATTCTGCTGTTGAAGGAAGTGGAAGGACTCTCGGTACAGGAAATCGCGGAGATTTTTGAATTGAACGTAAACACAGTGAAAGTTCGCATGTTCCGGGCGCGAGCAAACATGATGGAAGCGTACCGGCGCAAGTTGACCGGGGCCGTGCGATCGCAATCGAAAGACAGGAGGGGCTAAGTCGCATGTCTATGTCTAAGTTCGGGAAAGCTTGCACGGAATTTGAATCGCAGCTAGAAGATTACGTGTCGAACGAATTGGCGCCGCCGCAGGACGAGCGCGTCACGGCGCATCTCCGGGAATGTGCGGCGTGTTCAGAGGCCGTCGGTTTTGCAAGGGCCACCCGGCAGCTGTTGCAGCGTTCGAGTGAGCCGGTGGCCGATCCGGGACCTTTTTTCACGAGGCGCGTGATGGCGTCGGTGCGCGCCGAGGAAAATCGTGTCTCCGGAGGAAGCAGCTTCTGGAAGCCGCTTGAGATATTGTCACTTCGCGCCGCGTGGACGGCCGCAGCCGCACTCGTGCTTCTGCTCACTTACGGCGCGGTTTCCGGCATTCCGGTGAGGCCGCCCGTTGCGCAGGTTCGCTCGACGGAGTACGTCGGACTGTTCCCCGATCCCGGGAATCAGCCGGTGAATCCGGACGACGCATTGACGTATGTTGGTGACGCCAACCATGGAAAATAAAAACGTGGAACGCAAAGCCGGATTTTTGGTGGTTCTGGTTTTTCTTCTCGGCGTTGCGTTGGGCGGCGTCGGAATGCATTACTGGGAGGCGCGTGCTTACGGCCACCGCGTAATCGTTCCGACTCACACGGAAATCATGCAACAGATGACCGAGCAACTCTCGCTAACTCCAGATCAACAGACGCAGATTGGTGCGATTTCCGATGACATCCGCAATCACCTACGAGCCATCCAGGACCAAGCGAAGCCCCAAGCGGATGCCGTCCGCAGCGATGGCCGGCAGAAAATCCGCGCTCTCCTCACACCCGACCAGCAGCCCAAATTCGACGAATTTATCCGCCATCTCGACGATCTGAGAGCCAAAGCCGCCGCGCAGCGATAGTTTTGCAGGGAACCGGCGCACACGCCCTCCTTTTCCAACATGGGCGCGAAGCCTGCTTCAGGAATCTTTAGAAGGGAATGTCTTCGTCGGAGATTTCCGGCCCGCTGGACATGGAATCGTCCGCCATCGGCCCTTCGATATCGGACGAGCGCGAACTCGGTGCTGGGGCTGCGGCACCGGCGCCGGCCGCCATGCTCTCCGAGCGAGAGGTTAACATGCGCATCTCGCTGGCAATAATTTCGACCGCAGTGCGTTTCTGCCCGTTCGTCTTATCTTCCCACTCGCGTGACTGAATTCGCCCTTCGATGTAGACCTGCATGCCTTTCTTGAGATATTGCTGGCAGATCTCGGCCAACTTGCCCCAGACTACAATGCGGTGCCATTCCGTCCGTTTCTGGCGCTCGCCGGAGCGATCCTTGTACGATGAATCCGTAGCCAAACTGAAATTGCACACGGCTTGGCCTGAACCCGTAAACCGGGTCTCAGGGTCCTTGCCGAGCCTTCCAACCAAAATAGCTTTGTTAACCGACATGATTGCTTCCGCCTCCGGCTGTATCGGGGTTCGCGTTCGTCACGCGAGTATAACCGAACTAAGCGGGCGGCGGTGAGGATGGAATTAGTGGGCCGCGGGACTTGGAGCGAGCTGCCGCAAACGGGCTTCCGCGCGCTTCGATTCGTCGGTTCCCGGAAAGCGGCTCACCACCGAACGGAATTGGCGGATGGCGCTGGCTTTTTGTCCGAGTGCCACCATCGCTTCGCCCTTTTTTAGTGATGCGGCGGCCAGCTTGTAGCTCTTCGGATAATTCACGATGACCATGTCGTAGGCGCTGAGAGCGTCCTGATAATTCGCCTGCGAAAAGTCAATTTCTCCGAGATAAAACTGCGAGTTACCTGCAAGGTCGGAATCCGGGAAATTCTTAAGGAAGTCGCTGAATTCCTGGCGCGATAGGTCGTAGCGTCCGCTGTTATAGTCGCGCAGAGCGTTCTGATAGAGGGTATCCGAGGAAATCGGCGGAGTAGCCGAGGGCGCTCCAGTTGTTGGCGCCGGCGTAGCGCCGCCCGTGGGCGTTGCTCCGGCAGTTCCACCCGGAATTTTCGCGTCGACGCTTTGCAGCAAGTTCTGAACGTCAGAGACCTGTTGAGATACTTTTCCGACGCGCGCTTGCAGATCCTGCATATTGTCCGAGAGTCCCTGCGATTGCGTCGCGAGCGTATCGACTTTGGCGCCTGCATTGGCCTGCGCATCTTGCATATTTTTCTGCAGAGTCGCCATTTCCGTACTCAGGCGGTTCTGCGAGTCGAGTGACTGGCCGACCAACGTATGCAATTCCGCGAGTTTCTGTTCCATCGAGCTGCGCAGGTCCTGCTGGCCCTGCAATAGCTGGGCCACGGATTGCTGAAGCTCCACGATTTCGCGGGACACTGCGCCTGCGGGCTGAGGGGCAAGCATCTGTCCCATCATCGCGCCGAAAAACACAGCCGCGACGACGACAGCCACCGATCGTATGCGCATTGGCATAAATAATCCTCCCTGGAAACGCCGGGGCGTCCCGCGGAATATTTTCCTCGGGACGCCCGCGAATTCAACCAGCTTTGATTTTACTGCCCCCGGGCGATGTGAGCCCGGCGATTTTGTTGCCAGCAGGCCTCGTTGTGTTCGGTGCAGAAGCCCCGCTCCTTGCCATAGCTGACGGTGCTCATGCGATCCGAAGGGATGCCGAGGGTGGTGAGAAACTCCTTGGCGGATTGCGCGCGGCGCTCGCCGAGACCCAGATTGTATTCCGTCGAGCCGCGCTCGTCGCAATAGCCTTCGATCCGGACGCGCACTTGCGGATACGAGCGCAGGAATTCCGCGGTCTTCGTGAGAGCTTGCCGGCCGTCGGCACGAAGCTCCGAACTATTGAAGTCGAAGAACGCGTCCTTCACGCTGGAGTTGAAGAGCTGGTCCAGACTGGCGTTCGGCGCGGGTGGCGGGGCTTCCGTTGGCGCGTTCACGGTTACGCGGACGCTCGCGGTCGCAGAGCCGCCGGGGCCGCTCGCGGTCACTTGGTATGAGGTCGAGACCGTCGGCGTGACCGGGGTCGAGCCTTCGGGCGCAACGCGGCCAACATCCGGCGCGATGGTCAAATCGGTCGCGTTCGTGGAACTCCAAGATAGCGTCACGGAATCGCCCGGTTTGATGCTGGTCGCGGACGCGTTGATCGTTACGGTTGGTTGCGCGGGTGCCGGCGCGGGAGCAGTGGTCGGCGGAGGAGCCCCGACTTGCTTCTTGCATCCGCTGGCCACGAACACGAGCGCAACGAAATAGCACAATATTGAAACCTTGCGGGCGAAATCGCGCTGCATTGAATTGCCTCCTTCGGCGAAGTACGCATCGGCGATGAATGAATTGCGCCGATGTTTCAAATTCGAAATCTTTTGCACTGCCATTCTGAAACTTCAGCTCTAGTTCTTCCGATCTTTCCGCTACAACAAAGCCTGTTGCTATTTGCTATTCTCGGGCGTCTCCCGCCGTTCCGCCTATTTCGGCGACCAGTTCGGCGATTCGTTCTGCCCCGAATACGTGAGTTGTTTCGGCTCGCTGCCGTCCGCGAGAATCGTCCAAATCTGCCGCGTGCCGGTTCGCGTGCTCTCGAAAACAAGATGCCGGCCATCGGGCGCCCAGCTCGGCCGTTCGTTGCGGCCCGCGTCGCGAGTCAACTCAACCAATTGCCGGCTCACGATATCCATTATGTAGATGTCGAAATTTCCCGAAGGGCGTCGCCACGCGAAGGCGAGAAGCTGGCCGTTCGGCGACCACGCTGGATCCACGACGTATCCCATATCCGGCATGGCGATTTTTTCGACGTTCGAGCCGTCTGAATTCATTTGATAGAGCACCGGCTCGCCGCCGCGATCGCTCAGAAAAATAATTTGCTGCCCGGTCTTCGGATTCCAGACCGGCGATGTGCTGACGCCGCGCGACACCGTGAGCCGATGCAGATGGCCGCCGTCGGAGTCGCTGGTGTAAATTCCCGGATCGCCCTGCCCGCCGCTGGCCATGAACGCCAGCTGTTTCCCATCGGGCGACCACGCGGGGCAGCAAGTGGTTCCGCGATATCGCGGGAAGCTGATCAGGCGGTTCGAGTCGGTGGAGTACATGCAAATCTGCGCCGAGCTGTCGCCTCTGAATGTCTCGTAGCACGTGAATGCGATGCGCGTCGCGTCAGGCGACCAGCGAGGCGTAAGAGCAATCGTCTTCAAATGTGTGATCTCGTGCTGATTCGCGCCGTCGTAATCCATCACCCAGATTTCCTTGTTGCCGGAGCGATTGCTGACGAAAGCGATCTGCGTGCTCGCGATTCCGGGGACGCCGCCGCTCAATCGCGCGATGATGTCGTCCGCGAACTGGTGCGCAAGGCGCCGCGCGTCGGCGTCCGTAGCATTTCCGCGATAATTTTTTTGCAGCGCGGCGGCGGCCGGCGACGATCGGACATCGAATAGATTGCCGGAGACGGCGAGGCCGCTTTGCGCGTCGATATTTCCGAACGCAATCATGTAGGTGTTTGCTGGAGCAGCGCTCCAAGCGGCTGCGTTCAACTCAGCTGGCTGGGTCGGAAACGTAGTCGGGTAGAAGCTTGGGCTGACCATCTCGACGATTCCGCTGTATTCCAGGTCATTCCAGAGAACGTCGTGAAATGTCTTTTCGAGCGGCTGGGCTGCCGCGGCGCTCGCGCCGAACTCGGGTACAGCGAGGCGCACTTTGGAAACGCCGAGGCCCGTCCCCGTCTTGAACCAATCTTGCGCCGAAGCCGTGCCGGCGGTGGAAAGGATCGCCGCAATCGCGATAGCGAGAAGGCCGCTGCGAATCGCGAGCCGCGTTCCGATGTTCATCTTCATCCCTTAGTCCTCATTATTGCCTGTGATAATCAAACCAAAAATCCACGGTGACGTAAGATCCGCTGTAGTCGCCCGGCAAACCCTGAAGCGGGCTTGATGCGCGTATCGCTCGGATGGCCGACATATCCACGGATTGATTGCCGCTCGAGTGCGTCACTTGAATATTCGTTACGGTGCCATCGCGCATCACTTGAAAAGTAACGTCGAGCCGTGGAGCGAACTGAACTCCGGGATCAATCGTGGCCTGCAGCCAGTTCGACGAGAATCGACGGTTCACAGCCTCGACGTACCACGAATAGCGCGAGCCGAAATTTCCGCCGCCCGCACCGTTGAAAGCCATTCCGCCTTCGCTCGCCGCGCCCAATTTCATCGTAGGTGCGGGCGAAGAGTAGGGAACTGCCGGCGAACCGCCGCCTCCGTACGGAACAGCGTTCGGCGGGGGCGGCTTGGGATTCTCGAGAACCCGCGACGGGTGCGAGTTGTATTTCGGCGGCTTGTTCTTCTCAAATTTTGGTATTGGCGTCGCCTTCTCTTCCACAACCGGTTTCGGAGGCGGCTCCGCTTTGTATAGGCCCTTGCTTTCATCCACCACGCGGCTTTCCGTCACCACGTCAGGCTGCGGCAGCGGAATCGCAGGGACGCTGCCAACGAGTCCGACCGTCATCGAGCCTCCCGCCATGCCCCAACCGGAATCATTGTCGCCGCTGTGCGAGTAAATCGTGGACACAGCGACACCCGCGAGCAATGCCGCGTGAAACACGATCGCCAGCATGAATGGACCGGTGAGGCTTGGGTCCGGCCGAGTTTCGAAATAGGCGTCCATATCACTGCGAATCAGGGCGCTCGCTTAGCGGCTTCGTCACGACGCTGACATTCTGAATGCCGGATTGCTGCAGCGTGTCTAGAACTGTCGCGACGCTCCCGAAAGGCACGGTCTCATCCGTGCGGAGGTAAACGGGCTGGTGGGCCGGATCGGTGAGTTTGCCGCGAATCTTCGCGCCGAGATCGTGAATGTTGACGGGAGTGTCGCCGATATAAACGCGCTGGGACTTGTCGATCGTGACCACGACGCGCGCTTCGGTGATTTCTTTCACGGTTTTCGTTTTCGGCAGGTCCACTTCGATGCCGGATTGAAGTATCGGCGCGGTGATCATAAAGATGAGCAGCAACACGAGAACAACGTCCACGAACGGAACGATGTTGATTTCGGATAGTGTCGTGCCCGTGTCTCGTGAAATTTGTGGCATGGCGTCAGCTGTAAAGCGTTTCGATCTTTGAAACAAATTCCATCGTGAAATTGTCCATGCGCGTCGCTTGCGCGCGGATGCTTTGCAGATACTGGTTGTAAGCGATGACGGCTGGAATCGCCGCGAAGAGGCCGGCGGCGGTGGTGATCAACGCTTCCGCGATGCCGGGCGCGACAGCGCGCAAGCTCGCTGCTCCTGCATCGCCCAATCCCTCGAACGCGTCCATCACGCCCAAGACGGTGCCGAAAAGCCCGATGAATGGCGAGACGGAGCCAATCGTCGCGAGCCACGACATCCATTTTTCCATAATGCGGACTTCCTCGGCGGCTGCCAATTTCATCTCGACGCCGATCGCGTTGATATTTTTTGGCTTCGTGCCAGGAGGATTCGTTCCCGTCAACTGCCCTTGCAGTTCACGGAACCCGGCCTCGTACAGACCTGCCAGCGGAGAGGCGCCCGCAGCCGCCCGCAAAGTCCGCGGATCGGCCAAACCCCGCCCGGCACGGAAGACCTGCAGAAACTTCTTCGTCTGCGGATCAATCCGGCTGAACAGGCTCGATTTTGAAAGGATGATGGCCCAGGAAAATAGAGACAGGAAAAGCAGAATGCCCAGAACGACTTTTGCAATCAGGCCCGTTTGCTCGATGAGCGCGGCGAGCCGGCCGGCGATGACCAGCGAAGCTAGGCTATGAATCGGACCCCCCAAAGCAAATAATATCGTAATGCGACCTATTTCCCCATCTCACGGTAACACACGCTACTCGCATGGTCAAACGAATCAGCACCATACGTTATCGAGTTAGATGCAACTCGACGCGCCAAGGGTAGCGGTTTTTCGCGCATTTCGCTGTGTTAGAATGTCGTTTGTTGCATGAGTGACACCATCCACGTTCGTCTCGATTCGCTCGCAACGCCCGGAGCTTTCGTCACCGGTCCCGCTGATTCGCGGGCGACGGCGAATTCCGTTCCCGCCAACGGACGTAATTTCTACATCGAGACGTTTGGCTGCCAGATGAACGTCCACGACACAGAAAAAGTCATGGGTGTTCTCCTCGGCCGCGGATATCGACAAGTCAAAACGCTCGTCGACGCCGATCTGATTTTCTACAACACGTGCAGCATCCGCGAAAAAGCCGCGCAGAAGGTGTTTTCGCGCCTGGGTGAGTTCCGCGGAGATGCCGGTCACAACAAAGTGATTGGAGTGCTCGGCTGCCTCGCGCAGCAAGAAGGCGAAGAAATTTTCGAGCGCGCGCCCTGGGTTAGCCTCGTGTGCGGTTCGGCGAGCTATCGAAGGCTGCCGGATCTTCTTGCCCAAGTCGAGTCCGGCGGCCGACGCGTGATGGGGCTCGACCTCGATACTGAAGAGACATTCGAAACCGAACTCACTCGTCGCGACAATCCATTCCGCGCGTACCTCACGATTATCGAGGGCTGTGATTATGCGTGCTCTTACTGTGTCGTGCCGCACACGCGCGGCCCCGAGCGCAGCCGCCGCAGCGATGCTGTCCTGAGCGATGTGCGGCGCCTCGCCGATCTCGGATACTCTGAAATTCAATTGCTAGGGCAGACCGTGAATTCGTATCGCGATCCCGGCCCGCGCGGACTAAATTTCGTGGATCTCCTCGTCGAAGTCGCGGCGGTGCCGGGCATACGCCGCGTGCGATTCACCACCTCGCACCCGAATGATTTCACTCGCGAAATCGTTCCGGCGATCGACGCGACGCCCGCGCTATGCGATCACATTCACCTACCGGTGCAATCGGGTTCGACGCGAATCCTTAAGGCGATGCTGCGCACCTACACGCGCGAAGAATATCTCGAAAAGATTTCATGGATTCGCGCCGCGCGGCGGCCGATTGCGATCACCACGGATTTCATCGTCGGCTTCCCGGGTGAAACCGACTTGGACTTCGAAGAAACTCTTTCGCTGCTCGACGACGTTCAATTCGATGGCCTCTACTCATTCAAGTATTCGCCGCGGCCCAACACATCGGCGCAATCGATGCCCGATGCGATCTCCGAGGAAGGGAAGAGCCGGCGCCTGGCTGTGCTGAACGACAAGCAGCGTGCCATTCAGATCGAGCGCAACAAATTGTTCATCGGCGAGACATTTGAATTGCTCGTTGACTCGCATCACTCCGTGCGGAATCAGTGGTCGGGCCGCACGAGTCACAATCGGATCGTAAATTTCACTTCGCTCGCTGAGTCTCTTCTGGGACAATACGTTCGAGTCAAGGTCACGCGCTCTGGTCCGAACAGCCTAGTCGGCGAGCACTTGCTCTGAGTCTCCGGGAGGTCGCATGGAACTCGAGGTCAAGATTCGCGGATTGATGATGGACCCGGTGACCAATATGCCGGTAGTCGTCCTCAAGGAAACGCAAGGTACGGGAATCCTGCCGATCTGGGTTGGAATTTACGAAGCCAACGCCATCGCTCTTGAAATCGAAAAAGTTCAGACGCCGCGCCCGATGACGCACGATCTTCTGAAGAATGTCCTGACGGGTTTAAACGTCAGTGTCCACAAAGTAGTGGTTTCCGATCTCAAGGACGACACGTTCTACGCGTTGATTTGGATGGAGCGAGACGGCCAGATGATGTCGATGGACGCGCGTCCGAGTGACGCTCTCGCGCTTGCTCTCCGCCTCGATTGCCCCATCTTCGTTGAAGAGGACGTCATCAAGAACTCCAAATCCGCGAATGCCATGGCGGAACGCAGCTCGAACGAAGAACTTCGCAAATGGCTCGAGAATCTGAGCGACGAGGATCTCGGCCGCTACAAGATGTAGCTCGGCGTATAGCTCGGTTGTTGGCAGAAGCCCACTGGCCGACAGACGGGCCCTACAATTGCGAATCGGGCGATCGGTGCACCCGCAGGGCTGTCCGGAAGGCCGGCCGCTTTTCCAGCCCTCGTCACGCCTATTTTCCTCTTGCAGTTAAATCTCCTCATGAGTACAGTTGGCCTACCGGTAGTGCATTCGCGGCGGCTTATGCCTACATATGGGCCTGCTGTTGCCGGGGAAAGGAGCGGGGTGAGCATTTGACCTGCATAGTGGCCGTCACCAACCAGAAGGGCGGCGTCGGAAAAACCACGACGGCCATCAACCTCGCTGCCGCCATCGCTCTTCGCAAGAAGAAAACTCTTCTCATCGATCTCGATCCGCAATCGAACGCAACCATCGCATTTTTCGAGACGGCGGACATCCAGACATCCATGTACGACGTTTTCAGCGATCGTCCGGCTGAGATGGCGGCGATCATTCGTCCGACGAAAGACGAAAACCTATTCGTCGCGCCGTCGCGTCTCGCCCTCGCAAAGCTCGAGCAGCAGCTTGCGGGGCAATTTGATGCGCCGTTCAAATTGAAAGACGCGATGACGCCGATTCTGCACGAATACGAATACGTCGTGATTGATACGCCGCCCGCGCTTGGCATCCTCACCGTGAACGCCCTCGTCGCAGCCACGCATCTTCTCGTGCCGATTCAGGCGGCGTATTTCGCGATCGAAGGCACCGACGATTTGCTCGAGACGTTCGGGCGGATTCGCTCGCGGCCGAATCCCGCGCTGAAGATTCTTGGTGTGGTGATCACGCTCTTCGACAAGCGGACCAACATTTCGCGCGACACTCACGAGCAGATTCGCGCCGTCTTCGGCGAAGCGCTTTTCAAGACGCGCATCAGCAAGAACGTGCGCCTCGAAGAAAGCCCAGCCTACAAAGAAACAATTTTTTCATACGCGCCGAAATCAACCGGCGCCGAAGAATACCGGAAGCTCGCTCAGGAGGTGTTGCAACGTGTCCAGGAAGATCGGGTTACCCGTCACACTCAAGATGCGGCATGACGCACATTATGTAGAGACGCTTGCCAGCTATAGCGGCGCGTCCATCGGCCGCATGATTCCGCTCGATAAGGTTCGCCCGAACCCCGACCAGCCGCGCAAGAACATCGGCGACGTCCGCGAGCTTGCCGATTCCATTCGCGAAAAGGGCGTGCTCGAGCCATTGCTCGTTCGCTACGTTCCGCGCGAAGACACGTATTACATCATTTCCGGCGAGCGCCGCTACCACGCGTCGCGCGCCGCCGGCCTCCGCGAAGTGCCCTGCATCGAGAAAATCGCCGACGACGCCGAAACGCTCGAGCTGGCGCTGATCGAAAATCTCCAGCGCAAAGACTTGACTGCGTTTGAAGAAGCCGATGGCTTGAACCGGCTGGCCGAACATTTCGATTACACCCACGACGACATCGCCAAGAAAATTGGCAAGGCGCGTTCGTCCGTCACCGAGACGCTTTCGCTGCGCGTGATTCCCGATGCGATTCGCAACCTCTGCGTCGAGAAGGGAATCGTTACGAAGTCGCTTCTTCTTCAAGTCTCCCGGCAACCGAACGAGAAGAAAATGCGCGAAATGGTTGAGCGCATTGCCGCTGGCGGACTTTCGCGCGATGAAGCGCGCCGCGAGCGTCAGCAGGAGAATACGCCTGAGCCGCGTCCGAAGCCGTTCCTATTCGATTTTCAACCGTCCGATGGCGCGTTCAGGATTCGTGTGCAATTTCGAAAAAGCCAGGTCAGCCGCGAGGAACTCGCCGCCGCGCTGCGTTCGATTCTCCGCGAGCTTGAGTCAGGCTCACTCGCTTCATCCGCCTCCGCTGCATAGTCAGCGCGCTGACCATCGGCCGTATGCGAGCGCTTTCGTTTTAGACGCCACGCACGCGGGCAGGATTTGGGCGCGAAACTGCAGGTGATTTTGCGTTTTTCCCGGAACGAGAGTTTGATCTCTCGAAAACTCGACCGGACGGTAATAATTTCGTCAGCCGAATCTCTCGGGGGCTGCTGCGCGCGCGAGAAGGCGTCATTCCAAACGAAGTGAGGAATCTGCATTTCTCCTCAGCACATCCTTTGAAATCGGCGGCATCCTGTCCCTCGTACGAACTCGGTGCTTCATCTGTGAAATCTGAAATTTCAAATTTGAAATCGCCGTCACCAACAGGTTTTTTTCCAAGTTTCCCGATTCCAATCTTGACTCTCGCTTTGCCTCCGTTGACCCTATCTCGATGCCTGAGTTCTCTCCCACTCAGATCGCGATCCTCGCGCGATTGAATTCTCTCGGCTTTGTCCTTGTTGCTTTCCCAATGTACGCAAATTACGTCGGTGCGCGCCGTGGCGACTGTGCGGCTCTGTTGGCTCCCGAATCCGGCGCGGGATTTAGGATCTTCGGTGAGCCATCCTGGCTCATCGACGGAAATCTCAGCGTGAAAATCACCGACGCGCGTAGCCAGTTCTACGTCTGGAAAAAATCTCGAATCGAGGCCACGTCGGATCGTCTCGCTGTCGTTGCAAAATTCGCTACCGATCTCACGTCAGCTCTTATTCGGGTCCCATGATTCTCGGTCGCGCTGCTTCTCGCGCGCCAGTTGCAAAGTCAGGCAAACATCCGCAAACTAGTTCGATATGAGCGATCATTTTGACGTCGTCTGCATCGGCGCCGGCCCCACGGGCCTCGCCTGCGCTATTGAAGTGAAGCGCGCCGGAATGCGCCCGCTTGTGATCGACAAGGGCTGTCTCTGCAATTCGATTTATCACTACCCGGCCAACATGCAGTTTTTTACGACTGGCGAGCGCCTGGAAATCGGCGACCTGCCGCTCACGTCGGCGAGCACGAAGCCGACGCGGAGCGAAGGACTGAAATATTATCGACGGGTTACCGAACACTACGGCCTAGATCTTCGCCTCTACGAGACGGTCGAAGGCGTGAGCGGCCATGATGGCGCGTTCGTCGTAACGACGCACGATGCGGAGGGCGCGCGTCACGAATACCGTTGCCGAAAGATAATCGTCGCCACCGGTTATTACGATCGCCCGAATCTGATGAACGTCCCGGGTGAGGAATTGCCGAACGTATCGCATTATTTCACCGACCCGCATCCGTACTGGCATCAAGACGTCGTAGTGATCGGCGCGAAGAATTCCGCCGCCGAAACCGCTCTCGAGTTATTTCGCGCGGGCGCGCGCGTCACGCTAATTCATCGAGGGGCGCAGCTCGGCGCGTCACTCAAATATTGGGTGCGCCCGGATATCGAGAACCGAATCAAGGCTGGAGAAATTCAAGCGCATTTCAATACGCACGTTTCGCGCATCGATCGCGATCAAGTCTGGATTCGAAACGGTTCGGTCGAGCGAGCGATTCCCGTGGCGCAGGTCTTCGCGATGACGGGCTATCATCCCGATTTCGAATTCCTCGAAAAGCTGGGCATCCGCCTCGATCCCGAGACGCGCAAGCCAGTGTGCAATCCAGAAACTCTCGAAAGTAATGTCGCGGGAATATACGTGGCAGGCGTAATTGTTGGCGGCAGATTTACCGGCGAGATATTCATCGAAAACGGCCGGTTCCACGGCAAGCAAATTATTGCGGCTATCACCGGCAAGCATGAACCCTTAGGCCCGGCGCCGGTATCTCCGCCGGGAGAATGAAACCACAAAGTTCGCGTCTGTTTTTCAATTGGCGCACTATTTTGCCCCGCCGCAGTCTCGCTTGGTTGCTGCGCCCCGCCGTCTCTGCTAAATTTAGTTCATATGGCATCGATCATCGGTGAAGTCGGCGCAACATTTTCCACGCTAGTGAAGGGCTTCAGCGTCACGCTGAAAACGATGTTCCGCAAGCCGACGACGGAGATTTATCCCGACGGGCCGGTTCAATTTCAGTCGCGATATCGCGGCATTCACATTTTGCAACGCGACGAGAACGGCCTGGAAAAATGCGTCGGCTGTTTCCTATGTGCCGCCGCGTGCCCCGCGAACTGCATTTATATCGAAGCGGCGGACAACACAGGTGCAACGCGCATTTCTGCCGGCGAGCGCTACGCCAGCGTTTACAATATCGACTATTCGCGCTGCATTTTTTGCGGCTATTGTGTTGAGGCCTGCCCGACCGACGCCATCACGCACGGACACGACTTTCAGCTCGCGCCGTATAACATCAACGAATTGATCTATCGTAAAGAACAGCTCTTGGAAAAAGTCACGCGCCAGGATCTCAAGACTGCGCATTCTCCTTCACCGGCAACCGCGGCTACATAGAATCATTTTTCGTGTGGTCTCGATCGTAACCGACCGTACTTTTGCGGCGCGAACTCGCTTTGTGCAAGCGCAGTCCCTAATTTAGAGTAAATTCGATTCACTTCCTAGCCTGCGCGTGATGCTTGTGCATCCAGTCTAAGTATTGGTCGATGATTTATGGCACGTTTGACGACGTCCGACGGAATCGATATTTAGCGAAATGCGCAACTGCACTGGCGTCGCTCAAGTCGAGAACTCGAACTTTCGCGCAGAATGCCTCGCACACGTTCATGGATCAGGCGCACACGATCTCGCTTGACGCAGAGTGCGCGCGATTCGTTCCGCGCGTTCGTGGGAATCGCACCCGTTGGTCGTTCGGCTTCCCGACACAATGTGTTCAACATGGGATGATCGGTCCATGTTGAGCGACCTCTTTAATTACGCAGGATGTAGGTTAAGTTCATCGATCCAGCGTGCCTCGCGTGCATTCGCCGATTCGTGGACATCGTGACCAACGTCTGTCTTCGCCGCCACATTCAAGTGCAGTCGCGTTTCTCAGTGTAGTTAGGTGCCGCCAGAAAATTGATCATGCCGATGCACTTGAACTTGGTGCCGCCCCGATTGTTGCCCATTCAGCGTCCACACGCAGATACACCGCGCTTGCCGCCAATAATCGATAAAGGGCCACGTGCAAGGCGATTTCACGCGGTTGTCGGAACCTCACCTAGGCGTCTGCTCGTTACTTCGTCTCCGTTTCGAGCGCGTCTTGCGTTTCCAATCACGAATCTTCTGGATTCATTTTTGATCCGTTCAATCTTCGCATCTTTGACTCGAGCGAATCTCGCGCTTCATCGCGTATGTTTGGGTCGCAGCTCGAATTCCGATTTTCCGTTCTCCGTGTCGTCGAATTTCGCATCAATCGCAAAGGCCACACTCTAGAACTCGAGCCAAACCGCGTCGGCGCGACGTCGCTGGCCAATTCGCCACGCCGCTTAATTACGTTCGAACTCTTTGCCGTCTTTCGCTCACTGTCGGTTTTCAAATCCCGCTCCTCGCCCTCGGTAATTTGTAGATTATGGTTTGCGTGGCAGGAGGCCGTGGCTGGAATAGGGCCGATGGAGATTGGGTGCGAGGTGGGTAGGTGAAGGCGGGAGGTTGCCTTGCTGAAGCGGCGAGAGAGCAGGCGTGTCTTGAATTGTCGCTTAGCAAAAGCGTCGTGCGTCGATGAGTGGAGGCGAGTTTGGTGACTGGACTTTGAAAGCATGTCAGGAACTGAAAGGGAGCAAGTGGCAAACCGAGAAAGAGAGTTTGGCAATGAACTTGGTGGGCAGCGCAGGGCATATCGAAAAGCGTGTTTGGTCGCGGACTGAGCGGAGAGCGAGCAGCAAACAAAGAAAGAGAGTCTGGCGATGAACTTAGCCGCCACTGCAAGGCACCTCGAACTGCGTATTTCGTCATGGAGTGAGCGGCCAACCGGGAACAGATGATTGGTCAAGAGTTGAGCGGCGAGCGTAGAGCAACCTGAGAGAGTATGCGTCGTCACGGACGAAGTGAGGATCGCCTTGCAAATTGCAAGTAGCTCGCCTGGAGACGTTGGAAAAGTCAGTAGAGTGAAATGAGAATGCTTTGCTCGTAGGGACAGCGCTGAATGAGGAAGGGAATTGCGGGCACAAGATGAGAAAAAAGTGGGAGAGCACTTGCTGGACGGGTTCGCGGAGACTGACGACGGAAATTAGAGAGCGACTCGAATCACGCTGGCAATAGTGAAGCGCCGGCAAAGATCCAGACGCTGACTCTAGTTTCTGTGGAAAGAGCCGCGGCGGACACAGAAGGCGGGCAAAGGGCGGAGACCGGGGCCGAGCGCGATTACTGGCGAAAAAATCGTGAAGAGGATGGCGACGACGGCAAAGACGCTCGTTATCAAGAAAGTTGGGAGCATGAAAGATCCCGTTGCCGCCGGAAGCGCGAGTTTGAACACCAAAGGAAAAAGGGAACGATGCCTTACGCGTAAGACCCAAGGTAATTACGCATAAGTAATACGGTCGGCCAGATGACGAGCGAACCTCACGAGGGCTGCATTTGGAAGAGGCAAATGACGGAGCGTGACCTTGAGCAAATTGGAAGCGCGCTGCCACGCACCGCGAACTGCGCGGGGGCACTCGCGCAAGCGGAGGAACAAACGCTCGGACGAATGAGGCGCCGATGTGACCCTGAACGTGAAGACAAAGGCGAACGCGGAACGACGTGCTAGGAAGAGATTTGGCGCGCGAAGCGGCGAGCGCGCCGTCGGAAAGGGCGGCGCGCGCTAAGCCAACTCGAACGCCTCGCGATCGCTTGACTGTGCGTCGATTGTGGAGCAGCCGGTGGCAACTCGCCGAGAGCGACGGGCGATGGAGTTGGCAACGATGATGGAAGAGCCAGTAGATCGTGTGCCGTTGACGGCGGGGAATTCGAAGGCACTCCGCCGACTCCGCGCTTTCGGCCGATGCCGCTGTGCGACGTCAAAGATTTTATGTCCGCGCTCGGACAGTCGATTGCCACAAATTCATCGAAGCGAGTTTGCGGATTGTGGCGGCGAAGCTCGAGTGCCCATCGAGCCAAACGTGCTTCAACTTCGGCTTCGATCCATTGGTCGGTCAGATCTTGTAATTTGCGCCGCAGGTTGGCGGCGGCGTCCAGGCGCGCGAGTTCGTACGACTGAAGCGAAATTGTCGAGCAGGTTGCAATGAAATGAAACGGCGGTTTTGGATTTCTCATTGTAGGGGCCTCCCGGGGTTCACCATCCACGCTGACCGCCGGGACAACGTTGTAGCTCGCGAATAATAACTGCTTAGATATAACCAGCGATGGAACTACTCGTCAAAGAACGAGCGGCAGAAAGGCGAACGGGTGTGCCTGGACGCCGCGGATGGGGTGCGTAATGGCCATGAGGGCACTGTCAGAGATGGCGATCGTCGACGCGACGCGGCTGAAGCCTACGGGCGCACGCAGGATTCGTGGCGCGCGCGTCCGGCAGAAAGCGGGAACGGCGGACGAGGAGCGCAGACTTCTCGCGTGCCAACGCAAACAGAACCGCGAATACATGCGGAGATGGCGGACGAGCCCTGAAAATCGCGCAAAGGAAAACCTGCGCGTGGAAAATATGCGGTGGCAGCGAAATCTCGAAAAGTTGACGCAGTTGCCCAGGAACGCCGAAAAGCGCCGGTGCGCGTACTGCCATCACGAATCGGTGATGAGGATTGAGCGGCTGCGAGCGACGGAACGCGGCTTTAAAAAAGTCCAGCTGCCGTACTGCGGACATTGTTGAAGGCGCGAAATCTGCAATGCTGGGACGCCGCGAAGCCAAAGCCAAATCGAATTACTTGAAGTGTCAGGTTTGAGACGCGAGAGGCGGATGCGAGGAAAAGACTTCAACGCCGGACTACGAGGCGTGCTCTTCGAAGCGAAGCACTACGAGCGCATGGGATCTGCCGTGTGGCTCTACGGCTGGCTAATCCTGCGGCAGACGCGGCAGGAAGGAACGACGGGCTTGGTGCTTGGCGGAAAACCGATTAGCTATCGCGAGATCGAGGAAGAGACTGGCTTTGAGCCGCGAACGCTCGAGCGCTGGATGCGTGTCCTGCGCGACGGAGGCTATATCGAAACGCGAACGGCGCCAGGTGGAGTGATCGTGCAAATCACCAAGTCTAAGAAGTTTTCGCGTGAATCTGGCGTACGCAATTTTGCGGAGGGAGTCCGCAGAAACGCGGAGGGCAGTACGCAGAATTGCGGAGGCGATGCCGCGCAAGACGCTCAAATTCCCGCACTTCCGCAAACGATAAGTAGTGGATACGTAGAAAGAAAAGATAAAGGCGACGGCTTCCGTTTAGGAAGTGCAAAAGCACAAACTTCTGAGCAGGCACTCGAGCCATTTACGGAAAGTACGCAATTCCCGCAACGACGACAAATGTTGCTCGCATGGCGAAATCTCAAGCAAGAAATCGTGCGGCGTGAATTGAGAGCCGGCGAGGGCCCGCGTGTACGTCGAAGCGGCAGCGGAGAAAACAAGAGCGCATGAGCAGCGCACGCGGATACTTCGGACGATGAAACGACGCGCAATCATCGGACGTGAAGTCACGTTTGGCGCGCCAATCCCGCGCGGATGGCGAATGGCGTGGTATGAGCCGCAGCGGCGAGTGGCGGTTTATTTCCCGCTGCCGCTGAATTGGTTGGCGGAGGCGTTTCGCGAAATCGCGTGGCGCGCTGGAATTGCGTGGAATGCCCTGCGGCGCGAACGGCACGAGCGCGAAGAAATGCAGCGCGTCTTTCGCGAGCGCCAGCGGCTTGCCGAGGAATATGCGGCTGGCTACCTCGCCGGCTGGCATGAATGCCTGGACGCGTGCGTCGAAGCGATCGAATGCGATCCGCAATCCCTCACGAAAATAAAACGCGAGAACTGATTTCGGCGATCGATGCCACTGGGAGGCGCGAACGTGTTGAAGCCGCAAGATGTCTTCGATGTGTGCTACGGCAGATATTGCACGCTGCGAAAATGGCTCGGGCGCAAAACCTCCGCAGTGGATTTGAAGCGGCCATCGGGCGGCTACGTCTGGCGGCCCGAACGAGCGCGTGGCGCCGAATACATCGCCGATTTTGAGAAGACTGCGGAGAGAGCGCTGCGGCGGCCGGAATGGAAGGGGCGGCGGAAATTATTCGCGATTTATTTTCTGCGTGGTGTCGAATACAAGCGCGCGATCGCGCTCGTCGGAGTGTCCGAAGGCACGTTCGATTATTGGTTCAAGGAAGTGAAGAAGGCAGTCGGGAAGGAATGCACTCGCGCAGGGATTTTTCCGCCGGCGCGATATTTTAAATAGTGAGGCCGGTTAAAGATCGGCTGGCCTGCCGGCCAGCCCTACGTGAGGCGGGTCCGAAATGCCGGAGCGGGTTCGTGGCGCAGGCATCTTGCCCGCGATTTTACGCTTCGGTGCGTGGCGGAAGATCGCCGGCTCGGAGCAGGAGCGACGATTGTTTTTCGCTCTTACTGACGGCGGGGGCGGAACATTACCGTTCGTGCGTGGAGCGCGTGCAGAACTGCACATCTTCCCAGTTATCGAGTTTGCATTTTGGGCAGACCATATTCTGGGTGCCGTCCGTAACCTTGAGAATGCGATGCCACTGCCGGCGCGGCGGCGAAGCGGGCGGCCATTCGGGCACCCGTTCGGAAGTCCCGCGATTTCAAATGATTGAGACTAACGCTTGAAGAGTGAAACCGCGCGATGGCGCAATGCCTTGAGGCCGGTTAAAGGTTCGCTCTGCTTGGATTCCTTCGCCGTTGACGCCGCCGCGACTCCGTCATTCGAGTCGAAGCGATCGCCGTTATCCAGCTTATTCTTTTCGCGAACCGCGTCGTCGCAGAGCTTGCTGAATTCGTCGCGATTGTACTTCATCTTTGGCCTCGTGCTGGTACGGTGCGACGGATAGAGAATCTTTCGCGCCTTGGCCGTCTCCGCGTCCTCGACGTTGTTGTGCATCAGGTGCGCTTTTTTGCGAAGCGGCGCGAGCAAGCGAACCATGTGTCCGAGCTTTTCCTGCTTGAACGGCTTTGCCATGCAGATGATTGCGCCGACGGCGTGCGCGTTCGCGTAATCGCTCGGGTAAGCGGAGCGCGTCGTGAGAATCACGGGCACGCCGCGAAGCCGCTCGTCCTTCTTGATGGAAGTGCAGAGATCGTAGCCATGCATGCCGTCGCCTTCGATTTCGGCCACCACGACGGCGGGAACCATGGTCGAGAGTACTTCGCGCGCGTCCGCGGCCGAGCCGACTCCCATCGCGCTGTAGCCATCGTTGTTCAAGTAGCTGCACATTGTGGTGCGAGCTCGCTCGTCGGATTCAACCACCAGAATCTTGGCGCGAGTCTGCTCCGCGGGCGTAAGAACATCGCCTGGGGTGATTGGCGCTACAACCGTCTTTTCCTGGGCGAAGCTCCGGCCGCCGGAATCGACGAGAGATTCTTCGCCGACCACCGCTTTCTCGAAGCAGATGGCGACACCCTTGCGTCCGTCGGCCAGAGTTACGTGGCGAACCACGCGCCCAATTTGCTCGGCGTAAACTTCGCCGGGAATCGCGCTATAAGGGAACACCACGGCGACTTCCATGCCGTTCTTGTAGGTCGAGAGCTGCGAGGCAAAGAGCAAGCCGCTGCGCGAGACGTCTACCGTAGTGGTAATTTCGCTCGGGCCGTCATCCGTAATGTGAACGGGACGCACTCGCACTGGCGCGGAAATCAGTGCGCGGCGGCGCTTGCGGCGATCCTCGCCCGACGGGCGGGACTTGTGGCCATGATCAGTTTTCGAATGTGAATGCGCGGAGTGGTCGCCTACGTGAATCGCGCTGTGATCGTGGCTCGCGCTCGCGCCGTTCGAAGGCTGCGCGTGCGCTGCCGCGCTCTCCGGCGAGGATGGCGCTTGGCTGTCTTCCACTTCTACTTCAGGCATGCTGCCGCCGACGATGATCACGCCGCTTGCTTCCGACGGATGCTCGAGCGCCGCTGTATCCTGGGCGTAAGCTCCAGAGGGGCCGTCCGTGCCGTCAATTTCGATCTCGTCGGCAATCACTCCGCCGCTGAAGCTAATCGGCTCCGCCTCAGAATGTGTCCCCTGATCGTTGAGCTTTCCAGCGTGTCTGAATTTGCGCATCCTCATGCTCCTCAGTGTCGTTGGCCATTCTTCGGCCAGAGCGCCGGAACCGTGCCGGCCCCGGAAGGGTCAGTACCCCTCCAACAGGTTCAAAGGTAGCAAGTGAACCCGTCAGGACGCTCTAGCGGGATGGTTACATTCTGTAGGTACCGTCGTACTACTAGTAACTACGCTTGAAAAACGCACATCGAGCAGAATTTGACTGCCGCACGCGGAAAGGCCCATTTTTAGGGGCGATTTCGGCCTGAGGCGAGGAAAGAGCTGCGCTCTAGTGAGAGCTGTCCCTGCGGACAGGTGCATTTAGGCGCCTGTGGAAATTCGAAGCGTTGCGCGAATCGGCAAAACCCGGCGCGTCCTATGGCATTGTTGCGTCTCGAGAGATTTCGGGACGACGCGCTCCACGATTGCCTGACGAGTGATCGAGTCGAATCGATCGAATTCGTGGCGCGGGCATCTTGCCCGCGAGGGCTGTCGGTTGCCGCCGGTCGAAAAATCCGCAGGCAGGATGCCCACGCCACGCCACCTGTCGTTCCCGCGTCGCTAACCCGATCCTTGATTCAAAAACGGTGCCTGTCCGCGGGGACGGGTAGGCATCAGGCACGATCCCGCGCGCGGGCAATGCGGCGGCGGCTACCGCCTGTTACATTCGAAATGTGATCGTTTGCCCTAATTGCGGCTACCAGCAGGATGGCGGCGGCAAATGCGCGAAATGCTCCACGCTCTTCGCGTATTACGCCGAGACGGCCTCGCAAGTCAGTAATGGCGGTACACTCTACTCGCCGCGGGTGAGCGATGGTACGGCGCCCAGCGACACATTACCGAGTGTAGAGACACAAAGCTCGTTTGCCGGCTTTCGCAATTTTTATCGTCGAGCGCGATGGGTTGCACTGGCGTTCGTCGTCCTCGTATTCATTCTGATTCTTCGAAAAGGCGCGCCGCCTCCGGTGAAGGTAGACCCGAATGCCGCGGTCCGCGCCGAAGAGAAAATCCGCGTTTCGGAAGCCGCGTCATCGGTGGGGCAGCCGCACCAATTGCAGCTCGATAACGTCGAGCTGAATTCCTATCTGAATCAGAATCTCGCAATTGATGGCCGCGCGGAACCGGCGACCGCGACGCCTAGTGCGGCTCCGCCGGCGTCACTGGCATCTGGCGCCCCACTCCGTCAAATCCTTCCGCAGCCTCGCAAACTTCACCGCAAGCGACGCCGACGCTGGAAGATGTCCAATCGTCGGTGAAGGATGTGCGCGTAGACATGCAGGGCGATCTCGTCAAGGCGTACATCGTCTATAACTTTCACGGCCAGGATCTTTCGCTCGAGCTCGATGGCCACGTGCACGCCGAAGGCGGCTACCTGAAATTCGAACCAGTCAGCGGCTCGCTTGGCTCGCTTCCATTACCGGCGAGCGTCTTGCAGTCCGCCGCCCAACAACTTTTCAACTCGCCCGAAAATCGCGAGAAGCTGAAGCTCCCGCCAGATGTCACCGACATCCAAATCGTGGATGGCCAGGTAGTCGCGTCATACAAGTAGCGTGCGGTGGTATCATCGCAACGGCATCCTGCCTGCGATTTTCTGCACGGTGGCAGTCGATAGAATCCGCGGGCAAAATGCCCGCGCCACGAACCCGGCCACGCCGTTACTTGGCCGCCCGGATTTTCACCGAATTCGACCGCACGCCAGCGCTCGGCTACCTCAGCATCTGAAGTTCAATCAGCAGATCCCGCAGCGCCAGTTCACCACTGCACGCCGGGATAAAGGCTCGGAATCCGAAACGCGCGATACGCGTACTGCCCTGTGAGATTCATTTTCCAGACAACCTGCGGCGTGTCGCTACGCGTCACTTCGTAGACCACGGAATCCGAACCGGGCACCGTGTCATCACTGCAAAGATCAAATTCGACATCTCCATTCTCGAGCGGATTGACGTTCCCGCCAAAGAATGAGTATTGCGACAGGATGTCATCGAAAACAATCGTCGCCGTCATAGCATTCTGATCGATTTGGAAAATGGGTACTGTAGAGAATGGGCAGGTGGGAAGGCCGGCGGCCTGACAAGACTCGTTGTTCGGATATTGCCGGTCGTCGCCGTTGTCCATAATGCCGAGTTCAAAAACGTTCCCAACGGCGGACGCCCCGAAGAAAGCCGGCCCATGTTGTGAGTAAGCCCAATCGGTCGGAGCCGTACCTCCGACGAGAGCGAAATCACCTTCGTATCCGAGATGCCACAGAATGTCCCCGGCTCCTTTGCCATTCGCATAGTCGATCTTAAGAACCCAGTCCTGGTGGCGCAACGAGATGAGCAGGTTGCCGTCCGAGGTATACAGCAGGGCGTTGGCATGCGTCCAATCGGGGAACATGTAGGGATGACGAGTTACGTCCAAATGATCGAACGAGTCCCAGACCCAAACCGGATTGAGATTTGTGTCCAGATCAACGATGGCATCGCCAAGGACAGTTGTCGTTCCTGGATAGCCCGGCAAGTCCGTAAAATCGCGCGTGCTGTTCGTAAGAAGAATCCAGTGCCCGTTCGGGAGCTGAATCACATCGTGATGAATGATCAGCGCGTTCAAGCTGAAGCCGGCGGCGGCGAGCCGTGTATTCAGGTCTGTGATATTGATTGAGCGGATGGTGTTTCCGGCCAGATCGATCTCTCGAGTTTCATCTGTCGTGGTTGGAGTCGGCTGCGGACCGGTAAGTGGAACCGACGAATTCGGCGACAGCGTCACCAGGAAGTGGCCATTCGGAATCGGCCGGGCCGGCTGAACAATCGTCCCTACCGACGCGGTGAACGCGTAATACCAGATGATATTACCGGCGAGATCGGTAGCCAGTACATTGCCGCCTGGATCGATGGTATCGAGAAATTCGATTCCCGATTGAGGCGTCATCCCCGGAGTGGTGGTGGCGGCGATGTTCGCGAGCTCCCCTGCGGGAATCGCGCCGGTCGTAAAAACCTGGTCGGCGTCGAGGAACAGCGTGCCGTCGGGGAATTGCACCACGGCCTGCATGTGATAGAGAGTCGAGGCCAGCATGCCAGCCACAAAAGTGCTGATAGCTCCTCCGGTTGAGGGAGCGGCAAGGTCGTTCGTTCGGCGTCCATACGTCGTATCGGTGCCGAATTGTACGTGGACCGCCGCTGTGGTCGGCGGAGAGATCGTATACGTTGCGACGAGAGCGTTCGCCGTCGCGGCAACCTGCCCGGGAGGAACCACGTAGACCGTCGCCGTCGCTGATTTCGTTGTGTCGGCGACGCTCGTGGCCACGATCGTCGCGACTTCTCCTGTCGCGCCGGTCGGGCCTTGGAAAGTCGCCTGGAGTCCCGACGTGGTGATCGTGCCCACAGTCGCATTGCCGTCGGCGACGCCATTGACGGTCCATGTGGCCGCTGTATCTCCGGTCAGATTGGCTTGAAGGATTGTCGTTCCTCCAGTAGCAATCGCAGCGCTAGTAGGCGAGACGGTAATTGCCACCGGGGTGGGATTTGTTGGTGGCGGAGTAGTCGTTTTCGAAGGTGAACCAGAACAACCGCCCAGGAAACCAACTGACAACAGCAGTGCAATTGCGCTCACTCGCACGCACACCCGATGTTTCATCTGGCCTCCCAAGTTGCCAAAAATTGCTGTGGGAAACACGCCCCGGCGCATTATGAACCAGCGGGTCGAGAAGATTCTAGAGGATTTTCACGATTTCAACAGGTGTGGTCTCGCCGAGACCCTTCGTCCCGGCGACGCGAAAGCGGGAAGGATGTTCGATCGCCCGCCCCCGCA
>CAWDOI010000019.1:0-74113 GCA_963803835.1 uncultured Acidobacteriota bacterium | reverse complement strand
TCGGATGTCCTGCAAAAAGTTTTTCATATCTTCGTCCTTTACCGGATTCCGGCAGCCGCAATCTGAACTTCAAAATTCGCTATTCGTGCCGCAGCGCCACCGTTGGATCCACCCGGCGTGGCTCGCCTCGCGGGAATGTGTAGGTGTCTACGCAAGAGGTCCGCGGAAAGTTCTGGCAGGTTGTCGGCCAGCATAATACGACGCTAAGACGTTTAGTTTGTTTCATCTAGCGCCACTCGATCGGAAGTCACATTAGTGGGAATGGCCGTTTCCGGGACGCGCGCTGACGAAAGCGAACATCGGGGGTCCAGGTAACGCCTCAGTTTTCGATAACGCTAACTAACCCCCGTAGGCGACATTCCCAAACGCGATTCGAAGACCGATTCGAAGCGCGTGCCACAGGATACAGGGCGAACGGTGACGAGCGATTTAGGTTACCGCGAGGTTGGAACAACCTCCGGTTAGCTGGTGATATGACAAAAATCTTTAAGTGCTCCTGACCAACGTGTAGCGGTCGTCGTTCTTCGTTGACAGTTACTGACCGGGCAGCCAATACTGCCATCGGCGCATGTAGGGTGCATCGGCGCGTAGCCGAAGGGCAATGCCCACCTACGATCCCATCGTGGAGGCCCACATGCCCAATCTGGAGAACCTCAAGAAGCAAGCCAAGCTCATACTGCGTTGGCATCGTGAACAGCACTATCCCGTCGCCGCACAAATCCGAGAGCATTTGCCTCGTTTCCTGAATATGCCCGACTCCGAAATTCTTGCGGCGAGCTTTAAACTCAGCGATGCACAAGAGTTGGTGGCAAGACAACAGGGCTTCGATAGTTGGCAAGCCCTGAAAACTGGACTTTCGACCACGCCGCGCAAGGTGAAATCATCGCCGTCCAAAGCGACGATTGTCTGTGCAGAGCCGCAACTGCTCGTCACCGACATCAAGAGATCATGCGAATTTTTCCGTGAAAAGTTAGGCTTTTCGGTTGTATTCAGCTACGGCGACCCTCCCTACTATGCACAGGTGGGTCGCGACGCGGCGCGTCTCAATCTACGGTGCGTCGAGCGACCCATAATCGAGTTGACGGTCCGCGATCGGGAGGAATTGTTGTCGGTGTCTATGACCGTCGCTACGGCGGACGAAATCAAGCTGCTGTTTCTTGAGTTTCAGTCCGCTGGAGTTACATTTCAGCAGACGCTGAAAAAGCAGCCTTGGGGCGCCAAGAATTTCATCGTCAAAGATCCGGATGGGAACTTGCTGTTGTTTGCCGGGCCCGCGAACTAGCAGCCAGCAAGCCGAAGTGTTGTTGATCGAGCTTCCGAAGAGTGCCTGAACGACTGGCTTAAGCGCCATCCGTTGCCATCACCAGCACTTTTGTTCTATGCTGGCAATTCGGCGTGATCGTCGGCGTAGTCTCTTGGCCGCCTGTCCCGTTTGATTGGAACGCGAGGCCCGGAGAAAACGCTGTGGTTGAACTCGCGCCTACTCCGCCAGGCTTGGTTCCGCGTATTATCGAATTCCGAGCGTCGGATTGGCAGTTACTCCACAAGGAATACCGATCGAACGCCATCAGCAACAAACGCTGCAAATGATATTCAGTGCGCGGTCACGTGTGGCTCCTCGAGCTACGCTGGCCGCCACGGGTTCGGCAAAGATTTCCGGGGATCTTAAAGACGTAAGAGTTAATTCTCCGTCTAACAATTCGCAACTTTCTTCGACTATGAGAGCACCGAAAAATGTCTAGCGAAGTATCGAAGTGGAATCTTTACGGTCTTCGCGGCAAGTGCGCGCTCCACTATCAAAGAGGATCTGCGGCGCTGTGTGTCCTGCTCCTCGCCGCGAGCGCTTCCGCGGCTTTCTTCCCCACTGCAGCACGCGCAAAGCAGGCTGATTCCTCGACGGCACCTTCTGTGGTGCAACCGGGTGCGCCGGGGAAGCCGAGCAAGACGCTGCCGGCATCAACGAGGGGCACACTGCCACAACCGTCGCACGCGGATGTGGAGTTCATGCAAGGCATGATCATGCATCACTCGCAGGCGGTGGAGATGACGGCGCTCATTCCCTCGCACACGGAAAACAAAGATCTGCGGTCGCTCGGCGCGCGGATCAGCAGCTCGCAGGCCGATGAGATCAAGTTGATGCAGCGGTGGCTCGCGGCTCGGGGAGAACCCATCTCCATGGCAATGCCCGGGATGCCGGACATGAATACTTCGGGTAAACCGATGGCCCTCATGCCCGGTATGTTGACCCCGGAACAGATGGAAGCGCTTCGCAACGCGAAGGGCGCCGAATTCGACCGCCTGTTTTTGACTGGAATGATTCAGCACCACAACGGTGCTTTGATTATGGTGAAGGATTTATTTGATACGGCGGGCGCGGGGCAGGACGCGGACGTGTTCAACTTCGCGACGGATGCGGACAACACGCAACGGGCCGAGATCAGAATTATGCAATCTATGTTGGAAAAGAAACCGTTCAAGGAGAAACGATGAACCGAGTGCAGCGAGTTGCTTTCCGTTTCGCGGGCGTGGCCGCGATTGTTTTGTGTGTTGGTGTGAGCGGGATTCAGGCGCAGACGCCTGCGGCCCCAACACCGCCGCCAGCGCCGGGATCCGCGCCCGCACCTGCGCCGCCTCCGCAGGCGCAACAGAATCCATTTGCGCCGCAGCCCGCTCCGCCGCTGCCGCCCGGAATGACGGGGTCGGATGTAAACGATCCACGCTTCAAGCTGACGCCGGGACTGTATGACGCAGGTGAAGCGTCGATGGGCATGAAGCACCTCCTGCTGCTCAAGAAGCCTGACGCGTTTCAGCTCGGAAGCGATCAGCCTGACGATCCGAAAGTGGCGAAGGCAGTTCAGCAACTCGGTATCGGTATGAGTGATATCACGAAGATTCCGAAGCCGCTGCTGATGGTGATCGCGCAGCTGGCTTTCGCGAACTCGGACCTGGCGTTCCAGGGTAACCACCTTTTCCAAGGAAACTTCTATGGCGTGAGCATCTACGACATCTCGAATCCAGCGCAGGCGGCGTTGGTAACTTCGATGGTGTGCCCGGGCGGGCAGGGCGATGTGTCAGTCTACAAAAACCTGCTGTTCATGTCGGTGGAAATGCCGAATGGCCGCTTGGATTGCGGCGCGCAAGGATTTCCGCCCGAACCTCCGCCGGCCCCGGGACACGAGAAGGAACGCCGCTTGCCGGTGGCGCAAAAAGACCGCTTCCGCGGCGTGAGGATCTTCGACATTTCGGACATCAAGAACCCGAAGCAAGTAGCGGCGGTGCAGACCTGCCGCGGCTCGCACACGCATACGCTGGTGTTGGATCCGAACGATAAGGACAATGTTTATATCTACGTTTCGGGAACATCGTTTGTGCGTCAACCCGAGGAATTGGCAGGATGTTCAAACGAAAAGCCGGACAAGGATCCGAATACCGCGCTGTTTCGTATCGAAGTGATCAAGGTTCCGGTCGCAGCGCCGCAGGATGCGAAGATCGTGTCGACCCCTCGCGTCTTTATCGACGCTCGTACGGGCGCGCTGAACGGCCTGAGCAACGGCGGCAGCCACGACAAGGGTGAGGAGAAGCCTGCAGACACGAACCAATGCCACGACATCACGGTGTATTCGGCAATCGGATTGGCGGCGGGCGCGTGCTCGGGCAACGGAATTATCCTGGACGTCAAGGATCCGGTACATCCGAAGCGCGTGGATGCGGTGAACGATCCGAACTACTCATACTGGCACTCAGCTTCTTTTTCAAACGACGGCACGAAAGTCGTGTTCACCGATGAGTGGGGCGGCGGCCTGGGTGCGCGGTGCCGTCCGAACGATCCCAACAAGTGGGGCGCGGATGCAATTTTCCATCTCAAAGACGACAAGCTGACCTTCGCGAGTTATTACAAACTGCCGGCCGCGCAGGGCGACACGGAGAACTGTGTGGCGCACAACGGCTCGCTGATTCCAGTTCCCGGCCGCGATATCGAAGTTCAGGCGTGGTACCAGGGCGGTGTCTCCGTCATGGACTTCACCGACGCGGCGCACCCCATTGAGATTGCTTACTTCGACCGCGGCCCAATTGATCCGAAGATGTTGGTGCTGGGCGGCGAATGGTCGGCGTATTGGTACAACGGCTCCATCTACGGTTCGGAGATTGCGCGCGGCTTGGACGTCTTCGAACTTACGCCGACCAAGTTCCTGACGCAGAATGAAATCGATGCGGCGAAATCGGTCCAGGTTCCTGAGCTGAATGTGCAGAATCAGCAAAAACTCGAGTGGCCTGCGACATTAGTAGTGGCGAAAGCGTACGTCGATCAGTTGGAGCGGTCGCAAGCTTTGCCCGCGGAGCGAATCGCATCCCTGCGAGCGGCGATCCTTAGCGCGGAAACTTCTCACTTGAACAAGAGCAGCGTGGCGAAATTGAAGCGCATGACGCCGTCTTTGGATAAAAGCGCGGCCAAGTCGAAAAGTCCCGCTGACTCGACACGGTTGCACGCTCTGGCGGATATCCTGAAGCATCCGTCAGCATAACCATGAAGCCAAGCTCGGCCGTCGGAAAATGCTCCCCACGATTGCCGGCGCCCGACCGCGGTGATTCGTTTTGGCTTTCGTAGGGCTGGCCGCAAGGCCGGCCGGATTTCGATAGTCAGCGTAGCGTTCCGGCTGATCGAACCTAGCGAGCGGTTTTAGCTTTTCTTTTCAATGCTAGGCGGGTTCGAGCTGAGCGTTGCGTCGACCCGTTGAGACCATCCCATTAATCGGAAACTAGACCGCAATGTCAGGTGTTCCGAATCAACAGGCACCGGCCGCTATCGTTGTGCGCGGAGCGCTCGGCGGAATCGCAGGAAACGGCCAGAAGCCGCGGGTTTCCGGCACATCGCAGCTATTTCCAGTCGCACACCTTGTATTCGTCGGTCCTGGGGCCGGAGACGGCCTGAGGTGTCAGCTTCCGCGTTGCCAGATCGCCGATCACCAAGCGCGCATCATTGAACTCCACAAACATGACCTTCTCTGAATCGGGTGAGAAGACCGGGCCGATGGAATTGGCGTTTTTGGAAAGCTTAAATTGGATTTTCCGATCGACCGAGCTGATGAAAATGGCGCTGTCGCCCGGAGGGTAGTCGCCCACCTCCGAGCCCGTCTCAATGGCAAGGAGCCGTCCATCGGGTGACCAGTTAAAATGGAAAACGCCGCGCATGATCCTCACCGGCTTCTTCGAATCGAGCGGAAGAATCCATAAGTCCGTCACGACACCACCAGAGTCGTTTTGACTTTCGTCGTCTTCCGGGTCGGTCATCATGAACGCAATGCTCGATCCGTCCGGCGAGTATTGAGCGCTCCAGATTGTGGTAACCGCCTTGTAAATCGTTTCGCGTTTGCCGGATTCCACATTGACCGTTTCCAGAAGGTTCGGGCCGTGCGGACCGTACGATGGGTGAACAATGAATTTTCCGTCGGCTGAAAAACTGACGGACTCGTACCAAGGGCCGAGATTACGCGGCGCGTTTCCGTTCGGCGGATAAGATGCCAGGAACAAATCCCAGCTCTTCATTCGAACGTCGATCTCGTAAGCTAGGCGCTTCTGATCCGGCGACCACGTAATGCTAGGGACGTTTGCCTCGGTGAGGTGGGAAAGAGTGACGGACTTCCCGTCGAGCAGCGAGAACACGGAGACGCTTTTCGCGTCCGCATAGGCGACTAAACTTCCATCGGGTGAAAACGCAGCGGCCCCGGCTTTCTCGGCGATCTTGCGCCGATTCATACCGTCCGGATCCGTCACGAACAACGTGCCGGCCTCCTCGATCAGGATCCTCTTGCCCGAAGTTTTGGTGTCGTCGGCAAAGAGACTGCGGACGGCAAGTCCGATCAATACGACGAAGAGAAGAACTGCTCTCTTGTTGGCCATAAAGGAAGAATCTTCCTGAAAATGAGAATACTGCGGAGCGGCACACGGCGGTTGGCTCGTTCCACCAGAATTGCTTGTCAATTACTACAGGGTCTAATGTAAGCAGCAGAACGTGCGACTAGACGACGCGGAGATACATGAAATCAGTCCAAATCTTGAGTTCCCTATTCATCCGCCGTCTCCAATGAAGGCTAAGTCCTGGCAAACGCCGCGGGCTCAACCGGCCGGCGCTACGCCTGAGGCGGGGGCGGAGCCGGGGTGAGGCCGTGGCGACGCATGATCTCCGCCATTTTTGCTCGGTCCGGTGGACCACCTGCCGCCGCGTTGATTACCTCGGCAGACTCGCGGAAAAACTGCGGACCTAGCGCGGCTGGGGTGATCATGCAGAGCACCTTCACGTTCTGGCTGCCGTTATTGTCAAACCGGTGGATGGCACCTCGCGGAATGCAGAGTGCCTGTCCCGGCCCGACGTCAATCTGTTTTCCGTTCACAGTCCAGGTCAATATTCCTTCGATGCCGTAGATTGTTTCCTCGAAATGATCGTGACTATGCGCTGGAGCCATCAGGCGCCGCGCGCTTGGGACCATCAGCTCAAAGGCTGCGACGCTGCCAGTCGAGTTATCTCCGGTAAGCAAGAAGCGCACCGCGAGCGGGCCGAGAAGTATGGTCTCCTCGGATGGATTGATGTGCAGGTCGCTGTCCCGGGCTTCCATTCGGCGCCTCCATCGAGAAGCTTATATTAAATCCGCGTAAGACCCCAGAGCCTGATAAACGCATAAATCGGAAAAGTGAAGTGCTAGTTCAAGTCTCCTATTACGCGACTAATCGGGAGTTGGTTCGCCGCGCTTAGAACACCGCAAGATCGACGGCACCGTTGACGCTGAGAAAATAACGCACGCAGTGCGTGATGATCGGATTACGAGAGAGACTGCGAAGTTTTAGCGCGGCGCCACGTGGTCGTACCAGGAAAGGCCGAAGAGTCCCTTGTGAACGGTAATGGTGACGGGTTCGCCTTCGTAGACACTTGAGAACGTGGGCCCGCTGACAATCAGTTCTTCCTGAGTCCTTCCGGGACGCCAGGACGGTGCGACGGTGAGGAAGTCGTTCGAGAAGCGACCGCTAGAAAACGATTTCAACATCACAACTGCATAGACTTGCCTCGCAGGAGACCTGTCGAACGCACGATTGGCAAACAGAAGCATAAGGAGCACTATCATAAGAACGGCAGACAATCTGAAGACAGCCTTCGTGACCACGAAATTCCACGGACGCCGTTCCCCGGCACTTACAATGGCGTGAGTGAGGATCGGCACGGCGAGGATGATCCACCCGGCAACCACGGGTGGATAGGCATCCACCAACCCCCAGAAGAGGACTCCAAACGAGCATGCTGCAAGCCCCACCACAAGCACGGCCATGAATGGATTCAGTGATTTATCAATTTGTTTTGACGATAGAGCGGGAGGACCACCGCATAGCGGGCAACCTTGACCCTCAAATGGGCGCGCGCATTTGACGCAGTAAGGCAAGGGCGAAGCGGCCGTTACCAGGGCCTAGTTGATTACATCATGAATTCGATATAGCGGAAATGAGACCGGAAGTTTCGGGTTCCTCGGATGCAAGGCTCGAGGAACTTGTCGCTGGCCGGGGCAACGGGGCATAGGCTTAGCTTGACCAGCCACGCATTGCGCGAATTTTGTGCCCCGCTTCAATGTTCACGTCTTTCCACCAGCCTTTGAGCTGTTGCAGCATGAACGTGAACGATGGCTTCTAAACGAACCGTCGAAAAAAGGTCCTCTCGTTGCGAGCCGATAGCCGTTACTGGCACAGCCGCTCCGATGTCCCCGAAGCCCGGTTGAGCGCGATCACCATTTTGCGGCCATTTCCCAGTGAGCCTTCGCTGTTCAAGTCGTGGACGGATTTCTACCAGAAAGTCGCTTCGGCCTCCCGCAGTCCGTATGTCAACGCCACAGCACAGCTCGATGCGGAGACCGATTTTACCGCGAGCGGGCCGAGACGTATGGTCTCGTCGGATGGATTGATGTGCAGGTCGATGTCCCGGGCTTCCATTCGGCGTCTCCGTCGAGAAGCTTATATCAAATCCGGGTAAGTCCCCAGAGCCTGATAAACGTACTAACTGGACGAGTGGATTTCAATACGGTTCAATCGCCGTGACAATTCCCGCCGGAAAGCTATACTCCCGCACATGCAACCTAACCAAGAGGTTATCAATCGATGGAGCGGTTCTGCTCCGTTCTGGGAAAAGCACCGGGATATCATCCGACAGATGTTTGCGCCGGTTACGGACGCTCTTGTCGAGGCCGGGCAAATAGGCACTCGTCAATCAGTCCTCGATGTTGCTACTGGTCCCGGAGAACCTGCGTTGACCATCGCCTCGTTGGTTGGCCCAGAAGGCAATTGCTTCGGCGTCGATCCGATTCCCGAGATGGTCGCTGCTGCTCGTCGAGAGGCAGATCGTCTTCAGTCGAGAAATGCACAGTTCGACGTTGCCTTTGCGGATCAACTTCCATTTCCGGCCGACACATTCGATGCCGTAATCAGTCGATTCGGAGTGATGTTCTTTCCGTCTCCGGTCGGCGCGCTCCGCGAGATGTTGAGAGTGCTCAAGCCGGGACGGAAACTGGCGCTGGCGGTCTGGCATTTCGCCGAAAGAAATCCTTTCCACTATTCGCTATCTCGAGTTGTCGATCGGTTTGTCGCTTCGCCACCACCCGAGCCAGACGCTCCGGATACGTTTCGTTTTGCCAGTCCAGGCAAGTTACTAGCAATACTGAACGAGGCCGCCGTGATCGCTCCGACCGAGCGCCTGTTTCAATTCACAATACACGCACCAATGTCCGCTGAAGATTTTTGGGCGCTGCGCCTCGAGATGTCTGAAAAGCTTCGTGAAAAGACAACCGCGCTCTCAAAAGAGCAGATGACGGAGCTAAAGCGTCAAGCGCTTGAATCGATTCGTGAGTACTCCACAGACCGTGGGGTGAGTCTCCCAGCGGAGGTTCTAGTCGTGAGCGGAGCCAAAGGCAATTTCTCCGAGTCACTGCCCGGTTAGCGCGGTGATCGGAAAAGTGAAACGTTACTTCAAATCTCCGGTTACCCGACTTACCAGGAATTGACGACGCGGAGCTTTCGAACGCGTGGATTGGCCATACGGAAGTGCGTTGGAAAATAGAACCCAGCCGCGTAAGCGATGCGGCGCGCGACTGGACATTCGACGCAAGATGTCCGGGTGAATTTCAAGGGATAGGAAGAACGTGCCAAAACTTTCCAGGCGGGTGCTGTGGGGAATCGTGGCAGGGCTGATCGGTGCACAGATGGTCCTGGCGCTGATAATGGTTCACCGCGAATCGCTCACGTTCGACGAAGGCGACCACATGTTTGCCGGTTACATGATGTGGCACACCAAAGACTACGGACTGAACCCGGAGCACCCACCGTTCGTAAAGCTGCTGGCGACAGCGCCGCTGCTGGGCCGGGATCTGTGGGTGCCGCAGCTGAAAGGCCGCGACTTCAAAACCGAGGCGTATTTGGACGGGCGGGATTGGCTTGCGCGGAACGACGGCGATCGCAACCGGTTGGTTTTCGAGATGCGGGTGGCGGCCGGTCTCCTGTCCGGGGTGCTTTCGCTGGTGGTTTTCCTGGCGGCGCGGGAATCGTTCGGGGACTGGGCGGCGATTTTCGCGCTGACTCTGGCCGCGTTCGATCCGAATGTTCTGGCGCATTCGGCACTGGTGACAACGGACATCGGCGTCTCGCTGTTTTTTCTGGCGAGTACGTGGTGTTTCTATCGGTACGTGAAGCACCCGACGGTGATGCGGTTGGTAGTGGCCGGCGTGGTGGCGGGCCTCCTACTGGCGACGAAGCATTCCGGAGTGATGCTGGCGCCAATCCTTGCACTGCTGATCGCGCGCGAGATCGCAGCGGCGAAGAATGGAACGCGGGCGCGGGAGGCGCTGCGGCTGGCGGGAGCAATCTGCGGGATTTTTCTGATCGGCGTGCTGGTGCTGTGGAGCTTCTACGGTTTTCGTTGCGCGGCGCGGCCCGCGGGACTGGAGATGAGTACGACGCTCGGGAATTACGTGGCGCCGCTCGGGCCGCACGTTTCGCGGATCATAAATCTTGTGGGCCGGCTGCACCTGCTGCCGGAATCTTACTTGATCGGTCTGGTGGACGTAGGGCGGATGGCGCTGTTCTATCCGACATTCATATTTGGGCGGAACATCGCACACGGCGTCTGGTGGTATTTCCCGTCGGTGATCGCGATCAAGACAACGCTCGGACTGCTGGCCTTGGCAGCCCTGGCGATTTATGCGGCGACGACCCGGAAACTGAAATGGGGACGCGAAGTGGATTTTCTGCTAGTGCCGGCGCTGTTCTATCTCGCCGTGGCGATGGTATCGGGGATGAACATCGGGGCACGGCACCTGTTGCCGTTTTACGCGTATTTGTTCGTGCTGGCCGGCGGCGGAGCTGCTGCGCTGGCGGCATCAAGCCGCAAGTGGTTCGCCGTGTCTTGCCTATTGCTGGCGGCGCATGTGAGTTCGTCGCTCGCGGCGTTTCCCAATGCCATGGCCTACGCGAACGAAGCATGGGGCGGGCCGGCGAACGTGCATGAGCTGCTGAGCGATTCGAACGTGGATTGGGCGCAGCAACTCTTCCAGGTGAGAGCGTGGCAGGAGCGGCATCCAGGAGAAGAGTGCTGGTTTGCCTATTTTGCGTATCCTGAGTTGAATCCGGAAACCTACGGGATTAGTTGTCACCATTTGCCGACCGCGGATACGTCCGGACTGGGAGGGGCGGACAACGTACCGGCGGTGATTGAAGGCAGCGTGCTTGTGAGCGCGGGGGATCTGTCGGGATGTGAGTGGCCGGCGGCGTCGCTCAATCCGTACGATGCGTTTCGAAGCGTCAAACCAGAAGAAACAATCGACCACGCGGTGATGGTCTACCGCGGCCGGTTTGATCTGACGCAGGCGGCGGCGCTGAGCCGCGCGCAGAATGCGACCGCGGCCGCGGCGAACGGCGACCCGGCGTTGGCGCTGGCGCTGGCGGGGGAGGCGGTGGCGATCGATCCATCTTCGATATTCGGCCACGAGGCGCGGGGAGATGCGCTCGCGGCAATGGGGCGAAAAGAAGAGGCGCGTCAGGAGTGGGACACGGCACTCAGGGAAGCGCGAAAGCTCGAACCGGACGCGCAGTCGATGTTCGTGCCGGATCTTGAGAGCAAGCTCAACTAGTAGGGGTTTCCCGGCGCGGATTTTTCGAAGAGCTTAAGTTAGAATGCCGTCGGATAGAAATTCCAGCACCAAAACCGAGGAAAAGCGGAAGGCGCACGAATGTGGGGGCGGGAGTAACGGCGCCCCGACGGGACGGTCTAAGAACTTTTTCTTGCCGATTTCGTGTCGTTCCTGTCACAGCTTCGCCGCTGGATCAAGTCCATATCTAGTTCGGGACCAATAGGGGACATGTCCGGTAACCCGACAAACGGGAGTCAGGCTGCAAGTGGAACTTCAAACGCCGCGACGCGTAGCGATCAGAAAAGGTATGGCACCAGGGCGGCGGTGCGATGGGCATAGGTAGCGTACGTCTCGCCAAATTGGGAGCGCATCCATCGCTCCTCCATGCGCAGCTTGGTCAAGAATCCGAGCAACACTAGGACGAAAGCAACGAACCCACGCACCTGGGCGAGCGCAATCGCGGTGCCAAGAAATCCGGTCAGAATGCCGGTGTAGATTGGGTGACGGATCAGGCTATAAGGGCCGGTGGTAATCAGCTCGTGGCCCTGCTTAATGGTTACGGAGCTGCTCCAGTTGCTGGCGAGGTGCTGGCGCGCCCAGACGGCGAAGAGAAGGCCGGCGACGGTGACAGCAGCTCCAATCCAAAAGAGCCAAATGCCAGTCGGCCAGAGCTGGAGATAGAGCCAGTGCAGCGGGATGAGCGTTGTCGAGAGGAGGACGATCACGATCAACAAGAGGAGGGCCCGCAGGATGCGCGAGGCGGCCGGCTCGCGGCGCTGGATGCTTTTGGTCTTGACGGCCCTGATCCCCCAATAAAGAAGAAAGGCGGTCCACGTCACGGGAAAAAAAGATTCATAGAACCAGAGCATTCAGGACCTCCGAGCTTTGTCTCTCACTCAATGATACGTATACTCCAATTCCTGTGTAACGCACTAATCGGAAACTAACTCTCAATGTCCGGTAACCCGTGCGGGTTCAAAGGGTCGGCGCAACACTTGCGCGCAGTTTACTGGCTGGAGTCTGAAAGCCCAAAGTTTTTCGCGGGCGTTGATTTAGACGCAGCGCGATCTTGTCCAGTTGGGATTGCGTGTATCCGGAAAGGTCGGTTCTCTTCGGCAAGTATTGACGCAGCAGGCGGTTGGTGTTTTCGTTCGTTCCTCGTTGCCAGGGGCTGTGCGGATCACAGAAGTAGACTTTCACATTCGTGGCTACCGTGAAGGTTTTGTGTTTAGCCATCTCCAGCCCGCGATCCCATGTCAACGAGCGCCGCAGGGATGTTGGAAGCCTGCGAATTTGCCGGCTCAATGCGGCGACGACCGCAGCCGTGTCTTTGCTTCGCACCTTGATCAGGGCCGTAAAACGCGAATGCCGCTCCACCAATGTCGCGATGTGACTGTTTTTTATGCCACCAATGAGATCGCCTTCCCAATGGCCGGGGACGGCGCGGTCCTCGATTTCTGCGGGCCTTTGCCTGATGGAGATGGCATCGACGATTTGACCGCGCGAGTCTTTAAAAATACGAGAGTGCTGCGAGCGGCGGATGCGGCGCTTGGATCGCAGGTGCCCCAGCAGCTCTTTCTTCAGCACTCCGCGGGCTTGGATGAACAAGCTACGGTAAATCGTTTCGTGGGACACGCGCATGCTCTCGTCAGCGGGATACTGGATCTTCAGCCATCCAGAAATCTGTTCCGGCGACCAATCCAGAATCAGTTTACTCGCAACCATGTTCCGCAGCTTGACGTGGATGGCAAGAAGACACCGCTTGGGCCGCAGAGCTGATTCCCAGGCTTGGTGATCCGCTTCCTGAGCTCGATACTCAGGGCGGCCGCCATGGCGTGCGACTTCCCGGCTCACCGTCGAAGCTGCGCGTTCCAGACCTTTGGCTATATTGCGAATCGACGAACCAGAAGCGAGCCCCCGAGAAATGTCCTCTCGCTCAACCGCATTGAGTACGCGCAATGAGCGCCGAGGGACTGGCGGAACAATCCCACCATGCTGCGATAAAAAACAATGAATGGAGTTATGTGGCTTACCGAAGGCACGCCCAATCACATGCAGCGACTGCCCCGCCTTCCAACGGCTCCATAGCTCCGTCCTCTGCGCCGCAGAAAGCGCCACACGTTTTCCTTGGGCCATACACACCACCTCCAAACAGAAGATTCATATTAGAGGGTGTTGCATCGACCCATTGAGACCACCCGACTTACCGGGACTTACGTCAAAAGAATTGTGTCCGGAGTCATGTTAATATTCGCAAATGACAAGCGGTTCTTGTCGCATCTTCTGGCTGCTGGTGGCTTCATTGTGCCTAGCCTCGGTCGAATACACGACTAAGACCCAAGAGAACTTACAGCAACCCGATGTTGAGATTGAAGGTTTAAGGCAAGAATATCCTTCGTGCGCCCTCGTCCAATTTTCAGTTCGGAATATCGCACAACAGGAAATCTATCTGGAAGTCTACGCCGAGCAATTCAAGGCAAACGCGTGGACGGACGAAGACTGGGCGTACGATCTAAGAGACCCTCGAAGTCTCTATATAAAGCGCTTGATAGTAAACCCCGACATGATCCGAATTGGCGCGAGTGTAGACGTGACGTATGACCGTTGTCTACGACCCAATTTCGTAAAGGAAACGAAGAGCGCGTTTATAAATGCAATCGAGAAGAAGGACAAGGAAGCAGGTCGTCCCGTGTTGCAGAGATTGAGAGCTAACGTTTATTTCCTTGACCAAGGGCACGTGAAACGGGTGCAGCAAGTATGGTCCAAAGCTTTCGAGCGGATTCCTGAGGAGCGACTGGACCAATCACCGAAACATGGGAATTCCTCAATTCCTGATTAACGCTGCCAGCTCAACCGGTCGATGCAACACCGTCCAGTGCGTTGATTCGGCAATGCTTCCGCGGGAGAACTATCTGTCTGGTTGTACTTGGCCAGAATCTTGCCAGGGCAGCGTTCTAGCTGCTCTTGCCATAGCGAGCGATTTTGGCTTTTGTTTTCAATACAAGGGGGGTTCAAGCTTAGTGTTGCATCGACCCATTGAGACCACCGCATTAATCGGAAACTGGCACGCAATCTGACCGGCCGCACTCTCACCAAACCACACCCGCCAGACGTCCGCAGGTACTGGCACTCTTACATCACCTGTCATTTGCGCTATCAATAACAGTCTGCTAGGGTAGTCGCGGAGTTATGACTGGAAAACTCATTTTCGCGGGGCGAGCGATGGCGGTGAAGGCCGCCAGAGTGCCATTTCTAATCGGTACAGTAAAACGATTAGAATTCGCCGTAAATCACAGAAAACAAGGAGTCGAGGTCATTTCTAATGGCTTTGCCTAAAAACCCCCTCTAAACATCTAGTTTCTGTGCAGCCTGCTAGGTTTTTGTGCAGATTTGCATCACCCCCTCGTTTGGTCGTTTGTGCGGGGAAGGTGTAGGATGGCCACACAACGGGGGTGGAGCACAATGAAATTTGCCAATAAAGAACATACCATTGAAACTCTGGTCGGATTTTTTAACCAAGATAAAATTAACCTAATACCTCGGTTTCAGCGCGGAACAGTTTGGAAATCAAAAGATCGAAAAAAATTGCTCGTGAATATGGTACAGGCACGGCCAATTCCGGCGATCTTTTTGTACAAGGAGGCGCAAGGACCGCAATTCACCTACAACATTTTGGATGGAAAGCAACGTTTGGAGAGCCTGCTTTTATTCATAGGAGATAGCCGCTCTGATATTAAAATCAACGGCGTTCAGCGATATTTTTATCAAAATCCTGCCAAAAGAGATGTGAATTTTTCCATCCCCCTCGATGGAAAACAAGTCTCGTTTGAAAAACTCGATGATGACCTTGTTCGAGCTTTTCGCGAATATCCGATACCCACTATCGAAATTTCTTTTGATGACGATAATACGACCATAAATGAAATCGTCGATTTATTTATTGATATAAATCAACAGGGCGTCAAGGTCACTCGCTTCCAAATAGTCCAAGCGCGAACAAAGGATAAGCTATTTAGGCAGATGTTCGGATTAATTGCCCTGAAGCAAGTCCGAGGTAAAAAATCAAAATATTTTAGGTTAAAAAAGAGAAGCCCTTTTGTTTCGGTTATGAAACGGCTTGCTATCATCTCTCATCTGCCAGATTCAAATTCCCAAGTTGAAAGAATGTGGGAGCGTTTAACAGAAATTGCTCTTTTTTCAAGATCGCAAAAGCATCGTGCGCCTGTCGCCATACTCAAAGCATTTATTGCATCCAAAGATGAAGATTCAAACTTCGCGTTTTCGATGGAAGAGCTTACACACTTTAGACGAGTATTTGAGTTTTTGGATGGGGCTTACAAGCAACGTCCTGAATTGCTGGCTAGTAAGTTAGCGACCGATCAACCCCAATTTTATACGCTCGTAACGACTCTTCTTTCGACGGATGTGATGACCAGATTTTCATCTGATCTAGGAACGAGGCTACTTTTTGCGGCGCAAGCGCTTGACGGGCAAATTCAACCCCCTTCCGGACTTAACAAGAATATAAAACTGTTCAGAGATTTCGCCACAAAACAAACAACTAATCCTGACCGCCGTGAAAGACGGCAGGAAATCCTATTAAAATTGATCGAGCAATATGAATCCGATATTTAGTTCTGAGCTGCGTTTTCTTTCCAGAACACGGGGTCGATTCCGAGTTCGTGAGTTTCATGGATAAGTACTACCAGATTATGAGCCAAAATCTTACAAAGAGTTTCGTTAGTCATCGCCACATCGGTCTTGCTCCTGAGACTGTCGCCAAACTTCCGCTTCATCATGCTGAACGTGGATTCGACGTTAGACCGTTTGTGGTAGTGCGCCAGAAAGTCAGTGCGGCGAAATTGGAAGTAGTGATACATCTTCGTCCACATTCCGCCACCGTTTCCGGCAGCATCGGCTTTGAAAGAAATAAACGGGGTCGCTCCTACTGCTGCAATCGCTTCAGCGTTCTTTTTGGACGAGTACCCTTTATCGGCGGAAACTTCGGCAATCTGAAAATTCTCCGCCGTCGAGTTGATCAGCGCGGGGAGTTGCTTCGTGTCGCTAGCAAACTGATCTTGAATCTCAACAGCGGTCACAATGTTGGTTCTGACGCCACACATCAAATGGCACTTGACCCAATCTTGCTTGGTTTTAATCGTTCCGTACTTGATATCAAACCAACGCGTAAAGCGAGAAGTAGAGAATCCAGAGGAATCCGCCGCGAAGTCGGTTTCAACGGACGTGAGAGGCAAACTACTCTTGGTAATCAGGCTCTTGAGAATCGGAGTCAGGTTGGGGTTTTCAAGATAGTTGGAAATACTGTTGAAATGCGGAACTTTAGTGATGTATCCGCGTTCGTGTGCTTCCCGAAGATCGCTCATAAAGCGACGTTGGGAAACCGTGGAATAAACCTTAAATACGATATTGAAAACCGCATCGGACAACGGCAAACGGGGGCGGCCAGTCTTGGGTTGAGCGGTAATAAGACCAGCGCAAAGATCAGCAAGCAAGACTTGAAACCTATCCTGTTCGTTAGTTTGCGCGGCGTTATAAGCAGACCAATTTTGAGAATAGGTGTGCCGTTCTTCCGTGACGGTAAGAGTCTCGGTTACGGAACCATCCGAATTGGTTTCTCGCATCATAACGAAAGTCGCGGCATAGATATGCTTGCACTTCACCTTTCGGGTTTCATGGTCAAGACAGGTGCAGGTGGACATTTCGGCCTTGAGATTGACTTGATACAACGGGCCTTTGCTCTGGGACGGCACGAACCAAACACCCTTTTTGCGGCGAATCGTTCGGGTTGCTGCCAGTTCCATTCCGCGCTGTTCTCTCAAGTCCATGTTATCCTCGCTTTCGTAGATAATATATTACTAGCGAGGTACATATTTGTCAAGAGGTTTTTTGAACTTTTTTCCCTTGACAATCTATCCCTTTATGGTATATTACTTGCATCATGGCAATGGTCACGATCAAGCAACAGGGGTATAAATGCACCCGCTGTTCTCACGAATGGGTGCCTAGAGCGAGCACTGAGGGAGAACCGAGAGTCTGCCCTAAGTGCAAATCGCCTTACTGGAACAAGCCTCGGAAGAACAAGAGAAGGGTGTAGCAGGTCTCTACCCTCTGATACGTATTCGCCCGCCCGTTTATTTCACTCCAGAAGTGTGTCTTTTTCGCAACCGAGCATAATTGTCGATACGCGTAATGTTGGTAGTCTAGGTAAGATGTTGAGGTATGAAACTTTCCGACGCGATTACGTCCATACATACAATCGCGTGGCTTCAGGAACGCATAAAAACAACCGTTATCCTTTTTGTTTTCTCTCTTATCGGTACGGCAACTTTTCTCATTTTGAATCACTTCAGGTATTTTGAAATGTACAAGGCCCTATTGGCGGCGTTGATTTTGGGTTCTTGCGCTACTTTTTCGATTTTGATCGTTCTACTGTGTGATTTTCTTAGAATACGATGGTGGAGATTGCATCGTCTGGCGGGGGATGAGCGCGAGGTTTTAAGTTATTTTACTCTAAACGATAAAACGACAATCCATCTATTTGTTGGAGATGACAAACCAAAAAGCCTATCTAATGAAGGCATACTAAAGAAGGAATTACATGGCGGGAACGGAGAGGGATATATTTGGTACACACTCCAACCGTGGATTTTTCGTTACCTAAAAGCACGCCCGCTACTTTTGAAGAAATAGGGTTTTTGTGCAGATAAGGGAGTTGTTGTGCAGGAGAGGGTTGCTGTGCAAAGCCATTTCTAATCGGTACAAATTAAGGGGGTCCCGACAACGCGATTATAGAGGCCTTCGTGGCGCGGGCATCTCCGGTTTGAGGAGTCCCGGCGTCGGGCCTGCCCGCGGCTCGATCATCTCAAGTTCCGTTCGCAAACTCGAAAGGCAAGAGAGGGCAATCGGAAGGAACGGACTAGCTGGCTTTCGACTTCTCGAGTTCTTCGGTCAGCGCGGGAACAATTTCAAAAAGATCGCCTACGATTCCGTAATCCGCAACCTCAAAAATCGGCGCGTTCTGATCTTTGTTGATCGCGACAATCGTGCGCGAGCCCTTCATCCCGACGACATGCTGAATCGCGCCGCTGATTCCGAGCGCCAAATAAAGTTTCGGCGCAACCGTCTGGCCCGAACTTCCGATCTGGCGGTCCATCGGCAGCCAGCCTTCGTCGCAGATGGGCCGCGACGCCGCGAGTTCCGCGCCCAGCGCTTTCGCAAGCTTTTCAGCCAATTGAATATTCTCGGGCGCCTTGATCCCGCGGCCAATCGCCACGAGCAGCGGCGCCTGCGTGAGATCCACGGCCTGTTTCGCTTCGCGAAACAATTCCAGTGGCTTGGTGCGAATTTGCTCCGGCTTCAGCTCGACGCTGACGGCTTTCACCGGCGCTTTGCCGCCTTGCCGCTGCGCCGCCTGGTCGCCGCGAAAGGCGCCAGCCTGAAACGTCGCGATCCACGGCGCATCGCCTTCAAAGTCAACGTCAGCGGCCGTCCGGCCTTGAAACATCTGGCGGACGAAAACGAATTTGCCCTTCTCGTAGCGATACCCGATGCAATCGCCGATCATGCCCTTGCCGAGCGACGCCGCTAGCTTCGGCGCGAAGTCGCGAACCTGATACGTGTGCGGCATGAGAATGAGATCCGGCTTCGCGCTTTCCACAACTTGCCGCAACGCGAGCGTAAAGCCATCCGGCGTGTATTGATTCAGCAGATCGTGCTCGACGAGAAGAACTTCGTCCATTTCATATCCGGCGAGTTCATCCGCCAACGCGGCGACGCCCTTGCCGATGACGACACCCGTAAGCGTCCCGCCCGTTTGCTTCACAGCCTGTTGGGCAGCGGACAGCGTCTCGAAGCTCGTCTTGTTCCACTTGCCTTCGCGCTGTTCGGTGATGAGCAAGATTTTCATAAGAGTATTCGCGAGACTCTTTTACAAAACCCGCGCGTCGTGCTTCAATTTTTCGACAAGCTTCGCGGCAACTTCTTTTGGCGACCCGGTGAGAAACTCGGTCTTCTTCGTTTTCTGCGGAACGTAAATTTTCTGCACGCGCTGCGTCAGGGCATCCGGCACGCCGAGCGATCCGCGCTGTACGATCGCAATTTCCTTCTTCTTGGCCGCCATGATTCCCTTGAGCGTGGCGTATCGCGGCTTGTTAATGCCGGACTGAATCGAGAGAACGGCCGGAAGCGGCAATTCGACCCACTGGAACCATCCGGCTTCGAGTTCGCGCTTCAGCTTCATCCGCCCTTCCATCACTTCGAGTTGCATGATGATCGTGGCGTGCGGAAGCCCGAGCAATTCCGCCAGCAGCACGCCTGTTTGGCCGAAGCCCTGGTCGTCGCTTTGCAGGCCCGTGAGAATGAGATCGAACTTTTCATTTTGAATCGCCGCCGCAATCGAGCGCGCCGAGCCCAGCGGATCCAACTTGAAAAATTGATCGTCCACAATATGAATGCCGCGATCCGCGCCTTTCGCCAGCGCTTCTTTGATCGTCTGCTTCACGCGCTCCGGGCCCATCGAAATCGCGACAACTTCGCCGCCGTGTTTCTCCTTCAGCCGCAACGCTTCTTCGAGCGCGAAGCCGTCGGGCTCGTTCGTCTCGAAGCCGATATCCGATTCGCGAATCCAAGCGCCCGACTCGGCAATCGCCAGCGGCGCGTCCTTCGCGGGAACTTGCTTGACGCAAACACCGATTTTCAAAACCGCCTCCCGCTCCGAGAAGAAGTCCCAGGAAATTTCAGAAAAATCTTAGACGACGCCGGCGCTCAGCGCGCTTCCCACTTCTTGAAAAGCAGCGACGCATTCGTTCCGCCAAATCCGAACGAATTGGAAAGCGCGTATTGTACTTTTGCCTTTCGCGCCGTATTCGGAACGTAGTCGAGATCGCACGCGGGGTCCGGAGTCTCGTAGTTGATCGTCGGCGGCAAAATCTGATCGCGAAGCGCCAGAACGCTGATTCCCGCTTCGAGTCCGCCGGCTCCGCCGAGAAGATGGCCCGTCATCGACTTGGTGGAGCTGACCGCAAGTTTCTTGGCGTGCTCGGCGAACGCGCGTTTCAAGGCAATCGTTTCGATCGCATCTCCGATCGGCGTGGAAGTCCCGTGCGCATTCACGTAGTCGACTTTATCGGGTGTGACGCCGGCATCTTCCAAAGTCGCAAGCGTTACGCGGTAAGCGCCATCGCCCTGCTCGGCGGGCTGCGTGATGTGAAACGCGTCGCCCGACATTCCGTAGCCGACGAGCTCCGCAATAATGTTCGCGCCGCGCCGCCGCGCGTACTCGAGTGATTCGAGAATCAGAACGCCCGCGCCCTCGCCCACCACAAATCCGTCGCGCTGCGCGTCAAACGGGCGGCTCGCGTGCTCGGGATCGTCGTTGCGAGTCGAGAGCGCTTTCATCGCCGCGAATCCGCCCACGCCCATCGGCGTGATCGCCGCCTCCGCCCCGCCCGCGATCATTACTTCCGCGGCTTCGCGCTGGATGAGCTTCATCGCGTCGCCAATCGCGTGCGCAGAAGCCGAACATGCCGTCGCCGTCGCGGAATTCGGCCCGCGCGCGCCGTAACGAATGGAAACATGCCCGGACGCGAGATTCACGATCGCTGCGGGAATAAAGAACGGAGAAATCTTTCCTGGACCGCCCTGAAGAAATTTCGAATGTTCGCGCTCGATGACGTCGAATCCGCCGATGCCCGAAGAAATATAAACGCCCGTGGAATCGGCGATTTCTGGCGTCACCTGCAGTTGCGCCATCTTCACGGCAAAATCGGTGGCAGCCATGGCCAGTTGAATGAACCGGCCCATTTTCTTCACTTCTTTTTTCTCAATCCAAAGCAGGGGGTCGAAGCCGCGAACTTCGCCGGCAATCCGGCAATCGAAATTCGTAGTGTCGAAATGGGTGATCGGGCCGATGCCGCTTTTGCCGGCGACGATGTTTTTCCATACTTCATCGGTGCCGATGCCGCATCCGCAAACGAGGCCGACACCTGTCACCACAACACGGCGATTCAATGCGCCATCTCTCCTGTTCGGAATGGGACGGTGGACTATTTCTTCGAATGCTTCTCGATGTAAGCGACGGCGTCCTTCACGGTGGTGATTTTTTCGGCGTCTTCGTCCGGAATTTCAATGCCGAAGGCCTCTTCGAACGCCATGACGAGTTCGACCGTATCGAGTGAGTCGGCGCCCAGATCGTCCACAAACGATGCGGTCGGAGTCACCTCTCCCTCGTCCACACCGAGTTGCTCGACGATGATCTGCTTCACGCGTTCTTCAACGCTGGCCATTCTGTATGCTCCTCCGCTGTCGGCAAGCTGCAACCGCGTCTTCGATCGGTCCCGGACGGTCGCGCCCTGTCAAATTTGGTCAAACCAAAACATTCTATGCGTGCCCCGAGGTGCGGTCAACCATTCACGCCCCTTCGAACTCACGCCGCAGTCAGAAGTATGGGCTCGCCCCGCGTAACCACAAGTGTGTGCTCAAAATGAGCGGAGAGGCTGCGGTCGCGCGTTTTGACCGTCCAGCCATCTCGATCCATGACTTCTTCGCCACGGCCTGCGGCGATGATCGGTTCAATCGTGATCACCAGGCCCTCGGTGAGTCGCCCGGTCTCGGACGGATCGAAATAATTTGGAACGGACGGAGCCTCGTGAATTGTCCGGCCAATACCGTGGCCGCACAGCCTTTTGATCACAGCAAAGCCGCTGCGGCGAACTTCGTTCTCGACCGCGTAGCCAATGTCTGAAATCTTCCTGCCCGCCGTTGCCACCTTTGCGGCATTTCGAAATGCACTTTCCGCGCAGCGCGCAAGCCGGCGCGCATCGTCTGAGATCGGCGGAACGAGAACCGACACGGCCGCGTCTGCCATGAAGCCATTCTTCTCAACAGTTAGATCGAGCTTCACAAGATCGCCTTCGCGAATCACGCGCGGCCCGGGAATGCCGTGAACGACTTCCTCGTTGACGCTGATACAGATCGATCCTGGAAAATCATAGACGAGAATCGGCGCGGAACGCGCACCCTCGCGCCTGAGAATTTGCGCGGCGATCTCGTCGAGTTGCCCGGTCGTCACGCCTGGCTTAACGTGCGCCGTCAGTTCCTTCAGCGCGCCGCCGACGATTCGCCCGGCTTCCCGCAATCCGCGTAGCTCTTCTTCAGATGTGATCGACATCGTCTGCTCCAACTCCAGAGCGGCGTCATCCCATGTACATTCCACCGTTCACGTCGAGGACGTGCCCGGTAATGTAAGCTGCCTCGTCGCTCGCGAGGAACACGATTGCCATGGCGACATCGACATCGGTCCCCGGACGGCCGAGAGGGATTCGACCCAGCATGAAATCTTTGACGTTTTGCGGCAGCGGATCTGTCATCGGCGTTGTGATGAAGCCGGGAGCGACTGCGTTCACCGTAATGTTGCGTGAAGCCACTTCCACGGCGATGGCTCGCGTCAGCCCGATCATTCCAGCTTTCGCCGCGACGTAATTTGCCTGCCCGGGATTTCCCGTCTCCGCGACAACTGAGCTCACATTGATAATCCGGCCCGAGCGCTGCTTGAGCATCGCTCCGAGCGCCTGTTGGGTGCACAGATGCGCGCCGGTGAGATTGGTGCGTATCACGGCATCCCAATCTTCGAGTTTCATGCGCAGCGCGAGAGTGTCGCGAGCCACCCCGGCGTTATTAACGAGGATGTCCAGCCTTCCGAATTTCGCCAGCACTTGCTGAAAGCCCGACTTCACTTGCGCGGGATCGGCGACGTCCATCGGAACCGCAAGAGCTTCGCCTCCCGCGGCCTGAATCTCGGCCACGAGTGAGCCGAGCTTCTCTACGCTGCGCGCTGCCGCCGCCACGCGCGCGCCAGCCGCGGCGAGCGTCAGTGATGTCGCGCGGCCTATTCCCTGCGACGCACCGGTAACCAACGCGACTTTGTCTTTGAGTGAAAACATTCGATCAGGCCTCGGCTGTATCCGCGCGCGACTGTTGAATCTTTTCGAGCGCAGCCTGCAGGCTGGCGGAATCCTCGACTCCGACGCAACGAACTGCCCGGTCGATCTGCCTCATCAGCCCGCTCAATACTTTTCCTGGCCCGACCTCGACAAACATGTGGACGCCGCTTTCGATCATGTCGTGAACGGAATCAAGCCACCTTACCGGCAAGCAAACTTGCCGGATCAGCGCCTCGCGCGCTTCGTTGCCGCTGGTGATGGCCTCCGCATCCGCGTTCGTCACCAACGGAAAGCGCAGATCGTGGAAAGCTATGTTTCGCAAATCCGCCTCGAGATGCTTCTGAGCAGGCATCATGAGCTCACAATGGAATGGCGCGGAGACTGGCAGAATTACGGCGCGCTTGGCGCCACTTTGCGAGGCGATTTCGACCGCACGCTTCACCGCTGCCGCTGTTCCTGAAATCACCGTTTGCTCGGGCGAATTCATATTGGCCGCAGAGACAACTTCGCCCGCCGACGCCTTTTTTGTTATGTCGTGAACCTCGGCGGGAGCGAGTCCCAGAATCGCGGCCATCGCGCCTTGCCCTGCCGGAACGGCCTCTTGCATGTACTTTCCGCGCTTGCGGACAAGCTTCACAGCGTCGGCGAAATCAATTCCGCCGGCGGCAACCAGTGCGGAATATTCGCCCAGACTGTGGCCGGCGACCACGTCGGGCAAAATGCCCTTCTCTTCGAGTACGCGAAACGCCGCGATGGAAACCGTCAAAATTGCAGGCTGAGTGTTTTCCGTGAGCTTGAGGTCATCTTCGGTGCCCTCAAAGCAAACTTTAGAAAGCGAAAATCCCAACGCGGCGTCCGCCTCATCGAAGACGCGCCGCGCGACCGGGAATTTCTCCGCTAGATCGCGGCCCATGCCGGGATATTGAGAGGCTTGTCCGGGGAACAAGAATGCAAGCTTAGCCATATACGTGTCCGCTTCGTATTCTCTTGGAATTTGCGTGAACGGAAGGCCGGGACGGGGCCCACCGGGCAGCGCGAGCTTGGTTATCCCTTGGCGGCTAGCGCGACAGCCGCAAGTTCTCGATCAATCTTGTCGTTCACTTTAGATCGGCTAAGTTCGGCAGCCACCCGGATTGCGTTCTTGATGGCATTCGGATTCGAACTGCCGTGGCCTATCACCGCTGTTCCGCGAACTCCGAGAAGCGGTGCGCCGCCATACTCCGAATAATCGATCTTTTTTCGAAAATCCCGAAACGCTTTACGCGCGAGAAGGTAACCAGCCTTCGCGCTCAGGCTACTGGTCAACGCCGTCTTCAAGAGACCCGTAATGTGCAGCACGACGCCTTCACTGATCTTCAGCGCAACATTGCCGATAAACCCGTCGCAGACGATTACGTCCACGTCGCCGTTGAACACGTCGCGGCCTTCCACGTTTCCGGTGAAATTCAGCGTCGTCTGCTTCAAAAGATTCGCCGCCTCGCGCGTCAATTCGTTGCCCTTCATTTCCTCTTCGCCTATCGAAAGTAAGGCAACGCGCGGCCGCTTGGTGCCGAAGATCGCGCGGTAGTAGATCTCGCCCATCACCGCAAACTGCTCGATCTGCTCGGGCTTCGAATCCACATTCGCGCCAACGTCAATGATGACGGTGACGGTGCCCTTCGAAGTCGGAAACGGGGCGGCAAGCGCCGGACGATCGACCGCGGGCAGCGTGCCAAGGATAAATCGCGCCGTCGTCATCACCGCGCCGGTGTTTCCCGCGCTCACCAGGCCGTCGGCTTTGCCCTCGTGAACCAGCCGCGCGGCGACGTGAACGGAACTGTCTTTCTTCCTGCGGAACGCGTGTGACGGCGTATCCGTCATCGCGATCACTTCCGTCGCGTTGACAATCTCGATCGGCAGGCTCTTGGATCGATGCTTCGCCAGCTCCTGTCGGACAGTCGCCTCAATGCCGACGAGGACCACGCGCACGTCCAGTTCGCGTGCCGCGAGGACCGCTCCTTCCACTTCGGCGCGTGGAGCGTTATCTCCACCCATGGCATCCAGGGCGATGGTGATCATTTCTGCACCGATTCGAGTGGCGGGGAAAAGTTAGGCCGATCAGGCCTTCGTGTCAATGACTTCGCGTCCCTTGTAATAGCCGCAATGCGGGCAAGCATTGTGTGGGAGCTTCCGCTCGTGACAATTCGGGCATTCGCCCAGGGTAGGCGCCGTTAGGAAGTCATGTGCGCGCCGCTTGCTTGTGCGCGCTTTGGAATGGCGTCGCTTGGGATTTGGCATTGAGACTCCTCATCAGAAAAACGGGCGAAATCCGCCCTAAATCGAAGATAACAGTGTAACTGTCTATTGCTTTTTAGACCAGTCCTGCTTGAGGCGGGCGAGAGGTGCGAGCCGCGCGTCGGTGGGATGCTTCTCGCAGCGGCAATCTTCGTGATTCAAATTCGCGCCGCAGTGCGGGCAGAGCCCGCGGCAATCGCTGCGGCAAATCACCTTCATGGGGATCGCGAGGTTCACTTGCTCGGCAAGCACGTCAGCGAGGAACATCCCGTCGCCTTCGAAGAACCCGATGTCGGTATCATCAAGATTCAGCTTCATTTCGTCGTCATCAGGGACCGAGATCATGGAGCGATAAAAGAGGTCAAAATCGCGACCCACTTCCTCAACCACCGTATCGAGGCAGCGCGCACACACCAACTCCAATCGGGTGTGGAATTCGCCTGTGATGCGAATCTGCCCTTCAATCAGTTCCGCTGTCCCCCGAATCTCGAGCGGTTCCACCTGGCGGATCTCCGAGGAATGGAAGTCTACCGTTCCCGGGGCGTAGGTTCTGCGGATGCGGGCCTTGTGGAGCGCGAGTTCGTGGATGTCAAGAAACATAGGTTTCCCCGCATTAAAGCGTCTGAAAAGCCATTATAGAACGCACCCCTTGCATGTCAAGAAAGCGCACCGAATCGCACCCCGTGGTGACACCAAACGAATAATGGCCGAAATCCGTCCGGATGGACGGTGTTTCCGGCAAGAATTGTGCGCTAATTCTCCGCGAGCGAGGAATGCAGCACAGGGATTAGCGGATGGCTCAGTCTTGCGGAACCGCCCGGGCAGCCACAGGGCGAACGTGCTCGCGATGCTGCCGCAGGAGGTATTGATCGGTCATGCCCGCGATGTAGTCGCAGATCACCCGATAGAGCGGCTCGCGGCTCGCCTGCTCCTGGTAGAAATCAGGCATGGCGTCGGAATGATCCAGATAGAACTGAAATAGCTCGTCAAGCGCTTTAACCGAGTGCTCGCGATCCTCGTCAATGGCCGGAAGCGCGTACAGATGGATGAGGAGAAAATGCTTCAGCTGCGCGTTCTCTCGCGCCACGTCCTCTGAAAACGATGCTAGCCGTGTGCCGTGGCGGCGAATGTCTTCCACTGTCCGAGCGTCGGCCTGCTTTACTCGCCGCTGCGTTTCCTGAATGAGGTCAGTCGCGAGCAAATCCAGAACTCTTTTGAGCGCTTCGTTGAAAATTAGCTTCGGACGCCCGCCAGAATGTTTGCGCTCGACTTCCGAATACATTCTGTCGAAGACGGCCACCGAGCGGCGTAGGCGCTTGATCTCGACCAAGTGTGCCTCGTACCCGTCGTCGAGATCGGCGGTGTTGTAGGCGATCTCGTCCACCAGATCGATGAGCTGCGCCTCGAGCGGCGGACGTTCGTCGAGAAGATATTCCGCCAACTCCGGGTAATCCGCTGCGGCGTAGTCGCGCGAATGCTTGATGATTCCCTCGCGGACTTCGAAGGTGAGATTGAGGCCTGGAAAATCGAGATAGCGCTGCTCGAATTTCTCGACGATGCGCAACGCGTGCAGATTGTGATCGAATCGCTCGCCGTGTTCGCGCATCCGCTCGTCGAGTTTCTTTTCGCCTGCGTGGCCGAACGGCGGGTGGCCGATATCGTGAACCAACGCAAGCGCCTCGGCGAGATCGGCATTCAAGGACATCGCGCCCGCCACGGTCCGCGCGATCTGCGCGACTTCAATCGTGTGCGTCAGCCGGTTGCGAAAGTGATCCGAGAATCGCGTGGTGAACACTTGCGTCTTCGCTTCGAGTCGCCTGAATGCCCGCGAATGAATGACGCGATCACGATCGCGCGCGTAATCATTTCGGTAAGGATGCGCCGGCTCCGGATAGCGGCGTCCGCGAGACTTCCGCACATCCATCGCATAGGGAGCGAGCTCCATGCCATTATTTTATCAGGCTGCTACGATTGGAACATGCATTGTTAGAACGAAGAGAAATGGCGGGATGAATAATTCGGATTACGACTGCCCCGGCAGCAGATCCAAATCCTGGCTCGCTTCCTGTGCGATAGGTGAGTCCGGAAACTCAGTCTTGATCTGGTTGTATAGCTTCACGGCCCCGGCGTTATTGCCCATTCCGCGATAATGATTCGCGAGGCCCAACATCGCGACAGGCTTCGGAACGAAAACGGTCGGATTCGCCACCAGGTCCTTGTAGATCTTTTCAGCGTCGGCTTGCTTTCCGGCTCCGTCGTCCAATTGCGCCAGTTCGAGCCGGGCGAGTGATGTGATGTCATCTTCGCCGCTGTGAGTCACCAGGTCGAACCATTTGGTGGCTTCGTCGTTGCGCTTCAGGCGCTCAAGAGACAGGCCTGCGTAATAGGCCGCAATTTGTCCGGGCCGCGTTCTCGGATATCGTTGCGCCACCGCTTCGAATTTTTTCGCGGCGTCGTCGAATTTCACCTTCTCATCAACGTAAGTGATTTCGCCGGGATCGGTCGGTTCGCCAGCCGTTCGAACTCGCGCGTTGAACACCTTCATCGCATCGTCATACGCCGCAGCAGCTTTGACGGTCTGCCGCTCCGCATAGAGCCGCCAGCCGAAAAACGCGCCCAGAATAACGACTACGATTACGCCTATATAAATCGTGAGCTTCTGGTGCGAGAGCACCGCATCTGCGCCATGTACCAGCGTGTCCCGGAATTCGTCCGTCTTGAGCTCTTTGCGCGATATGTGCTCAGGCACTAAGCAACTCCTTGCATGATTCTCAAACCCGTAATGTTATCACAATCAATTCGGCGATGATTGGCGGGAAAAAAAGGGAGGGCCCTATCCGCAGACGTTGAATAGGGCCCAGAAATGCCTTGCTCAGACTTTGCTGACGCCCTCAGCTTGGAAGCCCTTCGGTCCCTGGCGGACCTCGAACTCCACAAGCTGACCTTCGTTCAACGCCTTGTATCCATCCATTTGGATGGCCGAGAAGTGAACGAAGACGTCTTCACCCGACTGGCGTTGGATGAAGCCGTAGCCCTTGGACGCGTTAAACCACTTCACCACACCTTGTTCTCTCGCCAACGTTGAAGCTCCTCTTTCGGTGACGTTGCGCTTCTGGAGGCTGTAACGCCGATCGTCCGTGCTCAGCCCTCGCCGCTGCGGGACTTTCGAACATCCGCCGGAGTACAAAACCGCCAAAGCGCGCCGATTCTTGCATAAACCTTTTTTACTGTCTAGAGCAGGAAGGGTGTAAAGAGGACGTAAGAACCCGGCTGACGCACGACCGTGCGCCATCAGAAAATTGGGATCAGAAAATGCGGACACTAGCGGCTTCGAGTATCGCGGATGGACTTATTTGTAGCTGTGAATCGCCGTCCACTCTTCATTTTGCACGTCGAACACGGTCACGAGCTTCGTGATCTGCAGCAGATCGTGCACGCGTTTGGTGAGGTTCAGGAGCTTCAGCTCGCCCGATGCGTTGCTCACGGTCGTATACGCGCCCACTAATTCGCCGATTCCGGCGCTGTCGATGTAATCCACGTCAGCAAGATTTAAAAGAATTTTTTTCTTGCCGCTGCTGATGAGTGTGCGAATTGTATCGCGAAGAAGCGCGCTTCCCTCGCCAAGGGTGATTCGGCCGCTGAAATCGACCACCGCGACGTCAGTGTTGTCGCGGCATGTAGCATGAAGTGTCACAGACTTACGACTCCTTCTCTCGAGAAGCTGCGGAACCGCCGTTGTCGTTGCGCGAATCAGGCAGCCGCTTGGCCATAACGAGCTCCGCGCCGCCATCGGGACCGTGCTTGACGGTGAATTCATCCATAAACGCGCGCATCAGAAAAATTCCCCGCCCGGATGTCCGCAGTAGATTTTCCTCGGCGAGCGGATCAGGAACTTCCGACAGCTCGAATCCGCGCCCCTGATCCAAAATCCGCACAATCATTTTGTCCGGCTCAAACACAATCGTAAACAAGATTTTCTTCGTTCGATCCTTTTGGTTACCGTAATTATACGCGTTGATGACGCCTTCGCGTATCGACATCCCGATCCGGTGGCAGTCGTCTTCGCCGAAGCCGGCGGCGCCCGAAACGCGCATTACAATGCTCTCCGCGAGATCTACGCTTTCGAGCACGGTTTCGAGCGTCACTTCAATCCGTTTGTTTTGGGGCGCCATGCCTGGGTCGAGATATCTCGCTGGAGTCGAGCAGCATGAGTAGCATAGCGCCCGACCGGAAGTCAATCGAGCAGAAGGCCGCTCAAACTCTGCCGGGGAAGCGGGTCAGCCGGGAAGAAATTGACTTGACGACGAGCCTCGGAAACCCGGCTCAGTTGCCGATTTCCCGCTTCTGGTAGCAGAGCAGGATCAGATCGGCGCGCCGGCGCACACCGAATTTGCTGAGCAGATTCGAGACGTGGAATTTCACGGTGCGCTCGGAAATGTTGAGCTTGCTCGCAATCTCTTTGTTCGACAGATTTTCGAGTAGCGATTCGAGCGCCTCTTGTTCGCGATGGCTGAGATCGGCTGCGGCCGCATTCTTGAATTGACGGCCGTGCGCGCCATTGAGAATCGAGTCCACGAAATTCGAGAGCAGGACACGCGGGACCCAGAATCCGCCGGCTGCCACCAATGGGAGCGCGTCAGGCAGTTGCGCTCGCGCCTCCGAATAGGTCAGCAGGCCTTTTGCGCCCATTCGCAGCAGAGAATAGCTGTGAGCTTCCGAAAACTTTTCGCCGACGACGATCAACCGCGCGCCGGGGGTTTGCTCGAGAATGTTTGAAATGAGGGATGCCGCCGCCTGCTGTGACGTGTGCGCGTCAAAAACGTAGATACTGGCCTTCGGAAGTGCGACCCGCCTGAGCTCGGGCGCTAGATTTGATTCGAGTTGCTTCGTAAGGATTTGAAAGCCCGGGCGTGACAGCAGTTTTTCGAACTCTCCAAGGACGAGCGGGTGCGCTGACATAAGGCACACGGATAGATTCTTCTTGGCTGTTTTTGGCGTCTGGATAGTAGTAGTGGCTCTGGGCATACAGACCTGTCGCGCGAAACGTACAAGCGCGTGAACGGCGATCACCCCTGCCGAAGCTTCCACGCTGCCGCGCGAAGCGGTTACACGTGGAATCCGCCGCCTTAATTAAAATCGTACAAGCGTTCATCGGCAACGACGAGAAGATTCTTTCGCGATTGTTTCGAGTGGTAAACGTTCATTTCGGAGCACATTCAATGACAGAGTCAAATGCAAGGCGGGATGATGCCCGCAAGTTGCGAGCGTTTCGGAATTCGTGCGCCTCTCGAGCAGTTCCCTATCGCTGCGACGCATCGCCCAGATCAGCTAAATCCGCCGTCGGGATTCCGTTGGGGTTCAATAAATGGAAACTTATTTACCTTATGTGGCAGCCGACTCCCTCGAAATCCCAAATACCGCGAGAATTGAGACTCTCAATGAGACGAGTAAGTTCATTATTATCAGGCATTTAAAAATTCTCACACGCGCGTGAGATTGATGCCAACTGCGAGACAGCGACTTTCGGCTCAAATCCATTAAGGCGCAGATCGAACCAACGGCAACCTGCACAAAACAAAGGATATAACTTCCACTTATATTCTTGCGCAATTCCGCCCGCACTGGCAGTCGCATTGCTTTCCAATACAGGGGCAGCTTCAGCTCCTCCTCGGCTTCTACACTGACGACGGGCTCCATATAGATGGCGACACAAACGAAAAACACGGGCCACACGGCTGCAATAGCAGTCGAAAACTGCAGCTATGCGGGTGGCATCAGTGCGGCGATTCGGACGCTCGTTAGCGTCATCACCGAACTCGCTCCCACGAACATTCCGATTCTGTTGGTCGGAGAAAGCGGCACGGGGAAGCAAATCTTCGCGCGCAGAATTCATCAGATGTCGGCCCGGCAAGACGAACCTTTCGTCAAGATCTCGTGCGCGTCAATCACTGCCGATTCACTTGGCGCGGAGCTCGGCCTGAACGGCAACGGAAATGGCGACACGCCACATGCAGTGCGCGGAACCGTATTCTTCGACGAGATCAGCGAACTCGACGCCGCATGCCAGCGCAGCCTGCTCTGCTCGTTACCGGATGGCGACTCGGCCGCCGGTCCGGGCACGCTGAGCATGCGCGTGATTTCGGCGACGAGCCGCAACCTTGACGAAGAGATGCATGCTGGAAGATTTCGCAGCGAACTCTACTACCGGATCAATGGCGTCTGCCTGCGCGTTCCACCACTTCGCGAACGGAAGGAAGACATTCCTGAACTCGTTGACTTTTTCCTAACGAAGTACGCCGCGCAGCTTGGCCGCTCGCGCCCGCTTGTCACCGCGCCGACGTTCCAGAGTCTCATGGAACACTCCTGGCCGGGCAACATCCGCGAACTCGAGAACGTGGTCAAGAAAGTCGTGGCCTTGGGCGACGAACACTTCGCGCTTACAGAGGCTGTTGAAGTTCCGGCCAGCCCGTCGCCGGCGGACACGCAAGCCCATTCGCTGAAGGCCGCTTCTCGCGCGGCATCGCGTGAAGCCGAGCGCGAATTGATTTTAAAGACTCTCTCCCGGACTCGCTGGAATCGCAAGCGGGCCGCTCAGGAATTGCAGATCAGCTACAAATCACTGCTCTACAAGTTGAAACAGATCGGTTTGGATGGATCAGGCGTAGCTTAACGATGCAGGAGACGCAGATGCTGAAGCGATTGATAATTTGCCTATCTCTCGGCTTGATGGTTCTGGCGGTGCCGGCGCGAGCGCAGAACCAAGACAAGCCCAAAGGCGACAAGCAGGCGTCGGCTCCCGATAATTCGTCTACCGCACCGCGCAAGGCGGCGACGGAAGATCCGAATTATACAATCGGTCCGCAGGACGTTCTCGATATCAGCGTCTGGAAAGAACCCGAACTGACTCGGAGCGTACCAGTCCGTCCGGACGGCAAGATTTCGATGCCATTGTTGAATGATGTTCAGGCAGCCGGATTGACGCCTTCTCAGCTTGCGGCGCAGATCACGACGAGTCTGAAGAAGTTCGTCACCGAGCCGCAAGTTACTGTGATCGTAACGGCGATCAATAGCCAACGAGTTTTTATTATCGGTGAAGTGCTTCGACCGGGTGCGTTTCCGCTTCTGCCCGGAATGACGGTCTTGCAGGCGCTCTCGAGCGCCGGCGGCTTCACACAATTCGCCTCGCTGGGGAAGATTTACGTCTTGCGGAACGAGGACGGAAAGCAAACGAAGCATACGTTCAACTATAAAGCTGCAATTAACGGGAAACAGGTGGATCAGAATTTCTTGTTGAAGGCCGGCGATCAGATTGTGGTGCCTTAATTAAGAGGACTCTACGACGACGCTAAAAGGACAATGATGCGAATATTCGACCCCATCCTGATGCTACTCCCGTGCTTGGCCTTGCTGGGGGTCCCGGCGGCCCGCGCTCAGCAGCCGCCGCCAGATCAATCGGCTCCGCCGAACCAATCTGGTCAGCCAGACGCAACGCAGAGCCCGGAAGAAACCGAACCGACTGACGCCACTGGGCAAAGATTGACTCCGGACACGCGCGCACTCGCCGGCGTACAGACCGTCTCGCTCGGCGTTCCAGCGCTGCAGCACAGCTACTGGCAACCGTCGTTGTTCGTGACCGCCGCGGGCGACTCCAATCCGCTACTCGCACCAAGCACGACCTCATGGACAACCTGGACTACGGTTCTCGGAGCGCTCACTGTTCGCGCAAGTACAAACCACTCGGATTTTTCGATGGATTACGTCGGCGGCGGATCGATCTCCAATGACGCCAGCGTGCAAAATGCAGTTGTGCAGGAAATGCAAGTGGGAGAGCGAATCAAAGGGCGTCGCGCTACGCTTTCGCTTCTCGACCAGGTAGCCTACATCCCCGAGACGTCTTTCGGCTATGGCGGATTGAGCGCATTGTCTCTTCCTGGTGGCGGCGCGCTCGGCTTGCAACCTTCGCTCGTTCCCACGGAAACGATTCTGTCCGCGCGAGGGCAGCGCCTTCTTAATTCTTCGCTCGTGGAAATTGACGCGCTCTTGAGTCCCCGCGTGACGTTTTCAGTGGCTGGCGGATATGCGTTCCTTCACGACTTCAACAGCGACTTATTTGATTTCAATAATACGATCGGCCAAGCCGGTCTTAGTTATCAAATGTCGCGGCACGATGCGATTGCCGTCCTGTATCGATTCGATAGTTTCCGGTTCACCAATGCCAACGGGACTCTTCTCGGCCACATCGCTGAGCTCACTTACGCGCGTCGAGTGACCGGAAGACTCGCATTCGAGATCGGCGGCGGACCTGAATACGCGATCTTCCGCGTACCGGACACCACAGGAACGGGCACGAATTCAACATCGAGCATTTATTGGGTCGGCGACGCCGCGCTCACGTATGACTTGCGGCGGACGTCTCTGGGATTGGACTACGATCACGGCATTGCAGGCGGTTCGGGTGTGCTCTCGGGCTCGATCACTGACACTGTGTCGGGCTCTATCGGATCGCAATTGTCCCGGACCTTTCACGGCGACCTTGCGGTCGGATACGCGCGAAATGAGCCGCTGACCATCGGCAACACGACGACCACGCCGCCGAATCCAACTTTTGATTATTACTTTGGATCTGCGGAACTCACCCACCCGTGGGGACGCTCGGTCACCCTGTCCCTCGGTTACCTGATTCAGTACCAGCACACGGACCAAACGTATTGCGTCGGGACTCAGTGCGGTACAACGATTCTCCGGCAGCAGGTGACATTTGGATTGAACCTGCACACGCGGCCGATCCCGATTGAATGATGCAGATTAAGTTCAGGAAAGAAAAGAGGTCAGCATGACCCAGCGCCAACTGACACCCGCCGATTACGTAGCGATGCTTCGCCGTCGATGGATGTTGATCGCCATCTTGACACTGGTGGGCGGTCCGCTTGCCTATGGTGTTTCGAAGCTGCTGCCGAATCGCTACAAATCACAGACTCTTGTATTGGTGGATGCGCCGACGGTTCCGTCCGACGTCGTGAGACCTGTCATCACCGCCGATCTCAACCAGCGCCTTTCGAGCATGCAAGAGCAGATTCTGAGCCGGACGCGCCTGGAGCCAATCATCCGTCAATTTGGGCTTTATCCGAAGGACGTCAACGTCAAGCCGATGGAAGAGCTCGTGGCGAGATTGCGCAAGGACGTCGAGGTCACGCCGGTCGAAGCGATGGCGGAGACGCGTTCGCAGGAATTGCCCGGCTTCCACGTGAGCGCGACTTTGGACAACCCGAAGACCGCGCAGGCCGTTTGCGCGACGATTACTTCGATGTTCATCGAAGAAAGCGTCCACCTGCGCGAGCAACGATCCGAAAGCACGACGCAGTTCCTGAGCGAGCAACTCGCAGACGCAAAGGGAAAGCTCGACGCGCAAGACGCCAGACTCGCCGCTTTCAAAAGCCAGCACCTAAACGCGCTCCCTGATGAGGAGCAGACGAATCTCAATCTTCTAAATAACCTGACCACACAGCTCGACGCCGCGACGCAGGCTCTCGCTCGAGCGCAGCAGGATAAGAGCTTCGCCGAGTCCATGCTGGCGCCCCAGGTGGAAGAATGGAAGACCACACAAGCCGGCCGAAACCCGACCACGCTCCAACAACAGCTCAAAACGCTTGAGGCCCAGCTCACGAACCTTCGGGCGCGCTATACCGACGACTATCCGGACGTAATCAAGGCTAAGAACGATATTGCCGCGTTGAAAAAGCAGATCGCCGATACCGACGCTCCGAAAATCGGCCCGGATACGACGAAGGACAACGCCAACGCGATCGAGCCTCCGCAAATCCAACAACTGCGCGCGCAAATTCACACTTACGAACAGGCGATTGCCGCGAAACAAGCCGAACAGGACCAAATCAAGCAGCAGATTCGAATCTATCAGGATCGAGTCCAATCGAGCCCCGCTATCGAGCAACAGTACAAGGAGCTCACTAGGGACTACCAGACTGCGCTCGATTTCTACAACGACTTGCTGAAAAAGCGCGACCAGTCGGCAATGGCAACGGATTTGGAACATCAACAGCAGGGCGAGCAGTTCCGCATTCTGGACCCTGCTAATCTACCTGATAAGCCCACGTTCCCGAACCGCCGGCTATTCGCGTTGGGCGGATTCGTTGGAGGCATGGCGTTGGGCTTCGGCTTGGCTTTCTTGATCGAAGTGCGCGACACGTCCTTGAAAACCGAGAGCGACGTTGAATTCACTCTCCGCCTTCCGGTCCTGGCAATGGTTCCAGCGATCAAGAGCGCAGACGGCAAACGGGCGCAGTTTGACGAAAACTCAACATCGGCCGGCGCAGGACTAAGCGCCAGATTGCGCGCCTGAGGAGATCATGTACCAGAAATTTTTTGGGCTTCGAGAAAGCCCGTTCAACGTAAATCCAGACCCGCGCTATCTCTACATGACCAAGCAGACGCAGGAAGCGCTTGCGGGCCTGACTTACGGCATTCAAAACCGGAAGGGTTTCGTCCTGCTGACCGGCGAAGTCGGCACCGGGAAGACGACGTTGATCAATCAGCTTCTCGATTGGTTGCGCGCCCAACGGATGTCAACCGCGTTCATTTTCAATTCGCGGCTTGAGGTCAATCAACTATTCGATTTCATCATGGCGGATTTCGAAATCCCATGCGAATCGCGCGAGAAAAGCCAGGTCCTGCTGCGGCTCAACCATTGGCTTTTGGAACGTTACCGGACGGGCGGAACGGCCGTCCTGATCGTTGACGAAGCGCAAAATCTTTCCACCGATGTGCTCGAGGAGATTCGGCTGCTGACCAATCTCGAAACATCGACCGAGAAGCTCCTCCAAATCGTGCTCTCCGGCCAGCCGGAGCTCGAGGAGAAACTGAAACAGCCGCAATTGCGCCAGCTTCGCCAGCGCATCACTCTGCGCTGCCACACGTCTCCGCTCACGCTCGACGAAACTTTCAAGTACATCGCCGAACGCTTGCGCATCGGCGGAGGAAATGGCGAGCCGATTTTCTCGAAGGAAGCCGTCCAGGCGGTCCACAACTATTCCCGTGGAATTCCCCGCGTGGTCAATTCCCTGTGCGAGCATTCGTTGATTAACGCCTATGTCGACGGCGTTCGCCCGGTGCCGGCTCAGCTTGTCGAAGATGTTGCTCGAGAATTCCAACTCGATGAGATTGCCCCCACAGCCCCCGTGGGTTCTGTGTTCCGCGCGGAGCAGGCTGCCAACACGCAAGCGCTTCTTCAAGATTTGGATCAGATTCTGGAGCGATTGCGACAGTCCGCCGTTGTTCCGGCACGCGAAAGGAAGCCATGAGTCGCATCCACGAAGCATTAAAGAAGGCCGAGCAGGAGCGCGCGACTTCACAACCGCAGCAACCGCCCCGGGTTCTGCCGGCCGAAGCGCCGATTCATCCTGCGGTTCGCATGCCGAGCGTCGCGGCGGTCATGGCGGATATCAAGCTTCCGAACCCGGCCGCGCTTCCTCCGCCGCCGGCGGGAGCTTTGCGCTTTGAAGAATTGCTATCGCATTGCGCGCGGCCCGCATGGCATGTCGACCCCGATGTGAACGTTTTCGTCAATTCAGAGGGAAGCGGCCGTGGCGCGGAGCAATTCCGCACGCTGCGCTCGCGGCTCTATCAAATCCGCTCGGCTCAACCGCTCTCCGTTGTGCTTGTCACCAGTTCCGTTCCGGCCGAGGGCAAGACGTTTGTCACATCCAATCTGGCTCAGTCCATCGTTCGCCAACCGGACCGGCACGCCCTGATAATTGACGGCGATATGCGTTGCCCGCGTCTCCACCAGGCGCTCGGTGCGCCGCAAACTCCGGGCCTCACCGACTATCTGCGCGGTGACGCAGACGAAATGGCCGTCATTCAGAATGGCGGCGGCGGAAACCTTTTCTTCATCGGCGGCGGCACGAAGGTTTCGAATCCGAGCGAATTGCTTTCAAATGGCCGCCTGAGCACCCTCCTGAAAAAGGTAGCGCACGCTTTCGATTGGGTCATCATCGACGCCCCTCCTTGCCTCCCTGTCGCGGACGCTTCAGTAATCGCCGATTTCTGCGACGGCATTCTGTTCGTAGTGAGAGCGGGATCAACACCAGCCGCGGTCGCTCAGAGAGCATTTCAAGAGCTTCGAGGCAGAAATATCCTCGGCGTAGTTCTGAATGCCGTAGAGGACACGCACGCTTACGGCTCGACGTACTATCAAAGCTACGGTTATGGGTATGGTTATAGTTAGACGTAACGACGGTTCCCCGGCGTAATATCAGTCGCAGGAACCACGCAACGTGCTCCGCAATAGCCGGAGCGAACGAAGGCAATTATGAGCGATCAACTTGAAATGAAATCCGACAACAACAAACCGAGCACTGACGAGTATGGCTCGACGAGAGATGCATTCCGCAGTTCTTCCATTCAAACGCTCGTCCCAGCTTCCAATGAAGTAGAAGCGGTTCTCACCCGATGGTGGCAAGATTTGCTGGGGATTGACTCGGTCGGCCTGGATGATGACTTCTTCGACCTCGGCGGGCACTCGCTAATCGGCGTGCAGCTCTTCAGTAGAATTAAGCAAACATACGGCGTCGATCTCGGCCTTTCAACATTATTTGATGCCCGCACAATCCGGCAACTCGCCGAACTCATCAATCAATCGAGCAAGCCCACCCAGTCCGAACCCGAGCCGTGGTCCCCGGTTGTGCCTATTCAGCCGAATGGATCACGTCCGCCGCTCTATATCGTCCCCGGAGGATATGGCACCACAGTCCTCCCGTTCCGCGAAGTCTCGATGCTCCTCGGCCCAGACCAGCCTGTGTTCGGTCTCGAAGCCCCGATGCCGCCGCCCAATGAAGAGATGGAATCGATTCCCGACAGAGCGGCTCGATTCGTCAAAGAACTGCGTGCGAAGCAACCGAATGGGCCTTACTACCTCCTCGGCTGGTGCGGTGGCGGATATGTCGCGTTCGAAATGGCGCAGATAGTTTCTTCAACGAAGCAAGAAGTCGCTTTTCTCGGCATCATCGAATGTGCTGATCCTCAGCACCCCAGGGCGTGGTGGGAAGGAATACTGTTCCGCACTCAGCGCGCAGTTTGGCGCGTTCGGAACTTTACGAAACGCGGCCCGAAAGGCATGGCGCAATGGGCGGGAATGCGCATGGGCCTGGTCTCAAAACGTGCCCAGCCGGCTAAGCCTGGGAATGCAGTTACGCCCTTGCCCCTCGAGCTAATGGACGAGGTTGACGAACGAGCTTGGCGCAACGTGTATCGGTATCACCCGACGAGTTATCCCGGAAAATCTGTCGTGATAATCGGTCAAAAATCCTGGAAATATAGCGGCGTCGTTCGTTCCTTGGATCCCCGGCTGTACTGGTGCAAACTTTCGAAGGGTGGGAGCGAAGTAAGGGTAATTCCGGGCGATCACATGGATTTATTGAAAGCTCCCAATTCCAATATCCTTGCCAGCGAATTGAAGCTCCACCTGGGTAAAGCTCCTACGGCTAGATAATCACCGGCTTCGCAATCCTGTTTCATTCGAACCGTGCGTAAATCGACTAAGCACTGAGAGCTCGGGCGAAAGATGTTGCCCAGGTAGGTGTGAATAGGCTGGGTTTGCGCCGTGCGGTTCGGCTAGTGAATCTGTATTAAGTACACATCGGCACAGTCCGTAAACGAACCGCAACCACTTGCGCCCCACGCCGCGTTGCTATCGAAGATTACATATTTTCCGTCAAAACTCAGCGCTGCGTGCGGATCCGACCAATAGCTGTTTGAGTTGACGTTCCTGGTGTGCGCGAGGGTTAACCGGTAAATGTATTTGGAATTATTATTGACGTCGACCCGCACGAGGACGACTTCGTTGTCATACGTGCTCCAGTTGCTCGCGCTGGGCGCGGCATAGCTCGAGTCATTGTTGAATCGTTCCGCGTTGTTATCCCCTTGAGCCGAGAAAGCAAGCCACGCCGACAAAGGCCAGTCGCGGTAGCTCACATGCCATCCTGGATTGAGGGGAGCGTCGAACATACAACTCGAACCATCCGGCGTCGTGGCCCCAACGATTAGCAATGTGGGGCGAAATCCGTTCACGCATGTGCCGAATGGGCCTGGGTTGTCGAGTGGATCTTCAGTGGCATACACCTCATTGCTGCTCATGTCTCTTCCGGCATCGAGGTGCCCCGTTAGATTTTGAACGTAAGGGAGCGGCGTCGTCCACGGAGATTCCCAAAGGCGGTTGCCTTGCTCGGGCAACGGGCCGTCGGTCGTGAACTCAATGATGATTCCATCGTTGGGTGTGCTGATAAGTTTGTGCAGACATACATTATTCGCCGTTCCCGCGTCGGCGATGCACGTTGTTGTATATACGGGAGACTTCGCCAGCGTTGTCGGATTCCACAGGAACACATCAATATGCCCTCCCTGCGTATTTTGCCCGACCATCGGCAGCCATCCATCAGGAGTCATGTCTGTGGAATCCATGAAATTGATCGCGTATCCACTGTATTCCGAAAACGTGTGATTGGTTACACAGCTCGTAGAGCTTCCCGAGACGGTGCACTTTTGAAGCGTATTCTTCTGCGCCGCCCAAAATATGTTGTCGTTGGTGCGGTCCCACAAATCCAGGCCGTTGGTAGGCGGCATTTTAGCTTCTGTAACGAGCACGTTTCCGTCGAGATCAATGATGTGAAAGAAACCGTTCTCGTCGTAGACGAGAATTTTCGTGTCTCCAGCGCTCATGGGTTCGATCGTCGCGTAATAATGATGCTCCGCTTGGCCGAACGCGATGGCGTTGGTCAGCCGTTTCACAGCGCAACCGTAAACGGAATCGGTGAATGTCGAGCCGACAGCTGGCGGCGTAAAGCCGGTCCACGCGGACGCGTCTGGAATGTGATTCGTCGTGTCATTCGACAATCCACAGTTCGGCGGCGTCAAATCTGGCGAAGTTAGTGACGTGCCGGACCCGGACAGAGTAACCGTGGTCGGAGAATCTGTGGCGTCACTTGTGATCGTCGCAGTGCCGCTTGCGCTCCCCGCCACCGAGGGAGAAAACGACACAGTGAGAGAAGCCGATTGATTGGGCTCGATCACCGTCCCAGCAGAGACACCATCGACGCTGAATCCGGTTCCTGATGACGTTACGTCCGATATTGTGGCATTCGCGTTTCCAGTATTCGTGACCGTCACGACTTGGCTGCTGCTTTGTCCGATAGCAACGTTTGCGAAACTCAAGCTCGTGGGGCTAGCTGACAGCACAGCCGACGAGGGAGGCGGTGGAGGATCGATCACCGACTTGGATGATCCCGAGGCGCCGCAGCCTGCCAGAACGCCAATGCAAAAGATCGCCACAATAGTGGATAGCGTGCTCAGGCTGGGGCTTGAGGACATTACGGTTTATTGCGAGAGGCTGGCGCCCTACTCAAGAACTCTCGATGCTCGCAAGAGTTTATATGGCGGCGTTGCCAATGCAAGTAAATTTCTGATAATCATTCATGGAAGCAGTTCTAGCAGTACTGATAACAATGGTTCAGCAGTAATAAAATTTTATTTCTCGATGCGAACCGACAGATACAGAGAGATGTGGAGTTTCGGCAGAGTGGTTTGTATATGCTGCGCGGCGCCGTTCTCGTTCTACCGATGTGGAGCGAAAATCTGTCGCCCCCGCCGGTTAGTGAACCTTGATGATGTAAACGTCGCTGCAGTCGCCGCCGCCGTCTGATCCGCAACCCGTCGCGCCCCAAGCTGAGTTGCTGTCAAACACGACGTAATTTCCGCTGTAACCTTCGGCCGCGCGCGGGTCGCTCCAGAAGTATCCGGGATTCCCGCGTGTATGTGACAGCGCCAGACGGTAGATGTTCGCTGCGTTGTCGTTGGCTCCAAACAGAATCATCACGATTTCGTTCGTATATACATTCCAGTTACTCGAACTCGGCGCGGCGTAGCCAGAGCCATTGTTGAATTTTTCCGCCGCACTCTGGTTCGCCTGTGCTGAATAGACGACGAACTGGGTGTTGGGATAACCGCGCCAGCTCACATGCCATCCAGGATTGTTCGGCGTGTTGTCGAAGAGACATTCTGGATCTCCGGCGACTGGCAAAGAGGTGCTCGTCGGTCTCCACCCGTCCGGGCAGGCTCCCCAAGGACCCGGATTGTTCAGATAATCTTCATAAATCGCGCTCTCAGTTCCGTTCGCGTCCTTGCCCGTATCCAAGTGATCGGTTCCACCTTCACCGCCCGGGCCCGTACCGCCGCTGTTGAGTTCAACAGGCGACAGCGCCGAAAATGGCGACTCCCAGAGTTCGTTTCCATTCTCCGGGTTGCTGCTGCCTTCAAATTGAATCACGACGCCGTCGTTTGGCGTGGCAATCAGCTTGTGGATACAGCCGTTGTTCGCGCTGTTCACGTCGGCGGAGCATTGCGTCGTGTACACCGGCGATTTGGTTTGCGTCGCCGGATTCCACATGAAAACGTCCACATGGCCGCCCTGAGAATTCTGTCCAACCGTCACGAGCCATCCGTCCGGAGTCATATCCGTTTCATCCATGAAGTTGATGCGGTAGCCGGCATACTCTGAGAAGGTATGGTTGATTGAGCAGCTGACAGTCTTCGCGGAGTTGTTTACGGTGCAGCTCTCAATCGAATTGTTGATCGTGGCCCAGAATTTTCCTGGAGTTGTACGGTCCCATGTTGGCTCACTCGCATGTGACCATAGTCCACTCAAAGCACTTTCGCTAAGAACAGTCGTACCGATGGAGTACGCCGTGTTCGTCGGGCCAGCGTCTACGAACCAACCGCCGGAATTGCAGTCGTAGAGCATCAGATACGCATCGGAAATGTCGAGCGGGCTTTCCGTCGCGTAGTAGTGGCAGCCCGCATTCGCTGAGTTTCCTTTGAAATTCGTGACGCGCGTTACCGCGCAATACCCCGAATCTGTGTAGCTGCTGCCCGCGGCGGGCGGAACGAAATTGGCCCAAGAGGTGGCATCTGGGACGTGATTCGTCACGTCATTTGTCAGTCCGCAGCTGGGGGGAGTCGATGCGCCGGAGCCGGAGCCGCCGCCAGAACCGCCGCCTCCAGATGGCGGCGCAACACCTGTGCCGGACAACGCGACGGTCGCCGGTGAATTTGTCGCATTGCTCACGATGCTCAAGCTGCCGCTAACTGCGCCCGCTGTCGTTGGATCAAACAACACTGTCAAACTCGTGCTCTGATTTGGACTGACCGTCACGCCGGAGCCGGCGCCGTTCGTGCTGAACCCGGTTCCCTTAGTGGTCACACTCGAAATTGTGATGTCCGAGTTCCCGCTATTCGTCAGCGTCACGCTGAGCGAGTCGCTGGTGTTCAGATCGACGTTGCCGAAGCTCAGGCTCGTTGGGCTCACTCCGAGCGTAAACGTCGAAGCCGTTGCCGTCCCGCTAAGGGGAATCGTCATCGGAGATCCCGGAGCGTTGCTCGAAATCGAAACGCTGCCAGCGTCAGTGCCGGCCGTAGTGGGCTTGAAAATTGCGCTAAATGTCGCGCTGCTCCCTGCTGCAATTGTTGCAGACGGCGACATGCTGGAAACGCTGAAGCCTGTGCCCGAGGCTGAGACTGCCGAGACCGTAACCGAGGAAGTGCCGGCATTCTTCAAAGTAATCGTTTGCGAACTTGTGCCGCCCGTCGCAACGCTGCCGAATGAGACGCTTGTCGGAGTTGCTGTCAGCAATCCTTGAGTACCCGTTCCAGTCAGATTGAGCGATTCAGTCGGGTTAGACGCATTGCTGCTTACCGTTATGCTGCCCGTTGAACTCGCTGTTGAAGTTGGCGTGAACTGCGCTGTAAACGTCGTGCTCTGTCCCGCGTCAAGGGTCAAGGGAATGGACAATCCCGTGTAGTTGAAGACTGTGCCGGTAACGCTGGCTCCAGAGATCGTTGCGCTGGATGTTCCCGAGTTCGTCAAGGTCACAGTTGCCGTGCCGGTGGTTCCCACCCTAACGTTCCCGAAGCTCACCGTCGACGGGCTAGCTGCAAGCTGTCCCACGGTACCCGTGCCGCTCAACGTGACGGCCGCCGAAGGATCCGTGCTGCCAGACTGCCCGGAAACCTCGACGCTGCCCGACGTGGCTCCCGCCGCGGTGGGGGTAAATGAAACAGTGAAATTTGTACTTTGGCCGGCGTCGAGCGTCATCGGCGTGTTCAGCCCGGTGACCGCGAATTCCGATCCGGTATGCGTCAAGCTGTTGACTGTGACCGACTCATTCCCGGAATTCGTCAGCGTGACTGCCTGCTTCATCGTTGTGCCAAGTGATGCATTGCCGAAACTGATGACGGCCGGAACCGTAGTCAAAGTGGCTGAGGACGGGATCGCCGTGCCCGAGAGAATCAGAGCTTGCGGCGAGCCTGGCACGTTGTCCGCGAAAGTGATGCTGCCCTTGTCCGTTGCCGCAGCTGGCGGCGTAAACACGACGTTGAATGTCAGGCTCTGGCCTGCATCGATTGATGCCGTCGCTGAGAGTCCGTTGGTTCCGAAACCTGTACCGGTGACGCTCGCAGCGGTTAGCGCGAGCGTTGCGTTTCCGCCGTTGGAGATCGTCACAGGCTGCGAGCTGGATTGGCCGGCGACCACGTTGGTGAATGTAACTGAGGCCGGAGATATCGAGAAAAGAGGACCGGAGCCCGTTCCGGAAACAGCGACTTGCATCGAAGGATTGGAAGCGTCGCTAGCCACCGATAGCGCACCAGTGACTGCTCCGGGAGTCTGCGGCGTAAATTGAATCTGAATCGCCGCGCTTGCGCCTGCCGCGATCTGCGAAGGTGCCGCACCAACAATTGACAAACCCGCGCCTGTCACTACCGCCGAAGATATATCTGCTGTCGCTGTGCCGGTATTAGTCAGGGTCACAGTCTGGCTCGCAGTGCTCCCGTCCGAAACACTGCCGAAACTCACGCTGGAAGGACTCGCTGTCAGCGCGCCTATTCCTGAGCCACCATCCGAGCCGGAACCGCCACTTGAGCCCGAGCCAGACGAACTCTTGGCGCCGTTACTCACCACACCCGCGCAACTCGAAAGTCCTATCGAAAACATGATGAGCGCAAGCGTCGCGAGCAGCGTCACAAGCCCGCGGGAAACGGTATGTTTCGTTTTGGCTGGTTCAGATGAAGACAACAGTAGTTGGGGAAGGTGCGGACAGCTTCTCATGATATGGCTAGTCTATGGACCGCTCCGGACCCTATCTACTGAACGAGGGAACAAACAAAGGACAGGTAAAAGGTGAGGGTAAAGTTCAGGGTGAAACTGCGCTGACCTGTACCCCGTCGAGACGCTGTTTCGGGATGGAATCTGCGGTAACGCGCGTCGCTTTTTGAGGCGCGCCGTTTGATCCGATGACACTAGGCCGGCGCATTCAAAAAGGCGCTTGAGTGACACTTTTTGTCACACTCGTCCCCGCGCACAACAGACCCGGTGTCAAATTGCAGGGAATCGCATCCGGATGCGTGCCTGGTGCGGAAGAATTGCCTGTCAACGCTCCTAAGCGTATATTAGCGGCCAGCTTGACACTAATTCGAAACAGCCTGATCAAGCCCGCATTTGGCAGGAGCGAATGACGACGAAGCCTTTTAACAGCGCAATTGACCGGCACCATTCTCCGGATAATCGACGGAAAGAGATGGCGTCTCAGCCCAGGGCAGGCGTGATCCAAATTTTCATCGCTCTCGCCTTACTTCTAGTTCTGCCTGGCGCGAGCGCGCAAGAGCATGGAAACTACGTCAAGCGAAGAAATCCGATCATGAGACCAAGCGTCGATACGACCGTCTTCGGAAAGCTCGACGACGGCACCGACATCCAGATGTACACGCTCAAGAACACCGCAGGGGCATCTGCGAAGATCATCACGTATGGAGCTTCGCTCGTCGAATTGTGGGTGCCCGATCGAAACGGCAAGCTCGGCGACGTCGTCCTCGGTTTCGACAACCTAAGAGGCTATCTCGGTCCTCACCCTCATTTCGGCGGAATTATCGGCCGCGTCGCCAACCGGATCGCAAAAGGGAAGTTCTCTTTGGACGGCAAAGAGTACACGCTCGCGATCAACAACGGCCCGAACACGCTTCACGGGGGCAACGTTGGTTTCGATCGGCGCGTCTGGAAGGGTGAACCCGTCGAGCACCCAAACGCCGCAGGCGTGCGCCTGACTTACATCAGCCCGGACGGCGAAGAAGGATTTCCCGGGAAACTTACCGTCACCGTGGAATATACGCTCGCGGCGGACAACTCTCTCAAGCTCGCCTACACGGCGACCACCGACAAGCCAACGATCGTCAATCTGACGAATCACAGCTATTTCAATCTGGCAGGTGCGGGCGATGTCTTGAAGGACATACTCGAGATCGACGCCGATTCGTACACACCGGTCGATTCGACAATGATTCCGACTGGAAAGATCGAGCCAGTAAAAGGCACGCCACTCGATTTCACTAAACCCATAGCGATTGGCGCGCGTTCCACATTCCTCGACCCAAAACCCGGTGCGTACGATTTCAATTACGTTGTAAATGGAAAGCCGGGCGAAATGCGGTTCACCGCCCGCGTCTCCGATCCCAGCAATGGCCGCATCATGGAAGTTTCGACCACTGAACCCGGAGTCCAGCTCTACACCGCGATCGGTCTCGACGGAACCATCGTTGGCAAGCGCGGCATCGCGTACCCCAAGTTCGGCGCCGTATGCCTTGAGGCGGAGCACTTTCCCGATTCAATCAATCATCCCAATTTCCCGTCGACGATCCTCCGGCCAGGCTCGACCTTTCAATCGCAGACAATTTACAAGTTTTCGACGGCGAAATGAGGGCCTGCAAGTGTAGTGCACTTTACGTTTCGTTCGCGCCAAGACTTTCCTCCGCTGCGCGGTGCAATCGCATATTCTATTGAAGGCGATTCTAGCCTTGTCGTTCTCGGGGCTATCCCGATCGCCGCAACCCTCTCGACTCACCGAATGGAGTCTCAGGTGAACTGCGGAAAGGTGGATTCATGCGTTACCTTGTGACCGGCGGCGCCGGATTTATCGGCTCAAACCTAGTAGACGAGCTCGTTCGCCGCGGCCAGAGTGTTGCCGTTCTTGACGACCTATCGTCCGGCAAGGAAAAGAATCTTCAAAACTCGGCGTCGAAGATCGAATTCCACAAAGGCACCATTACCGATCTCGCCGCCGTGAAATCCGCATGTACCGGCGCCGATTACGTAATCCACTTGGCAGCGCGGACGTCCGTGCCGCGCTCCGTCGCCGATCCGATCGAAACGAATCGCGTAAACATTGACGGCACGCTGAACGTCCTCGTCGCGGCGCGCGACGCAAAAGTGAAGCGAATCGTCTTCGCGGCATCCTCTTCCGCATACGGCGAAACACCGACCCTGCCAAAAGTCGAGACAATGGTTCCCCATCCGATTTCGCCCTACGGCATCACGAAATTCGTCGGCGAACTCTATTCGGAAGTCTTCGGGCGCGTTTACGGCCTCGAAAACGCTTGTCTTCGCTACTTCAACGTATTCGGACCGCGCCAGGACCCGACGTCTCAATATTCGGGCGTGCTTTCTCGATTTATGCTTGCGGTGCTCGAGGGCTCTCAGCCCGTGGTCTACGGCGATGGCGAACAGTCGCGCGACTTCACTTTCGTAGTGAATGTCGTGGACGCAACGCTGCGCGCCTGCGAGGCGCCGGGCGCATCGGGAAAAGTTTTCAACGTCGGCACCGGCTCGCGGATTACGCTGAATCAGGTGTTGAAGCAACTCGAGAAAATTTCAGGAAAGACGATTCAAGCAAAATACGATCCACCTCGCACCGGCGACATCCTGCACTCTCAGGCGGACATCGGCCTCGGCCGCGCTTTGCTTGGCTACATCCCCAGCGTGGATTTCGCCGCGGGCCTTCAACGCACATGGGATTGGTACAAGGAAACCTACGGCGCGAAATAGTCCGGAGTGCCCGGCTTCCTTGCTGCCACTTTCGTTATTCGCGGCTGCACATTCCGTTCCGGCGAGAACCCCGTACAGGTAAACTAATAGGGTTCCGGAGGCTATATGTTTCGCGTAGGTCTAATTGGTTGGAGAGGCATGGTCGGCAGCGTCCTCATGCAGAGGATGCGCGAAGAGAACGACTTCTCGGGAATCGAGCCTGTCTTTTTTTCCACTTCCAATGCCGGCGGCGCTGCTCCCAAAGAGTCGGGTGATGGCAACAAGCTAGAAGATGCGAAAGATTTGAAGCTGCTGACGAATTGCGACACTCTGATCAGTTGCCAGGGCGGCGATTATACGGCCGAAGTTTACGGGCCGTTGCGCAAGAGCGGATGGAACGGCTATTGGATTGACGCCGCTTCCACTCTTCGCATGGCAGATGACGCCGTGATCATCCTCGATCCGGTAAACGCGGACGTAATTCGAAACGGCCTGACAAAAGGCGTGCGAACTTTCGCCGGTGGGAATTGCACCGTCAGCCTGATGCTCATGGCCGTCGGCAGTCTATTCAAGGCGCAGTTGGTCGAATGGATGACTACGATGACTTACCAAGCGGCGTCCGGCGGTGGCGCTGCCAAGATGTTGGAACTCGTGAAGCAGATGGAATACGTTACGGCTCCGACGCGCGCAACTCCGTCCGAAAACGCTTTGGAAGTGGATCGCATGGTGATTCAGGCGCAGCGAGATTCTGGTATTCCCACGAACGAATTTGGTGCGCCACTGGCAGGCAGCCTGATTCCCTGGGTCGACCGCGCTATGCCAGAGGGGCAAACTCGCGAAGAGTGGAAGGGCATGGCCGAAGCAAATAAGATCATGGGCCTTGATCCTCCCGTACCGGTTGATGGCATCTGCGTGCGCGTCGGAACGATGCGCTGCCATAGCCAGGGATTGTGCATCAAGCTTAAGAAGGATGTGCCGCTACAGGATCTCGAAAAAATCGTGGCGGACGGCAACCCGTGGGTCCGAGTGATCCCCAACGATCAGAATTCGACGCTTCGTTGCCTCACGCCGACAGCGGTCTCCGGTTCCCTAAACGTTGCAATCGGCCGCATGCACAAGATGAAGCTTGGTTCGGAATTTCTCGGTGCATTCACGGTGGGCGATCAACTTCTGTGGGGCGCTGCGGAACCGCTTAGGAGAATGCTGCGCATCCTTCGCGAGCATCTGGGAAATTAAGGCGGGCTTGGACCGTATCGGTTACTTCGCCGCGGACTCTTCGGAATCCATCACACCCAATTGAAACTCACCGTGTGCGCTCGTGAGAGCGGTTTTCAAGTCCTTCCGCGCCACCACGAAAGATACGTTGCAATCCGAAGAACCCTGCGCGATCGCAATGATGTTCACGCTCTCGCGCTGCAGCGCGTTGAACGTCCGCCCGATGATCGCGGAGACTTCGCGCATGTTTTGGCCGACAACGGTGATGATTCCGATCGTGGAATCGAGCGTGATGTGCTCCCCAATGCTGCCCGCCAGATTCTCCCCGAACTCCCGGCTGAGAGTTTCAACTGTCTTTACTGCAAGTGCGGCCGGAACCACGAACCGCACGTCATTTTGCGACGAGGAATGAAGAATCAGCAGCACGTCAGCTTGCGCGGCGGCAATCGCCGTGAATGTGCGCGCCAAAACATTTGACACGCCGCCCATCGCCGGGCCACCGACTCGAATCAACGCAGCTTCCGGGTAAGCGGTCAGCGCCTTTACGCCGCCGTCGTTAAGCGAACCTTCCGGCGTAACCTTTGTCCCAATTTTTTCAGGTGAAAACGTGTTGCGGATCCAAAGTGGTATGGACGTGTGCATGAGAGGACGAAGAGTCTTCGGATGCAGAACTTTCGCGCCGTAGTGGGCGAGCTCGGCCGCTTCGCGATAGGAAATCTCGGGAATCGTGCACGCTCCGGGCACCATGCGCGGATCGGATGTGAGCACTCCATCCACGTCCGTCCAAATAATCACTTCGTCGGCGGCGAAAGCCGCGCCTAGAATCGTCGCGGAATAATCGGAACCGCCGCGCCCTAAAGTCGTGAGCTCGCCTTCGACCGTGGCGCCGATGAACCCAGTTATTACGGGAATGACGCCCTTCCGCAGGAGCGGGCGTACGCGAACGTCACAGCGCTCGCGCGTGAAATCCATCAGAGGTTCAGCGCCGCCGAAGCAATCATCGGTCACCAGCACTTCCGTGGCTTCGATCGACTCACTGGGAATTCCGTGCTCGGTCAAAGCGGCGGCAAGAAGAGGCGCGGAGAGCCGTTCGCCGAGGCTGGAAATGATGTCGCGTGTCCGCAGAGGCAATTCACCCGACGCGCTCGTCTCCATGCACAAGTCGCCGCCCTCTTGCAAAACAGAATCGGTTTTCTGACGCAATCGGTCGAGCTCTACGCTTGAACGGACCAGCGCCTGGGCCGCGAGATCGTGTTGTTTTCGCAGCTCGCCAAAAATTCCAGCGGCCGCGGGCTGATTGCCCGCCTGCGATTGCACGGCCGCGTTGATTAGCTTGTTCGTCACGCCGCCCATGGCCGAGATGACGACGACCACGTCACTCTCGAGCGATGCCGCTCGAATAATTTCAACCACTCCCGCGATGCAATTGGCATCACCAACCGACGTCCCGCCAAATTTCATCACTCGAAGCGGGCGTTTTGCTTTCTCGTCGGCCACGGCGTGAGCGGTGCGGCGGACCGGGATTCGTTCGGAAACGAGTTCTGAAGGTGTTAAGGCGTGCTCTGCCGCATGGAGATGAGGGCGGACGTTGGTGTTCGGACGCGCCGGATGCATCGCGATCGTCTCGACCGACCCGTCGGCCGGATTCAGCAAGCTGGAATCAGGGGCATTGGGCAGAGTACTCATGATCGCGGCAACCGCGCCTCCAGGAAAGCCTGACTCTGTTCATTTTTCGAGAACAGCGAGCCCCACTTCCGCTGCTTTCGCAAGCAGACGCGAAGCAACGCGGGTTCTTCCCAGGGAACGTCGTGGTAGCCCGACTGCAAGAACGGGCTGATCGGATTTCGCAGCCATTCTTGCGGAAAGAAAGCAATCGTGTCGTTCTCGGTGACCTTCGTTGTTTCAGAAACTATTCCGCCAGACATCACCGCGTGCATCGCGGCCGGCAGGTCGCGCCCAGGTCCCAACCGAAGATGGCCGACTTGAGTGGGCCGCGAATTAATTTCGATGAGGTATGCGTTTCCCGTCTCCGCTTCCAACATGAAATCGAATCCGACGAATCCCGAAAGATTCATGCGGCGGACCATCTTCTCCGCGGCGGAAGTCATGTCAGGGTCATCGATCAGCCGCACGACACTCGCCGGAGCATTCGAACTCTGCTTGCACAGCACCTCAAAATGCAGCGCTGCCAGCACCGTGCCCTTCGAGCACACCACCAAACTGGTGGCTTCGCGCCCGCCAACGAAAGCTTGGGCATTCACAACGTTGCGGCGGCGAGTCAAAAATGGCCAAACCAAAGTTGCGTCACGGTCCAAAAGCACTCTTTTCGCCACGCGCGCCACGATTGGCGGCTTGCTTAGTTTTCGAAAAGCGCGCTCGGCTTCGCGTTGCGACCGAACAACCCTTACGCCTTCGCCGCCCCACGTGCCGTTCGCTTTGATCACCGCGGGAAAGCCCATTTCAGCGCCCCACGCCCTGAGTTCGCGGATATTCGCGATCATCTTTGTCTTGGGAGTGCGAATGCCCTCTTCTTCCGCGAGATGGATGAAGTCGCTTCTGGAATACACAATCGGAAAGCTCTCGGCATCCCCGAGTGATTTCTCGATCAGCGCGCAGATTTCTGCTCCAGCGCTGCCCTTGCTCCGTTCGCGATTGTAGAGTGCATGTAAATGCTGCACAGCCAGATCGTCGCCCGGAATGATGAAATCAGGTTTCGCGCGTTCGATGCCTTCCGCGAACGACTCGATCGGCGCCAAGCCGCGATAAGGGAATGTCTCTGTTACAACGCTCGTCTTGTGCAGAGGATGATCCGGAACGCAGATGGCCTTGACGGTGCATCCAGCATCCGTAAGGGCCATCGATAGCCTTGCGGTGGAAAACCATCGAAGCGTCGTCGCCACCAGAACCGTCGGTTTCACCTTGTCGGATCCTCCGTTATCCAGCCGCTCGAGAGACAACTACGTCCAGTGCGCAACCATAGTTGCGCAATCGACCGGCCAAAGTAGCGCTTAGCTGACATCTCTTTATTCACCGCTATATCATTCAAAACAAATCACTTCTTGGCTGACGAATTCCGCCTGTTTGCATATTCCTAGTACGATTACAGAAACCCGCTTCTCAATTGTAGGAAATCAATTTCTGTCTAGCCGAGGCCAGTTATTCGCTGCCGGATGGCGACAAAAACGACAAGAAATTGATACAAAGAGTGATGTTTGCCCGCGTTGTTTGTGCACGCCTTTGACAATAAGAATGTTGCCAGTTGCTCTGCGGTCTTACAATAATCCTGAGTAACTAGGGTACACAACTGCTCCCGAGTTAGGTCAGATTTCGGAAGGTTGCGTGCTAATCTGAAACGTCAGCTTTTCCCAGGAGGAGTTCCCTAGATGTGCGGAATTGTTGCCATTTTCTCGCCGAATGCCCCGATCCCTCAGGAGGCACTCGAAAATGCGACTAAGAGCCTTCGTCATCGAGGACCTGACGGCCAGCGCTATTGGGTGTCGCCGGATCGTCATGTAGGTCTCGGGCACGCCCGTCTCAGCATCATCGATCTGACCACGGGCGATCAGCCGATTCCAAACGAAGATGGTAGCCGGCAAATTATCGTGAACGGAGAGTTCTACGATTACGAATGCATTCAAAAGGAGCTTGAGCAGGCGGGGCACAGACTGAAGACTCGCTCGGATAGCGAAATAGCCCTTCACCTCTACGAGGATCTCGGCGCCCACTGCGTGAACCGGCTTCGCGGCGAATTTGCCATCGTGATTTGGGATGGCGTGAATCGGACCCTGTTCGCGGCACGTGACCGGTTCGGAATCAAGCCGCTCTTCTACGCGCTTCACGAGGGAGCGCTGTATTTCGCTTCCGAAGTGAAAGCGCTCTTTGCCGCTGGAGTGCCTGCCCGCTGGAATGCTCAATCCTTATACGACGCCGCCAATTTTGGCGGACACCAGACGAGGACATTATTCGACGGAGTGTTTCAAATCCCGCCTGGACATTACATGATTGCGACGGATAAGCGCATCCAGTTGAGCCAATATTGGGATTTCGATTACCCGAAAACGACCGATCACGTTCCAGAGCGTTCGGATGGCGAATACGCCGAGGAATTCCGGCACGTTTTTGAAGAGTCCGTCCGTATCCGCCTCCGCGCGGATGTTCCAGTTGGCTGTTACCTCAGCGGAGGAATCGACTCGTGCGCCATCGTTGGACTCGCCGCACGCCACCACAGCCAGCCGATTCGTGCGTTCACTTTAAGATTTGACCGTCCCGAGTACGACGAAGGCGAAGTCGCCAAGGAGATGGCCGCAAGAGCGGGGGCAGAATTTTTCCCGATTCCCGTCCGGCTCGATGATCTCGCGGACAATTTCTGCGACGCGATATGCCATTCCGAGATTCTTTGCGTCAACGCCCACGGCGTTGCCAAGTACCTGCTGAGCCGCGCGGTCCGTGATGCCGGATACAAGGTGGTCCTAACCGGCGAGGGCTCGGACGAAATCATGGGAGGCTATCTGCATTTTGGCCGCGACATGATGCTCGCCAACCAATTGAGCGCAACTCCCTTTGCCTCGCTCCCGGTCAACGGAAGAGGGCCTCTGGATGGCATTAAGCGCGTCTTGGGCTTTGTGCCCTCATGGATTCAGACTGCCGGCGCTCAATCCTCAAAGGTCCGCGCCGTCTTCGCCGAAGCGCTCGTTCAGGAATTCAAAGACCGGGAAACTTCTCGCAGTTTCTTGAACGATGTCGATGTCGCTGGACAGCTCACCGGCCGCCATCCTCTGAACCAATCCCTGTATCTCTGGTCAAAAACGGTGCTCCCGAACTACCTACTTACGAACCTCGGAGACCGCATGGAGATGGCGCATTCGATCGAGGGCCGTGTGCCGTTCCTCGACCATCGCCTGGTCGAACTCCTTCGCTCCCAGCCCGTGACGCAGAAGATCCGCGGAAACACCCAGAAATTTGTGCTCAGGGAAGCCGTGCGGGACGTCGTCACGGATACCGTTTATCGCCGCCCAAAGCATGTATTTCAGAGCCCCCCCGCCACCCTCGACCCAAATGGGAAATTCAATACACTGGTTCAGGACGTGCTGCGTGGCCCAGTTCTGCGCTCAATTCCTTTGTTCGATCAGCAGAAAGTCGTGAACCTACTGGACAGCCTTCACGCGGGAGAGGAAGGCCTGCGCGTCGCCAATGACCATGTTTTGTTGATCGCTTTGAGTGCGTGCGCTCTCCAGCAGCGCTTTCAGCTTTCCGCCTGAGGCTCCGATTCACAGGGAATTCCTGCGGACACCTGCCCGAACGTACAGGTAATGAATTATGATGGTCGTGCGCCTGAAAGTGGCGCACCTTCGGCCCTGTTCTGAAATAATCTTAAATGTAGTTGGGCGCGGCTAATTCGGGGCGTTCGCTGTGCCGAGCGAGAACTTCCAGCTAACTTAGTCGGCGTTCGTCGATAACGGCGGTAAAATGAGGTGGTGGTTTTGAAGCACTCTTTCTACCTCGAACTTGCACCAAAGCCTCGCCGGTTCGACGCAGAAGCTCGCTTAATTTCCGCGGGACTTTTCATGGAAGGGGTAAACGCTTGTCCTTCATGGACAACGAAGTTCTCCCCAACCCCGTTCCGGAATTACCGGGCCGCTGATTTTAGGCGTGATAAAAGTTTTCTGGCGGTATCAGAATTGCCATCGAATTCTGGGGTCGTTCACGCTCGATTCATTCGGAGACCGAATGGTGGCTCCGTGAATTACCTCGGCGATTCATCCGATCGATGCCCAAACAGCAATAAACAATCTACAAAGGAGTAGCGGTCGTTCAACCATGACAGACATAGCAATCGTTGGCGCGGGTCCGTACGGCCTCTCCGTCGCCGCCCATCTAAAAAGAAAAGGCATATCCTTCCGAATTTTCGGACATCCGATGGACAGTTGGCTGCGGCACATGCCGAAGGGCATGATGCTTAAGTCCGACGGCTTTGCGTCGACGGTTTCCGATCCGGAAGAGAGCTACACGCTGAAACATTTTTGCGCTGAACGCGGAATCGAATACGCAGATCTCGGCACGCCGGTGCGACTCGATACCTTTTCCGCATTTGGTCTGGCTTTTAAGGACCGATTCCTGCCAGAGCTTGAGGACAAGCTCGTAACCGGCCTGGCGAGTTCGCGGGATGGATTTCAGCTTCAACTCGAAGACGGAGAAGTTGTCTCCGCCCGCAGGGTCGTCCTGGCGGTTGGAATTACCCATTTCGCGTTTACGCCTCCCGATTTGGCGAAATTGCCTGCGGAGTTCGCCTCACATAGCTTTGCTCACCATGACCTCGAGCCGTTCCGAGGCCGCAGTGTTGTGGTTTTGGGTGGTGGTTCTTCGGCGATTGATATGGCAGCGCTATTGGCCGAGAACGGAGCAAACGTTCAGCTGGTCGCGCGGGCGCCCAAGCTGAAATTCCACGAGAGACAGTCGCAGGACAAGCCTCGTTCGTTGTGGGAGAAGATTCGACACCCGCAGTCGGGCCTCGGTCCGGGCTTAAAATCGCGCTTCTGCAGCAACTGGCCTCTGGTGGTGCACTATCTGCCGGAAAATACTCGCGTGAACTTAGTGAAAAAGCACCTGGGACCTGCGGGGGGATGGTTCGCGAAGGCCAAGATTGATGGTCACGTACCCCTCTTGCTGGGCTACTCGGTTCGAGGCGCCGAGGTGAAGGACGGCAAAGTCCGGCTGACGCTCCAGGGACGCGATGGCGGCATTCGCGACATTACTGCCGATCACGTAATTGCCGCGACCGGATACCGCGTAAATCTTGAGCGCCTCAAGTTCCTCAATGGCGAGATCCGTTCCAGGATCAAAACAGTAGACAGCTCGCCCGCGCTTTCCTCAAGTTTTGAATCGTCCGTTCCAGGTCTATACTTCGTCGGAGTGTCCGCTGCCAATAGCTTTGGCCCGCTCATGCGTTTCGCGTATGGCGCGACTTTCGCCGCGCAACGGGTTTCCCAAGACGTGGCAAAGGCCGTCGCTCGCGACCCTGCCCGCGTTCCCGCAAGCCCGGTATCCGCGGTCGCAAAGTATTCAAAGGCAGGCGCTGACTCTCCGAGATAAACCTGATGAAGCGAGAGACGATTGCAATACACGTTGGTTACGACGGCGACCCCGTAACCAAGGCGGTCGCGGTCCCTATCTACCAGACGGTCGCTTTCGAGTTTGACAGCGCAGAGCATGGCGCTGCCTTGTTCAATCTCGAAGTTCAAGGGAACATCTACACCCGCATCGGCAATCCGACTAACACGGTCCTCGAGAAGCGCGTGGCGGCGCTTGAGGGCGGGCTTGAGGCGCTGAGCGTCAGTTCGGGCATGGCCGCAATCCACTACGCGCTCGATGTGATTACTGAGGCGGGGACGAACATCGTTTCCACTCCCCAGCTCTACGGTGCTACTTACACCCTCCTCGAACATATATTCAAAAAGAATGGCGTCGCTTGCCATTTCGGAAAGACCGATACTCCTGAAGACATCGAAAAGCAGATTGACGAGAACACCAGGGCGGTCTTCTGCGAGAGCGTCGGCAATCCCGCTGGAAATGTTGCCGACATTGAGGGGCTGGCGCGCGTAGCGCACAAGCACGGCGTTCCCCTAATCGTGGACAACACCGTCGCTACGCCGATACTGCTCAGACCGATCGAATACGGTGCCGATGTGGTCGTGCATTCCATGACGAAATTCATGGGAGGGCACGGCACCTCAATCGGCGGGATGATCGTAGATAGCGGGAAATTCCCCTGGCGAGACTATCCAGAGCGCTTCCACATGATGGTTCGCCCGGAGATCGCATACCACGGCGTTGTCTATGTAGATCACTTTGGCGCCGCTGCGTATGTCGCGCGCTGCCGGACCGTGTGCCAGCGGAATACTGGCGCGACGATGTCGCCGTTCAACGGTTTCCTCTTTCTTCAGGGCGTCGAGACGATGGCGCTTCGCGTGGAGCGCCACGTGGAAAACGCGCGAAAGGTCGCCGAGTTTCTCCGCGATCACCCGCGAGTCGAATGGGTAAATTACGCGGGCTTCCCCGACAATCCGTTGTATCCCATGGCGAAGCGGTATTTGGGCGATCGCTGTGTGTCGCTTCTCACGTTCGGCGTAAAGGGCGGCTTCGAAGCGGGCACGAAATGTTTCAATGCTTTCCGTCTGTTCAAGCGCATGGTGAACATGGGTGACGCGAAGTCTCTCTCCTGTCACCCTGCCTCAACGACGCACCGGCAACTCACTCCCGAAGAACAAGCGAAAGCCGGCGTTACGCCCGAGATGCTGCGGCTGAGCGTCGGCATCGAACACATAGACGATATCCTCGAAGATCTCGCGCAAGCGTTGGAGGCATCCGCATGAGCATGCGGAATTCGCCCACGCGCAAGTACTCCGCCCGACCGGAAGGGCTGTCGTGCCGGTAATTATCGATGGCGGCCGTGTTCCCACGCGATGGGCGGAGAGGACGGCTTCGCGCCCGGCGGAATCGCCTGACCGTTTCGGTGCGCGCGCGCAGAGCATCAACGTCGCGCTGATCAACAACATGCCGGACGCGGCCCTCGAAGATACCGAATTGCAATTCTTCGATCTTCTCGATGCTGCCGCCGGCGATGTCCCAGTAAACGTAAAGCTCTATTCGCTACCCGAACTTCCACGGACCGAACGCGCGCAGCAGCATTTAGACAGTTTCTATTTCAATTACGACGATCTTTGGAGGAGCCAGTTGGATGGCGTCATCATTACGGGAACGGAGCCGCGTCAACCCGACTTGAGCGCTGAGCCCTATTGGCAAACTCTGACCGATACTCTGGATTGGGCGGCGAACAACACAAGATCGACGGTTGCGTCGTGCCTGGCAGCGCACGCCAGCGTGTTGCACAGCGACGGCATCGCGCGCCACCCGATGGCAGACAAAAAATTCGGCGTGTTCGAGCACAAGAAACCTTGCGAACACCGGTTGACCAACAATCTCGCGGACTCAGTGCGAATTCCGCATTCCCGTTGGAACGAAGTGCGGGAAGATGCGCTCATTTCGTGCGGCTACACGGTCCTTACGAAATCCGCTGACGCCGGCGTGGATTTGTTCGTCAAGACGATTGGGAAAAGCCTTTTCGTTCATTTCCAGGGACATCCGGAATACGGACTGCGAAGCCTCCTGAAGGAATATCGGCGAGATATCCGGCGATTTCTCCGTCAGGAAAGAGATACGTATCCGACGATGCCTCACGGATACTTTGATACGGAAGCGCAAAAGCTTCTGACGGATTTTCAAAATACTGCGCTGGCCCAACGGCGAGAAGAAGTCATCGAGTCGTTTCCCGAATCGATAATTTCCGATGCCTTACGCAATACATGGCAGGCGTCGGCTTCGCGCTTGTACAAGAACTGGCTGCAGATCGTCGCGGCGGGAAAGGTCGACGCGCCGGCGTTTGCGACCGTCGTTCGCGCCGAATCGAGCGCGCCCGTGACTCACGACGTAAACGCACGCGGCAAACGATAGCCAAATCGCTTAGCATTGTTCGTGGGAGCGCTTTGACTCTCCTGCACTCTCCAAGAGATCTAAAGCAACCATGATTGAAGATCAAGTTCCCCAGATCTTGGCATCTCTTCCCGACCGAATCAGCGACATCGTCGCGCCCTGGGCGAATCGTTCGCCAAATCATCCGGCGCTTGTAGAAAATTCCGGAACGTGGACCTATCAAGAATTGGCGTCAGCAATCGCAGAAACGCAGACGTGGCTCGTCGAAAGCGGAGTACGTCCGGGCGATCGTGTCCTCATCGTGTGCGAGAACTGCCGGGCGTACATTGCAATATTGCTGGCGCTAGCCGCCCTCGACGCATGGCCCGTTCTCGCGAGCGCGCGCCTTTCCGCGCGGGAGATCGATCTAATCCGGGACCATTGCGGCGCGCGTCTCGTGCTCTATACGACGAGCGTCTCTCACTTTGCACGGGAGCACTCCAAGCGGCATGGCGCAATCGTCGAGACGGTGAAAAATCTCGGCCCGATTGGCGTCGGTTCACTCAACCAGGAAGTGCAGCCGGAAGCGATCGATGCAAACCCTCTGAACCGCGTGGCCGTGTTGATTTACACATCCGGCACAACCGGTCTTCCAAAAGGCGTGATGCTAACGCACAGAAACCTCCTGTACCTGGCCGCGGTGTCGGCAAAAATCCGCTCGTTAACTCCGAAGGATCATATGTACGGCGTTCTTCCGATGTCGCATGCCGTCGGTCTTTCGGTAGTTCTCTTGGGGACATTGATCAGCGGCGCGACGCTTTATTTGTCGCCACGCTTCGATCCCGTAGCAGCTCTTTCGGCTCTCGAGAAAGACGGGATAACGATCCTCTTGGGCGTGCCAGCGATGTTCGCGCTGTTAGTCGAATATGCGAATACAAAGGGACTCGCTCCGCTAAAATTCCCGTCACTTCGGATCATTTCGTCTTCCGGCGCGCCGCTTCACGCCGCACTCAAAGCGTCGGTCGAAAAGCTATTCGCCGGAATGGTGCTCTACAACGGTTATGGCGTCACCGAATGCTCTCCCACGATCGCTCAGGCGATCGTTGAAGACCCGCGCCCGGACGTATCCGTGGGCCGGGCGTTTCCTGGATCTGAGATCGCGTTGATCGGCGCTGAAGGAAAACCGGTCGAGGACGGCGAGGTCGGCGAACTGCGGGTGCGCGGCCCGCACGTGATGAAAGGTTATTACCGCGCTCCGGACGAAACAGCTGCCGTAATCGACGCATACGGGTGGTTCAATACGCGCGATCTGGCGCGACTCGAGGGCGTGAATCTATTCATCGTGGGACGCACGAAAGAACTGATCGTTCGATTTGGATTTAATGTTTACCCTGCGGAAGTAGAAGCCGTGCTGAACACATATCAAGGCGTTGCGCGGTCCGCTGTGATTGGACGAAACATTGAAGGAGCGGAAGGCGGCGAAGATGTCGTCGCCTTCGTTGAACCGTTGCCGGGCATGACTCTCACGCCCGATGAACTGGCGGAACATGCGGCGATTCATCTTGCGACATACAAAAGGCCAACTCTCATCCAAATCGTCGCGACAATGCCGGTAACTCCGACCGGGAAAGTCATGAAGGACGCACTTGCGAAGATGGTGGAATCTGGCGCGCCTTCCACGTAACGACTCCTCGAATTTCGCGCACCTATACGCGCACTTCAATCAGCGATGGACCTCCGCCTTCGAAGCCATTTCCTAACGCCTTCTGAAATTCTTCCATCGATGTCGCCCGCGTGGCAGGAAGGCCCATGCCCTTCGCGAGCGATACCCAATCGAGATCGGGACGCCCGATCTCAAAGAGACTGAGCGCTCTTGGCCCCGGTTCGCCGATGCCGATTCCCAAAAACTCGCGCTTCAGCACGCCGTAAACGCGGTTCGCGAAGACCACCGTAGTAACATTTAGATTTTCTCGCGCCATGGTCCACAGCGCTTGCAAGGTGTACATCCCGCTGCCATCGGCAGTCAGGCAGAGCACGCGCCGATCCGCGCACGCCACCGCCGCTCCCACGGCCAAAGGCATGGCAATTCCGATTGAGCCGCCCGTGCATGCCAGCCAATCGTGCGGAGGAGCGCCGCGGGTGGCTGCCATCAGGCCGCGTCCTGAAGTCATGGATTCGTCGGAGACAATCGCGTTCTCGGGGAGCATGGCTCCGACGGCGGCCGCGAGGCCCGGCAAGGTGATCTCGCCGCTCGGCGAAGGGGGCCGTTCGGATTTCGCAGCGACCGGCGATGCTCCCGCCGGTGAAGCGCAGCGCGGCGACAACGCAGCTGCCAATGCTTCGAGCGCACCGACGTAGTCGTCGCCCGGACGCGCGAGCGCATAAATTCCACACTCCGGCTGTGTGAGGACGCTGCTCTTATCGGGATACGCAAAATACGCAACGGGGGCTGGAGCGCCTATCAGAATCAGCTGACGGAAGTCCTTGAGCTGCTCCACAGCTTGTTCGAGTGGATAGTGAATGCGGTCAACTACGGGCGCGCCCGCGCCGCGCTCGAGACGTGCGAACGGATACGGAGCGAGCAATTTGGCGTTCGTCGCGGCGGCAATGCGTCCGGCGACCGCAAGCCCTTTGCCGTAGAGTGCGTTGCCCGAGAGAAGAATTGCCGTTCGCAATCCCGAGCGCAGCATGGCAGCCGCGCGCTCCACGGCTTCGGTGGCTGGCAGCGGCGCTTGAGGCACCGGCGGTACCGCGGCCACGGCACCGCCTTCGCTCCAGGCAATGTCGGTAGGAACAATCAGAGTAGCGATGCGTCCCGGTTGAGTTCGTGCTGCGACGATCGCATCGGCGGTGTCCCGACCGACCTCATTTGTCGTCCCGGCCGTCCGCAGCCACTTGGAATAAGGACGTGCGAGCGCTTCGATATCGGAAGCGAGCGGCGTGTCGTGACGCAGATGAGAAGCCGGATGCTGGCCGATCAGGTTCACCATCGGGACTTGCGCCCGGCTCGCGTTGTGCAGATTCGCGAGGCCATTGGCGAATCCCGGTCCGAGATGTAGCAGTGTGCACGCCGGCTTCTCCGCCATTCGTGCGTAACCGTCCGCGGCGCCCGTGACCACTCCTTCGAAGAGGCTGAGGACGCAGCGCACTTGCGTCACGTGATCGAGCGCGGAGACCAGATGCATCTCCGACGTGCCGGGATTCGCGAAGCAGACTTCGACACCGCCGGCTACGAGCGTGCGAATTAGACTTTCTGCTCCGTTCATCTGTCTCCGATCTCGATATCTGTGCGCCAGTCTTGCGCGCTACCGCGAAATTCGATCGTGACGCGGCTATATTTTTCCGCGCTCATCTCGGTGCGCCGCGTTGCAGAGCCTTCGATGAGATGCTCCTGCGATTGAATCACGACCGCCTTCTCCGGCGAAGCATGCGCACGAGCAAGAAAGCGAAGCCGATGGACAAGGCGAGCAGAACGTAATACCGCAAACGAAGAAAATCTCGAATGTGAATTGCTTCGAATGACGTCCGGACGTTATCTGACGCCGTCGCAAGAGTAGACGCGGTCGTCCCGGGACTCGCCCCGATTTGGCTTCCTGATGCGTCTGTCGAAAAAAATGGCCCGATCAAATATGCGTCCGGGCAGCCCATCCCCTGGCTCGAGTCGATGCTCGGCGGACAACCGTTCGCATTGTAACCGAGAGTCTGCGTAAAAACGGCCCAGCTTCCGTTCCTCGAAATCGCGCTTTTCGGCAACTGCCAGAACTGGCTCGCGCCGTGGCTGTTCGTCTTCGAACGAGAATACGCTCGAGCGATTCGATACGCATGCCGGCCCGATGCGCCCGGGCTGCAACCGGCTCCGGTGGCGCTGCCAATACAATCATTGGGGATCATGATGAGTTCGGCCATGTAGGCCGTCCAGGAACCTGTGCCGCAGCTGTTGTTTCCGAATGGGCACGCATTCGTTGGAGGGGCATACTGGCTGTCACTGTTCCAGTAGAATTCGGATTGGCTTGGCGTACCGCCGCCGTTCGTCTGCGAAGAAAGAATCCACGGCTGATTTGGACCGCCGCCCCAACTGACGTGGCCGTCTTGCACGTAAAAATTCGCAAAGAAACAATGGTCCGTGAACGGTGCGCGGCCCGCGATTATGTCTGCGACCTTCAGATACACCATCCCGACATTATTCGAGCATGGATTGAAACTCGGCGGCATTGAACCGCCTTCGTTGGTTGTCGTCGGGTCGTCCACCGAAACCCAAATGGACGTTGTTCCATCTTCCAGGTAACCGCTGGTGTGATGCGCCGTTCTCCCTCCGACCCACACTGCCGTTTGCGATGTGCCATGGGTGAGATACTGCCCTGCCATCGCGCCGCCGTTATAGTCGATCATCAGATGATTGTCGGCGGTCAATTGCATTTTATGGATTCCGTCGTTCGCGGGCTGCGCATCAAGCGGGCATCCCATCGACAGCCTAGTGACGTAGTGATCGCCCTTTTCGAGTGCGCTCAAATTAAATGTGAAAACCTCGAGCGCGTGGGTCTTCGGCTGTGAGCCGACGAGGTCGATCGTCGAACCATCGACTCCGAGTTCCGGATAGTTCATCGTAGTGATGCACGAATATTCGCCAAACTTGTGGACAACTTTGGTCGAGAGTTTGTTCACGCCGGTGATCGTGGCCGACTTCAGTGCATTTCCGGAATCATAATAAAAAACTTTCGGGTTGGTTTTATCCCAAATGATCCCATCCGAGTTGTTCTCGTCGAACGGCATGTGATTCGGATCAACCTCAATTGAGAATGCCGTCGAGCTTGGCGGAGACGGAGCCATCGTCACGTTGGCGATGTTCTTGATGTACCAATGATTTCCGCAACCGCTTTGGTAGAGCGTCACGAAGCTATTATCGGCGTTGAATGGCGATTGAACGGCGCTGTATTCGTTCGTGGTCGGGCAGTGCGAGCCTGCGGTTCCCACCAAGTCCGACGTCGAGTTCGTCACTTCCCAAACGCGGCAGGGAGTTGCCGAGGCGCTGATTTCCTTCGCCAATGGATCGAGATAGCTGTTTCCTTCGCCGCCCGCCGGCTTGCTGCGCGTGCCCCAGTCCGTCGGCATGTGAGTCAGGCCATCATCCGGCGCCCCGCACAGCGGAACCACACCGGCGGCTGAAACGGAGCTGCGCTCGCTGTCAAGCGGCAAGCCACTTGGCAACAGCGCGGCAGAAACAAAGAGCAAAATCGCGACGCTCCAAATTGTTTTCATCATCACGCCAGTCCGTGGGCGGAAGTGTAGCTCTCGCCGGAGCGCGGCGTCGCGGAAAATATATTGGCCAGTTCGATCGAATTCATTCGGCGGCGAAGGCCGAAGACGTACGCATGGAGCGTCCTACGCTCTGCAAAGAGCACTGAAACATTTGATGGCCACGCGTGCCGATTTCCTGCCGTGGACAGACTCCGAGGCCGAAAGTCCGCAGTCGCCAAAGGCGTGGAAATTAAAGCTTGCCGGCGCCGACTTTTGACGCGGAATGCGCGAATTCCCAATAGAGTTTTCGAGCGTTCGCGTAGATAGGCCCGGCCTGCAGCGCACGATCCTCGATCCGAATAATCGGGACGACTTTGGAATAGTTTCCGGTCGAAAAGATTTCGTCTGCCGCCAAGAAATCCTTGTACGTAAGAGTCTTCTCGATCACTGTCACGCCGCTTCCTCGCAACAGGCCGATGACTCGCTGTCGTGTAATGCCCGCGAGAAAAGTGCCGTTCGCCACGGGCGTGAACACCACGCCATCTTTGGCCATAAAAATATTTGAAGTGGCCAACTCGGCGACGTTGCCGAGCATGTCGCAGACGACGCCGTTGTCGAAGCCTCGAGACTGCGCCTCGAAAAGCGCGCGAGCATTGTTGGGATAAAGGCATCCGGCCTTGCAATCAACTGGCATGGTCTCGAGCGTTGGCCGGCGAAATGGAGACAACGTGACCGAAAAACCCTTGGGGGTTCGAAGCAGCGCTTCGTAAACCACCAGGCACCAGCGAGTCGATTCAGGATCGTGCGCCTGAACCCACGGGCCCTCTTTCTCCGCCCAGTACATGGGGCGAATGTAGATCGCCGTGTTCCCGTCAAACTTCGCGATCCCTTCGTGGGCGAGCCTGACCCAGGTTTCCACCGGAACCACCGGCTTCAAATAAAGTTTCGTCGCGGATTCATTCACGCGAGCGCAATGAAGCTCGAGATCGGGCGCAACGCCTTCGAACCAGCGCGCTCCATCGAACACCATCGAGCAAAGCCAAGTGGCATGCGAACGCACTCCCATGATGGGGTGATTGCCTTCGTGCCATTCTCCTTCGTAGTAGGTCCACGTCTTGGAATAGCCTTCTCCGAACGCCATTCGAGCTCTCCTTCGCGAGCAAATGCCCCGGCGGTAATTTTCGCATAAATTTGCGTCTCGACGCCGCCTTCATTTCGTGTGTGCCGCACGCGCGTTCATGGCATGCAATCGAACGCGATAGTGATAATAATAAGCCTATGTTCGATGCGAGCTTGTGGTCCGCGAACCCTGGACAGCTTGTGCTGGAGCCAGACGTGATTCATGTTTGGCGCGCTTACCTCGATTTCGAACCCGCATTGCTCCACGAATTTGAAATGACGCTGTCGCCCGACGAGAAGGGTAGAGCGGGCCGTTTTCATTTTCCGCGAGATCGAAACGCCTTTGTCGCGACGCGGGGAATCCTTCGAGAATTGCTCGGCAAGTATGCGAGCCGCGCGCCAGCCGAATTGGTATTCGATTATGGTGATCGAGGCAAGCCGTCGCTGCGTGGCACACTCAGCCAACCGATCCAGTTCAATGTTTCGTGTTCGAACGGATTGGCATTGCTGGCCTTCGCGGCAGACAGAAGCGTTGGGATCGACGTCGAGTTAATCCGGCCCAGTTTCGCCGGGGTCGAAATCGCCGAGCGTTACTTCTCTCCTCAGGAAATTGCGGAGCTGAAAACGCTGCCGCCGTCGTTGCTCGCTGAAGGATTCTTTCATTGCTGGGCGCGGAAGGAAGCGTACGTCAAAGCGAGAGGCGAGGGCCTGCAGATTCCGCTCAGAAGTTTCCGCGTCTCGCTGACGCCCGGACAACCGGAGCGCCTGGAGAGCGCAGACAGCGCGCGGTGGAGTATGCATTCCATTACTCCAGACGCAAACTATGTGGGTGCGCTTGTAGTCGAAGGAAATGAGCCGCTCATCCGCTACTGGAACTGGAATTCAGCGAATACTGCAATAGAAAAACAAAACGAGCGGTGATGAGGAATCTGCGATGCCAGACACGGTTGCGAATCTCTTCTTAACGTTTTCCAAGGATCGGCTGCAAACATTTACATCGCGAACCGTTGATTGTCTTGGCCGTTTGTCGGACGAACAAATTTGGTCGAGGGGAGGTGAGAATGAGAACTCGATTGGCAATCTCGTTCTGCATCTCTGCGGGAACGTGCAACAGTGGATCGTTTCAGGTGTCGGCGGAAAGGCTGACATCCGCGATCGAGATTCCGAGTTCGCCGCGCTCGGCGGCGTAAGCGCTAGCGATCTGCGACGCCGCCTCGAAATGACGATTCACGAGGCAACTGAAGTGATCGCGTCTGTGCCGGCCAGCCGGCTTCCCGAAATAATCACCGTTCAGAACTATCAAAGGTCCGTCCTAGAAGTGATTTATACAGCGGTCGAGCACTTCGCGCAGCACACCGGCCAAATCATTTTCGCGACCAAGATTCTGACGGGGCAAGACCTCGGATATTACAAGCACCTGAACCGTCCCGCGGGCGCGAGCTAAATGCGATTTTCAGAAGAGTTTGCGGAGATCCGCCACGGAGACAGAGACAAAGTTCGGAACCACCGCATCACATCCGGCCTGAACTAGTGCGTTCTGGCGTCCATCCTCGGCGATCCCCAGGCACTTCATCCCCGCGGATTTCGCGGCAGTCACGCCGGAAACGGAATCCTCGAAGCAGATCGAATCGGCTGGAAGCACATTCAACCGCTTGGCGACCGCGAGGAAGATGGACGGATCGGGCTTGCCATCTCTCACATCGTCCCCGGTAACGACGGCCTCGAAATAATTTCGCAAGTTCAATTGTTCGAGAAGCTGATGCACGCGCCCGCGGCCGCCGCAGGAAGCCACCGCCATCGGAACGGAAGCGGCTGAAAGTTGCTCGAGCATTTCCCGCACACCAGCAATCGTCGCGATCGATTTGGCTTCCTCTCGGAACAGGACATCCTTCTGCTTACCAAACACCTCCGCCTGTTCCGGGGTCACGCGGCCAAGAAAATGTTCGAGAATTTCTTCCCGCTTCCGGCCCTCGAGGACAAATTCCATGTCTCGCTCGTCAACGGTCTTCCCTTGCGCCTCGAGAAATCTGCGCCAAGCCGCCATGTGGATCGGATGGCTATCTACAAGAACGCCATCCATATCGAAGATGGCGCATTTCATCGGTCCCGCCATCAGCGCGCTCCCACGGGACGTAGTCCCGGCCAATTTGTTTGCGCGCGTTCGTATTTCTCCACCGTGCCGATGTCCACCAGGTAATCCGACACCTTATACGCGGCCATGCGGCCAATCAATTTCGGAAGAACATCAAATCCGATGTCGGCGGGCGCGATCTTGGGAACCGATTCGAAAATGGCGGGCGAGGCGACCAGCACTCCGGTGAAAGCCAGGTTGCTCGCCGGCTTTGCCGGTTTCTCGACGAAATCGCGCACCATTCCGTCCTGATCCACCGAGACAATCCCGCACTGCGACGGATTGGTGACTTCATAAAGCCCTATCGTGGCGGCAACGTCTCGCTCCCGATGAAATTCCAGCAATTCCGTCAGATCCACGTTCGTCAACACGTCGCCATAGAGGACAAAGAACTCAGGTTCCGACGCCACCCATTCGTAATTCGCGCGCAACGTCCCCGCGCTTCCGAGAAGTGTGGGTTCCTCGCTAATCCGGATTGAGATTCCCGCCTTCGAATTCGCCACATATTCTTCCACCATGCTGACATGCGAATGAGCGTTGACCAACACTTCGGTGATGCCGTGCTGCCGGCAGAGTTCGAGCCAGATTCCCAGCAACGGAGTTTCACGAATGGGCAGAAGGCACTTGGGGACTCGATCGGTGAGGGGTTTCAAGCGAGTTCCGAGACCTGCGGCCAGTAGGAATGCTTTCATGCGAGAGGACCGGCCTTAATCGGATGACCCGTCTAATGCAAATTGGCTAAGAGATTCTTCGTCGGTGGATGGATTGAAAATCCAGTACATCCCGCACTTTTCATCGCCGTCGATGAAGGGATCGTTCACCACCACATGCGCGCCGTCGAAATCCAGCTCGAATCCCATCTCGCGAATCCCCAACTCGGCCAGCGCCTGGCGAACATTGTTCTGATGGTCTTCTTCGCAGAAGATGAGCAGGAATCCTCCGCCGCCGGCGCCGGTAATTTTCCCACCAAGGGCTCCGCTGTGAATGGCGGCGTCGTAGGCATTATCGATAAGCGAATTCGAGATCTGGGACGAAATTTTCTTCTTGGCCTGCCAACCTTCGTGAAGCATCGCGCCGAACGAAAGGAAATCGCCCTTCAACAGAACATCCCGCATGCGATCGGCAAGCGCGCGTATTTCGTGCAGAGAATCGAGCGCCACGCCTGAGCCCTTCCGCGTGGATTGATCCTGTTCCTCGAGGAGCTTCCAGGAATTGTGAGAGACGCCCGTGAAAAAGAGCATCAGATTGCCCTGAAATTCACGAAGAAGGTCGCTGCGCAGCGAGACCGGCTCGACGAGCGACGAACCGTCTTGATTGAAATTGATGAAATTCAATCCGCCGTACGCCGACGCGTATTCGTCCTGTTTGCCCACCGGCTTGCCCAGCGTCTTTCGCGCAATGTGATGCGCTTTCTCCGCGAGTTCGTACTTCGAAAACGGTAAATCAAGATAGGTTGCGAGCGTCTTCAAGACTCCGACGCAAACGCTCGCCGATGAGCCCAGGCCCGTTCCGGCCACGATCTCCGACGCCAGAAACAAATCGACCGAGATGTCGCAACCCAGATCTTTGATCGCGGCCAGCGGAATTTCCAGCTCGCTATGCTTGAGCTGCATCCGGGCAATATCCTGCCAGGTCTCAGTGACGCGCAAGTCCGAGGAAATTACCTGGATTTTGCCGTCCGAGCGCTTTTTCAGAATCGTGTAGAAGTACTTGTTGATTGCAGAGCTGAGAACGGCTCCGCCGAATTCCTCGTAGTAGGCGGGAAGGTCGGTCCCGCCGCCGCCGAAGCTAATCCGAACCGGGCTGCGTACGATTAACATGCAGACCCTCCCGAATGGCCCAGCGCTGCTTGTCGGTCGGATTGGCGGGACTAGGCGCCGGACGCGGCGCTACAAACGGCCGAAATGCCAGTGTCCAAATTGTTTGCAGGAAGATCGAAAGGTCGAGAAACAACGACCATCGGTAAATGTACTGCAAGTCGTATTGCGCCTTGTCTTCCGACGAGTGGTACTCCCGGAGACCATGCACTTGAGCGAGCCCGGTCAATCCAGGCTTGACCTGCAGACGCTGCCGCTGCCATGCAGAGTAGTGCTTCACTCGCTCCGGAGATTCCGGCCTGGGACCCACGAGGCTCATTTCTCCGCGAATGACATTCCAGAGCTGCGGCAACTCGGTGAGGCTCATCGACGCGAGAAATTTTTCGAATCCGACGAGATTCGTCGCCCAACGGTCAATATTGAACCGGAACATCGGGAACGGCTTGCCGTTCTCTCCGCAGCGAATTTCTCTCTTGAAGGCTCCGTTCTTTTTGTTGTGCAGCGCGAGAGCGATAATCGCGATCGCCGGCGACGCCAGAACCAGCATCAGTACTCCGCCGACAAGGTCGATCAGCCACTTCAGTTCGAGAGAACCGAATGGAATGCTGCGCGGCTCAACGGAAATCAGCGGCACTTCATCAATTTCACTCAGCTGCGCTTTCGAGGAATAAAGTTCATACCATTGTGGAACCAAGTGGACTTGCATCCCGGCGCGATGGCAATTCGTAATCAGCTTCTCCATCTCCGTGCCCAGCGGAAGTTGTTCCGTCAGGATTAATTCATGAACGTTTTTCTGCTTCAGGAGGTCGAGGACGTTCAAAGTACGCACGCCGATGATACCGGCTTTCGTCTTGCCGGGCCGGGGCGACAGTGTCACGTCGGACGGATAGAGCTTCCCGACCAGTTCAATCATTAATTCGGGATGGCTCGCAATCCTGTTCGACAGTTCTTGAGCGATACGCCCGCTGCCTACAATGACGACTCGCCGCTTCGCTCCCAACCCCAGGCGCGACCACGACTTCACCAGCCACCAAGTGAAACAGCGGATCACTAAGAATCCAATTGGCAGCAGTCCGCCGAGGAAGAGAAGAGCAAGGCGCGAATAGCTTGTTTTCGTCATGAAACCAAGGGCGAGCAGCGAGCCCATGAGGACGAACGCACCGGCAAACACCTGCGCGAACACGCGCGGGAAATACCAACCGCGGCTAAACCCATCGAGCTCTTTGTTCGAGCAGAGGATTGTCCAGACGATCAGCGCGGCAAAAACTGAAAAGATATAGAAAGAGAGCGACGTCGGACGACTCGCGTCCGGCGTCACTAATCGGAACCGAAGAAGATGGGCGAATACGCAGGCCGTCGTGATCCATACCAGATCGGCAGCCAAAATTGCGTAGCGCAGACGGCTTTTCATGCCACTTAGGCCTTTACGACTCGTGATGCTTGATTTTCTTGCGACGTCTCCCACTCCCACGCGCCGCGAATAATCTCTTTCAGGTCAGAGTGGGCGGGCTTCCATCCGAGTTCCTGTTTGAGCTTGGCAGGACTAGCACATAGGATAGCCGGATCACCTAATCTGCGGCCGGATTTTCGGGCCAAGATTTCCTTCTCCGTAACTTCCTGTGCGAGTTGCCAGACTTCCTGAACGGAATGACTCGTGCCCGTTCCAATGTTGTAGGCGTTGAATTCGGGCGTTCTCATTTTCTTCAGCGCGAGAATATGCGCCTGGGCGATGTCGATCACGTGGACGTAGTCACGGAGGCAGGTTCCATCCGGCGTCGGATAATCCGTGCCGAAAATTTCAAATTTCTCGCGGCGCCCAGAGGCGACCTGCAAGAGAAGCGGAATAATGTGCGTCTCCGGTTCGTGGCGCTCACCCCAACATTGCGAGCCGCCGCACGCGTTGAAGTAACGGAAAGCGACGACGCTCCAATCGTACGCAGTGGCGTACCACTTGAGGACCTCTTCGAACATCAACTTGCTGTGCCCGTAAGAATTCACGGGATTTTTGGGTGCATCTTCGAATATTGGAACCGTGAGCGGGTTGCCGTATACCGCCGCCGTGGACGAAAACACGAATTTCCGCACGGCGTGTTTCTGGAGCGTTTCGATCATCGCGATGGCGCGAGCGACATTGACATCGAAGAACGCGCCCGGATTCGTCACTGACTCGGGAATCAGAGCTTTCGCCGCGAAATGAAATACCGCTTCAAATTTTTTGGCTTGCAGAAGTTTTGACAGCGCGGCGCGATCGCCGATGTCGAAGCGGTGGAACTCGGCGCCATCCGGAACGGCGTCCGCATGCCCCGTTGAAAGGTCATCGACGATATCAACGGAGAAGCCGCGCGAAAGCAGTTGCGCAGCGCAGGCTGAACCGACGTAGCCTGCTCCGCCAGTTACCAGAATTCGTTCCATCAGTACGCGCCTTCCCGGCGGAACACCTTAAGTGGGGTCAGAAGCAATATCTTCACGTCAGCGAAGAGGCTCCAGTTCTCAATGTAATATACGTCCATTTTCACGCGCTCATCGTACGATACAGTCTGTCGGCCGTTAACTTGCCAATAGCCCGTTAGGCCAGGTCGCACCGAGCGCACTAAATCTTTGTAGGGCCCGTACTTATCCAATTCCTTGGCCGTAAACATCCTGGGGCCGACGAGGCTCATCTGGCCCACCAGAACGTTGAAAAGTTGGGGAAGCTCATCCAGGCTGAACTTCCGGAGAATCGCGCCTGATCGAGTGATCCGAGGGTCGTTCTTGAGCTTGAAATTAAGCTCGAACTCGGCTCGAAGGACCGGGTCGGCGTTGAGGATCGCATCCGCGTCGCGCCGCATGGTTCGGAACTTGAGCGCGTCGAACTCTCCATCGGCACTAACACACCGCCGACGATGAAGTATCGGCCAGCCGTCGTCAACAGCCACAAGGAGCCCGACGAGGAGGAGAATGGGCGAAAAGATGACGATGAGAGCCGCAGAACCGAGTATGTCCATGCAGCGTTTGAGGTTACGCGAGATCGTACGTTGACTTGCGCGCGCCCTTCGCTTGGGCGGGACGCGGGACTCCGTTTGGGAGCTTATAAAGATCTCCGATTGTTGTTCAGAGATTACCATGAACTTGCCTTCTAACTCCTCAGCAGATCACTCTGCTGATGTTGCCGGACCCTGACCCATTAGGTTAGAAGGCGTCTCACCGGCGGAGCCGCCGGATCCTTCAAACCTTATCCTGCACTGGCGGCGGCAGACCGAACGGTTGCGGTTCGCGTCTGGATACGATTGCGGACCAATGTGAAGAGTGCGTGAGAAACACTGACATGCAGATCTTCGACGATCTGCATGTTATCCGATGGAATCACAAGACTGAGATCGCAAAGCGGCTTCATCTTGCCGCCCTGAAAACCGCCCAAACCGATCGTGAACGCACCGGCTTCGCGAGCCGCCTGCAAACCAAGCAGGACGTTGGGTGAATTCCCGCTGCCGCTGATTGCGAGCGCGATGTCGCCACGCTGCGCGAAGTTTCGAATTTGCTCGGCAAAAACTAGATCGTAAGAGGTGTCGTTCGCCCAAGCCGTCAGCAAGGGCATGTTGTCGGTCAAAGACATCACGCGGAAACGCTTCTGCGTGTTGCCATTCATGCTGGTGCCCTTACCCAAATCGCAGGCGAAATGCGAAGCCAGCGAGGCGCTTCCGCCATTGCCAAAGACGTATACGCCTCGACCGTTCTCGTAGGCGTGATACAGCTTGTCTGCTATCTGTTCAACCTTGGAATGCGGCATGGCTGCGAGCACTCGAGTGAGATTCTGGAAGTAGCTCGCGGAGCTTGTGATCGGCGTGGTCGCCGCCGGGGTCTGGATACTCATTACGGCTGGATTTGAGTTGATCACCGATTTCTCCCGTCACTTCTATCGGTCTTCGCCGTTACATTTCAACCGATTCATCTTGCGTAGTATTCGACACGGTATTAGAGGCAATCTGTGTACCACGGCAGGCTAATTCGGAATTGGGGCGACCTGCAGAATAACGACTTTGTTTTCAGATAGTTAAGTATTTTACAAGCCTGTGACATCGGCCTAGAAGCCCCAGTATTGGTACCGCTTGGGAAATCATGTTCCTCCGACAAGAAAGAACTTGCAACGACTCGGCGAGCGCCCGTTACGGGACTAAGTCATTTAGTGTCTGTAACGCGCCAGAATAAGTCCTTACCGTCTCAAAAACGGACAGGCATTGACCGCTGTCGTATCCACGAATTAGAACACCGCGCACCTTTCGTGCGTCGCGTGACTCGGATCGATGTCGCATCGGCGTCACTGATTTATTTTAATCGCGAAACTCTGTTGCCCAAGTTACGTCTCGTCTTCGCTCAGGAAGTTAAGAACGCCGCTCTACCGTTCAACGCTACGCGACGGAAGCACCTCTCTGGCAGCCTTTCTTGGCGTTGCCGTCCAGGCAGTGCTCTGACGCCGGCCAAGATATCTGAACAGCCCGAAAAGCATCGCCGCGTTCATCGAACAGAAATAGAGCGGAATTCGGCACACTCCGGCGGAGCGGCCGCTCTTCTTTAACCGGAAGCCGATCAGCGCAAGTACGTAGAAAAGGCACTGCGCCACGAACAGAGCCAAGTAAAACGGGCTACGCGCAAGACCCGCCGTCGCTGCCAGAGCCACAATCATCAGAATGGGTGTGATCCAGCGCAGGACGCGATGAGACCAGTACGCGAACGCGATGCGCCCTTTGAACGGATTGAGGTATCCGGGATGACCGAATAGCGTCTGAAAATTGCCCGCCCCGAGGCGCACACGCCTTTCAAACTGTGAGCCAAAAGTCGGCGCAATTTCCTCGACCCCGATAGCATCGGCGTCGTAAACAATCCAGTGGCCGTGAATACGGAGATCCAGCGGAATCTGGAAGTCTTCTACAATCAAGTTCGGCTCAGGCCGGAAGAGTTCCCGGCGAATTGCATAGACTCCGCCATTCGCGCTATGCAGGCAGCGAACCCGGCTCTCGAGAATCTTCAGTGCAGATTCGTACTTCCAATAAAGCCCTTCGGCCGCAGGATCTGTGCCTTCGGCGGTTACTCGCACTTCTTCTCCGCTCACGGCGCCAACCCTCGGATCGCTGAAATGCCGTACAAGGTTCGAAACGCAATCGGCTCGGAACATCGTATTCGCGTCCGTGAAAATCAGAATTTCAGCGGTGGTCCGCTGTGCCAGATCAGTGATAACTCCTAACTTCCCGCGGCGCGTGTTGAAGTGAAACACCTGAACGCGGGGCGACTGGACGCGGCTCAAAATCGCAGGAGTCGAATCCGTGGGCGAATCAAGCCCAATCAGAATCTCAGTAAGCTCTGCGGGGTAATCAATTTCTAGGGCATTCTTTACCCGGTCCTCGATTACAGATTCTTCATTAAATGCCGAGATTAGGAACGCGACGGGCGGCCGGCTGGCTGCGCCCTCAGGCGCCGATGTCGCGCGCCGCGATTTCCGCTTCAGCAGGAATACCAAATCGGATTTCGCCTGCGCCAGAAATCCGAGAAACAAAAGCAGGATTGGATATCCGACGTAGTTATACAAGACGGCGGCAACGCAAACCCAGAACGCTATTTTCAGCGCAAGCGCCATTCGGGGATCCGTCTGACCGGGATTGGGAGGGCGTCCATTGGAGCGGCCGGGACGACTTGGGCTTTAACGCCCGCTGTTCTTTGTCTTGCGATCGCCCACAGCGCGCCCGAAATTGCCGCCAGGTAGTAAAGAATAAAGTTGTAGAGAATGTGCATGAAGAAAATTCCGAACACGGCTGACAGTAAAGCCGTCAGGGTTGCCATTGCGATCAAACGCGACTCCT
>CAWDOI010000018.1:0-30582 GCA_963803835.1 uncultured Acidobacteriota bacterium | reverse complement strand
CTTGCAGGCTCGATGCGACGCGTGAAAATGGCAGCAGGGGTGAAAATTGGGATGAGAACTGGAATGAGCGCGCACCACACTTGGGGCTTCGCGATGAGAATGCTAGCTGCAGCGTCGATCGCGGCCACCAAACAGATGAGTATGGCCATCCTTATCGCGCACGAACGTGTTGACCGTAGCTGCATCGGGTTTATCCTCGCAATCCTGAATTGTATACGATTGCGACTCCATCCCGCCAGTAGAGCGGCGCCGCATTGCCGCGAGGAATCACGTGTACTACGATAACGATGCGAAGATGAGCGATTCCGCACAGATTAAAGAAAACGCGAATGCGGCGACGAACCGCGACGCGGATTTCCTGCTTGGTTTCTGGTATCCCGCGATGCGCAGCAATCGGGTAAAGCGCGGGACGATGCGGACCACTTTGCTGCTCGAAATTCCGATCGCCATCGGACTTGACGCGAAAGGGGAGCCCTTCGCGATGCGCGATGCCTGCCCGCACCGCGGAATGCCGCTTTCGTTCGGGCATCTCGACGGCGGCAACGTCGAATGCAGCTATCACGGCTGGCAATTCGACGTGCACTCAGGCCAATGCGCCGTGATTCCGTCGCTGACGGCGGATTCCAAGTTGAAATGCGACCGTATTTTCGCAGACGCGTTTCCGTGCGAGGAGCGCGACGGCTACATCTGGGTTTACTTTCCCGATGGCGATCTTCGCGCGCCGCGAAGCAGCGCGATCCCGCCAGCGCCGGAGCTGCCGAAATTCGGCAAGCGCTTCCGAATGGCGCGCTTCGCGGCGGAAATGCCGGTGAGCGTGGACAACGGTATCATCGGGCTGATGGATCCGGCGCACGGACCGTTCGTGCACCAGTCGTGGTGGTGGCGCAGCCGTCGAAGCATTCACGACAAGCAAAAGGCTTTCGAGCCGATTCCGAACGGCTTTCGCATGAGTGCGCACACGCCGTCGTCGAATAGCGCGCCGTATAAATTGCTGAAGGCGCTATACGGCGCGCCTGTAACGACGACGATTGATTTCGTTTTGCCAAACATGCGCTTCGAACAAATTCAATGTGGGAAGGCGTGGTTCTCGAGTCGCGCGACCGTCACGCCGATTCGCAGCGATCGCTGCCGTCTGGATTTTTGCGCCGCGTGGAACGTAGCGCCGTGGGGAGCAATGATCGGAGCGGGATTGAACTTGTTCGGGCCGCGCTTCATACATCAAGATACGGAGACGATGACGCGGCAATCGATCGGTCTGAAGCACGCTCCAAAGCTCATGCTGATTGATGATGCCGACCGTCCCGCCAAATGGTATTTCGGATTGAAGGCAGCACACCTCGAATCGAAGCGCACCGGCGCGCCGATGGTTCACCCGATGGAAGGTCCCGTAGTACTTCGCTGGCGCTCATAGTCCGCGCGCCAGTCGCGTCACTCCGCGAAGTGGAATACCGCCGCAGCCATATCGTCGTGCTGCTCGTTGCCGCCCATCGACTGCTCCACCGAGCCGAAAATGCAATCCAGGAGTTCCGCCGGCGAATTCGAGGCGCGCCCTCTGCAGAGGTCAACGATATGTTCGACGCCGACCCTGTCTGAGCCGTTCATCCCCGCTTCGACAATTCCGTCGGTCATGAAAATCACCGATTCTCCCGGCTCGATCGTGAGCGTCGAGGTTTCGTATTGCGTGTCTGCGAACAATCCAGGCGGACGGCCCGTGAGACGCAGATTTCGCGAGTCCTTGGCTGAGAGATGCAGTGGCCCGTGCATTCCCGCGCTCGATATGCGCATTTCCCGGCTGCGCGGATCGAACACGGCGTAGAGCATGGCTGCGTATCGCGACGCAATGGCACGAGCGCAGAGTCGCTTATTGAGCAATGAAAGCACGGCGGAAGGAAGCTGTCCTGTCTTGTGGACGCCGCGAAGTGTGCCGACGACCAGCGCGGCATAGAGTGCAGCGGGAAGTCCTTTTCCTGCGACGTCGCCGAGATACACGCCAACCGTATCGTCGCTCAGCGCGAAGTAATCCAGAAAATCGCCGCCGACTTCGTGCATCGATCGCATTCGATGGGCGAACGAGACTCTGCCGATGTGAAGTGTTTCCGCGGGCAGCATGGCGCCCTGGATAGCACGAGCTTCATCAAGCTCCTGCTCGCGAAAAAGTTCGAGCGGAGACAGGCCAACATCGGGGCTGATGAGTTGCATACAATTTTCCAGAAAGCGAGATTTGACAGCGGAAGGGGATTACGCCACTCAGTGTAACAGCAAATAGACGTGCGCGATCGACAATCAATCCGTTATGCCGCTTAGGAACGGATAGTGGTCCGCCGCGCCCATGAGGAAAAGCATCGGGAACGAGAGCCAGAATGCGGTTCGCGCAGCGAAATTGGACCAGGCGCGCAGGCGTTCGGCTTCCGGCGGCATTGGCGTTCCGTTTTCAGAGCTGGCGCGCGTCCACGCGATCAAGCGCTTCTGTACTCGCCACACTACGCCCCACACATTCAAAAGCATCACGAGCCCGAGCCCGCCGCCGATGCTAATCGAAAGATGGCTGTTCGAAGATTGCGGCCCACTATTCAGATCGAGAACCATCCACGACGCGGCGATCACTACTACGGCAATCAGCGCCGCCCGAAGCCAGCGAAGCTCGACGACTCCCTTCCACGGCATCTGCAGCGGATAAATGAATACGTACGCGACGATCCAAACGAGAAACCACTCACCCAGCCAGCGCCACTGCATTCCAGGATCACCGAGATTCGTTGCGTCCGCCTTCAAAATAATCATGAAATAGCGAACGCCGAAGAGCACGGTCAGCAGCGCAGACCACCGGAACCACCGCATCGCCCGCGACATCATCACGGGAAAAACCTTGCCGCGGCTGGCCGCGTCGATTTCCTTCATCGCGGGAGTTCCGACGAGATTGAAGAAGTAGAGCAGCCCGATCCACATGAACCCGGCGATGAAATGAAACCATCGGAGAAAAATCTCTTCGGTGGCCGTGCCGCCGGTGGGAAAGGAGATATGCGGTCCGAAATATGACGCTGCCAGAATCAGGAATCCGCGCATTTGTGCTCCATCCTTTGAGGTCAATTGTTCCAATATGAATTCAACGCAAAAAGATACTTCCGCGAGTCACGTTAACGATTACTGGCGAGCGTGTCAATCCGCGCGCTTGAGCCGATCGAGAGCCCAGCGCGCATGTTCGGCAATCACGGGTTCATCGGCGGCCACGAGACGTTCGAGCGCAGCCGCAATTTTCGCGTGCCGCTCGGTTCCGCGCACCACCCTGGAGTTTCCGAGAGCGACGCATGCGTTTCGCACGAGTCCGCGCCACTTCGTTCGTTTCACCGCGCTGCCGCGAAATATTTCGCTGAATTCGCTGGCGTTTATGTTTGCAAAAAATTCCAAGGAGGGAGCAAAGAGAGATGCATCATCGGCGTCTACGAACGAATCGTCAGCGATGCTCTTCGCCGCATCGCCCGGCAGCGGGAGCGCGCGCGGCATAAATTCCGCGAGGTGCGCGACGGGCGCATTTCGATTCCACGGGCAAACATCCTGGCAAATATCGCAGCCGAAAACCATGCGGCCCATCGCGGAACGAAATTCCTCGGGAATCGCGCCACGCAGCTCGATCGTGAGATACGAAATGCAGCGGCGCGCGTCGAGAACGTATGGCTCGACGATGGCGCCTGTCGGGCAGGCATCAATGCACAGTCGGCAATTGCCGCAAAGATCGGCAGGCAGCGATTCGCCCGCGCGGACGCTTGGCGCGAGATCGAGAGTCGTAAGAATCACGCCGAGGAAAAGCCACGAGCCGAGCCGCTCGTTGATCAGCATCGTATTTTTCGCGAGCCAGCCAAGCCCCGCGTGATGCGCGGCGATTCGCTCGACAATCGGGCCGGTATCCACGTAAGCGCGCGCCTCTAAGGACTCCGAGAACTCTTCGTGCATCGCCCTCACGAGCGCGTCAAGCTTCGCGCCGAGCACATCATGATAGTCGTCGCCCCACGCGTAGCGGGAAATCCAGCCGCGCGGCGGATCGCCGGCCGCGGATGCCGGAACTTCAGTTGAATATGGCTGCGCGGTGCGGTAGTTGAGCGCGCACACAATGATGCTGCGCGCGCCATCGAGCGCCAACGAGGGATCGCCGCGCCGCGGATCGCGCAGGTATTTCATTTCGCCGGCGTAATCGCGCGCGAGCCATTCTGGCAGTTGCTGCAGCTCTTCAAATTTCTCCGCCGGCGCGACACCGCAAAGATCGAAGCCAATGATTCGCGCTTTCCCGACGACCCATTCCGTGCGTTCTTCGGCGTTCACGAGACCATCATGATGCACGAAACCACCACATGTACGAAACAGTGCGATGCGGCTCAGTGCCGATGCACTCAAACTCGCGCAGCATCCGCCCCTGCATCCGCCGCAGCCAACAGAACCGCACACTTGCTGGCTTCACGGCGGCTTCGGCGATACAATCGGCGCTCATGACGAACTGGCGGCAAATACAAGGACGCATCCGGCGCGCCAAGAGCAGCGCCGAAGCCCCGGCGAAACTCGCCGAACTTTACGCGAAGACGCGCGACGCGATGGTCGCGTTTGAACTCGGAGTCGTCGAGGAAAAAGCAGCGCACACAGAAGAAGCGGTGCGCTGGTACATGACCGCTCTAGAGAGATTCCGCCGCGCTGACTGGAAGAAAAAAACGGTCGAGGCGCTCGAGAGATTGGGCGCGCCGATTCCGGAGGGCGCGCTGGCAGTATCTGCCGCGGCCTCGAGCTCGACTTCGCCGCGGGAAAAGGATTCCACGACTCCCGAATCAGCCGAGATCACCGGTGATCTAGAAGCGCTGGAAGAAATTGAAGCCGAAATCTCTGTTCCATCGGAAACCCACGCAGTCGAGGAATCTGCGCCAGTCGCAAACGCGGCGAGCACCGCCGCCGACCCAGCGCACAAGCGCCGGCGCCGCGGGCGGCGTGGCGGACGTGGGCGGCATCGTCGCGGAGGCGCGGCGACACCGGCAGTGCCGGCGCAACGATTCGTTTCGAGCGAGACAGCTCCACCGCGCGAAGCACCGGCCGCGCCGCATTCCGGCACTCTTCACGCTCGAAGCGGAGAAGAATCCGTGAGGTCGGCGGCTTACAGCGCGCCGCCTCCGCGAAGTTCATGGCCGACGGAGGAAGCGCCCACACTTCCTTCCGAGCGCATCGCGCATGGCCGCGGGGGCGAGCCTGCGATCGCCTCGCGTCTCGCGCACCTTGAATCGATGCTGCGCCGCATGCTTGGCAGCCAACTCCACAATCTTGATGAGGCGGACGAAGCGCCGGCGGGCCCGGGTGTCTTCCTTCTTTCGGATTCGGATCTCGTGACGTCGTATTACATCGAAGCGTGCAAGACGCTGCGTGTGGGCGTTGGCCAGCTTCTGCGCGGAGTACGCGGCGCGCGCGCCCAGTCAGGCGGTTCGCTTCGGACGCGCCTCGCGGAACACCTCGAAATCAGCGAATCGAAAGTATCGGATTATTTGAAGAAGCATTGCGTCGTCCGGTGGATTCAACTCGACGATGAAGCCTCCAACCTCGCGCATTTCGCCATCGGAGTTCTCCGCACGCCCCTCAACGCGGAGTAGTTCTCGCGCACTCTCGCTATCTTGCACTTGTGCAGCGCCGCACCGATTTTCGTGCGGCATCCCGGCATTAAAATGAAAAATCCCCACGGAGCCAATTGCGGCCCCGCCGGGATTTCTCGAAATCAGCGCAACGCTTAGAACGTCAAGTGCAGCGCCATCTGAATAAACCGCGGGCTACCCAAAGTGTGCTGGATGAATCCCAAGCTACCCTGCCCGGGGCACGCGTACGCGCCCGTCGTCGGGTTGCAAGGCGAATAATACGAATCGGAATAAGGCACACCCGGTATGTTCGTCCCGTACGCTGGGGGATTGTCATAGTCCGGATTGAAGGTCACGTCGTTATTCGGCGTGTCGAAGCTGGCATGATTGAAGATGTTGAAGAATTGAGCGTCGAACCGCAGATTGAATCGTTCGTTGATTTTGAAATTTTTGAATACTGAAAAATCAAAGCGCTCTTGGAATGGTCCGCGGAACAAGTTCCGTCCATTCGTGCTGTACAGCGTTTCGTAACTGTCGCATGCACCGGTCGCCGCATTGCACGCCGGCACGCCAACGGCGTTGTTGTTCGGGTCAACAGGCTGCACAGGCCCGAAAGCATTCGCATTCAGAACCGGCTTCCCGGCGTTGACTCCGGTGGTTCCTTGCAACACTGCCTGCGTTGACGTCGAACCCAAACCGCCAATCGGAACGATCGGATTGGTGATGAAGTCCTGCGCGTTCCAATAATAACCAGCAGCGGATCCCGAGTAGTCGTACACGCTGTACGGTTGGCCACTTTGCAATACTGTGAGGCCCCCGATTCCCCACCCGTTCACGACCTTGTCCGACCAACCGTGCAGGTTGTTATCTGAGGGCAGTAAGTACTGATAGCTAATCGTGAATACATGTGTGCGATCGAAATCGGAAGTCGCATAAGCCGATGCCGGATCTAGCGGATCGTTTCCGTTATAGAACAAGCCCAATCCGCTCCCTTCGTCGAGAGTATGCGAATAGGTGTAAGCAGCATTAACGAGCAGGCCGTGGCTCATTCGCTTGCTAACGCGCAACTGCAGTGCGTCATAGTGCGAGATGCCTTCGGCCTCATTGAAGTCCGAATTCGGATCGAAACCGATATAAGGCACGCGTAGAGCTATGTTGCCGCTGCCGTACCCGCCGACTATCGTGCTGACGTTTTCGGCCGGCAAAAGCAGGGGCGCCGATTGCAGATCGGAGGTCGTGCACGGGAAGTAAAACTGGCAGTCAAACGTATAGCCATAGGAGTATGGCTGCGCATTCGCTGGATTCGCGGCCAGGGCGGGGTTTTGCGGCGTCGCAATCTTCGCCTCATTGAACGGAATCGGCAGAACTTCGTGTACGCCGTGATTTCCTACGTATGCGACATCCAGCACCAGGCTGTTGTAAGGCTGCCACTGCAAATCTAAAGTCCAATTCTCAGAGTACGGCAGCTTGTTCCGCGGGTCGTAGCCTCCAAAGTAAAGCCCGCCGCAATCGACTTGCCCGGTATTCTGGCAGAACGTAGTGGTGTCGTTTATCACCTGCCCGGCGGTCGGAACCAATTGAGACACCCCGCTGAGATTTTGAGGGGGAGCGGGCAGCGCGGATGATCCAAACGGATTCGAGAACGTGCCTGAACTGGTTGGATAGTAGGGAACGACGAACGGTTCTTCGACCGTTACGCCGAACGGCCCGCTAACCCCTCCGCCTGCGGCCGGCGAGAGCTCCGTGAAGAACTCACCCCTGTCGTAATACATTCCGAAACCAGTCCGAACGACGAAGTTCTTCAGCTTCGACGGGCTCCAAACGAGTCCGATTCGAGGTGCGAATCCCCACTGCCTCCCGGTCATTGTCGAGTTGCTGACTCCCTTTGTGCCGAAGTTCTTGTTGTCTCCGGCTACGACCAAGCCGATGTCGGAAAACGAATCGGATGCCACATCGTAGGAATAGTCCTGAGGGTAGAAGCTGGTGAGGTAACCATATTTCTCAACGAGCGGACCGTCCCAGTCCCAACGCAACCCAACGGTCACGGAAAGATTTGAGCGCAGACGAAGATCGTCTTGCGCGTAAGCGCCCATTTGATTTGTGCGGTAGTAGCGGTTGCTTGAGCCGTTCAGGATCTGGCTTGGGCTGTCGCCCGAGCAGGAAAAGGTTGATGGGCCGCAGACTTCCCCTTGCAAGAAGTCGGCGAAATTTTTGAATGTAACAAGTCCCTCATCGAGGTTTTTGTTTACGACGTTGAGTTGGTTTCGGATGAAGTTTACGCCCGTTTTGACGGTGTGGCGGCCGTGCACCCAATTCAAGCTCGTCTCGCCTTCGAATTGATTCTGAAATACTCCAGCATTCGCAAAGTTGGATGCGGGGCCGACGTAGAGATCGTCACCGCTGTGACCGTCCGACTTGTTGATCTTGATGGACGGAAAGTTGACAATTCCGGACGGCAACGTCATGCCGATGTCGGAAGGCGTGAACTCTTGCGCATTTCCCGAATACGCGATCTCCCGAATGAAGCCAAATCGCTGTTCCCAGGTAAGACTCGGCGTCAGAATGGTCGTATTTACAAGGGAGAAGACCTGGCTGCCCGCTTCGAGAGTCGTCGGAAAACCCAATAGTGACGGAGCCTCCGGGCTGGCCGGGAAAGGTGAATTGGTCGGGTCGTGCTGGTAGTAATATTTGGCCGCAATTCGATCATTCTTGCTGAAGTTATAGTCCACGTTAGCATTCACTTGGTTCGCGTTGAACTTCGCGGAAGGACCCTGTACAACTGCGGCATAACCGAGGTCCTCTTCCTGTGTCGAGTTAGTGATCTGCGCGCTCGGAACCACATAATTACCGTTTGCGAGTTTGAGATTCATGATGGCGAGCGCCGTCGGGTCAATACTCGCTGCTGTGAGCGATGTTCCGAAGGCAGTGTTTGCGGCAGTAGCAAGCCCCGCGGCCGACCGATCATCCGTTAGCGTAACAGGGACCGCGACCTGCTGCGAACCAGCGAAGCCGTCTGCGACGCGCTGTCCTTGGTAGGAACCAAAAAAGAACAACTTGTCTTTGATGACTGGCCCGCCGAGCGTTCCGCCGAAAACGTTACGCTTCAAGTTGAGGCGTGGTTCAGCTGCGGCATTTCGGAAGAATTCATTCGCGTCCCAGGCGTCCGTCTGGTGATATTCGTACAGGCCGCCGTGATAATCGTTCGTTCCCGACTTCGTAGTCAGCTCAATATGAGCGCCCGCGTTAGCCCCCTGTGAAGCGTCGTACATCGAAGTCGTGACGTTAATTTCTTCGATGGTTTCCTGTGGTGGCGTTGGAAGTCCTTCTCCTATAGCTCCATATACTGAAGTGTTCGTGGCGATATCCCCGCCGCCTCCGGTATTAAAACTTTCGCCCGTGTTTAGTACGATCCGGTTCGCCGAGAGCGAGCTTGATGATTTTCCATTGAACACGTTCGTCGCGTTGACGCCATTAAATTCAAAGCTATTGCTGGTGTCGCGCTGCCCATTCGCCCAGATACTTTGGTTCCCAAGACCCGAACCGCTGCCTGAGCCAGAGAGGAAATCGGCGCTTGTGCCGGGCGCGAGCACGGCCAACTGCGTGAAGCTGCCCGTACCAAGAGGAATCGATTCGATGAGATCGGAGCTCAGTGTGTAGCCGTTCGTTGTGTCGGTCTGGTTCAAGAGAGGCGTTGCGGTAACTGTAACTTGAGTGGTCACCGCTCCCGGTTGCAGCGTCGCATTGACGGTCGCAGTTCGATTTCCTTGTACAAGTATTTGGGAATAAACCTCAGTTTTGAATCCATCCTTGGAAATCGCGACGGTATACGTCCCGATGGGAAGATCGACGATCGAAAACGAGCCGTCGTTTTTCGATGTGGAGGATTGCTCAAGGTTTGTGCCAACGTTGTGTGCCTTCACTGTCGCGCCTTGCACCACGGCACCGCTATTGTCCGTCACAGTTCCGTCGACCGCGCCAAGAGTCTGCTGCGCATCAGCGGGAAGCGAACAGAGCGCGAACAGACAGACCAGCAGTGAGACACAAAGAACGTTTCGATTCATTTGAAACACCCCTTACACAGTATTTGCTCCGAGTTTTCTATTATCTAACTTGCCTCTAGTCAAGCGCCTGTTTGTGGAAATCTCGTGATTCTCGGTTCCCACTCTCGCATTTGACGTTGAATTCTTTCGGACAGCTTGAACGCTTGATCACGGCAACGTGAATATTCGTTCAGTGGTAGACCGTTGAAGTCGGCGCACCTGAGGGCAGCCGACGCGTTGGGGGAATCGAGGCCCAGTACAATGGACTGACCTCGTTGCCACCATCGACGCCCCACTTTCATCTAAGAATAGGGAGTACAGGCGGGTATCAGAGCAGAGCGCTGGCCTCCACCCAGGACGCGTTCTTGCCGTTTAACCCTCAATAGGCCCCTTTGGGCACTTCAGGCTAGACGACAGTCCTGCAAAGCGGCAAACTCTGCTAACGTAAGCCTTTAGGGGCTAGTGTGTGTTTGGGGTGGCGCACTCAGATTTGAGCTTTCGAGTGGCCCAAGCGGGAATTTAGACGTCAGCTCAGGACGTCCATCTGAAGCAGTAAGGGGAGTCTAATTACTATGGCCGGATCGAAGCGAATCGCCAGAACTTTTGATTGGGTCGTCTGCAAAGCGGCAGGCGTCACGTTTAACTCCATCCAGTTCTTCAATAAATATAAGCCGAACCCTTCATTCACTCCGAAGTGGTCCGAGAAGCCTTTGCTCAAGTCATACGAAAAGAGCAAGCCGACGCTCGGCTGGCCGCGAACGACAGACTCGCTCTGTCCGGGCTGCGTTTCCGAGGCGCGCGAAGCCATTTTCAATGGCAAAAAAGATTGGACCGATCTTGTTAACGAGAAGGTCGGTGAGATCAAAGCGCAGATCATCGAGCGCGACGGGCAAGTCTGGATGGTGAAAGAATGCCCGCAACATGGCCGCTGCGAAGACCTAATGGCCGTGGACGCAAAATTCCTCGAGTGGATCGAGCAAAACTTCCCCGGGCGCGACATTCCCGCGCACAATGACGAAGGATTGCACCGCCACGGGAGCAGCACTGTCCGCTATGGCCGAGGCTCCGTCCTCACCGTTGACCTCACGAACCGCTGCAACATGATGTGCGATCCCTGCTTCATGGATGCCAACCAAGTTGGCTACGTGCACGAATTGAGCTGGGAAGAAATACAGGAAATTCTCGACAACGCGCTGAAGATCAAGCCGCGCCGCCAAATGTCCGTGCAGTTTTCGGGCGGCGAGCCGACGATGCACCCGTACTTCCTCGACGCGGTTCGTTACGCGCGTAAGGTGGGCTACAACAGCGTGCAGGCCGCGACGAACGGCATCGAGTTCGCGAAGAACAAAGACTTCTGCCGCAAGGCTTTCGAAGCGGGCATGCGCTACGCCTACCTGCAATTCGACGGTATCGGCAACGACGCGAACAGCCACCGTCAAGTCGGCAATCTCTTTGACGTGAAGCTCCGCGCCATCGAGAACATGCACGAAGCCGGAATCGAAATCGTGCTAGTCACGACGATCGTCAACAACGTGAACAACGATCAGGTTGGACCGATCGTCAAGTTCGCGATGGAAAACCCCAAGAAGATTTCATTCGTGTCGTTCCAGCCGGTTTCTTTCACTGGCCGCGACGAAGAGATCACGCCGGAACGCCGCATGCGCCAGCGTTACACGCTCTCGCATTTGGCGAAGGACGTCAGCAATCAGGTGGGCAAGATCGAGCCGACGCGCGACTGGTTCCCAATTTCGCTTGTCAGCGCTTTCGCCGGCTATTCCGATCTCGTTCATGGGCCGGATTCGCAGTGGGGATCGCTCAGTTGCGGATGCCACCCGAATTGCGGCGTCGGCACCGCGGTCATGATCAACAAGGAAACGAAAGAGTGGGCGCCGGTTCCGCGCTTCCTCAATACGCCGCAGCTTGTGAAGGACGTAAATTCCATCACGGATGCCGCGCGCGGCAAGAATTTCTCGAACTTCATGATGGCGATGGCGCTGCTCAAGAATTACCAGCCGTTCGAAGCGCCGAAGGGCTTGGCGCTCTACGATCTCTTCAAGAAGTTCGATAAGACCTGGGCGCTCACGAAGGACGCGGACAAGAAGTACGGCAAGACGAGTCCGGAGCGCACCTTTGAAGACGCCATGAGGCGCCGCAAGGAAGATCCTTGGAATTTCCTCTTCATCGCAGGAATGTGGTTCCAGGATCTCTTCAACTACGATTTCCGCCGCACCGAAATGTGCATCATCCCCTACGCCACGCAGCAAGGTGAAATTTCCTTCTGCGCGTACAACACGGGCATCGGCTGGCGCAAAATCATCGAGAACATGTACAAGAACGCGACGGTCGCGCAGTGGTACAAGACCCACGGCAAGCACGAAATTTATGCCAAGGGCAAGAAGGTCGATCTCAATAGCTACGAGCATTCGCTGAGAATCGACCAGGAAGACGCCGCGCGCATCCGTCATCTCGAGCATGACATTCCGCAGACAGCGGCCGAGGAAGACCGGATTCGTCGCCGCCAGGCCACGGAAGAGGCAGCCAAGGTTCGCAAGATTTACGAAGAACTCGTGCTGAAGAAGCAGCCGGAGACCGTCGTTCAAATCGGCAGCGTGGCTGCGATCAAGGCTGCCACTCCAGCCGTTCAAGTCGGGTTGCAATCCATCGCGCCCGCCTCGAACGGCAACGGCCACTCGAATGGCAACGGAAATGGCAATGGCAATGGAAACGGTGCTGGCACCGCCAAACCCGAAATTGCCGAGACCGTAGCCGGCGACTAATTTTACTAAACGACGTTCACCCGCAAACAAACCGCCCCGGTTGGCAACAACCGAGGCGGTTTGTTTTTGATCGATTCATTCGGGCAAAATAGAGATGTTGAGGCGCACGCGAGGGCAGCCATGCCAATCTACGAATATCTCTGCGAGGAATGCGAGACGCGCCACGAGCGCATCGTGATGTCGAGCGGTTCGGCGGTCACCTGCCCGAAATGCGGCAGCCGGAAGCAAGCCGTGCAATTCTCGGTATTCGCCGCGCCCGCGAACGGAAGCAAATCAGCCGGCGTCTCCGCGTCTTCGAGTGCAAACTGCGGCTGCACGCCCCGCACCTGCGGTTGCCACTAAACTCCAAGATCCGCGGCTCTCGCTACCGCGATAAATTCTTCAAGTTCTTCAAATGTTCGGGGATTTCAACATCCGGCGGCAGCTTTGGGTCAGGGACAAATTCGCCCGGCACCAATTTCAAAGGAAGCACGCCCGCCCAGATCGGAAGCGAGTAATCCTCGGCGTCGTCCTTCGGCGGCCCGGTGCGAATTTTCGCGGACACTTCAGCCAGCGGCAGCCGAAGCACGGTCGTTTGTTTCAGTTCCACTTCCCGGATGGGGCGCAGCGCGTCCCAGCGATCGCGCACGATATGCTCGGTGAACGCCTTGAGCGCGCGGCTCTTTTCTTCGAGTTCCTTTACTTCGTGTGCCTTCCCGAGAATTACCACCGACCGATAATTCATCGAGTGATGGAACGCCGACCGCGCCAGCACGAATCCATCCACGAGCGTAACTGTCACGCAGACTTGCACGCCCCCGGCAATCGTTCGCAGCATTCGGCTCGCCGCCGAGCCGTGAATGTAAATGGCGTCGTCCACGCGCGCGTAGCCCGTGGGAATCACAAACGGCTGGCCATCCGCGACAAATCCGACGTGGCAGAGAAATCCCTCGTCGAGAATTCGATAAACAGTTTCTGAATCGTAGTGGCCGCGATCCGCAAGCCTGCGGACTTGCGTGCGCGCGGTGGGAGTGAATTCGCTCATACGCAAAGCGTAGCGGCGGATCGACACTCGCACAAGAGCCAATCTGGATGGCTCAGCGCCGGTTATTTTGCTTTCGGCCAAACGCATGAGCGGCCGCCTTGCCGCATTTCAGGTAGAATCCGCTCTCCAGTGAGATTGCACAATGGGAGACAGACAGTGGCTGCAAATCCGGGAATTCTGACAGAGGAAACATTTAGTTTCTTCCGTGAGCTCGAGCGGAACAACAACAAGCCGTGGATGGATGCGAATCGCGAGCGATATCGCGAGTCCGTGGTTGAGCCGTTCCGGCAATTGCTCGAACGCCTCGCGCCGCACGCCCTGAAGCTCGACTCGGGCATATTGATCACCGGCCGCACGAATGAGAATTTCTCGCGCATCAATCGCGACATTCGATTCGCGCGGGACAAGACGCCCTACCGCCCTCACTACTATCTTTTTCTCCGGACGCACGACGCGATTGAACACGGCGGCCCTCAGTTTTATCTCGGTGTCACGAAGGACGGTGCGACATCCGGCTTCCGAAATTATTCCGAAGATCGAGCAAGCGCCCTCGCGCAATACGGCGTTCCGCGCGGCCAGAGCCACCGCCCGTTTCTCGCTCGGCAGAAGAAACGCCTCGGCCGTAAATTTGACAGCTACTGGTATGCGAGCGACAAAAAAAATTGGCTCAAGCATTCGGGATGGCCGCTCGAACCCGAGGAGTGGAAAAAGCTGCAAGCATGGGTGGTGCGCCGGCGCTTTTCGAAAGCCGCCGCGCTGCGCCCAAATTTCACGGATGAGATCGCGAAAGCTTTCCGCGACGTTTCTCCTCTGTACTCCTTTACGGGAACGGCTTCGTGGAAGCCATAAAAACGCGAGAAACGCCACGCAATAGACGCGCGAAGCCTGTCTCGCGTGGCATGTTGCGGAACTGCCGTGAATAGAATTCTCAAAGCAATCATGTGGGTGTGCGTTTCGCTCGCGGGCGCCGGTGCGCTCGCGGCCATTGCATTCGAGCGGCGCGAGCCGTTGAACGCGGTTTGGTTCGTCATCGCCGCCGCTGCCACTTACGCCGTTTCCTACCGCTTCTACTCCGCCTTCATCGCCGCGAAAGTTCTCGCGCTCGACGACACCCGCGCAACGCCCGCCGAACGCCTGGAAGACGGAAAAGATTTCGTCCCGACAAATAAATGGGTTTTGATCGGCCACCATTTCGCGGCAATCGCAGGCCCCGGACCACTCGTCGGTCCGACTCTCGCGGCGCAATTCGGATATTTGCCCGGAACGCTCTGGCTGATTCTCGGCGCGGTGCTCGGCGGCTGCGTGCAGGATTTCACCACGCTTTTTTTCTCGATGCGGCGCGACGGAAAATCGCTCGGACAGATGGCGCGCGAAGAAGTAGGAAAGCGAAGCGGCCTGCTCGCGCTTCTCGCCGTGCTCGCCATCATGGTGATCCTGCTCGCGGCTGTGGCGCTGATCGTCGTCAAGGCGCTGAAAGATTCGCCGTGGGGCACGTTCACGCTCGCGATGACGATTCCGATCGCCATTCTGATGGGCGTTTATTTGCGCTTCCTTCGCCCAGGCCGCGTGCTCGAAGCTTCGATCATCGGCGTCACGCTTGTGATGTTTGCGGTCGTTTCGGGCCAGTGGGTGAACGCGTCCCCGGCATGGTCGCAGGCATTCACGTTCTCGGGTTCGGCGCTCGCGATTGCCATCATCATCTACGGATTTGCAGCGTCCGCGCTGCCCGTGTGGCTTCTGCTCGCGCCGCGCGATTATTTGAGCGCGTTCATCAAGATTGGCGCAATCCTCGCGCTGGCGCTGGGGATTATCATCGTGCGGCCCACGCTGCAAATACCGCCCCTCACGCGTTTCATTGATGGCACGGGACCAGTCTTCGCCGGAAAAGTCTTCCCATTTTGTTTCATCACGATTGCGTGCGGCGCAGTGAGCGGATTTCACGCGCTCATTGCGTCGGGCACCACGCCAAAAATGATTACGCGCGAATCGAGTGCGCGCATGGTCGGCTACGGCGCGATGTTGATGGAATCTTTCGTCGGCGTGATGGCGATGGTCGCCGCGTGCGCGCTTTCTCCGGGCGTCTATTTCGCGATCAATAGTCCCGCCGGCATCGTGGGGAAATCGGCCGAAGCCGCATCCGCCACGATTCGGTCGTGGGGATTTGCGGTGGACCCGCAGACGATGGCGAATCTCGCACAACGCGTCGGCGAGCGCACATTGCTTGACCGCACGGGAGGCGCGCCGTCGCTCGCCGTCGGCATGGCGCAGATTTTTAGCGGCACAATCGGCGGCGATCGCCTGCTCAGCATCTGGTACCACTTCGCAATTATGTTCGAGGCACTTTTCATTCTCACCGTGCTCGATGCAGGCACGCGCGTCGGCCGCTTCATGGTCCAAGAGCTCGGCGGACACATCTGGAAGCCGCTCGGCCGCCGCGGATGGCTGCCGGGAATTTTGTTGTCGAGTGCCTTGATGTGCGCCGCATGGGGATTTTTTCTGTGGCAAGGAGTGCAGGACCCGCTCGGCGGAATCAACTCGGTCTGGCCGCTCTTCGGAATTGCAAATCAGCTTCTTGCGTGCGTGGCGCTCGTCGTCGGGACAACGATTCTGCTGAAGATGGAGCGTTTGCGATGGATCTGGGTGACGCTGCTGCCAATGGCGATGCTGGTGGCCGTCACGATGACCGCGAGCTACCAAAAGATTTTCGACGCGAGCCCGCGAGTCGGATTCCACTCGCAGGCGCGATTGCTCGCGGCGCAAATCGCGTCGGGCGCGATTCCGCCGGATCGAATCGCGCAAACGCAGCGTCTGATTTTGAATAATCGTCTCGACGCGATCGTCACGGGTGTCCTCGCGACAATGATATTAATTTTGATCGTGGAAGCGATCTCGGTGTGGTCCGGAATTTTATTCGGCGGCAAAAAGCCGGCACTGCACGAGTCGGCATACGTCGCAACGCGGTGGGCCGAGGGAGATTGATGGAGCGCGCCCAATGAATGCGAAAACGAACGCGATGACAAATCCGCTGAAGAAACTTTGGTGGTGGCTGCGCCAAATCTCAGGCGACGCCGCATACGAAAATTATCTCGCTCATCGCCGCGTCTCGCCGCAAGAACGGGACACATCTGCGATGACCCGCGACGAATTCTACGTCGATTCTCTCCGGCGCAAGTATTCGACGATAAACCGCTGCTGCTGAGTGGTAGAACTAAGGCCGCTTCCTCGCGCGAAACGGCCGCGGCAAATACATCGCCTGTGCATTTTCATCCGCATCAACCTGCGGCAACCGGTCGCTCGAAAATCCGTAACGCACATCCCAATAGCTGTGCGCCCACGGCAGCAGCGAATCAATCCACAAAAGCGATCGCTTGTGACTCCCGATGTGCTGCATCATTTTCACGCGCGACGCCCGGAAATTCATCAGCACTTTGAGCGGGATATTATTGTAGCCGCCGTCGAAGTAGTGCATGTAGAAATCCCAGCGCCATGCCGTGCGGATCACGGAGGAGACTGTGTCGCGGCGCATGTGATGCGCTCTGGCGCGCGGATCGAAAATCAGTTTGTAACCCCCGCGCAAAAGACGCTCGCACAAATCCACGTCCTCATAATTCGTGCGGTAGCGCTCGTTGTAGCCGCCTACTTTTTCGACGGCTTCCTTGCGATAGAGCGAGCCGAATCCGCCAAGCCGCTTCGGCGTCGGCCAAACGATTTCGATCCGTTGCTCGCCGAGGTCCTGTCCAAGATGCGTCGCGCGCCATTCGTCGGCAGGCGTATCGCGATAATTTTCAAGCAGCCTGCCGCCCGAACCGGCCACGCTCGGATCGGCAAAGGCCTCGGAAAGCCGCTCCAGCCAATCACGCTCGACGACGGCATCCGCGTCCATCGCGGCGACAAAATCGCAGCGCGCATTCGCAAATGCCGTATTCCTACCGGCGGCCAGGCCCTTGTTGGTTTCATGGCGAACGATTCGAACCGGATACTTCGATGCGATTTCAACCGTGCGGTCCCGCGATCCGTCGTCAATGATGAGCACTTCCTCCGGCGGAAGCGTCTGATCGAGCAAAGCCCGAATCGTGGGCTCGATGTAGTGCTCGACGTTGTAACAGGGGATGTAGGCGGAAATTTTCATTGACGAATGAAGGCGCCAATAAGCGTACAATCCGCACAGTAACTTTACAAGGATTGCGCCGTCCGGCGGATTTTTGCACCGTAGCGTACGGCGAAATCGCAGCGGGTTTGAACGGCACTTGACTGCCTAACCCCGTAATTTTTGTTTCGTTTGGGAAGGCCGCTGCATCTAAAATAGGCAGAGCTCTTCGACTTGGGTTTCAAGGACAAATCGAATGAAGACGACTTCAATTAAGGCAGCGCGGCCGAAGGCCGAAACGCAACCTCACGCTACGCTGCAAATGTACCTTGAAACCGTTTACTACAAGACTAGGGAGCGGCTGGAACTGATCAACATCACCCGCGATGTCAACGACGTCATCAAGAAGCATGGGATGAAGGCGGGCTTTGTGATGGTGCAATCGCTGCACACCACCACGGCGATCTTCATCAACGAGTTTCAGCAGGCGCTTCTCGACGACATTAAGTCGTTCCTTGAGCGGCTGGTAGGACGCTTCGATTACTGGCGGCACAACGATCCGAAGATCTCCGAATGCAACCGCAAGAATGCCGACTCGCATTTGCGAGCCATGGTGTTGGGGCATACGCTGTCTTTGCCGGTCCGCAATGGCGAATTGGCGCTCGGCTACTGGCAATCTGTGATTCTGGCGGAGCTCGATGGGCCGCGCGAGCGCGCCGTCCAGATTCAAGTTCTCGGCGTTCCGGAAGAGGAGAAGTAAGGCGCTGCAATTCCCGCTGAGCCGGACGTTAGATCAAACTCTTTGCAACGTTTTTTGAGGTTGTAAGTACGTAGGCCGAGACTACCATTTGGCACGATTTTTTTGACTTCTCGCCATTCCTTGCTTCGCCATCTTTTCGCCATCCTTACTTGTGAAGCCCTCAACTCGGGCGAGACGTGAAGCCGGCTTGCTTCCACAATTTATCCCATTGCCAGATTCCTTCTTGAGGCAGGCGATAGCCTAGCTGGTGCGCCAGCATCAAGATCTGCCCGCGATGATGCGCTTCATGCGAAAACATGTACGCGAACATGGCGGCGCTTGCGGGCCACTCGGGCGCCCAGCTTCCGCGCGAGAACTTAGTCACCCGGCGCAAACTATCGCCGGACAGAGCATCTTCCAGCATACGCAGACACTGCGTTGCGCTTTTTCTATGAGCGGCGGAAGCCTGCTTGTTCGTGCATCGATCGGGGTCGAGCGGCGCGGGACATTTCAGGTGGGGCGCGGAGTTCCTGATCCACACGAGGCGGCTGTTGTGGAGGTGCGCGAACATCGCAGCAATCGTGCGCCCGTTGCCTTTTTTGCCGGGTGGCTCTGCTCTCCACGCACGCGGATCGAGGCGCGAGAGGATAAGTTGATTTATCGCATCGTTGATCGCGTAGGTTTGTATGAGGGCATCGCGGTGATTCGATGGCGTGGGAGCGGGCTTCTGGATCATTTGTTTCTCCCGAGTGGACACCAGTTTATACGGCATATTTAGAACGGGCTGCAACATCGCGGAGCCTCGGGGCTCTGGATCGCGAAAAAGGCGCTCAAACACTGGAACTCCGAATATCGCTTGTAGCATTTGTGGAGTTCAAATCGGAAATTGAGCTAAGATGATTCCGCAAATTTCCCACTAAGCGTTTCGGAGGTTGCGGATGCTGTCTCATCGGAATCATTTCCCGCTCGTGCTTGCGATCACTCTGAGCTTCTGCCTGATTGCGGCATACATGCTGCTTCGCGGCAACCAAATGATATCCACCACGGTCGCGGCATCAGGCAGGCCCGTCGGAGGCGACACGCGCCTCGCCGGCTCGTATCGCTTCGAACGCGGCGGCTGGACGTACGTGCATCTCTCCGGTTCGCCGGATCACATCGGCTTCCAGCATGGCTACCTGCTCGCGCCGGAAATCGAAGACGCGCTCGCGGCCGTAAAGCTCGAAGACACGCACGAAACGCAGCGCGATTGGAATTTCTACCGCAAAGCCGCGCACGACATGTTGTGGCCGCACATCGATCCCGAATACCAGCAGGAGCTGAACGGCATCGTCGAGGGCGCGCAGGCGCGCGGCGTCGCGGTGGACATTGACGACATCGTCGCGCTTAACGCATTCATGGAGCTGCCCGATTATTACGTTCCGTGGTTCAACGAAAAAGAAAAAGTGGCGAACGCCCCGAAGATCAAGCCCGAGGGCCATTGCAGCGCATTTGTCGCGACGGGAAGCTGGACGAAAGATCATCAGATCGTGATGGCGCACAACAACTGGACAAGCTACATGCAGGGCGCACGGTGGCGGATGATCTTCGATATCGCGCCAGAACATGGTTTCCGGATCATCATGGACGGTTTTCCCGGCGTCATCATCAGCGACGACGATTTCGGCGTGAATTCCGAGGGACTCATGGTCACCGAGACCACGATGTCAGGATTCAGCGGCTGGGACCCGAACGGCAAGCCCGAATTCGTTCGCGCGCGAAAAGCGCTGCAATACGCAACTTCGATCGACGAGTACGTGAAGATCATGCTCGACGGTAACAACGGCGGATACGCCAACGATTGGCTGCTCGGCGACAACAAGACCGGCGAAATCGCGCAATTCGAGAACGGCCTGAAAGCGAGCCGCGTGTGGAAATCGAAAGACGGCGTTTTCGTCGGCTCGAACTTCGTGAGCGATCCGGAGGTCCTGAAATTGGACACGAATTGGAATAATGACGATCTCAGCGCTTCTCCCAACGCGCGGCACGTCCGCCTGGACGAGATGATGAAGGAATCGAAAGGGAAAATTGACGTCGAACTCGCGGAGCGAATCCTCTCGGACCACCATGACGCCTACCTGAATAAAGACACACCCGACGGCCGGACTCTTTGCGGGCACGAGGATCTCGATCCAGCGGGAGTCAAAGCGTGGGGCAATCCGCCATACGACGACCATGGAGCTGTGGAAGGAAAGGCTGTGGATGGCCACATGGCGTCTCAGATGAGTTTCGTGGCGCGTGCCGGGCATCCGTGCGGCAGCAATTTCAACGCGAAGGAATTTCTAAAAGCTCATCCGGAATATTCGTGGCAAACGCCTGAATTGCGGGATATGAATGCGGGACCGTGGACGACCTTTAAAGCGGGCGAAACCGCCGCGCAGTAGGCTGCGCGGCGGTTTCCGTGGGGGTTCGCCCGTTCGTTAACTCTTTTCAACCTGCAAGTTGTTGGTTACCGAGAAGACATTCGGAACACCATTGGCGCGGATAGTCGCGAGATTTTTGTCCATCTCGTTGCTCACCACGCCTGTCAGCGTGACGTTACCGTTCTTCACGATGATGTGAATGGACGGCACCGGTTGCCGGGCGTACATGCTGAGCGACGAGTTGCCGTACAGCGCGCGGAATGTCGCCATTCGGATTTGATTGTCCATCGGCGATAGCGGCAGCACTTCGATGTTGTTCACAACCTTTTCAACACCCTCGATGTGCTTCACCGCATTTTCCGCGTCCGGTTTCAGAGAAGCCCTCGCCACCTGGCCCTCCAGAATCACGGTTGTACCGTCGATCCGGTAGCCGAGGCTATCGAATACCGAATACCACGGCAGCATCACGAGTTCGTGGCGGACTTGATTATTCAGCCACTGCTCGTAATTGGCGGAATTCGGTGCCGGTGCCTGCTGCTCCGCATGTGCGCTGGTAGGCAAAGTTGCTGCGGCGCCTACCATCGGAGTTACGGCCCCGAGAACGCCGGCCAATCCGCCGACGATTAGGAGCCGCGCTAGAAAGCCCATTTTCTGAGTCATGGCGATCTCTCCTTCTGCCACCGGTTGGGTGGCGCTACTTTTCCGCTCCCATACAATTAGATGGTTTGTAATTCACAACGGTTCCGAAAATCGGACTCTGCGTAAATGCATATGCATCTGTAGCTTGAAAGGCAAATGGTCGAGGTGGTTCGAGTTGGAGTTGGCTATGTTAATTATCTTCCTTGCGCCGCGTCTCGCCATCAGGTACCGGCTTCGAGGCGAACAAACGCGAATAGGGCGCAGCACGCGCGGCCCGACAAAGAAGGAACGAAAGCGCCCAACCTACGTTATCCTCGGTCAACTTGAGCCCGTGCTTCACGACGGAGCGAGCACGCGATGAATCTTACGAATTTCTTTGCACTGCTCGGCGGCTTGCTTGTTCTTGCGTTTGTGGCAAACCGGCTTGCGCGACGAACGCGCGTTCCCGATGTGCTCGTTGTGATGTCGATGGGTGTTCTGCTTGGTCCGGTGCTCCATTGGATTGATGCGGCGCGATTTTCCGGCCTAACTCACGGTTTCGGGACGCTCGCTCTCATCCTCATTCTCTTCGAAGCGGGACTCGAGCTCGATATTCGCGACACTCTGCGGCATTTTCCCGGCGGGGTGGTCCTAGCGTTTCTGAGCTTCGGGCTAAGCCTTGGCGCCGTCACGCTTTTTTCGATGCGCGCCATGGGCATTCCCCGGAGTTCAGCCTTGCTCATCGGCGCGGTGATGGCATGCATCAGCAGTTCGGTATTGCTCCCGGTGCTGCAGCAAATCGACCTGCCTCGCCCCATGAAAATTACGCTCATCGTCGAGGCATCTCTCAGCGACGCCTTGGGCGTGCTCGCTGTGGGAGTGCTGCTCGACCTCGCCCGTGGGACACCGTCGACGTCTGCGAACAACATTTCGAGCCTGCTGATGAAGCTGGGCGTCTCGACGGGGACGCGTGGCGGAGTTGTCGGCGGAGTTGCGGCGGGTTTTTTCGTAAAGGTTCTCATCTCGCTGACATTTGCATTTCTCGCCGGGGTGGTATGGTCACGCCTGTTGCCGCTGTTGTCCGACCAGCGCTTTTGGCAGACCCTCACTTTCGCGGCCGTGCTGCTCGTTTATTCAGGCTCCGACTTGATAGGAGGAAGCAATCTCTTCACCGTGATTGCCTTTGGCGCGACGCTTGCGAATTTTCCAGGCAAGAAGCGCGGAGCGAACGATTTTGTTTTCGAGTTCGCGGGGAAGCTGGTGGATCACCAACAGGAACTTCTCACTTTCCACGCCGAGCTTGCGTTTCTCGTGCGTACGTTCTTTTTTGTGCTGCTCGGCGCGATCATTGAGTTCAAGGGATTGCGGCGAGACGCGATCTATGCCGTTGGGATTGTGAGCGCGCTTTTTCTGGCGCGAGTGTTGGCTGTGCAATTGAGCCGCTTGGTGTGGCGAGGCATTGGACCGAGCGACCGAGAGGCCGCGATTCTGCTGATTCCGCGCGGCTTGATTACCGCGGTGCTGGCGCTCGAAGTCGTCGGCGCTCGCGGTTCAGAGTTTGAGTTTCTTCCGTCACTCTCATTCGCGGTGATTCTTTTGACCAGCCTGTTGCTCCTCCTCGGTTCGATTCGCGTGCATCCAGAGGCAAAGCTCGCCGAAGAATTCGTAGAGCTGGGCATTTCGCAGGCGAAAGCGCCCAGCGCCGCCGAGGAATAGGCCAATCGCGACTGCGCGTTTGCCGGAGAAACCTAAAATTCTTCCTCTTCTACATTTTTCAACGGAATCATCTTGAGCGAAATCCGAATGTCGCGCGAGCGCGTGTCCGCAAGAATCGCCCGGCGGACTTCACCGGGAAGCGCCTCGGGCGGATAAACGCCCGCCATGTCGCGAGGCATGTGGCGCACGAAGAGGGCGGCGATGTGAGCGGTGGCGTAGGAAATCGGCGTTGCGTGGATTCCGCGGCGGGCAATTTGAAAAAGACTGGGAAAGCCGGCGTCCCAGCGAACGAGCAGCGGCTGGCCGCTCTTCGATCCACGAACCAGCACGGCCGCGGCGAATCGCGCATTTTCGAGAATCTTGGTGCGGAGGAGGCGTGCCAGCGCCCGCGGTGTTGATGTTTTCGGGAAGCGTTTAGACACGATACCGCGGGATTTGCTGAGTTTGCCCTGGCGATACCATCGGCGCAGACGCTCGATGTCGTTGCCGCCAATTTTCGCGTCCAATTCATGCAGCGCGACGTAATAGGGCAGCGTCGCCACTTCATCCTGCGCGGCGAGATACACGTTCGTCTCTCCGATGGGCGGCGGAAACCGGAATTTCTCGGGATCGCCGAATCGCCTGCCCTTGTGAAATTTCTTGCCTCGATAATAAATGGGCTTCGATACGGCTTCGTCGAACGCGACCTCGGGCGACCACGTCGAGACGGGGTCCTGGCTGTTCGTGCTCTCGAAAAGCCGCACGGCGGCGCCTTCGGTGATGTCCAGGATTTCAGTACCCCGCTTTACGAGGAGATTGGTGAGGCCGGGAGCTGCGCCGCCATTGATGACGGCGATACGATTTTTCGCGATGAAGCGCTTGTGATAGCGAAGTTGCTCGGCTTTGAATGGATTTCGCGTCAGCCGCGAATTCAGATCGAGATAGTGCGCGCGAAGATGAAGCGCGGCGCGAAGCAGGATTTCGTTGAAGACGGCGGGTGAGGCATTGATGAGCAGATGGCAGCCGCGCCCGGCACGAATCACCGACCAGATATTTCGCGCATTCAATTCGACGACTTCGAGCAGGCTCTTCTTGCCGAGAAATCGCCGCGCGCGCTCCACATCGCGATCGCCGCACCAAACCGTGTGGCCCTGCCGCGCCAGCAATTGCGCGAGCAGCGATCCGGTTCCTCCCACCCCCACGACGAATATCCGCATCGGCTCGAAACTCTACCATACATGACCGGCAACGTAGCCGCGCTGGCGCGTCGCGCGATTCACGGTTGCGCTGTCTGCGATAGCTTTCAGGTGACGCGTTCATGGGGTCTCGATGGAAACTCTTCATCGTTGAATCGCGTCAGATGGTTAGCACCTCGAGCGGTTCAACTGCTGCCGTGAAGACCGACTCGTCTTCGCTCTGAGGAATTCAATTCATGGCCACCAACGCACGCTTCGGCTATTTTCTTTTTGTGATTCTAGTTTGCGCCGCTGCAGTTTCAGCCCAGCAGAGCACTCCGCCAGCGGCGCCTGCCAGCCGTAAGATCACCCTTGACGTCATGGTTAGTCCAAAGAACGGGCCGCCCGTTCCCGATCTTCAGCAGCAGGACTTCACGATCCTGGATAACAAGTCGCCGCAAGCCATCACATCATTCGCGGCGGTCACCGGCCGCGAGGCTCCCGTCGAGGTCATGCTGGTAATCGATGCGGTTAATGCCGATTACGATCGCGTCGCTTACGAACATATACAGATCGACAAATTCCTGCGTGCTGACGCGGGGCACCTCGCTTACCCTGTCGCGCTCGCGGTGGTCACGGATACAGGCGTCCAGATTGCCGCGAATTTCTCGATTGACGGCAACAGTCTCGCCGCTGCGCTCGATAAGGACGAAGTGGGCCTCCGGTCGATCACCCGCTCCGCCGGATTCTACGGCGCGTCCGAACGTGTGCAGCGTTCTCTTGACGCGCTTCGTCAACTTGTCGCGGGCGAGGCTCCGCGACCTCGGCGCAAGATCATGCTCTGGATTTCTCCCGGCTGGCCTCTCCTGTCCGGTCCGAATACCATGCTCGATTCGAAGCAGCAGCAACAGATCTTCACGGATATTGTGAATTTCTCGACGGAGCTTGAGCGCGCCCGCGTCACTCTCTACAGCATCAATCCTCTCGGCACCAGCGAGAATCTCAGCCGCGAATCGTATTACAAGGATTTCCTCAAAGGTGTCACCAAACCTAGCGACACCTTGATTGGGGATCTGGGGCTTCAGGTGCTGGCCATCCAGAGCGGCGGGCTTTCTCTCAATTTGACCAACGATATCTCGGGTGTCCTGCAACAATGCCTCGCCGATAGCGTGCCCTATTACGAGATCACATTCGTTCCGCCGCCGGCTGCGCATCGCGACGAATATCATCATCTCGAAATCAAAATCGCAAAGCCTGGGCTGACCGCACGCACTCGTCAGGGCTACTACGCCGAGCCATTGCCGCCTGGCTAACGCGCTCCCTGCAAACGCTGTTTCGATTTTTGGCCACGCACTTCGGTCCGCGGTCCGCGGGAGATTGGCCGGCCCTTCGGCCGCGATTGAGCTACAATGGGGTTCTCCGACCACCGTTCCTACGAGAGAGACAACTTATGGAACAGGTGGCGAATCCCGCCGCGTCGCGGGATGAGGGTCCGGGTGGAAACGCCTCGGCCTCCCGTGTTTGGAAAGGAGATTGGCAGCGGCCTTCGTTGCGAAGGTGACTGCGTCGCCCGAGTCCAAACACCACTCGGGCATCGTTGTTTCTGGGACGCCTTTTGGGGCAATTGTGGCGCCGGGCTTTCGCGGCTCGTGCGTCCCGACCTTGTCGGGAACGCCCGGCAGCCTTTCTATCTGATTGCGCATGACACTCACCGACAAATTCGGCCGCCAAATTACCGACCTGCGGATTTCGGTCACCGACCGTTGCAACTTCCGCTGCGTTTATTGCCGCTCGGCTGACCCTGAAAATCACGTGGCGGGACACGAGCTTCTCGACTGGGATGAGTTCGAGCGTCTCGCGCGCATTCTCGTGGGAATGGGAATTCGCAAGGTGCGCGTCACTGGCGGCGAGCCGCTTGTTCGCGAAGGTGTCGAGGATTTCATCGCGCGCCTGAAGGAACTCGGCGTCGCGGATCTTTCGATGACGACGAACGGCCATCTCCTAGCGGAACGCTGCGAGCGTCTCGTCGCTGCGGGCCTCGATCGGATTAACATCAGCCTCGATTCGCTCGATCCCGCGCGCTTCGAGCAGGTCACGCGCACAAAATCCTTCGGCAAAGTGATGGCGGGAATTGACGCGGCTCAGGCATCGCGGCTGCGCCCGGTGAAGGTGAATGCGGTTCTGGTGCGCGGATTGAATGACGGGGAAGTCGAGGCCTTCGCCGAATTTGCGCGCGAGCGCGATTTGATCATGCGCTTCATCGAGTATATGCCGCTCGACGCCGATCGCCACTGGTCGCGCGATCTCGTCGTCACGGCGGCCGAAGTGAAGCGGCGAATCGAAGCGCGCTGGCAGCTCGTCCCGATCGCTCACGAACTGAGCGAGACCGCGCGCAAATACAGATTCGCGGACGGGCGCGGCGAGATTGGCCTGGTTGCCCCGGTGTCGCAACCTTTCTGCGGCCATTGCTCGCGAATTCGCCTGACGGCGGATGGAAAGTTGCGCACTTGTCTCTTCAGTAAAGACGATCACGACTTGAAATACTTGTTGCGCGGCGGCGCGAGCGATGATGAAATCGCCCGCGCAATTCGCGGCGTTGTTGCCGAAAAAGAGGAAGGCCATCGCATCAACGAGCCGGATTTCAGGCCGCCGTCGCGGACGATGGTATTTATTGGCGGCTGATTTCCGCGGTGGAGACGCGCAAACGGAATGAATGATCCGGAATCAAGAATGTTTACGTTGAGCGAAGCGGAAAGCACTCGCATCGAGATCGAATCCAGCCTGATCGAGGCGATGGAATCGAGGCGGAAAATGGTCGATCTCGAGGCCGCGCTTCTCGCGCAGACGGAGCGAATCGTGCGCATGGGCGGAGTCTCGATCCCGTATGAAAAGGCCGCGGCAACGCGGCTCGAGCGCGACCGCGTGGCTTCATCGTTGCAAGACGCCGTTGACCGCATCCATTCCACCGGCTGCATCGTCAAGGACCTCGAGGTGGGCCTCCTCGACTTCCCGGCTCGCATGGAGAATCAGGATGTGTATCTGTGCTGGCGGCTGGGCGAGGATCGCATTCGCTTCTACCATCGCCAGGACGAGGGCTTTTCGTCGCGCAAACCGATCGATCCACGAGATCAGGGCTACAGTAACCCCATTCAATGAACCGCTCACCTGATACCACCTGATGCTGGAACGCCGGCGCGATCATCGCGCCGATTCTTGTCGTAATCGCACGAGGCACGAACAGCGAAACCGTGCCAAAGGGAATTCGAGTGAGCGAAGAACGCGCAAACCGCCTGAAGGATTCTGTCAGCCCGTATCTCCGTTCCGCCGCGCATCAGCCGGTGGACTGGCACGAATGGGGCGAAGAGGCTTTCGCGCACGCGCGTTCCGAAGGCAAGCCGATACTTCTAGATATCGGCGCGGTCTGGTGCCACTGGTGCCACGTGATTGACCGCGAGAGCTACGAAAATCCGCAACTCGCCGCCATCATCAACGAAAATTACGTTCCGGTAAAAGTGGATCGCGACGAGCGCCCCGACGTGGACTCGCGTTATCAGGCCGCCGTCAGCGCGATGACGGGCCAGGGCGGCTGGCCGCTCACCGCATTTCTCACTCCCGATGGAAAACCGTTTTTCGGCGGCACTTATTTCCCCCCCGAAGACGCGATGAACCGCCCCGGCTTCCGCCGAATCCTTCTGAGCGTCGCCGAAGCATTTCGCACGCGGCGCGACGAAGTGGATAAAACGGTCAAAGTCCTCGAAGAGGCCGTTTCGAAGGCGGAAGCATTTCACGGCGCGAAGGCAACTTTTGATCCGGGCGTCGCGGCCGCGATGCTCGACTCGATCACCTCGATGTTCGATCCGCGTAACGGCGGCTTTGGGCAATCGCCGAAGTTCCCGCATGCCGCCGCCATGGATCTACTGCTGGAATTTTATCAGACGTCACGCGAACCGATGTTGCTCGCCGTCGCCGAGAAAACGCTCGTGAACATGGCGCTCGGCGGCGTCTACGACCAACTCGCCGGCGGATTCCATCGGTACTCGGTTGACGAGCGCTGGCTCGTCCCGCACTTCGAAAAAATGTCGTACGACAATTCGGAATTGCTGAAAAATTACCTTCACGGTTTTCAGGTGACCGGGCGCCCCCTATTCCGCGAAATCGCCGCAGGAATCATTCATTGGGTTGACGAAGTTTTGTCGGATCGTGAGCGCGGCGGGTTTTACGCGAGCCAGGATGCCGATCAGACACTCGATGACGACGGCGACTATTTCACGTGGACGCTTGAAGAATTGCGCGGCGTCCTCACCGCGGAAGAAGCGCGCGCGATGGAGTTTTACTACGACGTCGAAGCACATGGCGAGATGCACCACAATCCGGCGAAGAACGTCCTTTGGGTTGCGCGCGGCTCCGATGAAGTCGCGAAGAAGTTGGGCATCCACGAATCCGAAGCACTGCTTCTCATCGCGCGCGCGTGGGGAAAGATGGCCGACGCGCGGCTTCGCCGGCCGACGCCGACCGTTGACACGACCGTTTACACGAGCTGGAACGCGATGTTTGTCTCTGCGTATCTCGACGCCGCGCGCGTGCTCGGCCGAGATGATTGCCGCGATTTCGCATTGAAGACGCTCGATCGCCTGCTTTCGGAGGCGTGGACTCCCGAACTCGGATTTCTTCATCGCGTGGGCGGCCCGCCAATTTCAGGCATGCTCGACGATCAAATCTTCGCCGGGCTTGCGCTTCTCGACGCCTACGAAACGACGCTCGACCGCCGTTACTACGATGCCGCCGAAAAGACGCTTCAACTCGCCATCGAAAAATATGCCGATCCGGAAGGCGGCGGCTTCTTCGATCGCTCGAGCGACGCAGCGGCGATGGGCGGGCTCGACGTGCGGCGGAAGCCGTTTCAAGATTCGCCCACGCCGGGAACCAATTCCATGGCCGCTATTTTGTGCGACCGGATGTACGGCCTCTCGGGCAATCGCCTCTATCACGATTGGGCGGAGAAGACGCTCGAAGCATTTGCAAAAATCGCGCCGCAGCTCGGATTGTTTGCTGCGTCCTATGCGCTTGCGTCGGTTCTCCACGCGCGGCATACGTTGCAAGTGGTGGTGACAGGCGCAGCGAATGATCCCTCGGCCGTGGAGCTGGAGCGCGCGGCCAACGGCGTCTATCGCTTCGGCAAATCGGTCCTGCGCGTGACGCCCGAACGCGCCGCGAAATCGGCGCTAGCGCCCGTGCTTCAAGAGACAATTCCAAATCTAAATGCGAACGACGTCCAAGCGCTGGTCTGCGTCGAGACGTCCTGCCAGCCGCCAATTACCGATCCCACTCAGCTAGCCGCTCTACTAACGCGCGCGGAAGCCAGCGCCGCAACGGCCGCAGGCACAGCAACACCTTAAGCCCGTCTGGTCTCCCATTCATATAACGCCGCGATTGCTTAAGTTATTGCCACCAAATTCATTGCTCGCTCATTCGTATCGCAACGGAAGTTTTATCGATTGCCCGCCGAGCAAAGTTTAATTCCAGAACCGGAAGTCCCCGGCGCTCCGGGCGCTGATGGCGTGTAGCGGGACGCTTCTGGGCGAGACGACAGAAGGAATGCGTAACCTTTGAGCGCTGAAGTTGCTCAAATCATGGATGGTCGATGAAGGTACGCGGCCGTTCGCGAGGAGAGAGAAATGCCCAGAATCCTTTTAGCGGTGATCTTGGTACTGCTTCTTCTGGCCGTTCTGCCGACTTGGCCGTACAGCACAGGCTGGGGCTATTACCCGAGCGGCGGACTCGGCTTGCTGCTGCTGATCATAATCGTTGTAATCATCGCAAAGAGAACTTAGCACGGACGCTCAGCCTGCCCGGTAGACGAGCGCCGTCGCTTCCTACTTACACAGTGGTGTGCCCTCGCGCAGACCACGGCACACGCCCCATTAGATCCGCGTATTTCTCCGGTAACAATCGCGCCAACAAAATTCCCATTTTGCGCGCCCCGCAAGATTTTCATTTAGAAGCCGGACGCCGCTGCCTCCGGGACAAATCCCGTTAACACTGCCAGTGCAATGAAATCTCAAAGGTGAAGGCGGTTAGCTCGAAAGCTCATAGCTTATGGGACGTGGTAGTCCGGGATCCGTGGGCCCGGGCATGGGAGTGGGCAGCGGTTCCGGATCGGGTGGCGGAAGATGCGGTTCCTGAGGGCCTTGCGGAGGAATTTCGGGTTGCGGCGGCAGCGGCGCCGGTTCCTCGGGCTGCGGCGGCTGCGGTCCTCGTTGCTCGTACACTGGAATGCCGGAGTCCGTGATTTGTGAGTCACTCATGCTCATCTTGTTCATACGCCACCTTAAGCAGCTAACTCACTTATATGCGATTGCGCGAGGCGGCACAGTCCGCAAATCCAGTATTTTTATTGGTGGCATTACTTGAAGGTGTGGACTAACGACACATCT
>CAWDOI010000017.1:0-46922 GCA_963803835.1 uncultured Acidobacteriota bacterium | reverse complement strand
CACAAGGCGCGAAATCGCGTTTCTCGATCCGCGTCCCGGCAAGCCAGGCTTACGGCGGAGCGTCCTATGTTGTAGGATATTAGGGTTGGCGAAGCGGAGCGAAGTAGCGATCGAACGGCCAATCGTGATCCATCCCGCCTAATCACGGCTGAGATGACAGCTCAAAGGAAAATTCGGCGAAAACTTCTCGCGGCGCACCGCAAACTGCGCGAAGTGCGCATGATTGTGAAAGGGCTCGTTTCGACGCGGCACCCGCTCCTCGCTCACATCATTCCCATTCGCCGATGCAATTTGGCTTGCACGTATTGCAACGAATTCGACGATTTCTCGGACCCCGTGCCGACCGAGGAGATGTTCCGCCGGATCGATCGTCTCGGCGCCTTTGGGACGTCGATCGTTACGATCAGCGGCGGCGAACCGCTCCTGCATCCGGATCTCGATGGCATCATCGCGCGAATTCGCAAAAACGGAATCATCGCGGGGATGATTACAAACGGGTATCTCCTGGTCGCTGATCGCATCCAGCGGCTCAATCGGGCCGGCTTGGAATACCTGCAAATCAGCATCGACAACGTCACGCCCGATGAGGTCTCGAAGAAAAGCCTCAAAGTTCTCGATGCAAAGCTCGCGCTCCTGGCTGAACACGCCGATTTTCACGTGAATATCAATTCGGTGCTTGGCAGCGGGGTGAAGAATCCCGAAGACGCGCTGAAAGTGGCGCGCCGGGCCATCGAACTAGGGTTTACCTCAACCATCGGGATCCTACACGACGGCAATGGCCAGCTACAGCCTCTCGGCCCGCGAGAGCAGGAAATCTTCGAAGAAGTGATGTCGCTCGGGAAGCAATCGTTCGCACGAGTGAACGCTTTCCAGCACAACATAGCGGCCGGGAAAGAAAACGATTGGCGATGCCGTGCCGGCTCGCGTTACCTTTACATCTGCGAGGATGGGCTGGTTCACTACTGTTCCCAGCAGCGCGGTTATCCCGGCATTCCGCTAGCCGATTATTCGGACGAGCAGCGCCGCAGGGAATTCTTCACCCAAAAATTCTGCGCACCGCACTGCACGGTGTCGTGCGTGCATCAAATCGCCGTAATGGACAACTGGCGCGCGCCGCAGAATCTGAAACCACTATCAATGCCTACGCAGGGCTCGCTCGTTCAAGTGTCAGGAACAAGCCCGCGCCCGTAGTTCTTCCGCATTCGAAGCCACAAATTCAGAGCGGCCTCGCACCGTTTTCCCGCCTTAGTGACTTACCGATTGGGCAATTCCAGCCGGGCTTTTTTCTCCTTGCGTCATCTAAGGGCATAGAGTAAAAGCCGTTTACGGGGTGTGTGGTTTCCGAGGCAAAAACTGATCCGTCTAGGCGTACGCTTGGTCGAAAGTCCACGTCCGAGCCGTCACTTAAACTTGGTTCCGAGGGGTGTATCCATGCGTCTTCGCAACGTCGGCATCGTTGTCGCCTTTCTGCTTGGTTTGACGCTCGTGGTTTTGCCGCAACAGGTGATGGCTCAAATCAATACCGTGAACCTGTCCGGTATCGTCACCGACCCGCAGGGGTTGGCGGTTGGTAATGCCAAGGTGACGGTTGCCAACTTGGCCACAGGCGCTGAGCGAAATACGACTAGCGACGCCGCGGGCCAATATAGGCTCCTTGGCCTTACTCCCGGCTCTTACACGATGACGGTCGAAGCCACGGGATTCGCGAAGCTCGTGAGCGAGAACCTGGAATTGACGCTCGGCGTTACCGCTCAATATAACCCGCAACTTTCTTTGAAGGCGACGACGGCGACCGTAACGGTCACGGGCGAGTCTTCCGTCGTCGAAACGACGAAGACGGATGTTTCTGCGAGTATCACGCCGACGCAGATTAACAACCTCCCGATTAATCGCCGCGACTACATTCACTTCACGCTGTTGACGCCGCAATCCGCGCCGGACGACACGCCATCTATTGGTGCCGCGCCGACTTCAGGATTGAACTTCGGCGGGCAACGCGGCCGGTCCAATGAAGTGTCCGTGGATGGCGCGGACGCAATCGACTATTCCGTAAACGGCGTGCGCGCGACCGTCTCGCAGGAAGCCGTGCAGGAATTTCAAGTCATCACGAGCAATTACATGCCTGAGTACGGCCGGGCGATGGGCGGTGTGGTTAATATCGTGACGAAGTCAGGTTCGAACGAAATCCACGGAAACATTTTCGGATTCCTGCGCCAGAAAGATCTCCAGGCACGTGATCCGTTTTCTGTCCAGGGCTCGTTCAATCCAGCGACTGACGCGGTCGATCTCGTTCCTACGAAACAGTCGTACACGAGAGTTCAGGCGGGAGCCACCCTCGGCGGGCCAATTCAGAAAGACAAGACGTTTTACTTTTTCTCATACGAAACGATCCGTTCCGAGGCAACCGGTTTTACGAACATTGGCACTAACAATTTCGATCTCGTACCGGTTTCCGGCGCGAGCGTTTGCTCCTCGACTCCGCTGCTCTTGACCGGTGGCGCGACCGGCCAGGCGGCGTTTTACCCTGCTGAGATCGCCGCCGCTGGCGGATGCTCGAGTCCATTTGCGGCGGGGCTTATTCAGGCAGCGGCTCTAAGCGGTGGTGCTTCGGCTGTGGCGCTTCTAGGCAATACCGGAGCATTGCCACCTGCCTTGAACGGATTTCCGGAAGACAGCGTGCCCCTGCCGGCATCATTCCAAGGTCTCGTCTCGCTCCTCGGCAACTATCCGACGAAGGAAGGGACAAGTTTCTGGTCGTTGAAGCTGGACCACATCTGGAACAGCAGGAACACCTCGTTCATCCGCGCCAGCGTTTCTCCGTCGTTGGTCACCGGCATCCAGGTGAACGCGGAAAACCAAACCTTTGGCCAGAACGCCGGGAACCGCACCTCACTGCAGCAAACGCGCGACATCGACATCGTCGGCCAGCACACTACCGCATTCCACGATGATTGGTTCAACGAGTTCCGATTTCAATTTGCGCGCCGTGGCTTGCACTACGGATATTCGGATCTGGCGGGAGGCAGTGACCCCGCCGTGAATATTACCGGTTATGCTTTTTTCGGCCGCGAGCCGTTCTCGACGGAAGACCGCACCGAACACCGCTACGAATGGACGGACAATCTTACGTGGACGAAAGGTCCGCACACGATGAAGTTCGGCGCGGATGTCAACTACCTGAAAGTCGGCTCCAACGCCGCGCAGATCTTTGAATTGAATTACGGCGGTGTTTACGACTTTTCCAGTCTGACGGCGGCCGATCTGGGTCTTCCGTCCGCACTTCCTGCGTTTAATGCTGTGCAGGCTTATGGCTTGGGTCTTCCGTCTGAGTTTTTTCAGGGCATCGGCAACTCGAACACGCTCACGACGGACAAGCTTCTCGGGGTATTTTGGCAAGACAGTTGGAAACTGCGGCGGCACCTAACGCTGAACTATGGCGTTCGCTATGACGTGGATTGGAACCCGATATTCCCGCCGGCGACGAGTTTGAACGCGACAGCCGAAAAGGCGTTCGGCGTGGAGCAAGGATTGCCTTTCAATTCCCACAATGTCGCGCCGCGCGTCGCGCTGGCTTGGGATCCGTGGGGAGATGGAAAGACAGTGGTCCGAGTGGGCTTCGGGCTTTTCTACGATCACCCGGCGGCCGCGCTGGCGTTTCTGGCGAACTCATTCGACGGCGCCAATTCATCGCTCATCGAAGCAGGTCCCGGCTCGCCTTCGTTTGCCACCCTTGATAATCCGGCCAACTTCGGCGCGTTGAATGCGTCCTCGATTTTCCAGGGCACGCTCACGGGAGCCATCACTGGCTGCACCACTTCAGCCGCGCAGCCTGCTGTGATGTGCTATCAAGCGAACCAGCAGCGTTTCAATCCGACGTTTGCGAACTCCCTATTTACGGGCCAGAATTATCTTACGGCCAACGGCGGATTCGGTTTTCCGCTCACTCTGCTTCCGTTCACCATTCCCATCGAAAGCAACTTCAAGTACGCCTACGCGGAGCAAGGAAACTTTACGGTGGAGCGGGAACTGACAAGGGATTTGAAACTCAGCGTCGGATACAGCTATACGCATGGAGTCCACCTCGACCACACAGTAAACATCAACGTTACCAATCCCGCGCTACTCGTTTCCAACGACAATAACGCGGTCGAGATAGGCGCCGTCGCGCCGGGCTCGAATCCACTTGGCCTCACACTTCCGTCCGCTCCCAATGCCGTGTGCGGCAGCACGCCAGCATTCAACTTTACCGGTGGCGGCAGCATCGGATTCGTCGCGCCCGGAATTTTGGGCGTAGGCTATACGGGTCAGAATTGCAGCGGGAGTCCTGTGGGCTACATCGGAACGCCCGCCGTGTTCAACTTCTTCCGCCCGTCGGGTCCGAATCCGTCTTTCGCGGGACTTGTCGGCGGATACAGCACGCTTTATGGTCTTGCCCAACTGGCGGGCTTTCCGACGGGCAAAATCGTTGGCGGAGCGCCCGTGCAAGTGCCTTGGAGTGATATTGACCCACAGAGCTCTTCAGGAAACTCCGTGTATAACGCGCTGACGGTCACGGTGAACAAGCGCTTCTCGAATCATTTTCAGTTCCTGACGGGCTGGACCTACTCGCACACGATCGATGACTCAACGGACCTCTCGACCCTGCTGAATCCGCAAGACAACAGCTTCCCGGCCTTGGACCGCGGCAACTCCGATTTCGACCAGCGCCACCGCTGGATCACGAGCGGCGTCTACTTGAGTCCGGGCGGGAAGAGCGGCGACAGTATTTGGAAGCGCGTGTTCGGCAATTTCACGGTCGCACCGATCATCGAAGTTTCTTCGGGCCGACCGTATAACGTGTTGATCGGATCGGACCCGAACCTCGATCTCGGCACGGCGACAAACCGCCCGTCAGTTCTCCCGGCGGGAGCGTCGGTACCGAACGGATTGCCAGCAGCCACATCGTCCCCGTACATCAAGGGTTTCGAATTTATCGACCCGACGCGCTGCATTGATTCGACCGGGGCGCCGTTCAGTTCGCCGATCGTGCCTTCGCCACCTTACGGTTGCACCGGCGACTTGGCGCGCAACTATTTCACGCGGCCTGGCTACTTTGATATCGACCTTCGCATAGCTCGGACGTTTTATCTGAACGAGCGCTGGAACATCGAAGCCATCGCCGACGGTTTCAACATGCTGAACCGATTCAACGCCGCCGACGTCGATCCGCTCTGTGATCCGACGGCAGGCAGCACTTCTTGCACCGCTGGTCAGCCGACGGCAGCGCTTGATCCGCGGACCTTCCAGTTTGCGTTGAAGCTGAACTGGTAAGGCGCGATTACAATCAGTCGGATATTCGGGGAGTTTCTGCGCGCATCGCGCGGACGCTCCCCATTTTCATTTCGCCTCGCTAGTAATTTCGCGTGGACGACACTTTCGCGATAGAGTAACGCTATGCCTGTAGCGGAAATCGTGCTCGCGATACTCATCGTGGCAGCCGTCGTCTTCGTGGTGTGGACGGGCGGCCGGCGCTCCGAAACGCAAATGGTCGCCTTGCGCCAGGAAATGCAGGGCGTCGTTGCGACGCAGGTCCAAGCCGTGACGGCGCAAGTCGGGCAGCTCGCACAGTCCGTCACTCAGCAACTCGGCCAAGTCAGACAGGAACTTCAGTCCGGCGTCGCAACGTCGGGGCAACTCGCGCTTCAGGCGCAGCGCGAAGTGGCCACGCGCCTTGAAGCTTCGACGGATACATTGCGGCAGCTCGCCCTGCAAATCGGAGAAGTTCAGCAGGCCAGCCGCGAGCTTTCGGCTGCGTCGCAGACTCTACAAAGCGTCCTCGGCGGCGCGAAATCGCGCGGCATCCTTGGCGAAGTGGCGCTCGAGCGAATGCTGGAAGACGCGCTCCCGCGTGCGGCGTTTGAAACCCAATATCGCTTTCGCACCGGCGACATCGTCGATGCGATTGTTCGCGAGGGCGAGCGCATTCTCTGCATCGATTCGAAATTTCCCCTCGATGCTTACCGGCGCCTGGTGGATTCCGGCGACGATGCGCGCAAGGACTTCGCGCTCTCCGTGCGCAAGCATGCGGACGCTATCGCCCAGAAATATATCCTTCCTGACGAGCTCACTCTGGATTTCGCGCTGATGTTCATTCCCTCCGAGGGCGTCTACTACGAACTGCTAGTGACCGAAGACGCGAAGTACGGCCCACTTGGCGACTATTGCCGGAGCAAGAAGGTGCTGCCGGTTTCTCCGAACACTTGCTACGCGTACCTTTGCATGATCGCCATGAGTTTGCGCGGCATGCGTGTGGAAGAAAACGCGCGGAAGCTGATGTCAAGCCTCGCGGGCCTCGAGAAACAGCTAGACGGCTTTGCCGGCGTCTACCAAAAGCTCGGCACGCACTTGCGCAACGCGGGGCAGAGTTACGAAGAGGCGGATGAAAAACTCCAGCGTGCCCGTGGTTCTCTCGATCAGATGGCGCAGGGGGCTTTGCCGGAGACTGCGGTTCCCGCTCTCGAAGCCGAACATTCGAAATAGTTCTTGAAAGCTCAGTGGCCGCGCAATGAGTTGCGCGCGGCGCCAAGAAATACCGCGAAGTCTCCTTGCGGAGCCTCCGGAAACATCTTCTCAAGTTGGTCCAACTCCTGCTTCACATTTGCTTTGGGCCGTTCAAGGCGATCAATCACAGGATCCAGCCGCCGCTTCCACTGCGGGGAGGCAATGATCTGCGCGGCTTCGAGATAGGCGTGAGCCGCTGCAATATCCGGCGCCCTTTTTCCGCCGAAATTATCCTGACGCGAAATGAAAAATCGCCGGCGCGGACCGCACGAACCTCTAATGTGGCTGAATTATCCACGCCGCCGCGAGTCCGAACGCGCTCGGTGTCTGCGTGAGCAAACTGGAGCACTTCTGGCGCAAAATTTTCCACGTCTAGCACCTGCGGCTGATCCGTTCCTCGCACGCGAACCGTTAGCTTCGTTTTCATTCCCGGCACAATGCGATCGCTCGCGAGATTGAACTCGACGGAGAGGGCCGCGAGACTCGACCACACTTCGGGCCCTTTTGAATGGATCGAGAGCTTCCATGTTCCTGGTTCGCCCCGCGGGTCCAGCAGAATCACGAGCGCTGCCGGAGAGGAAGCGAGAACGATGGCCGGCTTGTCGTGGAACGTGACGTGGTTGCCGCTCGCATCTCCGTGAAATCCTGCGCCCAGCACTTCGAATGGATCGTGAATGGAAACGAGCGGAGGAACGGAGAGGATTTCAGTTTTCTCGGGAGTTGAATGCGGCAGGACCACTGTGTACGCCATGATCTCGGGGCGCAGCGTGACTCTCGCGATGAGCGCGCTCGGCGTCAGCGGAGCGGTGAGAAATGCGTGGCCGGTCACATCCGTTTCCGTGTGCGAGCCATCCGAGAAATTGATCGCGGCATGAGGTATGAGGTGGCCGGAGGTATCGAGAACTGAGAGAGTCGCCGGCTCGCCTTCCACAAGTCGCGAAGGCATCACAATTTCCGCGGGCTGCTGAGAAGTTTGCGCCTCCGCGTGAGAGGCAAACGCGAGCGAGAGGGAGACGGCGATGAATGCGATCGTAGTGAGCCGAGTGCAAGCTGAGAACGAACGCGCCAAGGCTCCGCCTTCACGAACTTTAATTTTTTCTATTGCGAGCATCGAGACGTTTGCGGGGCGTTGGACGACTCAGTATATCGGAACAAACGGAATCGAGAAACTGCCGAAGTGGGGAATTGCTGTCCGAAGGGCCAAATATTAATTGTCGAGCCGCACGACGAACGTATTCAGTTGCCCCGCTTGTCGCAACTGCTCGGCAATTTGTTCAGCCGCTTGCTCCGATTTTGCGTGGCCGACTCGCACTCGATAAAAGGTCCCATTCGGCGAATCGTACGGCACAATATTCACTGATGAATAATTTGGCGAGAGCCGATCGCGGAGATTGCCGGCATTCTCCTGCACCAGGAACGCACCCACCTGCACGCCGAAGAATCCCAGCGCGGGATTCGGTCCGGAGACCATTTCGAGCCGAACAGTCGCCGTGCCCGGCCCGACCATGTCAATCGCGCGCGCCGCGGAAAGCGACAAATCGATCACGCGGTTCGCGACGAACGGGCCGCGGTCGTTGATTCGAACTTCCGTTTGCTTGCCGTTGCTCAGATTCGTCACGCGCAGCACGGCGCCGAACGGAAGCGTCCTATGCGCCGCCGTGAATAGATACATGTCGTAGATTTCGCCGTTCGATGTGCGATGTCCCTGGAACGGCTCGCCATACCACGATGCCACGCCTTCTTCGACGTACTCTCCAGAGGGCGCTTGTGGCCGCGGCGTCGTAGTCGCGGGCGGTTGCTTCGGAGACGTTGTAGGCGGTGCCGTCGGAATAGGCGCCGGCTGCGGCGGAACGTAGACGTGGTGAGAGCAGCCTGCGATCGCCAGGGCCACGAATAGAATTTGGGCGCGAATCGAGAAGCGGCGAACTAGAAAACGCCGGGGAAATAAGAAGCTCGATAGCAATCGGACCGCACCGCAGAGTCGAAGTTTCACGCGGGATACCGACACAGGGTCCCGATTCAATTTTTATCTCTCATTTTCCGGTATTATAGGGACGCACAAAAATTCTCGCAAGGAAGTGCATTGGCCCTCCCCTTACGCTGGAGATGGAAGCTCGAGCGTTTCCAGGAAAAAGTCGCCGGTTTTTTCACTGGGAAGAAGGAACAAGGCCGCCCGCGGCTGTGTCCTTCATGCGGGACGCTCGTAGGCGCGTCGGCCACGCGATGCCATCAGTGCGGCGCCAGCATGACGTTCTCGCTCGCGGCCGCAAGCCGGTCGCTCAGCCGTTGGGTTCCCGCCAGTTCGCCCGTCACATACGCGATCCTTACGCTGAGCTGCCTGCTGTATGGCGTGAGCCTCGCAGCGACGATTCGCCTAAGCGGCGGCTTCGCGGCTCCGCCCTCGGGCCTCGGCGGCCTCTTCAACCTTGGCTCGATTAATCTTGGAGTGCTCGATCGCTTGGGCGCTTCATTGCCATTGCTCAATGCCTTTGCAGGTCCGTCAGACCTCACTGAGCCGTGGCGACTCGTCACCGCTGTTTTTCTTCACGGCAGTTTGCTGCATATCGGATTCAACATGTGGGTTTTGATGGACGTCGGCCCGCTCGTTGAAGAAGTCTACGGTTCCGCTCGCTATCTTTTCATTTACGTCATCACAGGCGTCGCCGGCTATATTCTCAGCAGTTTCCTCGGAAACGTAAGCGTCGGTGGATCGGGAGCACTGCTCGGTCTCGTCGGCGTCTTGCTTGCCCTCACTTCAGGCCGAAAGAGCGCCTCGCTTCAAATGCTCCGAGGCAACATCATCCGCTGGCTGATCTACATCGCGATTATGGGATTTCTCATTCGCGGAATAGATAACTACGCGCATTTCGGCGGCTGCGTTGCGGGTTATCTGCTTGGGAAGACGCTGAGCGCCCGCGAGCCCGCCGACGCGCACGAGCGCAAAATTGCCGATGCCATGGGTTGGGGAACTGCGCTGGTTCTGGCCGCGAGCTTCGCGATGATGGCCGCCCGCTTTTTCACTGCGAGCTAACCAGATTCCTCTAACTACCAGTGCTGAGCCTCCGTGCGACAACAATGCCGTAGTGCACGCCCGACAAGACCACAAATAAGCCCACAAGATTCGCACCGCCGCGGCGCGCCACCAGCAGCCAGTGCGCGGGATGAAGTTGCAATAATAGAACCACCACGATCAGCAAAATCTCGAGCGTCGTAGTGAGCTTGCCCAAAATACTGGGCGGAAACGGGCGGTAGCCGACCGTCACCAGAATCGCAGCACTGACCGCCAGGAAAAGCACATCGCGGCTCAACACCAGGATCGCCACCCACCACGCCAGCTTTCCCTTGAGCGCCAGCACAAAATAGGAAGAAACCATCAAAAGTTTGTCGGCGATGGGATCGAGATAGGCCCCGAGCGGCGTTTTCTGATTCAATCCGCGAGCCAGCAAGCCGTCGAGGCCGTCGGTCAACCCGGCGATGATAAGAATCCACAGCGCCCAATTGTAGTGGTCGTAATGAATCGCGATGATGAAGAAAGGAAGGAAGCCCAGCCGCAGAATCGTCAGCTGGTTCGGCACCGTCAAGATGCGTGTCTTAACGATCGGAATCTTGAGTTCGACGCGGTCCATGGCTCGGGTCAGTGTTCCGGCTAATGTTCAGGCAAACTGGGAAAGATAAACGGCAACTGTCTGGCCCACTTTTCGGTGAAAAATATCCGCGAGCGACGGGATCGAGCCGTGCGACTCGTCGAGAGCGATCCGCTCAACCCGCATGTGCGGAAAAAACAATGTCGCCAATCCGATTCGATCGCCGTCCGGATGCACGGCCTGCCGCACAAATTCGTCGAACGAATTCAGGTCCACGCCACGCACAGTGATGCCCGCCGTGGTGATTTCGACGAGCTCGCCCCAAATTTTCTCTTTCGGCGTGTGTAAGCTAACGATCACAATCGAATGGGGCTGCATCAAATCTCCTCGGCGCGGGGTATACACGCATGGTATCCCAGCCCGGCGCTGCAATCCACGCAAGTGCCACGGAAGAGTTATCGAACGCGCGGCGGGATGAATCGCTCGCTATGAGCCCATGATTTTGAGATCGGGCGCACGGCGTAATATCGGCTCGGTCAACTTTTGAATCTGCTCGGGAGTGACGCCCTCGGCAATCTCGCGCAGCACCAAGCCTTCCGGCGTCACTTCAATCACGCCTAATTCGGTGACGATCAAGTCCACCACGCCAACTCCAGTGAGCGGCAGGCTGCACTTCTTAACGATTTTGGCTTCTCCGTCTTTCGTCGAATGCTCCATCGCGATGATCACCCTCTTCGCGCCGGCCACAAGGTCCATCGCGCCGCCCATGCCCTTGAGCATTTTTCCGGGAATCGCCCAGTTCGCGAGATTGCCAGCTTCATCCACCTGAAGCGCGCCGAGCACCGTTACGTTGATTCGGCCGCCGCGGATCATTCCGAAAGATTCCGCACTGGAAAAATAAGAGCAGCCCGGAATTTCCGTAATCGTTTCCTTGCCCGCATTGATGAGGTCAGGGTCCTCTTCGCCTTCGATGGGATAGGGGCCGATGCCAAGCATTCCGTTTTCCGACTGCAGAACCACCTCGATTCCCGAAGGCAGGTAACTCGGAATTAGTGTCGGCAGCCCGATTCCGAGATTGACGTAATAGCCATCGCGCAATTCCTTGGCTACGCGCCGGGCGATGATTTCGCGTTTGTCCACTTCAACTGGCATTGTTTCGCTCCTAAATTCTCCCACGCGTCTACGCCGACCGCTTCCGCACCGTCCGGCGTTCTATGCGCTTCCGGTAATTCGAGCCTTGAAAAATCGCATCCACGAAAATTCCCGGAGTGTGCACGCCATCGGGGTTGAGCGCCCCGAGTTCCACAATTTCTTCGACTTCTGCAATCACGTAATTCGCGGCCGTCGCCATCACTGCGTTGTAGTTCCGCGCGGTTTTGCGATAGACAAGATTGCCCCAGCGGTCGCCCTTCCAGGCTTTGATGAATGCCACGTCGCCGCGCAGAGCAGGGATCAGAACGTGAGGCCGCCCATTGAAGTCGCGGATTTCTTTTCCCTCGGCGGCGAGAGTGCCGTACCCCGTGGGGGTGTAAAAGGCAGGAATCCCGGCGCCGCCCGCGCGGATCCGCTCGGCCAGCGTGCCTTGAGGGTTCAGTTCAACTTCGATTTCTTTCTTGAGCGCGAGTTGTTCGAAGGTTTTGTTCTCGCCAACGTAGCTCGCGATCATTTTCCGCACCTGCTTCGATTGCATCAGCAGGCCGATGCCGAAATCGTCCACTCCGGCGTTGTTCGAGACGACCGTGAGATCCTTGGTCCCTTTCCGCCGCAACGCATCGATCAAATTCTCAGGAATGCCGCAAAGACCGAATCCGCCCATCAAGATCGTGTCGCCGTCTTTGACAGACGCAATTGCTGCGTCGGCACCGGCCACGCGCTTATCCATGAAAGTCTCCTGGAAACCGCGCCATCACAAAGTTCGTGAACCTGCGCGAAACATCCGAGTCTACTGCAAATTGTGAAGGATTTTGTATAGCTCGTTGGCGGCGCGAAATTCGTCTTCGAGGTCTTTGCTGGCGAGGTGAGTGCGAAGATGATCGATCGCCTGCGAGACGCGGTCGAGCGCCCGGGCGATGTTGTCGCCGTTGGTCAGGCAGATATCGCGCCAGACATCGTAGGGGCTTCCCGCGAGCCGCGTCGCATCGCGCAGGCCGCGCCCCGCGAGCGACGCTGGCAGGCCAGTTTCGTCCGTTTCATCGAGCACGACTCGCGCGAGCGCCACCGCAACCATCTGTGGCAGGTGAGAAATAATTCCCGCCGCCCAGTCGTGCGTCTCTGCGTCGAAAAAGAGCGGTTGCGCGCCGATCGCGCGCACGAGTTCGACGAAAGTTTTCACTCGCGCGTCGCTATCATCTTCGCTCGCGACCAGCGCGTAACGAGCGCCGCTGAAGAGGCCCGCGGAAGCATTCTCGATGCCTGAAACTTCGCGCCCAGCTACCGGATGGCCGCCGAGGAATCGTCCGCGTTCGCGAAAAGCTTTTTCGGCCACGCGGCAAATCACCGTCTTCGTGCTCGCAGCATCCGTCACGAGAGCGTTAGGCTGCACCGACAATGCAAGGGTGGGTAGCAATTCGAGCGTTGGGCCAATCGGCAGCGCAATGTATACGAGGTCGGCATCGCGAACTGCCTCAAGCGCATCGCTTGAAACTTTACTCACTGCGCCAATTGCATGCGCGCGTTCCGCAATCTCGGTGCGATCCCATCCTACGACCGTTGCGTGCGGGTATGCGCGCCGCAGCGCCAAGCCGAACGAGCCTCCGATCAAACCAGTGCCGAGAATTGCAACACGGCGAAATCCAAGTTCGGGCATTGCCTACGCCATCCGGCGGCTGACGGCGGGCGCGATGATTCGCAACTCGTCCATCAGCTTGCTGAATTGTTCGGGGAAAAGCGATTGCGCGCCATCGGATAGCGCGTGTTCCGGGTCGGGATGAACTTCGATCAGCAATCCATCGGCGCCTGCCGCGACCGCCGCGCGCGCCATCGGCGCGACCTTGTCCCGGCGTCCGGTGCCGTGGGACGGATCGGCGAAAATTGGCAGGTGCGAAAGCTTCTTAATGACGGGTATCGCTGCGATGTCGAGAGTATTGCGCGTCGCCGTCTCGAACGTACGAATTCCGCGCTCGCAAAGAATCACGTCGTAATTTCCGCCGGACATGATGTATTCCGCGCTGAGCAACAGCTCTTCGATGGTCGCGGACATGCCGCGCTTCAACAAAACAGGCTTTCGCACGTCACCAAGCGCCCGCAGCAAATGATAATTCTGCATGTTTCGCGCGCCCACCTGCATCAAGTCGGCATACTCAAGAACGAGCGCCACCTGCGAAGGATCCATGACTTCCGTGACGACGAGCAACCCATTGCGGTCGGCAGCTTTGCGCATGAGTTTGAGGCCGGCCTCGCCGAGACCCTGAAACGAATACGGCGATGAGCGCGGCTTGAACGCCCCGCCCCGAAGCAGTTTCGCGCCGAGTCGCGCCACCGATTCAGCGATCGAATCGATTTGCGATTCAGATTCCACGGCGCACGGGCCCGCGCCGACCACGATGTCCGTGCCGCCCACTTTCACGCCGTTGCCAAGATTTACGATCGTTCCCTCGGGGCGAAACGCGCGGCTCGCGAGCTTATAAGGCTGCGTGATGCGCACGACCTCGCGCACTCCGTCGAGAACCTCGATATCTCGCGGATCGAAATCGGGGTGCACTCCGACGGCGCCAATCACCGTCTGTGACTCGCCCGTCGATCGGTGCACGTCAAATCCGTGTGCCACGAGACGATCGATCACGTGCTGGATTTGTTTGTCCGTGGCTACAGATTGCATCACGACAACCATTCACATATCTCCCTGAGTCCGAGAACTTAAATGCAACGTGCTACGTTTTGCGCTCTGCTTTCGTGCCGTCCGGCGCACTATCTTTTGTCGCGTCTTCGTGATGTGCCGCGCGCTCGAGCGCCCGCGCTTCGTCAATAATTCTCTCGAATAGACGCCGAATCGCCGTGTCCGCGAGAGGCCCGCCGTTCATGCGCTCAACGTTCGACAGAATCTCGTTTTCTCGATCCGGCTGGTATACGGGCAGTCCTTTTCGATGCTTCTCGTGGCCGATCTCAAGCGCGCAACGCGCCCGCTCGTTCAATAGCTTGACCAGTTGTTGATCCAATTCGTCTATGCGGCGACGCCAATCATCGATGCTCACGGTGTTTGTTCACTCCCCGGTTGAGTGCCGCGCCGGCTCACTCCAGCCCGCGCGGCTCCCTTCAGCGATCGGATCAAATCTCCCACGGCATGCGCCGCAGCCTGCGAATTTGCGGCGCTCTCCACCTGCGCGACGAGCGCCGAGCCAACCACGGCCGCATCCGCAATCCCGCCCAGAACCGATACGTGCGTCGGCAACGAAATGCCGAAGCCCACGGCGATCGGCAGTTTCGTCGCCGCTCTCGTGCGCCGCACCAGCGCCGGAAGGCCTTCGGGCAAAGCGTCGCGCGTGCCCGTAACTCCCGTTCGTGAGATAACGTACAGAAAACCCGTCGTTGCTTTCGCAATCAGCTTCAAGCGCTCATCGGTCGAAGTCGGAGCTGCAAGAAAAATTGTGTCAAGTCCGCGGCCTCGTACTACTTCCCGATATTCCACCGCTTCCTCCGGCGTCAAGTCCGTTACGAGGACGCCGTCGATTCCCGCCGATGCCGCGTCACTTGCAAATCGCTCCACGCCCGCTTGGAGAATCGGGTTGTAGTAGCTGAAGAGCACCAACGGCACATCGGTTTTTTTACGAACACTCCGCGCCAGCGACAAGACGCCCGCGAGCGTTGTGCCGCTTCGGAGCGCACGCTCGCTTGCGCGTTGAATCGTCGGGCCGTCGGCCATCGGATCGCTGAACGGCACGCCAAGCTCGATGACGTCCGCTCCCGCTTCTGCCGCGGCAAGAACGATCTCCTCGGACGCCGCGAGATTTGGGTCGCCGGCCGTGAGGTACGCAACGATGCCAAGCTCGCTTCGTTCCGCCAGCGCCGCAAATCGCCGTGCTATTCTACTGGCCGCGAGTTGGTTCTCCTGCGCCAAAGATTGAGTCGTCTCAGACATATCGGGAAAGCGTTTCCATGTCTTTGTCGCCGCGTCCGGACAAATTTACGATCACGATTTTGTCGCGATTCATCTTCGGCGCGCGGCGCACGAGCTCGGCGATCGCGTGCGCTGATTCGAGCGCCGGGATAATTCCTTCGGTTCGCGCGAGCAACTTCGCGGCGGCGACCGCTTCATCGTCCACGACGGCGGTGTATTCCGCGCGGCGAGTATCCGCGAGCCACGCATGCTCCGGTCCAATCGCCGGATAATCGAGGCCCGCGGAAATCGAATGCGTCGTCGAAATCTGGCCGTCGCCGTTCTGGAGCACGTACGTATACGTACCTTGCAGTACGCCCGGCCGCGCGCCGGAAAATCCGGAAGCAGCCGCCAAGCGCGCCGCATGCTCGCCCAGCCTCTTGCCGCGCCCGCCAGCTTCGACGCCGACCATTTTCACAGCCGCGTCTCCCAAGAATGCGTGAAACAAGCCGATCGCATTCGATCCTCCGCCGACGCATGCGAACAAGTAATCCGGCAGCCGCCCCGCAGCGCAGAAAATCTGCTCTCGAGCTTCTTCGCCGATGATTTTGTGAAAATCGCGAACCATCTGCGGATACGGATGCGGTCCGAGGACCGAGCCAAGCAAATAGTGCGTCGTGCGAACGTTTGTGACCCAGTCGCGCATCGCCTCGTTGATTGCATCTTTTAGCGTGCGGCTGCCGGCCTCAACGCCGATCACCTCCGCGCCGAGAAGCCGCATGCGGAAGACGTTGAGGCGTTGCCGCTCCATATCTTCCGTGCCCATGTAGACGGTGCACGCAAGTCCCAGGCGCGCCGCGACTGTCGCAGTGGCGACGCCGTGCTGCCCCGCGCCAGTCTCCGCGACCACGCGCTGTTTCTTCATGCGGACGGCAAGCAAGCCCTGGCCGAGGCAATTGTTGATTTTGTGCGCGCCTGTGTGAAGGAGATCCTCGCGTTTCAAATAAATCTGGGCGCCGCCAAGATGTTCCGTCAATCGTGACGCGAATTGCAGAGGCGTCGGCCGGCCCGCGAAATTATGGAGAAGATCGTCAAGCTCTTTGCGGAACGATTGATCGCTGCTCGCGTCAAGATATGCGCGCTCGAGTTCTTCGAGCGGTGCCACGAGCGTTTCAGGGACGTACCGCCCGCCGAATGGGCCAAACCGTCCATGTTTATCGGGAACCAGAATCGTCGTTGCACTCATATCCGATGCTACCTTGTTCCACGCACTGCGTTCATCAACGCGTTGAGCCGCTGCCGGTCTTTTTTCCCCGGGATTGCCTCGACGCCGCTGCAAATATCCACTGCAAAAGGATCGGTCTCGGCAATCGCATCCGCGACATTTTCCGCCGTCAGTCCGCCGGCAATCACGATCGAGCCGTATTTCTTCGCCGCGCGGCCCATTCGCCAGTCAAATGTTCGCCCCGTGCCGCCTCGTTGCTTGCGATCGAAGCCGTCCAATAGAAAAACATCTGCCGCGCCGAACCGCGCCAATCGCTGCAAATCGAAGCCCGGCCGCATCCGAAAAGCCTTCATCACCGGGAAATGCTCGCTCAATTTCCGCGCGTCCGCCAGCGATTCGTCTCCATGAAGCTGCAATAGGTTCAAATCCACATTCTGCGCAATTCGCAGAATCGATGCCAACGGCGCGTTCACAAATACGCCAACCGCCAAAATGTGCCGCGGCAATCGCCGCACAATCGCGCGCGCATCGGCTGGCGCGATATATCGCGGGCTTTTCGCAAAAAAATTGAAGCCCAGTGCATCGGCGCCCGCAGCCACGCACAGGCGCGCGTCCTTCCAGTTCGTGATTCCGCAAATCTTTACGCGCACCATCGCACTCGCCGCTTACGGCCTCGCAGTCTTCGCCTCCGCGGCGCCAAGCAAACGGCGAAGCTCATCGCCCGGCTGCGCGTGCTTCATCAATTGCTCTCCGATCAGGAAAGCATCGAATCCCGCGCCAGAAAGCCGCGTGAGATCCTCGTGCGAATGGATTCCGGATTCGGCGACTGCGATGCACGAATCAGGAATTTCCGCAGCGAGTTCGAGCGCAAGTTCGAGATTCACTTTGAACGTCGTCAGATCGCGCGCGTTCACGCCGACGATTTTCGCGCCCGCGCCGAGTGCCTCCGCAAGTTCTTCGCGCGTGTGGACTTCAACCAGAGGCTCCATTCCGAGTTGCCGCCCCAGTTCGAGCAACTCCCGAAGCAGCTCTGGCTCAAGCACTGCCGTAATCAGCAGAAACGAATCCGCGCTGGCCGCTCGCGCTTCCCAGACCTGCCACGGATCGAAGATGAAATCCTTTCGCAGAACCGGAATTTCGGCCGCCGCGCGAGCTTCCTTCAAATATGTCAGCGAGCCTGCAAAGAAATCTTCTTCCGTGAGCACGGAGAGAGCCGCCGCTCCTGCATCCGCAAGCTCGGCCGCAAGTTTGGCCGGCTCAAATTGTTCTCGTATCATGCCGCGCGAAGGCGACGCCTTTTTTAATTCGGCGATGACGTTCACGCGATTTGCGCTGATGGCCGCGGAAAAATCCCGCACCGCCGGCGCCTTTGTCTCAGCGGCGATTTTCAACGCGACGAGCGGAAGCACGCGCTTCCGATGCGCGACACTCTCCCGCCGCCTTTCGATGATACGGAGAAGAATATTCCCCGAGTTGTTTGCGTCGCTCATGTGCAGACGGGATAGTCCCCGGCTAAGGCAAGGAAATCGCTGCGAGTATGCTAGTCGGGCGTGCTGAGGATGTCAATTTTGGGCTGCTGTGGATGGATTTCCTGGTGATTGCGCTTTCATGCGGAGCAGAGCTAGCGGCAGCTGGGTGAATTACTGCGCGAGTAGCGGCGCGGTAAATCGAGCGGGAATGCCGAAATTTGAGCCGCCAAAGCCGCTCAGAACCGCGTACGTCACTCCAATCACTTTGCCGTCCGAGTCCAGAAGCGGCCCGCCGGATCCGCCCGACGTAGTTTGCGCATCGAAAACAATCTTGTCCGAAAGCACATCGCCCACATGGCCTTGCGTCACGATGGGACGAATCAAATTGCGCCGCGCCAGTTCGTCGAGAATCGCCGAGACGTCCCCATCGCTTTTCGCCATGATCTGCTGCGCTGAACTCTCGTCGGCTCGCGCAAGAATTCCGGCGAGCCCCGTCGCATAGCCCATGAGGACGATCGACTCGCCCGATTTCGCGGCGTCTTTGCTGCGATCGACGGAAAGCACTGGACGAACGAGGCCATCCATATCCACATGCATCGAAGCGAGATCCGTCTCATCCGAGATTTTTTCGATCTCGGCGTGGAGCGCGCGGGAATCGCCTGGGAAATAAGCGCGAATGACGGCAATCTCAGGCTGAAATCCCTGATTGATGAGCGAGCTCATCTCGTCGTTCTTCCACCACGGCTGCGCCACATGACGGTTTGTGATTAGCTTGCCGCTCGGCCCTGCAAGAAATCCTGTTCCGAAAACGTCCAGTCGCACTTCCGGCCCGTGGCCCTCGAGCGTCAGGACGGGGTTACCGTCGCTGTCTTCAAGCGGATCGCCTTGCGGATTGATTCCCGCGTACCGCAATCGAAGGCCGCTCTCTTTTTCGCGGAACGCTACTGCCACATGGAGCAAGCAGACGCTCGGCTCGTTCGTGCCAATAATGCCTTCGGCGGCCGTTCCCGCTGCCTCAACTTTTTTGAGTCGCGCGTTCGTATCGGTTAGTTGGTGCTGGAGATCATCGATTTCTTTTTCGTCCGCGTTGGCGATTTGCGCTTTCAATTGGTCGGCCTGTTTCTGTAATTCGTCGCGCTGATTCGTTCCTCCGGCCGCGATTGCGGGTAATTGTCCCCGCAATTTGCGCGCATCGGCCATCACACTTTGTTGGCGGATGGGGCCGCCGAGGTGCCGGATCACAGAATTGGCAAAATCCTGCTGCTTCTTCGCGCTATGAGAGTAGAGGAAGAATGTGACAGCCATGACGGCGGCGACGACGAAAACAGCCGCGACGCCAATTTTCAGAGCCCGACCGAGAGAAAACGCATCCTTCGTCATTTTTTCGGTGACGGCGAGCGCTTCGAACGCCGTGTGGGCGATATGCTGCCCTTCCTCGGCAATCTTTGCTTTGTCACGCAGCTCGTCGGCGGCGCGTTTTAGGCGCAGTCGCGCGCGTATTCGCGCGAGCAATTCTCCAGAATCGAATGGGCGCGAGAGAACGTCATCGGCGCCCAGATCGAGCGCCAGGGCGCGTTCGGCGGATGCTCCATTCACCAGCAGGAGCACCGGAATGGATTGCGTCGGCATCGCGCTCTTCCATTCCAAAAGCAACTCGCGGCAATCTGCGCCGGGAAGATTTTGATCCAGCAAGAGAAGTGACGCACCGGGTTGGCGCGCCGATTGCACCGCGTCCGCGTCGGGCAGTGGCGCTTCGACCTGATAGCCGGCAGCCTGCAGCAACTCAACGAGCGTTGCGCGCGAGCTTTCGTCCGTTTCCAGGATCAGAATTCTTTCGGTCTGGGTTACCATGCATCCTCAGTTCGAAACGTTCAAAAGCGTGTTTGCTATCCTATTAGATTCCCGGCGCGAACTCTAAGTTTCGCTGCCCCTGACGCAAGAGGTTGCTCTTCGAGCGCGCCGGGACATCAGGTATGTCTAAGTCGCCCTTTGAAATTGTCGATATCGACGAATTGAACTCCGAAATCGTCGGCTGCCGAAAGTGTCCGCGGCTCGTCGCGTATCGCGAAAAAGTCGCCCGAGAGAGGAAGCGGGCATTCCGGGACTGGGATTATTGGGGCCGGCCGGTTCCCGGTTTCGGCGATCCTCACGCCGGCCTTTACATTCTGGGCCTCGCCCCCGCCGCTCACGGTGCGAATCGCACGGGACGAGTGTTCACCGGAGATCGCTCGGGAGATTTTCTCTATCGCGCGCTCCATCGCGCCGGATTTGCGAACCATCCTACCTCCGTCCGCCGCGGTGACGGCCTCGAGTTGAAGAGCGCCTACATCGGTGCTGCGATTCGCTGCGCGCCGCCTGCGAACAAACCGTTGCCAAGCGAACTGGAAAATTGCAAACCATTCTTCAAACGTGAAATCTCGCTCGTCAAACCGCGGGCGATACTAGCGCTCGGCGCCATCGCCATGAAAGCCTACTTGGGAATGCTCAAGTCCGATGGCGCGATCGCTCGCTTCGCGGACTATCCCTTCCGTCACGGCGCGGCCTACGAGCTTCCCGCCGATTTGCCGCGTCTCTTCCTCTCCTACCATCCGAGCCAGCAGAATACGTTTACGGGCAAACTTACGCCTGCGATGCTCCAGAGCGTGCTGAAGAAAATCAAGAAATATCTCGACCGGCCGGCGTAAGAAATCCTCACTACTTTGCGTTTCTAGGAACCGAGGCTCAAGAACCAGCACGCGTTCGAGGCATCAAGACAAGATAGGCAACGAACGAAACTCCGAAGCCGACGAACCACGCGTAATGGTACAAGCCGCTCAATGCGTGAATCTCCAAGCCCGAGAGCGCCACGATGATTCCGGCCAATAGAGCCCCAATCGCGCGCCAGTTGAAACCACCAGAAAATTCGTAGAAGGTGTGCCGGTCGTACAAATCCTCGGTAAGAATAATTTTCTTTCTGAGCACGTAGTAATCCGCGATCATGACGCCCGCGATCGGGCCGAGAAAGCTCGAGTAGCCCACCAGCCAGCCCACGATATAGCTGCCGTAATTCGACATCAGCTTCCACGGCTGCATCAGGATTCCGACGAAGCAGGTGATAACGCCGCCCATCTTGAAGCTGATTCGCCGCGGGTACAGATTCGAGAAGTCATTCGCCGGAGACACCACGTTGGCCGCGACGTTTACATTCAGAGTCGCCAGCAGCAACGCCAGCATCGCAACAACAACTGCGATGGGATTTCCGAGATGGCTCAGCACCACAACCGGATCCCAAATCGCCGCGCCGAAAATAACAACGGTCGCCGAAGTGACCGCTACGCCGATGAACGAGTAGAACGTCATCGTCGTCGGCAATCCAATCGCCTGCCCGAGCGCCTGCTCCCGCACGCTTTTCGCATAACGCGTGAAATCGGGAATGTTAAGCGCCACCGTGGCCCAGAACGCGACGACGCCCGTCAGCGATGGCACGAAGAACGCGAAAAATTCTCCGAACGAATGGAATTTCGACGGCGTCGAAAGCATCGGACCGAATCCGCCTGCCTTGACGTACGCCCATCCGAGCATCGCAACGCCCAGTAGGAGAAGCGCGGGCGCGGCGATGCCCTGCAAATAGCGAATCGTCTCAATCCCTCGGAGAATCACAGCCAGATTCAGCAGCCAGAAGACGAAAAAGCAAATCCAAGGATGATTCCACGCAGGGATCAACACGGCGAGCAGGGTGTTGATTGCTTCGCCGCCGATCCACGTCTGAATTCCGAACCAGCCACAAGCCACGAGCGCGCGGAGCACCGCAGGAATGTTTGCGCCGAGCACGCCAAACGATGCGCGCGCAAACACCGGGAAGGGAATTCCGTAGCGCGCCCCGGCGTGTGCATTGAGAAGCATCGGAATCAGAACGATCACGTTGCCGAGGAACACGGTGAAAATCGCCTGCTTCCAGTTCATTCCGCCGGCGATCATCCCGCTCGCCAGCATGTAGGTGGGAATATTGACGCTCATCGCCACCCACAGCGCCGTGTAGTTGTACGTTCCCCAAGTGCGCCGGTCGGGCGGAATTGCCGCGAGGTCTTTATTCCAAAGCCAACTTCGTTCTTTCGACGCTCCTGCAGCGGGCTTCGGTGGTGCCGCGCCCGGGCGCCCGGTACAGCTTCAGTCATCTCGTAGTGCTCCTCGGTGAGGCAAAAATGCAGTGGCGCGCTTATATCGCGGACGCGGAATGCAGAGCAAGCAAAATGCGGCAGTCTTTCCGGCGCATGAAGCGCCGCACCGGTTTTCGTGCGGCAGTTTTTCGAGACTCATTCAGTTTCTTCATTGTATTTGTCAGAGCCCGGAGGCTCCAGCATCCGGGAACCCAACGTCAGGATAGCGAGCATGCCCAAGCGTTCCTCCTGCTCGCAACAGCTTTGCGGTTTGACAGTCGTCGCGCGTGCTTGCTAGCCTCCGGGCCATGAGCGGCGCGTCCAACAACCAATCTGCGATCGAATTTCGCGACGTCGGCTTCCGTGCCGCGCCCGGCACCGCGATTCTCGATCATCTGCAACTCACAATTTCGCCTGGAGAGACTCTGGTTTTATTGGGACGCAGCGGCTCGGGCAAAACAACAGCACTACGGCTCATCAATCGCCTGCTCGAACCGACGGAAGGCACCGTCGAAGTCGGCGGCCGCTCGACGCTCGATTGGGATCCCGCCGCGCTGCGGCGAGGCATTGGCTACGTCATCCAGGATGCAGGGCTTTTCCCTCACTATACCGTCGAACGCAACGTCGGGCTTGTCCCGTGGCTCGAGAAGTGGCCCGAAGATCGCAAGCGCGCGCGCGTCGCGGAATTGCTTCAACTGATTGGGCTCGACCCTGCACAATTCGCGCAGCGATATCCGCACGAACTTTCCGGCGGCCAGCGCCAGCGCGTTGGCGTCGCGCGCGCCCTCGCCGCGGATCCGCCGATACTGCTGATGGACGAGCCGTTTGGTGCGCTCGATCCGCTCACGCGAGGCGAGATCCAGCGCGAATTCGCCGATCTGCAAAAACGCCTGTGCAAGACGATCGTTTTCGTCACGCACGATACACGAGAAGCCTTGCTTCTCGGCACTCGCATCGCATTTCTCGAAGCGGGGCGATTGATGGGTATCTATACGCCCGAAGAATTTCTGCACGCGACCGAACCGGTGGCCGCGGCGTACTTGGCGGCGTTTCGCATGGGCAATTCGCTATTGAAGTGATTGGCGGCAGAGGTGCCTATGGACTTCGTTCATTTCATGATTCGCAATCGCGATCAGGTCTTCGTGGCGACGCTTGAGCATCTCTGGCTCGTGGGCGCGGCGATGTTTCTCGCCGTTGTGATCGGCATTCCGCTCGGCATTCTCGTTTCGCGGCGGCCGTGGCTGGGCAAGCCCATCATTGGAGCGGCAAACGTGGCCGAGACGATTCCGAGCCTCGCTCTCTTTGGATTTCTTCTGCCGGTTCCGTGGCTCGGCGATCGCGCCGATCGCCTTGCCATCACGGCGCTCGCGCTCTACGCGCTTTTGCCTATCATTCGCAATACAGCCACCGGCATCATCGGCGTGGACAGTAAAGTTCGCGAGGCCGCTCGCGGTATGGGAATGACCGACAATCAGATTCTGATTCATGTCGAGCTTCCGCTCGCATTCTCGTATCTCCTGGCGGGTGTGCGCGTCGCGGTCGTGCTCACGATCGCGATCGCGACGATCGCGGCTGCCGTCGGCGCCGGCGGACTCGGCGAATTCATCTTTCGCGGCTTGGCAATGGTCAACGATCAGTTAATTCTTGCCGGAGCTGTACCAGCCGCGGCACTGGCGCTCGGCGCGGATTTCATTCTCGGCGTTCTTGAAAAGCGATTCCGATTCGCCCAATAGGACCAAATGGCCACTCGATGACGCTCCTGCGCCCGATGAAGTTCGTGCATTCGATGATCTTCCTGCGATATGCCGCGGTTCTCGCCGCAGTGTCGCTCGCCGTCATTTCTTGCGGCGCGCCCCGGCGCGACACTGTTGTCATCGGATCGAAGAATTTCACCGAGCAGGCAATTCTTGGAGAGCTGGTCGCTCAGCATCTCGAAGCGAAGACCCATCTCCACGTCGTCCGCCGCTTCTATCTCAGCGGAAGTTACATTTGCCAGCAAGCGCTCCTGGCGGGCCGCATAGATTCCTACGTCGAATACACAGGTACCGCGCTGACGGCTATTCTAAAAGAAGCGCCGATGAAAGATCGCACCGCCGTATACGAGCGCGTCAAAAGTGAATACGCGGCACGATTTCATTTCGACGTGGCGCCGCCTCTCGGCTTCAACAACACATTTGCAATCGTGATTCGGGGCGAAGACGCGCGGCGGCTGCGAATTCACACGCTCTCGCAGGCGGCCGCGTATACGCCGCAATGGCGCGCGGGTTTTGGCTACGAATTCAACGAGCGCCCCGATGGTTATCCCGGACTCGCTGCGACGTACGGCCTGCGCTTTGGCTCGCCGCCGCGAATCATGGATCTCGGTCTGCTGTATCGGGCGTTGCTCGACAAGCAGGTGGACATCGTCGCCGGGAATTCGACCGACGGACTTCTTGCCGCTCGCGATCTGACAGTTCTTAACGATGATAAACACTACTTTCCACCGTATGAAGCCGTCCCGATCATTCGATCTGAGGCGCTTGCTGCGCATCCAGAAGTGCGCGCGGCAGTCGACGAATTAGCCGGGAGAATCTCCGATCAGGAAATGCAGCGAATGAACTATGCAGTGGACGGCGAGCACCGCGACTCGGCCGACGTCGTGCGCGAATTTTTGCATGGAAAAGGCCTCGATTAAAATTGTTGCCCAGAAACATGGTTGCGAGCGCGACCGATACCGATATTAGTTATCGTCGTCATCCCGAACGAAGTGAGGGATCTGCGGTTCGTGATTTTCACGTCGATGGCCCAATACAGCGATGGACGAAATCGGGCGCATGAGCTAGAACTTATCGATGCACGTTGGTGGCTCGAGTCCAATCGGAAAATGAACTCGGACTACAAGCTTTCATCGGAGAGGCCTCATCTCGTAAACGAGCGTTTCTCCTCCGCTTCATGACGCTGCGCGAACGCGAACAATTCAGTTGGATGGACTTACTGTGGCTGGCCTTTTTGGCCGGCCTCGCGGTTCTTCCCCCTATCCAGGAAGTTCACAAACAACTCATTTTGCTTGCCATCGGTGCGTTGCAACTGCTCGAAGGACGCCTGATTGCATATTTGCCCACGCGCGGACGCTCCTATGCCGTGCTGCTCAAGATTTTGCTCGCGACACTCTTGATCGACCACACCGGCGAAGTCGCGATCACCAGCAGCTACTATCCGATCTACTATCTGCCCGTTGTCACCGCAGCGATTTACTTTGGACCATGGGGTACGCTGATCTGGACGGCCGTCGCCTCCGCGGCGTATTGCTCCTACATTTATCCTGCGATTCAGCAATACGAGTTGACCACTTCGGCGATCACCGAGTTGACCATTCGCATTCTGTTCTTTTTTCTTGCAGGCGTGATCGTGAATCGCTTCGCTGTGGAGAATCGAAGGCAGACGCGCCGTTATCAAATGCTCGCCGAAGAATTGGAAACAACGAATCGGCGACTCGAACAAATTCAGGCGGAAGCGCGTCGCTCGGAGCGTCTTGCGGCCCTGGGCCAACTTTCCGCCGGCCTTGCACACGAGATTCGCAATCCGCTCGGCGTAATCAAGGGCTCTGCCGAAATGCTTCAGCAAAAGCTCCAGGAATCAAATCCTCTTGCGAGCGAGCTTGCGAGCTACATTTCGAGTGAAGTGAACAGGCTAAGCGCATTAGTGACACGATTTCTTGATTTCGCGCGCCCTCAGCACTTGGAAACTGCAATGCATTCCGTAGTGGACGTCGTCGAGCGCGCCCTGAAAGCCGTGGCGGCACAATGGACTGGCCCAGCGATCCAAGTCGAGCGAAAATACGAATCCAATTTGCCGCGAGTTCCGATCGACGAAAATTTTTGCGAGCAGGTTTTCATCAATCTGGCTCAGAATGCATACGAGGCGATGACTGACGGTGGCTTTCTGCGCGTGACGATTCGTGCCGTCGAGCGAGATCGCGTCCGCGGTGTCGAGGTTCAGCTCACGGATACCGGCCCCGGAGTGCCGGACGAATTGCGAGAGCAGATTTTCAATCCATTCGTGACTTCGAAGAAAAGCGGCGTCGGCCTGGGTCTCGCCATCGTCTCGAAAATCGTGGATGACCACCATGGTGTCTTACGGCTCGAAGCGTCTTCGGGCCAGGGAGCGTGCTTCTCAGTCTTTTTCCCAGCGAGTGGCGCGGCCGCCGCTGCGCCGCCGGCTCGAGCAGCTAAGGTTTCTAGCCCCTAATCGCATGGCGACCATACTCATCGTCGAAGACGAAGCCAAAATGCGCCGCCTTCTCGAATTGAATCTAGGTGAGGACGGTTTTCAGACTCTCTCGGCGCCGGACGTCGAGACTGGCCTCGATCTTCTCCGCCAAAACACCGTCGATCTTGTCCTGACCGATCTGAAGCTTCCGGGAATGGGCGGCCTAGAATTCCTTCAAACGCTCAAGCGCCAAAATTCAAATCTGCCGGTTGTGGTCATGACGGCGTATGGCTCGGTGGAAACAGCTGTTGAAGCGATGAAGGCCGGCGCGAGCGATTACGTACTGAAGCCGTTCTCGCTCGCCGAGATGCGAATGATCGTTCACAAAGAGCTCGATGTGCGCAAGCTCCGGGAAGAGAACCGTTCATTGCGCGAAGCGCTCGGCCAGCGTTACGAATATCCGAACATCGTCGCGCGAAGCGCCAAGATGCAGGAAGTTCTCGCCATGGTCGAGCGCGTTGCCGCCACGCAATCCACCGTTCTTATCGGCGGAGAAAGCGGCGTCGGCAAAGATTTGATCGCGCATGCGATTCACCAGAAATCGAGGCGCGCTAGCGGGCCATTCGTAAAAATCAACAGCACCGCGATTCCGGAAAACCTTCTCGAGAGCGAACTCTTCGGCTATGAAAAAGGCGCGTTCACCGGCGCGGCAGCGAGCAAGCCCGGCAAATTCGAATTGGCCGACAAGGGCACTCTCTTTCTCGACGAAATCGGCGATGTGCCGCCGGCAACGCAGGTGAAGCTGCTCCGCGTACTACAAGAGCGCGAATTCGAGCGCCTCGGCGGAACGAAAACCATCAAAGTTGATGTCCGCCTCATCGCCGCCACAAATCGCGATCTTCGCGCGGCGCTCGAAGAAGGTACGTTCCGCCAGGACCTCTACTACCGGCTCAACGTCGTGCCGATTGATATTCCGCCGCTCCGGGATCACAAGGAAGACATCCCTGATCTCGCGAAACTCTTTCTCGATCGTTTCTCACGCCAAGCCGCAAAGCAATTCACCGGCGTCTCTCCGGAAGCGATGGACATGCTCATCGCGTTTCACTGGCCCGGCAATGTGCGCGAGCTCGAAAATATCATTGAGCGCGCTGTTGCTCTTTCGGAAGGCCCGGTGCTCCGGCCCAGCGACATTCATCTCGACGCAGTCCGAACAAAGCCCGCATCTGGAACCGCTCCGCTGATTCCGGAAGGACAAACTCTGGAGCAATGGGAAGACGAGATGATTCGCGAAGCGCTGCGCCGCGCCAACGGCAACAAGAGCCAGGCCGCGCGGATGCTCGGCCTTTCCCGAAATGCCCTGCGTTACCGCCTCTCGAAAATAGGTATTGCCGACGACCCCGAGAAGCAAGAGTAGGTGGCTGTGCTCAACCGCTAGTGGTTGAAATCCACCACTCTTGCCGCCGCGAGGCCTGCAACAAACCTCGCCGGAACCTTATAGGTAAAAGAAAATAAAAGTTTTACATCCGCATTCGAAAGCTCCCGATTTGGCATCGGCCCTGCATCCAATAGCGAGTCGAGTAGGTGTCGAGTTAGCTCCGCGTCGGGCTCGACCTGATGAGGTGAGCGATGAAAATGACAAACAAAATTCTCGCAGGAGCGGCGGCAATCTTCCTCTCGCTCTTTGTGGGCGAAGTGGCACTCGCTCAGAACCCCGGCACGCCTCAAGATCAGGTTGCGCCCCAGGCGAACCCTCAAGACCCGGGTAACGCTCCGGACCAAGGTGGGCCTTCGGCTCAGCCCAGCGCCGACGATCAGAATGCGCCGGGCGTAGCGCGCGTCAGCGTAATCAAGGGTGACGTAACCACGCAGCGCGGCGACTCCGGCGACGTTTCCACCGCGACGATCAATACGCCGATGTCATCCGGCGATAAAATCATGACCGGCAACAATTCCCGCGCGGAAGTCCAACTCGATTTCGCGAACGTGCTGCGTCTCGCCGATAACTCAAGCGCGACGATCGCAACGCTAAATCGCAACCAAATTCAAGTTCAAGTCGGCGAAGGCCTCGCTTATTTCAGCCAATTCAAGGGCAACGAAGCGAGCGTTGAAATCGACACTCCAAACGCCGCGATTCAGCCCGCGGACAAGGAATCCAGCTTCAGCATTATCGTAAACAGCGGCGGCCAATCGGAAGTGACGGCCCGTCGCGGCGATCTCACCATTTCGACGCCCCAGGGCAGCACGCGTGTTCGCGGCGGCCAGATGATCACGGTGCAGGGCACGGGCAGCGACGTGCAGTACAAAATCACTGACGCGCCGGCCAAGACAGATTGGGACACGTTTAATCAGGATCGCGACCGCCTCATCGAGCATGCCGACAGTTGGAAACATACCGACCGCTATTACACCGGCACGCAGGACCTCGATGCGAATGGCAAGTGGACCGAAGTCCCGGATTACGGCCAAGTATGGGTTCCGAATCAAACTCCTGGCTGGGCTCCTTACAGCTCGGGCAGCTGGGTTTGGGAACCATACTATGGCTGGACGTGGGCTTCGTATGAGCCGTGGGGTTGGGCGCCATATCACTATGGCCGTTGGTTCGTTTATGGCGGCGGCTGGGCATGGTGGCCCGGGCCGATCTACGGCGGCTTCGGATATGGGCCGTATCGTCCAATCTGGGCGCCAGCGTACGTCTCCTTCTTCGGATTCGGCGGTGGGATCGGAATCGGATTTGGTTTTGGAGCGTTCGGTTGGTTGCCGATTGGTCCCTGTGACTTCTTCCATCCGTGGTGGGGCGGATATGGCGGGCGCTTCGGTGCCGTTGGCTTCGGGGGCATTCGTGACGCCGCCAATTTCCGCGGCGGATGGGGTCCGTTGCATGGCGGAGACCGCTTCTCGAATCTCCGTAACGTATGGACGAACGATCGCGTGCGGCAGGGACTCTCGACGGTATCAGCAAACAGCTTCGGTCACGGAGCCGTCCACGCCACACCGGCCAGCTTCGACACGTTGCGCAGCGCTCGCGGCATGACGGGCAATTTGCCGGTTGTGCCTTCGCGCGCGAGCTTGAGCGCGTCGGACAACTTCCGTAGCGCCGGCTCAGAGGGCGCTCGCGGCGGAAGTGAGAAATTCTTCTCCAAGCACACGCCGGCCGCGAGGCCCCAGTCTTTCTCGCAGGAGGCTTCGCACGTGCAGCAGTCGATTCAGAAGGATGGACACTTCTCGCCTGTAGGTGGATCCGAGAATGCCCGGAGCACGATGGTAGGTAGGACGAACTCGGAAGCGAATTCCAATAATGGCGCAGGCCGCGGCATCGGAAATGAATCCAATCGCGCGTCGAGCTCGACGCGGACTCAAGCTCCGGCGCGGAATGGCTGGGAGCGTTTCGGCTCTTCGACTGGTGGGAACGGCTCCGCGAATACAACGCGGCCGTCACCTTCCGGCTCGACGAATACTGGCGAACGCACTACCGGAAATGGCGGCTTCGACAGAAACTCGTCACCAACTAACTCGCAGGGCAGTCGGCCGAAAGCACGCAACCGAGCTATCGGCCACCTGCAAGTTACGGCTCTTCGAGCAGATATCGACCTCCCGCAAGTTATGGCTCTTCGAGCACGTTTCGACCCCCGGCGGGCTACGGCTCGTCGGGCACCTATCGGCCGCCACTTCAAATGAACAAGCCGATGGTGACTCCGCGGACATACGGAAATTCCGGCAGCTACGGTCGTCCGGCTAGCGCATCGCGTCCGCCGTCGAATTCTTCGGGCGGCAGCTCGCGCGCGCCAAGCACTCACAGTTCTGGCGCGTCGAGTCACGGAAGCTCTCACGGATCAAGCGGTGGCAGTCACGGCGGTTCTGGCGGCGGGCACCACCGCTAGTCGCGCTAGATATCTCTTAAACGCCACTCGAGTCCGCTTCGAGTATAAAAAAACGGCGGCGCACCGAAAGGGACGCCGCCGTTTTTGATCTTGAGATGGTCTTACGACGTTTCTTGCTGGACTCGCAACTGAGACTCAAGCTCTGCGTTGTACTGCCGCTCGCCTTCGAGTTCAGACTGCAACTTCTTCACCAGAAGTTCGAGCCTCCGAATTTCATTTCGGAGTTTCGATATTTCTGGCGATGGGGCGATGCTCGTCGCTAGATTTGCGGCCAGAGAAGTGGTCAAGCTCGACGCGGCTGGAGCGGGCGGCTTAGGAGCCGCCGAAGTCACGCTCGTAGGGAAAGCAGGAATAGCCGCCGGAATTGATACCAGAGCTGGTGCCGGAGTTAGCGGCTGATTTGTTGAGTGAATTGCCGCTGGTGCCGGCGCCACTGGACTACTCGCTGCTGGTGCGAAGAGATTCCCCAACGCAAGCGCCGCTGCGTTCGCCGCAATTTTCGACACATCCGAAGTTTCTGGTTGGCCCGATTTCGGTTTCAACAACGCTTTCACACGCGCAATCAGATCGTGCGGCTGAAACGGCTTGCGAATCAGATCGTCAGCCTTCACCGCCAATGCGCGTTCCGCCACCTGCCGGTTCACAACGCCGGACATGAGAATCACGGGCGTCGCGCCAAATTCCGAATGCTCCTTCACGAACTGGCAAACTTCGAAACCATCCTTGTCGGGCATGATCACGTCGCTGATCACCGCGTCCGGGCGGTGCTGCGAGAACTGTTCGAGCGCCGCCGCCGCATTGTGGCACGCGATGACGCTGATGTTTTCTTTGCGAAACGCGATCTTGATCACTTCGCGCATCGTCGCGCTGTCATCAATGAAGTAAACGGTCGGACCCGACAGTGCAGTGGGTGTCGCTATGACGTTCATCGCGATTATTCCTCCACCTTTGCGCGCTCCGCTTCATCACACTCGCGCAACGAATCGAGCAGAAGGTCGGTCGCTGAACGAAGCACCGTGCGCTGGGCCGCCGTCGCTCCGTAAACGAATTTGTAAATGCCCTCAATTCCCGAATGGCAGCTCTTTATGATTTCGCATACCGCTTCGTCCCCGAAAAGATTTCCGGATTCCGCGTGAAATATTTCGCCCGCATCGAAGTAAATGACTCCGTCGAGCTCGCCCGCGTTGATGTTCAGTGCTCCGGTTTGCCTTGCCTGTCCGAGCATTTGAATCACTCCGGGCAAGTCGAGGTGCGAAAGCTTGCCGCCGAGGTCGGTCTCCGAACTGAGGATCATTTGCGTCGGGCGGAAGCCATCCTGCCGGCTAAGCAGAAAATTTCGGACGTGCTGGGCGATTTCGGCTGGCGGGCGCCTGCGGTCCACAAAATCATCGCATCCCGCTCGAAATGCTTCGAGAAGAGCCTGTTCTCCATTTCCGCCGCCGATGGCGATGAGAGGAATGCTCGCCGTCTTCGGATCCGCGCGAAGGATTGGCGCGATTTCGAGAGCCCCCATTTCGCGGAGGTTCGTCGCGCAGAGGATCGCCGAGGGCGTCGCCCATTCCACCATCGTGAGCGCGTACGCAGCCTGCGAGCTCGTCACGACCTCGAATCCCTGCTGTTTCAGCGCGTCGCCAAGACGCTTCGCGAAATACACGTTACTTTCGATGAGCAGCACTTGAGGAAGTGAAGGAGTGCCGTTCACGATCGTGCCTCCGTCGTGGATACACGGGGCGAAGCCGGGCTCATCTCACGGTCGGCGCGGACCAGGTTCTCGAAATCGAGAACTTCAATCCTGTCGTCGCCGAAAGTCAGCATCCCCGCGATATAGTTCGGCGAATCGTCCGGCGTCGGAAGTAATTCGGCATTTACGAGTTCACATTCGCCGTCAACCGGGATCGCGCTCAACTCTCCATGCGCTCCAAATTGCCGTGTCGCCACCAGGTAGAATCGGCTCCCGCTCGAATGCTTGCCCAGGAGCACCGGAGAAACGTCATAGACCGGGATAATATGCCCGCGCCGCAGGATCACACCGGAGACAACCGGCGTCTGATGCGGGAAGTCATTCAGATGAACTGATGGCGCGAGCTCTGACACAATCCCCGCCGGAAGCGCGAAACGCCGTCCGCCCAACTGAAGCACGACGTAAGAATTCTTTTCAATTTTTGTCGCAGCGGTGATCACGGTCTCACGCCTTGTAATTCGCGGCTCGGAGCCGTAGCGTCGGCGCGCGACGCCTCATCGAGAGCTGACAACTCGGCGGACGTCAAAAATCCCGCTGGATTGACTACCGGTATCACCCGCTCATCTACGTACGTAAGGCCGCGATACCACTCTCGCTCAGCCCCTCGATAAGCGAGCGGCAGCGGCAATGGCGGATGGATATTCTCCATGCGCTCGATTTTGTCCACGAGCACGGCGGCACGTGAGCCGCGAAGAATGAGAACAAGCCGCGGCCGCGTTGGGCGCAATCCAAAATGCACGCAGCCGTTGACGACGTAATACGCGCGATTCGCGCGATGCACGATGTGCTTCACTTTCGGGACAGCATACTGTGAAATCTCGATCGCCGATCCCGCAAGACTGTCGGCGCTTCGAATTTCATGAACGGCATCCGCTGCCACCGCGAACGGTTTGCCGCCCACCGTAAACAAGATCGCCTGCTCTTTCGGCCGGCCGCGCCGGACTTTTCGAACGTCCTGCGCTGAAATCGTCATCGTGCGTTCACCGGCGTAACTCTGCAAAGCTGCATCGTGCGGCGTTCGATCGCTGCAGCGATATCATCAATCGCAAGGATTTCATCCACAACTCCAGTTTTAATCGCCTCAGCCGGCATTCCGAAAATCACAGAAGTTGCTTCGTCCTGCGCGATCACGTAGCCGCCCGCCAATTTCACGGCTTTCACGCCTTTCGCACCGTCATTTCCCATTCCAGTAAGAATCACGCCGACGGTCATCGGCCCGAGATAATCCGCCGCTGTTTCGAGCGCGACATCCGCACACGGTCTGTAGCCCGAAATGCGATCTCCTCCATCGAGCGTGATTCGGCCGCCGCCAGCAAATCTCAAGTGATGCGAGCCCGGACACACGTAGACAATCCCAGGTTGAATCACTTCGCTCGCCGCAGCTTCCTTCACACGCAAGCGTGATGCATCCGCGAGTTGGACGGTGAACTGGCTGGTAAATGCCGCCGGCATGTGTTGCACGAGCACAACAGCCGCAGGCAAATCCTTCGGCAACCTAGGAATCATGCTTAAGACTGTTGCTGGGCCGCCGGTTGATGCTGCGACTACGATGCAAGGAAATCTGGGGCTCGACGCAGCCGCCGTCGGCAAAATACTCGAAGCGCTCCCGCTCGCCGCCAGAGGTTTGCCAGCCGGTTGGCCGATTCGCGAAAGCGTCGCCGTGCGCACCACTCGCACTTTGGCCGCCGTCTTCAGCTTCCGGCTGAGCTCCTGTCCCACACGATGCATGTCGAGATCGATTCCACTCGAAGGCTTCGGCACGAAATCCACGGCTCCGAGTTCCAATGCACGTAGTGTCTCACTAGCTCCTTCTCGCGATTCGGAGCTGACAATTACGATCGGCCGCGGGTTCTGCGACATGATGAGCTCGGTCGCCTGCAAGCCGTCGAGATGCGGCATGTTGATGTCCATCGTGATGACGTCCGGCTTGAGCGCCTGCGCCAAAGCCACGCCTTCGCGGCCGTCGCGCGCTTCGCCCACGACCTCCATCTGCGGATCAGCCGAGATGATGTCGTGCAGAACTTTGCGCATGAAGCCCGAGTCTTCGACGATCAGCACGCGCAGTCTGTCTTTGCTTTCCGTCATTCCATTAATCCTGGTGCACATGCATCGAATGCGAAATCCGCTCGTCGGCGTCGCCTCCGATGATTTGCTCGACGGTTTCGATCAATTGATCTTCCTGCACCGGCTTCGTGAGGAACCCGACGGCTCCTTCCTTCATGGCGCGGTCGCGATGCTTCGCTCCGGCGCGTGACGTCACCACCATCACCGGAATCTGCCGCGTCGCCGGATCCTGCCGCAGATGCGACATCAATTCGTAGCCGTTCATGCGCGGCATTTCGAGGTCCGTTAGAACGAGATGGCATCCCGATTGAGCGATGATTTCGGTCGCCTCGAAGCCATCGGCCGCGAGCTTCACGCGGTATCCCGCTTTCTCAAGCATTCGTCCGACGAATCTCCGCACGCTGATCGAATCATCCACCACCACCACAACCTTGTCGTTGCCCACCGGATCCACGGCTTCGGCGGGAATGCTGCCTGCCGCCACCGCGCTCGCTCCAGGCGCAAACACGCGAGCCGCGCCGCCAGCAGCAACGGCCGCGTGGCGCTGCGCCGAATCCGCCGAGGTCAAGCGGTTCAAATCAATCAGCAAAATCAAACTTCCATCGGAGGCGATTGTCGTTCCGGGGAAGAGCTTCACGCGGCGCATATATTCGCCGAGATTTTTGATCACGATTTCGTCTTTGCCGAGAACGTCTTCGACGATAATTCCTTCCGCGCGCCCAGCCACTTTCACGATTACCATCCGGAAGTAGCCATTGACCGGTTCGATGGCGGGCAAACCGAGCTCCATATCGAGGCGCATGACTTCGGTGACCACGCCGCGCACTTTCGTGAGCAGCTTGCCGCCGACTTCCTCGATTTCTGCGGGGCGAATCCGGCGAATTTCCTCGACCAGCGCCAGCGGAAGCGCAAACGTCGAAGTGCCGCACCGAACAAACAACGCCTGCGAAATAATCAGCGTCAGCGGAACCTGCAGCGTGAACACCGACCCGGCCCCGAGTTCGGAGCGCAAGTCAATTTCTCCATTCAGCGCGTGAACATTCGCTCTCACGACATCGAGACCGACGCCGCGTCCTGAGATTTCAGTCTTGTTCGCCGCTGTTGAAAAGCCAGGCTGGAACAGAAACTCGCGCAGCTCCCGCTCGGAAAGATGCTCGCTCTGCAGGAACGTCACGCGGCCGGATTCGACAGCTCTCGAGCGAATCTTTTCGTAATTGATTCCGCCGCCGTCGTCCTCGACTTCAATGAAGATGTGGTTGCCGCGATGATAGGCGCGCAACGTCACGCGGCCTTTGCTCGGCTTGTTGGCCAGCCGCCGCATATCCGGTTCTTCGATTCCGTGCGCCACCGCATTTCGCAGGAGATGGATCAACGGATCGGAAATTTGTTGAATGATGTTGTTGTCGAGTTCCGTTTCGGCGCCTTCGAACACCAGGTCAACCGGCTTGCCCGTTGCCTTTGCAGCGTCGCGCACCGTTCGCGATAGCCGCGTGTGCAAATTCCCGATAGGCACCATGCGAGCGCGCGTGATTTCGTCCTGCATGTGGTGCGCGAGCTTCGTGAACTCGTCAATATCCGAGTCCACGCGACTCATGAAATTTTCGAGCTGGCTTAGAACTTCAGTCACATCGGCGGAAATTTCCGCGAGCGAACGCGCAAGGATGTTGAAGTCGTCGTAGCGGTCCATCTCGAGATCGCTGAACCCGCCGTGCGAATCGGTGGTCAATCCCGGCAGGCCGGAAAATCCTCGCAGCGTGTCCATCTGTAGTGGCGCGCTGCCCGGCATCAGTCGCGCGCTGATTCGATTGAATTCGTGCTTGTCTTGAAACTCCGAGACTTTCGTCGAAAGCCGCGCTTTCGAGAACGTCAGCACTTCGACGAGTTTCGCCAGTTCAGACAGCCGCCCGACCATTCTCGTGCGGTTGATCACCAACTCTCCGACGGCGTTCATCATCCGATCGAGGCGATCGAGTGAGATGCGCACGGACTTGGCTGCTGCGGCTCCGGCGTTCGCCGCGCGTTGCGCTACGGCAGCGCCGTTTGCGTCCGCGGGAGCTGCCGCCACGTCGCCAGCGAGAGATTCAACCGGCGATTCTGATATTCCGCTCGCCACATCCATTTCCGCCGCCGCTTCTTCCGCGGTTGCGGGCACGAACTCCTGTAGCCGCGCGAGAAGTGGCTCCACTTGCGCGCGCATCTCCACTTCGTCTTCCCACGAGCGATGAAGGAATTTTCTGAGCGCGTCCACCGCCTCGAGGCACGCATCCACGATATCGGCAGTCGGCTGCAATTCACCGTCGCGCATTCGGCCGAGCAAATCCTCCACGCGATGGGCCACTGCGGCTAAGCGATGCATTCCCACCTGCGCCGCCGAACCCTTCACGGTATGAATCGAACGGAAGAGCCCATTGATTTCTTCCGGACTTGGCCTGGCTTCGAGTTTGAGCAGGGAATTTGTCGCGGACTGCAAGTGCTCTTCCGCTTCGGGCACAAAGAACTCGAGCACCTCCTGCGGAACATCATCGTCCGCGGGCAAGATCATCACGTTTGTATCGTTGCTCGAACTAGCTGCGTCTGGCTGCGAGGCGGCTGCGCTAACTTCAGCGATGGAGTCTTGAGCCGCCAATTCCGACGCGACCGGTGGAAATGCAAAGCTGTACCGCTGCTTGAACGCGGCTACGTCCGGCGATGTTTCCGTGCCTTCCGAAGCGATCTGCAACAAGTTGAATTCGAGAAGCGAAATCGCGTCCGAGAGAAACTCGGTCAGCGGTCCGTACGTATCAGGCCCGAGCCTCGCATTCATTGCGTACTGGAAAATGTGTGCGAGCTTGCCTGCGACCTCGGAAAAAAGTGGAAATCCGTAACTCGCCGAACTAGCGCACAGCGCGTGCGCCGCGATGTAGAGCCGCTCGAAATCTTCCGGGCGCGAGTGGGCTTCCTGCACCATGCCGGAATACTCCCGCAGATATTGCAGGTTGTCGGATGCTTCCTGCAGGAAGAGTTCGACCGATTCTTTGCCGGGGCCGTTCACAGGCTGCCCTCCGCCACCACGGCATGGCGAATCGCTCCTTCTTTCGCGGGCTTGCGATAGATCCGGCAATCGCCCAGAACGAGGCTTTCCAGGCGCACCGACGTGTTATTCAACGACTCGGCGTGGCCAAGCAAGAAATATCCGCCCGGTTCGAGGCATTCCGAAAAGCGCTGAAGAACGGAATTGCGGCGCTCGTCTGAAAAATACATCAGTACGTTCATGCAGAAGATGCAATCCATCCGCCCGACGTAAACGGCTTGCGAGAGATTCATCGGCGCAAACGTCACCATTCGGCGAATGCGCGGCTTTACGACGTACCCGTGCCGTGTCTTGGTGAAGTAATTCTCAAGCTGCTGTGCGGTGAGGTTCTCGAGGCTTCGTCCGCTGTAGACGCCGCGCTCGGCGTGTTGCAGCGCCCGGCGGCTGATATCCGTAGCCAGAATTTCGATGCGCCACGCCTCCGCGAACGGCAGCGCATCGGCCACCGCAATCGCGATCGAATAGGGCTCTTCGCCCGTCGAACATGCGGCGCTCCAGATCCTCAGTGTCCGCGGATTGTCCCAGAATTTCTTTTCTTGCAGTTCCGGAAGGATTTTCTTGGCGAGTGCGTCAAAGACGGCCGGATATCGAAAGAAGGAAGTCTCCTGCGTGAGCATGCGCTCGAGCATCGCGTCGTATTCGACATTGCTGCCGTGCACGGCGCGAAGCAGGTCTGTCCCGCTTTGGAGATTTTTTTCGGTTACGTACTCGCGGACACGCGTCGAAAAAAAGCGCTCGCGCGACGCATCGAAAAGGATTCCCGAGCGCTGAACGATCAGCTCGCGGAGCTCGTCGAGCTCATAGGCAGTAACCGTTACTGTTTTCTCTTTCATATTCGGCTCGGGCAGCCGGCGCGAATCCGATTAGCGTCGGCGGAAAATGAAACGAGAACCTAGCGGCGCGCTCCGGCAGTTTCTGCCGGTTGGCCGTTGTCCTGCGCGGCTTCTGACGCTGGCCGCGAAGCTGACCGGAATTGCCCAAGAGCCTCGTTCAGTTGTTCCGAAAGTTTGACCATGTTGCCCACCGTCGAGACGGTCTGGCGCGCGCCTTGCGACGTCTGCCGCGTGATGCCGGAGATGATCTGCATCGCGTTTGCCACGCCTTCCGTGCCGCGCACTTGCTGCTTCGAGGCCATGGAGATTTCCTGCACGAGCTCGGCGGATTGCCGCACGACGCTTGAAATCGCTTCGAGCGCTTTTCCGGCTTGATCGGCGAGCACCGCTCCCGATTCCACTTCCTTCGTGCCTTCTTCCATCACCACGACGGCTTCGTTCGTCTCCGCCTGAATCGCCTTGATGAGCGCCGCAATGTCTTTCGTCGCGGCGCGCGAGTGTTCGGCAAGTTTCCGGACTTCATCCGCAACCACCGCGAATCCGCGCCCCGCTTCTCCGGCTCGTGCTGCTTCAATCGCCGCGTTGAGAGCGAGCAGGTTTGTTTGCTCGGTGATGTCGTTGATGACGTTGATGATTTCCGAAATCTCGAGTGAACGATCGCCGAGCGACTTGATTTTCTTGGCGGTCGCTTGCACCGATGCGCGAATGCGCTGCATGCCTTCGAGCGTGTCGCGCACGGAGCGGTTGCCCTGCTCCGCGGCGTCGAGCGCGCGGCGAGCTGCTTCGGCGCTCGCTTCCGCGTTGTTTGACACCTGCTTCATCGAGACCGTGAGCTCTTCCACGGCCGACGACGTGTTCGTAATTTCCTGATCTTGCTGCGTCGCTCCGGCGGTCATTTCGTCCGCGGCCACTAGAATCTGTCCGGCACTCGCACTCACGTCCACGGCGGCCTTGCGAACGCGCTCGAGAACTTTCGTGAAGTTGTCGAGCATGTAGTTCACCGAGTCCACCACGTTGCCCAGCGCGTCGTTCGTCACGCGGCCGCGCAGCGTCAAATCGCCGCGAGCAACCTGATTGATCACGTTTAGCAGGTCCGTGATGCTCCGCTGCAAGGATTCCTGCACCTGTTGGTTCGTCGCGGCGTGTGAAATCTTTGCCGCGCTGCGATTCAAGTTTTCCGCGATTGCCGAAAACTCATCGCCCGTGTTAATTTCGGCCCGCGATCGGCCGTCGCCCGAGGCGAAGCGCTCGGCAAATTCATGCAGCTTTTCCACCGGCTTCAGTACGCGGTTGCCCAGAACCACCACGAGCGACAGCGTCGCTGCCATCGCAAGGCCGAACGCGCCCAGCAATGCGCTGCTCGCGGATCCCGGCAGCGACAACGCATCGGTGATCGCCGCGCCGTTCGAATGCGCTCCGGCATAGAATGCGAGCCCTGTCGCGCCGATCGCTGCGGCCCCGATCCAGAAGACCAGCAGCCACACTGTGGAACTCAAACGAGATTTCATGACTTCCTCCCAAGATCTTTACGTTTGCCCGACGCGTGTCAGGCTTCCGCCTTAAGATTTCTCGTACGCCGGCGGACTCCGAAATCTTTTGCCGTTTTCAGATAACGGGCACCGGAAAAACTTCCAAAAGCTTTTCGAGATCCACCACGAGCGCCAGCCTATCTTCGTGGCGCAACATTGCCCGGCAGTGCGGAACATCGGGGACCTGATCGAGCAGTGATTCATCCGTCGCGCTGAATGTTCCAATCACTTCGTCGGCCGTAATTCCGATGCGCACGTCCTCGTGCTGCGCCCCACTTTTCAGGAACGCGACAACGACGTGCTTCGGAAGAAGCCCCGGCCGCCGGCCTTCCGTGAACGCGATATCCACCAGCGGCACAATCGTTCCGCGCAAATTGAAAATTCCCATCAGGAACGAAGGCGCCAACGGAATTCGCGTCACCTTCGGCCATTCGACCACTTCCTCGACTTCCAGCACCGAAAGGCAGAAACGCTCGCGCCCCGCGCGGAATACGCAGAACTGCCGGTCGAGCCGGAATTCTTCGGAAGCGTCGATCACATCGACGCTGTCGAATTCCAGCGATGCCGGCAACGAATTCGTTTCTTCGCCCATCACGTCACAAATCTCCGGGAAAAATAAATGCACGTCGCACGCCACCGGCAGCTGTCACAGTGCGATTGGTGCCGATTTAAGAAGTCTTTTGTTGTCAGTTATTTAAATGCGATAGACGGAATGCCCGAAGATTGAGTTTGAAGTCGAATTGAAGCCGACAGTCTCAGCCTGAGATTCTTTCTCAACGGACTGAGGCCAACATTCAGAGCCCGGAGGCCCCTGCCTCCGTGACGAATCCCGATGAACCAGAACCAGTCACTTCAAGGGTTTACACCGGCAGACTGGGTCGTGAGAAATCAGCCTGGTGAAAAATGCGGCAATTCATACTGCGCTGGTGTCGATCAGGGTTGCAGTTTTTCCGCTTCTTCGATGAACGACAGAAGTCGCTTCGTGCTGATCCCGAGGTTTACCGCCGCTTCAACGTTTTTCGACTGCTTTGCTTCCTCGACGCGGCCCTGGAAATGCGAAACTTCAGCGCGCGCAGATTCGAGCGCCTTGTCGAGCGATACCGACTCGCCGGTTTGCTTTCGCAAGTCCATCGCGAGCGCAATCATCGCTCGCGCGACCACCGCACGCCGCAAATCTTCCGACTCGTGCCCACCCTCGCTCACGAATGCCGCGACTTCCCACGACGACAGCAGCACCTTTGTGTTTTTAAGAACGACAGTGGACATGGAACGTCCCCGTGAAGGCGGCGCCGCAATTAATTGCTCCCAGACCGCTTCGAGACATGATTCCGCTTCGGGCGACAAGGGAACTCCCGCCGAAGGAACGCTGCCTCCAGCCGGTCTGGCCGATGTGGCACTCGATTTTGGCGGTGGCTCGCTCGGATCCATGAGTTCGAGCGGCTTGGTCGAAATATCATTGCGATGAATCGTCGGCGTGATCGTCTGCGCCGTGGCTTCGTTCTGCAGTTGTTTTGGCGCGGTCTCGGCAGCCTGCGTTTCACGAACGGCTTGCGCCTCGCTGGCGCGTTCTTGCAGAGCAGGCCGAGATTTCACTTCCGCAAAAGGTTCAAGCGTAGCCGGGGCAAGCTCCGTTTCCTCGGCGGGATGAGCTTCGCTCGCGGCTTCGGGCGGAACTGTCTGCGATTCCGTGGCCGTGACAGTTTCGGATGCCGCCTCGGCGGGCTGCGCTTCTGCTACTGCCGATGGTGCGGACTCCGCAAATTCGGTGCGCAGCTTCGCGATGGCGTCTTCGAGGTCGGTGCGCAGTGCTAGTAGCTGCTCAAAAGAGCGGCTCACCGCGTTTTCCGCGTAATCCTTCTGATAGAGCGGGCGCCAGTTCTGTGCGAACAAGCGCAGGCTTCCCACCGACTCCGCGGCCGAATATCCGGCGCGGCGGCAATCAACGCTTCTCACTCCGGCGCGCTCGAGTTCATCAATGGCTTTGATTACGGCGTCCTGGTCGGCATGCAGCAGGCGTATGAACGCGCGTCGCACCAGAAAATTGAAGCGCGCAAATGTAATCAGCGCGGCCGGATCGTAAAATAACGTGCCTGAAGATTCTTTCAGAAGCCGTCCTTGTTCGAGAACGCCATTCTCGAGCAAGTCGCGCAAACTTCGAAACTGCTTTACTGAATCCAGAATCGTTTCAAGCGGCGCGCACCAATCGAGCGGCGCCGAATCGGGATTCACCACGACCGGTTCGAGTACGCGCGCCACATCCTCCAGCGTGATTTCCTCGTGATACATCGTCTCAGGCGCGCAAAGAGCAAAGTATTGGACGGTCAAGAAATCAATTTTGTCGCGATCGCATTCCGACTTGTCTGGCTTTCTCAGTTGTCGATGAAGGAAAGCGCGCAGCGCTTCTTCGTGGGCGTTAATCGTTGTCGGCGGAAGCTGCCGGATTTGAAACGCCTTGATATTCGCGTCAATCTTGTCGAGCCATTGCAAATCGCGTTCGAAAATTTCTCGCGTCGGCTTGGCGGGCGGCACTTCGCCGTCGGGATACGACAATTCCGCATGTCCGAATTGCCTGGCCAGCGCCTCGTAGATTGGATAGGCAGCGCGGGCTTCTTTCCATCTTTCGACGGAAGAAATCCCGTCGCTCGAAACGCTATTCGATGCGTCGGTCTCTAGGGCCGTCTCGTTTTGCGGCAAAATTGTTTCAGAACTCATAGTGTTCGAAGCCCGGCGTTCGGCCTTTGACGATTCGGACAGTCTATTCCGGCTCGGAAGAAGTGCACGGCAGCGGCCAAAAGGGAAGGGGGGAATAAAATTCGCAACGCATTGATTTCATTCAAGCTACGAACGCTCGCGGAGTCGACGCTGCGCTTGATTGTCTCACGCTGAAACAATCTCGTCTCAACTTCGCGCCTGCAATCCCTGATTCCAAGATTCGATCGAACGCCAAATGTAATGCCGGTCGATGCTAACGCTAGTGCTTCACGACGCCAGTTGTGCGCGCTCCGATGACCGTGTAACCGCCCTCACAGGAATGCCATAGAGCTTCAATTTCCTATAAAGTGTCGCGCGGCTGATCCCCAGCAATTTTCCCGCAAGCGCCTTGTCGCCGCCCACTTCCTCGAACACGCGCAGGATCGTGACGCGCTCCATATCGGCCAGCGCCGCGTTCGAAAGTCCATCGTGCCCGGATCGGCCGTTGCCTTCGTCTGGCGTTGACTGGATCGCGGGAGGAAGATCTGCGATACCGATTGTCGCGTGATTTCCGAGCGTCACCGCGCGAGCGATCGAGTTCTCGAGCTCGCGAACGTTGCCGGGCCAGTCATACTGCAGCAGGCATTTCATCGCGGCCGTCGAAATCTGAATATTTTCTCCCGGAGCGTACCGATCTAGGAAATAGTGCGCGAGAACGGGAATGTCCGAACGCCGCTCCCGGAGATTCGGCAGATTTACAACCACCACGTTGAGGCGGAAATACAAATCCTTGCGGAATGTTCCCGCGCGGTACGCTGCCTCAAGGTCGCGATTCGTCGCGGCGACTACGCGAACATCCACAGGGACCTGTTGAGTGCTGCCGACCGGCCGCACTTCTTTCTCCTGCAAAACGCGCAGAAGCTTTGCTTGCATTTCGAGAGGCAGCTCGCCGATCTCATCGAGGAAAATCGTTCCGCCATTGGCGGATTGAAATAGTCCCGGCTTCGATCGCACGGCGCCTGTGAACGCCCCTTTTTCATGCCCGAAAAGCTCGCTCTCCATCAGCGTCGGCACCAGCGTTCCGCAATCAACGGCCACGAACGGAAGCTGTGCGAACGGCCCGTGAAAATGAATCGCGCGCGCCACAAGCTCTTTTCCCGTTCCGCTCTCGCCGGAAATCAGCACGGGCGTGCGCGTGTCCTTCAATCGCGAAATCATGCGCAATACTTCCTGAATATTCGCCGACGACCCGATGAAGCCATCGAGACGCGAATCCGTGTCCACTCGCTCGCGTAGAAAGCGATTCTCGTTCACGAGGCGTATTTTCTCCGCCATTCGCTGCAAGAGCAGCCGCAGCTTCTCCACTCGAAACGGTTTTTCGATGTAGTCGTAGGCTCCGAGCTTCATCGCGTCCACCGCGGATTCAATCGAGCCGTGGCCAGTCATGATCGCCACTTCCGTCTGCGGCACTCGCGATTTCACCTCTCGAAGCAAATCCACTCCTGACGAGCCCGGAAGTTTCAAATCGGTCACGACGATGTCGGGCAGCGCGGAATCTGTGTTGATCAGCGCGTTCTCGGCGCTCTCCGCCTCGACGCACTCGAATCCGAGCGCCGATCCAACCGTCACGCAAAGGCGCCTGATGTTTTGCTCGTCGTCCACAATCAAAAAACGAATCGTTTGGCTATCTGTCATGTTGTTCTCTGGGCTTTCCTATAGTTGTTTCGACCATCGAAAGAATTTGTGCCACGCGAAACGGCTTCTCGACAAACGGCGCGCCGCTCTCTTCGAGCAAGGCGGCTGTGGCCCGATTCGCAATGTCGCCAGTAATGAAAATCAGGTGCTCCAATAACTCCGGCTTGTGCTCTCGCATCCAGGAGTGCACGTCCGCTCCGCTTACTCCGCCGGGCGTGCGAACGTCCGATATCACTCCGCAGAATTCACCAGTCTCGAGAAGGCGCAGGCCCTCGGCCGCTGAGGGCGACGGCACCACTCGGTAGCCGCGGCGTTCGAGTGCCGTGCGAACAAACGCAGCCACGGAAACTTCATCCTCGATCAGGAGGATCGGAGCGGTGGCCGGCGCTGTCTCTGTGTTCGAAACTTTCACGAGGCGTGCTCCGTTGCCGCCGCCGCGGCAATCGCCGTCTCCGCTGCCACTGGCAGCCGCACGATGAATGTGCTGCCTTCCCCACTCGCGTTGTTCTCGCAAAATATGTCGCCGAGATGCGCGCGGACGATTCCGTAGCAAATGCTCAGCCCCAGGCCCGTTCCTTTGCCGACCTCTTTCGTCGTAAAGAACGGCTCGAAAATTCGGTCCACGTTTTCAATTCCCGGCCCATTGTCGCGAAAGCGGATTTCTACTTGGCCGTTCGCGTGGGAAGTCCGAATTTCGATGCGCCCAGGCCGTCCGGTTTCCTGGACGGCGTCGTACGCGTTGTTGACCACGTTGAGAAACACTTGCTGGAGCTGGTGAACGTCTCCGACGGTGGCGGGGAGATCTTCCTCGAAGTGTTCGATCACTTCCACGCCGTGGTTTGAAAAATCGTACGCTCGCAGCTTGAGCGTTTGCCGCAGCACGGCGTTGATCTGCAGCGCCTCGCGCTGTTCGGGCTTCTGCCGCGCAAAACTGAGCAGGCTTTGAATGATCACTTTCGTGCGCTGCGCTTCCTGCAAGATCACACGCAATTCATCCTTAGCGGATTCCGGCACCTCGGTATTTTCAAGAAGGAGATCGGTGAAGCCGAGGATCGCTGCCAGGGGATTGTTCACTTCGTGCGCCACGCCGGAAACGAGCTGGCCCACCGCCGCCATTTTTTCCGTATGCATCAATTTCGCTTGCAACACGGCGGCGTCCGTGACATCCGTCATCACCACCACGATGCTGTTGATGTTTCCCTGCTCATCGCGCATCGGACTGAGGCTGATCGAAAACTGCCCCGTGGTTCCGTCACCGCGGATGAATGGCAGTTCGACATTCTCGATGGGATTCCCGCGCAGAGCGCCGTGGAGCGCCTCCGTCAGCGATTTTCTCCGGCTTGGCACAATGAATTCCGAAAGCGGATGCCCCACCAACTCGCTCTCGCGGTGGCCCGTCTCAAAGCAGCGGCGATTGGCGTAACTGATCAGCCCGGCCGTATCGAGCACGAGAATCATGCTTCGCGTGTTGTTCAGGATATTCTTGTTGAAGTCGCGCTCGCGCTGCAATTGCGCCTGGAAGGACTTTTGCTCGGTAATGTCGAGCATCAAACCGCGATACTGAATCACTCGGCCCGCGGTGTCGCGGACGATCAGAATATTCTGCAGTGTATGGATCCACGCTCCGTCGCGCCGCAGCAGCACCTCTTCGTGATTCCGAAGCATTCCGCCCTCTTCTGCCGCGCGGACGCAACGCCGCCGCAAATCAGGCCGGAGGCAAAATTGCTCAAAAAGATTTGCGTCGAGCAGTTCGCCGCGATTCTGATAGCCCAGCATCCGGACGAGCGCGTCGTTGACTTCAATGAATTGTCCGTGGGGCGTGCAGAAGAAGACGCCTTCCTGAATATTGTCGAAGAGTTCGCGATAGCGGCGCTCCGCTTCGCGCCGGTCGGTGATGTCCTTCAGTACGTGAACCGTGCGCAAATCATCTTCCGGAAGGCTGCGCAGCCGCGACGTCGAAACAAGATACGTGCGTTCCTGCGCCTGTTGCACGTACTCTTCGGTTCCGGCGCGCGAATCACGGCAGAACGGGCAAATATGCTTGCATTTCTCCACGGCCAGCGCGCGAAGAATTTCCATGTGGCGGCCGATCAGTTCTGACGGGCGCAACTGGAGATGGTCGGCGAGCGAGCGATTCACGCGCAATATGCGGTCGCTCGCGTCGTGAACCACGATGAAGTCCGTGATCGCGTCGAAGTCTTCGATCCATTGTTTCTTCGACCGCTCGATCCAGGAAAACAGCCTCGCGTTCTCGAGCGCCACCGAAGCGTGTCCCGCCAGCGCCTCGAGCAAATGCCGGTCTGGTGCCGCGAATGCGCGGTCTCTTCCCACCAGGCACAGGACACCCATCAAGTCGCCTTCACTCCCCGTCAATCGCGCAAGCGCGAGATCGTCGCCTCCCAATTCGTCAGCGAGCGCGCCGCCGAAAATTTCAGTCGCGGATCCAAAGCGAACCGCTTCGCTGGGATTCCATTTCATCCGTGAAAGCGCTTCCGCGAGATGCACTTGCTCGTCGTGGGAGATCCCGTTTGCGTTGCCTTCTGCGGATGCCATCTCCCAATCCTCGCCTCTTACGAGAACGAGCGCCGCGGATGTCGTCTCGAGGATTCTTGTTGCACTCGACGTGAAGCGCTTCACGAATGCCGTGGGTCCGATCGAAGGTTTGAGGTCGCGTGTCGCCGCGGAGAACTGCGCAAGCAGCGTCTCGAAGGAGCCATGGAGACGAGAAGGTATCTCGCGAATTTTCTTCGCTGCACGCATGAAGGATTCGGGGCCTGCGTGATTCGCCGCAAACTCTTGAATTCATTACCAACGTACGGTCTCATCTCATTTTGAGTCAAGAATTGCACCGCGAGACGTGCTGAAACCGACAATCACCCCCTTCCACCCCTTGTCGCAAGATGAGATGGTTCAACTCAATCGTTTCTGCCGTGAGACGAATTTCGCACCATGAAATTTGCTCAGGCGATTATCGCGAGACCGCTAAAGCTCTAACGTTAAGAGGCTTAGCACCAGATTGGACGCAATCCCGTGTCCTCGAAAAATCGTCCGCGCACTGGCATCCTCCGTGCATTTTCCTTTATGGAGATCTGCGGGGTCGGGTACGGGTGTGACAGCGCTCTACGCCAAATTGATACGACTTGGGGTGACTTTTGGAATCGCGGCGCTTCTGGTATCCCGCTTGCGATTTTCGGTCAAGACGGCGGTACTGACGAGGCCAAACGAAAAGTGCGAACCAAGGTAGCAG
>CAWDOI010000016.1:0-111978 GCA_963803835.1 uncultured Acidobacteriota bacterium | reverse complement strand
GGGATGAAGTCGCCGAAGTCCGTGGAATTTCGAGACGAGATTCCGAAGACGCCTGCAGGCAAACTTGACCGCAAAACTCTTCGTGCTCCTTATTGGAAAGGGACCGACAGAGCGGTGCACTGAGAGATTTCGCGGTGAAAGTGCGATGGGAGCGAAGATGCTGGATTGAAGTTCGGCGCTACATTTGCCTGTTGAGATTGATGGCGGCGCGGCTACTTTTGTTTGGCCGCGCGCGCCTCGGCTGCGGCTTGATTTGCGCGCGATATCACATAAGCGCGAATCGATTCGGCGTCGTCGCGCGAGAGTTCCTTCGAAAACGAAACCATTCCGTTCGGCTGCAACAGTCCATCGAGCACAATATGGAACCACTGATCGCTGGCAAGCGCGCTCGAGTAACGCAGATCCGGCAGGACGCCGCCGCTGACCGCGACATCGCCATGGCATTCAGCGCAATAACGCTGATAGAGCGCTTCTCCCGATTTGATCGTCGCTGCGCTCGCGGTTGAAGGTGGCGGGTTGAGCGCGGGCCGCTCGGGCGGCTCGACGACCGGAAGCATCGCTTTCCCGCCGAGCTTGAATGCGAGCATCTGGCCGATGTTCGGCGGCTTGCTTAGTTTCAGCGCGATTTCGCCCGTCGCCAGCGGGAAAACTCCGCCCCAGCCCGAGAGCACCGCGATGTATTGCTCTCCGTTCACTTCATATGCTACGGGGCCCGCCATCACACCAGTGCTGGCAGTGAACGACCAAACTTTTTGCCCGTTGTCTGCGCGATAAGCCTCGAAGGTTCCGTCGGCGGTGCCCTCAAACACCAAGTTACCGGCTGTAGAAAGCACGCCGCCATTCCAGGGAGCCGGGCGTTCGATAGCCCACGCTTCCTTCTGTTGCAGCGGATCCCACGCGACGAGCTTCCCTTTGATGGTGCTGAGAATGGCGCTCTTAATTTTCGGGTCCTGCGGCATGCCTGCTGCAACAACATCCACGCCGTAATTCGGAGCTAGCGACTTCACTTCGAAATGATCGGGGGATTTGTATTTGAAACCGAGGTCGTTGACGGGGATATAGACCAGTCCCGTCATCGGATCGAAAGACATCGGCTGCCAACTGTGCGCGCCGAGAGGCCCTGGCACGACGGGAGCGGGATCCTTGCCCGGATAACGCGCGATGGGCGTCTCAATGGGACGACCAGTTTTCATGTCCACGCCGGTGGCCCAATTGATATAGGTGTAAGGCTTCGCGGAGATGAGCGCGCCAGTAGCTCGATCAAGCACGTAGAAGAAACCGTTCTTGGGCGCGTGAAAGAGGACTTTGCGCGATTGGCCGTCGATCGTGACGTCCGCGAGAGTGATTTGCTGGCTCGCGGTGTAGTCCCACATTTCCGCGGGCGTCTCCTGATAGTGCCAGACGTATTCGCCGGTATCGGGCTTCAGCGCGACAATCGACGAGAGAAACAAATTGTCGCCGCCCTTCGGGCTGCGAATGTGCCAGTTCCAGGGCGCGCCATTGCCCACTCCGAGATAGAGAAGATCAAGCTCGGGATCATAGACGATCGAATCCCAGACTGTCCCTCCGCCGCCGAATTTCCACCACTCTCCGGTCCAGGTCTTTGCCGCTTTCGCGAGAATTGGATTCTCGAAGGGCTTTGAGGGATCGCCAGGAACCGTGTAAAAGCGCCAGATCAGATTGCCTGTTTCGGCATCATAGGCGGAGACGTAGCCGCGGACGCTCATCTCGGCGCCGCCATTACCGATGATAACTTTGCCTTTTACGACGCGAGGCGCGCCAGTGATCGTGTAGCGAAATTTGGGATCAATCGTCTGAGTCTCCCAGGCTCTCCGGCCTGTGGCTGCGTCGAGCGCGATGAGACGTCCATCGAGCGTGGCGAAAATTACTTTGCCGCGCCAAACAGCGACGCCGCGATTGACGACGTCGCAGCAGGCATTCACTCCCCATTCCGGAGGAACTTTGGGATCGTAGGCCCAGAGCGGCGCGCCGGTTGCGGCATCGAGCGCGAAAACTTTGCTCCAGGCGCTGGTGAAGTACATCGTGCCGTCAACGACGATCGGCGTGGCTTCCTGGCCGCGGCGCGTATCGAGATCGAAATGCCAGGCGAGGCCGAGGTGCGATGCGTTGCCGTCGTTGACTGCTTTTAGCGGACTGAAGCGCTGCTCGCTGTAGGTGCGCCCGTAAGTGAGCCAGTTCGCGGCGTCGCGATCAGCGCCTTCGATTCGTGCGGCGTCGACGTCTGCAGTTCTCGAAATCGGCGTCGTGTTGGACGGAGCGGTCTTGGGGCCGCAACCGCCGGAGACGATGCACAAAAGAATCGCGGTGAGATGAACGCGAGAATTAGGACGGAGGAAGTAATTGTTCATCGTCGTCGGCGCGGTGCGACTCGTGCGCTGCGGCATCTATATATCGGAACGTCTGCTGAGAGTCCAGTCGGTTCGCCCGATGCTGCGCGAATTGCAGGCGGACGATGCTCAGGCCGGAGTCGCCGGCGAGTGCCGCGCCAATTCCCTCTCGATGATCCGCCGCGCATGAACTCCGCCCGCGTCAATCTTGAGATTGCGCAGCTCTCGGCCTGGGCGCTGAAGGATGCTTTGTTGCTGCGCGTCGAGCACGGCGAGATCTTCCGCGAAAACAGCCGCTTGCCCGTCGCGAATCCGGAATGTGAGGCCGCGATCCTCCGTCTGGAAATTTCGGGCCATGCCCCAGTGATACCACGTGGAAGTTTCCGTCTCGGGCGTCATGAGATTGACGACGATGCCGGTGACGCCCTTCGAGCGGTTCCCATCGGGCGCGCCAGTTCCGGCGAGTGCAACGCCGACGTCGATCATCACGTTCGCAGGCAATGAAAACTGGCAGATCTGCCAGCGATCGCATTTTTCGTTGGAGCGTAAGTTGGCGGACCAGAACGGAGGTGGATCGATGCCATACATCCATCGCGTCAGCGTGACTGTGAATTCATCCGAAGAAGCTTTGATCGGAGCTTCAACGATTTCACGCTGTCCGATGCTGGTGGGATGCACGTACGTCTCGTGGGACAGATCCATCAAATTGTCCACGAGCAACAGGTAATCGCATTTTATGTGGTACGTGCTCCCTTCGAAAACCCATTTCGGGTTCGAGCACCAATGGAGATCCGGGATTTTGCTTTCGGCCGCGAGCTTGGGATCGCCGATCCACACCCATACAAAGCGATGCTTCTCAGCGATGGGGTACGAACGAACATTCATGTCTTTTCGCACGCCTTCCTGCCCTGGCATCCAGACGCACTGGCCGCATTCGTTGAATTCGAGTCCGTGATATTTGCAAACGAGGTGTTCGCCCTGCAAGTAGCCCATCGAAAGAGGCAGGAGGCGATGCGGGCAGCAGTCCTCGAAGGCCGAGATGGCGCCGTTCATTTGGCGATAGAGCACGATGGACTCGCCGCAGACGGTGCGCGCAAACGGCGCGTGCTTGATTTCGGAATCCCAGGCGACGGCGTACCAATTATCTCGAAGGAACATTGGCGTTTTCTCCCAATCGAGGCTGTTTCATAATATGACATATTATTTCATATTGACATTACCGGAATTCTATCTACAATGCAGCCGTCGTCAAGCAAAAGTTCGCGCGCGCACCCGCCAGGTTTCAGGGGCCACGCATTTTGTGGCAGGTCGTTCGAGGGCTAAACAGTTTGCGATCGGCACCACAATTACGTAAACGACGGATCGTTCGCGGCGGCGGGGCGCCCGGATCGAGCAAATCGCTGCAGAAGGCGTTGCGCATTCTCGTTCACCTTGGCCAGAACGGCCCGGAAATGGGCATCACGCAAATCGCGACGGCTCTCGGCATCAATAAGACGACCACTCATCGTTTGCTCAATGCCATGGAGCGATTTCAAATCATCGAGAAGAACCCACTCAGCGAGCGCTACCGTCTCGGCCTGAAGTTGCACGAGTTGGGAACCAAGGCGGTAGAATCCCGAACGTTGCGCAGCGAAGCTCATGCCACGCTGCTTGAACTTGCGCGGGTATCGCGCGAAAGTGTGAGCCTTGCCGTGCCGGAATCGGGCGGAATCATGTGTCTCGACCGCGTGGATTCGCGCGACACGGTGATCATGGTGCGCACGCCGGTTGGTGCTCGCTTCCCTGCCCATTGCACGGCCGTCGGGAAAGCCGTGCTCGCGCATTTGCCGGAGAAAGAAATCGAAATCATCCTCGCTGCAACCGGGGCGGCAGACGGATTACCTCGATTCACGCCGTCCACGCTGACGCGCATTTCAACGCTAAAGGAAAATCTGCGGCAGATCGTTCAGCGGGGATATGCTCTCGATAGTCAGGAGCTTGAACGCGGCCTGAGCGGCGTCGCGGCTCCGATTCGAACGAGCGAAGGCCACGTGATTGGCGCCGTGGGAATGGCGGGGCCAACGCCGCGTTTTCGTGGAAAAGAATTGGCAAGAAAAATCGCGTTGACGCGCCAGGCTGCGGACCGGATTTCATCGAGCATGGCAATTTACCCCGCAGCGGCCCGGGAATCCTAATCGAGAAATTTTGGTCTCCGGCACTCGCTGAGGCTGCTGAGAGGGAGGAACGAAGCTATGGCGGCACCGCATAGAGCCGATCACATTGGGAGTTTCCTGCGACCGGCGGATTTGCTGGCAGCTCGCAACGCGGCCAGACAAGATCCCGGCCGAATCCACGCGCTCGAAGACGAAAACATTCTTCGCGTCCTCGCGAAGCAGAAGGAATTGGGCTTCGACGTCTTCACGGACGGCGAACTGCGACGAAGAAATTTCATGAGCGACTTTACCGACGCCGTGGAAGGCTTCGATCTGGCGGACGCTGTGGCTCGAAGCTGGAAAGCAGGACAGGAGAAGGACGCCCCAGTCAGCAGCGTTACCGGAATCGTCAGCCGAAAGTTGCGGCAGGTGCGGCCTCTCACGGGCCACGAACTTCCATTTTTAAAGGCTCACGCGCCGGGCGCGATCAAAATGACTTTGCCGAGCGCGACGCAGTTCCCCGCGATTTCGTTCAAGCAAGGAATCACGGACAAAGTGTATCCGACGCATTCTGCGCTTTTGTGGGACGTCGTTGAAATCATGAAAGGCGATCTCGCCAAGCTTTCGACTGAGGGCGTGCGTTACATTCAGATTGATGCGCCGCGCTACAGCTACTACATGGATCCGAAATGGCGGGAGTGGATTCGCACCGAAATGAAGATGGATCCGGATGCGGCGCTGGACGAAGCAATCCGTGCGGACAACGCGTGCTTTGAGGCCGCGCGAAAGCCCGGCGTGACGCTCGCGATCCATCTTTGCCGGGGAAACAATCGAAGCCACTGGTATGCCGAGGGAGGGTACGACGCGGTTGCCGAAAAGCTTTTCGGCACGATGGAGGTCGACCGTTTCCTGCTCGAGTACGACGATGAGCGCTCCGGCACATTCGAACCGTTGCGATTCATTCCGAAGCGAAAGACGGTTGTTCTGGGTTTAATCAGCTCAAAGCAGCCGCAACTTGAGAGCGCGGATGTATTGGCCGGGCGAATTAAGGAAGCGTCGCGATTCGTTCCGCTCGAAAATCTCGCGCTGAGCCCGCAGTGCGGATTCGCGTCGACCATGGAAGGAAATCTTCTTACGGAAGACGATCAGTGGGCGAAGCTGCGACTCGTGGCGGAAACTGCGAGGCGCGTGTGGAATTAGCCTGCGGCTAAGGCTTTGGCTCGGTTTCCGCGAGCACTTGCTCGGCAATATGAAAGGCAGAATTCGCGGCAGGTACTCCGCAGTAGATCGCGGTTTGCAGCAAAACTTCTTTGATTTCCGCGCGCGTAATTCCGTTCCGGAATGCCGCGCGCAAGTGCATGGCCAGCTCGTCGCCGCGATTTAGCGCGACCATCAGCGCCACGGTGATCAAGCTGCGCGTCTTTTGCGGCAAGTCCGGCCGCGACCAGATTTCGCCCCACGCGTAACGCGTAATGAGGTCCTGAAATTCATCGTTGAACTCATTGCGATTGGTTTGCGCACGGTCCACATGGGCATCGCCCAGAACTTTGCGGCGCACGGACATTCCTTGCTGGTAACGGTCGCGCTCATCCATGCCCGTCCTCCTCACGCCGTCAGAAAACGAACTAATTCCGAGGTGAATTGCTCGGAGGCTTCGATGTTCGAGATATGCGATGCGTTCAGTTCGACATAGCTAGCACCGGGAATGCGCTCGGCGAGCGAACGGCCGTCGGCGGCCGGAGTGGCAGCATCTTGGTTGCCGGCGATTACAAGCGTGGGAACGCGAATTTGGCCGATGCGTTCGCGCGCGTCGAAATCCCGCACCGCGGCGCAACACGCTGCGTAGCCTTCGGGCGGCATGCTCTCAATCATGCATTGAGCGCCGGCGAAGATTGCGGGTGAACTCGAGCGAAACGCGGGCGTGAACCATCGCTCGCAGACTGCAGCGGAAACGGCGCTCATCCCGCCTTTGCGGACATTTTCGATTCGCGTATTCCAACCTTCCGCCGTGCCAATTTTCGCCGCTGTATTGCAGAGCGCGAGTTTTCCGAAGCGCTTTTCTGTATTTAAGCCGAGCCACATACCAATCATTCCGCCCATCGAGAGCCCGCAAAAGTTCGCGCGCACGATGCCCAAATGATCCATCAGCCGGAGAACATCACCTGCAAGCTGATCGATTGTGTAGGGGCCCGTCGTCACAGAAGTTTTCCCCTCGCCGCGGGTGTCGCAACGCAGAACTCGGAATTGTTTTTCGAGTTCGGGCATTTGCGGATCCCACATCGAGAGATTCGCGCCGAGGGAGTTCGAAAAAACGAGCGCGGGCGCATCGGCCCGGCCGGTCAGCGTGTAATTTACCTCGAGGTCCTGAATTCTTGCGCTGGGCATGGTCACTCGTTGCTTCTAGATAATTTGGCATGACGCGCGGCGTGAGCTTGAAGCACAGCGTCAATCAGGCGGCTTGCCTCGCCAAGATATTCACGAGGATCGAAAAGCTTGTCGAGTTCCTGACTGCTCAGGTGCTTCGTGACCGCCGCATCATGGGCCAGCACCTCGCGGAGGTCGCGATGTTCCCCCCGCGCGCGATTGCTTGCCGCTTCGACGATTTCGTGAGCTGTCTGGCGGCCGACGGCCTGCGCAAGCAACATCTGAGCGGCTTCGGCAAAGATCAGGCCATGCGTGATCTCAAGATTTTCACGCATCTTCGAGCCATCAATCTCGAGTTCCATCATCATCGCGGCAAGATGATGCAACGCACCCCCTGTCAGACGAATGATTTCCGGGATCGCCTCCCATTCGGCATGCCAGCCGCCCAGGCCGCGCTCGTGTTCCTGAACCATCGCAGCGAGAACGGAAGCCACAAGGCCGGGTACGCGATTCGCCGCCGAGAGAACCACGGCGCAGGCGACCGGATTTCGCTTGTGAGGCAAAGTGGAGGAGCCGCCGCGCCCTGGCCCTGAAGGCTCGAAAACTTCGGCGACTTCAGTCTGTGTTTCGAGCGAGATGTCGCGCGCGATTTTGCCCAATGTTCCGGCACAGAGCCCCATGACCGTTGCTACTTCCGCCACGCGATCGCGGTGGCCATGCCAGGATATTTTCGGGACAGGAAGGTCGAGTTCGCGGCCGAGCGCGGTGGCGACATCCATGCCGCGATTGCCCAATGCCGCGAGTGTCCCCACGGCGCCACCAAACTGCAACACCAAGTCCCTGTGCCGGATTTCTTCGATCCGCGAGCGATGACGATCTAACGCGTCCATCCAGCCGGCGACTTTCAAGCCGAACGTCGTCGGGAGCGCCTGCTGCATCCACGTTCGTCCGGCGACGACTGTGTTGCGATGTTTTTCGGCGATCTGCGCGGACGCGTCCGACAATCGCTCGAGCTCAGCTTCGATTTGATCGAGCGCGTGGCGCAATTGCAGGATGAACCCTGTGTCGATAGCATCCTGACTCGTCGCGCCCCAGTGAACGAAGCGCATTGCTTCCTTGTCGTCTTTGCCGACAAGTTCGGTGAGCTGCTTGACGAGAGGGATTGCGGGATTGCCGGCGAGAGCCGTGGCGCGGGCGAGCGCGTTGATATCGAAGAGTTCCGCGCGGCATTTCGCCGAGATGATCGGCGTGACGCGGCCGGGAATAATTCCGACGTGAGCCTCGGCGCGAGCGAGCGCCGCCTCGAAATCCAACATTCCCTGCAAGCGAGCGCGATCGCTAAACAGCTCCTCGATCGCGCTCCAGCGGAACAGCGGCCCGAGCAAGCTCATGCCGTTAGTCTTATCACTCTCAGCAATCGAAGAAAACCGTTTCTTCGGCGCCCTGCAATCTCACGTTCCACTGAAAGGCGCTGGCCTGCCCGTCAACTTTCTTCGCAACCAAAGTTCCCCGCCGTGCCGGCTCGACCTGGCTCAACACAAGATCGCCGGCATTCGCCGCCTCATCCGAAAAATAAATTCGCGTCACGAGGCGGCGGAGCAATCCGCGCGAGAAGACCGAGACGGCGATGTGCGGCGCCTGCATTTTGCCATTGGGGCCAGGAACTGGGCCGGGCTTGATCGTGGCGAAACTAAATTTTCCATCGTCGTCCGTGAGTGCGCGGCCAAAGCCGAGGAATCCCGGCTCGATCGGCTTTTTCTGCGTGTCGTCCGGATGCGCATATTTTCCATGCGCGTTTGCCTGCCAAAGTTCGATCACGCCATCCGGCACGGGCTGGCCATCGCCATCGAGCAAGCGGCCTTCGATCGTGATGCGTTCACCGGATGCACCCGGAGCGGCCAAATTATTAACGACCATCCACTCAAATCCGATCGTAAAGAACGGACCTACGGTCTGCGATGTTGTGGCTTGGAGGCTCATCTCCAATTCTCCATTGGCGTGCCTTCTCGCCCGCTGAGGACGATGTCGAATTTGTAGCCCAGCGCCTGCGCGGGAACCGTCGTTTCCCAATCGAAGAGCGATATCAGGCGGTTTCGCGCGCTTTCGTCCGCCGTGCAATTGAAAACCGGGTCGAACGAGAGCAGAGGGTCACCGGGAAAATACATTTGGGTGACCAGGCGCGTGGCGAACGCCGGACCGAAAACGGAAAAATGAATGTGCGCGGGGCGCCATGCGTTGTAATGATTTTTCCACGGATATTCGCCCGGACGAATGGTGATGAAGCGATATCGGCCTTCCGAGTCGGTCATCGTCTGGCCGCGTCCCGTGAAATTCGGATCGAGCGGCGCGTCGTGTTGATCGCGCTTGTGAGCGTAGCGCCCAGCGGCATTCGCCTGCCAGATTTCAATCAGAGTGCTTCGCACGGGGCGGCCGTTTTCATCCAGCACGCGACCCGACACAATGATCCGCGCGCCGAGCGGCTCGGCTGCGTGCTGGCGCGTCAGATCGTACGCTTTCACATTTACGACTTCTTTTCCAAATAGCGGGCCCGTGATTTCGGAAAGCGTCTGCGGCACGTAGATCAGCGGCTTACTGGGCGCGCGCTTCAGGCATGACGCGTACGGCGGATGCAGATGATTCGGCTGTGTGCCTGCGAAGGGACGCCGATAGCCCTCGATCTTTGCCATCGAGACTTTTTGACCGCCTGATTGCACGGACTCGGGCTTGGACGACAAGTTCATTCTCCTCGATCGACGGTACCATGAGCCACTGCGGTGCGCGCGTACAAGTCTCGCAGCGCAGACAATTCACACGCTGTTGGTTTAGACGTGACTTGCAACTTCGGCGCCACTTTCAATTCCCAACCCGTGGCGCTGTGCACTTGCTCGAGTGCGATGCCTGGATGCAGCGCAGTCAGTATAAGCTCGCGAGTTGCCGGATCTGAATTCATTACTCCCAGGTCGGTAATCACGGTAGTTGGGCCGCGACCTCGCGGCGCGCGTTGGCCTTCTCGTGCAGGCTCGTCAACATATCCCGAAGAAGTTACAAAATCCAATTGTTCGACGAACGCGCGGGAGTTGTGTTTCAGGATGATCGTCACTTCCTTCGCCGCAGTCGCGATTTCAGGCGCCCCTCCCGCGCCGGGAAGCCGGACGCGAGGAGCATCGTACGACCCGCCGATTACGGTTGTATTTATATTCCCGAATTTATCAATCTGCGCAGCGCCCAGAAAGCCGACGTCCACGCGGCCCGCCTGCAGCCAGTATCGAAAAATTTCCGGGACCGATACCACTGTGTCCGCGGTCTCCGCCAATTCGCCGTCGCCGATCGAGAGCGGAAGAACGTGAGGTTTTGTCCCAATCGTGCCGGATTCATAGATCAGCACGACATCGGGAGCGTGTGTCAGCCGCGCGAGATTCGCCGCCGCGCTCGGAAGGCCTATTCCAACGAAGCAGACTGTGCCGTTACACAACTTGCGCGCTGCGGCGATCGTCATAATTTCGTTCGGCGAATACTCGAGGTCAGACATTGCTATTCACTCTCGCGTCGGCTTCGATGCTGAGCCGGTATTCCGCGAAATCTTTCGTTGAAAGCACGTGGCGCTGCATCCAGGAGAGAAATGTCTCTCTATCGCGCGAGATTTCGTCCCAAGCCTTGCAAAACACATTGTCGCGCTTGTAGTAGCCGTGCGCGTACGAGGGATGCGCCCCGCCGGGAACTTCACAAACGCAGGAAACAACCCAGCCCGGCAGCACGCAGGCGTTCACCGGCGCGCGGAGGTCGTCAACGATTTCCTCGACAGTGACGATCACGCGCTTGGCCGCCAGCGCCGCCTCTTTCTGAATGCCGATGATTCCGTAAATCAGTACATTTCCCTTTCGATCGGCCTTCTGCGCATGAATGATTGTCACATCCGGATTGATCGCAGGGGTCGCCGCGAGCACCTCGCCCGTAAAGGGGCAAGCGATGGATTTAATTTTATTATTATATTTTGGCAGATCGGAGCCGACGTAGCCGCGCGTCACCGCAAATGGAAGCCCGGATGCGCCAGCCTGATATCGCGCGGCCATATCGGCGTGGCTATGCTCTTCAATTTCGAGCGGATTCGGCCAGCCGCTCTGGATAGCTTCGCGGAATCGATGCAGCGAACCAACGCCCGGATTTCCTCCCCACGAAAAGATCAACTTGGATGCGCAGCCCATCCCGATCATTTGATCGTAGATGAGGTCCGGGGTCATGCGGATGAGCGTCAGATTCCGGCGGCGCTGCCTGATGAGCTCGTGACCCGCTGCGAAGGGAATGAGGTGCGTGAAGCCTTCGAGGGCCACGCTGCTTCCATCGAAAACGTGGCTCGCGACCGCTTCCCGCAATGGCACGATAGAAGCCAAGGCAATCTCCGAATTCCGGAAGCGCGATTCGAACAAAGGGGGACGAACGCGCCAGCGAATCTAAGCAAGGGGAGAAAGGAAGTCAAGACCGATTATCGAAAATACGTGCGTATATCGCCTAGTTCGTATATCCTTCTGCGCGTTCCGCAAGTCCCCGTCCGGAGTCTTCGATGCCACGCGCCGAGAACGGTCCCGCCACCAAGTCGCCGCCGGAGCCCGCGAACTCTTCGGCAACAGGACCCGCGCCCCCACCAATCCTGACGCCGGCCGCGCAGGTGGACGCGCTCACCGGCGATCCAAATTTCATGACGTCGTTGGCGCGCGGCCTTGCCGTCATTCAAGCTTTTTCGGAAAGAGACCGCCGCCAAACAATCTCGCAACTCGGGATAAAGACCGGGTTGTCCCGCGCCGCGGTTCGGCGATGCGTATACACACTGATGAAGCTCGGATTTGCCGGGACCGACGACAGCCGCCATTTCTACCTCTGTCCGAGAGTTCTGACGCTAGGTCACGCTTACATTTCCTCCATGCCTCTTGCGTCTGCGGCGCAGCCGATATTGGAGCATTTGAGCCATTTGCTTCACGAATCGAGCTCGATCGCGACGCTCGACGGCCTGGAAATCATTTACGTCGCTCGCGCCAGTGCAACGCGAATCATGTCGATTGATCTCGGCGTCGGCAGCCGTTTGCCGGCGTTTTGCACGTCGATGGGCCGCGTGTTGCTCGCGAATCTGCCGCCCGAAGAACTCGAGTCGTGCCTCGCGCGCATCGAGTACACGCCGCACACGGATCGAACCGTCAGTAACGCTGACAAGCTTCGGCAGGTGCTCCGTACCGTCCAGCGCAATGGTTACGCAATCGTTGACCAGGAATTGGAGCTCGGCCTGCGCTCGATGGCGGTGCCGATTCGAAATCCGATTGGCAAGGTGGTTGCGGCGCTCAACATCGGAGTGCACGCGCAGCGCGTCACAATTCAGGACATGCAAAATCGATTCCTTCTACATCTGCAGGCTGCGGCACAAGAGTTCTCGATGCTGCTTCGGTGATCGCGCATGGCGGAGACATCTGCATCTCGGCGCTACGAAAGTTCGCTGGTCGCGATGCTCTTCGTCACGTGGGGCACCGTGTTTCTCGACCGCATGGCGCAGCTCTATCTGGCGCCGTACATTGCGCCCGAATTTCATCTGAATCACGAGCAAATCGGATTGCTCGCGTCTGTCCTCGCAATTACCTGGGCGTTTTCGACGCTATTTTTCGGCGCGCTTTCGGATCGCGTTGGGCGCAGGCCGATTCTGATTCCGGCGGTGTTCGCGTTTTCGCTGCTGTCGTGGCTCTCGGGCGCGGTCCATTCCTATCACCAACTCCTGCTCGTCCGCGCACTGATGGGAATTGCGGAAGGGCCCACGTGGTCGATTATGACGGCGCTCGTCGAGGAATCGTCTTCTCCGGAACGCCGCGGAAGAAATATTGGAATCGTGGTGAGTGCCGGCGCTCTCGTCGGACTCGCGGCGACGCCGATTCTGACGACGCAAATAGCCGCGCATTTTGGCTGGCGGTGGGCGTTTTTCGTCGCCGGGATTCCTGGTTTTATCACCGGCTTGATGCTTTGGCGTTTCGTGAAAGAGCCCGTGAAAAAAGAAGGCGGCGAATTCCACGGACACAAACCGCAACTCGGGGATTACGTCTCGATTCTGCGCTATCGCAACATTTGGCTTTGCTGCATCGGCGCTACGGGGTTTATCGGCTGGCTGTTTTTGAACAGCGTCTTCGCTCCACTCTACATCACCGAAGTGGCGCACCAACCGGCGACGACCGCAGGGTTTCTTCTCGGAGCTTCGGGCCTCGGAAGCTTCATTCTCGGATTTCTGCTTCCGTCGCTCTCGGATCGATGGGGGCGAAAACCGGTTCTGCTGATGATGGCCGCGATGTCCGCGATCGTTCCACTCGCACTTTCGTTTCGGCCGCTTTATGCGTTCCCGTGGATTTTGGCCGCCATTATTTTCCTAACGAACGCCGGGCAAGGGATCGCAGCGCTCGTGATGGTTCTGATTCCCACCGAAAGCGTTCCGCCGCAATTTGCTGCGACGTCCATTGGACTCGCAACGCTAGCGGGCGAAATATTCGGCGCGACCGTGGCTCCCGTCTTAGGCGGTGCGCTGGCGCAGACTCACGGTCTGGCAGCACCGCTATGGATGTCGGCCGGCGGCGCGGTAATCATTTTCATTTCCGCGCTGTTCTTAAAGGAAAGTTCGAAAGTGAAAAACGCGCGGGTGGAGGCTGAGGCCGCGATAACGGATTGAGTATGCAGGGAGGGCAATTTCTCAGAACGCGACAATTAGTCGTCCGATAATCGCACGTTCGCTCGATTAAAGTCTTGACAACCTACTGCGCAGGCGTTAGACCTGCTACCCATCGCGGGTGTTGTTGTACAAAAGAGAGGGCTTCTCTAAATCTCGAGCACCGAATGCTGCCCTAAGGAGCGAATCATGAAGTTACGTTTGGGTGTGTTTGCCATTCTTGCTCTTGCTGCCATATTGAGCATTGCGAACTCCTCGTTCGCGCAAGCCAGCTTCGCCCAACTGAACGGCACGATCACCGACGAGAGTGGCGGAGCTGTGGCAAAGGCCTCAGTCTCGGTGCGCGAGATGGACACGAACCTTTCGTACACCACTACGTCCGGCGACGCGGGCTTCTACGTGTTTCCGAAATTGGAGCCCGGCCGTTATGAGTTGAAGATTTCCTTCACCGGATTCGCCAATTACACACAGACGGGACTCGTGCTAACGGTCGGCCAATCCGCGACAATCAACGTGGCTCTAAAGATTGCATCGAAGGGCGAACAGGTGGTGGTCACGAGCGAGGCGCCCGTGATCGAGCCAACTCGCACGGAAGTCAGCCAAGTGATCGACACGAAGCAAATTGACTCGCTGCCGATCAGCGGCCGCTTGTTTACGGACTTCGCGCTGCTGACTCCAGGCGTTGCCACGGGCCGGACCAGCCTGCAATCAACGATCACCGAATTTGAAGTGACTCGCGTTTCCTTTGCCGGTATGCGCGATCTCAGCAACGAAGTTACGGTCGACGGCGCGGACAACATCAACACCGCAACGGGATCGCAGCGCTCCACGCCGCCGCAAGAAGCAGTGAGCGAATTCCGCGTGGTCAACAATAGCTTCGGCGCGGAGTATGGCCGCGCGCTCGGCGGCATCGTCAACATCGTTACGAAGTCCGGCGGGAATGATTTTCACGGCTCGATTTACGATTACTTGCAAAACAACGCCACGGACGCGCGTTCTCTTCTCCAGCCGGCGCCCGAAGGCGATGCCCTGCGGCAGAACCAATACGGCGCGACGGTGGGCGGGCCAATCAAGAAAGACAAGACTTTCTTCTTCGTGAATTATGAAGCACAGCGGCGCGGAGAATCTCCGACTTACCCGACCACACTGATTGAGCCTGTGGCGACGAATGACGCAGCGAACCCATTTACAACAAATCTCGCAATTATCGACGCGGCAAAGGCGGCATTGGGAATCGCGCCGGAGAATCTGGGCATTTTGAAAACGAAGGACAACGATTACGGAATCGTGAAAATCGACCACCAATTCAATGCGGACAATCACCTATCCATTCGGTACTCGGTCGAAGACGCGCGCGATCTAAATCAACTGGTCGGTAGCACACTCGACGGCGGCGGCATCGGAGCTCCTAGCAGCGGCCACAACGTTTTCCTTCGCGACCAGTCGCTGGTCGGAGATATCTCTTCCACGCTCAAACCGAATCTTGTGAACAGTTTCCTCGCACAGTGGGCGCGCCGGCACTACAACTTCCCCGGAACGACCGGCGAACCCAATCTGGATATTCCAAATACGCTTCTATTCGGGCACAACTTTGGCGTTCTCGACGCGATTTACGAAAGCCGAGCGCAATTTACGGACTCGTTGGCCTGGGTGAAGGGCAATCATGTTGCGAAGTTCGGAGTTGACGTCAACTACGTCGAAAACTTCGTTATCTGGCCCGGCTTCACGCCGATGCGCATCGTTCTGCCCGGGATCAACTGCCTCGTGGATTTTGCGAATTCCGTCATCGACGCGACGAGTCCGACAGGGCCGTTCATACCCTCGGCTCTCAACGATGGGCAGTGCCCAACATCCGGTGGGATTCCTGCGGCCCCTGGGGTGAACCCCACCGACCCGCTCGACGGAGTTCCAATCGTGTTCTGGGGTGATCCGGTCGGGAGCGGTCCGGTCCCGCCGGGATTCGAGCCGCCAGCAATTCCGACAAACTGGCAGAATGCTTACCTGCCGTCTCAGGCGGTCAACTTCTCCGAAACACTGAACCACAGCTATTACGGTTTCTACGCGCAGGATCAATGGAGGTTGACGCCGAAATTTACGGTCAACTACGGCTTGCGTTACGACTTCGAAGCCGGGCTATCGAAGCAAATCAACCCTGACTATCGCGGCTTCCAGCCACGCGTCGGTTTCGCTTACTCGCCCGACACGAAGACCGTCGTTCGCGCTGGATTCGGACTGTTCGACGATCGTTACAACTTGTCGTTCCTCTTCATCACGCAGCCGCAACGGCCGAATACAATTCCTGGAGAGACGTTGCCGGGGATCAGGGAAGGCGCCGACACAGCGACGTGGGTATTGAATCAATTGACCCCTGGGCCTCCAAATCCCGGCGGCGGGCCGCCGATCTTCCCGGCGCAGGCGGCTGCCACATTGGTCACCACGGGCGTAGTTCCTCCGGAATACCTAACGGGACCCGCGGGCTCGGAAGTCACGGCCGGATCGGGAATGGTAGACCATGCCAGCCGCATTCCTTATTCCGAACAAGCTAACATAGAAATTGACCGCGAAATCGGTCATGGCCTTGCGGTGAGCGCCGGGTATCTTTTCGTCGCGGCTCACAAGCTTGTGCGCGCTGAAAATTTAAACGTTTGCCCGCCCGACGGCAGCACTGGCTTGACAGTTCCCGGAGTTACGCCCGGGACTCCAGGTTGCACGCCTCCACCGGCGTCGGCTATTCCGCCGGATTGGCCGGCGGGAAAGGCATATTTCTACAATACGCCCGCGGGCGCGCTCGCTGCCGGCGGCTCACCGGCGTATGAGAATGCCGGCCTTCTCTATTTCACTGACAACTCCGGCAATTCCGTCTACCACGGCCTGACGCTTCAGGTGAGTGAGAGGATCAAGAACTTCAGTTTGAACGCGAACTACACGTTCTCGCACACGTTGGATGACGGAACTTTCACCACGTTCGTCAGTACGCCGCAGGACTTGTACGACCGACCGGCGGAGCGAGCCAACTCAAACCAGGACGTCCGGCACCGGTTCATAACAAACTTTACGGCGGAAGGCCCGAAAGAGAGCTTCCTGCGGAAGTTTGCGTTCAGCAGCATCATCACATTGCAGACGGGGAGGCCCTTCACCGACTTCGTGGGCTTCGACGCCAATGGCGATACGAACCCTGTGACGGACCGCGTCGGCCTTGAACCAAGGAACTCCTACTATGGCGATCAGCTCTACTCTTGGGACATGCGGCTCTCCCGCTACTTCCAGATCAGAGAGCGGTTGCGATTAGACCTGATGGTTGATGCTTTCAATTTGCTCAATCGTCCGAATGTTGACGAGGTCACGTCCGTGTATGGCGCCGCGGTCTTCTGCGGTACAGGACCCGTTCCGATGCGTTACAAGGATGCAGGGACGGTTGCGACTCAGCAGGAAGCGATTGCCTTCGATACGGGAGCCGGACCTCCAACATGTCCTCTGACGGGCTTGGGGCTTACCCCGGCCCCTCCGGCGCCGGACGCATTGTTCGGTACGCCGAGGACGATGCTGAATCCGCGGCAGTTCCAGTTCGCGGCGAAGTTCTCGTTCTAACGCGTTACAGGCGCGAGCTAGTTAACGAATCGGGCCGCGCGAAATAGAACGAAGAAATACGAAACGAATGAGGTGAGATCTCGGCGCGCACCAATTGGGTGCGCGCTGCAGGAAGTACACTTGGGGCTCGGTTAGTCGCCCGGCGCATTACGTAGGCGCCCCCCGCCGCAGTAGAGCGCGCAGGCTGGTGGCAACTACACACTCCAGTGCGGAAACCACTCGTTGGGACAATGCGGCTCTCTAACCATCTCGCAAAGGACGCCGCCAGCTTCGGACGAAGTTACGTGTCCTTTCGAATTCGCCCTTCTCGATCACTCCAGAGGATCCGTTAATGTCAGTCTTCGTGTTGATCCATGGATCGTGGCACGATGGCTCGGCGTGGCAAGCGGCCGTTCGGCAGCTCGAGAGGAATGGCCACAAGGCGCTTGCTCCAACGATGGCGGGCCATGGAAAAGGCGTGGATAAGACCGTCAATCATTCGCAATGCACGCAATCCATCGTCGACGCCATTGTTGCGGAATCGCTCAGCGACTTTGTTCTCGTCGGGCACAGCTTCGGCGGAACAGTCATTTCAAAGGTTGCCGAGGCAATTCCCGAAAGAATCAGGCGCCTCGTCTTTTTGAATGGATTTGTCTTGCGAGATGGAAAAAGTTTGACGGATGAAGTTCCGCCCGAGACCGCCGAATCATTCAAGCAGATGGCCGCGCAATCGCCGGATCGTACGTTTCTGTTGCCGTTCCCGGTCTGGCGAGATGCGTTCGTGAATGATGCCGATCTCGAGACTGCAAAGTGGACCTACGCGCAGTTATCTCCGGAGCCTTTCCAACCGACAAACGACCGGCTCGATCTGAAAAGATTCTATTCGTTGAACATCCCGAAAAGTTATATCAATTGCACCGAAGATGTCGCGTTGCCGCCCGGAGAATGGGGTTGGCATCCGCGGATGTCGAATCGATTGGGCTTGTACAGGCTGGTCCAAATGCCCGGGAGCCACGAAACGCTCTACACGAATCCGTCGCTGTTGGCGGACAAGCTCGTCGAAGCTGGGCGCGACTAGAATTTTCTGGAATGCAACCCGCGCACGGATCTCGCGGAATTCTCAAAGAGAAGATGCTGAAACTCAGCGCGAAACCGGAGCCGGTCGAAATCGATCCCGCAAAATCTGCCATCGTCGTCGTGGACATGCAGAATGCATTCGCCAGTAAAGGCGGAACACTGGACATCGCAGGTGTGGATTTGTCGGATGCGCCGCACGTCGTTCGCACGATCCGCAATGTACTCGGCGCGGCACGGCCGGCCGGCGTGCAGATCGTCTATCTGCAAATGGCGTACAAGCCGGACTTGAGCAACGCCGGAGGGCCGGACTCGCCGAATAGGTGTAAAGAACTGGCGATGCATCTTATGGGCTCGAAGCCGGAATTGAGCGGGAAACTTTTGACCGAAGGAAGCTGGGACAGCGAAATTGTCGCTGAACTTGCGCCGCGGCCCGGAGACATCGTCGCCGTCAAGACGCGATACAGTGGCTTCGCCGGGACAACGCTCGATGCGCAACTTCGAGTACGTGGCATTCGGAATTTAATTTTTACAGGTATCGCGGCAAACGTGTGTGTCGAATCCACGCTCCGCGACGCTTACTTTCTCGATTATTGGCCCATTCTGGTGGCCGACAGCACGATGGCGGCTGGCGGGCAGGCCATCCTCGATGCGACATTGTTCAACGTCGAGTCGTTTTTCGGATGGAGCGTCAAGTCGGAAGAGCTCTGCGCGGCTCTTGGCGGACGAAAGGGGCACGCGGCTCGTGTGGACAGCTGACATTGACGTCGGCGGAACGCTCACCGATGGCTTATTCACCGACGGAAACAATATCGTCTCCGTGAAAGTCGACACGACTCCGCACGATCTTACTGTCTGCTTTTTTGATTGCCTCGCGCAAGCCGCCACGAAACTCGATTTCCCGGACGTCGCGTCTTTCCTCGAAGTCGTGGAATTGATTCGCTGGTCCACCACGATCACGTCGAATGTGTTGGCGGAACTGCGCGGGCCTCGGATCGGTTTGCTGCTTTCGGCGGGCAATGAAAAAACCCTATACGGCGACAGTCCGTGCGCGACCGTCTTGAATCGCTTGATATCTGAGCGGGACGTGATCGGACTGAACGGCTCTGCCAGTGAAGTTGACGTGATGAATGCCGCGCGCGTTCTTCTTGAAAGCGGCGCGCGCCGGATTTGCGTCAGCCTCAAAGGCTCGCACGGAAATTCGGATCGCGAACTTGCGTTCAAGCGAACCATCGACCAACAGTACCCGGATCATTTTCTCGGTTCGGTGCCCGTTCTGGCTGGCAGCGACATCTCGAAGAGCGCCGACGACCGCACGCGAACCTATTGCGCGCTGATTAACGCTTATACCCACGGCGCGTTGGCGGCGACGCTTTTCAAGGCGGAAGACGAGCTGCGCGAAACATCCCGGTATGCCGGAGCGTTCTTGGTGAGCCACATCAACGGCGGCGTCGCCGGCATATCAAAAACCAAAGCAATCGACACTATCGAGTCGGGACCAGTCCTGGGAATTCTCGCGAGCGCGAGCTTTGCGAAAGCTTATGGCTTCAGCGACGTGATCGCGATGGACATCGGCGGCACGACGGCGAAGGTCAGCGTCCTCCGTAACTCCGAGCCGATTTATCGAAAGCCGTCCGATCTTTTTGGAATACCCGTCGAGATCTCACTTCCCTACCTGCGCTCGATCGCTCTTGGCGGCGGAAGCGTCGTCAAAGCGGCGGGAAACGCTCAATCGCCCTCGATTCTGCTCGGCCCCGAAAGCATGGGCTCCTATCCCGGACCGGCGTGCTACGCGCTGGGAGGCGATCAACCGACACTGACCGACGCTTTTGTCGCGGCCGGGCTGATCAATCCGGAATATTTTCTTGGCGGCACGAAATTGATCGATCGCGAGCTGGCACGGAAAGCAATCGAAGGGTCCGTCGCGCGGCCGATGAGTCTTTCCGTCGAAGGCGCGTGCCGCGCGATCATCGGTTCCGCATTTGAATTGGTGGCGAATGTGATTGCTGGCGCCCAGTCCGAACTGCATCGCGATCTCTCTAAATATCCTCTATTTGCTTACGGCGGAAATGGCGGCCTTTTCGCATGCGGCGTCGCCGAGAAAGCCGGATTGTCGAACGTTCGAACGTTTTCGCTTGGGCCTGTGTTCAGCGCGTTTGGCTCATCGGTCTCGGACATCTGCCACGTATACGAACGCGCGCTGCCTGATGAGGCGATTACCGATGCGACGGTCGCGCGCTTCCGCCAGATTCTCAACGAAATGAAGGCCGAAGCTGCAAAAGATCTTCTCGGTGAAGGAATCAAGCCGGAAAGGTTGAGTTACACGATGGAATTTGAAGTGGCGAAGCCCGATGGCCATACGGTAATCGTAGTTGTATCGGAGTCCGCGATTGCAAGCGCCGCAGAATTTAAAGTGTCGCTCGCGGCCGCGCTTGCGGCGGCCGGAGAGATCCAGGCTGCTCCGGGCACTCTCGAACTTCTTCGAGTGCGGGTACGAAAGGAAATGTCGAAGCCACGACCCACCGAGCTTCCGCTGCAAGGTCCTGATTCATCGGATGCGCTCACCGGAACGCGCCAAGTTTACTGGGGCAGCCGCGACGGTAACGCGCATGTTTACCGCTGGGAATCGCTGCTTCCCGGCAACCGCGTGGATGGCTGCGCGATTCTCGAAGGCGTCAATACAACGTACTTTGTGCCCGAAGGTTGGACGATGGCGGTGGACAGTTATGGAAATGGAAATTTGAGCCGACGGTAGAATGCGAGACCAATTCCAGATTCAATTTTAGCGAGAAAGTATATGGCACAAGAATCGCAAGGCAGAATTCGTGTCACCGAGCATCTCGATCTTGATGTGGATCGCGAAGAATGGCTGTGCAACCGCTGCGGCCGCGCTCTCGGCCCGGCCCGCGAGAATTACAAGAAGGGCTGCCTGCTATACGATCGCGATCCTCGCGAAATACATCCGCCCATCGTTACGGGAAGCTTCAATTTTTCTCCGGATCCTCTCTGGGTTCGCATCATCGAATTCTATTGCCCGGGCTGCGGAACGCAGATCGAAACCGAATATCTGCCTCCCGGCCATCCGATCACGCACGACATCGAACTCGATCTCGACAAGCTTAAAGAGCGGCTGCGCAAGGGTGAATTCGTGATTCGCGAAGAGCGGCTCAAGGCCACGGAATGAATTCGATTGATATTGACGTAGGCGGGACTTTCACCGACCTTGTCCTTCATCACAACGGGCGGTCGCTAATCAAAAAGGTGTCTACGACACCCTACGACCTCTCGGTTTGTTTCTCGCGTGTCATCGAGGAAGGTGCGAAGTCGATCGGCTTGAAAACCGAAGAACTGTTGCCTGAAATCGACATGATCCGGTACTCGACCACGATCGCGATGAACCGGCTCATCGAGAGGAAAGGGCCGCGCCTCGGACTTATCACGACGGAAGGCCACGAAGACGTAGTCCTAATCGGGCGCGGCGCGCAGTGGATTGACGGGACGCGCGTGGCCGAGCGCCGAAACCTGGCAATCCAGAAAAAGCCCGAGCCGTTGATTCCGCGCGACATGATCGTCGGCGTCAAGGAGCGCGTGGATTCGCGCGGCAGAGTGATTCGGCCGCTTGACGAAAACAACGTCCGCGAGAAAGTGCGCTACCTCGTCTCTCGCGGCGCGCGCGGTTTTGTCGTCTCGTTTCTCTGGGGATTTCTAAATCCCATCCACGAACGTCGCGTAAAGGAAATCATTCGGGACGAGTACAAGGAATTCCATATCGGGTATCTGCCAGTCGTGCTGGCCGGTCAAGTGGTCGGCAAGCTTGGCGAATATGAGCGCACTCTCGCCGCGATACTCGACGCCTACCTGCAGCGATCCATGCAGATAGAACTCTCGGCGATGTGGGACAAACTGCGCGAGCGCGGCTACAAGAAACCGCTGCTGATGATTCAAAGCTCGGGTGGCATCGCCGAAGTATTTCGCACCACCGCCAGCCGCACGTTCAACAGCGGGCCTGTGTCCGGCTTGATGGGTGCGCAGCATGTCGCGAAATCCCTGGGCTACCAGAACGTCGTGATGTCGGATATGGGCGGCACGAGCTTCGACGTCGGCTTGGTCGTGAAGGATAGCGTTCGAAGCTACGACTTCCGGCCGATCATCGATCGCTGGATGGTCGGCATCACGATGATCAAGACGCTTTCGATCGGCGCAGGAGGAGGTTCTATCGCCTCGATCAATCGCCTGCTTCAAAATCGAGTGCAGGTGGGTCCGCGCAGCGCGGGCTCGATGCCGGGCCCGGCGTGCTTCAATCTCGGCGGAACAGATCCCACAGTCACGGATGCCGACGTGGTGCTCGGATACATCAATCCCGATTATTACTTCGGCGGAAAAATGCGCCTTGAGAAGAATCGCGCGATTCAAGCGATCCGCGAGAAGATTGCGAAGCCGCTCGGCGTCAGCGTCGAAGAAGGCGCGGAGATCATCCGCAAAATCGTGAACGGAAATATGTCGTCGGCGATCATGAAAGAAGTCCACCTTCGCGGCCACAGCTCGGATCAATTTATTCTTTTTGTCGGAGGCGGCGCCGGACCGACGCACGCCGAAGGATTTAAAGGCGACATTCCGAAGGCGGTAACGTTTCCATTTTCACCGGTTTTTTGCGCCTTTGGCTCGTCTACGATGGACATCATGCATGTCTACGAGGCGTCGAAGAAGCTCACGTTAATGACGCCGGGAAATCAGCAGCTCACCGATGAGTATGAAACCTTTAATCAGACGGTCGAATCGCTGTTGGAACAAGCGCGCAAGGATTTGATAGCGGATGGACTCGATCCAATGCAGGCGTCATATGTCCTTGAGCTAGACATGCTATACGGCGGCCAATTTCATGTGAAGCGAGCCCTTTCGCCGCGGATGGCTGTGCATGGCAAGGAAGATGTCATCGCGATTTGCGATGCTTTCAATAAAGAGTTCAGCGAAGCGTTCAGCCCGTTCGTCGTGAACCCCGAAGGCGGAATTTTCATCGAGAGTTTTATCCTCAAGGCCATTGTGCCGACTAAGAAAGTCAGCATACCCACGATGAAGCTCGAAGGATCGAATCCGTCCGCGGCGCGCAAGGGCGAGCGTCCCGCGTATTGGCCCGCCGAGAAAGATTATCGGATGACTCCGATTTTCTCGTACGAAGCGCTGCGCCCGGGCAACGTAGTAGAAGGTCCGGCAGTAATCGAGGGCGAATACACGACCGTGGTTGTCCCGGCGCCGATGCATCTGCGCATTGACGAGCGCGGACTTGGAATTTTGGAAGCGTGAGCACGCCCAGGAATTAAAGGAGCGTTATGCCAATCCCGACATTGGCGGAAAAACTGGAGTGGTTGAAGCCGGCGCCGGCAACGCCGCATGAAATCGAGTGCGCCGCGAAAGTCCGCCAGGGCGATTACGAAATCGGCGTGCAGATTACCAATGACATTCTCGACGAGGCTATGGAAGTGTTCGTCCGGTCATCGCGAAGCTACTTCGGCGTTTCCGGCGATTCGATGGTGGCGATCTTTACAGCGAATGGAGACTTGATCAACGCGTCTTGCGGAACATATCTGCACGCGATCATTCAGCCGATCGTCATCAAGTTCGTTCAGAAGTATTACGCGGAAAATCCGGGCATTCGCGAAGGCGACATCTGGTACACGAATGACGCTCTCTACGGCGGCATTCACAATCCCGATCAGGTCGCTCTGATGCCCGTGTTCTATAAGGGCAAACTGCTCGCGTGGGCTTCCGCGGCGCTGCACACCACCGAAACGGGCGCGATCGAACCGGGCGGGATGCCGGTGAGCGCACGGTCGCGATTTGAGGAAGGGCTGAATCTGCCGCCGATGAAGATCGGCGAGAACTTCGAGCTGCGGAATGATTTCCTCGAATTCTATGCCGTCTATGGGCTGCGCGCGCCCGCGATGTTCATTTCCGATCTTCGCGCGCGATGCACCACGGCGGATCGCGTCCGGATTCGCCTGATCGAACTCGCTGAGAAGCGCGGCCCGGATTTCGTCGTCGGATTGCTACGCAAAATGTGCGAGACCGCCGAAGCCGGCGCGCGAAAGAAAATCGAGGCGCTGCCGGACGGAAAATTCCGCGCCGTTGTTTTCAACGACGCCATCGGCTGGACGCCTGCGCTCGTCCGCGCATGCAACCTGACGATCATTAAGGAAGGTGGCAAGCTCACATTCGATTTTCACGGCACGTCGCCAGAAAATCCTTCTTCGTACAACGTTCACCCGCAAGCGGTCGTCGGCCACATCGCGAATTTCATGTACGAGTACATCTTTCACGACCTGCCGATTTGCAGCACGACGTTTGCGCCAATCGATTTCGTGTTCCCCGAAGGCATCATCCTGAATCCCGACAAGATGGCTGCCACGAGTTGCTGCGTCTTCATCGGCATGCAGGCGCGATGCGCCACGCACAACGCATTCGCAAAAATGTCGTTTTGCAGCGCGGGCCTTTGGCGGCAAGTTACGGCGGCGCCCGGAAGCCAGCACACATCTCAAATTTGCGCGGGACTCTCGCAGTGGAAGCTCGCCGTGGCCGACGTTTTATCGTTCTCGCTCAACACAATGGGCCAGGGCGGGCGCGCCGCTGCCGACGGCATGGACGCGTACGGATTTGCGTGGTGCGCGTTCGGCCGCGCGCCAGATTCCGAGCAGGTGGAGAGCGAACTGCCACTCACCGTCACGCTCTCGCAGCACTGGAAGGATTCCTGCGGCCACGGCCGCCGTCGTGGCGGCTCCGGCGGCGTGCAGCAATGGATGATTCACAAAATGCCGAATCTTGTTTCCATGTGCATGGGCAACGGAACCAAAGTGCCGCTGGGTCAGCCGCTTTTCGGCGGCTATGCTTCGGCTCCGATTCCAGGCATCAGCGTGCGCAAGGCCGATTTGCTCGCAAAAATGAAGGCAGGTGATTCGAGTATTTCTCTCGATTCCCGGGATATTCTGGAGAAGGGCACAATTCAAGGCGATTGGAACTTCGAGTTGGTTGCGCGGACTCCGAAGGTTTACGAGGAAGGAGACTTGCTCTTCGGCTTCAGCGGTGGCGGCCCTGGATACGGCGATCCTCTGGAACGCGAGCCCTCAGAAATTTTCGAAGATCTGCGCAAGAACATCATTTCAGACTGGACGGCGCAGAACATTTATCGCCTCGCTTACGATCCGGATCGCCGGAAGCTCGACATCGAGAAGACGAAACAACAACGGGACGACGAACGACGTGCTCGGCTCGCTCGGGGCAAGTCGTTTGAAGAGTTTCATCTCGACTGGAATAAGAAGAGTCCGCCAAAAGAAATTCTGCAATGGTACGGCACGTGGCCAGACGCAAAGTCAACCGGACCGATCTTTCGCCCCTGAACGATGGCCGAAGATTACACGCCGCGGCAAACCGTCAAACATCTGTTGCAAGGGACCGCACCGTCGCGGCCGCTATTCTTGCCGATCGTGTTCTCTCTCGGCGCCCGCATCGAAAACATGCCGCTTCGCAGCTTTTTGACGAACCCGACGAAAATCACAAATTCCGCGCGACAAATTCGTGGGCGCGTTCGGTCCGACGGGATCACCTGCTATTACGATCCGTTGCTTGAAGCACAAGCTCTTGGCGGCGCGGTGGAATGGGGATCTGGCGATCACCCGCGCGGAGTGCGATGGCCAGGGCCGGCGGCTAACGGCGAGATGCCGCTGGGGCTTCGCTCGCCGGAAGACATGGCGAAAAGCTCTTCTGTGGTCGCCGGCGTGGAAGTGATTCGCCGGCTTAAGTCGCTGATGCGAGACGACGCGCTCTTGACGGCTTGCCTTACCGGCCCGTTCACACTCGGCGCGCGTCTCTCAAACGCAGATGCCGACTACGCACTGCGTGCAGTAGACGTTCGAAGCCTCGCCGTCGCATTTTCAGCGACGGTGATCGCGCGAATCGCCTCCGCATTCGCCGAAGCCGGAGCGAACGTGATCTTCATCCGGGAGGATGTCCTTCCGACTTCGTCCACAGAGATATTTTCAGATTGGAACTCGTCGCTCTCGTCCATCGTCAATATCATTCGCTTCTATGAAGCGCTGCCGGTCCTTCTTGTCTCGGATCCGAGCACTCCGTCAGTGAATCGCAATGAACTTTTCTCTCAGATTCAGGATTGCATCGTCTGTCAGGCGACCGAGAGTACAGAGCCTGCGCCGATAAGCGGTAACGCCGGTGAGCAAACCTCTCACCGTGGCATTGCTTTGCCTATTGAACTATTCGATTCGCGGGATTCTCCCGATGAGGATTCGGATGAAGTTCTACGCCGCATGATTTCAAATGGAAATCCAGCGGTGATCACGACGGCGGGCGACGTTGCCGCGACGGTAGACGTGAATCGCTTGAATAAAATATGGGAACTCCTGCATTGTAGTTAGAGCACAGCGGCGTATGAGCCAATCGACCCATCAACGGGAACTCAGCATTGCACGCGCCGATCTGCGCCGCCACGAGCCGCATTCCAGCGACAGCAATTCCACTGCGGCGCGAGCACGGCCGGTCCGACTGCGCACTTCGGGCGTCACGATGCAGACGCTTGCCGATGGCACGATTCTAGTTCGCCCCGACGAAGCGCTTCGGCCGTACCCGAAAGCTCTCACTGATCGAGTGATTCACTGGGCGAGTGCCGCTCCGGAACGATGCTGTATAGCGAAGCGCGGCCCAAGCGGCGAGTGGCGGCGTCTAACATATTCGCGGGTGATGGAATCTGTCAGGAACCTTGGTCAGGCATTGCTCGATCGAAGACTGTCGGTAGATCGCCCTGTCGCGATTCTCTCTGAGAACGATCTCGAACATTTCTTGCTGATGCTGGCGGGGCAACACGTCGGCATTCCGACGGCACATATTTCGCCGGTCTATTCGCTCGTCTCTAAGGATTTTGCGAAGCTGCGTCACGCACTGAATCTGCTGACGCCTGGCTTGGTTTTTGTGTCGGATGGCAAACGATATTCTCGCGCGATTGAAGCGGCAGTTGATGCACGAACCGAAATTGTGGTGACGCACAATTCTCCGTCACGGCCGAATACGAAGTTATTCTCCGAGTTGCTCGCCACCGAGGCAGGATCTGCGGTTGAAGCGGAGCATGCACGGATCGATCCGGATAGCCCCGCGAAGTTTCTCTTCACGTCGGGTTCGACCGGTTCGCCGAAAGGCGTGATCAACACGCACCGGATGATCTGCAGCAATCTCGAAATGATCGCGCAAGTGTTTGGTTTTCTTGAGGATAGGCCGCCTGTGATCGTCGACTGGCTGCCGTGGAATCATACGTTTGGCGGCAACCACAACGTCGGCATTTCGCTCTACAACGGCGGCACATTTTACATTGACGACGGCAAACCCGGCTTGGGATTCATCGACGAGACGATTCGCAACCTGCGCGAGATTTCGCCGACCGTTTATTTCAACGTGCCGAAGGGTTACGAAGATTTGCTGCCCGCGTTGCGCGCCGACACTCAGCTTCGCGAGAATTTTTTCCGGAATCTCGACCTTCTCTTCTATGCCGGCGCCGGGTTATCGCAACCGGTCTGGGACGAGTATCGGAGGCTCGCACTCGAGACGTGCGGTGAGCGGATCGTGATGGTCACGGGCCTCGGCGCCACAGAAACTGCTCCGATGGCGATCCAGACGACGTGGGAAACCGATCACTCGGGTGTCATTGGCGTGCCGATTCCCGGTGTCGAGATGAAACTTGTTCCGCGCGGACACAAATTGGAAGTCCGCGTTCGCGGATCCAATATCACTCCGGGATACTGGCGCCAGCCCGAATTGACGAAAAAAGTCTTCGACGACGAAGGCTTTTACATCTTCGGAGATGCGCTGAGATTCGTTGACCCATCAGATGTGAACAAGGGATTTTATTTTGATGGCCGGTTTTCAGAAGATTTCAAGCTAGCGAGCGGCACATGGGTCAGCGTCGGGCCGTTGCGCGCGAAAATCCTCAGCCACTTCGCGCCGTATGTCCGGGACGCCGTGATTGCCGGGCACGATCGTGACGAAGTTGGAATGCTTCTGTTCGCGGACCACAACGCCTGTTGCACTCTATTTCCCACGCTTTCGCCCGATTTGCCAGCGAAGGAAATTCTCCGGAACGAAAAGGTGCGTTCGCATTTCCAATCGCTGCTTGAGAGCCTGGTCGTTGAAGCGACTGGCAGCTCCAATCGCGTCGTGCGCGCAATTCTTGTTGAGGAGCCGCCGTCGCTCGATGCGGGAGAAATTACGGACAAAGGCTCGCTCAATCAACAGGCCGTGCTGGAACGGCGAGCGGCACTGGTTGAAGAGTTATACGGAACAAAGCCATCGCCGACAGTTCTGCGAATTGAGACGAACTGAAACATAGGGAGTAGAGAAATGACAGCCGCAAGCGGTGGCGTGTTCAGTGCGTACAAAGATACGTGGCTCTTGGATGGCGTTCGCACGCCTTTCGCGGACTACAACGGCGTGCTGGGCCTAGTGTCGCCGATCGATCTCGGCATTAAGGCGGCGCGCGCTGTGTTCGAGCGTTGTGGCGTTCCGCCAGCGGATGTGGGCTCCGTGATTGCAGGGAGCGTCGCGCAAGCGAGCTTTGACGCTTACGTTCTGCCGCGCCATATCGGACTGTATTCGGGCGTGCCGATTGATCGGCCTGCGCTTCTTGTGCAGCGCGTGTGCGGTACCGGTGTCGAGACGATCAGCCAGGCGGCAGACGCAATCGCGCTCGGAAAGATCGAACTCGGCCTCTGCGTGGGCGCCGAATCAATGAGCCGTAATCCCATCGCGGCGTATACGCATCGTGGCGGATTTCGGATGGGGCACGTGGAATTCAAGGATTTCCTCTGGGAAGCGCTGATGGACTCGGCTCCGGGCGTGACGATGGGACAAACTGCCGAGACTGTCGCGAAGACCTACAAAATAACGCGCGAGGACGTGGACCGATTCGCGGAATTGAGTTTCTCGCGAGCCGTAGCCGCGCAAAAAGCCTGCTTCCTTTCGGGAGAAATCGTGCCGCTCGTGAGCGAGAGCTTCGAACTGGCGGGCTATAAGACGCGGGGCATTCGTCTAGCAAAAGGCACGGAGAAGTTGGAAGCCGATACTCACATCAGGCCGTCGTCTTACGAAGTGCTGGCGAAAATTCCTCCCGCGTTTGGCGGCGTCCAAACGGGCGGAAACAGTTCCGCGATTGTAGACGGAGCCGCGGCTGCGCTGGTTGGCTCAGGCGCGTACGTGAAATCACGAGGGATTAAACCGCTTGCGCGAGTTGCGGCCGTCGCGACGGTAGGAGTCCCGCCGGAGATCATGAGCATTGCCCCGGCGCCTGCAATTCGTAGGCTGCTCGATGGTGCGGGAATGTCCCTCGATGCGATTGACCGCATCGAGATCAACGAAGCTTTCGCCGCACAGTTAATTTCAGTAGAGCGCGAATTGAAGCTGGATCGGGCGAAGCTCAACGTGAATGGCGGTGCGATCGCGATTGGGCATCCACTGGCCGCAACAGGGCTTCGGCTCGCGGTGACGCTGGCGCGCGAATTGCGTCGAGCGAATTTGCGTTACGGTATCGCGTCGGCGTGCATCGGCGGTGGCCAGGGCATCGCTATGCTGCTCGAGAATCCAAACTAAGGCGAGCCGATGCTGACTAATCGAAAAGAAATTCGCATCGAGTGGGGTGACTGCGACCCTGGCGGGATCGTTTTTTTTCCGCGCTACTTTGAATACTGCGATGCCTGCACGAATGCGCTCTTTGAACGCGCGGGGCTGCCCAAGCCTGAAATTCTCAAATCGTACGGCATCGGAGGCATCCCGCTAGTGGAAGCGCGCGCGCGATTTATTGTTCCTTCGCAATTCGGGGATACGGTCACGGTCGAATCGTGCGTATCCGAATGGGGGCGCAGCAGCTTTTCCGTGCACCACAAGATATTTAAGGAAAACGTGCTGGCTCTCGAGATTTTCGAAAAGCGAGTGTGGGTAGAGCGCGTCGAGGGCGACACCATTCGATACAAGGGGATACCAGTTCCAGAGGAAGTGAAGGCAAGATTCTCCCGGCCTTCCGGCGCTCGTTGAAGCTGAGAGCGCCCGCGCGATCAAATCATTCAAACGGGCGCGCTTCGGGTTGTCGATCGCAATGAAGATGCGAACGCAAATCGGAATCGTAGGAGCCGGCCCGGCGGGGCTAATGCTCTCTCATTTGTTGCATCTCGAAGGAATCGAATCAATCATCGTCGAAAATCGCGGCCGAGAGTATTGCGAGAACCGCGTCCGCGCCGGTGTTCTGGAACAGGGCACGGCCGATCTGCTCGTTCAATCCGGAGTCGGCGAACGCATGCAGCGGGAAGGATTGATCCATCACGGAATTTACTTGCGATTCCGCGGGCAGGATCATCACCTCAATTTTCCAGAACTTACCGGCGGCAAATCCATCATGGTGTATTCGCAGCACGACTTGGTGAAAGATCTGATTGCCGCGCGCCTGAAAGACAGTGGGCAGATTTTCTTCGACGTGAAAGATGTTGCTGTTCACGACCTCACTTCAACTGCGCCTCGCATTCGATTCCAAAGCGGCGGCGAATCGCATGAGATCGTCTGCGACTACATCGCCGGGTGCGACGGATTTCACGGAGTTTGCCGGCCGTCGATTCCTCCTGGCGTGCTGCGCGTTTTCGAAAAGACTTATCCATTCGCGTGGCTCGGCATTCTGGCAGGGGTTGCTCCATCCTGCGACGAACTCGTCTACACGAGGCACGAGCGCGGATTCGCGCTCTTGAGCATGCGCTCACCGGACACGTCGCGGCTTTATTTGCAGTGCGACCCGTCCGAAGACATCGAAGAATGGTCTGACGATCGCATTTGGAACGAGCTGCGCGTGCGAACCGCGGCTGACAATGGCGGGGCATTGAAAGAAGGCCCGATTTCGCAAAAGGGCGTCACGGCGATGCGCAGTTTTCTCGTAGAGCCTATGCAGCACGGCCGTCTTTTCCTGCTCGGCGACGCTGCACATATCGTCCCGCCGACGGGCGCAAAGGGATTGAATCTCGCCGTGGCAGACGTGCGGATTTTTGCGCAGGCGCTCGATTTGTTCTATAAACATGGCCGCACAGATTTGCTCGAGCGCTATTCGGAGATTTGTTTGCGGCGCGTATGGAAAGTGCAGCGGTTTTCATGGTGGATGACGTCCATGCTGCATCGCTCGGATGAGGGCGAGTTCTCCGAACGTGTGCACTTGGCCGAACTCGATTACGTGACCAGTTCGCGCGCGGCATCCACGGCGCTGGCTGAAAACTACGTTGGCTTGCCGTTCGATCCGCTTTGAAGGCTCTCGAACCGTTAGAAACTGAAAATGAAATCAGAAACGAAACGGAGGAAAACATGCCGAAGACCGAAGCAGAAACCAGCCTGGATGCCGTAGTTCGCGAGTATGGCCGTCCCGATTGCCATATTGGCGGCGGTGAAGATGAATCTCCCTACGTGCCGTTCATCGAGAACGTGTTCATTCGCCACGTATCGTTCGACGTCCGCAGCAATTCGTTTGCGAATATCCTGTGGGTGAAAAAAGGAGGCGTGCTCGGCCGCCATCGCCATCGCGGGCCGGTTTGGGCTTGCACGCTCGAAGGTAGCTGGCGCTATCTCGAGTACGATTGGGTCGCGCGGCCCGGCAGCTACGTGCATGAAAGCCCGGGAGTCATCCACACGCTCGTCTCGGATGATCCGAATGGCATGAAGACTTTTTTCTGGCTCAATGGCTCACTTGAGTTTTACGACGACAACGACAAACTATTGCAAACGCTCGACGTCTTCTGGTTTATAGACCACTATCTCAGCTATTGCCGCGAGCACGGGCTCAAGATCAATCAAAAGATGTTCGTCTAGCGGCTGCGCACTTCACGGAGGGCGGCATGCGTGACTGGATCAGATGCGCGATCTGGATTTGTGTCTGGGTCGCGATTGGCGGCGCGCCGGCGCACGGACAGGGCTGGCAGCACATCGGCAATGCGCAACGCGTCGAAAAGCTACCCGACGGCGTCGAGATCTCGTCCGGGCAGGCGCGCGTGAGAGTAACCGTGTTTCGCGAAGGCATTGTGCGCGTGCGTGTCGCGCCGCAGGGACATTTTCCGAAAGATTTTTCCTGGGCTGTAATTGAATCGCCTGAACCTCCTGCCGTCAAAATCGAAGAATCGCAGCAGGATGTGAAAATCGCTACCAGCCGCGTCGCGGTGCGAATTCAGAAATCGCCCATTCTGATAAGCTTCCTCGATCCCTCGGGATACGTCGTGCTCGCGGATGAGCCTGCTCTCCCGATGGCGTGGGATGGCGCGCGCATTCACGTGTGGAAGCGGATGCCCGCGGACGAAGGATATTACGGCCTCGGCGATAAAGCCGGCCCGATGAACCGGCGTAACCGCTCGTTCACGATGTGGAATACGGACGCGTTTGGCTGGCAGGAGTCCACCGACCCGCTCTACAAGACATTTCCCTTCTGGATCGGCCTGCGCAAGGGCACGGCGTACGGCATCTTTTTCGACAACACGTATCGCAGCAGCTTCGATTTTGGAAAAGAATCGAACGACTACTACTCGTTTGGCTCGGAGGGCGGCGAACTGAACTATTACTTCTTCGCCGGGCCGGAGCCAAAAACCGTGCTCAGCGAATACACGGCGATGATCGGGCGCACGCCGCTGCCGCCGTTGTGGTCGCTCGGCTATCAGCAGAGCCGCTACAGCTATTATCCCGAGATCCGCGTCCTCAACGTCGCCCGCTCTCTACGCGAGAAACAAATTCCGGCAGACGCAATTTATCTCGACATCGATTATCAGGATGGCAATCGCCCGTTCACGATCGACCGGCAAGGCTTCCCCACTTTCGAGGAAATGATCAAGGATTTGCGGATCGACGGCTTCCACACGATTCTCATCACCGATCTCCATATCAAGAAGGAAGCCGGATACGCGCCCTACGACTCCGGCATGAAGGCCGATGTGTTCATCAAGAATCCGGACGGCACGCCGTTCGTCGGCTCCGTTTGGCCCGGCGACAGCGTGTTCCCGGATTTCACATTGACGCGCGTGCGCGATTGGTGGGGCGGACTTTACAAGCAATTCATCGATATGGGCGCCGCCGGTTTCTGGAACGATATGAATGAGCCCGCCGTGTTCCTTCGTGCGGATAAGACGATGCCCCTCGACGTGGTTCATCGCCTCGACGACGGAACGACGCTCGATCATCGCGCGATTCACAATGTGCTCGGCCTCGAGAATGCCCGGGCGACGTACGACGGCGTCCGGAAATTGCAACCTGATGAGCGGCCATTCGTGCTCACGCGCGCCGGATATCCGGGATCGCAGCGCTATGCGGCGACATGGACCGGCGACAACAGCAGCACATGGAACCATCTCAAGATGAGCGTCCCGACGCTGATGAGTCTCGGCATTTCGGGATATCCGCTGGTTGGCGACGATATCGGCGGCTACGCAGGCTCGCCTCCCGCGGATCTGTTAACACGTTGGTTCGAAGTGGGCGCGCTGAATCCGATCTACAGAGATCACACAGCGAAGGGCACGGCGGACCAGGAGCCGTGGGTTCATGGTCCGGAGCACGAAATGATTAGAAAGCGATTCATCGAATTGCGTTACCGGCTGTTGCCGTACATTTACACCGCAGCGGAAGAGATGTCGCGCACTGGCCTTCCGATGATGCGCCCACTCTTCCTGGAGTACCCGCAAGCGGAAGATCTCTACGACGAGAACAACGAATATCTGTTCGGGCGTGATTTGCTTGTTTCACCGATTCTCACAGAAATGGTTGACGCGCACGAAGTGCATTTGCCGCCGGGCGAATGGTATGACTACTGGAGCGGCGCGAAGCATGCGTCGAGCGAGAAAATCAAAAGTCATCTCGAGCTTGACCAGATGCCGCTTTACGTTCGCGCGGGTACGATTCTTCCCGAGCAGCCTCTCGTGCAAAACACGACCCAGACACCGGATGGTCCGCTAGAACTGCGCATTTATCCAGGATCGGATTGCAGCGGCTCGCTGTACCTCGACGACGGCCATACATTTGCCTACCAGAAAGACGGATTTGTGCGGATCAGCTATACGTGCCAGGCGTCAGAGAATTCGGTGACAGTTACGAGCGCGGCGTGGCAAGGGAATTACCAGCCGTGGTGGGCGAGCATCAAACTGGAAGTATTCGGCGCCAGCCACTCGCCAAAAGAAGTGCGCGACGGAGATCAAGCCGTGAAGGATTGGCGATTCGACGACGAGAATCACTCTGTCACAGTCACGTTGCCGGATTCACGCTCTGGCTGGACTGTCAGCGTCACCTACTAGCGATCCGCATAATCAAATCGTTTCGGGAGAGGATAAATGGGCAAAGGCCTTGTCGTCGGATTTCTGTTGGGAATTATTGCAGTAATTGCGTGCGTTTATTTCTACTTCGCGACGGGTCGAGCGCCGGTCGCGGTGACCGATCCGGATATGCCCTTCGAAAAGACGCTCGCTCACAAAGCGTTGCACGCCAGGATCGACAGCGAAAAACCGCAAGACTCACCCGTCCCGGCTGACGAAGTGAATTTCCTCGCGGGCGCCGAGGTCTACCGTCAGAATTGCGCGGTCTGTCATGGTTTGCCCAGTCAGCCCCCGACGGCAATCGCGCAAGGAATGTATCCGAAGCCGCCGCAGTTGTTTCGCGGAACAGGCGTGACCGATGACCCTGCGTGGGAGACTTACTGGAAAGCCTCAAACGGAATTCGCACAACGGGCATGCCCGGCTTCAAAGGAAAGCTCAGCGAAACTCAGCTCTGGCAAGTGAGCCAGTTGCTTGCAAATGCCGACAAGATTCCCGACACCGTGAAGACGGCCCTTACCGCCGGCGCGCCTCCGGCGAAATAGTCCTTGTAGCCGGGATGCGTGTGACGCGCGCGTCGCGCCAACGCACAATTCAAGAGTGGCGAGGCCGCTTACCGACACTCTAGGTCAGCTTCGGCGTCGCTTCGGGCTCGGTGCGGAACTCATCGTCTCGCTGTCCAAATCGAACGAAGACCGGAAGGAGAAGCAGAATCGCGAGCGGCGAAGTCACCATGCCGCCGACGACCACGCGGGCGAGCGGTTGCTGAGCCTGGGCGCCGATTCCCGTTGAAAGCGCGGCCGGCAGCAGGCCGAGTCCCGCTGCCGTGCAAGCCATCATCACCGCGCGCATCTCTGCGAGCGCGCCTCTCTCGATGCCACCGGGGACCTGTGAACGCTTTAATCCCTGGCGAATGCCGGATAAGAACACCACACCGCCGAGGGTCGCGACACCAATGATCGAAGCGAATCCAACTGCCGCCGAAATGCTGAAGGGAGTGCCGGTGACAGCGAGCGCAAGCACGCCGCCAGTAGCACAAAATGGAAGCGTGGCCAGAATCAAAAGCGCGTCGCGCAGCGACTGGAACGTCATGAACAGCAACGCGAGAATAATCAACAGGCTGATGGGGAGAACGATCGCCAGCCGCCGTTGCTCTTTCTGCAAGGCATCGTATTCCCCCGCCCACTCGTAGTGGTAGCCCTCCGGCAATTTAACTTTGCCCGCTAACGTGTCTTCAACTTCATTCATCGTGCTCGCGAGGTCGCGGCCGCGGACGCTGAATTTCACGGGAATATAACGCCGCCCATTTTCGCGATAGATCATAAAGGCGCCCGATCGCAAATCCACATGGGCCACCTGGCCCAGCGGAACGCTGCTGCCATCGGGAGTCGGAAGCAGAATGCTGCGAATGGCTTCCGGGCTTTGCCGATACTCTGGCTTATAGCGAATGACAAAATCGAAACGACGGTCGCCTTCGAGAATTTCGGTGGCCGCCTGCCCTCCCACCGCCGCCTGAACGGCAGAATTAATGTCTGCTGCCATCAGACCGTAGCGCGCGCTCGCCGTGCGATCGATGGCCACGATCAATTGCGGCTGGCCTGTTTCGGGGAAAACGCCAAGATCGGTGACGCCGCGCACGCCGGCCATCTTGTCGCGAATTTCGCCGGCCTTGGCGACGAGAACGTCGATATCGTCACCGAAAAGCTTGAGCGAGTTCTCGCCTTTTACGCCGGACATGGCTTCCTCGACGTTGTCTTGGATATTTTGCGAGAAATTGAAATCAATGCCCGGAAACTTGGCGAGGCGTTCGTTCATTTGGCGAATCAGTTCAGGCTTTGTCAGCTTGCCCCAGCGATCCGAAGGTTCGAGTTGGACGAAAAATTCGATGTTGTTGAACGTCGTAATGTCGGTGCCATCGTCCGGCCGGCCAAGCTGGGAGACAACCTGCGTCACAACCTGAAAATCGCGCAGGATTGTGCGAATCTCGTTGGATAAATTCGTCGCCGATTCGAGCGAAACATCCTGCGGCAGGACGGCGCGCACCCAGAGATTGCCTTCTTCGAGTTGCGGCATGAATTCGCCGCCGAGAAAGAACATCACCCCTACAGTCGCTGCAAACACCGCGAGTGCCGCGGCAAGGACCCCTCGGCGCCGGGCGATCACTCGCGGCAACGATCGTGCGTAGTGCATGTGCAACCACGTAACGATGAACGTTGTCTTTTCTTTCGGACGACGATGCTCACCGGGAACAACCTCGACTGGTGCCTCCGCTTTTTTCGCTCCAAACGAAGCAAGCGTCGGCGCGATCAGCAGCGAAAACAGAAGCGCTCCGAGCAATGCGTAGCCGTATGTTGCCGACATGGGCGCGAAAATCTTCCCGGGAACGCCGCGCATCGTGAACAGCGGAATCAACGCGACAATGATGACCATCACCGAGAACAGCACAGGCGTTGCAGCGGCGGCGGTGGCGTCGGCAATCACATCGAAAACCTGCTCATTAGGACGAATGGTCTGCAAGCGGCGGTGGACGCGCTCGAGCACGATAATCGCGGCATCCACCAGAATTCCGAAATCAATCGCACCGATCGAGATGAGATTCGCTGAGACGCCGGTGCTCACCATCAGCGCGAACGCAAAGAGCAGCGAGCAAGGAATCGCTAACGCGGTGATGAGCGACAAGCGGATATCGCCGAGGAACAGAAGCAGCACGGTCGTCACCAGGATGAGACCCAGAAGAACGACGTGGCGCACAGTGCCCGTCGTGACGTTGATCAGGTCGGTCCGATCGTAGATGGGAACAATATGAATTCCATGGGGCAGCAATCCGTTATTGAGCTGATTCACCTTCACGCGGAGGGCCGCGAGCGCCGGAAGCGACTTCTCGCCGCGTTGCAACAAAACGATTCCTTCGACGATGTCGTTCTGCGCGTCGGCGCCGACCACACCTAAGCGCGGCTGATAACCTTCGTGGACATCGCCAATGTCGCGGAGAAACACCGGCACGCCATTGTGCGACGTCAGCACGATATTCCGCATATCTTCCAAACTGCGAAGCAAGCCGAGCCCGCGAATATTGACGCTCTGGCTGCCGTATGTCAGGTAGTTCCCGCCCGCGTTCGAATTGCTGGCGGCGACTGCGTTGACCACCTGCGGTAGCGGCACGCCATATTGCAGCAACTTTCGCGGATCGATTTCTGCTTGATATTGCTTCGTCGTCCCGCCGAATGTGGTGATGTCGATAATCCCCGGCACTTGCTTGAGTTCGCGTGTAACGAACCAGTCCTGCGTCGCCTTCAGTTCATTCAGCGAGTAGCCTTTGCCTTCGAGTTTGTAGCGGTAGATTTCGCCGATCGGAGACCACGGAGAGAGTTGCGGCGTGAGATTCTGCGGCAGAGTCACGAGCTGCAGGCGGTTCAGGACTTCCTGGCGGTCCCAAAGGTATTCGCTGTCGTAATCGAAATAGAGCTTTACATCGCTCAGGCCGAATACGCTGATCGAACGGATGTAATCGATGTGCGGAATACCGAAGAGCGTCGTCTCCTCCGGCACCGTGATTTGGCGTTCCATCTCCTCCGCCGACCACGCGGGATTCTGCGTAATCACTTCGACGAGTGGCGGCGACGGATCGGGATAAGCTTCGATGTTGAGCCGGAGAAAAATATAGAGCCCGCCTGCGAGCCACGCCACGAGCGCCAAAATCACGAGAGGGCGGAAGTCCAGAAGATAGCGGGTCAAGGCTCGCATGGCTGGTCGCTAGCTGGCCGCACGCACCAGTAGTGCTCCTTCGGTCACAACAGTTTCACCAGCCTGCAAACCGGCCGTGACCTCAACGTCAGAGCCGACGGCGCGCCCGAGCGTGACCGGCCGCTTTTCAAAATGTCCTGGAGATTTTTGAACGAAGACGAAGACACCGCCCGATTCTCGCAGCAGCGCGCTCGTCGGCACTTGGATTCCGCGCACAGTCGAGCGCAGAACGCGGATCGAAGCGAACATTTCCGGTTTGAGCTTGTCGCCCGGGTTCGGCAGAACCACGCGAAGCCGCAGCGCGTGCGTGACTGGATCAATTGCATCGCCTACGTTGCCGACCGTCCCTTTCAGTTTCTGATCCGGATAGGCGCTGACGGAAATCTCCGCGCGGTCACCGGCCTTTATGCCGACGATATCTTTTTCGTAGACGTCCCCCATCACCCAAACTGTGGACAGGTCAGCGAGCGTGCACAACGGCACCGGCGCATCGAGCGATTTCGAGAATTCTCCTGGCGCGGCGCCCACATCGAGCACCACGGCGTCGCGCGGCGCCGTCACGCTCAAGCTATCCATCGCGCCTTCCGGTGATACGCCAAGGACTTTCAGTTGCGAGCGCGTGCGGTCGAGCTCGGATTTTGCCATCTGATCGTCCGCGACGGCTTGCTGATAATCCTTCTGCGCGATTGCATTGTGTTGATACAGATCGGCGGCGCGAACGAGAGCCCGCGCCTTGAGTTCCGCATCCGCACGCGCCTTCTGATAATCCGATCGCGCCGAAGCAACGTCGCCGCTGTCGAGAGTCGCAATCTCCTGGCCGCGGCGCACGTGATCGCCCGGCCGGACATCCACCGATGTAACTCTTCCGCCAAGCGGCGGGTAAACGTGAATGACTTTCGTCGGATCGGGTTGGATGCGGCCCGCAATCTCGAGGTAGTCGGGCACGGATTTTTGCGCTACGACGATCGTTTGCACGCCGGATGAATTCGGCGGAATCGAAATATCGGTTGGTGCGCTGCTCGAGTCAGGGGTCGGCGCAGGTTTCTGCTCGGCCGGGCTGCCACAAGTGATCATCCCCGCCGCGATGATTATCGTAATGGAAAGATTCTTCATGCTCTAAATTGCGGTCTCGCCGCGAATTGGAGACCATCATCCCGCAAGCGCCGCGGCGTCGACTGAGAGTTCCCCGGAACGCTAGCTATGCGCCCAACATACGACACCACCCGCTTCATGCGACCTCACTTCATAATGACAAAGAGTTTCTCTCGGGCGTGAACTCAATCGGCGATCGGTGGGGGAGATCGTAGACCAAAGACCTGCAATGAGCGGAGGCGCATTACTATTACGGATTGAATCGGAGCAGCAACTGTTGCCGAATGTGGGCGAAGCGGACCAAGTGATGCCGGAGTGACTCCGAAAACGGGACGTGGATGCGTGAGCCAAGTTTGAGCTACGGTGGCTCTGCACGATCTCGCGCTGACAAAGGCAGCATCTTCTACCAACGCGGCAATTTCATACAGGTCATCTGTCAGTGAGATGGCGTAGAACATCAATACAAGGACGCACATCAGACCGACCGCGCTGTAAAGTACCTGCTTCCGACGGCTACGCACGAACAGATCGTGGCGCCAATAGACGACCCACAGCGTCGTGCTGGTCAACGCCAGCGCCAGCCAAACGAGATTAAGTAGTGTTTCCATCGCTTCCGCAAAAACCGGCGTGGCTATTCGTGGCTAACGATCCACGGGCACCACACCTCACATCTCTGATGCTATCTTGAAGCCCCGCGGACGCGCAATCTAGTTGGTCGTGGGGGAGCCGAACAAGTTAGCGGCGCCCCGCCCTCCTGCGAGCCAGAGTTATATTGACACCCCAAGTACCCGCCGTTAAGATTTGCTTCCTAGTTGCCGATCTTTCCGGGTGGTGTGCCCGGCGGGAGACCCATCATGAGAAAAGCTGTTTGGACCGTAACCCTCTTGGCGTGTTTTTTCGCGACGTGCGCGGACGCGCGGCCGCAAAATAGCCCTCCTCCGACCGGCGTGACAGCAGCACCAGCGGCGGCGCCCGCAGCGTTGGCAGCCCAGCCTCAAGGGCGAAAGAAGCGGATTGCGGTTTTCGATTTCGACTTCGCAACGGTTCAATCCAGTTCGGCGGCGATTTTTGGCCAAAACATCGATGTCGGCAAGGGCATCTGCGATCTTCTAGTCAGATACCTCGTGCAGGACGGGACGTATTCGGTGATCGAGCGCAAGGCCCTCGACAAAATCATGGCCGAGCAGAATTTCTCGAATAGCGATCGCGCCAACCCTACTTCGGCGGCCAAACTTGGAAAACTTCTCGGCGTTGACGCCATCATCGTCGGCAGTGTCACGCAATTCGGGAACGAAACCAAGAACAAGAACTTCGGCGGTGGCGGAGGCAACTGGGGCGGTTTCGGAGTTGGAGGAGTCGGGCACAAGAGTTCGAAGGCTGTTGTAGTAGTGGATGCCCGTCTCGTGGACATCGATACAGCCGAGATTCTCGGCGTCGCCGACGGTAAGGGCGAGTCAAAGCGGGACAGCACTTCGCTGCTTGGTGGCGGCGGCAATTGGCACGGCTTCGGCGGCGGCAACGCGGATTTCGGCAGCAGCGACTTCCAGCAGACAATTATTGGAGAAGCGATCAATCTTGCCGTACAGCAATTGAGCACCGGAATTATCGCTGACAATACCAAGCTTCAAACGCGCACGATTTCGCTCTCGGGCCTGGTCGCAGCCGTCGATAGCGGTCAGATCATTCTCAACGTGGGCGCGAAGGCTGGGCTGAAAGTCGGGGACCAGCTTACGGTCGAACGCGTGACGCGCGAAATCAAGGATCCGTCGACGGGCGCGGTCATTCGTAGAATGACGTCTCCGGTTGGCACAATTCGGATCACCGATGTGGATGATATTTCTTCCGTCTGCACACCGGTTTCAGGTGCGGATTTCAAGGTGGGCGACGCGGTGAAGACGATTACGCAATAGAGCAAACGTCCGCTGTCTTTTCAGTTCTGCGCGCCCGGGTGAAGGCCTCATTCGGGCGCGTGCTTTTTACGCGGCACTCGCGCCATTTCCACTGCATGCATCGTTGACAATTTCAACAGCACCCTCGTAGAATCACCCCGCGCATGGGGCGCGCACCTTCCGTCGAATTGCGCCCTTCCCTGTCTGCGGAGCCCAATTTGACGCCGGCCGGTACATCCAATCCAAAAGTCGCAGTCATCGATACGGACGAGTCTTTCCGCTCTGGAATCTCCGCAGACCTGGGGGACGAATTCGAAATCTTCGAAGGAGATGACTTCGAGGCGGCGTACCATCACATCCAGGAAAGCGGCCTCGACGTCCTTTTGCTCGGTTTGCCTTTGCCCTCGGGCGGTGTTCGCGAGAGCATTCAGCTCCTCAACCGGCTGAACGAGAGCGACATCGATACTCTCGTGATCGTCTTAAATGAAGACAACAACAAAGGCCCGGCACTCAAATTGATCGAGGCGGGATGCTACGACTACTTCGTCAAGCCAGTAGATACGGATGTTGTTCGCGCCCTCATGCGGCGCGCGATCAAAAAACTCCACATTCAGCGTGAAAACCGCATCCTGCGTGAAGAGGTGTCCCGAAAGCAGTATGGCGGAGATCTCATCGGCTCGACCGATTCCATGCGCGACCTCCTCGAAACCATTCGGAGGATGGCCCGCGCTTCCACCAGCGTGATCATCCGCGGCGAAAGCGGAACCGGAAAAGAGCTGGTCGCGCGTGCTCTCCACGAGCAGGGTCCGCGGCGCACGAAACCGTTCATCAGCGTTAACTGCGCGGCGCTGCCCGAAACTCTCATGGAGGCTGAACTTTTCGGCTACGAACGCGGAGCTTTCACAGGGGCTGTGGCTACCAAAGAAGGCCGGATCGAGCTGGCCAACCACGGCACATTATTTCTCGATGAAATCGCGACGCTCACGCCGGCGCTGCAATCAAAGCTCCTGAGAGTGCTCGAGGACCATGCGCTGATCCGGCTCGGCGGCAAGAAGTCGCTCAAAGTGGATTTCCGCCTCGTCAGCGCGACGAATGAAAATCTAGAGGAAATGGCCAAGACCGGCAGGTTCCGCGAGGATTTGTACTATCGGATCCACGTGGTGCCGATTTTCATTCCGCCGCTGCGCGAGCGTGTGGACGACATTCCTCTGCTAATTGATTATTTTGTGAGTGTCTACTGTGCAGCGAACCGCACGCCCGTGAAACGCATCGCCGAGGATGCCCTTCAGGCCCTGAAGCGCTACGCTTGGCCCGGAAATGTCCGCGAACTGCAAAACGTAGTCCAGCGGTTCGTTTTGATGACCGATGCAGACATGATTAATCTGAAGGATCTTCCTAGCGACGTTGTCCAGGCCGCGGGCAGAGGCAGCAAGGGCCGTTTTCGACTCCCGGCCAGCGGCATCAAGCTTAACGAGGAACTCGACGCATTCGAGCGCCAATGGGTGGAAACGGCACTGGCCCAGGCCGATCAGGTGAAGTCGGAAGCCGCCAGGCTACTAGGTGTAGACAGGAACCGAATCAACTACCTCTGCCGGAAGTACGATCTGTAGCGCCCCCGCGTTGAAAAATCAAACGAGCGGTTAAAACTTCAACGCACGCTCCGAGCTACCGGGGCGAGTACTAAAACGAGCCCTGCTCCTAAACTACTTAAATCCAATTGAGTACGGTTTCCTGATGCGGCCGGGAGATTGGCACGGGGCTTGCACTATAGTAAGTGTCGCCCACGAGGGCCAACCCAAAGCGAGGAGATACACGAAAATGGCATCGAAAAAGACCCAACTGAAATCAGCCAAGAAGTCCAACAAGATCGTTGCGTTGTCGGGGCACGTTCCAGTTCCGAAGCCGTAATGAGGCGGCCTAGTCCGCTTCGAGCGGGCTGCGGCCACACGAAATCCGCGGGGTTGCCAGCAATGGCAATCCCGCAATTTCATTTTATGGCCGAAATCTCGAACATCAAAATGTGCGTCCGGGCGCAGGGCGAAGTCCGCTCGTCTCGGAAGCACGATCTTGCGGTCGGGTGATCGTTGAAAAAACCAACGAGAGTTGAAAATCTGGGCGCGCAGACTCAACTCAGGAGACGGTACTAAACTTGTTCCATCTGCAAGCATTGTAGATTCATTGGAATGGCCTCGTGATATCAGGCGGTAAGATTGGCACGGGGCTTGCACTATAGTAAGTGTCGCCCACGAGGGCCAACCCAAGGCGAGGAGATACACGAAAATGGCATCGAAAAAGACCCAACTGAAATCAGCGAAGAAGTCCAACAAGGTCGTAGCATTGTCGGGGCACGTTCCAGTTCGGAAGCCGTAATGACGCGGCCGGGGCCGCTTCGAGCGGGCCGCCGCACACGAAATCCGCGGGGTTGCGAGCAGTCGCAACCCCGCGTTCTTTTTTGCACGACGATTCGACAAAGGTCCGCAGCTACCAAACCTGTGTGTGAATCCATCGCCAGATCCCGTCGGCAGCCTGCCATGCGAACGGGCGGTGCTTGCCGCTGATTTTGGCAGTTCCCGTCATCCCCTCAATCAAGCTCCCATCGGAATTGGGAAAGACCATTTCGACGGCGAAGAAGTTCATCACCTCTTGGCCGCGCCTTTCGACTTTAGTCGGCTGCGAGAGCGGGCGATCGGCGGCCGCTGCCGGAAAGATTCGCTCAATGCGGCCGGAATAGGTTCGGAACGGCTCATCGGCCACTTTCAACTTCACGGATGCGCCTACCGACACTTCATTGAGTTCCCAGTCGTGGACGAGAATTCGAGCTCGCATCTCGGTGCGATCGACCACTCGAACAAATTCCTCTCCCTCACCGACAAAATCTCCGGCATGAGGCTCGAAATCGCGCTCCACCACGACGCCATTTACAGGAGATCTCAGAGTCAGTCCGGAAACGCGGGACCGCGCCACGGAAAGTTCCGAAGCGAGCCTCGACCGCTCATCCTCTGCGCGCGCCGCTTCTCCTCTCGAGCCATGCTGCTCCGCCATTCGAAGAGCCGACTCGACATTGCCTAGTTGGCTCGCCAGTGAGGCCGCCTGCGACTCGAGTTCGGGGTTCTTAAGTTCGGCGAGCACGTCACCCGCTTGCACTGCCTCACCCTGATGCACGAGTACGTTGGCGAGCCGGCCACCAGCGGGCGGCCGAATTTCGACGTTCAGTCCCGGCTCCAGAATAAACTCGCTCGATACCTTGCTCGAAAACGGCGGCACGAATAGCACCAGCGCGACGGCAGCGGCCGCGACTTGCTGCGCGCGAGTAAATTTCCATCTCACGTATGCCTCCCGAGCTTTCCAATACCAGGCGCGGATGCGCGGCATTTGCTGCCGCACTCGACTCCGCAACAGAAGATACAAGGCCAAAGCGGTCGCGGCATAACCCCAATCGCCGAATTGACTAACCAAAATGTTGTTCACGAAGGTCAGCACGACGACGAGAATTAGGACGCCGTAGATCATCACGATCGTGCCGAAAGCCAGGAAGATCCGGCGCTGCCTCCGGCTTGCTGTCGGCAATTCGACTTTCCGGCGAAGAAAATACTTCTGCCACCACGCTTCCGCGAATTCGATCGAATCTTCCCGAAGCGAATCAATCTGTACAAACTGCGCGAGCGCGTAATACCCATCAGCTTTTATGAATGGGTTAAGGTTGACCCCGATTCCTGTGATGCCTGTAAATAGGAGAGTCTTGTACGCTAAATCGTTCGCGAGCGAACCTGGGAGCGTCAATGCCCAGACTACAGTCGCAAGCGCGCACAGAAGAAGTTCGACCAAAATCCCAGCAAAAATGGTGAGTTGTCGCGGCAGGGTCGTATCAAAGATCAAAATGTCGGTTGTGTCCGTATAGAACGCGGGAGTGAAGTAGATGAGAAGGAATCCCATCTGAGGGACGACCCCGCCGTAGTGCTTGCAAGTGAGGCCGTGGGCAAATTCATGAATTCCGCCGACGGCGAACATGATGATCCAAATGGCCCAAATGTCGTACCCGCTCTTGCCGGAGAAGGACCAGAGCTCCGCGGTGTCCCGCTCGATCCGGTTCCAGTCACTCAACAGGATGCTCATCGCGACGATGAATACGGCGATGGAGAACAGCGCAAAGCCACGGGTATAGATCCAGCCGCAGTAAGGGCTTAGCCATGCAAGCGTCTTATCCGGATTCCACGCTTTGAACTGGATAAGGAGCAGGCTAGATTCAGTTCGGCCCTTGCGCTCGTCGCGAATTCGCTCGAGCATCGCGAGATTTTTCTCGCCGACAGTTCGAACCCATAGATTTGCGTCCACCGTATCAAGGAAATCGAGAACGCTAACCTCGTCGAGTGGAGCATCGGGGTGGAGACTCGTCATCCCCTCCGCAACCTCGGCGGGCGTTCGCGTGCCATCGCAAAGCGTCAAAAGTTCGTATTCGATCGGCCCGTAGCGGTTGTATGACGCCGTATCCGGCTCTTTGATGACATAGCTAGCTTTGCCGGCGACTTGTTGCGCGCTGATTTTCAAGTCCTCTCGGAGCTTCGGGCGGTGGAGTCCTTTTGCCAGGACGCTGGAAATCTGCAGGCTGGTGGGCCCGTATCGCATCGAGGAATCCTTACGGCTTCGCCGCGGCAGCGATTGGGGGCCACGCGACGCGAACTGCCATGCCGGGACTCAGCGCGGAAAGGCCCGGGCCGATCAGTTGCATGGTCACGTCGTAGCTGTCGCTTGCAGGATCAACCGTCGGGCTTACTTTGACGATTCGCCCCGAATACGAATGAGAGGGATCCGCGACTTCGAATATTTGCGTGCCGGTGCCAATCTTGGGTCTTCCGACTGGCCCCTCCGGAACTTGGACGTGAACCTGCAGCGGTTCGAGTTGGCTTATCCTGAAGCCAGAATCATCTTTTGCGACATTTTGCCCCTGACGCACGTAGCGCCGTACGACGATCCCGGAGAACGGCGCCCGAAATTGCGTTTGTTCGACGTCAAACTTCAGGCTCTGTATCTGCGCTTCGCTACTCTTCACAAGCGCCTTGCAGCTCTCAGCGTCGAACTCCGTCGCCTTCGCTTCGAACTGGGCTTCTTCGAGATCGGCTTCGCTGCTCAGGCCTGCTTGGCGGAGGAGATCCTGACGGCGCAGATTTGCTTCCTTAGCTTGGTGCTCGGCTTCCTTGTATTTCAGATTATTTTGCGCGACGAGCAGATCGGATTGCGCCTTCTGCAACTCCATCTGAAGCGAGCGATCATCGAGACGTCCAAGAATTTCACCGGCCGTGACCTTCTGCCCTTCTTCTACGCCGATTTGCTGAACGATTCCTTCTCGTTGCGCGCGCACATCCACCTCGTGCTCGACCGTCAGTACGCTGAGAATGTTCCCGGAAGCGTTCGATGCGCCGGAATCGGCAGAACTCGGAGTTGGGGACGTAATGCGTACGGATACGGCAGCAGGTGTTGCCGCGTTCTCACCGCCGCAGCCAGCCGTGGCTAACGTCAAGACGGATGCCCACATCCACGCTCTACTTCTCATGATCGCCCCTCGAATCGCAGTGACTCTTCGCTGTGCCGCCGACGATTCACACACTCGCGACTACGGCATCCACAACCAAATCTTCTCCCACAGCCAGCGGAATGGCGAACGCAACAGCGCGTACCCGATCGGGTACCAGCCAGTGCCGAACCATCCGCCGTCGGCGCGAATGCGCGCGCGCCCTGCCATCCCATCGCGGGCCCGCATGCCCGCGTTTACAAACACCGCCCGAATCACAAAGAATTCTTCGCCCTCGATGGCCTCCGATCGAACGCCTACGCGGTCCACCGTTCCAGTGAATGTCTGCGTCGGGAACGCATTCAGCTTGAGCGCGACGCTTCTTCCGGCGCGAATCAGATCGAGATCCGTCTCGGCAACATTCATATCGATCGCCATCCGTTGTTGCTGGACGATTTCGCAGAAGGCCTGGCCTTCCGCCAACATCGTGCCGGTTTTTTCCTCGATCTTCGGCGATACAACGACACCGTCAATTGGGGCGCGAAGCTGTGCATCCGCGACGCGCTGGTCCTCGAGTTTTACATTCGCTTCCGCAGCTTCGGCACGGAGGCGCGCTTGCGATGCGACTGTGAGGTCGCGCTTGAATTCTGCTTCCGCGAGGTCATGTTGCGCGAGTGCGAGATCGCTTTTCGCGCGCTCGAGCTTGACGCGGTCTTCGCCATCGTCGAGTTGCGCGATCGTCTGGCCGCGCGTGACAGTGTCCCCCTCGTGCACAAACACATGCCTGACGATGCCTCCGGCAACGGCGCTAATCACCCGGCGATCGGCTGGAACCACCGTAGCATTCGTGCTGACTCGCACCGGCCACGGCACGATCGTCAAGACAACGGCGGCGAGAGTTGCCTTCCAACCATACTCGAACCAGCGCGATTGCGCGCCCGCACCAAAAAACTGCTGTCTTCTTTGTGCCAGCGGCTTGAGGAATCCCGCCAGCGGCACTTGCTGATAGAGTTGCGCGTTTCGAATCGCCACCGTCGTCTGGCTCGCAAGAATCGACACCGTTTCGCGTTGATTGTCGTCCAGAAATTCAGGATCGCCATTCAGCATGCAGAGCACGCCGACGGTTCCTTGATCGTCGCGCAGAGGGAGAGCGTAGAACCCGCCGTAACCGTGTTCGTCCAGAAAACCGGAGGCGACGTCGCGCGCCGACTCGGGATCAGTTTCCCAACCCTCCTCGGACTTGTCGGCGCGGACCGCGGATTCCTGCGTCGAGACCCATTCGAGAAGCTTCCGCAGCGCATCCATCTCATCCGACTTTGGAACTTCTTCCTCGCCGGACACCGCGCCGAGCACGAATTTATTGCGATCGAAGAATCCGATTACGCACTGATCGAATGTGACGACGGTGCCAGCCTGCTGCGCCACCGTGGTCAAAACGTGATCGAGATCGAGCGTCGAAGTGATCGCTTGGCTAATTTTCAGAAGCGCATCCAGCTCGTGCAGTTTCCGCTCGGACTCAAGAAGATTCGCGTTGTTCAGCGCCACCGCCGCCTGTTCGCTGATGCTCGAAAGGAAGAACACGTCTTCTTCGGTGAATGCCGTGCCGTCGTCTTTGTTAATCAGCTCGATGACGCCTATGACCTGCTCTTCCTTCCGCAACGGCGAGCAGATGATCGATTGAATCTCGAAATCGCCTCCCGCCTTTAAGCGTTCAGCCAGCGATTCGTTTTCGGCAGGATTTTCGATGAGTCGCGCGTTGCCGCTGCGTGCCGCTTCAGCCAGATGCCCGGATTCGACTGGAATCGTCGTGCCGTCCTCGACCGTGGGGTCGTCGCCGTCTTTCTGTGCCAGCGTTAATTCGTCCCCATTTCCGCTGACGAGCCACAAATTGCAGGCCTGCGCGTGGAGAATGTCGCGCATCTTGCCGGCAACGATCGGTGTGAGCTCGCTGAGCTCGAGCGTGGAATTGAAGATCCGGCTAATATCGTAGAGCGCCGTCAGGCGCTCGATTGTTCCAAGTTGCGTATCGCGCTCGACTTCAGCTTCGACGAGCAGCCCATCCGCTTGCGACGCGAGTCGCACTGCCGTTTCCAGGAATTCGGCGTCGGCAGCGGTGAATCCGCCCTTCTTGTTGAGGACTTCGACGACACCGGAAGCGCCCTCCGTGCCAGGAAACGGAACGAGCAGCACCGACTGAATCGATTTGCGTTGAGCGGCGGATAAGTGGGTGAAAGAATCAGCGTCAATTTCCGCGCTGGATGCGCGATAAGGCGATGATTCCTCTAGCGCAGCGGCAAGAATTCCATCGCTAACGCGGTCGCTCGCGGGCGCAAGCTTTTCGTCAGGCTCGGTCCATCGCGCCCGGCACACGAGTTCGCGCTCTTCTCCCTCGGCCAGCCAAAGGAACACGGCGCGGGCGCCGAGCGCGCTGCCCACTCGAGCGACAAAAGTTCGGCGCAATGTCGAACCGTCGCGGCAGGCAAAAAGGACGCTCGCGAGCTGAACGAGCGCCGATGGATTCTCCATGGCCTTCCTTGGCTGGAATCCTGAAACACCCGTACTGATTACGAGGGTGTCGGGCAAATGCCCGGGGGATGCGAAACGCGGGCAGCCTAACAAATGCGGCTGTCAGCGTCAATAAGGGTCGCCAGGTAGCTCGGGACTTGATTGCATTGAACTTTTCAGCTAGTTTGACTGAGCGCGAGGCGCAGATGGAAATCCAGATTCGCAAGGCAGGCACCGCCACCATACTCGATTTGACCGGGCCACTTCGGCTGGGCGACTCCGAGCAAGCGTTCAAGGAACAAATCCAAAAACTGGTAGATGCTGGGACTCCCCATATCGCGGTGAACCTTGCCGGCGTGACCGAACTCGATAGCTCGGGCATAGGCGCGCTTGTCCGCTCCTTTACAACCGTCAAACGCGCTGGCGGCAAATGCATATACTACGCTCCAACGCAGCGCATTCGAATGCTCCTCAAGATGGTCCGTCTCGATAGCGTGCTTGATCTTGTGGATGACGAAGCCGGCGCCCTTGCCCGCGTCTGACCCGACGGGAGTGCCTCTGCGTATTCGCCGCCCGCATGCGCCGGATTTCATTCCAATGTCTGAAATTGACTGTGAACTTTGCCGCAGGCCACCGCGTCAGGCGACGTCGCCCCACGGCAACGCGCATCGCCGCTCGCTGCTCGCGCGAACCAACTCGATCGCGTGAACGCTTCGCAGTCCATCTTCCCCACGAACCTCAAGCTCGGCGCCTTTCAAAATTGCGTCGCGCACGTTCGAGTAGAATCCTCGATAGTCGCCTGCTTCTGTTTTCAATTTTTCCGCAGCAACCGAATCTCCGTCGGCGGTATAAAGCGATCCCCACGCTGATTCCGGCTCCTCGCCCCAATGTGGCTCACCAGGAATTCCGCTTTTGCGCAACATCGCCTCTTGCGGATCAAAATCGTGTTTCAAGAATGTTCCCTGCGTGCCAAAGATCTGAAAGCGCGGCCGGGTAGTTCCTGCGAGCAAGCAAGTCCGAAGTGTTGCCGTGAATTGCGGGTAATGCATTCTGATGTCGAATGCATCGTCCGTTGTCGCTTCATCTCTTTCAATCCAGACTCTTCCGGTTATCGCATCCGGAAGACCGAAAAGTGCAAGGGTCTGATCGATGAGATGCGGGCCTAGATCGAGAAGTACGCCGCTGCCCGGCCCTGCACGCTCGCGCCAAATGTGCGCTCGTGGCTGCGGGCGGAATCGGTCCCAGTTCGATTCGTAATCCACTACGCGTCCCAATCGGCCCGATGCCAGCAACTTTTTCACGGTGAGAAAGTCGCCGTCCCACCTTCGATTTTGAAAAGGCGAAAGAATCCGGCCATTCTCTTTCGCGATTCGAATCAGCTCGGCGGCTTCTTGGGTCGTAATCGCGAGGGGCTTGTCCACCACAACGTCGCGTCCCGAAAGCATGCAGCGCTTCGCCAGATCGAAATGGGTGGAATTGGGCGTTGCGATTACGCAAAGGCGGATTTCGCGGTCATCGAGAAGTTCCTCTAGCGTTCGCACCACACGCACCTTCGGATATTTCTGCTGCGCGAGCGATGCTCGCGGCTCCAGGATGCAGGCAAGCTCGAGGCCTTCCACTGCGCTTACGACCGGAGCGTGAAATACCTGCCCGGCCAGTCCAAATCCGATCAGCCCAACTCGCAACATCGGTTCACCCCGCGTTCAAGGCGCATCAAGCGTACTCTGAACAAGAATCCTCCAGCACGTCAACATCAATCGCTGGCATACTACTCGCGATCGACAGTGTCCTCCTTTAGAGCATCTTGAGCCTTTGCTGATGCATCGAATTGACTTCATGACGACGCGCTCCACACACGCGAGTTCGAGTTCCACGGATGTTTTGGTCGTCGGCGGAGGACCTGCGGGGCTTGCCGCAGCCATCGCCGCGCGGCAAAAGGGTTTCGAGGTCGTCGTTGCGGATCGCGAGGGTCCTTCGATCGACAAATCTTGTGGTGAAGGACTCATGGGAGATGGCGTCGAAGCTCTAGGAGCGCTCGGCGTACAAATTCCTGCCGAAGATTCCTTCTCGTTTCGCGGCATTCGTTTTATCGCCTCCGGAGCGCGCGTTGAGGCCGGTTTCTCGTCTGCGCGTGGATTGGGAATCCGGCGGACAACTTTGCATCGCTTACTGCTCGATCGCGCCGCCAAACTCGGCGTGCAATTTCTCTGGGAAACTCGCTTCACCGGTATCGAGCCACAAGGCCTCTCATTCGGCGGCAATCTGGTTCGCGCTCGATGGGTTGTCGGCGCGGACGGGCAAGACTCGATGATCCGTCGCCAGAATGGCCTCGATTCGCACTACTTCAATTCCCGCCGCCTCGGATTTCGCCGCCACTACCGGATCGCTCCCTGGACCGACAAGGCCGAGATCTACTGGAGCGATGGCTGCCAGATTTATGTGACGCCGGTTGCTGCGGAAGAAATTTGTGTCGTGGTGATATCACGAAATCAACAGCTTCGCCTCGATCAAGCGTTGCCATTGTTTCCGGAATTGCGCGCGAGGTTGCAACGCGCTGAAATCCTGGGCACGGAGCGCGGCGGTGTTACGCGCTCGCGATTGCTGCGTCGAGTGGCGCGCGGAAATGTCGCACTCATCGGCGATGCGTCCGGTTCCGTTGACGCTGTCAGCGGCCAGGGACTGTGTTTGTCGTTCCGGCAAGCGCTCGCGCTGACGGATGCGCTGGAAGCGGGCGATTTGATTCACTACCAGCGCGCACATCGGCGGCTCATGGCCAAGCCGATGGTCTCATCTTGCGCACTGCTTTTACTCGCGCGTCACTCGTGGCTCCGTGAGCGAGTCTTCCGCATCCTTGCGTCAGATCCGGGCCGCTTTGCGCGCTTGCTTTCGATGCATACCGGGCCTCGCGAGATCCGCGAGCCTGACCCTCATGACGTCGGCTCGCTGGCGCTTCAACGGTTGAATGGATCGGAATAGTGGAAGCGAGCCGCAGCAAGATTTTCGTCCGTCTTTCACTTCTTATTCTGGGAATTGTTCTCGCGCCGTCGCTGCACGCGCAGCAACTCGCACTCGATTTTGATCCCAATCACACCAAAGTGGAATTTGCTCTCGGCGGCAATTTCCACACGGTCCACGGAACATTCGCGTTCAAGCACGGATCGATTCGCCTCGACCCGGCGACGCGCAAGGCCGAAGGTCAAATCGTCGTGAACGCCGCCGGTGGGAATAGCGGCAGCGACGAACGTGACCGGCGCATGAATCGGGAAATTCTCGAAAGCGAGAAATTCCCCGAAATTGTTTTCACGCCGGACCGGTTCGAAGGGCAAATTCCCGCCAGCGGCGATTTTCGAGTGAACATGCACGGCATTTTCCACCTTCACGGCGCGGATCACGAAATTGTGTTACCGGTGCAGGCGAAGCGCGGCCCGGAGGGCATTACAGCCGCGATCCAATTTGCAATTCCGTATGTCAGCTGGGGCCTCAAGAATCCAAGCAATTTTTTCCTGCGCGTATCGGATCAAGTGGAAATCACGATCCATACGGTCGCGCGCGTTGCCAGCCCGGCCTCCGCCGATCATCTTCAATAAGATTCAATGGGGCTCAGCAAGCGCTCAGAAAAGCGCTCGAAAACGCGAACTCCGATGGCTCGTCCTATACGGCACAGAACTTCGGCGCTCGCGGACGCGCCCGAAAGCAACATGTGAACCCCCTTATGCGTAGTACGATTGATGGTGAATCATGACGAACAATAACGGCGCCGCGATTCGCGTTGAAAATGTCTCGCGCCACTACCAGATGGGCTCGGCATTGATTCGCGCCGTGGATGGCGTGACGCTCGGCGTCAATACCGGCGAATTCCTCGCCATGCTGGGAAGTTCGGGCTCAGGAAAATCCACGCTGCTGAATCTGATGGCGGGCCTCGATCGCCCCACGTCCGGCGCAATCGTCGCGCAGGGACGGAATCTTTCCGAATTGGACTCGCTCGATCTCGCGCGCTACCGGAGCAAGACCGTCGGAATGGTGTTCCAGTCGTTCAATCTTCTTCCGCGAATGACGCTCGAGGAAAACGTCGAGCTTCCGTTGCGCCTTGCCGAGGTGGATCGCAGCGAACGCGCGGGCCGCGTGCTTGAAGCGCTCACGCGCGTGCATCTCGAACAGCGGCTTGGCCATCGCCCCAGCCAGCTTTCAGGCGGCGAACAGCAGCGCGCGGCGCTCGCGCGTGCCTTGGTCAACCGCCCCGCAATTCTCTTTGCGGACGAGCCCACTGGCAATCTCGATAGCGCGACCGGCGAAGAAATCATGCATCTGCTGCGCGAGATTCAGCAATCTCTCGGCATGACAATCGTCATGGTCACGCACGAGCGCCCGCTCGCCGAGCGATTCGCAAACAGGATCGCGTCTCTCGCCGACGGAAAATTAATCAGCGACGGAGTGCAGTCATGAAGGCCGGCGATCTCGCCGAACTCGGCTTTCGGAATCTGCGCGAAGCACTACTGCGCAATTCGCTGACGACGCTTGGCGTCGCCGTCGGAATCGCGTCGCTCGTGGCCATGCTTTCTCTCGGCGTTGGTTTGCAACAGCTCGCCACCAAGCGTCTCTCTCACGCCGGACTTTTCGATACAGTGATCGTAATGCCTCGCACGAACTTGCGCGGTTTCGGCCGCCCCCAAGCCACTCCCGCGCCCGCGGGCGAATCCAAGCCGCTCGACGACGCCGCGCGCCAGGAACTTGAGCATCTTCCGAATGTCATCGAGGTCTATCCTCAGATTCGCTTCGTCACCGAGGTGCGCTTCAACGATACGCCTTATCCGGCGATGGTCGCGGGCGTCCCGGCTTCGGCGCGCGAAGGCGGCTCGTTCGACGACGTGAAAGGGAATTTTTTCTCGAGCGCGGCAGCCGACGAAGCCATCCTTCAAATCGAATTCGCGAAAGATTTATCGAGCGATCCTTCGTCATTGATTGGAAAGGATCTCGTAATTCGCTACGCGGAGCGGCAAGCTCTCCCTCCGGCCGCTGCACCGGCTGGCGGTCGAAACGCCTCGGGCCAGGCCAATCCGCAAAGCGACAACACTGCGTCCGGGTTTTCAATCGTCCCGAAAGAACGAAAGCTGAAGATCGTCGGCATCGTCGAAACGGAGCCTGCCGCAGGCTTCGGTGGAATCGGCAACGGCCGAGTCTTGATCCCGCTTACCGTTGCGGAAACACTTCGCCCGGCACAGGCAAATGATCTGCGCGATATCCTGCGCGGCGGTGCCGAGGCAAAACCCGGCTACGCCAGCCTCACCGTTCGCGCAAAAGGCCCATCGCAAGTGGAAGCGCTCGAAGCCGCAATCAAGAAAATGGGATTCACGACGTTCTCGCTTCTCGACGCTACGCGAAATCTGCGGCTTTTCTTCGCCGTCTTCGATCTGCTTCTCGGAATCTTCGGCAGTCTCGCGCTGGCCGTGGCCACGCTCGGCATCATCAACACACTCGTGATGGCCATTCTCGAGCGTCGCCGTGAAATCGGCGTCCTGAAAGCCTTGGGCGCGGCAGACGCCGATGTCCGCCAGCTTTTCTTTTTCGAGGCCGGAGTGATGGGATTTCTTGGTGGAATATTCGGCGTCGGGATCGGCTGGTTCATCGGCCGCGCCGTCACTATCGGAACGAATATTTATCTCAAACGCCAGAACCTTCCGCCCGCCAACGTGTTCTCAGTACCGTGGTGGCTCGTGCTCGGCGCAATTGTCTTCGGAATCGTCGCGAGCCTTGCCGCCGGAATTTATCCGGCGACGCGCGCCGCACGGCTCGATCCGGTAGAGGCCCTACGATATGAATAAAATTCGCAACGCTTTTCTGTTTGCTCTGATCCTTTTTACGACGGCTCTAGCGTGCCCGGCTCGCGCCGCTACGGGACGCGCGGAATGCCTCTCGATTCACAGCCAGGTCCTCGGTGCGCAGATTCCGTATTGCGTCCTTCTGCCTCCGAGCTACGACCACGAAGATACGCGGCGTTACCCCGTCCTTTATTTTCTCCACGGCCTCGGCGACAACGAGCAAATGTTCGTCCGTTCGGGCGGCTGGAGCATGACCGAAGATCTCTGGGAGCGCGGCACCATGGGCGAATATCTGATCGTCACGCCCGAGGGCGATGCGAGTTTCTACATCAACTCGCGCGACGGCAGGCATCGCTACCAGGATTTCTTTCTCAACGAATTCATGCCCTACATCGAGCATCGCTACCGGATTCGCGCCGAGCGCAATTCCCGCGGTATCGCCGGAATCTCGATGGGCGGTTACGGGGCGCTGCGGTTCGCGATGCTGCGACCCGAGCTTTTTCGGTCCGTCAGCGCTCAAAGTCCCGCACTGATAGACCGGTTGCCCGCGTTCACGATGCGCGAAGCGCAAGACACGGTTCGTCTGCGAATGTTGGGCGAAGTTTTCGGCGAGCCGCCCGATCAGGCATTCTGGGATCGCAATAATCCGATGACGCTCGCGAAGACGGCGGATGTAAAAGGTCTGAAAATCTATTTGGATTGCGGCTCAGGAGATGATTATGGCTTCAACCTGGGCACCGAAGCGCTCCACAAAATTCTAGTCTCTCGCGGAATTCCGCACGAATATCACATCTATCCCGGCGGCCACAATTGGGTCTACTTCGCCGAGCATCTGCCCGCCGTGCTCGCATTTCAAGCGCGCGCCATTGGCGCCGGGCCCGTTCCGAAAAAGTCCAAGTAAAGATCTGCGAGCCGTTAAGCAGTCTCTGCCATCCACGATCCGCGTCACTAAAATTGCGCGTCGCGATCTTCCACGGTGGCGCGGATGAGTTCTGCCAGTTCGGAGACAACCGAATCCGGCAGATGATCGTGCGTCAGGCTCTCGCATAAAGCCGCGAGATCCACAATTCGCGCGAGTTGGCGCCAGTTCTGTGACAATTTACCGCCGGCGCGCAAGTATCCTTCCGAAAAATTCGGCTCGACAACAGGACGCGAAGCGCGTTCGTAGCACAGAAAGTGGCCAACGTCAGCGAGTGTCGGACCGGAGATTGCGAACTCCCAGTCAAGGACAGCGACCACGGTCCATCGACCCGCGACACTTCGGACCAGCAAATTCCGCTTGCCGAAGTCGCCGTGTACAAGGCGGGACTCCTCTCCTAACTGGGAAACTTGCGGGGCATACGACCAGATCAAAGTGTGTATTCGATCGCGCAGGCTGCCCGGCACACGTTTCTGCAGGTTCCTCGAAGCGAGATACGAATCAACGATACGCGGCAACGGATCGGCCCCTTCCAGAAGTGCTGCGGAGACGCTTGGTCCAGGAGCTAACCAACCCGGCTTCGAAAAGGTCGTCCGCCCGATCGCAGCAAGAGTTTCCCCCGCGGAGTGAGCCGCCTGAGCGATCGCATTTCTATCGCCGCTCTGTTTTAAATCCCTGAAGCTCATCCCTTCGATAAATCGCAAGAGCGCAAACGGCGGAATTTCTTCCCACCCGCGCGGCTCCGCGTGAATCACCTCCGGAACAGGGACCGAGCCGCGGATTAGTCGAATCAGGTCTATTTCTTTCTGGCAGAGCGATGCATCGTGCTCGTAAATGCGGAGTACGGCTAATTTAGGCGTGGAATCGAGTTGGATTTTGAAATTTGCGTTGCGCAAACCGTCGGCGAACGGTTGCACGTCTATCACGCGGCTGCGCGGTAGCGCGACGCGGACGATTCGCTCGACCACGGCCACCGGCAGCATGCGGCGAGGCTCCGCTCGTATCCAACGCGCTTCGACGGGAGCTCCGGCAATCATGTGCCGCATTATGGCTGATTCTTCCCGCCGAAAGGTGACACATAAACTGGTTTGAGTTGAATTGGAAGATTGAGGGAAACAGCACCGAAAGCGATTTGATCGTGTGGAAATCTACTTTACGAGCTCGGCGCTTTCCAAAAGTGAGTTGATCTCATCCACGCTGTCTATCTTTGCCTGATCAAAACCGATCACCGCAAAGTCGACTCCGAACTTTTCTTCCAGAAACATGACGACTTCCACGGCATCGAGCGATTGCAATCTTCCGCTCAAAAATAAGGAGCTGCCATCATTCAACTCGTGGTTGTCTCCGCGAGCCTCCAGCAGATCTTGAAGAAATTTGCGAATAGCCGGCTTTCGGTCCATCGGGCTCACCTCACAAATTGAATAGATGTCCAAAGAAACGGAAGTGCTCGTGAATCGGATAGCTGCCGGTCGAGTCGGAAAAAACTCGAAGGAGACAATAAAAAAGCCCGACGCCAAATACGGGCGCCAAATGGCCGCGAATCCAGCCGGCGGCAATCGGCTTGCGCTTTCTCAGTTGGGAGATGCTGATCGCTGTCGCGAGAACGACACAGTAAAAAGCGTACACTTGATATCCAGCGACGGCATGCCAAAAGCCCTGCCTCTGAATCGGTCCCAGATCGACAAAGAAGTGGTAGTAGATGTTGCCGAAGCAAGCCGCCGCGAAGGTTGCGGCAACTAGGCGTAGCTTCGGCCGCTTCTTGAAATACCGCAAGAACGTCGGGAAAAAGAACATATCCACAAGCAGTTCCTTGAAATAAAAATAATAGCGATTCCAAAATTCCGCGATCGTCCGGGATTCCAGCGGCCGGTAGGTATTCCGCAACGCCGCAAAGCCGGCCATGCGGCAGCAAGCCACGATCCGATGGCCCGTGATCGAGATGCTAAGCACGTTCTCCAAGAATTCTGAAACCAGACTCGCCCAGCAAACGAACCACGGATACGGCGCGCGTTGCACACTGCTGGCGAATGCAACTCTGTATTCAGGAATCGCAAAATAGTGGTGAATAAATGGGACTACTCCGACGCTGACTTCATGCAGGATCAGCGCCCAGACCAGGAGCTTCAGACCCTTCAGCTGGGTGATCGCTAATTGCCCGGGATTTTTCGCTTCCACGCGGCGCAAATAAGCGGCCCCTTTTGGATAAGGGGTGTTCGTCGAGCCCCAAAATGGACGAAAGGTTCCCAACTGCAGCGAGAAATTGTCGCGGTCCTTCGAATCCCGATCCAGCAGGCAGTAGCCAATAAACCAAAGATATGAAGAAGCGATTGTTGCGAAGCTCCAGGCCGTGCGCGAGATCCCAAAGGAGCGTGGCAAATAACCCGCCGCGAAAATGAACACCGCGAAAGCAGTCAAAAGTACGACGAGAGGGCGCCGCCCAAAGAGCGATTGGCGGAAGCGAATCGCACACCAAAACAAAATCCCGGCAAGCGCGAGAACGCACGCCTTGTTCACCAAGATCGGAACGATCATCGTGCTGAACGTTGTCCGCTCGAGCGGCAAGAGAAACGTCCACTGGATCATGCCGATTGTGACGAGCAACCGGCGGCGCGCGGGCAAAGCCGTTATCACGCCCAGCCAGAGCGCCATGAAGCGCCAATCGGGCATCGAAAAACTGAGCACGAAGGCAAACACCAGCAACAGCGCTATTTTCCCGGGCCACGTTTGCGCGAAGGAAACGACGGAAGGATACGTGTCAATTGGCGGAATAATTCGCAGCCTGAAAGGGCGGCTCGTCTTTCCGGAAGGCAGCTCGGCGGGCGTAGCTGGAGCAACTATGCTCACGACGCCTTCTTGGTAATCAGCGAAGGAAGGGCTCTGCGATTGACCTTTCCGTTTGCATTGAGAGGAATCGCTTCCACATAGCAAACGGACGTCGGAACCATATAGCTCGGAAGGCATTCCTTTAGCCGCACTCGTTGCCGCGAATCCTCCACGGGCGCGTCACTGCCAACGAACGCCACAATTCCGCTAGCGGAACCATGCTCGATGGGCCACGCCAGCGCTGCGACGGAATCCGTCTGATAAATCTCTCGGAGATGAGCTTCAATTTCTTCGAGCTCGACGCGCATGCCTCGAACCTTCACCTGGTTATCAATCCGGCCAAGGTGATGGAAGATGCCGGAAGCATCTTGAAACCCGAGATCACCGGTGCGGTACCAGCGCTTACCGGAGATGCTAAGAAATCTCTCGCTGGTTTGAGCCGGGTCCGCAAAATATCCAGAGCTAAGCTGAGGGCCCGAGATTACGATTTCACCTTGTTCTTCCCGAGGCAGCGGCCGCAGCGAGGAATCGATGATCGCTGTTTCCATTCCTGGAAATGGCGTACCGATCGCAACCACTCCGCGCGACGGCGTCGCATTCTCTTCCCCGACAAATCGCTGGCCCGTGCACACGACCGTCGCTTCCGTCGGCCCATACAAATTTTCAACGATGCTGTTCGATGCCGCCTTTTGCCACGCCAACGCCGCCGATACCGGCAGGGGCTCCCCGGAGAAAAGTGAATACTTCAAACTCGGCATGGAGCCCGCCGCAAGAAACTTCATTCGATTCATGCACACCGCCACCGAGGGCACGGTGAACACCACGCTCACATTGTTCTGCTGAATGCATTGCAAAGGGGCCATCACTTGCGTCGCGGGAACTACGTGAAGCGTGGCGCCGCAACTCCACGCCATGAACATATCGAAAACGGAAATATCAAATGTCGTTTCCGCAACTCCGGCAATCCGATCTTGAGGACCTATGTCACAGCGCGACCGCATTACCTGCAAGAAATGCGCGACGCCTCCGGCCGGAATCATCACTCCCTTTGGCACGCCGGTTGTACCCGACGTGAACTCGATGTATCCAGTGTGTTCCGCAGACACGCAGACCGGTTTATCGGACTCCACAAATAGCGGAAGCGACTCGGACCCGAAGATCGCGGGATTCGATGAAATGGCAGTTCCTTGAGGTGCACGGCTAACTCCCGGCGCTAAAACATTCGCAGGGCACGCGCGCATAAGACGGTCAGAAAGCAGCTTCACGGAATTGGCATCCACGATCAGCGATTGCAGGTCGACGCGCTTCAACAATTGAACAAGCCGATCCTCCGGGAGCTTGGGGCTGATCGGCACATAGCTCCCGCCCGCCCAACAGGTCCCCAGGATGCCGGCGTAGGTCTCGATGCTTCGAGATGCGAATATTCCGACGCGCCCAACGTCTCCGCCGGCCTTCTGCCGCAACCAGCTTCCGATGGGTTGCACGAGGCGGAGCAGTTGCGAATAACTCACGCCCCGGTCGGCGAACGAAAGCGCCAATTTGTCGGCGTATTTGGATGAATTCTCGTAAAAGGGCGCGGCAAGGTTGTAATTCATTGGATTTTCCGGGTGCAGATAACTGTATCAGTCGCGCACGGATGGAAGGATTCCTGGTGGTTTGCTTGTGATTAGAAGGGCAACAAACGCGCTCGCGCCAACCAATGTCGTTCAGCCTTAATGAGCCAAACGAGGCCACCTGCGCGAGCGCGCGCCGAATATCAATCGAGCACCCGTTCAATTGGAATATAATCCGGGCACCAATGGCCCTCGCTCCCGGAACCAAGCTCGGCCCCTATGAAATTCAGTCGCTGCTCGGCGCAGGCGGCATGGGAGAGGTATACCGTGCGCGCGACACGCGTCTCCAGCGCGACGTTGCCATCAAAGTCCTACCGAGTTCCTTAGCGCAAGATCAGGATCGCCTGCGCCGTTTCGAGCAGGAAGCCCGCGCCGTCGCCGCGCTCAATCATCCGAACTTGCTGACCGTCTTCGACGTTGGTGCAGCGCCGGCGCCGGAAGACGTTGACGAATCCGGCGCAACAAAGGTCGCGGCTGGTTCGCCCTACATCGTTTCCGAACTGCTCGAAGGCTCCACGCTGCGCCAGCGCCTCGCCGAAGGCGCCTTACGCGAACGCAAGGCGCTTGATTACGCGATTCAGATTGCGCGCGGCTTGGCAGCAGCGCATGAACGCGGCATCGTGCATCGCGATCTGAAGCCGGACAATGTTTTCATCACCAACGACGGCCGCGCAAAAATCCTCGACTTCGGCCTTGCCAAACTCAGCGAAGTCCCTGCTACCGACGTCGAAGCAACGCGCGACTTAGCCACCCAGGCCGGCGTAGTCATGGGGACGATCGGGTATATGTCTCCCGAGCAGGTGCGCGGAAAGCCCGCCGACGCCCGCAGCGATATTTTCAGTTTCGGCGCCGTTCTTTACGAGATGCTGGCGGGCCGACGTGCATTCCGCGGCGACAGCGCCGCCGATTTGATGAGTGCGATACTGAAGGAAGACCCGCCCGAGCTCGCCGCGACAAATCAGGAAATTTCGCCGGCGCTCGATCACATCGTTCACCATTGCATGGAGAAGGATCCACAGCAGCGGTTTCAGTCCGTCGGCGATATTGCTTTTCAACTTGGCGAGATGAGCGGGATGCGGACGTCCTCGGGAGTCGCTGCGATTGCCGAGGCCCCCTTAGCGCGATCAAGCGGGACGTCGTTACGGCTTCCTTTACCGGCTTTGGCGCTCGCTGCGATTGGCACAGCGGTGTTGGCCCTGATCGTCGCAAGCACGTGGTTCTTCGCCCGAGTTACCGCGCATGTCGCGCCGCCGAAATTCGTGCAGCTGAGCTTCCAGCAGGGTGTCGTTGATTCTGCGAGGTTTTTGCCCGATGGGCAAAGCATCATTACTGCGTCGCAATGGGGTTCGGAATCGAATCTGTCTCTCTATACTGGGCGGCTCGATAGCCAGGGGTTGCGTCCCATGGGAGTAAAAGCGGATTCGATCGCGTCTGTCTCGAATACTGGCGAGCTGCTCGTGATCCAAAATCTTCAACGTGTTGGCCCGGGATACGTTCGAGTGGGCACGCTCGCGAGGCTGCCGCTTGGCGGTGGCGCGCCGCGGCCGGTCATGGAGAATGTTCAATACGCCGACTGGGCCCCGGATGGCAAAGACTTTGCCGTGGTCCGCTTCTCCCCCGAGAGCCACGCTTATCGCCTCGAATATCCCGTGGGGAAAGTGCTATACGAAACGAATGGTTGGATAAGCCATCCGCGCTTCTCGCGTGACGGGAAGAGGATTGCCTTTCTCGATCACCCCGTTTTCGGCGACGATCAGGGCACGGTCGCAGTTACGGATTTGGACGGGCATCGAAAACAACTCAGCGGCTCCTACGAATCCACTCAGGGATTAACGTGGTCTCCAAAAGGAGATGAGATCTGGTACAGCGCGATCGAGAACGGCGTGTATCGCTCTCTATTTGCAACGACTCTCGGGGGACGTGCGCGTCCTCTGCTCTCCGCTCCGGGAAACATCGATATTCAGGACGCGCTACCTGATGGCCGCGTGCTGCTCGCCGATGTCAACGTTCGCTTGATTCTAATGGTTTCCACCCCGGACTACCCTCAGGGCCGCGATTTCACCTGGATGGATTGGGCCGTGTACGCGCGCTTCTCCAGCGACGGTAAACAAATACTTTTCGGCGACGAGCACAGCGGCGAAAATTACGGGACATTCCTCCGCAACCTCGATGGTTCGCCCGCAGTACGTCTCGGGGATGGCGATGCACAGGATATCTCTGCGGACGGCAAATGGGCCGTCAGCGTTTTGCCGGTAGCCCCCAATCAGGTTTTGCTTCTGCCTACGGGAACGGGTGAACCGCGCCAGATCACGCACTCGAAATTAAATCACCTATTTGTTCGTTGGCTGCCGGATGGACGTCTTTTCTTCGTGGGAAACGAACCTGGTCACCGCGAGCGCACATACCTTCTCGACGTCAACGGCAACGAGAGTCCGCTCACGCCAGAGGGCGTGAGAGCTTTCGCTGCGAGTGCCGATGGAAAGCGTCTTGTTGTCTACGATTCCGGACACGCGCAATTCCAAATGTTTCCGCTGGAAGGCGGCCAGCCGCAGGCGGCTCCTCAATTTCAGAAAGGCGACTCTCCGATTGACTTCACTCCCGATGGCGCGGCCGTTTTCGTCGAGCGCGGCGGCGAGCGAGGCGCAGTCGAGATCTGGCGGGTGGAACTGTCAGGCACGAAACGAACGCTGATCCGCACCATCACCCTCTCAGAAGCTCCATCAATCGCGGGAGGCCTGCACGCCACCGTCTCACGTGACGGAAAGAACTTCGCTTACATTTACAGTCGCATCATTTCGACCGAGTACATGGTGCAAGGTATTCGCTGATCGCCGTTGGCGACTCGGTGTGGCGGCGTACGGCGGCTAACCTCAAACGCTATCGCGACCAAGTGATCCCATGGCCGAGCACGAGGATAAAAAACAAGCTCGCCGCAACGCCGACAGCGATCCATGCAACGCTGCGCTGGATTAGACCAACTGGATTCTCTTCGCCCCGATACCACATGTTCATCAAGCTCGGCAGGCTTAGCAGACCTGCATTCGCTCCCAGCGTAGATGGCAGCGCCGACGCTACGACATAGAACAATCCGAACGGATTCAGCAGACCTCCTAACCCGGCCAGAATCCCGTCCGTGAAGTAAGGAATCCAGCACAGTCCGCGAATCCTTCGAGATGCCTCGTTCGTTCCTTGAAATGGCTTGAGCTGGGCCGCTACCAACAGCATCGACGCGTAGTACGTGGCGACACCGAGCACGACGAGCCCAAGCTGCCATGCCCAGTGCGGTTGCCATCCCCGAATCACCGCCGCCCAGTCCCCAAAGTTGGAGACTCCCGAAAAAAAGAAATAGCCCGTGCCGGTGAAGAGATTGCCTGCCAGCGCCATCACGAGGAAATAGCGAGTTGCGGGCTTGTATCTCTCCGGCCTCAGCAGGAGCAGCCAGAAGATCGCGCCAAAAATCAGATTAACGATCGTGCCGTTCGCCGAAATCCATCGCGTCTCGAAATTGCTCTGCAGCGCGACCGTACTTATCGTCAGATGTTGCGCCCCGCTCAGCCACGCTGTCACGCCATGCCCCAGGCCTTCGTGCAGCACATCCTGGAGGATGCAGGCGATCGCCGAGATCGCAATCATCGTGAGCCGATCGTCTTTCTTAACGGAAATTTCCGCGGCAGTGGACATGGCGTCACCTTATAGCACGGCACGGCAAGGCTTGCAGTGCGCGATCAAATCGTGGATTTCTTTACTTTTTTCGACTCGTGCGCGCCCGTGATTTGCGAATCGCCTCGATCTGACTCCTCGGGCATAACTCAGTCGGTTTATGATATGGCTCCAGGCTTTACTCGATGCCGCGACAAAACATTCTCGCTCTGCTCGAAGGAGGCGATCGGCGCTCAATCGGCCGCTCTGACCAAGTCGCCGCGATGGTATCTAGAAACCCACGCCTGTTTCCGAAGTTGATTGCAGGTTTGTGGTCCGAAGACCCCATCGTGCGAATGCGCGCCGCAGACGCCACCGAGAAGGTCACGCGAACGAATCCAAAACTTCTCTGGCCCTTCAAGAAAGAGCTTCTAGGTCTGATGGGTGAAGCCAAAGAGCAGGAATTGCGTTGGCATCTCGCCGCCATCGTTCCGCGGCTTCCACTCAACGCCAAGGAACGCCAACTCGCCTCATCTCTGCTGAACGGTTATCTCGAAGATCGCAGTTCCATCGTCAAGACGTTCGCTCTTCAAGGACTAGCCGACTTGGGGAACGATGATCCAAGCCTAAGACTCGAAGCGTTAGGAACTTTACGCGAGGCGACTCGAACCGGCACGCCCGCAATGAAAGCTCGCAGCCGCAACCTGCTGATCAAACTCGAGCGCACTTCGTAGCCAGTAACGTCAACATCCGCGCTCTGGCGAAGTAACTCTGATCTTGTCCGCACAAGTAGCTTGGCGAATCCGAACGGGGTACACTCACGGTGACAATTTTGGAGGAAATTACCCATGGCTGATCCGCTCCGCACCTCGAATCCCGCGTTTAATTCGAAGACGTTCGACGGCCAGGCAGCCGTCGGCGGCCCGACGATGACGCTGCAAGGCACAGTCAACAGGACCGGCGTCCTTCTCGTCTGCGTGGTAGCCACCGCCGGATGGACGTGGGGCCTCGCGCGTTCGCAATCGCCCGATGCCGTTCTCCCGTGGATGTTGGGCGGGCTGATCGGCGGCTTCATCGTGGCAATGGTCACCATCTTCAAAAAGGAATGGTCGCCGTTCACTGCGCCGGTCTACGCGCTTCTCGAAGGACTCGCGCTCGGTGGAATTTCTGCGTTATTCGACAAGCAGTATCACGGCATTGCGACGCAAGCTGTCGCGCTGACCTTCGGAACGCTCGCCGTCATGCTCGCCCTCTATACGAGCGGGATCATTCGCGCGACGCAGAAATTCAAAATGGGCGTCATCGCTGCAACCGGCGGCATCATGCTCGTCTATCTCGTCAACTTCGGCCTCGGCTTTTTCGGCAAGCAGGTTCCGCTCCTCAATAGCGCCGGTCCTTGGGGCATCGCGATCAGCGTGTTCATCGTGATCGTCGCTGCGCTCAATCTGATTCTCAATTTCGATTTCATTGAGACCGGCGTTCAGTCCGGCGCCGCGAAATACATGGAGTGGTACGGCGCGTTCGGCCTGATGGTCACTCTCATCTGGCTGTATCTCGAAATTCTTCGCCTGCTATCACTAGCCCGCCGCCGCTAATCGCGGACGCGATCGGCGAAAGTTTGTCTTGAGCCTCGAATGAGGCTCCGTCCGGTGGTTTGCTGTGGCCGCGGATGTCACCGTTCCCGGATCGCTTGCCAGCCAGTCCGGCGATCGCTCCCCTTGACATTCTACTGGAAGCGCGATAGCTTCCCGTAGAATGTCTACCAAAGAACAGAAAGAACGCATCGAGCTCCTGCAGGGCACCCTCGATCTGCTGATTCTTCGCACGCTCATCCTTGGGCCCACGCACGGCCACGCCATCGCCAAGGCGATCGAGTTCAACTCGGACGAAGTGCTGCAGGTCGAGCAGGGATCGCTCTATCCCGCGCTGCACCGCCTGATCAAGCGCGAATGGATCTCGGTCGAAGAAGGCACCTCCGAAAACAATCGCCGCGCCAAATTTTACCGCCTCACCACCAAGGGCCAGCGGCAACTGAAGCTCGAAACCAGCAAGTGGGACAAGCTCGCGGGCGCGATCGCGCGGATCCTACGCCCTGCCGAGCAAGAAGGCGAGTCATGAGCCGCCGCACGCACATGATGCATGATCTCGAGCAAGACATCCGCGATCACATCGAAATCGAAACACGCGACAACATCGCGCGCGGCATGTCAGTAGAAGAAGCGCGCTATGCTGCCCTCCGGAAATTCGGCAACGTGACGCGCATCCAAGAAGACACGCGCGACGTCTGGAGCTTCGTCTGGCTCGAGCAGCTACTGCAGGACATTCGCTTCGGCCTCCGCATGCTGCGCAAATCCCCCGCCTTCACCGCCGTCGCGATCCTGACGCTCGCGCTCGGCATCGGCGCCAACACGGCAATCTTCAGCCTGATCGACGCGGTCATGCTGCGGTCTTTGCCGGTCGAGAACCCCTCGCAATTGGTTGTGCTGAAGTGGGGCGCGCGGAATGCCCCGAAGGTTCGCGGCTACGCGACGTCCGGCGATTGCATCACGAGCTTGAGCCTCGGCGGTTCCAATCCCTCGGGCTGCTCGTTTTCCGAGCCGATGTTTCGCGAGATCGCCAGCGCGAATATTTCTTCAGGAGTAACTGCATTTTCGAATTCCGGGCCCCTCGACCTCACAGGCAACGGCCCGGCCAGCGTCATTGGAGGCCAGTTCGCCTCGGGAGATTTTTTCCGTACCCTCGGCGTCAAAGCGGCTGCGGGACGCCTCTTTGAGCCGAGCGACGATCTACCGACGGCAACCCCCGTCGTCGTCCTCGACTTCGGCTACTGGCAGAGCGCCTTCGGCGGCTCGCGCGACGTTATTGGCCGCACGATCGAGCTGAACGGCGCGCCCTTCAGCATCATTGGCGTCGCCGAACAGCGCTTCAACGGAATTACGCCCGGCAGCGACTACGATGTCTGGATTCCTCTTGCAGACGCGCCTCGCGTGAGCAATCCGGGCCATTGGCGCAACCGCCAGGACGACGTTACGTTCTGGTGGCTCACTGTCGTGGCACGGCTCAAACCTGATGTCCCGCGACAAACGGCGCAAACCGCGCTCACGCAAATTTTCCGGAACGAAATGCTTCACGGACAAGTGCCGATGTTCCAGGCCGGCGCCGGAATGCCGGGTGCGCCGCCTCCAAATCTGCCGCTCGGAGGAGTTGCGGTGCATGTGCAAGGCACATCCGGCGGTGCCGCGCCTCCGCGGATCGCCGGAAAAACTTCACTTGCAGGGCCTCCCGCTCTGCTTCCTCCAACAATGAAGCCGGCGCAGATTCCTCCGCAAAACGCCGCGCCGAACCAACCGTCGACGTTGTCCGCACCGGACGACGATCCCACCATAACTCTCGTGTCGGCGCAAACCGGCTTGATCGGTTCGCGTATGGAATATGCCGATCCTCTCTACGTCCTGATGGTCGCCGTGGGAATCATCTTGCTAATCGCCTGCGCCAACGTCGCGGGCTTGATGCTCGTGCGCTCGGCGGCACGGCACCGGGAAATCGGCGTGCGCATGGCTTTGGGCGCGCGGCGCACGCGAATTGTCCGGCAGTTGCTCACAGAAAGCGTGACGCTATCCGTGCTCGGCGGTGCATTCGGAATTCTATTCGCGTATTGGGGCGCGCACGCTATCTTGTCGTTCGTTTCCAGCAACCAGACGCGCCCGCTTGGGTTTGCCATGGGCGTAGACGTGCGCATGCTTGCCTTCACGGCAATCATCTCCATCGTCACCGGAATTCTGTTCGGGGTCGCGCCGGCATTCCGCGGAACGCGCGTGGACCTGACTCCGGCGCTCAAGGATGGCTTTGGCGTCGCGCCCGGAATCGTGCGCGACCGCGGCAGATGGTTCAGCGCCGGCAACGCGCTGGTGGTCGCTCAGGTCGCGCTGGCCATCGTCGTGCTCGTTGGCGCGGGATTGCTAGTGCGCACTCTGCAGAATCTCGAGCACATTGACGTCGGTTTCGACTCGCACAACCTTATCAATTTCTCTCTCGGTCCGCAGCAGGCGGGCTACAAAGACGCGCAGCTCGATGGCTTCTTCCGCGACTTGCAAGGGCGTCTCGCCGCGACGCCCGGAGTGAAGTCGGCGAGTTATTCCCTGGCGCCTCTGCTCAGCGGCGGATTCTTCATAGCACAATTCCACTGGCCCGGCATGCCCGAAGACCGGCCATCCCAGTCGGACATGCTTCCCGTCGGGCCGGACTTTTTCACGACAATGCAGATTCCATTTCTTGTTGGCCGCAATTTCAGCGCATCTGATTATGCGCTAGCCGCCAGGAATGGAGGCGCTACGCCGACCTCGGCGCCCACCCCCGTCATCGTGAATCAATCATTCGTCGCGAAATTTATCGGCAACGAAAATCCGATCGGAAAACAGTTTGGTGAATCGGCCGGAAACCAATACGTGCCGGCAAGCCCGGGCTATGAAATCGTTGGTGTCGTTCGCGATGCGAAATACAGTACCCTCCGTCAGGACATCGGCCCGACCATGTACGAGCCGCAGAATGTCGCAAACGCGCTCATGGTCTCATTCGAGGTGCGCACGGCCGCCGACCCTCGGGCGTCGCTTTCCGCGATTCGCCAGGCCGTTGCGCAACTCAATCCAAACCTGCCTCTCTTCAATGTCACCACCGAATCCGAGCAAATCGACCGGCTTTTGTTTCAGGAGCGCCTGGTCGCGCGTCTCTCGGTGTTTTTCGGAATCTTGGCGCTTCTGCTGGCGTGCATTGGCCTGTATGGATTGTTGTCGTACGAGGTTGCCCGGCGCACGCGCGAAATCGGTATTCGCGTGGCTCTCGGCGCTCATCAAGGCGACGTCCTTCGGTTGGTCATCGGGCAAGGAATTGCACTCGCGGCAGTTGGCGCCGCCATCGGTGTCGGCGCCGCTCTCGGCGTGACGCGATTTCTCTCCTCCCTGCTCTACAACGTAAAGGCCGCCGACCCGCTGACGTTTATCGCAGCGGCGCTGCTTCTCGCAGCCGTCGCGGCGCTCGCTTGCTATATCCCCGCACAACGCGCCGCCCGCGTCGACCCGATAGTCGCGCTACGGTACGAATAGCTCTTCATATAAGGGACCGCCAACCTGTAGAATTCCCGGATATTGGCTTCCCAAATAAACGTGCGAACGATCATTTCACCGGAAATTCACTCGCCCGAAGAATCTTTCGTTCAAGGAGCCTGAGTGCGCCTCTTTAATTTTCATTCATGTATCGCTGTGTTCCTGTCTTTGCTTTTTTTCGTCACGGTCGTCGCGCAATCATCACCCTCTCTAGAATCGCGGCGCAAGGCGCTCAATGATCTTCTAGCCGAGCAATGGGAATACAGGCTGCGCACCAGCCCGATCTTCGCTTCCTTCCTCGGAGACAAGCGCTGGAACGACAAGCTCGACGACCGCTCGCAGGAAGCCATCGACAAGGATCTTGAGCAAGCTAAGAAATTTCTCGCACGCTTCGAAGCCATTGACACTTCGGGCTTCCCCGAACAGGAGGCGCTCAACAAAGTTTTGATGGTTCGCGGCCTTCTAATGCAATTGGAAGGTGCCCGCTTCAAGCCCTGGGAAATGCCGGTGGATCAGGAGAACGGCATCCAGATCGAATTGCCCGATTTGGTCAACACGCTCTCATTCGATTCCGTCAATGACTTCGACGATTACATTTCGCGCCTGACGCAAATCCCTCTACTGCTCGATCAGATCACGGTCCAAATGCGGAAGGGCATGAACGAAAAATTGATGCCGCCCCGTTTCCTTCTCGAAAAAGTCGTGGAACAGTGCAATGGCGTCGCCTCTGAGAAACCAGATAAGTCTCCCTTCGCTCAGCCTTTTTCCAATTTCCCTGCAAGTATTTCCGAATTCGATCGCAAGCGCTTGCGCGAAGCGGGCCTCGCCGCGATAAAGGATTCCGTATTGCCCGCGTACACCCGCTTCACTGCGTTCATCCGCGACGATTACGCCCCGAAGGGCCGCGTCGATCCCGGCATCTGGTCACTTCCCGACGGCGCGGCGCGATACCGCTTTCAACTCCGTCTCATGACCACCACCGATCTCACACCCGATCAAATTCACGAAATCGGCCTCAAGCAAGTGGACGCAATCGAAGTGGAAATGCTTGCCCTTGCGCACAAGCTCGGATTCCAAAACCTGGCCAGCCTCAACGAGCACATCAAGAGCGAACGCAGTTTCTACGCCACTTCCGGCCAGCAACTCCTCAACCTCTATGCGAAATACGTTCACGAGATGGAGCCCGAGCTGCCGAAACTATTCGGCAATCTTCCCAAGACCAAGCTTGCCGTGATTCCCATGGTTGCTTCTCGCTCTAAAGATGCAGTCCCGGCCGATTACACCGATGGCACGGCGGACGGTACGCGCCCCGGACACATCAACGTAAACGAATGGGACCCCGAACACCGCCTCTTACTGAATGTCGAGGCAATCGCCTACCACGAAGGAATTCCCGGCCATCATCTTCAAATCTCACTCGCGCAGGAAATGACCGATCTGCCTTCATTCCGGAAATATGCGGATTACACGGCATTCGTCGAGGGCTGGGCCTTTTACTCGGAGCGGCTGGGCAAGGATGTCGGCCGTTATGAAGATCCCTACAGTGATTACGGGCGGCTGGAAAATGAGATGTGGCGAGCCATTCGCCTGGTAGTCGACACCGGTGTGCATGAGAAGAAATGGTCTCGCGATCAAATGGTGGGATATTTCCATCGTTACACTGCGATGGACGAACCGAATGTTCAGAGTGAAGTCGACCGTTACATCGCGTGGCCCGGCCAGGCGCTTGCTTACAAACTCGGCCAGCTCGAAATTCTCAAACTTCGCGAATACGCGAAGGATCAGCTAGGCGATAAATTCGACATTCGCGCGTTCCACGATCAAATCCTCGGCGGCGGCGCACTCCCGCTCGATATCCTCGATACGCGCATCCGCGATTGGGTCGCCAAGCAAAAGCCCTAGCGGTTGCCTCGCTACCGGCAGGAACGCGGCTCCGGCACTCGTAGCTCCCGGCTTCAGCCGGGCATCTTCGCCCTTCGATCGCAATCTACGGCGCAGCCGCCGACCAATGCACATTCCGAAATTGCCACCGGCCATCGCGCCTTTCCACAGTCCCCGTAAAAAATCCGTCCTCGTCGACTCGCTTCCCCGCCGTGTCCACGCGGACCTCGTGATATGACGCTGCCACGACAGCCAAATTCTCCGCAAGCGGATCCACTCGCAAATCGTCTCCCCATCGCAACTCAATGTGCTTGAACATTCCCGCGGCGCCCTGAATTCCCGCCGTCGCCACCGCGCTATTCGGGAACACCAAATGGCCGTCAACAGCCATGAAGAACGCAGGACTGTCGGCAAAATGCTTCCGCCAAGCCGCCGGGCCGTCTTGCGTAACATCGTGAGCCACAACTCGCATGAAATCCCGCACACTGACGTCGACGTCGGTAGCGCGAGCCTTCGTCAGCGATTGCGGCCCTCCGGTCGCAGCTAGGTGCGCCCCGAATCCCGCAAACGTCAATGCAGCCAGCACAAAAACACCGCACCAGATACGCATGTCGACTCCTTCGGCAACCACTGAGTGCCCGAACGCGCGATTGTGTGCTAACGGCAATCGTAGGGTCCGTCGGAAGACGGACCGGCATCTCAAGATTTGGGATTTTTCGCTTCGTCGTGATTCAACATCCAGCCGATGTTATCTTAATTCCGCTCTGATCATTCTCCGATCGTTGAGCAACGCGAAATGCAATCTCGCGCCGGTGTCAGTCGTCACTTTTCACTCTGTAGTTAGATCCTATTTTACTTAGCGTAGACTGCGAATGAACTCGAATCGCTCATGAACCTACTGGACCTCGTAGTCGGCAAGCCGCTAAAAACCAGCGACGAGCGCGCCGAGCAGGTCGGTGCCGCAAAAGGCCTCCCGATCTTTGGCCTCGACGCGCTCAGCTCGGCGGCTTACGGCCCGGAAGCGGGCCTCAGCATTCTGATCCCTCTCGGCATTCTTGCGGTTCGGTATCTCATTCCGATCAGCGCCGCGATCATCATCTTGCTTGTGATCGTGTACTTCTCCTATCGCCAGACCATCGCCGCCTATCCCAACGGCGGCGGCTCGTATACCGTGGCGCGCTTTAATCTTGGCGCGCGTGCAAGCCTGCTTGCCGCCGCCGCGCTCCTCACCGACTACATCCTCACGGCCGCCGTCGGCATTTCCGCCGGCGTCGGCGCATTGGTCTCCGCCATCCCATCTCTGCTGCCGCACACGGTTTCGATCTGCGTCGGCATTCTAATCCTCATCACCATCATAAATCTTCGCGGCGTGCGCGAGGCCGGCGTGGTCTTCGCAGTTCCTACCTATCTCTTCGTCGGCACACTTCTCATCACCATCGGCGCTGGCGTTCTCCGTGTTGTCCTCAGTCACGGCCACCCAACGCCGGTCACTACGCTTCCACCCCCGCCTCCCGTCACCGAAGCCGTCACTTACTGGCTGCTGCTCAAAGCTTTCGCGAGCGGCTGCACGGCCTTGACCGGCGTGGAAGCCGTCAGCAACGGCGTGAAGGCTTTTCGCAAGCCCGCCGTGAAGAATGCCCAGCTCACTCTCACCGTAATTATTTTCATCCTCGGGGTGATGCTGGCTGGAATTTCCTATCTCGTGAAGGTTTACGGCATCACCGCAACCGATCCGGGCCAGCCCGGCTACCAGAGCCTTCTCTCCATGCTCATCGCGTCCGTTTTCGGCAAAGGTGTTTTCTACTATGTGACGATCGCTTCGATTCTTCTCGTTCTTTCGCTTTCCGCCAACACCGCTTTCGCCGATTTTCCGCGTCTCTGCCGCGCCATCGCGCAAAATAATTATCTCCCGCATGTGTTCAGTTATCGCGGGCGGCGGCTCGTCTACACCTACGGCATCGTGGTCCTGGCGCTTCTTTGCGCCGTTCTTCTCATTTCTTTCGGAGGCGTGACCGATCGGCTCATTCCCCTATATGCCGTCGGCGCTTTTCTGGCCTTCACGCTCTCCCAAGCCGGTATGGTCGTCCATTGGCGGAGGCATCGCGGCCCGCATTGGCTGAAAGGCGCTTTCGTCAACGGACTCGGTGCGTTCGTCACTGGCATCACGGTGATCGTCGTCCTCGTTGCGAAATTCGCTGAAGGCGCATGGATCACGGTGATCTTCATCCCGCTCGTAATTTTCTTGTTCATCATTGTTCGACGTCACTATCACCGGATCAAAGTCGTCACCACTTGCAAAGATCCGGTCCGTGCCAAGAGTCTCAACCATCCTCCCATTGCCGTCATCCCCATCAATCGCTGGAGCACAGTCACCTGCCAGGCCATCGAATTTGCCGCGCGGCTTTCACCGCAAGTGATCGCTCTTCACGTCGAGACCAGTGAGTACTCCGAATTACTTCTCGCGGATTGGGAGCGCTACGTTGACGAGCCCTTCCGCGCCGCCGGCAAGGAACCGCCCAAGCTAAAACTGCTGCCGTCGCCCTACCGCTTCGTAATCATTCCCATCGTTCAGTTCGTTCTCGAACTCTCGAAGAAGCATCCGTCACGCACGATCATTGTCGTCATACCCGAGCTCGTCGAAAATAGATGGTATGAATACTTCCTCCATAATCAGCGCGGACGCCTTCTCGAATGGGTGCTGCTCGCCCGCGGCAATGAGCGTATCTTTGCCGTGAATGCGCCCTGGTACGTCGGAGATCGATCTTGATTAAACTGTCAGTTTGAGTTTGAAATTATGGAGGACGCGCATGCCTGCCTTGCCAGACAACGGAATGGTTCACCTCAGCAGTCCCTATTCCGTTCCGGAAACGCTGAAGCGGCTCGAGTCCCTGCTGCAAGCCAAAAATCTCACAGTATTTGCGCGCGTCGATCACAGCGGCGAAGCGGAGAAAGTCGGCCTGAAGATGCGCCCCACTCAGCTCATTATTTTCGGCAGTCCGAAAGGCGGCACACCTCTAATGGTCGCCTCCCCAACGCTCGCGATTGATCTGCCGCTAAAAGCGCTAGCCTGGGAAGACGCCGACGGCAAAGTTTGGCTCTCCTACAACAGCCCTGACTACCTCAAACATCGGCACCAAATCCCGGACGGCCTGATCAAAAATATCGCCGGCGTAGGCGCAATCCTCGAACAAGCCGTAAAATAGCCATTCTCAGTAATCGCCTTTCGAATTCTCTGAGGAGTCATGGCCGAGCCGAAGCCGAACGACAATCCGTCATCCGCCAGCGCGGATTTCAATCGCACGAGCGACCATCTTGCGAATGAACGAACTTTTCTGGCGTGGGTGCGCACGGGCATCGCCATCGTCGTGTTCGGTTTTGCCATCGGCCGCTTCGCTATCGCCATCCGCGAATTCATGCAAATTCAAGGTCACGTGTCAGAAGGTGAAGGGCTTTCCGTTTGGTTCGGCACGATCGCAATTATCGGCGGCGTGGCATTGACGCTCGCTGGCTGGCTTCGTTACCGCCGGACGCGCGCTCAATTGGACTCCGGACATTTCGCTCCAGCCGGTTTTCTGATCGATCTCGTAGGCATTCTCGTGGCGTTATTCGGCCTGGTCCTCGCCGCCTATCTCGTCTTCATCGCATTGCGCCTCTAATCTGCGTCACTTCAGCGATGCAACCGACGTCGGGTACCCCATCCTTCGCGACGCGAAGGGTGGGTGGCTTGATTTCTCGCCTGCCTCGATTCCATCTTCGACACATCGCGAACACGCTTCAACATTCGCGTACAATCCTCACACATGAACCGCGCATCCATCGGCGTTCGAACGCACTCCGGCTGGGGAGCGCTAGTCGCAGTCTCGCTGGGCGCCGGAAAAGTGGAAGTAATCGAACGCCGGCGTATCGCTCTCACGACGCCCGGAATTCCCGGCGCGATCCAGCCGTATCACTTCGCAAAGAATCTCGAGCTTCCAGCGGCGGAGAAATTCATTGCAGATTGCTTTGCGTCTTCAAGACGGCTCGCGGCTGCAGCGATACACGATGTAGTAAATGAATTGCGCACTCGTAAATATCGCGTCGTAGCTTCCGCCATAATCTTGGCCTCGGGCCGCCCGCTCCCGCCTCTTCCCAAAATTCTCGCCGCGCACCCTCTGCTTCACGCCGCGGAAGGCGAATTCTTTCGCGAAGCCTTCTCAAAAGCGTGCGAAAGCCTCGGCATTCCCGTCACCGGCCTCCGACAGCGTGAACTCGAAGAGCGCGCCCGCAAAACATTCGGCAAAGCAGCCTCTCGCATCTCGAAGCAACTTTCCGTCGCCGGCCATTCTCTCGGCCCGCCGTGGACCACGGATCAGAAAACAGCAACACTCGCCGCGCTATTAGTTCTGACAGCCAAGCAAAAATAATTCCGCCAATCTCGAAAATCGCGGACTGCACTATAATGTCGCCGAGATTGCCTTTGGAGGAGTCCATGCGTCCAGATCAAGTTGAAGTCTCTTGGGATGCGGCGAAGTCGAAGTGGCAGGTTCGAATCCAATCCGGCGAGGAAGTGATTCATCGCCATTTCGATGCGCCGAAGAATGCGGACGAGGCGAGTCTCCGCTCGGTCGCCGCAAAAACCGTTACGGACGAGGGCTACGAATTCGACTCCGCGCGCATCACCATCCGTCATTAACCGGCGCTCGCGAACCCGCGAGTCAGAACGCAAACTTTCACTGCCGCGACACCTGTCGAATATCAACGAAAGCGAAACTGAATGAAACTAATGCGCAACATTCCGCAGTCTGAAGAATCAACCGTTGCAAATTCGGATTGCGATCACTCGCGGCGCTGGTTCCTGAAAACGCTAGGCGCAAGCAGCAGTGCCATTGGCCTGGCGGGAATTCTCGAAGCTCTCGGTGCCTCAGCTCAAGAACCATCCGCCCCGCGCAGCGTCCCCGAGTTCACCGGCCCCGGCCCAAACCCATACTGGAATTCTGTCGGCCCCATCGTTACCGAGCCGCAAAAGGCCCCGCTAATTCTCCTTGCGGATCGTCCCGTCCAACTCGAAACCCCGCGCCACTATTTCCTGAATCCATTCACTCCGAACGACGCGTTCTACGTCCGCTGGCATCTCGAAACGCTCCCGAATTCGGTGGATCTAAAAGAGTGGCGCCTCCACGTCGAGGGTAACGTCGGAAATCCGTTCACGCTCAGCCTTGCCGATTTGATCAATCGCTTCAAGCCCGCTTCGGTCGCTGCGGTAAATCAGTGCTCCGGCAACAGCCGCAGCCGCGTTCAGCCTCGTGTCCCCGGCGGACAATGGGGCAATGGCGCAATGGGCAACGCGCTCTGGACCGGCGTCAAACTCCGCGAAATTCTGAACGCTGCCCAAGTGAAGAGCGGCTCGCTCCAGCTACAATTCGAAGGATTAGATCGCGGCAAAGGCCCCGAAGGCTACGGCTCGAATCGATTCCTGAAATCGCTCGACCTTGCCGATCCCATTCTCGACGAATGTATCGTCGCCTACCTGATGAACGGCGATCCCCTCCCAATGCTCAACGGATTCCCCGTCCGCCTCGTCGTCCCCGGAAATTTCGCGACGTATTGGGTGAAGTGCCTCTCCTGGATTCGCGTTCTCGACAAGCCGGACGATAATTTCTGGATGAAGACCGCCTATCGCATTCCCGAAGCTCCCGGCGGAACAACCACTCCCGATGAAGTAAAAGCCGGAAAAGTCAAAACAGTCCCCATCTCAAAAATGCCCGTCCGCTCATTTCTGATCTCTCCGGATGGCTCCGCAAAACTTCCGTCGGGCCTTCCCGAACTTTTGCGCGGGATCGCATTCAGCGGATACGGCGGCATCAAGAAAGTCGAAGTCTCCGCCGACAGCGGAAAGAATTGGCTCGCGGCCCATCTCGGCGAAGACTTGGGTCCGTATTCATTCCGAACCTGGGAGTTCGCCTGGACGCCAAAGCGCGCAGGAAAATATGAATTGGCTGTTCGCGCTACCGATGAAAAAGGCCACACGCAGCCCGAAGACGCAGTTTGGAATCCCGGCGGTTATATGTGGAATCGAATCGAGCGGCAAGAAATCACGGTCGGCAGCGCCGAGTGAAGAGGGGCATCTGAAGTCACGCAAAATATTCGCGCTCGCATCCGTGCTCTGCGCACTGCTCGCCAGCACCGCGCTCTATGCGGAATTCAACGCCGGCTATTATTCGCAGAATGAATCCGGCAGCATCCGCCAGACACTTCCGAACGCGGCTTCAACAGGCGCAACGTACGAAGTCGGAGCCTATCCGCTGTTTCCCTACACGTTGGCCCCCGGCGATGGCCGCCAGGAAGTCACGTCATACTGCAACACTTGCCACACTCCTCGATTCATCCTAATGCAACCTCCTCTGCCCGCGGACGTTTGGGCCGCCGAAGTAAATAAAATGGTGAAGACGTATGGCGCATCCATCCCCGATGACGCCACTCAAAAAATCATCCAATACCTCCAATCTCATTACACGCCCGAAACGCGCAAAAAATGAGAGACGTTCACGGAGCCGAGATTCCAGTTAACGTGCCGGGTTCTCCATCCTTCGCCTCGCGAAGGGCCTGCCCTGAACGACTCTTGTGAAGGGTGGGTCTCGCATTTCCCTCGGCATTCACTCAACCGATTTCATGAGTCAAACTTTCATCTCATACATCAGATGTATCTCGCTTGAATCTCGCGCGGATCGCAGATCGACATGAATAAAAATCAGCCTCCGCCAAAGCTAATCTCATTGAACACCGGCCTCCCCCGCGAAGTCACCTGGCACGGAAAGCCCGTCACCACCGGAATTTTCAAACAACCCGTCACCGGACGCATTGCCCTGCGTAAATTGAATCTCGACGGTGATCGCCAGGCCGACCTCACCGTCCACGGCGGCGAATTCAAAGCCGTCTATTGCTATCCATTCGCTCACTACGAGTATTGGAAGAGAGAATTGCCCGGCCGCCAGTTGCCGTTGGCCATTTTTGGCGAGAACTTCACGACCGAAGGCTTGCTCGAAGATTCCGTCCATCTCGGCGACGCCTTCTCGGTCGGCACCGCAGAGGTCGTCGTGACGCAGCCGCGCCTCCCCTGCTACAAACTCGGCATAAGATTCAATTCCGACGACATGGTTCGCCGATTCCTCGCAAGCGGCCGCACTGGGTTCTACCTCGCCGTCACTCGCGAAGGCGAAGTCGCCGCCGGCGACGCACTCAAACTAATCGATCGCGACCCGAACGCCGTCCCGGTCCCCGAAATCACACGTCTCTACATCGCAAAAAGTTACTCCGATGATGACCGTGCCTCATTGCAACGCGTCCTCAAAGTCGCCGCCCTACCCGACAGTTGGAAGGATTACTTCCGCCAACGCCTGCAAGCGACAAACGCGTAAACTAGCGAAGCGCCTGCTTTTCCGTACGGCCGGTGTCTCGTCGGCCCTTTCGTATCGTTGGTTTTTCGGGTGCCCACCCTTCGTTCGCCAGCGGCCGGGTGCCCATCCTTCGTTCGCCAGCGGCGAACGAAGGATGGGGCTTGGTTTTACTTTTTGCTCGTCCTTATCTGTCATTCCGAGGACGATCCGACCAGGATCGGACGAGGAATCTGCGGTTTCTCTCTTTCGCTCGCGCACACGCAGAAACCATAAATCAATCTCGTGAATTAGGATTGGCCAGAATAGAAACAGGAGTGAGAATCGCCAGCGCGCGAGTCACTTCAATTTGGCGTATTCGGATTTCGCGGCGACAACAATGGGAACGTCAGCATCAGCGTCTTTCCATAGCGCAAAGAAATCATCATACGCAGCCTTCGCCTTAGCCGTGTCGCCCGAAAGTGCATAAGCGCGAGCGAGTCCGAGATGCGCGAGCGCGCCAAGTGGGTAGTTTAGTGTGATTCCTCGGTGGTCGAGAAACTTCTGAAACTCCGTAGCCGCAGCAGCCCCGTTGTGCCCCGCTAGCTGAGCCAGTCCGCGAATGTAAACCGGATACATCGTCCCCGACTGCAGTTGTGGGGGGATGCCCAGTTCATAAGGTGCAGCCGCTTCGAGAAACATCACAGCTTGGGCGGAATTGTTGGCACTTAGTGCAATCGCTGACTTAATCGTTGGCAGCCAGTAGACCTTCAGGATCGTATTCGACGGTTCGTTCTTTTCCAGTTCTTCTACGATGGCCTTTGCGCTAGCGGCTTCACCGATTCGAGCCAGCGCGAGAGCGGCGAATAGTTTCACGTCCCGGCCCGGAGCCAGCGCCAGTGCCGCTTCAACACCTCGCTTCGCGGCCGCTGGGTTGCCGAACTCCGCTTCCCGCAGTGCAGCATTCACCTGCCACAGCGCGGCCGTTTCCTTCGATTCATCACGGACCGCCGAATCAACCGCACGCCGGGAGAAGTCCCGCGCCTTCGCGAGCCGCCCGTAATACGCCTCCGTGTCGGATTGGAAAGAGAGCAGGATGTCTTCACTTCCAGGCTTCCCCGCAGCCCAAGCTACCTGCCGCTCCATTTCCGGTGCATCACCTTTGAAAAAGGCCACCTGGTAAATTGTCCAGTGTAAAAAATCGGCGTCCAGCTTTCGCTGCTGAGCCTGCTCAATCGCTTTCTTCGCATCGTCGGGTCGGTTCAGTGCAAGATAATCCAGCGCGAGGTTGGCATAAGCAAATACTGCATTCGGTTCCAGCCGCGATGCCTCTTGGGTCTCAGCCACAGACTTGTCGAACTGCCCAAACTCGCTATAAATGCTCCCCAAGGTGCCCGGAGGCACCATATCCTGCGGATAGCTTTTGGCCCACAATTCGTAGACTTGAATCGCCTGCTCTAAATCCCCGGTCACGTTGCTGTAGTACAAGGCAGCGATGCGGTATTTTTCGTGTTCACTGACGCGGTCGCGCAGCGCATAAGCCTTCTTGACGTTCTCCGCCGACAAACTGGCTTGTCCGAGATTGCTGTATTCGACCCCGAGGCCAGCATAGGCTGCGGCAAAATTCGGGTCGAGTTCGAGCGCACGCTTCATGAACGGAATGGCAGCAGCGTCTCCTTTTGTGCGGCCGGTTGTAATCCCCATACTGTAGTCTTTCAGTGCCTCGAGCGATGTCGTCGTGGCCTCAACGGGAACGTCGAACTTCTGAACGGAAGCCAGCGATTCGCCGAGCTTGCCTCTTATGCTGGACGCTGCCTTACTCAGTGCTTTCAGCACATCCTGTTTCGTCGAAGCTTCTTCCTGCTCGGTGGCCAACGTGTCCCCGGTGCTGCAACCGACCGCATCGATGCCGACCACGTACTGCCCGCCCAAGTTGGAAATCGAACCCAAAAGAATCGCCTTGCTGCCTGTGCGCACGCAGAGTTCTCTAGCTACGTCGCGAGTAACGCGCTCATTCGACGGACGCCCCATCAGCCGCAAAGTGTCTTCCACTTTGCGCTCCGAGAGGATGTTGAGAAACGGAGATTGACCGAGCTGCACAGCCAGTGCCTGCTTCAAGGCGCCGTCGAAGACGGGATCTCCGGTCGTGTTATCGAAATCAGCGAGGACGATGGTGTCCTTCTCGGTCAACGTCGCCGCCGGACGAGGACGGAAGTAGAAAAATCCCGCGATCAACGCAGCCACCACAACAACAGCAGCAGGAATCAAAATCTTCCAGAGTTTTTTCCCTCCGGCCACCGGAGCTTCAGCAGCTTTCACGGCGGATGACGATGCCGGGACTGCAGCAGCGGCCGACACCGAACTCGATCCAGACCCTGTCTGTTGCGCAACCGAATGAGTTCCGCTGTCCTGCGCCACCGCAACTGTCCCCGAGGCTGCCGATACGCCGGACCGTGTTTCCGTCTCACGTTTCACCCGCTTCAAATCGGCCCGCATTTCAGCCGCGCCCTGATAACGCAGTTCCCTATCTTTCTCGAGCGCCTTGTTGACGATGTCTTCGAGCTTCGCCGGAAGGTCAGGATTCAGCCGAATCGCGGGAACCGGATCGCGATCCAGAATTTCATGAAAGATAACTCCCGAGCTTTCTCCACGGAACGGCAACGTCCCCGTCGCCATTTCATAGAGAACCGATCCAAACGAGAAGAGATCGCTCCGCGCATCCAAATTTTTCGCCCGCACCTGCTCCGGCGACATGTACGCGACCGTCCCGAGCGTGCTGCCCGGACTCGTCAAGTGTTCGGGCGACACCGCGTCGGCCGTATCCTGCGTCGCCGACATCGACATCGTCGATGCGGACGGCAGCGTCTTCGCCAACCCAAAATCGAGAATCTTCGCGTGCCCCCGCTTCGTCACAAAAATATTGGCCGGCTTGATGTCGCGATGAACGATTCCCTCGGAATGCGCAGCGTCGAGCGCATCCGCGATCTCAATCGCCAGTGACAGCAGCGATTCCGTTTCCATCGGCTTCCCCGCGATTCGGTGCTTCAGCGTCACCCCATCCAGATACTCCATGACGATAAATGGCTGGCCATCTTGTTGCCCAATTTCGTGGATCGTGCAGATATTCGGATGATTCAGCGCGGACGCCGCCTGCGCCTCTCGCTGAAATCGCGCCAACGCTTGTGGATCTCTGGCCACATCGTCAGGAAGAAACTTCACCGCGACAAACCGGTGCAGACTCACATCTTCGGCCTTGTACACCACGCCCATCCCACCGCCGCCAAGTTTTTCGACGATGCGATAGTGAGAAACGGTTCGGCCGATCATGGATTGCGATTCAGGCATCGGCGCGAATCTTATGCTGGCCGTTCGACCAAGTCAACGCGCGGCGTCACTGCATTTGTAGGCCAGTCCTCCGTGGCGGACCACACACTTACTCAAGGCAACGCGCCAAAGTCGGAGCAACTGACCTTCACTTCCGGGCTTCCCTGCGGCCCATTCGACCTGGAACCTCGGTCTGCGTCAGCGGGATGATGCGGTGGTGTCTCGTAGGAGAACGACGTCGGAAACAATATGCTGTTGGACCACGCCGAGCGATTTGCCGTCCGGCGAAAATTGGAATGTGCGGATCTGGTCGGAAGCGAAGTTCGTCAGTCGATGCCCGGGTGAACCATCCAGCGGCTGCGCCCAGACGTTCCCTACGCCGTTCTCGACAATTGTGTAAGCCACGGCCTTGCCATCAGGAGTGAAGGCGATGGGGAGCCGAATCTCGGGACGTGGAATCAGAAACTTCGTGGATGCCAGGGTATTCGCGTTGACATCGATCAGCGCAACCTTGGTGGTGGCAGTTTGCGTCGCGGGATCCGTGAACGCCGCAATCTCCGGCATCCACTTGCCGTCCGGAGAGAAGTTCGCGCCTTCTGCCATGAACCCGTTTGAGACTACGCTGCCCTCCATTAGCTCCGGAGTTCCGCCTTCGATGGGGACTCTCATAATGTGGGTGGTGGCATTATCGACATAATAGGCCCACTTTCCGTCCGGCGAGCAAAGCGGAAACTCTTCATCCTTGCCGTTCGTGAGCTGTTTGGGATGCGATCCGTCGGCGTCCACCCTCCAGATATTTATGGTGGTCTTACCTTCCCTCAAATACCACTGCAAGAGAATCGGACCACCGTTGCGGCACGCGGACGACCACCCCATAGTAGCGCTGGGGTCAGAGAGTAGAGCCGTCTGCTGGCTTCCGTCCGGTGACAGCCGCAGCACGGAAGTCGAAGTCGTAACAATCAAGTTCCCGCCGCTGTCCCAATCAACACCGCGAACGGTTGCCTGATTCGGAATGCCAGGAACTTGAATCGGTGATCCGTTGGCACCCAAAGCCTGCACGCGAACCGAATCCGACTGCTGTTGTTGAATCGACACCATGGCCTTGCCATCCGCTGAAATGCTCAGCGTTCGATACCCGTGGATGTCGTTTGTCAGGGACTGGAAGCGGCCGTCAGGATAAGAAACGAAACCAATTTGCCGGCTGCTCGAGCCCGACGCACGGTCCGAAAAATTCACGAGGAGGCCGCGGCCGTCCGGGGACCAGGCAAGAGCAATGAAAGCCCTGTCAGGAAACGCCGTGAGGGAAGTGTCTTTGCTGCTGGAAATGTCGAACACACTGATCTGTCCCGGCGCTTTGCTATTCGCGTAAGAGTCATAAGCGATGCTCTTCCCGTCGGGAGACCATGAGAGCGCGTCCGGAATCGGTAGCGGAGCGATCAGAAGAACCTTCTCATCGGTACCGTCGAGATTGGCCGAAAGAATCCGGTACTTGCCGATTTCCGGGTCGTTGCCTCGCATATAGGCCATGCGCTTGCCGTCGGGGGAAAAGGTCGGACCCAAATCAACGTCGCCGACCAAACGCTGCGGCGAGCCACCAAGCACCGGCATCCGGTAAAGATTCCACGAGGTCTGTGTGGCATCCACGGCCTTTCGATAAAAGATATAGTTCGTGTCAACCGAGAACGCCGGGCTCGCGATAACGGCAGGATCGGGAGCGAGGACCTGTGTGTCGCTGCCGGTAGCGACATTCCGCAGCCACAAAGTCGATCTTCCCTTATCGTCAATCACGCTGACCACGAATTTCCCATCGGGTGAAATCGCCGCGAACAGAGCTTTCCCGGAATTTGTGACCTGCGAGGCAGCGAAGGCTTGGAACGGAATCGCCGCCGGCTTCTTGCCCAAAAACGAATAAAGCCCATAACCCGCGCCGGCAATGAGTACAAGCGCCACCACGATAATGCCGGCCAGCGCGCCCTTGTGCTGCTTGGCCGCGGCGGCGACAGAACTGTCCGATACCTGCGACGTCACCGGCTGGGCAACGGTTGAAACCGCTGAAACGGCCGAAACACGTGAAGCGCTCGTGCCGGAATCTGTCGCCGCGGGCTGCGCTGCCGCCGACGATCCCGTTTGCACCGCGACCGTCCCGCTCTGCACACCCGATGTGGTCTCGCGCTTCAGCCGTTTCAAGTCGGCCCGCAATTCCGCGGCACTCTGGCAACGCAGATCGCGATCCTTCTCCAGAGCCTTATTGATGATCCGGTCGAGTTCCACGGGAACGTCGGGGTTCAGCCGGAGGGGCGACATGGCAGGACGATTCATAATCGCGTCGAAGATGACTCCCGTGGAATCACCCCTGAACGGCGGAGTGCCTGTCGCCATTTCGTAAAGCACAACGCCAAAACTGAAGAGATCGCTTCGGCCATCCAGTTCTTTCGCGCGGACTTGCTCCGGCGACATGTAGGCCACCGTACCGATCGCGCTCCCGGGACTCGTGAGATGCTCTGGAGCGACTGCATCCACCGTCGCTTGTGATTCGGTAGCCGATCCAGAGGAAGCAGTGGTCAGTGTCTTGGCCAAACCGAAGTCGAGAATCTTGGCGTGGCCGCGCTTCGTGATGAAGATGTTCGCTGGCTTAATGTCTCGGTGAACGATTCCCGCTGAGTGCGCTGCATCGAGGCCGTCGGCAATCTCGATGGCGAGGTCGAGGGCTTCGTCAATCGGCAGCGGCTTGCCCGAGATGCGGTGCTTAAGCGTCTGGCCGTCCAGGAACTGCATGACGATGAAGGGCTGGCCGCCTTCTTCGCTAATCTCGTAGATCGTGCAAATGTTCGGATGGTCGAGAGCCGAGGCAGCCTGTGCTTCACGTTGGAATCGCTCGAGGGCCTGATGGTCTTTGGCGAGCCCATCGGGCAGGAACTTCAAGGCCACGAAACGGTGCAGCTTGGTGTCTTCGGCCTTATAGACCACACCCATTCCGCCGCCGCCGAGCTTCTCGACGACGCGATAGTGGGAAATTGTTCGTCCGGAGAGTGAAGAGGAATCAGGCATCGCCGCGAATCTTATGCTGGCCGCTCCGCCAAGTCAACGCGCCAAAGTCGGGATCATTTCAGCTTGGCGTATTCAGCTTCTGCTGCGATGAGAATGGGAATCTCGGGATCGGCGTCCTTCCATAGCGCGAAGAAATCATCGTAAGCGGTTTTCGCTTTGGCGGTGTCGCCCTGCAAGGCATAGGCGCGTGCGAGGCCGAGATGCGCGAGCGCGCCGATGGGTTCCATCAAGACCACAGTGCGGTGATCGAGAATTTTCTGAAATTCGTTCGCGGCATCGCCAGCCCGATGCGCAGCCAGGCATGCCTCTCCGCGCACATAGACGGGATAGAGGCTCATGAAATTAAAAACGCTCGCGCGTGTGAGTGAACCCAGCTCGTAAGGAGCAGCGAGCTGAAGGATCTCGATCGCTTTGCGGGAATCATTGCGGTCGAGCGCGAGCTGAGCGCGGATCGTGGGCAGGTAGTTGAATTGCACGATGGTGTCTTCCGGAAAACGTTTGTTCAAATCATCGGCAAGCGCCTGCGCTCGGGATGTATCCCCGGCGAAGGCCAGCGCGAGTGCCGCTCCGTATTGCACATCGCGGCCGGTCGAAAGGGCCAACGCCGTCGTGGCTTGCTGCCGAGCCTCAGAAGCATTGCCAAAAAGCGCTTCCCGCAAAGCCTCGTCGGCTTCGTAAGTCGCCGAGCTCTCTTTTTGTTGGACGCGGCCGGCGGATTCCGCCGCGAGCCGCGAGAAATCACGGGCTTTCGCGAGATGCCCCGAGAACGCAGCAGTATCCGCCTCGAACGCCAGCATCACGTCCTCCGCGCCTGGCTTGCCCTCTAGCCAGGTCACCTGTTGCGCCATCAGTGGCGGATCGTTTTTCAAGAAGGCGATTTGATAAAGGAGTAAGTGCAGCGTCGCCAAATCAAACTTCTTCTCCTGCGCTTCGTCGATCGTCGCACGGGCCTCGTCTATGCGATTCACAAAGAGATAGCTTTGAGCGAGGACTACGTATGTCCAGCCGGCCGGCGAACGGGCGCGAAACGCCTCGCTCCCCTCTGCAAACGCTTTGTCATATTGTCCGAGGTTGACATAGATGACGCGAAGATTGTTCAGTGGAGCGAAATCTCGCGGATAGGTCTGCGCCCAGAGCTCATAATCCTGGCGCGCTCTTTCCAGGTCGCCAATCGCACCGAGGTAGTAAATCGATTCGATGCCGAGTCTTTCCCGCTCGCTCGTATGCTCCCGAAGTTCGTAGGCCTTGCGAATGTTTTCCGTCGCCAGCGCCGTCTCGCCCAAGTTGTAGTAATAGATGCCGAGGCTGGCATACGCCACGGCGAAGTTCGGATCGAGGCTTATGGCTCGCTGAGCCAGTGACGCCGCGCCGGCAATGTCCAGCTTCTGCGTCGCGATCTTCTCAGAGAGGCTATAGGCCTGAAGGGCTTCGAGCGAGGGCGTGGTGGCCTGCGCCAGCGGCGTATCGAGTTCTTCCAACGTGCCGAGCGACTCTCCGAGCTTCGCGCGCATATCCGTAGAGATTTTGCCGAGCGCGTCGAGGATGTGATTCTTATCGCTTGCCTCGGCTTCCGTGCTCGCCAGCGATCGCCCGTTGGTGCAGTTGATTGCTTTCAGCGTGAGCAAATACTCCGTGCCAATCTGTGCGATTGTGCCTTCAAGAACTGCCGCGCTGCTGGTGCGCTGGCAGAGCTCGCGCGCAACCTGGCCCGTGAGCTTGGCGTCCGGCTTCTCGCCCATCAACTTCAAGGTTTGCTGGATTTGCTCGTCGGAGACGATGCTGAGGAAGGGCGATTGTTCCAGCTGCACAGAAAGCCCCTTCTGCAGCGAGCCGTCAAAGACAGGATCGCCGGTTGAGTTTGTAAAATCCGCCAGCAGGATGGTGTCCTTCTCGGTCAACGGCGCGGCGTGATGCGAGCGGAAATAAAGACTGACGGCGACAATCCCGACGATCCAGATTCCAATCGCGGGAACGAGAATCTTCCAGAGTTTCGGCCCGTGGGCTTTGGGAATTTCGGCCGCCGTGACGGCGGATGCCGGCATGGCCGGTGAAGAAATGGCCGAGCCGGAGGCCGGCGCGGACCCGGCCGAAAGCGCAGTAGAGCTGAGCGATATTCCTTCGAGCGCGACGCGAAGTTCGCGGGCCGTCTGGTAACGCTGCGATGCCTCCTTTTCGAGTGACTTCAGGATTACGCCGTCGAGCGCTGGAGAAATGTGCGCGCCTGAGGCGCTCGGCGGCGGCGCAGCTCTGTGCAGAATCGCACCCATCAGCTGCGGCCCTTGCGTCTGCGGAAAAGGCCGCTGGGCCACCGCCATCTCGTAAAGAACTGCGCCCGCCGAGTAAATGTCACTTCGCGCGTCGGTCGGCTCTCCACGCAACTGTTCCGGCGGCATGTAAGGGACAGTGCCCGAAATCGTGCCACTCTCCACCGTGATGCTGCGCGTCGCGTCGTTCGCGGCTTCCGGACGGATCAATCGTGCCAGGCCGAAATCGAGAATCTTCAACCGGCCATCCGGCGTGACGAATAAATTCCCGGGCTTGAGATCGCGATGGATGATGCCTTGATCGTGTGCGGCGGCCAGGCCTTCGGCAAGTTGCATCCCGAGCCGCACAATTTCTCTCTCCACAAGCGGCCCGGCTTTGATCTTTTCGCGTAGCGAATCGCCGGGAATCAACTCCATCGCGAGGAAATCGACGCCGTCCTGAGAGCCAAATTCGTAAACGGTCTCGATATTCGGGTGATTGAGCTTCGCGAGCGCGAGAGCTTCTTTGCGAAATTGTTTGCGCGCGGCTTCGTCCGCGAGCAATCCCACGGAAAGAATCTTCAGCGCGACGTCGCGGTCGAGCTGGTCGTCATGAGCGCGATACACTTCGCCCATGCCGCCTTCACCTATTTTCTCAATCACGCGATAGTGCGAAATTGTCCGGCCGGAGAGTGGAGACGACTCGGGCATTTGCGCGAATGTTATGCCGCGCCCAACAGCAAGTCAACGCGCCACCGTTTCGCCGGCTCGCTCGTAGGGGCGCTGCTTGTTCATCCTGAGTTTCGAAGGGCTGCGCCCGCGGGAATTTGTCAGCACGTCGTTACCTTCCGGTGGGAGCCCTCGCATTTATGCGGGGGAGGAGCGCTTCAGCGCTACGTTACGAGCCTTGCCTATCACTTGCGCTTTAGCGCTGGCACGCGAGCAACTGCTCTTCACTTCCGGGCTTCCCTGCGGACCATTCGACCTGGAACCTCCGTCTGGTCAGCGGGATGATGCGGTGGTGTCGCGGAGGAGAACGACGTCGGAAACGATGTGCTCGCGCGCGACGGCGAGCGATTTGCCGTCGGGCGAAAATCGGAATGTCTTGATGCGGTCGGAGGTAAAGTTCGTCAGCCGATGTCCCGGCGAACCATCGAGAGGTTGCGCCCAGACGTTGCCGACGCCATCCTCGACAATGTTATACGTCACGGCCGTGCCATCGGGGGTGAACGAGAAGGGCTCCGCAAAATCGGGACGCGGAACTAGAAATCTCGTGGACGCTGCGGATTTGGCATTCACGTCGACGAGAGCGATTTTGTTTTCAGCGGAATGAGTGGCGGGATCCGATATGGCCGCGATCTCCGGAATCCACTTGCCATCGGGGGAGAAGTTCAGACCTCCCCATACATATCCGTTGGGTATGGCGCTGCCTTCCACGAGCTCCGAGGACCCGCCATCGATGGGCTCTCTCATCAAGCGGAAGCTGCCACCGTCAAAGTAGTAGGCCGACTTTCCATCCATCGCGCATAGTGGTAGCTCGTCGTCTTTGCCGTTCGTGAGCTGCATTGGATGTGACCCATCGGCATCTACTCGCCAGATGTTCTTCGTGGTTTGTCCCCCCCTCAGATACCAACCCAACAGAATCGGGCCACCGTTTCTGCACGCAGATGCCGAAAGGATAGTGGCGCTGGGATCAGACAGTAGGGTCGTTTGCTGGCTTCCATCGAGTGACAATCGAAGAAGCGAGGAGGACGTTCCGACGATTAAGTTTCCTTGCGCGTCCCAGTCAATCGCGGCGACCTCACCCTGGTTCGGCAGGCCCTTGACTTCAACGGAGGATCCTGTGCCTGCCGTAGGCTGCACATGAACGGAGTCCGATTCCTGCCGTTGGACGGAAACCATGGACCTGCCGTCCGCAGAAATGCTCAGGTCTTGATAGCCGTGGACGTCGTTCGTAAGCGATTGGAATCGGCCACCGGGATAGGCGACATAGCCGATTTGCTGGTTGGTCGAGCCCGACATGCGATCTGCATAATTGACGATAAGACCGCGGCCGTCGGGAGTCCACGCGAGATCGGCAAAAGTCCTTTCGGAAAATGCGGTAAGCGCAGTGTCCTTGCCAGTAGCAATGTCGAATACACTGATCTGCGCTGGCGCCTTGGCGCTTGAGTAGGAGATAAACGCGATGCTCTTCCCGTCCGGCGACCAGGACAGCGAATCCGGAAACGGCAGCGGGCCGATTTGCAGCACTTTCTCATCGCTGCCGTCCAGGTTCGCGGTAAGAAGGCGGTATTTGCCCGCTTCCGGATCGTTAGCCCGCATGTATGCCATCCGCTTGCCGTCGGGCGAAAACGTTGGACCGCCATCCACATCGCGGACTAAGAGTTGCGGCGAGCCGCCGAGCACCGGCATGCGATAGAGAATGTACGCTTGCTGCGAGGGATCCACGGCCTTTCGATAAAATATGTAGTTCGCGTCCGGAGAAAAAGCGACCGCCTCAACAAGCAGGGAATCAGGAGCGAGAATCTGGGTGTCGCTGCCGGTAGCAACGTTGCGAAGCCACAGACTGTATTTTCCTTTGTCGAAAATCACGGCGACGATGTACTTCCCGTCCGGTGAAATGGCTGCAAAGAGAGCTTTGCCGGAGTTTGTGACCTGCGTCACGGCGAAAGTTTGGAACGGAATCGTGAGCGATCTTTTGCCCAGGAACGAATAGAGGCCGTATCCGGCGCCGGCGATGAGCACCAGCGTGACGACGACAATGGCAGCAAAGGCGCCTTTGTTTTGTCTTGCCGCGGCGACGACAACGGAACTGCCGGAGGGATGCGCGGGCTGCGCTGGTGCGACTGCCGAGGACGACTGTGGTTGCGCCGTGGGCGATCCGATCAGCGCGCCTGAGGACATGTCGCGCTTCAGCCGCTGCAGTTCGGCTCGCATTTCGCTCGCGTGCTGATAGCGGAAATTGCGATCTTTCTCCAACGCTCGGTTGATCACGTCTTCGAGCTTCGCCGGAATGTCTGGATTCAGTCGCACAGGCGGCACCGGCGCACGGTGGAGAATGGCATCCGTGATCAACGCCGAAGTTTCTCCACGAAAGGGCAGGGTGCCAGTAGCCATCTCGTACAAGACGACGCCGAATGAAAATAAATCCGTGCATGCATCCAGGTCTTTGGCGCTCAACTGCTCCGGAGACATGTAAACCACTGTTCCCACGGCCGTTCCAGGACTGGTTAGGTGCTCCGCGCTCAAAGGTGCGGCATCTGCGGAGAGTGTCTCGGTCGAGCCCAGGGCGCCGAGTTTCGGAGTCATCTTTGCCAGGCCGAAATCGAGTAACTTCGCCTGCCCGCGCCGGGTTTCAGGGTTTGTACTTGCAAACCCTGACCCATAATAAGTCACGAAGATATTCGCGGGCTTGATGTCGCGGTGAACGATGCCTTTTGCGTGAGCAGCGTCCAGAGCGTCAGCAATCTCAATCGCCAAACCGAGCAGAACTTCCGTCTCCACGGGCTTTCCGCCGATAAGATGCTTCAGCGTCACGCCATCCAGAAACTCCATCGCGATGAATGTCCGCCCCGCATCTTCGCCAATGTCATAAATCGTGCAGATGTTGGGATGATTGAGGGCCGAAGTTGCTTTCGCTTCGCGCTTGAAGCGTTCGAGCGCCAGCGGGTCGTGCGCCACATCATCGGGAAGGAATTTCAAAGCGACGGCGCGGTCGAGCCGGATGTCCTCAGCCTTGTACACTACACCCATGCCGCCGCCACCGAGTTTTTCAAGGATGCGGTAGTGCGAAATCGTGCGGCCAGAGAGTGGAGACGATTCGGGCATTTGCGCGGATGTTATGCTGCGCCCAACGGCAAGTCAACGAACGCGGGTGTATGGTAGCGACTTAATTTGCTTTAGCTTAGCCGTCTTCCTGCTAGGTGTAGGTACTCTCGAACGGAATGCGCTCCAAGGTTTGGAGCAGCTTGTTGAACTCGTAGGCGAATACCGTTCGGTGTACCTTCCTATCGGGTTCGGAACTAACAACGTCTCCATAGACAATCTCAGCTTGTATCGTCCCGAGCATCCGCTGCTCTACAGGAACCTCTCCACTTACTTCCGCGAACATCTCCGCGAGATTCAAAGTGCTCAATGGCACCTCTTCTTGGCTTCCAATCAGACCGAAGATTCCACGAATAAACATATGTGGCAAAAGCTCGTCGCTAAGCCTTTCAAATCGTGGTGGGTGTCCGTATCTGAATTGAACCATCGAAACCGTGGCGGGCGTTTTTCCATGGTTCCTAATTCGCACAGTGCATCGGTCTTTGTCGCCTGCGACCTGCGTGAATTCCCCGTCTATCCAAGCTCGCTCAGCGTTTATGATGGCCCGAGCATTCAGGAGCGCGGCTTCAGCACTTTTTTTGATATGGCTAGTTTGGAATCTCAGGCTCTGCGCTTGCAGTCCCAAAACATACAGGGTGCCAATCGCTACAACAATGGCCCAAACGCCAGCAATCGTCAGATAGAGACTTGGCAGGTTCACTGCCGTCACTACTGTGCAGAAATAGCTTTCCGCGCAATTACCTTGCGGTTGGGACTGATTCTGGATCTGGTCTTGATTGGCCCAACCGTCTTGTATATCAACAGGAAAGGGAATGGTGGACGTATAAGCGTCGCGTGTGGACTGGGCAACTTGACATGCTTTGCGGTGTGCGTCGCAGCTATAGGCTTTCCTAGTGACGCAGATCCCTGCGATTGCAGCGACTACAGCGAATCCAACCATGAAAATAAGCAACCAAGTCGTTCGTCGGATGCGCCATTTCTTAGGTCGGGCATTGTCGGCCACGGCGATATTGTACCCCAAAAATATATCTTGACAACTCTTAATTATTGGGGTACAGCAATTGGCATGGGCAGAACGCAGATGGCAAACGTCCTAGCAGCGTCACAATACGCTGCGTTGCACGCCAGCGATGGCGGCTGGAATCGAACGGGATTTCTGGACGGTTAAGGTTTTAATAGAGGCCGCGTGAGCTATATCGAAGATTTACGGGACGCGGTTCAGCGCCTACATGGTGTAGAGGCGCGTCACGTTGAGAGCGTTCCGGCGACCGAGCGGTTTCAGGGAAAGACGATATGGGCAGGCATCATGGAAGTGTTTGAGACTAGCGGACACCCGAAAGCGTCAAAGGCCTACGCATGGGCGCATGATACAGACAATCCTGAGAAGCCACGCGGCCACGTCACGGTCTTGCATATCGCGCCAGTCACGTCTCCAGTTCTCGCCGTGCAAGCGGCGATCGTTCAGGAGTTCAGGAATGCCGAGACAACAGAAAGCTAAAAAGGCGGGTAGGCCGCCACTCCCAAAGGGAGACGCCAAAGTTGAAACCTTGCGCATTCGGGTTACACCCAACGAACTACGGGCAATCGAATCTACCGCAAAGAGCAAGAAACAGACGGTCTCGGAATGGATTCGGAGCACACTAAATGCCGCAATCTAATGCCGCAGATTTCAAATTAAGACACCACCGGGTGTATCACTTTTCCCCGATCTGTAACCTCACCCGTCAACGTGCCGAACCTCGGTGCGAAATGCGGTTCCATTTTGGGACTGAGTGCCGCAGCCGCGCGCTTTTCGCGAGATCAAATCCACGGTTTCGTAAGTTTTTTGCGCTCCAATCCCGCTGATTCCGCGGCACTTCGGTAAACCCTTGCACTCTGTGGATTTGCGGCTCCCCAGGCCAGCGTGATATAATTACTCGTCATATATATTGACGTAGGAGATAACACGCGCTATATGTTAGGGTTCGCGCCCGAGCGATTCTCTTCGGAGCCCGGAGGCCCTCGCCTCCGGGGACGCATGCGCCCGCTCGCCGCGCGCGTCATCCACTCACTCCCGACGTCTCTCTCATGTCCAACGCCAGGCCTCACGAGTCACGGATCACGTTGCACGGATCACGGACCACGCGTCGCCCCTCACGGCACACGGACAGGCCCGCAAATCTGCGGAGCCCAGTACTCAATCCCAAATCGATTTCTAATCGGTACACCAAAACAATTAGAAATCGCCGTAACCCTCGGAAAACAAAACACGGCGGTCGTTTCTAACCGGGACACAAACACTACCCCTTCGAACGCGATTCGCCCATCTCTCGTAGGGCTCGCTGGCGCGCCTTCTGCGTCCCGATCCGGTCGGGACAGGCGGGCCGGGTTTTCACAGCGCGCACTCTCCCGCGCGGCCCGGAAACCCAATCAGCAAACTTTTTCGCCTTCCCCGCAATCTCGAGCCAGACAGACTCCATTTCTAATCGGTACACCAAAACGATTAAAAATCGCCGCAACCCCAACAAAACAATCATCACGATCCATTTCTAATCGGTACAAAAAGAGGGGGTCATCCGAGGCGCGATTTGCTGTGACTTCTGTAGCGCCGGACCGACTTTCGTCCGGCACTCGATTGCAACTCCCGCGCAGACGACAAATTTCGAGACACACTAAATTATTAGAAACGCCAGAAGTGATTGAAAACAAGGCACCGAAGAATTATTTCGCGGCACAAAACGGGGCACTCTACAAATCGCAATTGCGGTTCAGCCCTTTTCCATCTTCCCGTTTCCCTTTTCCGTTACTCCCTACCTCTTCTTCCGCCGAGCATTCACTTTCCCCTTCTTCGCAATCCGCCCCGGAGATTTCACCCCGCCACTCGGATCTCCACTCGCCGCTTTCTCCACGTCGCCGCCGCCGTAACGCGCGATATCGGCGAGCAGCCTCCCACTCAAAACCGACGCGGGCTGGTCAATCGTAATGTCTTTCGGGCTGGCATATTCATCGCGATGCTTGATCAGCAGCCACGATTCTTTCGTCGAGCTTCCGAATCCGCGCGTGCGAACCAGCACCCAGGACCCGCGAAGCTTCTTCCCATGCAAAATAAATTTGAAATCGCCCTTCTTCAAAGCCGCCTCGACGTCGGGAAATTGCGGCTCCCACGTCCCCGTGTCCCACACCATCACCGTCCCGCCGCCATATTCGCCCGCGGGAATGACTCCCTCGAAATTGGCGTAATCAATCGGATGGTCTTCCACATGCATCGCCAGCCGTTTCACGGAAGGATCGGTGGACGGGCCTTTCGGAACAGCCCACGAGAGCAGCACTCCATTCCACTCGAGCCGAAAATCATAATGCAGCCGCGTCGCCGCATGTTTTTGCACCACGAAAATCCGCGACGGCCCCGCCGGCTTCTGTGCGCTCTTCTTTCCCTCCGGCTCCGGCGTGACGCTGAAGTGCCGCTTGCTGCGATATTCCTTGAGAGTCACAAGTTCTCCAATACACGAACGCGATTTTCATTGCAAGTAAGCAGAGTGAAAAAGTTTGGTAGCGATACGGGGATTCGAACCCCGATTCCGGCCTTGAGAGGGCAAAAAACAAGCCACAAATGCCAATAAAAACGAATGGTTTGCTTTTTTCTTGATATGGTTTGCATTGTATGATTTAATTGACGTGTGAAAGAGAAAATATCCCGCCAACGGCAACACGAACTTCGATTTCCTGAGCGAGCCAGGGCACGGCATGCGGTGAGGTATGCTTTGAAAATTGGTGCTCTGACCCGTTCCGAGAAATGTGAACGCTGCGGCAAGGTCGGATTCACGCAAGCGCATCATCCTGATTACCGCAAACCCCTACAAGTCGAATGGCTATGCCACGAATGTCACCGAGACGTTAACGGGGGTAGCGAACTTGATGCTCCCGTCGCCACGGGTGTCGTCAAACTGATTACTCATCAGTTGAACGGCAAAAGCGTTTCAAAAACCACTCCCGGTGCAGTCAAAAAGGAATCCAGAAATTACTACATTTTGTTCTACGACCGAGACGGCAAACAGCACCGTGAAAATTCCAAGACTAGTAATCTCCAACGAGCCGTCGAACAGCGTGCCCAACGGCAAAAGGAGGTCGCATGAACATCAAGGCAAAAGGCGTCATCAAACTCATCACCTATCAACTAACCGGCAAGGCTGTGCCGAAGAGCACCCCCGGCGCGATCAAGGTCGAATCGAAGAACTGGTATATCACCTATTACGGTCGAGATGGCGTACAGCGGCGTGAGAATTCCGGCACAGGTGATTTCGAGAAAGCGCTGGCAATTCGCAATCGTCGCACAGTGAAAACTGAGGACGGTGAAACTCCTCCGGCTGATTTGAAGTCCCTCCGCTATGAAGACCTACGAGCCGTGTACCTGCGCGCGAAGCCCGAACAAGCCAACAACCACCACCTGAAGCCGATTGATTCCTTTTTCGCGGGGCTCAAGATTTACGAGAAGAAAAAGGTCATCGCCAAAATCCGCGACTACACAGACAGCCGCGGTGAGGAAGGAATATCGGACGCGACGATTCGCCGCGAACTGGTTGCCCTTCGCGCTATGTTCAATCGAGCGATGAAAGATGACGTGATTGGACGCAACGATGTTCCGCACTTCCCGATGCCAGAGGATTCGGCTCCTGCGGGTCAATATATTCTGCCGAAAGATTTCGCCGTGATCCTGAGCAAGCTGCCCGAGGAGCTGCGACCGTTCTTCCAGTTCATGTATGCAACAGGTTGCCGTCTAGGAGCAATGCGCAAAATTCAGTGGAGCATGGTGTCTCGAGACTGCACGCAAATCAACCTGAGCCCCGAGATCGTGAAGACGCGCAGGGCACTGCTCATCGTGCTGGCCGGCAGTTATCTGGAGCCCATCGCTAAGATGCTGCGGGGACGTTTCCGCGACGAGTCTGTGCCCGTCTTCCACTTCGACGGGAACTACATTCACCGTGAGTGGGGCAAGGCCGTCGCAGAGGCAGGGCTCGGGACTTGGGACGCCAAAACACGCACACGTTCAGGTCCACGAATCCATGATTGCCGATGCTCTGCGGCCATCAATGCTTTGGCGGCAGGAGTGGATGAATCCACAGTTTTGAAACTCGGCGGGTGGAAGACTCGGGCAATGCTGGACCGCTATAACGTTCAAGACGCAGGCGTGCTCAAGAACGCAATGCAGAGAGTTGCGAAACACGTCTCGTCCGAAATCGCAGCCGCTGCCCAGTAGACTCTTTTCCTCGATGCCCGGCATCCGATACAATGGGTGCCGGGTTTTCATTCCCTGTGGGGATATCGTCTAAGGGTTAGGACACCGGGTTCTCAACCCGGCAATCGGGGTTCGAATCCCCGTATCCCTACCACAATTCCCCGAATAATATTGTAGTAGCTCAGTTTCCGATTACTCCATAATTACTGATGCTTATTGCAAGCCCAGTGCTAAAACGCACCGAAAGGAGCCAAAATGCGGAACCTTGTCTTCGGAGTTTTTGTCGTGATCTCCACGGTCGCACCGGCGTTCGCACAGAAACTTTCTGTGAAGATTATTAATCGCGAGGATAACGAAACAGAGTACACGTACGTTGTGCCCGGATACTCGACATCAAATTCGAACACAAATGTCAATTGCATCGGGGATAGCACTAGTGTGAACTGCAACGGGTCAACGAGAACGACCGATTTAAGTACGCCTGCCCATCAGGTGTCATTCCACGTGCGTGGAGCAACGTTTTTTCTTCAGTTGCCGGACGGTAGAGTGGCGGTCGTCAATTGTGAAAGCAAGTTTGCAGAGCACATGGCGGGCCGGGCAGGGAATCACCGAAGTTGTCGCATGCCATTGGTCGATGAAATCGACGCGGAGTTTAATGGCGACAAGGCAAAGCTGGAGTGGCCCGTGAGTCTCGACGGAAAGAAAACGGCGTCGGAAACTTACAAGATTATAGCGGTGCTTTCGAAACCGAAAAATTGACGATACAGCTGCAGAACGTGCCGCGGCGTGCTCCAGTCCTCGGGAAAGCCTCTTCGATCTTACCAGTATCCTTCTGATTGCTCTACAGGGCCAGAGCTAGAACTTTCAATCAGTTCATACTCGACGATTTTGATGATTTCGCGACGGGTTCGAGGAGTTAACGATACCACTTCTGCGAGATTCTTTGCCGCTTCCGCCAATTCTCGACTCGCATATATTTCACGCACGACGAGATAAGCACCGCTTGTTGGTTCGGATGTTACGAACGCGTAGACTTTCATCTCGCTCCTCCACTGATCGCCGATGTAAGTTTATCCAAACCACCCACCGCAGGCTCTGAAAAATTTTCTATCTCGTCTCGCCAGATCAAACCGCCGCGCGCCGGGCCGACTTAATCATAATCGGATCACATGGCCGCAAGGGCTTAGTATTTGCAGACTGGCTGTACAACCTGTTCACCGGAGCGGTGGAAGGGGATTGTGAACGGCATTTTGAGATCCCGAATCGCTACCGTATAATTTGTGCCAAATGTCTTCCCAGTTCATAGACGCCGGCAGTCAACACAATGTGCGGGCCTGGATTGAAGAACGCATAAAGACGGGTGTACTCCGTTCGTGCATGAACCTTGAGATAAGACCGCTCTCAGATGCCCGGGCCGACGGGATGCCCTTTTATTACCCTGTTTGTCGAGAAGGTAGTTTTGCTTGGCGGGATGGCCTGACAAGTACGGATGTTCGATACAAACTGCTTCACTTCGGACTGCAAAATGATCCGATAATGTGCCCGAAGAATTGCAAGTATTACAGAAGCAAGTTCCTCTATGACGTGAAAGACAAATCGAAGCAATTCGTCCTGATATGCTGGTCTCCGTTCCGGGCTATAGGGGCCGCGTTTTTGAAGTTACCTGAAAACACGCAGATCGTCGTCATAGTTGTTCTTCTGGTTTTGACGGCAATTTGGAGGGCTCCCCGGTTGCTTCCCCTGCTCACAAATTTGATTCGAGCGGCCACGGGGCATTGAAGACGTGAGTCAACTTGACTTGATGGCGCGTGATAGAATCCGTGTCAGGCATCGCGAGGAGGAAACGCATGAAGGAACGTAGGACCTATAAGGGGTATGTGGTCGAAGCCCGCGCCATTCCAGTACGCGGCGGCGGTTGGACTTCCCATTTTTCTATTGAGCAACACCGTGGTTATGAGGTGATCGATTCGCGCTCAGAAACCGGCCAGATATTCAAAACTGGCGAGGCCGCATTGCAGGCGGGTTTGCATTACGGGGCATACAAGGTCGAATCCAACTTTACCCGCGCGTGAGCAATGGAAAAATGGGGAATGATCGTTGGCGCATGAAGCAAGCCCTGGCGAGCATGCTTTTTATATTCTTCTTTACTCCAACGCTTCCGTTCTCTGCCCAGACTACTATCCAAACCATCAAACCAGGAATCGGCGGAATAGATTACGCCTGCAACGGGATGGTCAAGCGTTTACCCGCGGACATTCTTGGGCGCGAGTATCGTGGACATTGTGTTGACGGCATCGAAGTCTGGTCTTGGTCCGACAGCATGCCGGCGCATTTCGGCCCAGCGCAGAATACGGTTTTCGTCATCGCGATAAACCGGAGCAATGAAACCGTCAGCGTTGTACACGGAGATTTCTACATCATCTCCCTTGATCCGAAACATCTGAACGATTTCAAGCATGCCAGTGTGACCGGCTCCATAGAACCAACAACAATCACGGGCGCCATGGCGAAGTTGGCCGTTCCGTCTTACTCGGAGCCGCCACCGAACGAAGTGCATTCGGACATCTACAATTCTCGTGGGCAGTATGTGGGCCAGATAGTTTCCACCGATCCGCTGTGGCCGTTGGTGCGCGCGCTTCAGGAGCAACAGGAAAGACAAGTCAACGAGCAGACCGCACGAACTGTTTTTACGATGACGAACTGGATCGGGCAGACCGCATACAATGGTGGTGCTATTTCTTCAGGCGGGTACTTATCGGGTTATCTGTATTTCGGGAAGATCAAAGGCGTGAATCCTATGCTGATGTATGAACAGAAATCATGGATAAACCAGAATAAAGTCATTCAGATTCCACTTGGAAATTGGCCAATCGAAACTGGACTCGCCCCGAATTAGTTTCCCTTCTGCCTTCGCTTCCATTCGGCACGACACTCCCGCAATTGAATAACGAAAGTCTCGCGGGGAGCTTTGCCAAAATATGCGGTCGGGCGACACATATAGCGGGCAGCTTTTCCGTACCTCAGAAGTTCGGCGTCAGTCATTTTTCGCAGACGGGCGCGAAATTCTTCCACGTCAATCGGCGCGTCAGTGGCGCAGAGATACATATTAATTGATTTTACGGAGTCTGCTTTCTGAACAAGTGGAACCGCCACAGTTGAGACAACCGACCATCGCTCAACGCGGAGCGTTCCTTTGTCGTCTTTTATGAGGAGTTCGGTTTCCTGTTTCACGCATTAGGTGCGCTAAAGCGAATGCACGGCACGTTTACCCTTAGCCGTTAATCGCAGAATTCGCGTGTCGCCGAGGTAGCTTCCGAGGGAGACGAAGTTCCTTCGAGCCGTACAGCCGACATATTCGCTTTGAAGCAATGCGCGGTCCATACGAGAGAGCTTCTCGCGCCCTGTGTAATACGTGTTCCATTTGAGTCGGATCTCTTGAAGGCGACGGATTTCTGCCGCAGAAAGGTTTGGCACGTTGTCCTCTTCTCATCGTTCATAACGGCCCATCGCGCGCTGAAGTTCTGTCATAACAGGATTGTAGCTCAAGATTAGAGAAGGACGGGAAGCGACGTTTTTGATTCGAGTGTGCGCCGCTTCCCTGTGGGGGTTCTTAGACCTGAGGTCTAGAGATTAGATACGCGCCACCGAGAGAAAGTTACATCCCACGAGAACGGAACCGCGCGAGTCAGTGCAGCCGGGGGTTGCCACCCAGCGCGAGCAACAATCCCCCGGCCTTGTCAGCAGGGCGAAGTGTAGGGGCACGGACGCCCTTGGGCAATGCGCCAACTTTACGCCCTCCGATTCTCGCGTCAATCCGTAGAACTACGTCCGTATTTGTACGTAGACTCGGGGTTCCGTATAATCGGGGTGCGGGTTCGAGAATCGGCCCGCGACTTTTTCGGATTAAGGGCGGCGTTCGAAATTTGGTCCCTCCTCAAACGTTTTTCGTCCACGACACATCTTTACAACATTGTTTTTAAAGGGCCTATGGCGGACGATATTCGAAAGCGAGTACACGTGTGCCCGCGGTGCGGTAGCGAATCGCTACGACGTTCTGTGCGCAAGGGCATTCTTGAAGCCACGATATACCGGTTAATTGGGCTGAGCCCTTATCGCTGTTCAGATTGCGGCAAGAGATTTATCGACAGGATCACTCGCTCACCGAAGCGTTCGATCTAAGGGCCAGTGAAGCGGCTTTCGCGGACTTTTTCGGTTCCATCTCCGAAGAGGGAAGCTCACGGAAGCCAGCCGGGCGAGCTTGTGATAAAGTTCCGGCATGCTCCATCCGACCGCACGAGAACGCTACGAAAAGTTGAAGAGGGTGTATCACCGGCTGTTGGATGAAGATTTCAACCGCCATGACCTTGTTGATTTCATTCAGGCTGCAAATTCCTTGCCCGGATGTATTGAGCGTGACCCAACCACCAGCAAAGCGCAGAAGAATGAGGCCAAGAGGTTGTACCCCGGCCTAGATTGGAAAATCTGCAATCAGATTGTTAACCAGCAAAAACACTTCAAATCCGCCGTTAGGTGCGGGGCCGAACCGGCCTTGGTGAAATCCGTGCAAATGAAACCGGGCGCAGCGGGGCTCCTTAATTTATCCCGCAGAAGAGTTCTTGGGGCCGGAGAGGAAATCCGAATGGAACATCCTGACGGGTCCAAGACAGATGCGGTTGGAACGGTATATCGGATGTTCAGGCACTTCGAATATATTTTTGAGAACCTGCCGTCCCCTAAAAAGCAGAAGCCATGAGTGCCGTCGCGCCTTAACTTCTAGCAATTAGGAAGCTGCTGCTCGTTCCGTTCGAGCGGTTGATCCGCGAAATGCGAATTATTGATAAATACTCACCACGCAAACTTACTTCTTGTCGAGAACTTTCAAGGCAGTCCAAGCCACATTTGGTATGACGTGCCCGCTTCCATCAACCAACCTGATATTTGCCGACTGCATGAGCGCGTTGACGCCAACAACTTCAAAAATGCCTTCATGCTGAGTAGCACCGACACGTTCGCCCTGCTTCGGGACAGTTACCTTGGATTCAGTAGCCATGTATTGCCTCCTGCACTTCGACTCAATGTCATCCTTCGTGTCAGATTATAGCTTACGGCCCCGGCGCGAAAGACCAATTCATGCTTTCGATAGCATTTTTCGGCTGCTTCGCATCCTTGCTCTTTGCCAGCCCCTCGAACCCTCTCTTGGGAGCAAACACAGCCCGGCCGGAAACGGCAACTCGTGCGCCCCTCGGGTGGCTCAGCCCGCCAGAAAGCACGGCAGGCTGGCCCATGAAAGCGACCGCCGCCGGAGCGTGACCGGCGTAATGATTGTTCGCAATTGTGGCGCGAGACCGGCGCTAACGAACCGCCATAAGTGAATCGTGGTAGCATCCGGTCGGAGGTGGACCGTGCGCTACGGTTTCCTCGCCCTTGCCGCTGTCCTCGCCGTCGTCTGGGTCATTGCGTTTCTGATATTTCACGTCGTAACCGCGATAATCCATATTCTGCTTATCTTGGCCCTTCTGTGCTTGGTTGTGCATTTTTTCGGCGCGCGCTGATCGCGCTGGAAACTTATTTGAGACGGAACGCCCGGATTCGATATTCGGAGATCGTATTGGACATTGAAAGAGAGTACGCTCGTTAAGTCTCACTAGCATCTTTCCGCCTCCGACCTACATTCTGCGGTTCCTTGCGAAATCAGACATTTCTCGCGACGCAAGCATCTCCATGTGACCGTCAATCCCGGAAGCGGTTACAAAGTTCCTTGCGCCATTTGCAAGCAAGTTGAAACGTACTCGGGTGTGGGCGACGAGGAAGTAGACGCCCTAACTTTTGCATTGCACGTCATCAGAAAGCATACCCATCAGCCCAAACGGCACGCAGGGGAATTATTGAAATGAATCCAAATGCGACGAATGCGGCTCGATCTAGTTTTCAAGAAGCGCTCAAAAGGATAGATCGCGATACAGACCCGATAATGTGGAACGTGGTCAACGGTCTTTCCGCGCTCGCTGACGCTCTGCGCGGTATTGAACTGGATATCGGTGAATTGAAGGGGCGCTCTTGACGGTTATCCGTAGCGGCCCTGAGCAGCAAGCGGGCATTCGACGAGCTTGATCTTGACTTCTGAAGGAGGGGGGGGATGACGGAAACTGAAGATATCATAAGAGCATTAGAGGCATTTTCCAGAGGCGAGCAGCCCGACCGACCGAGTATTAAGCTCTTGCACGAACGCGGGTACATCACCGTGAGCGACGTTACCAATATGCAGTCGCACGAACGTGAATATCTTGCGATCTCGATCACTAAGAATGGCCGCGAACTACTGGAACTTTGGAAGAAGAAATAGGTACCCAGCTTAGGACGCGATGCGGGAATCGACTGATGTGTTTCTTCCTCGACTATCTGTCGAGTGCGTTGGTGGAATTTATCCTTCGGAATCAGGCGACCGGGAGTGACAACGATTCCTGAGTAGGAGAGACCAATGGACGCCACTGTTTGGCACGACCATATCGACATCTTCGGTGCAGGGACGCTACGCAAGGAAACATGGGAACGCTTGTTAGACGAACTGAAGGCAGAGCATGTTCCTTCTTTCACGCTTACCGGGAAGATGATGCTTATTGATGAGAGCGCAAGGGGCCGAACGAATGCCATCGTGTATCGAACCCGTGCCATACGAGACCAACAAATTATTCGCATCCTCGCAAAGTATGGGATAGAAGCGAGCGTCGGGGCTGAAGAGCCTACCCCAGTGTGAAATCACCGCGCGCCACTTCAATTTCTGCGTGCCGGATCGAAAAAGTATGCGTTGCTGTGAAGGTCTTGCACAATTTCTAAAGGGACTATGGCGGACGATATTCGAAAGCGAGTACACGTGTGCCCGCGGTGCGGTAGCGAATCGCTACGACGTTCTGTGCGCAAGGGCATTCTTGAAGCCACGATATACCGGTTAATTGGGCTGAGCCCTTATCGTTGCTCGGACTGCGACAAGCGGTTCTTCGACAAGATCACTCGCTCGCCCAAGCGGTTGGTTTAAACCGCATAGCGCGGCCTCAATTCCGTGTCTAAACATTCACGCAACACTAATGCCCTTGAAGACGCAGCGCGCCTTAAAAACGGGTCATTCAACGAAAAAGGCAAATTCGTCGGCTTCGATCATGATAATGTCACCGGGCCTCGCAGGGTCACACTCGAAATCCTCGCCCGTTAGAAATTTGTGCTCACGTCCTGAAATGGCGGCTTTCGCTTCAAAAGGCTGGACGACGCTGTAAAGATTTTTCATGCCTTCCGCCGTCCAAATTCCGCACGATACTCACGCGATTTATCATACGGGACTACGAACAGACGATCTCGTTTACTGTGCATATGCCGCCATAAATATTCATAAACTATTTCCACAGTAGATGGTGTATCTACCCTCCAAACAGAATCCTGGATTTGGTCAGCTCTTATTGTCTTTAGTGCTTCAAATAACGGCTCATAGTCGAAGTCTGGATTTCGAAGGTCGCAGGTTATTAAGAAGACAGCCATGTTATCTTCCTTGGTCGGGAGATTAGGCGTACAAACGGGCGAAGACCAGCTAAAGTTTTCATGTATGCGGCTACACAGACCGCCACAGGCACTAAAACTCACAATGGGTTGTTGGGCGGCGGCGGCTTTTCTTCGTCGCCACGTCCATTTTGGCGGCGGCATTGATCCGTGCGACGTGCACAACTTCGGGATGGCCCTCCGATGAAGGTTCGCAGGGTTTGCCCGGCTCAGCGCCGCACGACGGACAGGGCAAGGTTAGCGGGCTAATTGAAGGGCGCGTCGGAATGCGATCCTTTGCCATGTCAAGGATTTCGCGTTAATGAGAGCTTTCTTTCAGAGGGCTTTTTGTTCGATTTTCTTTCATCAGCGATCCTTGCCCCTGCCGCACGGCCTACTCTTTCCCGCAGCGACACGAGACTTGGATAATCCAATATGTTGGGGAAGTCTGCGTTGATTCTATTCTTTGTCAAGCCGTCACCAAATTGAGCCGTGCGATTTCTTTGAAAGCTCGCTTTTGAAATGGCTTTCAACATCTTCGCGACTGAGCTGGTTTCTTGCTTTTGCCAACACGACTGAATAGACGACCTCATTACCCTCAATTTGGGCGGTGATGAAAGCCCCGTCTTCCGGAAGTTCTTGGTAGATGAATTTCACCTTCCTGCCGTCTTCAAGTTTCTTGATCCACTCCTCGTCCGGCATGTTCGCGACTCCTGAGCCGAAGGTGGCTGATTCGCTAGCATACTCTAGGATGCGTATTTTGCAGGTCCTAAGACACCGAATCGCACGCAGGGAAGCGATTAGGCAATCAGTGAGAACAGACCGCGTGGCCTTTTTTTGTTGGTTGCGGAGTATGCCGCTGAACGAGGTCTTTGCATTCCCCATACAACTAGGAAGCCCAAAGTTTATTGTTGCACCTGTCATATAAGAATGGTAAACACTGCCGCTATGATAATTGGTGATCGGCTTCGCTCACTTCGAGAATCAAAGAAACTTTCGCAGGGCGACATCGAGAAACGCACCGGTCTTCTGCGTTGCTACATTTCGCGCGTCGAAAACGGTCACACCGTTCCGGCGATTGAGACGCTGGAGAAACTCGCGAGTGCGATGGAGATTCCCCTATATCAGCTTTTCTATGAAGGGGAGCAACCGCCCAAGTTGCCGCATCTTCTGAAGAGGAAGACCGCTGACGACATCGCGTTTGGCAGCACGGATAAGGAAGCGAGTTTTCTGGGGCGCTTTCGCCGGTTGTTATCAAGGATCAAAGAACCCGACAAGCGTCTTCTGTTGTACATGGCCCAGAAGATGGCACATCGCTAGGGCGTAGTTCTCCAGATTGGTTTCCTTCGCACAGTTCAGAAGAGTTGCTTTATATCCGATTCAATGACATCCGTATATTCAAACCCGATGATCTTTTTGCGGAGTATTCCTTGTCGGTCATATAGCAGTGTTGTTGGCAAGCCTTCAATGCCGCCAAACTTCTGCTTCAAGTCGGTTGATGCTACGGCAAGCGGATAGCGAACTTCGATTGTCTTAGCGAACAGAACGGGGTTCTCTGTATCCGCCATCGTGTCGAATTTGAATCCGATAACTGCGAATCCGCGAGAACCGTAGCGATCTAGGAGTTTCTGATACCCCGGCATCTCCTGTTTGCACGGCTGACACCACGTCGCCCAAAAATCAATTAGCACCACTTTGCCACGCAGTTCAGCCGAGGAAATCCCGCGTCCCTGCAAATCCTTCGCGGTGAAGTCAGGTAAGCGGGAGCCAATCTCACCGGCGACGATTATGGACTTCGGCTGAGGCGGGCTCGCCGAATGCTGATTACACCCGGCGAGTCCAACCGCAGCGACGCTCAGGAGCAACACACTTATTCTCAGCATTTATTCCTTCTTCTGCACTTCGAGAATCAGCAGCTTCAGCGGAACGGACGCATCCATTTTCTTTTTGCCCCCCGACTTCTTGAATAACTGACCACGAACTGTGACCACCGTTTGGGAATCCGCAAGAGATTCAAACCCTTTCGACAACTCATTCGGTGCGAACGCAAACGACCGATTCGGTTCAACCTGCAATGCCAGATTGCCCGAAGAGTCCTTCACGATCTTTCCCTGTGCGGTCATTTCCATTTCTGCGACGGTCACACCACTGTCGTAAGTCGCCTTGAGAAGTTGAGCGGGGTCAATCTGCCCATCCTCTTTCGGCGTCACTTCGACTTTCCCATCGATCAAGCTAACTTCGACGTTTTGAACGCCAGACTGGCGTCCGAGGTGCTGTTTCACCCCGTATGCTCAAAAATTTCAGGTCATGCCTTCGACGCGCATTTCGATATGCTTGATTTGCGCTTGGGCGGTTGGCACGAACATCAAACCGAGCAGTGCCAATAGCGCGAGTTTTCTCGTATTCATCGCTCCTCCTTTCACCAGAGATGCATCCGAAATTGCTGTGTGATACCGAAACTAATGTGACGGCGCACGGGCATGAACATCGAACCCGTTGAATGCGCTACGTCCCAATCCATCCCGAGCCAAACGTGCATTCCGGGACGCAGCCCTGCGTATGTCGTGACTCCGGCAAGCAACAAATCGCCCCCACTGCCGCTCTGAGCGGCTCCCGCGATGCGGTCATCCTGAGAGTGCAGCCAAGTCAAGACCGGACCGATGAACCATTCGCGGGTCACGTTCTTCGATTCATAGGGCCGATACGACAACCAGAAACGTGATTCAATGTCGCTGCCGAGGCGAGTCGTTTTTGATCCTTGTGTACGCAAAAGCGAGTGAAAATCCTCATCAGCGACTAGACGCCTAAAGTTGAAAAGGCCGGTGTAAGTCCAATTAGCCGCAATGAAGAAATCGGTAGAACCCGATCCGGGTTGTAAGCTCGCAGGCAGGCGACGGTCAATTCCGTCGCTCAAATCTGTACGGCCCGTCCGAACCTTCGGCCCGAACGTGGCGGATGCCTGCGTTGTCCCCCGTTCCGAATCTCGTCGATAAAAGCGGTACTTCACCAGCACCATCGCATCACCAAGACCTGTTCCCCCAATTGCTGACTCATTAGCGCTCTGAAAGTGATTCGTGACTATCGGAACGAGGATCGTCAAATCAAAATTGTGGTAAAACCCCCACGTGAAATTAAAGACGCCTTCATGTGAAAAAGTAGGCCGTGCAGTCAGAGGAATATTCCCCACTGATTCCGGCATTAATCCGCGTGTAGTGAAGACGGAATTGTAGGAAAAGAGTCCTCCACCGGGGAACAACGGAGGGGCCGTCTCCGGGGCAGGGCCTTGCCCTCGGACAGCGTGAGCACAAGAAAATAGGGCGAGCGCCATACACACTCGCAGCGCCCATGCAAAGCAAATTGCCTTTCGAACTCTCACGAACTCCTCCAGTAGAAATAGAAATTCCCAAACACACCAATGCATCAAGCCGGGGGCGACTGGAGAACAGGCTAAATTCGAAGAGGCAAACGAGCCGTAGTGAGGAAGATGGGTGGAGCGTGGGATTGCGTCGCGATAGTTTGCGGAGCGGAATCTAAGCCACGAGATTCGCTAGCGAAAGGCAAAATTGCAAATACGGTGGGCGAGTTGGAAGCACTATTTACCGATGACGGCTGCACGAAAGGCGCGTGCATTGCCGGCATAGTCTTGCAGCAATCCTGACCATGATGGCCGTGCGATGAACATGGCATGGAATTGCAGCACTGCACCGCCTGCGCTGGCGTTGTGGCCCCGCAGTCCACTGCATACGCCCAGAGAGCGATTGCCAGCATGCCCAAAAGAATTTGTCTAGCCAAACGCATCAAAGCTTAACCTATGCGCCCTAAACGTTCGAGTCAAGTGCGTACTTCCCGATTGGACGACCCGTAATTGAATTCCTGAGCCGCGTTGTCATCGGAAATGCGAGGCGCTGTTCCTTAGTCGGAATCGATGGTATACGCAATCTCGACGTGCAACTTTTCATTTGAGGGTGCGGTGTGGACGATTACAGATTCCGATTCATCTTGAGAACGCTTAGTGAAAACGATGTTCGACTCGTCGGAAGATTTCAGTGTGAAGTTATCACGTTCAAGCTGTTGGCTTAGCCAAGATAGGTAGACATCTTTTGTGCTGCCTGTCTCAAATTCCCCATTTGCCGTCGCCAAATAGTTGCGCAAAGTCGGCCCGGATTTGTTCAAAGCGGTGGCATCGGACGGAACGCTAAGTCCCCTGACAGCATTGACCCGATCTTGGATAAGCGAGCGGAGGTCACTTTTGTCAGCGCACGAGCAGCATGACGCTGTGGCGGTGAGCACTGCCACCAATAGAGCAAGCCAACGCGTACTGCAAATAACCGTGTTTGATTTCATCTAGCGTGATTACCTGTCGCGTTCTGTCCGCGAGGTGGTTGACCGCGTTTCAACACTTGGAAAAGCAACATGCTGATTCCGGTTACTACCCCCGTGACCAAGACGGCGGCGAGCGTCGTAGGGGTAATCCCGCCCACCACGATGAGTCCCACGGAAATCACCGCTCCGCACATTTGTAGAATTCCCAGAATCAAACGGACGACTGCCCATCGGCGAACATAAGTCTCGCTTGTAGATTCTTTCGGGAGAGTATGCGAGACAGTTCGCGCGTTAGGTCGAATCGTCATTGGTGGCCGATCTGATCCACTTCTTTCTTGATTGCCAAATTGTCGAGGCTTGCTAGGGGCAAGCACAAAAGCAGGCTGATCCGGCGATCAAGAACCATGAAGGCATCACGGAAGGCGTGAGCGATCTGCTCTTCTGAGCCTTCAACAGCAGCAGGGTCCGGGATGCCCCAGTGTGCGGTCATAGGCTGGCCGGGCCAGACAGGGCAGACTTCTTTTGCGGCGTTGTCGCAGACGGTGAACACGAAGTCCAAGTGCGGGGCGTCGGGCGTTGCGAATTCATCCCAATTCTTGCTTCGAAGGCCACTTGTCGGCAGGTTCGCGATTTCAAGCTGGCGAAGCGCGGCGGGATGCACGACACCTTTCGCATGGCTGCCCGCGCTGTACGCGGTGAAGTTTGGATAGCCCTTACGGTTGAGTATTGCTTCCGCCATGATTGAACGAGCGGAGTTTCCAGTGCAGAGAAACAAAACGTTGAAGTGTCCTGCCTTTCCGTTCATCTCTCACCTCCGAAGCCTCATCAGCTCTCGAATTGTTAGTTCCACGCTACATCTGCATATGCGAATATATTTAGGCGCAAAAAAATCTAACGAGGGCAGCACCCGCCTGTTTTTCGGAGTTGCGACGCCCGCTTTTCATCGGCCGCCAATTCCGGCACGTCCTGAAAGCAGCTTCGAAGACACTTAATCAGATCACGCTGAAATGCAGTCTCGGCGGGTGCAAGCCGGTAATGGTTCCATAAGCCATCCTTTTGGGCTTCAACCAAGCCAGCCCTGCGAAGATAAGCCAGGTGCCGAGACGCGGTGGGTTGAGGCACCTGAATGACGGATATGATGTCGCCCACGCAAAGTTCTCCGCCGAGCAAGAGGCGCAGAATCCGCAATCGCGTACGATCCGAAAATGCTCGGAACATCAGGTTGACTTGGATTTCTGCTTTCCTCATTATATTCGCCTAAGCGATTATAGTTAGAGAGCGTTCGGAGAGTAAAGAGATTCTGATGGGGAAAAAGGAAGAAAGTTTCGGCGCACGTATGCCTCTGCTTCAGCGATCGGCAGCCGAGGGGGTGGGCACAGCTTTTCTGCTGATTGCTGTAGTCGGCTCGGGCATCATGGCGGAACGTCTTTCGGGCGGAAATGTTGGCCTAGCATTGCTTGCGAACTCAACCGCAACGGGGGCGGGTCTAATTGCTCTGATCTTGGCCTTTGGACAAGTATCGGGAGCGCATTTCAACCCCGTCGTGACACTTGCGGATGCCTCGTTGGGCGGTATCGCTTGGAAGGATGCGCCCTGGTATATCGCCGCGCAAATAACTGGAGCGTTTGCTGGCGTCGGAGCGGCAAACCTCATGTTCAACGAGCCTTTATTTTTCGTGTCGCATCGCGTTCGCGAGGGCGCGGGTCAAATTCTGGGCGAGTTCATAGCCACTTTCGGATTGTTAGCAGTGATCTGGGGTTGCGCACGTTTGCGATCCTCTGCCGTGCCTTTTGCAGTCGGGGCTTATATTGCAGGAGCGTACTGGTTTACGTCTTCCACTTCTTTCGCGAATCCAGCGGTCACACTGGCGAGGACGGTGACTGACACTTTCGCAGGAATCCGCTGGACTGATGCCCCGGCGTTTATCGTCGCGCAGTTGATCGGCGCAGCCGCCGCAACTCTTTTTCTCTGGTGGCTGATTCCTTCCCTGCCGAAGATGGCTACCAACGTCCTCGCGAGGAACGAAGACATCAAATAGGACCCTCGCGAAATGCTCTTGACATATTCTATATTTCCGGCATTATGGAAATATGTCTAGCACGCAAGAATCGAAAATTGTCCGTTACGCCGATATGTTCTCGGCTATGGGAACCGAGGCGCGACTCCGCATCATGCAGCTTCTCCTGACCGCCGAGCCTCAGGGACTAGTTGTCGGCGACATTCAATCGGAGATCGAGATTCCCAATTCCACGCTTTCCCATCATCTAGACAAACTTAGGAATGAAGATCTTGTAACGGTCCGCCGAGAAGGGACATATCTTTGGTATCGCGCCAACACAGACGCACTGAAAGACCTTCTCGGCTTTCTGTACGCCGAATGCTGCACACGAAATCGAGTGGTATCGCCGAAAGAAATCGTATCCATATCAAAGTAGAAGGAGTCATTCATGAGTTCAGGAAACATCAAAGAAGTCGTCAAGGAAAAGTATGGCGAAGCGGCAAAGCGAGCTGCCTCAGGAGTTCGCTCCGCTTGCTGTGGGACGAGCGCCGCATCAAGTATCGAGGGGTGTTGTGACCCGATCACCTCGAATCTCTACGAAGCCGGGGAAGCGGCGACCGTTCCGGACGCGGCGCTGCGAGCGTCTTTAGGTTGCGGAAATCCAACAGCTCTCGCGGAGCTTCAGCCTGGCGAAACGGTTCTCGACCTCGGTTCGGGCGGGGGCATTGATGTGTTGTTGTCGGCGCGCCGGGTTGGTCCGACAGGGAAATCCTACGGACTTGATATGACTGACGAAATGCTCGGTCTTGCAGAGGAGAATAAGCGCAAGTCGGGTCTTACAAACGTGGAGTTCTTGAAAGGCGAAATCGAAAACATCCCACTGCCCGAAAATACGGTGGATGTGATCGTCTCGAACTGCGTTATCAACCTGTCCGGCGACAAAGATCGAGTGCTCCGCGAAGCATTCCGCGTGTTGAAGCCTGGAGGACGTTTCGCGATCTCGGATGTTGTCGTGAGAGGCGAAGTGCCACAAGAAATTCGCCGCAGTATCGAACTATGGGTGGGCTGCGTTGCTGGCGCTTTATCTGAGACCGAGTATCTGGAAAAGCTTAAGGCTGGAGGTTTCGAGTCTATCGAAATTGAGGCGACTCGGATTTACAACATCGAGGATGCTCGGGCGTTTCTTGGTGCGGCGAGCATCGATGTGGATACTATCGCCCCGCAAGTCCAAGGCAAATTTATTAGCGCGTTTGTCCGGGCAATGAAGCCAGTGACGGTTAGCGCTTGCTGTGGCCCTGCTTGTTGCGCGTCAGAGTAGGCCGCGCTCCCACATAAGCCTTTAGGTAGTCATTCGCATCGCTGCAAAGATCCACGGCTCGATCCGCAGACCGCTCCCCACGGCTGAAGCTAGGGGGTTGTGCTCGCTTTTGCTCATTGAATCCAAATCTCGCCGTCTTGCCACGGCCTGAATGGGAGTACTTGCTGAAACCTCACGGGCTCTTCAACTTTTAATTCCGCAATCGCGCGAGTAATAGACTCGACCGCGGCATCGATGACTTGGTCCTCAAAATCATCGAAAGGCTTAAGCAACAATCGGTCGCTAATCGAACGCAGAAACTCGATGGGTTCGAGAAGCTGGCCGTTATATTTCCGATCCTCGCTTGGCTGCACGAGCATTCTGAGTGTTTGGCGAATCAGAAAGTTCCGGGCCTTGGCATCACGCATACAATCGTCGCTCATAAAACCCTCCCGCTCATTGGATCACCGGCCCAACCCACTCTCCGAAGACCGCGAACTCGTTCAGCAACACTTCTGGCGTGATCTTGTCGCGCAGCAAATCCCGTTCGGCTGCGGTCAAAGTCGATACATCTGGAAACGGAATATCCGTCATATCGAGTCGAATCATGCCTTCGGGCGGATAGTCTTTCGGCGCGCGATTTGGATTCATCCAGTAGGCGATTATGCCGGCGCGGTCAATTTTCACAGGTCCCTCCTGGGCTCCGCTTTCTGCCACGCCTCGTGGACTCAGAGGCATCCGCAGCCTCTTGAGCAAGCGTTGTCCGTGCAACCTCTCGGGTCAAAGTT
>CAWDOI010000015.1:0-294800 GCA_963803835.1 uncultured Acidobacteriota bacterium | reverse complement strand
CATTCACCGACATCAGCGAGCAGAAGCGCGCCGAGAACGATCTGCGTGAGGCGAACAAGCTGCTTGAGACGCGACAGCGGGAAATTGAAGCGGAGCTCCTCCTCGCGTCCCGCGTTCAGCAGAGTCTTGCGCCGAAGAACCTGCACTGGGGCAACATTTCGGTGGAGGCTCATTACCAGCCCGTGCGGACGATTGGCGGCGATTTTGGCCTCGTGATTCCAAATGGTGAGGACTACCTGAATCTAATGGTCTGCGATGTCTCCGGACACGGCGTCAGTTCGGCACTCGTCGCAAATAGAATCTACACGGAAACAATGTCGCAGCTTGAGCAGGGTGCAGGGCTTTCGCCGATGCTCCGGCATCTGAACCACTTCGTGATCCACGACATTGGCAGCTCGGTCTTTTTCTTCACGCTCGCCGCGGCGCGAATCAACAATTCGGACCGTTCCCTTGAGTTTATTGGCGCGGGACATCCGCCGGGTATCGTGATTCGACCCGGCCAGCCTCCGCTATTGCTCGAATCGCGAAGTCTCGTCCTCGGCTTTCTCGAGAATGCGGTGGTCGGCGAAGCAACGATCGAAATCCCACTCAATACCGGCGACCGCGTGATGCTTTACACCGACGGCCTCACCGACAATTTCAATTCGCAGCGTGAGATGCTCGGCGTGGACGGCCTCGCCGAGATCGTCTACGAGACATCCACGCTTCCGCTGCCGGAAATGAAAGAGCGGATTCTCGACCGCATCACGCAGTATCGAGAGGGACCTGCTACAGACGACGTCTCTCTCGTTCTCCTCGAGGTCACCTGACCTGTGACGTGGTAAATTTTCCGCGGCGTTATGGCCAGAATCGAAATTGAACAGCGGATAGCCGCGTCCCGTGCGCTCGTGGGCGCATTTCTTGTCCCGCAGCGGATGCCTTATTGGTATGGCGCGGAGATGAATTGCGAGTTTGAAATTCTCGGTGGCGCTTCCGATTTCGCGACGGGCCAGAAAGTCCGAATCAGCGGCCGTCTCGGTTCACGCGATATTTCTCTGACGACGATTGTTACGCAATTCGAATTTGGACGCCATCTCGAGTGGCGCTTTCAGGATTCTTACGGCGTGATCGGAACTCAGTCGTGGAAAATCGAGGTCGTGGACGATGCGACATCGGTTCGAATGCGCGATCTATACGAAATGCCCGGCGCGCTCGGCAAAGCGTTTGATTGGCTATTCACGCGGCACGCCGTCACGCGCCGCGATCGAGATTGGCTCGCGCATTTGAAACGCCTCGCGGAACGACGGGAGTAAGCGGCTAACTCCAAACGACTACACTATTGCGTATTACGCTCCAAAGAGATTTGTTTCCGCCAAAAATGAAAGCAGTCATATTCCCCTTAACTATTGAACCGATTCATTTTAGCGTTTTGTGGTTGACAATATAACTCTATAAGTTGACAATGTTGGGCTGTTACATTTCCAATATCAATGTACGCAGTTGACAAAATAAGCCTGTGAAGTTGACAATATTAATGGAGGCAGTCGCCAATGGTTGTAAGTGTTAGGACGCGGGGAGAACAGATTCGTCGGTTTATTGTCGAGAACGTGGACAAACATTCGAGCGACATAGCGGCTTTGGCCGCTAACGAGTTCACAATTACGCGCCAAGCTATAAATAAGCATCTTCAAAATTTAACCGCAGAGGGTGCGCTCACCCCGAGTGGGAAGACCCGGAATCGCACGTACCGACTTTGCTCGATGCTTGAAAGTCGAAAGGCGTATCGGCTCGAGGAAGGAATGAACGAGGATTTTGCGTGGAGCGATTCAATGCAGCCATTCATTAGCAACTTCCCGGAGAATGTAAAAGACATTTGGCATTACTGTTTTACGGAGATGTTTAACAACGCCTTAGATCATTCAGGTGGGCACGACGTTCTTCTGCAGATCACAAAAACAGCGGCGAACACACAGTTGCTCTTGATGGACGATGGGGTTGGGATTTTTAGAAAGATTCAGACAGCAATGAATCTCGAAGATGAGCGCCATGCGATCTTGGAACTGTCTAAAGGTAAGCTAACTACAGATCCCGAAAAGCACACGGGGCAAGGCATCTTTTTCACCTCTCGGCTATTGGATTCGTTCGATATTCATTCGGGAGGAGTTTATTTTAGCCACGTCTTGGGTAACGAAGAAGATTGGATACTTGAGCGCCCGCAATTTCAGGCTGGCGGAACCGCGGTGTTTATGAAACTAAATAACCATACATCACGGACCTGCAAGAAAGTGTTCGATCACTACTCCGACGAAGAAGACCTGGGGTTCATTAAAACGGTTGTCCCAGTGAAGTTGGCGCAATACGGAAACGAAAAGCTTATTTCTCGCTCGCAAGCAAAGCGTGTATTGGCCAGAGTCGAGCTATTTAAGACGGTAGTCTTCAATTTTGAAGGTGTGCCAACGATAGGGCAAGCCTTCGCCGACGAGATATTCCGTGTGTTTGCTAACGCGCATTCGGGAATTGAAATTTTCGCAATCAAAGTAAATTCTGAAGTTAAGCGGATGATAGAAAGTGCTAAGGCAGAGAAACCAATGGCCCTGCCAACGAATCTAGCGTCTCTCTAAACCATTTCTCACCCACTCTGATGATGGCTGGAGCTAACTGTTGCGCTAGCCGGTTGACCTCTGGTAGAGGTTTCCGTTTAAAGGCCTTCTTCACTGGTTACCTATGCTTTAGGTTCTTCGCGAGCGCAGAATGCCATAAAATCCGCTCTCGCCTTAGATCAGGAAAAATTCAAACTGATGCACTACTCGCTATTCGACTACAATCCGCACGAATTTCTTTTTCCCGGCGCGCAATAGAAATTCCGTTGGCCTTGAGAGATCGATTTGTTTCTGAACGTCGTCGACTCGCGCTCCGCCAACTTCGACGCCGCCCTGCTTGATTAATCGCTCCGCCTCGCTTCGCGAGGGCGATAATTTCAACTCAACGAGCAGCACGGAAAGGCGCTTTGGTTCTGACTTCGGGAGTTTATGGATCGGCGCGTCCTCGGGCGATTGCCTGTCGCGATAAACGCGGCGGAACTCGTCTGACGCTTTCTTGGCAGCCTCTTCGCCATGGAAGCCAGCGACGATGTAGTGTGCAAGCTGCATCTTTGCGTCCATTGGGTGCAACACACCGGTGCGGACTTCCTCTTTCAGCCGCACGATCACGCGGTCTGTAAAATCCGTCAGCAACTCGTAGTAGAGCCACATCAATTCGTCGGAGATCGACATCACTTTTCCGAAGATGTCCTGCGGCGCCTCGGTGATCCCGATGTAATTGCCGAGACTCTTCGACATTTTGCGTTCGCCGTCGAGTCCCACGAGAATCGGCATCGTCAGCGCAACTTGCGACGGCTGCCCGTACTCGCGCTGGATTTCCCGGCCGACGAGAAGATTGAATTTCTGCTCCGTGGCGCCGAGTTCGACGTCGGCATGCAATGCCACCGAGTCGTACGCCTGCATCAGCGGATAGAGAAGCTCGTGGACGGAGATCGGCTGGTTCCCCGCCAGCCGCGATCGAAAATCTTCGCGCTCAAGCATCCGCGCGAGCCTGTACTTTCCGCAGAGCTGGACAACTTCGTAGCTCGTCATTCTTCCGAGCCACTCGTTGTTGTCGTGCACTTCAGTCTTTTCGCGGTCGAGAATTTTGTAAACCTGCTCGAGATATGTCTTCGAGTTGATCTGTACCTGCTCCGGAGTGAGCGCGGGGCGCGTCTGGGATTGGCCGGATGGATCGCCGATCAGCGCCGTGAAGCCGCCAACGACAAAAATCGCCGTGTGGCCGAGATCCTGAAAATGTTTCAGCTTTCGCAAAACGACTGTGTGACCCAGATGAATGTCCGGCGCCGAAGGATCCACGCCGAGTTTCACGCGCAATGGCACGCCCGTCTTGGCTGATTGCTCGAGCTTCGCCTTCAGCTCGGCTTCCGGAACAATTTCCGCAACGCCTTTGCGAATGTAGGCGAGTTGCTCCTCGACAGGTTTGAAGTTCACTGACGCCATTCCTATTTCTTCTCCGGTTGAATGAGTACGCGCCGACCGTCGACGCGAAAGCGTCCTTCGAGGACGATCCGCACCGCTTCGGAATAGATGCGATGCTCTTCGCGCAAGATTCGCTCGGACAGCGTTTCCTGGGTGTCATCATCGTGGACCGGGATTCCCGCTTGAAGCACGATCGGGCCGGCATCGAGATTTTCATCCACAAAGTGCACGGTGCAGCCCGCAATTTTCACGCCGTGCTCGAGCGCCTGGCGCTGCGCTTCGAGTCCGGGAAAAGCGGGCAAGAGTGACGGATGAATATTCAGAATCCGCCGTGGATACGCCGCGATGAAGAAGGGCGAGAGCAATCGCATGTAGCCCGCTAAACAAACGAGATCGACTTTTGCACCCTGCAGCGCCGCGGCCACTTGCCGATCGTATGCTTCGCGCTCCAGCCCCTTCGAGGGAATTACTTGGGTGGGGATCCCGCGCGACTTCGCCTTGTCGATTCCTGGTGCACCTTCGCGATTGCTCACGACGATAGCGATTTCGGCGTTTGGAATTTGGCCCGTCTTTGTGCTATCGGCAAGCGCCTCGAAATTCGAGCCGCGGCCCGATAGCAGCACGCCGATGCGTTTCTTCATAGCCGAAGCAAGTTAGCACAATTTCGTGAAGCGGTGCCGCCGCAATCTCCAGCGCCTCCGCTAGTGCGCCGGGGCTTGACTTCGATTGCGAGCCGCGTCATCTTGCTTTCGCATTTTGCAAGTCCAGGAGGCTTCACGATGGGAATCACTCGAAGGTTCACGTTGCTGCCCGCTTCGGCCGTGTTACTTGCTCTCGGCGTTGGCTGCGCTCAGCCCGCAGATCAAAAGCCGGCCGCGCCGGATCTCGGCGCAATCGAATCAAATATTCGCAGCCTCGATAAAGATTGGGCCGCGGCCGCAGCCGCAAAAGATTTGGACAAATCGACCGCGTTTTACGCCGATGACGCTCAAATGTTCTCTGCCGTAGCGCCAGCCGCTGTCGGAAAGGATGCTGTCCGCAAGACGTGGGCCGGGTTAATGTCCACCCCTGGCTTCGTTAGCCTTACGTTCGAACCAACTGCCGTGCACGTCGCTGCGGCCGGAGATATGGCCTACGAACTTGGCACGTATGAAATCGACATGAAGGACAAGAAGGGCAAGCCGACGGCAGAGAAGGGCGCTTACGTCGTGGTCTGGAAGAAGGAGGCGGACAGTTCGTGGAAGGTCGAGGTGGATAGCTCAGGCACTGGACCCTCGGGCAGCTAGCCGCAGGTCAGCCCCTCGGAGGGGATTGCCGCTGGAAGCATTGCCGGCGCCAGAAATTAACGCATCCCCGGTGCGTCCTACGAGAGCGGGAGCTTGCCGCTATACACGACGCGCGGCGCACCGGACGCGCCCTCGATGTGTCCGATCGCGTAGAATTTCTCCCGCCGACGGTGCAATTCGGATTCGACTTTGCGGATATTCTTCGAGGGCACCACAAGAATCATACCCACGCCGAGATTGAACGTCCGTAGCATCTCGGTCGCTTCGATTTTTCCGAGTTCGGCGAGATACCGAAAGATTGGCAACACGGGCCAAGAGCCTACTTCGATGAGAGCGCGAACGTTTCGCGGCATCACGCGTGGAAGATTGCCCGTGATTCCTCCACCCGTAATGTGAGCCATCCCCGAAAGCCAGCCCTTCGCAACGATATTTTTGAGCAGCGGCCAATAAGGTCGGTGAGGCTTCAAAAGTTCCGCGCCGATTTTGTTGCCGATTGAAGGGACGTATGTGTCGGGTTGAAGTTTGGCGACGTGAAACACGAGCTTTCGCGCGAGAGAGTAGCCGTTGGTGTGCAGTCCACTCGACGGCAAAGCAATGAGCGCATCGCCCGGGTGCACCAACCGCGGCTCGAGCCGTTGATTGCGCTCCACCGCGCCGACAATAAAGCCGGCGAGATCGTATTCACCCGCCGCGTATATGTCCGGCATCTCCGCAGTCTCGCCCCCAATCAGCGAGCATCCGGCCTGCTTCGCCGCGCGGCTCATGCCCTCGATGATTTGCTCCACCACCCGCGGGTCGAGTTTGCCCATAGCCAGATAATCGAGGAAGAACAGAGGTTCGGCGCCCTGCGTGAGAATGTCGTTCACGCAATGATTCAAAATATCCGCGCCGACTGTAGAGTGAACGCCTGTCGCAAAGGCGAGTTTCAGTTTCGTCCCGACGCCATCGGTGCTGGCGACAAGGATCGGATCTTTCCAACGCTTGCGATCCAGTTCAAAGAGCGCGCCAAAGCCACCGATGGCAGATAGCACCCCGCGGCGAAACGTTCGCCCCGCAGCCGTGCGAATACGCTGCTTCGCGTCGTCCGCGGCCGAGATATCGACACCTGCATCGGAATAGCGCATCAGACCAGGCCCTCAGGCTGGATACTGCCGTGTCAGCTTAAAAAGTTCGGAACAACCGCTTCCAGCGAACCTCGCGGGGATGGATTAGGGCGTTGAGGTATGTCGCGAACCGCATCCCCAGATGCCCCGGTTCCCAGACTTCTTCGGGCGCATCAATGGACATATAAATCAGGAGCGGTGTCCCGACGATGTTCGAACGAGGGACGAAACCCCAGAAACGGCTATCGTAGGAATTATTACGGTTGTCGCCCATCATGAAATATTCGCCAGCGGGAACTTTCACTGGACCAAAGTTATCGCCTGGGTTGGGCGGCTCCATGCGATAGGGTTCGGAAAGAGGTTGATCGTCAATGTAAACCACGCCACGGCGGACCTCGAGCAAATCACCTGGAAGGCCGATCAGCCGCTTGATGAAATCCGGATTGCCCATTTCGGGCAATGGCGCGCGGAAGACGATGATTTGCTGCCGTCTCGGCTCGCGCCAGAGCGGCTCGTGCCAGGGAGTGAAAGGAACACCCGCGTCATAACCGAACCGGCTGACGATCAAGTGATCGCCGATGAGAACGGTGCGCTCCATCGAACCGCTGGGGATCACACGCGCCTGGACCATCGTTCCTTCGATAAAAAGAAATGCGAGAATCACCCAGAACCAGGAGAGCGCTTCCTTCGCGGCGCGGCTCCTCATCAGCGCGTTGGAACGATCGGTGTCGTTCCTCTCCATTGCGACCGATTCCGGCATGTCCATCTCAGCTCCCACGTTGAGCCTCCACTTCGAGTTGCACCAGCTCCGTCGGGTAGCTGCCGGTGTAGCACGACGTACAGAATTTGCTTTCGGTGTCTTCCACAGCCTCGCGCAAACTTGAGAGGGATAAATAACCGAGCGAGTCGGCTTCCAGAAATTGCCGTATTTCTTCCACAGAATGATTCGCGGCGATCAGCTCGTTCCGCGTCGGCGTGTCCACGCCGTAGAAGCACGGCGAAATCGTCGGCGGGCAACTAATGCGTACGTGAACTTCCACTGCGCCCGCCTCGCGCACCATGCGCACGATTTTGCGGCTCGTGGTTCCGCGCACGATCGAATCGTCCACAAGGATGACGCGCCGTCCCTCAAGCATCCGCCGGACCGTGTTGAGCTTGAGCCTGACGCCGAAATCGCGAATCGCCTGCTCGGGCTCGATAAAAGTGCGGCCCACATAATGATTGCGAATCAAACCCATGCGGAACGCGATCCCGGATTCCGCGGCGTATCCCACCGCCGCAGGCACGCCGGAATCCGGCACGGGCACGACAACGTCTGCCTCGGCCGGATGCTCTCGCGCGAGCAGGCGCCCGAGCCGCTCGCGGCTCTCGTTTACCTGCCGCCCGAAAATGATGCTGTCCGGCCGCGAAAAATAGACATGCTCGAAGATGCAGTATTGATGCTGTTTTTCCGGCGCGAAGTGGATCGACGAAATTTCGTTGCCGGTAATTTTCACCATCTCGCCGGGCTCGACTTCGCGCACGTACTCGGCGTCGATGAGGTCGAATGCGCACGTCTCCGACGCGACGACCCAGTTGCCGTCGAGCCTGCCGAGATTCAGCGGACGAAAGCCGCGCGGATCGCGCAGCGCGTACATCTCATTTTGCGTGAGAACCAGCAGCGAATAGGCGCCTTCCACTTGATTCAGCGCATCCACGAGCGCTCCGGTCAAATGCCGCGCGTTGCTGCGCGCCACGAGATGAACGATCACTTCCGTGTCGCTCGTCGTCTGAAAAATGGAGCCTCGGTGCTCGAGCTTTCGCCGCAGCTCTGCGGCGTTCGTCAAATTTCCGTTGTGCGCGACTGCCAGCTTTCCTTTATTGCAATCGATCACGACGGGCTGCGCATTCATCATCGAAGTGTCGCCGGCTGTCGAATAGCGGGTGTGGCCGATTGCCGCCGCACCCGGTAGACGCAGCATCGCTTCCGGATTAAAGATTTCCTGCACCAATCCCATACCCTTATGGACGTGCAAGGTGGCACCTTCGGTAGACGCAATTCCGGCTGATTCCTGTCCGCGATGCTGGAGCGCGTAAAGCCCCAGATAGGCGAGCTTGGCCGCTTCTATGCGGCCAAAAATGCCAAATACGCCGCACTCATCGTGGAAGTGATCGTCCGGCAACTGGTAGGTATGTTTCATTCGCTGTTACTGATCGCCGTTACCCGTGGTGCCATGCTGTAATGCTTTTTCGAGCGCTCCGCTCCAGGAATCGCGAAGAGATTCCACGGCGCCGTGGAGACAGAGAACCCCTTTATATTTGATGCGAAACTCGCCCCGGACGACATTTCCGATGTGTTGCGCCGAAACACCACATTTTGCAGCAATTTCGGCAACGCGAGCAAGTGAATCGGGTTGCGCCGAGACAATCGCGCGGGCGCCGCGTTCTCCGAACAGCGCACTTTCATCCGGTTCGGCGCCATCGAGCGCCACCTGAGCCGCGAGGCCATCGCTCGCGAAAGACGATTCGGCAAGCGTGACCGCGAGTCCGCCATCGCTTACGTCGTGTGCAGACTCGATCGCACCTGCATCTGCCAGCGCTACCAGGCAATCCTGCAAGCGCTTTTCCGCTGCCAGATCGATTGCGGGCGGTTCTCCGGCCACAATTCCATGAATACTCTTTGCGTATTCCGAAGATGAGAATTTGCGCCGCAAATTCTCGATCGAATTACTCGAAGGCATCCTGCCATCAAGTATGATAATCACGTCACCGGGGTTCCGGAACCCGAGCCCCAGCGCCTTCGATGAATCTTCCAGGATCCCGAGAACGCCGACTACCGGCGTCGGATAAATCGCCTTGCCGAGAGTCTCATTATAGAAGCTGACGTTCCCTCCGGTGATCGGAACTTCGAGAACGCCGCATGCTTCGGCGATTCCATCGATCGCCTCGCTAAATTGCCACATCGTCTCGGACTTTTCTGGATTGCCGAAATTCAGGCAGTTGGTCGCAGCGACGGGTCGCGCGCCCGAGCACGCCACGTTTCGCGCGGCTTCCGCGACAGCGTGCATCGCGCCAACTTTGGGATTGAGCCAGCACCAGCGGCCGTTTCCGTCAGTCGAGAGAGCGAGGCCGCGCCGCGATTCTTTCAGCCGGAGGACCGCGGCATCACCCGCGCCCGGCACCACTCGCGTGTTTGTGCGCACCATGTGATCGTACTGCCCGATGATCCATTGCTTCGAGGCGATCGCCGGCGATGCGAGCAGCCGCCGAAAATTTTCGGAGAGGTCGGTTCGGGCCGGGGCGAAATCAATCAAGAAAGCATCGCCTTCCGGCCGCGCGGCCGGAGCGAGCGGGCGCTTGTAAACCGGCCCTTCTTCGGCGAGAGCGTGCGCCGGAATCTCAGCGGCAATTTTGCCTCGCTCCAAAATTCGCAGCTGGCCATCGTCGGTGACACGGCCGATCTCGACAGCGTCCAGCCCCCACTTTTCGAAGACGCGGAGAATTTCATTTTCGCGGCCGTGCTCGGCGACGAGCAACATGCGCTCTTGCGATTCGCTCAGCATGATCTCGTAGGGAGTCATTCGGGTCTCGCGCTGAGGCACGCGCGACAGCTCAATCTCGATTCCGAGTCCGCCGCGCGACGCCATCTCCGAACTCGAGCTCGTTAATCCCGCGGCACCCATATCCTGAATCGCAACCACGGCGCCGGTCTTCATCGCTTCGAGGCAGGCTTCCAGAAGCAGCTTCTCCATGAAAGGGTCGCCGACTTGGACGTTGGGGCGCTTTTGCTGCGACTCTTCGCTGAATTCTGCTGAAGCCAGGAGTGACGCCCCATGAATTCCGTCGCGGCCCGTCTTCGCGCCGACGTAGATTACGGGATTCCCGGCGCCTCGCGCGCGCGCGAAAAAAAGATTCTCTTTTTTCGCTATGCCGAGCGCGAGTGCATTCACCAGCGGATTATTCGAATAGCAGGATTCGAATTGGACTTCTCCGCCCACCGTCGGAACGCCGAAGCAGTTTCCATAAAAGCCGATTCCGCGAACCACGCCGTCGAAGACGCGCCGATTGCGCGCGATTTCTTCTGTTGTGGCTCCAAGGGGAGCCGAGGCACTGGGATCGCTCGTGATGGGCCCGAAGCGCAGCGAATCGAGAACCGCGATCGGGAATGCGCCCATCGTAAAAATGTCGCGCAGAATTCCGCCAACGCCCGTGGCCGCGCCCTGAAACGGCTCGACGAAACTCGGATGATTGTGCGACTCGATTTTGAAAACCGCGCAGAGGCCGTCGCCGATGTCCACGACGCCCGCATTTTCGCCAGGGCCCTGCAGCACGTGCGGCCCGCGTGTCGGGAGGCGCTTCAAATGGACCTTGCTCGATTTATACGAGCAGTGCTCGCTCCACATTACCGAGAAAATTCCGAGCTCCGTAATGCTCGGTTCGCGCCCGAGAATCTCGAGGACGCGCGAGTATTCGTCGGCGGTGAGGCCGTGTTCGGCGGCGATTTCCCGAGTGACTCTGTTTTCCGTTTCAAGCATTCAAAATGCCCTTGAGAATTTCTGAGGCGGTAAAAGAGTCGCTGTGGTTAGTGAATTTCAAAATTATCGCGCGCGTCAAAACTGCATCTATGCGGGCAGGGCGACGCGCCGTACGAAGCTATCCACCATCGAGCGAAAAATTACGAGACCGTCGGCTGAGCCAAGTTGCTCTTCGACTGCTCGCTCCGGATGCGGCATCAAGCCGAGCACGTTGCGCTCGCGATTGCAAATTCCCGCGATGTTCGCAAGCGAGCCGTTTGGATTTCCCGCGGCGTCGTTCCGGCCATCGGATGTCGTGTAGCGAAAGATGATTCGATTTTCCCGATCGAGTTCGTTGAGCATCGTTTCGTCGCAGAAATAGTTCCCTTCCATGTGCGCGATCGGAACTTCCAGAATTTGGCCGCGATGCCCGGCGCTTGTGAATGGTGTATCTGTACTCTCCACTCGGATGTGAACTTGACGGCAGAGAAATCGGAGGCCGCGATTACGCGTCATCGCGCCCGGTAGCAGCCCTGCTTCGCACAGAATCTGGAAGCCGTTGCAAATTCCAAGGACGAGGCCGCCCGAGCGCGCAAATTTTGCAACGGACTTCATGACGGGAGAAAACCGGGCGATGGCGCCGGTGCGCAGGTAATCGCCGAACGCGAATCCGCCCGGAAGAATAATCGCATCGCAGCCCGCCAGATTCTCATCCCGGTGCCAAAGATATTCGACCGGTTGGCCCAGAACGTCGCGAATTGCGCTGAAGGCATCATGATCGCAATTCGAGCCCGGAAAGACGACGACGCCAAATTTCATCCTTGGGGATCTCCCGCGTGCATTTTAGCACACCGGTCGCAGTTCGCTGGAAGGTCGAGTTGGAGACTAAAGCAGGTTCGAGAATCCGCGTTGTGCTGGCTCGAGTGTTTGGGAGTGGACTGATGTGGTTTGCCCTGATTCAAGGCGAGGAGCCGGCGGGACGCCAGCGGTACAACAGGAGCTAGCGGCGGCGCGAAGGCTTGCGGCGAGTGCGGGCACGCCCGGATTTTGATTTCTTGTGCGACTTTGGCTTGTGGAGACCCTTCAGTTCTTTCGCCATGACGGCGCGGCGTGCGGCAGCCCAGCCCGGCTTGTTGATTTGGCGTCCGCGAGCAATGGCCAACGCATCCGCTGGGACATTCTCAGTGATCGTCGAGCCAGCCGCTACGTACGCGCCATCGCCGATGCGGACCGGCGCGACAAGCGCGGAGTCGCTTCCGATGAAAACGCGTTTGCCGATCATCGTCTGATTCTTGTGCACGCCGTCGTAATTGCAAGTGATCGTGCCCGCGCCGATGTTCGCTCCGGCGCCGATCGTAGCGTCGCCCAAGTAAGTGAGATGCGGCGCCTTCGCCCCTTCGTGCAAGATGCTCTTCTTCACCTCGACGAAATTTCCGACGCGCGCACCTTCGCGCAAATCAGCTCCGGGCCGCAAGCGTGCAAATGGACCGATGTGCGTGTGTATCGCGAGCTTGCTTTCCGTGACGATGCAGTATGCCTCGACGAACACGTCGTCCGCGATCCGCGAATCCGTGATGATGCTTCCGGTGCGAATCGTGCAGCGCTCGCCGATCTTCGTGTTGCCGAGCAGTTGAACTCCGGGTTCGATCACGGTGTCGCGTCCCACCACGACGCCCGCGTCAACCACGACCGACTCCGGAAAATAGATCGTGACTCCGGAGTCCATTATTTCAGCGGCTTTTCGTTGCCGGAAAATGCGATCCGCATCGGCGAGGCTCGCGCGCGTATTGCATCCAAGGATTTCGTTCGAGTCAGGCGCAATTGAGGCGAGGACGCGTTCGCGCCGTTCGTTCAACAGCGCAATTGCGTCGGTGAGATAGAGTTCTTTGTGGACGTTGTTGGGCCGAAGTGCCGCGAGACACGGCCATAGCTTGTCGAGCGTGAAGCAATAAATGCTGGAGTTGACTTCCGTGATCGCGCGCTGCTCGGGCGATGCGGCGCCCTCTTCGATCACGGCAGCAACTGTGCCGTCGTTCTTGCGAATGACGCGACCGTATCCCGTCGGGTCGGGTAATTGCGCGGAGAGGATCGTTGCAGCGGCGCCTCCCGAGCGATGCGCGTTGATCAGCGCGGAAAGAGTTTCCGTTCGCAGGAGCGGCGCGTCGCCCGGAACAACCACGGCAAATTTTGCGCTTCGGCGAATCGCGCGCCGCGCGGACTGGACCGCATGCCCCGTGCCGCGCTGCGGATTTTGGACAATCGTCTTTGCGCCGAGCGGCGTCACCGCTGCGGTAACCGCGTCCGCCTGAAATCCCACGACCGCGATGGTTTCGGCAGCCTTTAATGGCTGGCACGCGCGGACGACGTGCTCGACGAGCGAGCGGCCGCCCACGCGGTGCAAGACCTTGGCAACGTCAGATCGCAGCCGCGTGCCTTTGCCGGCAGCGAGAACGATGACAACTGTGTCTTTGGCGGCCATGAATCGCCTATTGTCGCTTCGCCGATTGCATTTGGCAATCGAGAGCAATCAGAAGATTGCTACACCAGTTGCGTCTTGGAGAGGAACAGACACGCCCAAATTTCTTTGCGGAAAAGAGCCAGGGGGTTAATATGCGGGCAATAGCTGAGCTATATCCCCGGAGAAATCGATGCGACAGTGTCCTCAATGCGGCAGGCAGAATCCCGGCACAGCTCAATTCTGTGAGAGTTGCGGCACCGGCTTGTCGTTCGGTTCAGCCTCGCTGCTCCCGGTCCAACCGAAGAACAGCGGCATGGCCATCGCGAGCCTCGTCTTTGGCTGCTTGTTCTTCATTTTTCCGGCGGCCCTCGTTGCGGTAGTGTTGGGGCACGTCTCGCGTTCGGAGATTTCTAAGAGCGCGGGACGACTGAAAGGCGCGGGCACTGCGCTCGCCGGGCTGATTTTGGGCTACGCCGGCATCGCGTTCATACCGTTTATCCTGATCATTGCCGCGATTGCCATCCCCAATCTTCTGCGTGCGCGAATGGCGGCGAATGAGGCGAGTGCAGTCGGCTCTCTACGAGTCATCTCGACTGGATGCATTACGTACACGTCTACTTACAACCAAGGGTTTCCTCCAACGCTTTCATCTCTCGGACCATCTCCCGGCCGGGCCGCTGAGTCGGCAGCTTCCGCGAATCTGATTGACTCCAGGCTGGCGTCTGGCACAAAGAGTGGATACGTTTTCACTTATGAGTCGTTGAGCACGCGTTCCGACGGCGTACTAGATCATTTTGAAATTCACGCAGATCCCGTGACCGAAGGGACCACGGGCATGCGGCACTTCTTTGTGGATCAGTCGGGCGTCATACGGATGGAAAACCGGAGCCCGGCGAGCGGCGATAGCCCGCCGATCAATTAAACGCGGTTGCCTACAAACCCATGATCTGAAAGCCGGAATCCACGTAGAGAATATTTCCTGTAACGCCGCGGGAAAGATCGCTTGCGAGAAAGACTGCGGCATCGCCGACTTCCGCGGGATCCGTGTTGCGCCGCAGCGGCGCGCGCTGAGTGACAACGTCGAGAATCACCGAAAAATCCTTGATCGCACGTGCCGAAGCCGTTTTTACCGGCCCCGCGGAAATTGCATTCACACGAATTTTTTTCGGGCCGAGATCGCTGGCAAGGTAGCGAACCGTAGCTTCTAGCGCGGCTTTAGCAACCCCCATCACGTTGTAATTCGGGACGACGCGTTGCGAGCCGAGATATGTGAGCGTGAGGAGCGATCCCCCGGACGTCATGAGCGGCGCGGTCGCACGCGCAACAGCGACTAGTGAGTAGGCGCTGACCTCTTGGGCAAGAAGATATCCCGCACGCGAAGTTTCGACGAATGGGCGATCCAAATCTTCGCGATTTGCAAACGCAATGCTGTGCAACACGGTGTCGAGCCCGCCGTCGTTGCGCAATTCCGATGTCAACCGCTCGAGTTCTTCTTCCTTCGTCACGTCGCACTGAAAAATTTTGTCAGCGGCAAGCGACTGTCCAAGTTCTTCGACAGTCAACTTGATGCGTTCGGCCTGATAGGTGAGCACGAGCTTCGCGCCTTCACGCCGGTAAGCCTGAGCGATGGCGTACGCCAGGCTCCACTTATTCGCGACTCCTAGAACGAGCGCTGTCTTCCCTTCAAGAAGGTTTGGCATAGGAGCGACATTCTAGCGCGGAAGTTACCTGCGAGAAACGTTCAGTAAACCTGGCGTGGGATGTGCGACGGGTTCAATCTGCGGCTGGAACAGGAGCAGGGACAAGCGGGCGCGAAGCTATTTTTTCGGGCTGGTAATCCATCGCCGTTTCTTCCCAGAGTGAACGGTCAGCGAGCAACCGCGTGACGAGTTGCGTATGCAATGCGTGGCCCGCCTTGTGCGCTACGACGGTAGCCTTGAGCGGCTTGCCGATCAGCGCAAGATCACCGATCAGATCGAGCGCTTTATGGCGAACGAACTCATCCGGAAAACGGACGGGACCGTTGAGGATATCGTTCTCGGATAGCACAATCGCATTCTCAAGTGTGCCGCCGCGAATCAAGCCCATCGCGCGGAGGCCTTCGAAGTCACTCATGAAGCCGAATGTCCGGGCGGTCGCAAGCTCCTTGCTAAAACTAGCGCGATTCACGTCAATTTCGACTTCCTGGCGGCCAACTTTCGGATGCGCGTAGTCCACGTAACATCGCACTCGGAAACTCTCGCCGGGGTAGATCCCTATCCTTCGATCGCCGTCGGAGACTTCGAGAGGTTTGATCACTCGCAAATAAGTTCGCCGCCGCCTTTGACGCCGCAATCCCGCGCGTTCGAGCATTTTTACGAATGGCTGCGCGGAGCCGTCGAGAATCGGCAACTCGAGCGCATCGATCTCGACGAAAACGTTGTCCACGCCGCATGCGTAGAGCGCCGCGAGGATGTGCTCGGTAGTCGAAAGCAGGACTCCTTGCTTCATCAGGCTCGTCGCATAGCTCACGCGGGCGACGTTTCGAACGTGCGCCTCAAGCGCGAATCCATCCAGATCCGTGCGTCGAAATACTATGCCGGTATCCGGAGGCGCCGGAGCGAGCCTCAGGCGCGATCGAACCGCGGTATGCAGTCCGATCCCTTCAGTTTCTACCGAATGGGCAATTGTGTATTGGAAAGCCATCGTGGAGACCTATAAATCGGTGCACTTCTGCTTCCGCCGCCGACCTATATTATCCATTTATTTTCATCGGTTTAGAAGGCACATCTAGAGCGCGATACCCGCTACTGTAGCAAACATACAACACTTTGCCGTGTATTGATGTGGCGTTTGTCCGACGTAGTAGTACCTTGCGCACGCTGAATCCACCGCTGTGGATATCTCGGAGTCACGGGCAACTTGTAGAGAAACTCAAGTCACGCGTAGAATGGTCGCTTCGAGCGAGAGGTTTCGAAGAGAGTATGGCGTCTCCGTTCAATATCTTGCCTGGCACGCAGGCGGTTGTTCCTCCACCATCGGCGCACCCGCGCCCTTCGTGGTTGCGCGTGCGATTCTTCGGCGGGCCGAATTACCAGGATCTGAAGCGCATCATGCGCACGCTCGATTTGCACACGGTGTGCGAGAGCGCGCGTTGCCCGAATATGGGCGAATGCTGGGAACACAGGACTGCCACGTTCATGATTCTTGGCGACGTATGCACGAGGGCGTGCGGATTTTGCGCGGTGCCATCGGGAAAGCCAGCCGGGCCTCCGGCGGAAGATGAACCCGAGCGCGTCGCGGAAGCCGTTGAGCGAATGGGATTGCGATATGCGGTAGTCACGTCAGTGAACCGTGACGATCAGCCGGATGGAGGCGCGGCGATTTTCGCGGCCACAATTTCCGAGATTCGTCGCCGCGTTCCCGATTGCCGCGTGGAAGTTCTAATCCCTGATTTTCGCGGAGACTGGCCGGCTCTCGAAACAGTGATCGCCGCGCGGCCGGATGTGTTGAACCACAACATGGAGACGGTCCCGCGATTGTATCGGCGCGTGCGCAAAGGCGCCGTGTACGAGCGCTCACTCGAACTGCTTCGCCGCGCGCGAGAGATGGCGCCGGCGATGCCGACGAAGACGGGAATGATGCTGGGCCTCGGAGAGACTCGCGATGAAATCTTGAGCGCGATGCAGGAAATTGCCGCTCAGGGAACGCACATTCTCACGCTCGGGCAGTACATGCAACCCACACCCGAGCATCTTCCGATCGAGCGATACGTCCATCCCGACGAATTCGCGGAATACAAATATCTCGGCGAGCAAATGGGACTCAAGCACGTTGAAGCTGGCCCGCTCGTTCGTTCCTCGTATCACGCTTTCGAGCAAGAAGAAGCTGCGCGCAGCTGACGCGCGCATTCCGCAAGACAATCCATTTTTTGGGCAAATTTGGGAGGCTGGGACGTCCGGAGAACTCCAGCTCACCCGGGGCGGTTTCTATTGGAGTGCGGCGAGAGAGATTTTCGCAACCTGTCGGACGCGACTGCTGGCAACGGGATCAGCGATTGGGATGTTGCCAGCGGCACGGAAACCCGCGATCGCCTCTTCGCGCCGTCCAAGTTCGGCGTTCAGATTCGCCAGAAGCAACACAAAGATTGGATTCCGCGGGTAGCGCTGCGCGAGAGGCTCGATGATTGCTTGGGCGCGGGAGTACTGCTGGTCGTAGGTCCGCAAATTCCGCGCCAGATAAAATCTCGCTTCGACGGCAGTAATTCCTCCGGCGTTCATCGCGGATTCGAGTTGGCGAATTCCTTCCTGTTTGTCCCCACCGGGAAGCCCCATGAAAAATCGAACTACCTTCGCCGCAGCTGAAAGGGTGTCCACGAAATAATTGTAGAGGCCGAGGCCCATGTCGGCATCGGTCATTTGCGGGTCGAGTTGTTTGGCGCGGAGAAATTCCTGTCGCGCGCGGACACCGGCGCGAGCCGCCGCGATATGATCGCCCTGCAGGCCGTAGTAACGCGCCTTGAGCGCGCCGCCAAGTCCGGCGTAAAACCGCATCTCCGCCGAGTCGTTTTTGGCATATTGCGCGGAGGCCAAGGCGATCACCTTGTCGGCCAACGCGAGATATTCGTCGTCGCCCGGTTGCTTGGGCCTCTTGAAGGCGTCCACGAATCCCCATTTGACGTCGAGACTCGCGCAATAGATCTTCCACCAGCGCGCCTCGCCCTCGAGCAAGAATCCGATTGGGTTTTCAGTAGAGGATGCCTGCACTTCGCGGAAGATCGCGATCGCGCCATCGGGATCTCCGGCGTACATTTTCTCGATGCCTTGTTGGGCCTCAGCGGAAAGCTTTGGATTGTCCGCGAGAGCAGCCGGCGCCGACGCGATTGCGCAGAGGCCGATGATTAATGTGAATTGCATTGTCATGAAATGCTTGGTCACATTGAAGGCCGTTCGCAGCGATTTTCGAGAAGGGTCATGCATTTTGATGGCGCAGCGACTCTATCTAAAGGTTCTTCACTCGCAAATTCAAAACTGACCCGCTCATCGTAGCTCAGTTCGCAGGAAGATTTCGCCGGGGCAAAATGTAATTCTTTGCTACCCTTTCCGTCCTCGCGGCCGTCCGCGCGCGACTTGGTGATGAACTCAGCCATGAACTCTCCGGAAAAACTCGAACGCGGACTGGGACTAAAGGAAGCCACCGCGCTCAACATGATTGACATGGTCGGCATCGGGCCGTTCATCGTAATTCCGTTCGTGATTCAGGCCATGCCGGGACCGCAATGTTTGCTCGCGTGGATGGCGGGCGCCTTACTTTCCTTTTTCGACGCGTGCGTCTGGGCCGAACTCGGAGCTGCGATGCCTGAGGCGGGCGGCAGCTACGTTTATTTGCGCGAAGCTTATGGACCGGGCCGATGGGGGCGCTTCATGTCGTTTCTGCTGATCTGGCAAACGATGATCCAGGCGCCGCTCGTGATGGCGTCGGCGGCAATCGGCTTCGCGCAGTATGTGACGTATCTTCATCGGCTCAATTGGATTCAGCAGAAGGCCGCGGCCGGCACGGTCGTCGTGCTCGTCGTATTCCTTCTGTACCGCCGGATCGCGGCAGTGGGAAAAATCTCGATGGCGATTTGGGTGGGAGTTGTTGGAACGATGGCGTGGCTCATCTGGGGTGGAGCAACGCATTTTGACATTCATCGAGCGTTTACGTTTCCGGTGGGCGCGTGGAATTTCTCGTGGATATTCTTTGCAGGGTTGGGCCACGCCACGGTGCAGACGATCTACACTTATCTTGGCTACTACAACGTGGCCACATTGGGAGGAGAAGTTCGCGAGCCACAAAAGAATATTCCGCGCGCGATTTTCATCTCTATTTTTGGGATCGCCGTGCTTTACCTTGCCATGCAGACAAGCATCCTCGGCGTCGTGCCGTGGCAGGAAGCGCAGCATTCATCGTTCATCGTGAGCACGTTCGTGGAAAGAACTTACGGCGCGAACTGGGCTGCGTTTGCCACCGGCTTAATCCTCTTCATCGCGTTCGGCTCGTTATTCTCCGCGACACTTGGCTATTCACGGGTCCCTTATGCCGCGGCAATCGACGGCAATTTCTTCTCAGTATTTGCGCGAGTGCATCCCGTAAAACGATTTCCGCATGTGTCGCTGCTGGCGCTCGGCGCGGCAGCCTTCGTCTTCAGCCTTTTTTTCCGGCTGAGTTTCGTAATTAGCGCCATCCTCGCGATGCGGTGCCTCATCCAATTTATCGGCCAATCCGTGGGCCTCGGTTTGTTGAGGCGGCGCTGGCCGCGTGAGCGATTCCCTTTTAGAATGTGGTTCTACCCAGTCCCCGTTGTTATCGCCATTTTGGGATGGGCAGCGATTTTCGTATCGACCGGCGGGCGGCTCATGGTTGCAGCCCTGATATTTGTGGCGCTCGGATCGCTCATCTATCTAGGGCGGGCAAGAGCACTGAAACAATGGCCGTTCGAGGAGGCCTCTGCGTGAGGCAATTCAATTATCTGAAGAACAAGCTATGCCTATTTGTGTTGATGGCGCTCACGCTTCTTTTGCCCGCAGGGAATTCGCTCCGCGCTCAATCTCTTCCCGAGTCCGTCGAATCCATCGACAAGGCGCGTGTGGTCACTCGAATTCTATTTATCACCGCGCACCCAGACGACGAAGCCTCAGGTCTACTCAGCTATCTCTCGCATGGTCTTGACGCCGATGTAGGTCTGCTGACGCTGACGCGCGGACAGGGCGGCCAAAACGCGATTGGACCCGAGCAGGGCGAACGCCTCGGGATACTTCGGACTTCCGAGTTGCTGGCGGCCAGCAACAACAACGGCGTCGAGCAATTCTTCACGCGCGCGATGGACACCGGATATTCGAAGAGCGCCGATCAAACCATGAAAATCTGGGGCGAAGTACCGCTCGAGGATATGGTTCGAGTGCTTCGAATGTTTCGACCGAACGTTGTCATCAACGGTTGGGGCGGCGTGCATACGGGACATGGCCAGCATCAAGCGAGTGGAATCCTCACGCCGCGGGCAGTAACGGCTGCTGCCGATCCAAACGCATTCCCCGATCAAATCAGAGAAGGCCTCGCGCCATGGAAAGTTCAGCTGTTGTTGGAAGATCGTCGCACCGTGCAGGAATCCGGATTCCGCGTTCCCGTCGAGCAAATTTCCGCGCTTTGGGGGAAGAGTTACAACGAGTTTGGGCGCGAGAGCCTTGTCTTTCATCGGTCGCAGGGCGTGACGATGTTTGTCAATTCCCCGTTCCTTCGCTGGCCTCTCTATTTGGTGGTCGGCGATCCGAAAGCTGCCGACCAGCATGTCGGGCCAGAAGACCTCTCAAAGACTCTTCTCTCGCTGGTGCAGCCGGGAGCGGCCGATGGGCAACGTCTCGCGAACGTGGACGAGTCGCTGACTGCTGCGGAAGAGGCCGCGCTCCATCTGGATTGGACTGTTGCCGCAAAATATCTGGCGGCGGCGGGGACCGGCATCGCCAGTCTTGAAGATTCAGTCAAGGCTTCGTCCAGCGAAGGCAAGAGCGATTTGCTTTGGGAACTTTCGAGAGTGCGCCAGCGAATCGATCGCGCGCTTGCGAATGTCGCCGCGCTGCATATCGACGCACGCGCCAATCGCGACGAACTTGTAGCAGGCGAAACATTCAAGGTGGACACTCGCTGGACGCTTCGCGAAAACGTCGGGATCACCGTGAATGACACGACTCTCGTCGTGCCGGATGGATGGAGCGTCGGCGACTCCCCGGTGCCGGAAGGAGAAGGCAAGCATTTCGCGGCTTCGTTCAACGTCGCGGTCCCACGTCACGCTGTCAAGTCGGCGTCCGCGCTGGATTACATCCTTCCCTATCCGCCGCCACTGGTGGTCGCACGGACGAGCGCTACGGTCGGTGGCTATACATTCACGACCGAGAAGCCGGTTGTTTCCATACGTCCTACCTCCACGAGCGTGGATACATTTCCGCTAACGCTCGTTCCCGCCGTCACGCTCACAATTGAGCCGAAGCAAGTGATGCAACCGGAATCTCGCGCGGGCGAACCGATTGAGCTGCTCGCGCGCGTGCGATACCACGCGACTTCGGCGGCAAAGGTCGCGCTTTCGCTCAACGCGCCTGCAGGTTGGAGCGTCGCGCCAGTTGCGCCGATCGATTTTTCTGAACCGGGCGACCAACTGATTCGATTTACGGTAACGCCTCCGGCAAAGCCTGCCCCCGGCGCTTACGCACTCAGAGCGTTCGGAAAAATCGGCGACGAATCATTCAGCGAATCGCTCGAACCGCTTCCCTCGCTTCCGACGCGTTCGTGGAGCGAGCCGCCTGAAGCAACGGTCCACGTGCTCAATCTTGCCGTGCCGCCGAATCTTCGCGTCGGCTACATCGCTGCGGAAAACGACGTGATCCCTGAATCGTTGCGGCAACTCGGAATCGACCTGCATCTCCTCAACGAAGTTGATCTGGCCTTTGGCGATCTTGGCCGCTACGACGCGATTGTTGTCGGCATTCGCGCATACGAATTGAGGCACGACTTGCCGCGCTCGAATCCGCGGCTGCTCGACTATGTAAACAAGGGCGGGACGCTCGTCGTCCAATACCAGCGCGACTTTGCCTGGAACAAATATCTTCCGGCCCCTTATCCCGCGAAAATGCCGGATTCCACGGCGCGGACAACCGATGCAAATTCGCCGGTGAATTTTCTCGCGCCGAAGAGCGCAATCCTGAATTTTCCGAATAAGATTACACAGGATGATTTCAAGGGCTGGATCCAGGAGCGCGGGCTTTATTACCTCGGTACTTTTGATGCCCACTATCAGCCGGTTCTTGGCCTGACAGATCCGGGCGAGAGCGAGGACAACGGGGCTCTCATCGAAGCAAGATTTGGAAAAGGAACGTACATTTACACCGGCTTATCGTTCTTCCGTGAATTGCCGGCGGGAGTGCCCGGCGCGTACCGGCTCTTCGTAAACCTCATCAGCCAGTCGAAGGCCAATACAAACGCGACGGCCATGAATTAAGGGCGTAGAGCGCGCAGCGGCGGAAAAATTCCCGATGGCATCGCCGATCGAGCTACCTGATTTTCCGTCACGCGAATTTCACGAGCCGCGCATGGTTCGGATTCCCGAAGGCTGGTTTCTGATGGGGAGCGATGCCGGGCAGGATAATGAGAGGCCCGTGCATCGGGTGTGGATTGACGTGTTCGAACTTGCGGCTCACCAATTGACGAATGCCGAGTACGCGCATTTCCTTGCCGCGACCGGCCATCGCAAGCCGCAACATTGGGACGACGCCAACTTCAATCATCCCGAACAACCAGTCGCGGCGCCAAGTTGGTTCGACGCCGTGAATTATTGCGAGTGGCTCACGCGCATCACTCAAAAGAGTTATCGCCTACCGACTGAAGCTGAATGGGAGCGCGCCGCGCGTGGCGGCGTCGAAGGAAAATCTTATCCGTGGGGTGATGAATCGCCCGAATTGCTTCCGAATTACGCGTCGCGCTGGAAGAATGGGCCCGAACGCGTCGGGCAATACGCGCCGAGCGCATATGGACTCTACGATATCGGCGACAATGTCCACGAGTGGTGTGCGGATTGGTATGCCGCGGATTATTACTCAATTTCGCCGGAGCAAAATCCGCAAGGGCCGGTCGAAGGCAAGCGCCGGGCGTCGCGCGGTGGATCGTGGCGGCACTATACGAAGGTGTCGCGTTGTGCCGCGCGATCGAGCATTCCTCCAGAATTCCAGTACGCCGACTACAGTTTTCGTATCGCGCGCAACCTCGCGTGATCGCCCGTCTACACACCTCCGCAAATCGTGTTATTCTCGCGGACGTTCGAGGGGGAAGAGGAAGAATGAGACAAAGTACAACCGGTGCGCGAAATTTTTGGCTCGCGATACTCGCGCTATCAATTCTGTTCGCGCCGATGGCGCACGGGGCCTATAGTCCGCAAAAGAACAAAAAGCAGCCGCCTCCACCAGTAGACACAACTCCGCCGCCTCCGCTGCCAACGCCAGATCAGTTAGACACCGAAATCGGCGAAATGCTCGGCGCGTGGCAAGTCGGGCAGGTCGAGACGATGCACAAATATTACGCTGACGATGCGACGTTCACGAGCGGGGCGTACGAACCGCCCATCATCGGCTGGCAGAATTATGTGGCGTCTTACGAGAAGCAGCGGGCGCGAATCCAGACGCTTCAGTTGATTCGAAGAAACACGAATATTTTCTTTCGTTCAGATTTTGCGTGGGCCACGTACCAATGGGAGTTCGACGCCACAGTGGACGGCCGAGCTATGGTCGCTCACGGCCAGACCACGCTCGTGTTCGCGAAGACTGGCGATAAGTGGCTGATCGTCCACAATCACACTTCACAAATTTGCGACATGGCTCCGGCGGTTCCCGCTGTTTCTCCACAGAATTCCGGCACGCCGCCGGCAAAGCCCTCGAACTGAGGTCACTGGCGCCGCGGAAGCAGCCGGTGCGAGCGCACCCTTTAGGCGCAAAAAATCCGCGAGTGTCTTTCCGTGTGCCAAAGATGCGAGACCCGGGAGGGTCTCAGCGTTGAGCCCAACTGCTCTGAAGCCAGACTGCGACAACCGCAACCAGCAACACTCCTGACACGACGTAAAGCACCTTAATGGGCCGCGCGAGCGCGTCAATTCGTGCAACGATTGTGCGTTGCTCGGCCGCCATGTTGTCTTCCCCTCTTGCCAGGAAAATCTGGTCGCCTTCGCGATTGGCAAGTTGACCGCGGTAAATCAGGAGAAGGATCAGCACGACGGTCACTGCCGCCCATGTCGCCATCACATAGACCAAGCCGGAGTGCAAAGTTCCCGGTTCCATGAGTACTCCCTCCACGCTCGTTGGGTTTCGGTCGTGCAAGAGAAATGGGGACGGTCCCAACGAGCCCCGAGTCCCCTAAATTATAGCATGTGAGCGGCGCTAGGCGTCCGTTGGAGACGCCTCTGTTGGGAAATGGATACCCCAGAAGGCCGCGGCGGGCTGAATCATCTCAACTCCCAATTCGAACAGGCCATCCTGCGCGGTTTTTACGACCCGTATGACGCGGAATTCCTTCACTTGCTCGTTGAGGCCGTTGAGGATTTCAAGGATTGTGCCGAGTGCCGGATCAAGCGGAGCTCTGAGTAGGGCGCCAAACCGGCTGACTGCTACCGCTTCAGCCGACGCGTGTATCGGTTGTCCCGCGAGATCATTGCTGAAGACCCTAATCGGAATGCGGATCAGGACGCGGCTCGCGCGACGCCTCTCCACTCTCGGGGAGATTGACGCCATTCAGCCTCCTTGGCCCGCTGGAAATTTTGCACACTCTATTCGCGCTTGCCTTAAGCGTCAAGTTCATTCATTTCACGTAGTCAGGGAGTTCGCGATGTGATCTGCTGCGTGCCATGCGTGAAGGAGGAAGAGCTGGCGAGACTAGGGGTTGAGCGGCGGCTTTTTTGTATTCCCTTTTCTAACCGTGGGTGACACGCGGAAGAGTCGCACTGATTGTGGCCGACGAGCACGTCGCGTTGACATTCCATGAGTCGCGCGTCAGAATGAAAAAGCTTCGATTTTCCGCATGTTGTGCCCAAGTGGCGGAACTGGCAGACGCGCTAGCTTCAGGATTCTTTTCAAACCTCGTGTTTCACTGATTCGAAATGCATTTACGTTAGGATTGGTTAGTGGTTTTTAGTCTGTTTTTGAGGCGTTTGGTGAGAGCTATAGTGAGAGTTTGGCTGCCCGACTACTGAATAAAATAAAAGGGAATTACACACTTGGCTCCACACTCCCGAAGTGCGGTGGCGTGGGGATGAGCTATCGTGGTGCAATAACCCACCAGTGTCGTAGGTGTTGAAGTGTATCTACCGCCTTTTGGTCAATTGGTGCGAGATTTTTTTTATTTCGCTCAGAGGCCAAGGCGCTAGCTTTGGTGGTATCACCGAATAGTCATAAGACTCAGATGAAGCCGCTTTCATAAAGGCAATACACAATTTACGCAAGGAGTTGGGCACTTCGGTGGTATACATCATCTTCCCCAATTCCAGAAACGCTTGTCGCGCTTTATCGGCATATTCTTGAGAGTCAGGATATTTCTGTGCCCACCCCACAGCGTCCACAAAAGAAAGGGCAGCATATCGGAGACGGTGAATCTCCTGAATCATGGCGCGGCAATATTCACGTTGCCCATGATAGATAGGTATGGGCTACTGCCACTAAAAGGGGCAACCACATAGATTCGATTTGAATGTTCATTCAGCTTTTCTGTGAATGCTAATGTACGGTCTGTTCCAGACAAGGCGGTAGCGAGCCGCTCTTCACAAAATTGCTGATTGAATCTGCGGTCACCCGACGAATATTCCCGCTGCCCGTACCGGAGTTCCACTGGATGTAGTTGAGAAACATTCTGTGATTCACGGCCATGAATCGCAATTCAATCGTCTGGTCCCCGTATGCATAAGTGAGTTTGTACGGCGCGTCAACTTGGGGCTGGCCGCACGTGGCTTTCACGTCTTCTGGAAGCAACATCAACCCGAATGTCTGCTCCCTAGTCCTGTCCTTCAGCAGCGGATACAGAGCAAAAACAGCGAGCAGCGCACCCGCCACGAAATAGAATGCCTTTGTTTTGGCTGTGGTCACGTCAACAGTTGTGCCCTTAACAAGGTCTCGACGGTGCAAACTGCATAGACCTGATTTGTCATCCGTTTCTCTTTCACAAGCCCCACCTTCCCACTTGCACAGCGCCATGATTCCACCTCTTTGTCTCTACCTTTACCGCGCCTAATTCGCGGAGCCTTGGGTTTGTTAGGGTCGGATACAAAGCAACCTCGCAATAATCCAAATATTGCAGCCGTTCAGAACAACTGCGACCGTCCACAAGAATGCGCCAGCCCATTTCTGGCTATTGAAAGGTTCAATGTGCACACCTTTCTCGAAGTCCTTAACACGCTCAAGGTGCTTCAGTGAAACTCTGCGATTTATGAATGCTAGTAGACAACACAAAAACACAAGGACAGCGCCGATACTCAACAGCACTAATTTGTCCAAGCCTACTAAGGATCGAGCCTCGTATTGACCATACAAAATCGCAGCCTCTATTGCAGCCATCGTCTGAAATCTGCTCCACATTAGACCATCTTGGTATCGAACAAACTCGCAATCCTGGGCATAAACCGTCTCATTCGTGCTCATACTTGCTTCCCCCCAAATCCTAGTGAATGGATTTTAGCAATTGCGTCATAGGTGACACCGAGAGGTTGTCGAAGCCGTTAACAACTAATAGGCCGAAGTGAACTCTGCTCATGGATGCCTGTGTTAAACAGGGACAATATGAAAGAAATATACGAAAGAAGAGTCCAGGCGGGAGGACGCTAAAATGAAGCCTCCGGTCAGCTTGCTACTACTCCTCTTCATTGGCACACCAGCATCTTCTACAGTCGCTCAGGACAGCGTCAGTCTGAAGGATACGTTGGCGTGGATGCAAAACACACTTGATTCTGACGCTGGAAGTCTGTACATGAACCTAAAAGATGGGTCCACTGAAAAACGTGAAGTGACGCTGCCGGATGCGAAATCTTGTGAAGTCAGTTTTCAATATCAAACCGGACTGCTTGCAAATTTCAGCTATGGCGTCATCACGAAGCCAACTTTCAAACTGGTTGAAAAGTTCAATTTCAAGGACATTGATCCGACTACGGTTCAGTCCGGCAAACCAACAAAAGACGGCAAGCCCGCTGACACCATAGGACCCTATGTGATGTTCTTCGCCACGACGAGGGACAACGCGAAACTCATTTCAAACGTTAGGGATCTCCTTCCAACGCCACAAATATTCACTTCTGATTCGTTGACGTTTGCACTCCCCTATCCATATGCTGACCGTTTTACCAAGGCGTTCAAACACGCCGTAGCTCTGTGCGGTGGGAAAGCATCAAGTTTTTAGGAGATTTTATTGATAGTCTCTAACAGACCTAAACAAGAGGGTGGCTGTCAAAGACTAGCGGCAATGGGTAGTGACAAATCCAGGGACAGTCAACGATGAGGGTCCAGCGATGAAAAAGAAAACGGCGAAGCCCAAAGTCGCAAGGAAAGACTCTCTAATTGTGTCCGTATTTGCTCCGCACGCGCAATGGACTGCGTTGCGAGCAGTCGTACAAAACCATAGCGGAAAAATTGTGAAGACCATCCAACAGGACAGCCTAGAGGAAGAAGTTTTCAACGGCGAACACGTGGCTAAGTTTCTCGAACGTGTCGCACGTACTATTAGGGACGAAGACCTTTTGTGATTGGTACGGTTGGTGCTGCGCCAAAAACCGAACCTCTTCCCTATCGGTGGGGGAAATTTCAGGGCTGGTCTTTAATGTTGACCGCTCCGATTCTGTTTTCGTGGTTTGTATACCTTGCTTTCTATCCTGTTGCGACCATTTCCCAATTTGATGTAATTCGAGGCATCCTTTTGTGCCTACCGGCATTTGTAATGGGTTTGGGAATTTTGAAGAAGCGCAGTTTCGGTCTCAAGCTGGTCTACCTTACGTTGCTGTATTGCCTATTAGATTGTTTGTCGGGTGTTGTGCTCCGTCCAAACTTCACAAAATTTGCTGTCACGCGCCTCTTGGCTTGGGTGATCTGCACGGTCTACTATTACAGAAGAAAGTCTGAGTTCACCTAGTATGGAAGCACCATTGCGTGATGTAAGAATTGCAGTAGACTAAAGACCGTGCAACTTCCACATCCAATCCCGAATGCGCCCGAGAATAATTTCACGCCGACGCCCGAGTTTGCGCGGTCTTGGGCAGTGTTCCATTTGCTGAGTAGGCCAGCCAATCGCACACCTGAACTTCTTGCCGAGGCGCGCACGTTTCCGCAGCAAATCATTTTCATCGACGAACAATAAAAAAGCCTCTGACGCGGAGTGATTTCCGAATCAGAGGCTTTAAGTTTAGACCGACGCTGCAAGTGGTTTTACGTGAATTGCCTGCGGACCTTTGTCAGTTTCCATAATTTCAAATTCTACCGCCTGACCTTCGCGCAGCGTTTTATATTCATCATCGGATTCTACGTTGCTAAAATGGACGAATATATCGTCACTTCCCGCAGATTCAATGAAGCCGTACCCCTTGCGATCATTGAACCATTTCGTGTTACCAATTTTTGTGTTACCCGACATTTTTGTATTGCTCCTGTTCAGTTTTATTGTTGCGGAGGATTGACGTGCCTCCGCTCACGGTTAATTTGTCTTACCGCACGGTTGCGAGAATAATAGGCGAGACAGACTCGGCTGCAACGGCAACATGGGAATCCACGCGTAGCCAGGCGGTATACAACGCCTGCCCACTTTCGACGTAGATCGTTTCCAAGTTACGGCGCACAACGATGTCACCAACGATATCAACGGCGAAATAATCGAGGTCGCCGAAGACAATCTGACCCATTGCGTACGGTGACGCTGCATAACCACTCAATGACGGCGAAATGTAGACGGGGCGACCCATCAACATCTCGTTATCATCCTTCAGGTTAATCAGCGGCCTACCGTTCGTATCGGCAGCCTTGCGCACGGCTTGGTAGGTAACATCGTTCATAAGCCATGCTGTTTTGGGGTTGCGACGATATGCACGGTTGAGCGAAAAATAAATCGCCGCAATATCATCCGCCGTGATGACGCCGCTTCCAGTTGTGGTTTCGTAGCTGCTTTCACCGATTCCGTTAACGAGTGACTCAGGTTGTCCTGTCCCTGTGCCAGTAACGGCAAGAACTTGGCCAACACCGTGTGCCAAGGAATAGGTAAATGCTGGCTTCAGCACCTTCTCAAGCAGGAAGTCCGCTCCCATATCCGTCTCGATTTCGAACGCGCATAGGATAGGCGTCGCACAATACTTATACGGTGCCTGAAAATATGCGTTCGCCGCTGGTAGAGTTGCCGTTGAATAGACGGGCAAGTTCTGCACGCTGTCACCGACTTGGTGCGCCGTCAACTGTGTTAGATCGAGTGTCGGCTGCACGAGCAACGATCCAACTTCGGATCGAGTGATGTTTACGACATCTGGATCGAGCAGCGGGTCAACTTGAGCGATCCCGTATAGAATCTCTCGACTCGTGTGCGAAACTGTCAAGGCACCGCCAGCCTTGGGGCTGGTAGTTCCTCCTGCGAGGTCACCGCCAGTGTAGGTGGCTCCTGAAGGACGGCCGAATAGTCCGCCGACATCTATTGACCGCAACTCTTTCATCCGATGGTCAAGGTCGCCAGCGTTTCCCGAAAGGAAAGTCCGCCAGATTTGCTTGACGGCACGTCGTTCTTCTTCACTGTCATTCGCTAACATATCTGGGGTCATCTTGTTTTTGGTCTGGGCAAGTGCAGCGAGTAGAAATCGCTCGCGACTCCTGTCTTTTTCAGAACGAGTGTTCTTCTGTGAAAGTGTATTAAGTTCTGTGAGTAATGCTCTGGTATCAATCATTGTGAATCCTTAGTGCGGTTTTTGTTTCTAAAACAGTGGTGATACTTTACAAAGGCTGGGTTGCGAAGAAGCGTCGAGGCACTCTTTGCTTCACCTGTGGTTCGGGTTTGATAATGTCAACGGGCGGTGCGATTACTTTCAATAGCGTAGCCTCTCGTGCGTTACGTCGATTAGCGACCGCTAGCATCACCTGATTATTAAAAACGGGATAGCGACCGCCGAATCCTCCCAGTATTTCGTCGAGTGATGAACCTGATTCGTCCAAATCCTCGACGAGTTGCTTCACATACCCGACGAAACCATCTATGATTTCTCGGGCAGTTTTCTTGCGTGGCTGTTCTTTCATTTGTGTTACTCCTTTTGGTTTGTATTTCTATTACTTAGTGCGGCGAATCCTTTCTTCTTTCATAAGTTGGTTGCTGCGGGCGTGACGCATATCTTCCCGAATCTCGTATGAGTTCAAGATTCCATTCGCTACATTTACAGCGTCCTTCGAACTGAGCCCGTGGGACGGTATGCGATTAGACAGGTAGTTTTCTATCCAAGCACAAGCGTCTTTGTCACTGCTGCGGTTCAAAAAGCGAAGTGCCCTTGAGCGAACTTCTTGCGGGACATCTGTGCTGCGGGCATAAAGGCTCGTTGCAGAACCGTAAGCACCGCTGATTACGGGGCTCACGCTGTAAAGTTTTCCACGGTTGACGCTGCGGACCATTACCTGTTTGCGGTCTTCACCAGTATCATAATCCTCGTCATCCTCGTCGTCTGGCTCATAACCAAACGAATCATCATCCGAGTTAAAGCCGAAGGACATCTGCTGGCAGTTCCCGTTTCGGATGTTCTCTGCGAGATCGGCTGCGTAAGAAGTCCTCGGCAAGTCACAAGAAAACTCCAAGGTATCTCTGCTGTTGCGCAACTGAAGCGTTCCCGCACTCGTGCGTCCTAATATCTGATCTTCATTATGATTATTGTCGCACCGAATGTCGGGGTTGCCTGCTAGACATCGAACGAAGGCTTCGGGGTCAATCTTTTCCTTGAGTCCCGAGGCGATGTAACTTTTCGAGCGTGTGTTATATCGGATCACCACACCCGATATTTTCTTGGCTGTCGCTGACAAGTCGCCAGCAATATTTCTGATCTCTATCATTGTATTTGTCCTTTTAAGTTTGATTCTAATATTGAAATATGTCTTGCCATCGCTGAGAGCATCGTGCAAATAGCCTGAGCGACACCGAACGGAGTTGCACCGAGTTCGGCAATCCTGTTAGCGAGGACATCCAACCGTCCGAATCGTTCGCCTAATACGAACCTCACCGCAGTCGCCTGTCACTGTGGGGCAGGGCACTTAGATAGGATGTCTTCTCTACGATGGACATTCCACGAGTGGCTTCTTCTATCTGCTCCAAGGTTGATTGACGCCTTTGTTCTGCTATCTGGTCTGCACGCTTATCGAGGTCTTCCTTCCATTCGTCGCCTCGGGTTTCCACGCGCCCAAGAATGCGCTTGCCGTTTTTGTAGTTTGAAATCTTTTCCCGCAAGTGGTCTGCGAGAAGTGATAGTCGGAAGACTTCGGCGGGGCTGGCAGGTAGCGTGAGTAACACTCCGCCGACATCATCTACGATACTTCTCAACTCTTGACACATAGTCGTATAACGCTCGCTGCTGGTCACTTTGATACTCCTTTATTCAGTTGGTGCTTTTTTACGTATGCCACGACCTCAGGATTCAGATTCTTTTCATCAAATCCGAACTGCTGGTCATGCACGGCATCGTCGCTGTCAGGTTCGGGCACAGTCGTTGCTGTGACAGGACCGCTCCCGTGAACATGCAAGAACTTCGTCGGCTTCACGCCGTCTGGGTCGCTGCTCGCCCCGGCGTCGGGCACCACCGTAATAAACTTCCCGAGCAATGCAAGAATCCTGTCCAACTTTCCGTTGATAGAATCATCAATCGGCTGGTCAGGCTCAACGGCATCACGCAGTTCTAATCTGTAGCGAGTCCCATCTTCTGCCACTGCGAATCGGTAATGATCCATACGCACCTCTGCTGCTGATGTTGCAGCGATTCATTTTTGGTTTTGATTAACGACTGCGGATTACGGTGAACCAATCATCTCGGTCTGTAAGAACTTCAATGCCGTGCTTCTCTGCTTCTTCTACGACTGTCGGGGCGGGCGGCTTGGCTAACTGTTCGTCGGAGAGATCGCATAGTGCAAACCGTCTGGCGTCTGGGCAGCAACACGGCACGGGACGGCGGTTATCTTTCTCCCACCACCATTCCTGATGGCAGAATGCACAATCAAAATGCACGCTATCGCCTTGAACATCCCACCGACTCGGCGTCGCATATTTTTGGACGTTACCTATAAACACTAACAAATCTTGCCAGTATCTTTTCATATTGTTTTCCTTAACTCGGCTTGTTGGTTCTCGTGTCGAACATAGACGCCAGCAACAGCGAGAAGAATCGCCTTCATTATTTCTGGTCTGTCTTTGTCGTTGCCGAAACTTCTGACAAAATACATCGTCATTGCCGCACTGCTCTTCCTGTCTTTCTTAGCCACTGCAATAAGTTCGCCGAAAGACAGTCGGTCAAACACAGATTCATACTGCTCCTTCGTAACACTCACGCCGCTATCGTCAGTCTCCATTTCGTGTGCGTCGTAGGCGAAGTAACTTTCTCCTTCTTCGGTCATAATGTCCTGAATGGCACGAACCAAGTGTAACTTGCCGTCGTAAACTGTGATGTGCTGTCGCCAGTCATCAATGAAGGGACACGGCGAGAATGGAGTAAGGTCGTGCTTAGAGAAACACTGCACACGAATAGGACGAGCGTTGGCGTAAAAGGCATTTTGAAAGTTCACATCCACGATTGCAACAACTGCTAAATCTGGACCGACAGAAACTCCGATCGACATATCATTGCTCCTTGTAATAAGCATCCCGCTTAGTAAGTGCATCGTGACACGCAGTGCAGAGACTTTCTAAGTTTGCTAAGTCACAGAATAGTTTCGTGTCGCCTTTGTGGTCGATACGATGATGCACGACTGTGGCCCACGAACGGCAAGGCTCGCCAAAGGGTAGGCCTTGGCACACGGGATTTTTACTCAGCTTGAGTGCCCGCAACTTACGCCACCACGACGAAGCGTATAGCTTGCGATACGGTTGCTGTGAGCGATATTTGTCTCTCTCCCGAGTCTGTTCAACACGGGAGTTGCTCTTCTCGTGACTCGTGCAATACCCCGAGCGTGAGTTAGTCCGTTGGTCGCAGCCATACTCGCGGCAGTTGGAAAATAACCTGTCTGGCATTTGGCTTTCCTTCTTAGGCTATATGAAAAAATAGCACGGCTTGTCGAGGACGGCGGGTCTAACCAAGTTGATAGAAATCGCATCGCACATCGCCACGGCGAGGTCGATTTTTTCTCTACTCTTCGACTTATCTAATCTCGCTTGATAGGTGCCCCGTTGCAGAACCGCATTAGAAAGACACCACAAGGCAAGCGGCATCGCATGCAAGCAAACACGATCCGAGTAAAGCAACTTTTCCAGTTCGCATATCGCTGGATGGAGTGCGAAACCTTGGGCTACCTTGGTGCACTTGAGGTTTGCAGCGTCAAGGCGTTTTGCCAAACTTTGCATATAGGCGATGTCAAAACCTATTTCTCGGATTTTGAACTTTTCCTTGAGTTTCAAAATCTCGGCAAACACAACGTCCTCGTCAATCACCGCTCCGCTCGTCGGAATGATGTATCCGTTTTCCTGCCAACGCTGATAGGGCACACGATGTCCTCGACTTCTTTCTACGATGCCTTCTTGGGGACAGAACACACGGAACAGACACTCATACACGCCGTTGGCTTCCAGTGGCGGGAACCAAATAGCGAGTGCAAAAAGGTCGTCGCTACGACTCGCATCTATTCCTATGATGCAGGGTCGCCCGAATAGTCTCTGTTCCGCTTGTGCGAGGCGTTCAGGTATGGTGCAGTTCTTTTCGTCTTCCGAAATGTAGAGTAGTTGCGGCTTCTGTAAAACCTCAGTAGTCAACCAAGCGTGTTCTGAAACTTCCGCCCAGCGGTTGATGTGAAATCTGAGAAATAGACTCTTGGCACTGGGCACAGTCTTTGCACGGTTGCAAGCGTCCCGAAGATTGTCGATCGGGATTAGAGTTCCCAGACCAGGATTTGCTTTTGCCCAGTTCTTTTCATCCTGCCAATCGTCGTCATCGTCGAGCGCACATATCAGTGCGAAAAAACTGTCATCTTCAATCGTGCCGTCTAAAACTTGTGCGGCGTGTTGATGAAGTTCCCAAGCGATGTTTCCTTCTTTTTGTTGACCAGCAGTCGTGATGCCAAATGCTAGCGGCTGGCGGCGAGAAATCTGTCCGCTGGTTAGGGTGTTCCACAAACTCGGAGTAGGATGATCGCCCAGTTCATCGCCGACGACGCAATGAGAGTTTCGCCCGTTCAGTTTGTCACTGTTACTTGCAAGGCACTCTATCGTGGCAAGTGAATCTGGAAAAGTGATGGACGATTTCAGAATCTTGGTTATTGCCGAAAGTTTGGGACTGGTAGTTACAAGTCGGCACGCTTCTTTGAACACGATGGACTGGCTTTGATATCTGGTCGTTGCACAAAAATCGATCATCGGTCTTGGTTCACCATCACCGCCAACATCTGCGGGCGCGGCCATATAATCGCCAATCGAAGCCGCGAGGCTCGACTTTCCTGATTTTTTGGCATATTCGACATAAGCGGTTCGTGTGCGGCGTGTGAGGTCCGATCGGATAAATCCGAAAACGGCACTCAGAACAAAATATTGAAACGGCAGCAATACACCAATGTCCGTAGCACTGATAAAGTCGCAAACCTTCTGAGCAGCAGAGGCGTCATAGTGGAAGCCGCGTGTATCGTCGGTCGCCTCAAGATCGTTCAAGTATCGCTTGCAGGCCTGAAGGTGGAGTTTGCCGCTGGCGATTTGACCGCTGGTGATGTTCTCGGCATAGACGCGCGCCGTCTCCGCGCAGTTCAGCGCTGGTTCGTTATTCGTTGCCTGCACTGGCAAGGCAGTGGCGTCCTCTACGGCGATCGTGGTGGTGGCGCGGGCGGAGCGCTGGCGTGGATTCTTACCACCTGTCGCTGAAAGCTCGTCTTCAAGCCTCCGACGCTCAAGTTGAGCCGCTGTGAGGCGGTTTCTGTTGCCGTGGGCGAGGATTTCGGCGTATGACTGGCGTTTCCTTGGCATCTGAATGACTCCTAAATAGCTGTGAATGAATGACTTATATGGTGTAAATGAAGCCTGAAAGCATCAAAATCGTGCCGTTTCGTTATTCGAAAAACGAATGCGTGTGTGCGGCTATCCCGTGGGTTCTAAAGGACTTAGCGGAAATAAAAAGTACGTCCCCCTAGGTGCTGTGTTATCAATAGTTTATGGATAGGTGATTGACACTGTTGGGGTTGTGCAGGCTCTTCGGTCTGGTGTGCGGCCAGCAGAAGTAACATGAGCCTCTAAGTGGTACACAGTCATGCACAGTGGTACACACATCAATGCTGTCAGCGGGTTGCAGGAGACTGGCGGCGACTAGTGATGCACGTTAGGGGTACACAGTGGTACACGCTTAGGCTCGGTGTACCACTTAAACCGACGTAAACCATTGATAACAGTATGTTGTGTAGGACCGTGTAGGACTGTGTACCACTTACGCCTTATATTCTGGTGGCGGAAGGCTATCAGAACGGAATATTAGGCTGACTGGGTGTTGATCGCAGTTCCAGCCCGTAGTAGTGCGCGCCTTCGCCGTGCACGCGCCGACGTTCGTAGCCACGGCCCACAACTTCGCCAAAGAATGCGTTCTGACTTTGAACGAACTCGTTGCGACTCTCGGCCCAGTGCATGTAGTCTTCGTACAGAGCACCAGCCTTAACGTGTAGGTTCTTACCCTTCGCCGTGCGTTCATCAAAATAGACGCTGAGAATATCTTGCGAACTTCTGAATGCGTTCGTGGCTTTCTGAACGGCGTCAGGTGCAATCAAATCTTCTGCTAGCCAGTCACGTACGCCGCGAAGCAGTAGGTTCAATATTCCCGATCCTTCCTCTTGGATAAGTTGCCGTTGAAGGTCCGCGATTTGATCTTCTTTGGGAATCTGCACAGCGAACGGGATGTAACGAACGCGCCGCCAAATCCCTTCATCTGTGCCGACTATCTTGGGGTCTTGATTCATCGCAAACCACAACTTGCAAGTCGGCTTGAAGTCGAACGGCACGCCGTATATTTGTCTGGTGCTGACAACCTCGTTCCCTGTGAGTTGCTTCAACAGTTCTTCGTTTAGTTGGGCGGATTTACTAGGCTCGGATGTCGTAACCATTCGGCGACCAGGCAGCCGTGCGATGTCGTAGCCGCTGGCATCTTGGTGCTTCCGCTCAACGAAAGTAGAAAAGCCAGCAGACGACGTGTAATCAGCACCAAGCAAACCACGAAAAATCTCAAACAGAGTTGATTTGCCATTGGCACCTGTTCCGTGGCAGAGAAAAAAACATTGCTCTACAGCGCTGCCAGTCAGTGAGTATCCGAGTGCCTTAACCACGAAGTGTATGAGTTCTTGGTTGCCGCTGAAGATTCGGTTCAAGAACGCCTCGAACTTAGGGCAGGTTGCAAAGTCGTTATGCTCTACTGGTGCTTGCTGTGTCAGGTAGTCCTCACGAATGAACGGGCGTAGCTCTTGGGTCTCTAGGTCAATCGTGCCGTTGCGGACATTAAGCAACATCGTGTTCGTGTCAAACATATCCCGCTTTACTAAAACGGATGATTCGCCTTTGCTGAGTTCAATCATATTCTTGCGAGCGCCGCGAGATTCTGAAGTCAACTGCCATTTCGTGTCTGTAATGCTGCGCGCGACGCTCTTCGTCACAGGTAGCAGGACATCTCCGCTCTTATCCTTCTCCCAGATTTCACCATTCCAATAGCAAAACACCTTCTCGTCTGTCAGATAGCGAAAGTTTGATCCGTGCATGTGCACTAATCGTTCTGCGTTGCCTGTGTCGCTGAAGGAAAAACTCTTCTGCATTTCTTCTGGTTCATTTTTGAGTGCGTCTTGAACGATCCCTTCGAAGATCGCATAGAAAGCATCTTTTCGCTGACGTGGATCGGTAACGGCTGGATTCATCGGGGCTGTCGTGTGCAGTTCGTTTACATCCTTAGTTGGGAACACCAGCCGATAGATTTGAACATCCTTTGCAATCTTGTCGGCGAACTTCTGTCCGTCGGCGTCTGAGTCCATCGCAACGAAAACGCGCTTGGCGTTCTTGATTGGCGGGAGGTCCTTAAACTCCGTGCGCCATCCCTGTGATCCGCTGATTCCCAACGAGGGAACGGCGTAGAACGCGAGAGTCTGTAGATCGCTCTCACCCTCCGTAAGCACGATATCGCTAGGCCAGCCGTAATAGTTCGGATTCTCCGCAATCATCCTTTCTGCGGTTTGATCCTTGAATATAGGTTCGGCTTTGTGAGGTCCGAAGATGTCGCCGAATAGCCAAAGCCCATAGGGGATGTGCGGGTCGTGTGGCTTGAAATGCGTATCGTGTGAAGACGCCGACTTGCGTATCTTCGTCGCCAGCGTCTTACGTTCGGAGTCCATGTACGGCCATTGAATAACGGGCGTCCCGTTCAGCATGAGCGACAAGCCCGCTCGGGTTGATTCACCAACGGCTTTGATGTCCGATCCGAAGAGAACCTGCAAATCAGTTTCGTTGAATCCCTTAGCACGGCAGTATTCCGCTACGGTAATGCCGCCGATGCCTGGTCGCCGAATGGTTATCGGCTTCTCCCGAGGCGTCGCTTTCACTACGGCGTGGGCGGGCGTCACTGTCTTCTCACCTTTGATATGTGCCTTCATCCACGTAACGACATCGGGCGTAGAGCAGTCATTCATACAACGGACACCATCCTCGCCGAACAACCGCAAGTGTCCGTGTCCGCAGACAGGGCAGGTAGTCTCATACTCTTTGCCTTTCTGCCGTCCATTGGATAACACTGATTTCATTTCTTCGTGCGTTAGCTTACTCATTTTCTTTTTTCCTCCCTAATAGGTGCAGGTGGGGGTCAGTGATTAGGGCACCGCCCCCGCCTGCTCTTCACCGACTCTTTCCAGTCGGCAAACTCGAAATAGTGATTGCCGATTACGAAACTTGTTTTTCTTCTAAAGCAACTGCGATACGTTCGAGTTTTGTTGCAATGACAAATAAAATAGCTGGAACGTCGCTCAATAGTTCATCGCCCGTTGCTTTAGACCGTAGCTTGTCCCTGATTGCTCCTACTTCGTCCATCACATCACTGGCTGTTAAGTTGTCCATCGTCGCTCCTAACTCTCACTCGGGTAGTCCGAGCCGTTCTTAAAAAATCAGCGGCGAGGCATTGGAAAACTCCGCGTTAAGCCAATGCCCCCCGCACTTGCCCGCTGCATGACACGCAGTGCTCACGGAATGTCCCGCGCGTCCGCGTTCAAGATCAAAATGTGCTCCTACTTAATAGAGGCAAAGAGCCATTTGCGGCTTGTCCTTTGTTTTCAATAATTTGTTCCTTCGCTCGCTTTTTTGATTGTCAGGGGATATTCGTCTCCGTCCTCTAGCGGCGCATCTGCCTCGAATGTTGCCTGCACTAAACGACGCTCCACTGATTGCATCTTTCGCTGAAAGTGTACGAAGTCACGAGCCATCCCGAATGTGACCACCGATCCAGCCTCGGACAACTCAGTCCAGTTCTGGACAACTAACCACCGCCAATCGTCGAACAGTTGTGTCTGCGCACGAGGTCTTTCGCCGAAGGGATACATCTCGCAAAGGATTTGCGCCCACTGGTTATGCACCACGAGAATCTTCTCGCGAGCCGTCTTAACTTGATGTTCGCTCTTTTTTAGAAAATCGGCGATTGCTAGATCGCTCTGACCATCAAGTCTGCCGCTAGGCACAGCGACGGAGGCGAGAAGTTGACAGGCGTCCTTTGCCCGCTCGCGTTGCCGCTGTCTGCGGAGTAAGGGGCGTAGATTAGCCTTGCTTGGCACTACCTCTACGGAAACGCCTCGATGATCGCGGGCCACAGCAAGGCAAATCATCTGATTACGTTCATCGGCTTCCAGTGCATCCCACGGGCGAGAAACGTAACGCAGTCGATCCTCGGTGGCTTTCCGATCCATCTCGGCGCGTTGCAGTCTCGCGTAGACGCCTGAATGTAAATACTGGTCGGGGCCTGTCCAGCAATCTTCAAGCAACTTGAATTCATCAAAGCAGGCTGGTAGGTGCTCTTCCTCCCACGGAAAAAGAACAGGACCACGTGCATCGTTATGACTAGCGAGTTGAAAAATACGAAGCCGCTCCGCTAGTTCAGCGGGATTGATCCTGTAACCGCACGGATACTCAAGATCAAGCCCTACACGTCGAGCGTTGTCTGCGATCTCCAAATAATCGCATTTGAGAAGTGCGACTTGTGGCGACAGGTTCACGCCGCCTCGACGCGCGAGTCAACGAACGCTTCTAGGTCTGAGGGTCTGAATAAAATTCTGTGACCTAACGTTGTGTGTGGAAGTTTCTTTTCCCAGCAGAGCGTGCGGACGCACCAAATCGTAGTGCCGAGCAAACGTGCGGCTGAACGAATATCAACTAACAGTGGTTGAACTGCGAGAGGCATTTCTTGCGGAACTGTCGAGGAACGTACCGAGGACTTTCTTTTTGACATGACGCACCTTCCCTGTGTTGGGAAAGTAAGTGCGTCACTCCGTCTACATCCGTGTCGAGTGCGCTGTTATCCTTATCACGGGTCCGCCTTTTTCCCGAGCGGGGTCCAGTGAGGTGACTTCAGAATGCGTTCCGTCCAAGGGAAGCGCATCGCTAAGTGCTTTCAAGGTACTATACGGCCAGTACTAAGTCAAGAGAAATCTTTAGGGCCTGTTCAGTACGACAATAATAGTTGACAATTTGGTGAGAGTGCGCTAGCTTTGTCGGTGAGAGGAAAAGGTCATGCCACGTAAACGAGCAAATGGTCAAGGCGGGGTTTTTCAGTACAAGAACACCGATGGGTCTCTGAAGTCTGCCGTCTGGTATGGGCAATACTACAACGGCGACGGGAAGCAGATTCGAAAGTCCACGGGCGAGACGGTCAAACAGCAAGCGGAAGCAGTTCTTCGAACTTGGATGACGGACTCGGCTCGCGGTCTCAAGCCCGCGCCTGAGACAGCGCACGTTACATACGAGGACTTACGCGACTCTCTGCTTGATTCGTACCGAATCAAAGGGCACAAATCTCTACAAATTCTCGCGGACGGCACGGAAACAATCTATCCATTGACCGTGCTTGATGATTTTTTTAAGGGCAAGAAAGCGGCCGACATTGATTCGGATTCTGTGAAGGATTTTATTCGAGCGCGTCAAACCGATGGTGTTGGCAACGCCGCAATCAATAATAGCCTTTCGCTCTTGCGTCGCATGTTCTCCCTCGCGCGGCTTGAAAAAAGATTGCAGGTAACGCCGCACGTGGAATTACTAAAGCCGCCTCCTGCACGCCGTGGATTTCTCAAGCCTGAAGACTTCACTCGATTGCTGTCCGCGTTGCCCGTTCACTTGCAGCCATTGATTACGTTCCTGTACTATTGCGGCGTTAGGATCGGTGAAGCAAGACAAGTGCAGTGGTCTGACGTTGACTTAGAAAAGGCATTGATTGTTTTACAGGAAGGTCACACGAAGAACGACGAACAGCGTATCATCCCGTTGCCCGATGTACTCGTTACCGCACTCCGTACGACGCCGACGACGAAGAGACAAGGGCCAGCGTTCGACGATACAGGATTGCGTTCCGCTTGGGACACAGCAACCACGGAGTGCAAACTCGATGGTTTGCTTGTTCATGACATGCGCCGATCTGCCGTGCGGAACATGATGATTGCTGGAGCGCAACAAGCCGTGGCGATGAAAATTTCGGGCCACACCACGCCGAGCATTTTTCAGCGGTATAATATTGTGGATACGACACAGACCGTTGACGTGATGAGGCGAGTTCAACAGTTGGTGCCAGAAGCGCCGAAGGCTCTGCCCGTCGCCACACCACGAAAGCGGAAGGTGAATCGAGCGCATAGTGAGAGTTTGGTGAGAGTACGCAAGAGTAAGGCTGCAAAGTAATGAAAACACAGTGCCCAAGTGGCGGAACTGGCAGACGCGCTAGCTTCAGGAGCTAGTGGCCGCAAGGTCGTGGAGGTTCGAGTCCTCTCTTGGGCACCAAAGCTTCCTGAAGATCAACTTTTCGGGCCCGCCGCGGAATCATTCGACGGCAGGACGTTCTGGTTCATCCGGAAAAAATTCTGGGGATCGTATTGTGTTTTGACTTTGACCATGCGCTCCCATCGTTCGTGGTAGGCCTCGGGGACGCGGTCTTGCTCGTCGGCGCTCATGAAATTCACGTACACGCCCGGTTTCATGGCAGGGCGAAGCGAGTTGAAAATTGTACGAACCCACGCGACATTTGCCCCATCCTCCGGCGGATCAGACCAATCCGCGAGCAGGTTCATGATGAATGGCGCGCTGCGGTCTCCAAATGCCGTCTCCGAAGCTCCGACGCGGCCCGCCGCGCCGCCAAGATACGCCAACTCGATTTGCGTATTCGGTGAGGGAATTGAAGCGACGGAATCCACCATCACTTCAATTGTGCGATCGTCAAGATTCATGAAGTAACCGGACTTCGTGTAGTAGCGGCGGCCGTGCGGAAAATCCATGTCGGCCATCGTCTGCAGATTGAGAAACGAGATTTCATCCCTCGTGATCGCCACGTGCTTGCCGATAGAAAAAATATGATTCACTATGCGATAGCCCTCGGCCAATTCGCCATACCAAGCCAGTGATACGCTGAGAACAGGCTTGCCGCGGACATCCACCGGCACGTTGTCCGCGAACGGTGCGAGCCGCAACGAAAGATTCCACTTCAATTCGTCGGGCGCATCGGGCATGAAGTTCCGCCACTCTAGCAGGACACGGAAAATATCCGTTTCGACGCAGAGCGATGTGGCAAGAAGCAGCGAAGTCAGCGGATGCAGCCTCACTTTAAATTCTGTGACGACGCCGAAGTTCCCTCCGCCGCCCCGCAGCGCCCAAAACAAATCCACGTTCTCGCTCCCGTCGGCGTGAACGATGGAACCATCGGCAGTCACGAGCGTGAAACCTTCCACGTTGTCGCAACTTAGCCCGAACATCCGCGTCAGCCAGCCCGTGCCTCCGCCGAGAACGAGTCCGCCCGCGCCGGTGTGAGAGACAACGCCGGCAGGAAAGACGAGGCCGGCCTTTTGCGTCGCATTATCCACCGTGCCGAGCAGGCATCCTCCCGCAAATCGCGCGCGCCGAGGCCGTTCATCAACCTCAACCTGCCGCATCCGCGACAAGTCAATCACGAGCCCGCCCTCGCAACTGCTGAAACCTGCAAGACTGTGTCCGCCACACCGAACCGCTGTAAGCACGCCAGCCTTCGCGGCAGCACGGACCGCCAGTTGAATGTCTGCGACATCAGCACACCGCGCGATCAGTGTGGGCGTGCGTTGCGCCATCGCGTTCCAGATTTTGTGCGCTTCGGAGAATTCCGGATCGCTCTGGCGAAACAAATCTCCACGAAATTTGCCGCGGAGCGCGCCGAAGATTTCGTCGATCGGAGTCGTCATGCTCGGTGATGCGAGCTAATCACAAATGTGGGCATCGCGGAAGAGGCGAGCGGTTTAATACGTGAACGATGCGAAATTCTTATTTCGCGCTCCCGTATATTCGCGCCGCCGTGTCGTGCAGATAAGCGTGGGCCATCTCCAACGCCTTCGTCTCGCTGATTTCATGCTCGGAAACCATTTCGGCAAGCGCCGCGGCGAGCGCAGTCCGCGCGGATTCAACCGCGAGCCAATAACCCTCCTCCGCGCCGACGGCATCGCTGAGCGGAAAAGTATCCGAGCCAAAAACGATCTTGTCGGGAAACGTCTCGAGCCACTGCCTGAGAATTCTGTGTAGTTCGTCCGGATATACGAAAATCCCCATTAATGATGAATCAAGGTAGACGTTTTTCCGCGCTGTAAGCCAAATCGCTTCGCGGTCGTACGGATAGCCGCCATGCAGCAAGTCGAACGTCACGTTGTCGTAGCGCGGATCGCGCAACACGTTTTCGAGCCCCATGATATTTCCGTCGCGCATGTTGAAATAATCGCCGCCGCCGACTGCGGTGTGAATTTGAACCGGCAGGCGCAGCCTCCCTGCTTCGCGCACTAGATAGCGGAAAATGAAATCTTGGAATTCGCGGTAATCCACTTCGCCGGGCACGCCTCCCGATCGATATTCAGCGTAGATCGCGGCCGCATGCTTTTCGGACGGATCGTCGAAATGCAGGGAGCGGAAATAGGCGATCTCAAATTTGATCCCGACGCAGCCTGCCGCCTTCTTCGCTTCCACGATGCCCGTAATGAATTTCAAGTAGCTGCTGAGATCGGGAGGCAATTGACCGGCGTTCTCCAGCGACAGCGCTCCCGCGAGCAATTTCCGTTCGAGTGGCACATTCAACTTCTGATCTGGATCTCGCGCTTCGAGCCGCTGCGAATCAAACGGAAATAGAAAATAGTCCACGAAATAAACCCAGCGAAACCGCTTTGATTCGAGATAAGCAGGCATGGAAACACGATTTGCGATCGCAGATTCGATACCGAGTTGATCGAGTATGTGGGAGAAGTAAGCGTTGCCAAGCGCCTTCCGCTCTTCAGCTTTGCGATCGACAAGCCACTTCACATGCTCCGGCGAGAAATCGGCGTAAGGATAGTCGAAGAGTTTACGCGCGGCGCCCAGCATCTCGTAGTTGTCATCGCGAAGACGAAACGGGGCAGAACTGTCCGCTGGAATTTGCATCGCATCCACATCAGGATCGTTTGGGAAGCCCGGATGGCCGTGATTATCGAACATGGGAATTTTCTCGATTTCCGAGAGTAACCGTTGATAAATCTCCGGAACGTCACGCCCCGGAAGCGGTTGAGACTGTCCGAATGCGACCTCGCACCCGACCCCGGCCCAGAGGAGAAACAAAAACGCCGCGCTGCAAAAACAGCAAAGTCGTAATCGACCGTGATGGCCTCGCATCGCAAACTCCGCTATTGTTGCTCGACGCTCAAAAATCATAACGCAACGCGAACTACTCATTCCACGGTCCCCGTGTGCGCGGCCGCGCTGGCAATTGGCGGCAAATCTCCTTTTCGCCGGACAATCCAGTACGCAATTGAGATAACCAGCAAGAACGGGATGAACGCAGGAACTGTGTATTGCAATCCATCAACGAAAAAAGTGCTGGCGGCGAGTCCAAGAAGCGCCGCGATGCCGAGAATCGTTGAGTACGGATACCAACGCAGACGCATCGGAAGGCGAGCGATCCGCTCCGGTCCCAAAGCGCGGCGAAACGCCATGTGAGTAAGCAGTATGACGATCCAGACGAAAAACATTCCCGCAACCGCGATTCCATAAAGAGCGAGGAATGCTTTAGCGGGTGCGTAGATAGCCAGGAGAATTGCGGCAACCATTCCGCCCGTCGAAACCGCGAGCGCGCGGCTTGGCACGCCGTTCTTGCTCAGGGTTCCGAGCCACGCCGGCGCAAATTTCCCCCGCGAGAGCGAATAAAGCATCCGAGTGGTGAGATAGAGATCGGTGTTCGAACTCGAGAGCGCGGCCGTGATTACAACGGCGTTCATGATTCCGGCGGCGTAGGGAATCCCGATCACGGCGAATGCTCGAACGAAAGGACTGGCCGTCAGGCCGTTGCCTACTCCCGTCTGGTTCCACGGCGTCATCGCCAGCATCACTGTGATCGCCAGTACGTAGAAGAAAATTAGCCTGAACACGATGGTGCGCATGGCTTTCGGAATCGATTCTTCCGGGTTTTCCGCTTCGCCGGCCGTCACCGCGATAATTTCAACTCCCATGTAGCTCGTCACAGCCAGCGTGAGCGCCAGCCAGACGCCGGTCCAACCGTGCGGCAAAAATCCGCCGTAGGCCGTCAGGTTCGATAAGCCCACAGAGTGCTTTGTGCCGATACCCAGAATCAATCCCGTGCCGACACCGATGAACGTCAGAATTGCAACCACCTTAATGAGCGCAAACCAATACTCGAACTCGCCGAACCGTCCCACCTGTAGCGTGTTTATTACTACCAGACCAATTGATACGCCCACGACCCAAATCCATTGCGGCACACTCGGAAACCAGAATGAAAAATAAATAGCTACGGCCGTGACCTCGGCGCCGATCGCGATGATCTGCACGAGCCCATACGTCGCGCGCACGGAAAAGCCAGCCCAGCGGCTCAGGTACGTTTCCGCGTACACCCCGAACGAACCTGCCACCGGATGTACGACGGCCATCTCAACGAGAGAATAGGAAACGATGAGCGCGATGATTGCCCCGAAAAGGTAGGTGATGATTACACCGGGTCCCGCGAGCTTAATCGTTACGCCGCTGCCGAGAAACAAGCCCACGCCGATAGCGCCGCCGATCGCCATCATCGTCAACTGCCGCTGGCTCAGGCTCCTGCGAAGCTCCTGGCCGCTACGCGGCGATTCTTTGGCGCTAGGCATTTTTGTTTAGGTTAGACAGCGCGTTGGCAAAGCGATGTATCTCATCCATCGTGTTGTAGTGAACGAGAGAAGCGCGAACCGCTCCGCTTTCAAGGCTCAGTCCAAGACGCTTCATGAGCCGGGGTGAGTACATGTGGCCATCGCGGACTCCGATTCCCGCCCGCGACAACTCTTCCGTGACTTTGCCCGGTGAAACTCTGCCGAGATTGAAGCAAATCGTGGGGACGCGCTGGCCGACCCGCTCTTTTTCCCGAATTCCGTAGATCGTTGCGTTGCATTCGTGCAATACGCGCAGCAACTCTAGCGAAAGCGTCTCTTCATACTCACGAATGGCAGTTAGCGCTCGCACGATATTCTCGCGGCGAGATCCTGCCGGCCCGTGTCCTTCCTCGAATTGCTTTCCCAGCGATTCGATATATTGAATGGCAGCGTCCATCCCAGCGACGTTCTCGTAGACGAATGTTCCCGCTTCGATTTTCATGGGCGGCTCGTCTGGAATGAAATCTTCTCGGAATGTAGGCAGCTTTTCGAGAAGGACGCGCTTGCCCCAAAGGAATCCCATGTGCGGAGAGAAAATCTTGTAACCCGAGCAGACGAGATAATCGCAATCCCAGGCTTGCACGTCGATCGGTCCATGAGGCCCGTAGTGCACGCAATCGAGGAATATCTCCGCGCCAGCACTGTGTGCAATTTTTGCGGCGGCTGTCACGTCCACGATCGAGCCGATCGCGTTCGACGTCACCGTGCAGGCCACGAGCCGCGTGCGCGCGGACACGAGGGGCCGCAGGTCCTCGGCGTGCAAATTTCCATCCTCCCGCATCTTCCACCAACGGAATTTCGCCCCATCGCGCTCGAGCGCGAGCCAAGTGGCGACGTTCGCCTCATGATCCATGTCCGTCACGATGATCTCGTTGCGCTCCTGAAGGGTTTGGCCGATCGCCAGGCTGACAATGCGGACAAAAGAAGTCGCGTTCATGCCGAACGCTACTTCATTGGCGTCGCGGGCATTCAATAAATCGGTAACACTCTGGCGCGCACGGGCGATCGTGGCATCCACCTCGCGGCTCTTGTCATAACGCCCGCCTCGTTGGACGTTGCACTCTAGAAGATGGCGGTTTACAGCGTCGAAAACGATCTGCGGAATTTGAGCGCCGGCAGCATTGTCGAAATAGACGAAGGGAGAAGCACGCATCACGGCGGGAAACGAATTTCGAATGGACTCCACCGGAAATGCCAGCCGACGTTCGCTGGCCGCCTTGCCTCCAATCTTGCTGTTCATGGGGCTCTCCGTGCGACATCTTCGAGTTATTTCGCTTTCAGCAAATTCTCTGCGTGTAAGGCGCCATCGGGGGTGTCTTCGTGTTTGAAGTAGACGTACACGTCGCCTCGCCGCGCGAGACCTTTGGCCTTCTTCGCCAATTCATTGCGAGCGTTCGCGGGGTACTGATCTTTTCGAAGGCGCAGATAGGAGAAGTTCGTCGTCGAGACGTCGGGAGTAACGAGCTTGTCGCTCTCGGCGCGGCAGAGCGCTACGTGTGAACGCCGAAGCAAGTCGTACACTTCCTCGTTGAACCAGGAAACATGACGAAACTCGAACGCGACTCGAAAATCTTGCGGCAGCCGTGTTAGAAAGTTCTCCAGTAACAGCACGTCGCATTTGAAATTTGGCGGCAATTGAAAGAGTACCGGGCCGAGTTTAGCCGATTCTCGGAGAGGCTTCAGGGAGGCAAAGAACTCCTTCGTTGGTTTTGCGGCACCGCGAAGCCGTTTGAAGTGAGTGATGCTCTGATGGGCTTTGACGGCAAACTTGAACGCGGGAGGCGTGGCGGCGATCCACGTCTTCTGCAACTCCGCAGTCAGGAACTGACGAAACGAATAGTTCACCTCGACGGAATTCAGGCGACTCGCGTAGAAATTCAAGAATCCGGCGGCGCTAAGCTTCGGCGGATAAAAGCCGCGCTTCCAATTCGAGTACGCCCATCCGGAAGTGCCAGCGTAGATTTTCTTCATCGAGCGAAAAGTGTGCTTCAAAAGGCATCTGGCAAATCTCCAATCCGGCTAGCCATTCCGGACGCGCAGGATTACGAGTGTCATGCCCTCAGAACGATTCGTTCAGACTATGCTTCAGAGTATCGATCGCGGCACATCCTATAGCAAGTAAACTGTGAAGACGCTCGATATCGCGATTCCACTGGCGCCAGCCGAAACGCACTAGGAGAAGCTACGCTATTCAAGGCTTGCCGCGAGGGCTTGCTGCGCGGCGCCCCAGAGCGGGGCGTCTTCGTTCAGCACCACCGAAATTGGAATGCGTGCGAGGACGTCGGCCAGGTGAGCCTTGTCGCAGAACGCGCGGACGAAGCTTCCATCCTTGATCTTGGGCAAAACCTTCAGCGCGATACCGCCCGCGACGTAAACGCCTCCGTAAGCAAGCACGCGCAACGCTAGATTTCCGGCCTCAGCGCCATATGCTTCCGTCCACACGTCCAGCGTCTCGACACACACAGGACACGATCGCGCCAGCGCCATCTCCGTGATTTCGTGCGCGGATGCTTCCGCGCGCTGATCGAAAGTGGAATGACGGATCGAGGGATCGAGGGACTCGTGAATCGCGCGAAAACCGCGGCCTGCCAGAACATCCTCGCAGCAGACATGCGGCATGCGCGTTTTCAGGAAGAGCAGGAGCTGAATCTCCCGTTCGTTGCGCGGCGCGAAATCTGTCATCCCGCCCTCTGAAGGCGAGACGCGATGCACCTGGCCATCCCAGAATAAAATCGCTTCGCCGAGTCCGGTACCGGCTGCGAGCACCGCCACGTTTGCGTTTGGCCGCGGCACGCCAACGTTGAGCGTCAGAAAAGCCTCGCTGGGCAAATTCTGAATGCCCCACGCTGTCGCCACGAGGTCGTTCAGCAAGACGACATGCTTCGAATCAAGTTTCAGTCTCTTCGCCAGCTCGTCCGGGTCCAGCGCCCACGGCAAGTTCACCGAATGACGCTGCCCGGCAACGACGGTTCCCGGCACGCCAAATCCGGCAGCGGAAATCTTGCTTGCTGCCGTGCCTTCGGCCGTCGCCGCAGCTTCGCGCTGAAAATTCTCGATGAGCGCTTCGAATCCAGTGGAGTCTCGCGTCGAGTAGCGTTTCTGAAACAAGAGACGCAAGCGCGGCCCGTCCGCTTTAAACGCTCCAAGATTGCATTTCGTGCCGCCGATATCACCAGCGAGGATCATGCGTCATCCATCCGTTACCAAAGACGGCTCGGCGTGAACTCTGCGGTTAGTTCGAGGATGCGCCGGTAGTAGTCTTTCTGCGCGAGTTCGGCGGCTGCCTCCTCGTTCACGATGAAGGTTACATCAGGATGGAGTTGAAGCGCGGACGCAGTCACAGATGCCGTGATCGGGCCTTCGATGGCGCGCGCCACAGCCTTCGCCTTCGACGAACCTGCGGCCAATAAAACGATTCTTCGCGCCTCAAGGATCGTGCCGATGCCTACAGTGATCGCGCACTTGGGCATTTCTTCCGCGTTTGAGAAGAATTTGCGATTGTCTTCGAGCGTTTCCTGAGTCAGCGCCTTCAATCGCGTCCGCGAGCCGAGGCTCGAAGCCGGCTCGTTGAATCCGATGTGGCCGTTGCGGCCAATCCCGAGAATTTGCAGATCGATACCGCCCGCCTGGCGAATCGATTCCTCATATGCTGCGCAATACTCGTCATAGTTGCCGCGCCGCGATCCGTCTGGAATGTGAATGTTCGCGGGATTCACGTTGATGTGGCGAAAAAGATTCTGCTGCATGAAGTAGCGGAAACTCTGCGGATGTTCGGCGGACAAGCCTACATATTCGTCGAGGTTGAAGGTCACGACCCGGGAGAAATCCAGGCCTTCTTCGCGGTGCATTCGCGCCAACTCGGCGTAAACACCCACCGTCGTGGATCCTGTCGCGAGACCCAGCGTGAGTGACGGGTCGCGACGCACCGCGCTCGCGATAATCCGTGCCGCTTCGCGGTTCAGCTCATCGCGATTCTTTTTGAGCATTACGAGCATTTGAGTTTGCCGTTCCACTCGGCGCGTGACGACGCAACGTCGGCGGAAGCGATAAAGCCTAACACGTAACCGGATGAGGATTTCAAGTGCTGACTGCGCGAGCGTGGGGGAGTGAGAGCAGCCGGCGCGCGTTATGCCGCCCGCCTACTCAATGCCGAGGCGGTGCTGCATTTCTTCGAGCGAGGTCCCTTTCGTTTCCGGATAGATGAAGAGCACCACGAAGAATTGCACGACCATCATGGCTGCAAAGAATACAAAAGGAGACGCTCGGGAATATCTAGCCAGCACTGGGAACGTGCCGGAAATTATCGCGTTCATGATCCAGTGCGAGGAGCTCCCCACACTCTGGCCTTTGTTCCGGACACGATTGGGAAATACTTCGCTGATATAAACCCAGATCACCGCACCCTGTGAGATTGCAAAGAAAGCAATGTAGGCGACCAGCAGCCACAGAAGATATTGCTGATGCTGATTCGTGTGGAACACTTCTGCAACGCCACCAAGGCACCCGACCAATCCCACCGAGCCAATCAGTAATAGAGTCTTCCGGCCCAGTTTGTCAATCAGCGTCATGGCCACGAGTGTGGCGAAGAGATTCATCGCGCCGATGACGACGGCCTGAAGATTTGCGGAAATGCTGTTGAAGCCGGCGTAGCGAAAAATATCGTTGAGGTAATAGAGAATGGCGTTGATGCCGGAAAGCTGATTGAACGCGCCGATTGTGATCGCCAGGAAAATCGGCAGCCGATATTTCCAGGAGAAAAGCCGCTCGGTTTTTTGCGAACGCTCGAGATGGATGGAATCAACGATCTCCGCAAGCTCGGCCTCGGGCGCTGGCGAGCCGGTCAATTGAAGCACGGAACGCGCTTCGTCAACGCGATTCTGCGTGACCAGCCAACGCGGACTGCGAGGAATTCCGAAAAGCATCACGAAAAATAGCAAAGCCGGTACGGCGGCGATGCCGAGCTGCCAGCGCCACTCGGCCGCGCCGAGTTGAAGTCTCGCGACGCAGTAATTTGAAAAATAAGCCAACAGAATTCCGATGACGATGTTGATCTGGAATAGCCCCACCAAACGGCCGCGCCATTTGGCGGGCGCTAGTTCCGCGATGTAGACAGGTCCAAGAACAGACGAGCCCCCGATTCCAAGTCCGCCGACGAATCGGAATACGACGAGCGCTGGCCAATTCCACGCAAACGCGCAGCCAATCGCGGAAATAACGTATAAGACAGCCATGATCCGCAGCGCGTCGCGGCCTCCGAGTCGCTGGCCGATGACCCCGGAAGTCATGGAACCGATCACGGTGCCCCATAGCGCAATCGAGACCGTCAATCCCAATGCGCCCGCGGTCAAGTTGTAGAGCACCGTAAGCGAATGCGTGGTACCGGCGATGACAGCGGTATCGAAGCCGAAAAGCAAACCGCCGAGCGCTCCGACAATCGTTGCCTTGATTAAATACGCATTCAGTTTCATTCGAACTCGCAGGACTGTGGCGCGCAATATACATGATTTGCAGTTCGATTTCGCGCCGATTCCACGCGGAGGCCTCGCCGCATTTCCACGTTCTGACAAACTGGCTCTATAATTCGCGCGACCGCTGTCTCGAACTCATTCAACTGCGGTATAGAGAGGATTCCGCGATGCCAGTTCGCACTGTCCGAAAGCTCCATGCCGGAAAATTCCGGATCGCGCTGCAGCGTCTCGCAGTCGCTCTCATTTTCTTCGTTGTCGCTCCTGCGCACGCGCAGTCTGAGAAAGCTGCAAAACAACTCTCGAGCTCGACGCTCGAAGCTATCGCTCAACTCGCGTCGCTGAATCAATTGCCTGCCGCGGAATGGAGATACCACGTTGGAGATGTCGCACACGGCGAAGCGGTAGATCTCGACGACAAAAACTGGGAGGTCGTAAGAGGCAATTCTCACGCGCCAAATGAGGCAGTCTGGTATCGCCGCTGGATCGAAGTCCCCAAAACGCTCAACGGCTACGACCTCACCGGCGCTCGAGTTTGGTTTCAATTCGAGGCCGACGCCAACGGTCCGATGCCGCAAATCATTTACTTCAACGGCCGGCGAGTGGCAATGGGCGACGACCTCGAGCCGATCGTTCTATTCGATCACGCCTCGCCCGGCAGTCGAGCGCTCGTAGCTGTGAAGCTGTTGCACACCGTTGACCAAAAACACTATGCGGGCGCGCATGTGCGCGTCGAGTTCGCGTCTTCGCGCCCCAACCCCGACGATCTCCGCCAGGAAATGATGTCCATTGCCGCACTTCTCCCTACGCTCGGCGTTAACGCCGAGCAAGTTCTCGAGCAACTCGACGCGGCCACAAGTTTGATTGACTTCAAAGCATTGCAAGCAGCCAATCAGGAAGCGTTCGACGATTCGTTGAATAAAGCGCAGGCGTCACTCGAAGCCATCAAGCCCAAATTGCAACAGACCTCCATCCGGCTAACCGGCAATTCGCACATCGACGCGGCCTGGCTGTGGCCGTGGACGGAAACCGTGGACGTCGTCCGCCGCACTTTCTCGACCGCCCTTCAGCTCATGGACGAATATCCGCCATACACCTACACGCAATCCGCCGCCGCTTATAGCGACTGGGTCGAACAGAAATATCCCGCTGAATTTAAGGAAATTGTTGAGCGGGTAAAAGAGGGACGCTGGGAATTGGTTGGCGGGATGTGGGTCGAGCCGGATCTGAACATGCCCGACGGCGAATCGCTCGTACGCCAACTTTTGATAGGCAAGCGCTATTTCAAAGACAAGTTTGGCGTGGATATTCGCATCGGCTGGAATCCGGATTCGTTCGGATACACCTGGCAATTGCCGCAAATTTACAAGAAATCAGGCGTGGATTATTTCGTCACGCAGAAAATGGCATGGAACGACACGAACCAATTGCCGTTGAAATTATTCTGGTGGCAGTCGCCCGATGGCAGTCGCGTCCTCACGTACTTCCCACACGACTACGTGAACGAAATCGAACCCGTGCGGATCGCAAGCGATGTGAATCGGGCTCGTGAGCTGAACCCCGGCCTTTCGGAAATGATGCATCTCTATGGCGTCGGCGACCACGGCGGCGGGCCCACTCGCGCCATGCTCGACGACGGGATTCACTGGACCGACTCGAAGATGGTCTATCCGTCGATGACATTCGGCGTGGCTCAGAGCTTCTTTTCCGATGTCGAATCGAAACTAGACACCGAACACGCGCCCGTATGGAATTACAAAGTAATGGCGGCGGGAAAAGCCAGTTTGCCCGTGCCGCCCGAAGGGAAAACCAGTCTCCCTGTCTGGAATGACGAGCTTTATTTTGAATATCACCGCGGAGTTTTCACCACCCAAGCCAATCACAAGAGGAATATGCGCGACAGCGAAGAGCAACTCCTCAACGCGGAAAAATATTCCTCACTCGCGTGGCTTTCGGGGAATCCTTATCCTGCCGCGCCGCTTACGGAGGCCTGGAAAAAAGTTCTCTTCAATCAATTCCACGATCTCGCGGCTGGCTCCGGCATTGGCGTGATCTACAAGGACGCGCAGCGCGATTACGATGTCGTTCGCTGGACGGCGAACGATGCCACAACGAGCGCGCTTCAAGCAATCGCGGCGCGCATGGAGACGCGGTTCATTCCCGGTGTTCCGGTTCTCGTGATGAATCCATTAGCGTGGACGAGGACGGACGTCGTTCAGTTCGACGTACAAATGCCCGAACCGGCGAGGAAAGGTATCTCGGTCCTCGACGCGCAGGGCAAATCATTGCCGGTCCAAATTCTCTCTACCGAGTCGGCGAGCAACACGTATCATCTCCTTGTAGAAGTTAAGGATGTTCCGTCACTCGGCTACGAAGTCCTTCACGTTAAGTCCGCTGACAGCGCTTCGCAGAGCGACCTTAAAGCGAATGGACTCACGCTCGAGAACTCCGCACTTCGCGTCACGCTTGATTCGCAAACGGGCTGCATCACGAGCCTCTATGACAAGAAATCCTCATTCGAATCAATCGCCTCGGGAGGATGCGGAAACGAACTCGTCGCGTTCAAAGACACACCCAAAGATTACGACGCGTGGAACATTGACGCGAACTTCGAACAGCATTTCGACAAACTAGACAAAGCCGATTCAGTTCAGCTAATCGAAAGCGGTCCTCTCCGCGCCACAATCCGCGTCACCCGCGCCTGGCGAAACTCAAAATTTGTTCAGGAGATATCTTTGTACGCAGGCCTCGATCGCGTCGACATCGCCAACCACATCGATTGGCACGAAACGCACGTCCTGCTCAAGGCTGCGTTTCCTCTCGCGGCGTCAAGCGATTCCGCGACATACGAAATTCCCTACGGCTCCATCGAGCGCCCCACGACCCGCAACAACAGTTGGGAAGCAGCCAAATTTGAAGTCCCGGCTCTGCGCTGGGCCGATCTCGGCGACGCGCAACACGGCTTCAGCCTGATCAACAATTCGAAGTACGGTTACGATGCCAAGGGAAACGTGCTGCGGCTTTCTTTGCTGCGGTCACCCACCTGGCCCGATCCCGCTGCGGACCGCGGCCATCACGACTTCAGCTACTCGCTCTATCCTCACGCCGGCACCTGGAAGCAAGCGCTCACAGTCCGTCGCGGCTATGAGTTCAACTACAAGCTCGCGGCCGAGCAAATTGAAGCACACGAAGGAACGTTGCCGCCGCAGAAGTCATTCGTGACGACGTCGCCCGAAAACGTTGTTTTGACCGCATTGAAGAAAGCTGAGGATGGCGATGCCCTGATTCTGCGTCTTTATGAATGGGCGGGTAAGAACAGCGACGTGCAGATCAGCGTCCCCGACGGCGCGACTGGCGCAACGAAAGCGACCCTCATGGAGCGTTCGGACGGATCCCCACTTAAGGTGACGGGTGGAAATCAAATCGTGGCGCCGATACACCCCTATGAGATTTTGACGCTTCGTGTGGATTATTCGCCACACTCACCGTAAATATAATTGCAACAGCGATATAGCGCAGAACTTTAGTCTGAATCACATCGCGTGGTGGATCGCTCGCCGGCTCGAAGACCGAGGCTGCTTCGACTAATTGTAACTGCAGCGCCGCTTTGTTAAGATTCGCGAGTCTCCCCGCAGTAGGAGCTCACGAATCATGAACTTCGGGCTCACAGATATACCATCGCTGCGCCAGTTCCAAAGTCCCCAGGTAGCTTCCACTGGGGAGATTTGGCTGGCCGGTCGCAGTGAATATGCGCGAAGCTCGTGTCGCAATCCTCTTGTTCTTATCTGCGTCGCGTTCGCAATGTGCATTTGTTTTCTGCCTCTTTCCTCCGCTAGCGCTCAAAGTTTCGGAACCGGAAAGAAGAAAGTTACGATGCAGCGCCGTCTGCCCGCCGCGGTGCATTTCACGGGCACGTCTTTCGATGTCCGAGTAACGGCGCGCGAAGCGTCTCAAAACAACGTGGCGCAATCCCTGGCCGATCTGCTTCCCACTGAACTGCAGAGAGAAGACATGCGGCTTCACGTCGAGAAGGGCTCACCCGACCTTCAGATCAACTGTACGGTCACGGGGTTCGAGACTCCGCCTCCGGTGCCGTTCTCCCGCAACGAAGTCGCGGCGCAGAAAAGCGTTGAGCAGCAGAAGAAATATTACAAGGTTACGGGGACGCTGACCGTCGCCTATCAGGCGCGCGACAAAAGTTCTCGCGTGATTGACTCCGACAATATTACCGCCAAGTACTCACAGGATTTTGAGGAAGGCACGAATGCGGCCGCAAATGAGTCGCTCGGCTCAAAAGTGGTCGATCCATTCAAGCGCCTCGCGGGCAAGAAAACGGAAGAGACGGGGACGGCGCCGACGCCCGAGCAGCTCAGGAGCATTCTGATTACCCGCGTTGTCTCGCAAGTTGCCGCGCGCCTGGTCAATACGAATGAAGTGATTGAAGTGACTCTCGCGCACGGGAAGCAACTGGATGCGCCCGTAAAACTTGCCGAGACCGGGCTTTGGAGCCGCTACCTCGAAAGCCTTGAAACGATGCAACCCTTCCCCGATCCGACCCTCGATGCTTATCGTCTCTACGACATCGGTGTCGGCTATGAAGCCGAAGCCTACAAATCGGAAGATCACGCTGCGGCGAAGAAACTTCTCGACGAGGCGGCCATCAACTACGGCAAAGCACTCGACGCGAAGCCGTCCGAAAAATATTTCATGGAACCGCAGACCCGCATCGAGACCGCCATCGAACACTATCGCGCGCTTGAGGCGAGCACGGCTGCGGCCTCCGCTCCTGCTCCGTCTCAACCTGCGCCCACTGTGGCGAGCGTCGCGACTGCGCCGCATTCCAAAACTGGAACCGGAGCGCGATCGGCTGCTCCTCATTCCGGATCGACGAGTTCGACGCCAAAAAAGACTTCAAATTCCGGCGGCTCTTCTTTCGGCCAGAAGGCTCCCGCTACGCCTGCTCTCACAAACGCGGAGGTCGTCAAAATGGCGAAATCCGGAGTCGACGAGGACTCCATCATCGGTGCCATTCATGATGCCGCGTCCGTGCGATTCGATCTCTCGCCGGACGCCTTGATTCAACTCGCACAGAATGGCGTCAAAGGCAAAGTCGTAAGCGCAATGCGCGAACGCGACAAGAGATCAACGCACCACACGTCGCCACCAGCCTCCAATTGAACGTGGATAGTCAGCAACGGATTTACCAACGGAATTCATGAGCATTCCTTTTTCATCCTCGCTCGTGCCGCGCAAAATCACGGGCAAGCTTTTGGCGGCCGGGGTGCTGCTATTTGTCTTTGCTCCGATCAATGTTTCCGCTCAAGGCGAAAAATGCGGCGCAGCAAAAGATTTGGTGGTGCAAGGCCTCGAGCACATCAAGACCGGCACAGATTCCGAAGTCGCGGACGGACTCCAACTCCTGAAGCACGCAAACGAAGTGTGCCCCACCTATGGCGACGCATGGTATTACCGCTCGCTCTTCGAGGCAAAACTTGGCCGTGCCCCAAGTGCTAGCTATGCGTTGAGCAAAGCCAAACTGTTCGGGTCCGATGCGATGAATGATAGCGCGAATCCTTTCATTCTCGCCGCGCCCGTCCAGCCGGGAAGAGCCGAACTGTCTCCCGTACGAGAGAAATGGGCTCTCGCCATTGGAATTTCTCGCTTCAACGAGCGCGGACTCGACCTGGCGTACACTAGCAAGGACGCCGAGGATTTCGCTGCGCTTCTGCAGGATCCGAAAGTCGGACGATTCAAGCCTTCAAACGTTCACGTCCTGTCGGAGAGAGTGACCACGCGCCAGCTCAAGGAAGAATTAAATTGGCTATCGCGCATGGCCCAGGAAGACGATCTTGTCGTAATCTTTCTAGCGAGCCACGGCACGGCGCGATCCATGGACACGGCGGACGTGAATTACGTCGTTACGACGGATACCGAACTGCAGCCGCAGGACAGTCTCTTCGCCACCGCAATGCCCATGGTGGATTTGTCGGACATCGTGCGCAGCCGCATCAAGGCCCGACGAACCGTTATCCTTCTCGATACGTGCCACAGCGGCGCCGCAACAGTCGCGGCCAAGGAGCGCGCGCTTGGGCTCGCGGACGCCGCGCCTTCGCGAGGCGCTCTCGAACGAATCGGCCAGGGCGTCGGGCGTGCGATTGTGGCGTCAAGCTCTGAGGATCAGGTTTCGTACGAAGGCGCGCCGTATGAGAACGGCTATTTCACGCACTTCCTTCTCGACGCGCTTCGGCAAAACGGCGGAATGAATAACATTCAGCAGGTTTACGCCTACGTGAAGGAGCAAGTCTCAAAGGCGGTCGCCGCGAGGAATGCTGGAAATCGCGGCGTGAGCGCTGAGGGCGCGAATGGCGTAACTCCTCCTGGACAAACGCCAGTCCTCGATACGAGCCAACTCGGCAACGACATCGTCGTCGGCGTCGCTCCAACTACCGCGCGCGTGTTCACGAACGCAACGGGCGCACAATTCGCCACTCAGTAGACCGCCCTCGCGCTTAATCCTGCTAGTCGGTCTTAGGAGCATTTTCAACAGCGTCAGCCTTACCCGATGCAGCGCGCGTTTGCGGGGTCGCTTTATTATTGCGTGCGCGCTTGCCGAGAGACTTCCACCAGCGCTCGATGGCTGCTTCCACGTTCGGCCGGATGCCCAATCGGCCCAGCTTATAGTTTGCATCTCGTAGAGTGCGCGCATTTTTCCCGCCGTCGACGAGGCGTTCGTTCCACTGCCCTTCATCGCTCTGCCAGATTCCGAAGAAGCCGCCGGGATGAGCGTACGCGTGATTCTGGTGCACGGCCAGAACGCGCGGCGACGAATCGACTACGGGTGCGCCGATTATCCGCGCCTGCCAAACCAGCCAGTTGTCCCACCAGACTCTCCCGAGCAGTAGTGGCGGCATCTCGCGATACATCCCGCGCGCGAACGCGAAGTAGTCGATCCAGCTTACCGACCGGCGTTTGCCTCGCGTCGCAACGTCGCGGCGAAGGTGTTCTGCCCAATCGTGCGCGTCAAAATCCAGTGGCGTTGTGATGTCGATGTCCCATCGCCGCCCAGCCATTAGATATACGCGACGCCACGTCGCGACAGCAGCGGCAGCCGCCGCAAAATCGTCGAAGAGTATGATGTCCGCGTTGACGTAGCAGACGGCCGGATGGCTCGCGAGGCTCTGCGCCTTTTCAAATAGATCGTTGAGGTACGGCGTCCCTTTTTCGTTGCGCTTCACGTCCGGAATGTGACGCACGACGAGCTCTTTCGCGATCTCTGCCGTTCCAGCTTCGTTGCCGAAGAGAATAATCTCTGGCCGCGGCGAGATTCGCGTCCAACTCGTCACCGCATTGCGTTGGATGACTCCGATATGCCCTTCGAACGGCTTCGGCATCGCGAAGAGCGTGAGCAATTGTTTCTCCGGAAACGGATTGTTCTTTCTGAAGATGCCGTTCTGACGCAGGCCGTTTGGAAGCTTGTTAGGTGGCAGCCATCATGCGTTCCGGCGACGAGCCGAGGCCGATATATCGAATTCCCGCAGTCTTATCGCTCAATTTCAGCACGCGCCAACAGTCCACCACAATTTTCTCTCCGTCCGCACCGGCCCACTTTTCGGCTGGAATATCGAGAAATTCCTTCCACGGCGTCGCCACAACGATCAATTCAGAATTGCGAATGCATTCCTCGGCCGAGGCTGCGAACTGCACGCCCTCTCCGAGCGCCAGCCGCGCATTCGGCATTCCGGCAGGGTCAAACGCACTCACACGGACTCCTCGCGAACTCATCTCCCGCGCCAAAAGAAGCCCGATGGATTCTTCCACCACGTCTGTTTGCGGTTTGTAAGTCAAACCTAAAATCCCTACGCGGCCGCCCGCCGCAATGTGTTTTTCCACCAGCGCTGCCAGCCATTGAACTTGGGCGCGATTGAATTGATCGGTGGCTTGCGCGAGATCCGCCGTCGCGCCGACTTCGCGCGCCAGGGCCGCCAGCGCGTGATTGTCGCGCGGAAAGCAAGGGCCGCCGTAGCTCACCGCTCCCTTCAGGTATTTCGCGCCGATGCGAGTGTCGAGCCCGAGCGCCGCCGTCACAGTATCAACATTTCCACCTGGAACTCTTTCGCAAATTCGAGCGAGCATGTTCGCGAAGCTGATCTTCGTAGTCACGTACGTGTTTACGGCCAGCTTCGTGATTTCGGCATTCGCAAAATTCATGCGCGCCACACCCGGCTTCGAATCGCACGCGTGGTGGTAGAGATCCTGCAGAATTTCACCCGAGCGCGCGTCCGATTCGCCGATCAGCACAAAATCCGGGTTTAGAAAATCGTGAATCACGCTTCCGAGCGCGATGAATTCCGGCGAGTAACACAGCCCGAAGTCGCGTCCGCACTTCTTTCCGCTCAGTTCTTCGAGTTTCGATTTTACGGGGCCGCCTGTCATTCCCGGCAGCACGGTGCTCGTCAGCACGACGACGTGAAATTCGTTTTTTGTTCTTAGCCTACGCCCGATTGCTTCGCATACCGGCAGCACGTGGCGCAGCGAAAAACCTCCCGTGGGCTCGCTCGGTGTGCCAACCACGATAAAAGTGATCTCTGATGCGGCTACGGCATCTTCAATGCTCGCCGTAGCGCTGAGCCGTTCGCGGTTGTCGCGGATGAGTGACTCCAGCCCAGTTTCCAAAATTGGCGCTCGGCCTAGCCGCAGCGCTTCCACTTTTTGTGGATCGGCATCAACGCCGGTAACACGCATGCCCTTCGACGCAAGGCACGCCGCCAGCGGCGCACCTAATCTTCCCAAGCCGATTACGGTTAGTGTTTTTACCATCGCAAGAAGTCTTCTCTGTGTGCGCTCAACATTTCACATATCGCCAACGCTTCGCTGCTCGTCAAATGACGCATTCATCGCGGTCCGCTTCCCCAAAAGCTTCACGACCGCGCATCGCGGCCTTCCTTTGTATAATGCCGCGTGCATGCGCTTCAAGCGAACTCCGCAATTGCAGCCCCGGACGGACACGCGCCGGGCCGGCCATGCGCAAGCCCGGCCGTGCGCAAGAATTTAATCGCCAGTCGCTGAATCTGAGAGCCGCGGAAATGTCTATCTTGGCCAATTACCGGAGTCTCCTGGACTGGTTTCTCGGACCGGAACCAGCCGATCGTCCGCAGCACCTCGGGCCGCGATGGTTTTTTCTGCGGTGTCTCGGCCTGATTTATTTCTCTGCATTTTATTCGCTCATATTCCAGATCAAAGGGCTCATCGGCCCTGACGGATTGCTTCCCGCGCGCGAGTATCTCGAAGCCGTGGCGCATTATTTCAGTGGGCCACAGCGTTTTTGGTTTGTTCCTTCGGTGCTGTGGTACCGAAGTGGCGATCGCGCACTTGAAACTCTCTGCTGGATTGGCCTGATCGCTTCGGTGCTTCTCATCGCGAATTTCTGGCCGCGAGGAATGCTGGCAATTTGCTTTGTCGCGTACGTCTCCTTTGTGAGCGCCGCACGCGATTTTTCCGGCTATCAATCCGACGGGATGCTCCTCGAAGCGGGACTGATCAGCATGTTCTTTGCGCCGCCGGGATTTTGGCCGGGCCTTGGGCGCGATCACGCGCCATCGCGTGTAAGCCTGTTCCTGCTTCGATGGGAGTGGTTCCGGATTTATTTTGAATCCGGCGTCGCCAAAATCGCGAGCGGCGATCAATCGTGGCGGCATCTCACCGCGATGGACGATTACTACCAAAACGGGCCGTTGCCTACGTGGATCGGTTGGTACATACAACAGTTGCTCCCGCACTGGTTTCACGCCGGCGCGGCATTGTTGACGCTCACGATCGAAATTTTCCTGGTGTGGATGCTGTTTTTGCCGCGCCGCTTCCGCATCATCTGCTTTTTTATCGTCACACCATTCGAAATCAGCATCATTCTCACGGCGAATTACACGTTTTTGAATTATCTCGTGCTCTTGCTCGGCTTTCTTTTGCTCGACGACAAATTTATCGACGGAATTCTTCCAACGCGCTGGCGAGGACGGCTTGCAATTCGCCAGAAAGAAACAGGCGTTAGCTCCGAACCACAGGCAGCCGGTTGGTTTGGAATAACGCGCCAAATCTTCACGGACGCGCGCATGGTGCTCGGTGCCCTCTTGCTCGCCTGGGTGTTCTACGCCTCGAGCGCGCAGCTCCTCGAAATGCTTGCTCCCGAATTGCCGCTTCCAGACAGGCCCGTGACGCTTCTAGAACCGTTTCGAGTCGCCGATCGCTACGGGCTCTTTGCGGTTATGACGCACGAGCGATACGAAATCGAATTTCAGGGCACGCGCGATGGCAAAACGTGGATTGCCTACCCCTTCCGATATAAGCCGCAAGATATCTCCAAACCCCCGGGCATCTATGCTCCCTACCAGCCGCGCTTCGATTGGAACCTCTGGTTCGCCTCCCTGGGCCCGTGGAGAGGCTATCCCTTCGTCGTCTACGCCGAGGAGCGCCTACTTAAGAACAGCCCCGACGTTCTCGCGCTATTTGCCTCTAATCCCTTCTCGGGATCTCCACCTCGCGCCGTTCGAGCCGTGGTGTGGCAATACTGGTTTACGGACGAAAAAACGAAACATGCCGACGGTACATGGTGGCGGCGCGAGCTACGAGGCCTATATTGCCCGGCACTGGTGCGCTCAGACAACGGTACAATCGATCTCGATAACTCTCCCGGAGTGCAGCCAGTAACTCCATAAATCGCTGTAAAGCAAAGACTTACTCAAGGCCGAGAGTGAGATCGCTGTGCAAATGAAAGCGGGGAGGTGGGCCATCGCGCCCCGCCTCCCCGGTCTGTCCCTGGGGTACCTATCCGCGCCCCAGCCAGGAGAAGCGGGTCGCGGACGTTTCAGCCGTTGCTGCTACAACCCCGCTCCTCGAAATTAGTTGCGCTGTAATTTCAAAGAAAATTTAGCTGAAAGGGCACTCGGCGACGGAAGCGGTGCGCTCGAGTCAGGGGCCAGTCGGTAGGAGCGTGGACCGTCATCTGGCCCAAAAATCATAAAGTCGCCCTATCGAGGCTGGCACCCCGGTAGAATGGCCGCGGCGATTGCAGGCACTCCAATGAACCCAGACGAAGAAACACGCGAACCCAATCTTCCTGATCAAGACACCGAGGAAATCAACGCGCAGGACGTCTTGTCGTTTCTCGCCAAGGCGCCACGCGCGGTGAGTATTCGCGAGATGGCGTATGAGCTCGGCCTGCGTCACCGAGGCCGCCGATCGCTGCCCAAGATACTTTCGAAGCTGAAGCGCCGCGGCGAGGTGAAAGAAATTCATGGCGGCCGGTTTCAACTTGGTGAAGGCCAGCGATCGAAGCCGGGGCAAAAGCAGGCCGCTCCCAAATCCTCGAATGCAAAACCCGCCGCGCCCGTGGTTCCAAATCGCCCAATTCGCGATCCAAACCTCATACCAGGAAGATTCATCGCGCATCGCGACGGATATGGATTCGTGGTGCCGTCCGAGGCGCAGCCACGGCTCGAAGGCGATATCTACATCGGCCGCGACAAATCTGGCGACGCGATGCACGGCGATTACGTCCTTGCGCGCATCGAACGCCGCCGACCCGATGGCCGCGCGGAAGGCCGTATCGTTCAAGTCGTCGAGCGCAAGCACCCGACTATCGTCGGTTTATTTCGCTACGGCCCGCACGGCAATAGCGTGCTGCCCTACGACACGAGAATTGTGCACGAAGTCGTCGTTCCACCAGGCGATGAGTTGACGCCGGCCTTAAAAGAAAAATTGGGAGAGACGCCTGCAACTACGGCCGCCTCGCGCAAACGGATGCGCCTTCCGGAACTCGACGGCGCGGTAGTTGACGTGGAACTCACTCGCTTTCCGAAGGAAGGTCTTCCGCCCGCGGGGCGCGTCATTGAAATCATCGGCCGCCCCGGCGACATGGGCGTGGATACGGAAATCATCATCCGCAAGCATTACCTCCCGCACATTTTTCCGGACGAAGTACTCGGCGAGGCGCGCGCGATTCCAAAGCAAGTCGCTGATTCCGATCTTCGCGGCCGCCGGGACTTTCGCGAATTGCCGATCGTGACGATTGATGGCGAGACGGCGCGCGATTTTGACGACGCCGTTCACGTTTCGGCGCTGCCAAACGGGCGATTCGAGCTGCAAGTTCACATTGCCGATGTCGCGCATTACGTTCGTCGCGGCTCGGCGCTCGATCGCGAAGCGCGCCTCCGCGCCACGTCGGTCTACTTTCCATTGCGCGCCGTGCCGATGCTGCCCGAGGAACTCTCGAACGGCATTTGCTCGCTCAATCCGCAAGTAGATCGACTAGTGATGAGCGTCCTGATGCAGATTGATGGGGATGGACAAGTTGTAAATTCCGAATTGATGCCCGGCGTGATTCGCTCAGCCGAGCGAATGACCTACACCAACGTGAACAAAGTGCTCGAAGGTGATCCCGAGATGAGCGTGCGCTACGAAAATCTCGTGGAGCATTTTCGCCGGATGCGCGATCTGGCGCTGATTCTAAACAAACGGAGGCACGCGCGCGGCTCAATTGATTTCGATTTGCCCGAGCCATTAATTCAATTTGACGATCAGGGACGCATGATTGGAATCTTGCGCAGCGAGCGGAATATCGCGCACCGCCTTATCGAAGAATTCATGCTCGTCGCAAATGAAACCGTGGCGCGCTATTTGGAACGCCGCGGCGTTGGCAGCCTTCATCGCGTGCACGAAAAGCCGGACCCGAAGAAAGTCCTTGAATTCGAAGAGCTGGCAAAGACTTTTGGGTATTCGATCGGCGTGGAAGATTTATTCGAGCGAAAAATTGTCGTGCGGCACGGAAAAACTCAGCCGGCTGCAAGACGCGATCGCGAGTCGCGCGGCCGCATGCGGCAAATGGCGGTTTCGTTCCCGGCGGCGCAAGAAGTCGACATTCGGCCCGAACTTTATCAGCGCCTCACGGAAAAAATTGCGGGCAAGCCCGAAGAGCGCATTCTTTCCTACTTGATGCTTCGTTCCTTGCGCCAGGCTCGTTACGCTCCGGATCCGCTGGGGCATTTCGCGCTCGCCGTGGACGAATACACCCACTTTACTTCGCCCATTCGCCGCTACCCTGATTTAATCGTTCATCGCGCTTTGAAATGGGCTCTCGAGAATCCGGCTGCTCGGCCGCCCACGGCATACGTCGCGCCGAAACTTCGCGCGAAGTCGGGAGTGCCGGAAGAATCGCGGCCGATGATCGGCCCGTATCTTCGTCCGGAGCTCGAAGCGATTGCGGAAGAATCCTCAGAGGCCGAACGCCGCGCCGATGGCGCTGAACGCGAGTTGATGGATTGGAAGACGGCGCAATACATGGAGAACCATCTCGGTGACGAGTACGACGCATTGATCATCTCGGTACAAAAGTTCGGATTTTTCGTGGAGCTCTTCGATGTTTTTGTCGAGGGCCTCGTGGGAATCGACAGCCTCGAAATGTTTACCGGCGGCAAATGCTTGCACCGCGAGCGGGATCACGTGATCGTCTGCGAACCGGAACGGCGGGCGAAAGTGAAAGGCCGCGCAATGCAGCGATTGTTCCGCTTGGGAGATCGCGTGCGCGTTCGTGCGGAACGGATTGATCCATTCCGGCATCGCGTAGAATTTGCCGTGATTTCCTAGCGTTTGGCCGCGAATCATTTGGAATATCGTTCTCTTGCGGTGTGAGTTGAGCTATGTTCTGTGAAGCTCCCGGAGGTGTGGCGTGGCGGCTCGGACCTGTCCATATTGTTTGACAAAAATTTCCGCGGTGACTGTCGTGACCCGCTCTTACGACCTGGTCTGCCCCGGATGCCAAAGGCCCCTCGAGATTTCGCGGATCAGCCGGAACATCGCTTCATTTGCGGGCTTGGCTGCGGGTGCGATCGCTTGGTACTTGAGTACGGGCGCGGCGCCGAGCCATCACGCGCTCGGCTGGGTCTTTCCGATCATGTATGCCATTCTTGCGTTCGGAATTGTTGCTCCTCTTGTATTGCTGCTGACCGCCGATTTGAGCCTTAAGTCCGAGCCGCTTGCGGTCGAAATTCACGCCCATGCTGAGCCGGCGGCTGGCGGACATAGCTCTGGACATCACTGATTATTTGGCGCTGGTTTGCCGGCTCTGTTTCGTTGACTCTCATTCGCCAATCTTATCGAAACTGCGCGAGCGTTGAACCCTATGTACTATTGCCCGCCTATTTCAGCGTTGTAAAACTGTCTTCCATGTTGACGCATTACGAGGCCTTACTGGGCAAACGGGTCGAAGCGCATTACCGCGCGAGCGATCTGCAACTCTCTGCCGCGGGAACACTTGTGGCGGATTCGGGGAAGTCCATCTCAATCGAGGATAAATTTATCCAGGACGGGCGTGAAAAGAAAATGCGCCTGGAAATTCCCTACCAATACATCTTCCGCGTTGTCGAAAAGGTCGAAGTACCCGCATTGCACCCATAATTTCATTTCCATTGAGCTCTCCGCAGCCACCCGCTTTGAAGCATTTCTGATTTCCGGAGGCGATCTCGGCGAGAGCCCCCGCAAGATTTTCCGTCGTCGGCTGTCACCGCGTTCGCCGGCGCAGTAAGCACTTGCAGTCTGCGCGCAATTGTGTCGCTCTCGTCTCGCAACGGGCTGGAGTACACTGCTACTTCTTCAAGGGAGGCAGCGATGAAACCTGCAGTTGGATTGATTGGGCTGGGACTGATGGGCAAGCCGATGGGACGAAACTTGCTGAAGGCTGGTTTCCCGCTCACAGTTTGGAATCGCACGGCAAGCAGAGCTGACGACTTGGTGCGTGAAGGCGCGCGCTGGGGCGAATCTCCGCGCGGCGTTGCTGCGGCTTCCGATGTCGTCATTACGATTGTCAGCGATCCGCCCGCGCTCGAGAGCGTTCTCTGGGGCGCGAACGGTGTGTTCGAAGGACTGCGCAAGGGCAGCGTCCTCGTGGATTCGAGCACTGTTTCGCCGGAGCTTGAGCGCCGCGCCGCCGCCGCGTGTGCCGAGCGAGGAATTGAATTCTTGGACGCTCCAGTAACCGGCGGAACTTGGGGCGCCGAATCGGGAGATCTCGTCTTCATGATCGGCGGCCGCCAGGAAACTTTGACGCGCGTCGAGCCCATTCTGCAAGCTGTCGGAAAGCGATTTTTGCTGCTTGGTCCCAATGGTGCAGGCCAAACCGTAAAACTCGCGATGAACATGATTCTGGCGCTTCAGGTGGAAGCATTCGCCGAAGCATTGGCGCTCGTGACAGGCGCAGGTGTCGCGGGAGAGAAGCTGGTAGAAGTTTTGCAGTCGAGCATGGCTCGCGCGGGCGTGCTCGACGTGAAAGCGCCGGTCATCTTGAAACACGACTACAAGCCGAGCTTTCCGCTGCGCCTCATGCACAAAGACATGCGGCTCGCACTCGAACTGGCCAAGCAGCTCGGCATTACTCTTCCGGCGGGCGCAGCGGCATACGAAACCTACAGCTCCGTGAAAGCGGACGCGAAGGAAGATGTGGATTTTTCCGCGGTCGCGCGATTTTGGCAAAAAGCGCAGAGCGCGTGAGCGGCGACGTGCCGGACGACTGAAAAGTTCTAAGGCTCGGCGTTCGCCGGAAAGAAGCCCAGCGCCAAATCGCGCGAAAACCGCAATCCCGCGGGCGCCGCAAGAATTATAGGGATCGCATTCACCACGACGGCGGCGGTGGCGAGATCGCCATGCGTCCCGCCGGGAATCGTCAGAGCCAGCCGGGGCTCTCCTTCTAGCTCAATCTTGTCGCCGGGATCTTTCGCGCCGACGTACATCTTGAGTTCGAGAAAAACTTTTTCTTTTCCGGCGATTTTGCCGCGCGCGATTTGATGCACACCGGCAACTTGCCCAGCCGCAACTTCGAGAAACTCCGTTTTCACAGGCTCGGTGGCGATAACGGGCTCGATGGATTCCGAGATGTCGTCAATCGCAAGACCCAGCCCATCCGCCACCATCGCGACAGATTCAGGCAAGCCATGATGTTTAATAACTCCCGCGGCGACCTGAGCGTGAAATTCCTCGGGCGTCATTCCGGCTCCGACTTTTTTTTGAAGCGGCAGACGCCGTAGCGACGCGTTCACAATTCGCCTCGCCTTTGCCGAATCAACTCGTTGCGCCGCCGTCGCGAGCGTCAGAACGAGCTTGTCCATCACGAAGCCGGGATTAACGCCAGTGCCGACAAGCGCGACGCCTTCCTCTTTTGCCGTGGTATCGAGTTCAGCAGAAAGCTCAGGATGCTTGCGAAACGGGTACGCTAATTCCTCGCATGTGGAGACGACGCAACAGCCCGCCTCGAGGCATCCGATCAATTGGTCCTTCACGCTCTCGAGATACGACGATGTCGAATGCGCCACCAAGTCCACGTGCCCGTTCAGCACCGCGCGAGGATCCCCGGAGATCGCTACGCCCCAGGGCGCGTCTTCGGCGCCAGCCACTTCGCCAAGGTCCTTGCCAATTTTTGCGGGGTCGGCATCGATCGCTCCGACAATTTCAAGCGCGTGCTTCGTCCGCATCAGGCGCGCGATCGACGCGCCAATCGGCCCAACGCCGTACTGAACCACTCTAATTTTTTTTCGCACTGCGGCTCCATTTGTTTTGCAGCTGCCATACGTTAAAGCCTGAGGAATTCCTCCGCAACCCATTTCATTCAAGCTGTTACAAGGAAAACATGGAGTGGAAGCAGTTGTGGTGACGTGCCATTCCGAGCCGCGCGGCCGGCTCCGTGTGATCGGAGCGACCTGGGAGTTTGCGTTTGATGAGCCATTCGCAGAAATGCAGATCCTACAGGACATCCTCGCCGGGTGTCCTTCTGAATAACACCGAAGTGCCTGGCGTCGAATCGAATTCTGCGGTCCGGTAGTTGTAGCGCCGCGCCGATCTTCGTGCGGCAAGTCCGAGAGAGAATCGTAGCAAATGAAACCCGGATGAGAATACAGGCTGGTAGCCAGGTGCACGCGTCGTCAGCTATCGTGCGAAAGCCTTGTCGCGCGGCGATAAGCGCCGCATAATGGCGAGCGATTTTTCCGTGACCTCGCTTCCTGCAAACAACTCACCGCGACGCGGCCTCGGGGCGCTCATCCTCCGTATCGCCGGCGCGATTTTAGTGCTCGCCATTCTGTTTTATTTTTTGCCCGTTCGGCGGGTGGGCGCTGCCTTGCAACTTGTGCCGCCCTATCTGTGGGCGCTAATCCTCGCAGGCTATCTTGCCAGCCATTTCGTCGCATCTCTCAAATGGCGCTTGATGGTGAATCTCGCCGGCTCTGGATTGAGCGTTCCGCAGGCTGTGCGTTGCTATTTTGCCGGACTGTTTAGCGTGTTATTTCTGCCGTCAATCGTCGGCGGCGATGTGGTTCGCGCGGCGCTGGCTCTGCGCATGGGCCGGAGCAAGGCTGCGGTGCTTTTCGGAAGTCTCCTCGACCGCATTCTAGATTTTCTCGCGCTGGCGCTCCTGACGATTGTCGGCGCTCTCATTGTTCCCGGAAGCCTTAGCGTGGCCAGCCGGCGCATTTTTTTTATAGCTGGCGCCGGAGCGGCAATCCTAGTTGTCGCTGTTCTACTTCTTGTATTTTTGCTTCCGGCGCGCCGATTTTCATTTCGTCTCCGCCGCAACCTCGTGCGAGTGCGAGAAGCGCAACGCGCGATGTCCGCTCAGTCTCACTTCGTTTTTGGCGCATATCTACTCGCGGTGTTCGTGCAAGGAGCGTTCATTTTGCTGACAGCGGTTCTTGCGAACGCAGCAGGGCTTCACTTGCCCCTTCAAGTGTGGCTGTTTGCGTGGCCGATGGCGAAGTTTTCGGCGCTCCTTCCGCTGACGCAGGGAGGCATCGGCGTGCGCGAAGCAACACTCGCGGGATTGCTCTTGCCCTTCGGAGCGCCAGCCGCGATGACGGTAGCCGTCGGCCTCGCGTGGGAAGCTATCACGATCGCAGGCGCGCTTCTCGGCGGCCTAGCGTCATATTTGATTGGCCGGCTTAAGCTCGACGTTGCGTGACGACAGGATCGCGTCGCTCGCTGCTCAGATTAAAATCCCTCGCGAATATTATTGGATGTGCGAATAATCCGGGAACGGCGGAATCTTAGGCGCCGCTGGCGGATTCTTTTCCACTTCCTTCAACACGATTTCGATCGCCTTCTCGAGTTGCGCGTCGTGACCTTCGCGCCACGCGTGCGGGTCAAGTTCGACTTCGACGTCGGGCTCGACTCCGTGGTTCTCGACGTCCCAACTGCCATCCGTCGTGAAAAACGCGACGCGCGGCGCAGTTACAAATCCGCCGTCCATCAGAACCGGATAATCGTAAATCCCAACGAGGCCTCCCCACGTGCGTTTCCCGACGAGCGGACCCAGCCCGACGTGCCGGAAGAGCCATGGAAGCATGTCGCCGCCGGAGCCCGCAAACTCGTTCGTCAACATGACTTTCGGTCCGAAGATGCCGCCCTCGGGAGTGCTGAAGGGCGCGCCTTCGCGCGTCATGAAGTAATCCCATTTTTTCCGCTGGAGATATTCGATCACGTAATCAGCGGCTGCGCCTCCCGCGTTATAGCGCTCATCGATGACGGCACCCTGCTTGCCGAGTTGCGCGAAGAAGTAGCGATTGAAATATGAGAACCCGCCGTTGGCCGTGTCCGGAAGATAAACGTAGGCGAGCCGCCCGCCGCTGAGTTCATCCACTTTGCGACGGTTGTCTTCCACCCACGCGCGATTTCGAAGAGCGGTGTCGCTCTCGACGGGAACAACTGTGACGTCGCGCGAACCGGTGCCGTCGGGCTTGGGACCAACTTTCAGTAAGACCTGCTTTCCGGTGGTTTCCTGGAAGAAGCTGAAGACGTCATCGGAACCGCGAACATCCTTGCCGTTGACCGCGAGCAAATATTCACCGGCTGAAACATTCACGCCAGGCTGTGTTAACGGAGCTCTCAGCTCTGGGTCCCAATTTTCGCCGTTGTAGATTCGAGCGAAACGATAGCGCCCGTTTTCAATCGTGTAGTCGGCGCCCAAAAGGCCGACATGAACTTCCTTCGGTTCCGGAATATCGCCGCCGCCGACAAACATGTGGCCGACGTTCAACTCGCCGAGCATCTGCTGGAACAAGTAGTTCAAGTCCGATCGGCTGCCGAGCCGGTCGAGATACGGCTCATACTTTGTCTTGAGCGCGTCGATACTCATTCCATGGTGATGCGGGTCGTAGAAGAAATCTCGCTCGATTCGCCAGATTTCGTTGTACATCTGCGTCCATTCGGCGCGCGGATCTATGCGGACTTCCATTCCCTCGATTTTCAAATGACCTTCATCCGGCTTTGCGCCCGGCGTGGGATGGCCCGACGTCGGATGAATATTCCAACTTCCGCCCTGCGAGTAGAGAAACTTCTCACCATCGAAAGAAATATCGAACGACTGAACGCCGGAGATCAAAGGCTCCGTCTTTCGGGTTTTCAGTTCGAATCTGTAAACGGAAAGCCCCGGAGGCGCGCCGCCATCTCCGCCGTCAGCGGGTGGTCGCTCGGATTCGATGGGATAGAGTTCGCCGGTCTTTCCCGCCGCCAAGCCTGCGTAATCCCTGGCCGGAATCGGGAGGGCGACGATGCGCTGGCCGATGCCGTCGAAATCGATCGTCACTTTTACAAGCTCTTCGGGTTTCGTCTTGTCTTTAGCGTCCTTGCTGTCCTTTCCGTCGCCGCCTTCTGGCTCCGCAGCGCCATCGTCTTTTTTCTTCGCGTCGGACTGATCCGATTTTGCGGACGGCGGCTTTTCTTCGTCGCTTTCGGGCGCCAACGGAGATGGTAAATCCTTGCGCAGGACGGCGACGTACACGCTTCGCGTCACATCGTGGCCGAAACTCGAAAGATCGAGCCAGCCAGTCGTAGGTCCAATGTCCGTGCTGGCGGTGAAATAAAGATACTTACCGTCCTTGTCGAAGACGGCGTATCTCGCATCGCTCAATCCGTCCGTGACTTGCGTCGCTTTGCCGGTCTCGAGCGAGTATACGAACACGCCGCGAAGATGATTCGCGAGAGTTTTTGAGTACGCGATCCAGCGGCTATCGGGCGACCATGATGGATCGAGGTGCCGTTGCGGCTCCTCATAAACTTCCGTGTCCACTTTTACCGGAGTCTTTTTCTCGAGATCGATATACCAGACGCTGAGACGTTTATCGGTGTAAGCGATTTTCTTGCTGTCCGGCGACCATTGCGGCGAATAGAAAAATGATGAAGGATTGCCAAGATTGAATTTTCGAACGTCGCCCATTCCGCTTTGATCGCGTATGTGAAGTTCGTACTCGCCGGATTCATCCGAGAAGTAGGCGATCGACTTGCCATCGGGCGACCATGCTGGATCGCGTTCAGCCACTCCGGGCGTGTTGGTGATGTTGCGGATGTCGCCCTTGTCTGCGGGCGCCGTGAGGATTTCGTTGTGAGCTTCGAATGCTGCGCGCACGCCGGTCGGCGAGATCACCGCGTTTTGGATTTGCTTTGCGACGTTATCAAAGTGAGGACGAGTTTCAGGAAGATCGTCAGCCACGCGAATCTCCACCGCATGTTCGCGATGCGCTGAGAGATCGTAGATGTGAATCGCGCCGAATTGTTCGTAGACGATTGCGCCGGGGCCCGCGGACATGTCCTTGATCGGCAGACCGTGATTCGGTATCACCTCGGTGACTTCTTTTGATTTCGTGTCGTAGGTAAAGATCGTCGGAACTCCGTTGCGATCGGACAGAAAGTAAATCGCGTCACCGATCCAGACAGGATTCAGGTCCACCGAATCTTTTCGCGGAACGCGCTCGATCTGAGAATCCGCCAGATTGGCGATCCAAATCGCCGAAGACGTGCCGCCGCGATAATGCGACCACGTTCCGAATGGCATCGACACGGGACGGTACGCGAGATGGGAGCCATCTTCCGAATACGATCCTTCCCAGGCGCGCGGGAGCGGCAGCGCCGTGGCGAATCCGCCTTCTACGGGCACGGTGAACAGCCGGAAAATACCGCGCGTAGAACTATCCCGCGTTGACGCGAACAGGATATTTTTGCCGTCGTTCGTCCATCCGGAAACGAGGTCCGGGCCGGGTTCGTAAGTAACTCGCCGGGGAACGCCACCCGCCACGGGCACGACATAGACGTTTGCTTTCCCTTCGTAGTTGGCTGTAAACGCTATTTGCGAGCCGTCTGGCGAAAATCGCGGATAGGCTTTCGAACCGGTTCCCGACGTAAGCCGGATCGCGTCGCCTCCATCGCGGCTGACGAGCCAGATATCGCCGGCGTAAATAAACGCAATTAGCGTTTTGCTGAGCGTAGGCTCGCGCAGAAGCAAAGGTTTCCCAGACTGCGCGTGCGACGCGCTGCCTGCCAGAGCGAGAATCGCGATCAGAGCAAACCTCTTCATGAAAATTCCTCCATCGCCGGTTTATTGCCGGCGGCGCGACATTCTATCTGTCTTGGCGTTTCAAGTTAAGCGAAGTAATTCGCCGACTGGAATGCTCGTCTGGCGAGTACACACCCGCAACTCTTTGGACGCAACCGGGTTAGAAAAGTATCGGCATTGTAGGCAGAAAGTTCGAGACTGATTGGTACTCCATCGGCTGGTGACTCGTCGCGTACGTGGCATACGCGAGCTGAAACATTTCGCCCGCTGAAGCGTTAACTTAGTTAGAGAGGCTCGATATGAGGAAGCGTTATTGGCTGTTTTTGTCGCTAGCAATTCTACTGGGAGGCATCGTTTCGCGCGTTCACGCGCAACAGAATCCGCCACAAGATCCGCCGCAAGGCCAAAATCAAACTCAACCCAAGAATCATTCAGGCATGGCGGGAATGGACATGGGCGAGATGCAGCACGACACAACTTCGGCTCCGCAGGCGGCCGTGACTGCGAATCAGCAGATGTCCGACATGCATATGGAAATGGGACCGCATATGCGCATGACTTCGATGCGGCCTGCAAGCCCTGGCGATGAAAAGCGCGCCGAAGATGTTCTAGCAACACTCCGGCCGGCAATCGAAAAGTATAAGGACTATCAAGTTGCGCTCAATGAAGGTTTCAAGATCTTCCACCCGGAGCTTCCGCAGGACCACTATCACTTTACGAATTACACGTACGCTCTGGAGGCGCAGTTTACATTCAATCCCGCGCACCCAACGTCGCTGCTATACAAGAAAGTTGGCGGCGGCTACGAACTTGAGGGCGCGATGTACACAGCACCTCGCCAGTACACCGAGGATCAACTGAACGAGCGAATCCCTCTCAGCATTGCGCGCTGGCACGAGCACGTCAACTTGTGCATGCCGCCGAAGGGAGCTGGAATAACGCTGGCGAACTGGCACGAGTTTGGGCTCCGCGGCTCTATCGCGACACAAGATGCGTGCGAAACCGCCGGTGGGCGATGGTCAGCAATAATTTTCAACTGGATGGTCCACGTCTATCCATACGAGACTGATCTCGCCAAAATCTGGGCTCATTAGTCGCCGCAATAAAAAAGCCGCCCCGAAGATTTCCTTCGGGGCGGTTTTGTCCAATCGTTGGGTTGTCCTAGAGGTGGGAGCTTCCGGGCTCTGAAGTTGCAGAGTGCCGAATTCTTCCGCGCTTACTTCTTTGCGGCCTCGTAGTTTTTCGTGATTTCGTCCCAGTTCACGATGTTCCACCAAGCTTCGATATATTCCGGGCGGCGATTCTGATACTTGAGGTAATAGGCGTGCTCCCAGACGTCGAGCCCCATCACCGGTTTGGCGCCGTTCATGATCGGGCTGTCCTGATTTGCAGATGACTCGATCGTCAGCTTGCCGCCCGTAATCTGAAGCCACGCCCAGCCGGAGCCGAAGCGCTTGATGGCCGCGTCGTTGAACTTCGTTTTGAAGTCAGCGAAGCTGCCGAACACGCTCTTGATGGCTTCTCCGATTTCGCCCTTCGGATCGCCACCGCCGCCCTTCTTCATGATCTTCCAGAACATCGAGTGATTGGAATGTCCGCCGCCGTTATTGCGGACCGCCGAGCGAATATTTTCCGGCACTCGATCGAGATTTCCGATCAGTTCTCCGAGAGAGAGCTTCTGAAGGTCGGCATGGCCTTCGAGAGCTTTGTTGAGATTGTTGACGTATGCGGCGTGGTGCTTGTCGTGGTGGATCTCCATCGTCTTCGCGTCAATAAACGGTTCGAGTGCGTCAAAAGCGTACGGCAATGGCGGCAGCACGTGTGCGGCTTGGGCCGCGGCGCCTTGCCCCGATGTGTGACTCATTATTTCCTCCTCAAATTCCTGTGTTGCACGATAATTATAACTCTTGTCGCGCCGCAAGGCGCGTGGCGTTTGAAAATCATCTGGACGCAGGAATTCGTCGAAGGCGGGGAGTGAAGCATGGCGGCAGCAGAGCACCAGCACGAAGAGAAGCATTTCACAGCAACCGCCGCCGTCCGCGATATCGTGATCGGAATGTCGGACGGCTTGACGGTGCCGTTCGCGCTTGCCGCCGGCCTTACGGGTGCCGTGGCGGCGACCGCCGGCAGCCTGATCGTCACGGCCGGGCTTGCAGAAATCGCCGCGGGCTCGATCGCCATGGGCCTCGGTGGATATCTCGCGGCAAAAACGGATACGGAACATTACGAATCCGAGAAAATTCGCGAGTATCGCGAATGCGAAGAATTGCCGGATGTAGAAAAGTTGGAAGTTGTCAAAGTGTTCCAGGATTATGGGCTCACGGAAGCGCAGATGGCGCCAATCGTCACCTCGATCTGCTCGGACAAGAAGCGCTGGGTGGATTTCATGATGCGCTTCGAACTGGGACTCGAGGAGCCCGATCCAGCGCGCGCCGGCCGAAGCGCCGCGACCATCGCGGGATCCTACATCGTCGGTGGCCTCATCCCGCTCGCGCCGTATATGTTGATGCGCCACGACGTCGTCCACGCGTTATGGGTCTCGGTGGCCGTGACGCTTCTTGCACTCGCTGTCTTCGGGTCGGTGAAGGGCTACTTCACCGGCGTAAAGCCGTGGCGCGGCGGTATGCAGACGGTCCTCGTCGGCGGATTGGCTGCCGCCGCAGCATTCTTCATCGCGCGCCTGATCAGCTAGCTATTGCTTCTCATTGGGCTCGCTGCCTAAATTCCCAAACGGCCAGAGGCCGAACGCTTTCAGCATGCCGTCCTGATGCTTCTCGATGAGCATGCGTGCCGTCTTCTCCGGCGGCCACGGACTCGCGAGACGTTCTTCGCGATCGGCAATCCAGAAAGAAGTGAGCGCCATCACAGTCGTGTCGCGCGCCAAGATGTCCGGCTTCACTTTGTCGTACGTGTCCACCTCGGAATGATGGGTGTATTTGTAATCCGGCGAATCTTGGCCCAGATTGATGCCCGGAAGGCCGGCAAGAGAAAACGGTCCGCTGTCCGTCCCGAATTCGACATCGTCATTCACGGCGATTTCGTCGAACGACTTCAATTCCTTTGCGAAATCTTTCGCCGCGGGAACCAAGTCAGCGCGTCCGCCGAGATTGAGCTCGTTCACCGGGCCTTGCCCGTTGTCGAGAATCACGGCGGCAACGTGATTTGCCAATTCGTCCTTGTGAAGTTTGGTGTAAGCCACCGAGCCGAGCAGGCCTTGCTCTTCTCCGGTGAACAGGACGAAGCGAAGTGTGCGCCGCGGTTTGGCACCGGATTTCACAATAGCCTCCGCCGCGCCAAGAGTGGTAGTGGTTCCCATTCCGTTGTCCGTCGAGCCTTCGGCCAAATCCCACGAATCCAAATGACCGCCGACGACAACGATTTGCTCCGGGTTCTGCGTGCCTCGAATTTCGCCAACCACATTCGCGCTTTGGACCGGGCCCTCGCTGAAACGATTCTGTACATTTATCTTTAGCCGCACATTCTTTCCGCGGTCGAGTAAGCGCTCAATCTGCTCTTGATCTTCGTCGGTGAGGCTTACGACGGGGATTTCATAGCTCGTATCGAATCCGAGTACGCCGGTGTGCGTCAAGTTCATTCTCTGCGACTTCGAGCCGCCTTGCCCTCCAATCACGGCGATGGCGTGCGCGTCGTACGCGGCTTTAAGGAATGGTCCGAACTTCGCAAAGAGCGCTCGGCGTTCCTGCGCCGGTGGCGGTTCACCCTTGCGAACGACGAGCAAGATTTTGCCTGCCCATTTTTCTGAGCTGCTGCTCATCTCTTCCGCAAGCTGGTACATATTCACGGTCACAATGTCGCCTTCGGCTCCGCCCTGCTGCGTGGATCCAACCCAGCCCAGAGACGATAGCGTGAGCCGGTGATGAATCGGAGCGACGATTTCCGCGCTCGCGGAGATTCTCGTCCAGCCTCTCGACATCTGAAACGGCTCCGTGTGTACATTCTCGAGGCCGATTGCTTTCATTTTCTCGGTGCCCCACACAATCGCCGCCGCTGCTTGCGGAGAGCCAGTCACACGCCCGCCGATGTCGTCGCTCAGCTCTTCGAGATATTGATAGGGTTTTGGATCGGTCATCCCCTCGCCTGCGATCAAGGCAAGTTTCTTGTCCAGTTCGGTGTTAGTTTCTGACTGGGGATCTTTGGATTTCGCGGAGCCGTGGGAGTCGGGTTCAGTCCGCGCGGGCCAGGCGCAGAACAGAAAAAGCGCAGCCGCCGATGCCAGCAGAATTAGCCTGCGAGTCATACGAATCTCCAATTTAAAAGTACTACGTCTCTGAGAGCGCCCGGTTAGTCGATTCCCGGAACTGCTTCATTTGGGTGTAGTTGGACGGAGGCAGAGGGAAAAAGTTTCCGTCGCTGCCATCGAACCGGGCCCGCGGCGATGCTAACCTATCCGCAACCCTTCCGTCTGCATCTAATGGAATGGAAAAGGAGTCACGTGGTATGTTCTCGGGCTGAAAAGCCAGCGGGCCAGGTTTTTGGATATGATTAGTAATTCGTTCAAGTTCATCATACGGGCAAAACTGCCCAGTATTGAATCGCAAAGGAGATCTAACGATGAGCAGTAACGTAATTGGAATTCGCCGCTGGGTCGCGTTTACCGTGCTCGTAGCAGCCCTCGTTGCGGGCGGGATTTTCAGCGTGTGGGCCGTGAACTGGTCCGGACATGCGGTGTTCGGAGCCGCCAAAATTCCTGTAAAGATGTCAACGAACGCAAACCCGGTGAGTCTCGGCGGGTTCACGAACGGTTTTTCAGCGATCGTGAAGCCGGCACTTCCGGCGGTCGTGAATGTGTCGTCTTCAAAAGTCGTGAAGACGCCGACGGGCCAGATGCAGCCGTTCTTCAACGACCCGATGTTCAAACAGTTTTTCGGCGATCAGTTCGGCGACCAGTTTAAACATCCACAGTCCGAGCGCGAGCAGAGTTTGGGCTCCGGCGTTATCGTGACTCCCGATGGCTACATCCTTACCAACAATCACGTGGTTGATGGCGCGACGGATATTAAAGTGGCACTGAGCGACCGCCGCGAATTCACAGCCAAGGTGATCGGCGCGGATGCCCAGACGGACGTCGCGGTTCTGAAGATTGACGCGACGAACCTGCCTTCTCTCACGATCGGTGATTCCTCGAAAGTTCAAGTGGGAGATGTCGTGTTCGCAATCGGCGATCCTTTCGGAATCGGCGAAACGGCTACGATGGGAATCGTCAGCGCGACGAATCGCGGGTTTGGCGGCGCGATCGAAGGCTACGAAGATTTCATTCAAACTGACGCCGCGATCAATCACGGCAATTCCGGCGGAGCATTGATCGATCTTCATGGAGACTTGATCGGTATTAACACAGCAATTCTTCCCGGCAATGGCGGCGGTAATCAGGGCATCGGCTTCGCCATTCCGATGAACATGGCACATTCCGTGATGGATCAATTGGTCAGTCACGGGAAAGTCGTGCGCGGCTATCTTGGAGTTCACATCGAGAGTGTTACGCCAGCCCTTGCGAAGTCCTTCGGATTGCAAGATGAAGGCGGTGCGTTGGTCGGAGATGTGAGTGCTGACGGACCTGCGAGCAAAGTGGGCTTGAAGCGCGGCGACGTCATCACTGCGCTGAATGGCCAGAAGGTTGAAGATGCCAACGACCTTCGTCTGCGCGTTTCACAGATGGCTCCGGGAACATCTGTGGACTTGAAAGTGATTCGCGAAGGCCAGGGCAAAAACTTCAACGTTACGCTTGGTGAGTTGCCTGAAAAAGATGAGAAGGCGCCAGCGACCGAAAACTCCGGCTCGACTCTTGACGGAGTGCAGGTCCAAACGCTCACGCCCGATATCGCACAGCAACTCGAATTGCCGGCCGGCACGCGCGGCGTAGTCGTTGGTTCGGTGGATCCGTCGAGTGCGGCAGCTCAAGCGGGACTCAGCCGTGGCGACGTGATTCAAGAAGTGAATCACAAGCCAGTGACAACCACGCGCGAGTTCGAGCAAGCAATTGGATCGGGCAAGGGCCCGGTTCTGCTGCTCGTCAATCATGGTGGAGTTACGGCATACATCGCGATCGAAGGCCATTAAACTGTGGAGTCGTAGTCAGCAATTAGAACTAAAGAAGCAGGGGGCGCGGAGGCCGATAGGTCCCGCGCCCTCTGCAGTTTTCTCCCACATTTCTATCCCATAATTACCGTAGTAACGATTTTGGCCATATTTGCATCCCATTTGGAGGTGCGATTGCGATCGTCCAGCATGAGCACACTGCGCGAAAACGACAGGTTGTACTGATTCGCACAGCCGCGCGACGTGCGGCTAAGTACAGTAGTAGAGCAGGTTATGCTTTCAGCACGGCTGGCGGTAGAATGGTACTTTAGTTCTATTCACCCCAGCCCGTAGCTCTAGTACTAATTACTCAGCGCAGGAAAATTTTGCCCGTGCGCACTACTCACTCTCTACTAGTGGCACCACCGGAGAAGGCTATGGCCTCGACTTCAAGAGCATTGTTCTCGCCCCTGCCAGACGGCGAATCTCGTTATCGCTCGTTTAGCGCGGGGCTCGGCTTGGAGTTCGTGGCTCTGGTACTCCTGGTAGTTATACCTATGCTTATGCCGCAGCGATTGGAAGTGGTGACCCGCTATTGGATTACGCCGATCGCCACTCCGCCTGTGGTGCCATGGAAACCACAGCCGCGTCCGGCGCCTCAACCGGTGGCAGTCAAACAACCCGTTCTTGCAAAGGTAGTTCAACCGGTTCTGGTTGATCCGCCGAAGCCGCGGATCATGACACCAGTTTTCACTTCCCCGATCGCGAAGCCTGCTACGGCGAAGAGAGACACTTCGAATCCAGATGTGCCGATCGTCAAGCCGGTTTTTGCGGACAAAACGCCGGTGTCTTCTCTCGGCAGTTCCGCGATTCCGACTTTGAAGAAGCCGCGCGAGCAAGTTCAGACCGGCGGTTTTGGAGATCCTAACGGCGTTCCCGCAAATCCGAATAGCCATGGTTCACCAAACATCGCCACCGTAGGCTCTTACGATTTACCGATGGGGCCCGGAAACGGGAACGGCACAGGCGGAGCGAAGGGCGCACGCGGAGTTGTCGCGAGTTCCGGTTTCGGCAACGGCGTCGCCACCGGCGGTACGGGCGGAGGCCATTCGGGAAGCGGTTCAATCCAGCAGGGCGGCTTTAGCGATCAGAGTCCTGTGGCAGCCGCTCCCAAAATGAAACAAGCGGCGAATTCGAATCCCAGAAACGAACCTGTCGAGATTCTTTCCAAGCCTCGCCCGCAGTATACGGACCAAGCTCGACAAAAAAAGATCGAGGGTGACGTATCACTACAGGTAGTGTTTTCGGCAACCGGGAAGGTTGAGGTTCAAAAAGTTATTCGTGGATTGGGGTATGGTTTGGACGAAGCGGCCGAAGCGGCGGCCCACCAAATTCAGTTCAAGCCGGCGCGTCAGGACGGCCAACCTGTCGATTCTGCCGGAATCGTCCACATCACTTTTGAATTGGCTTACTAAAGTCTAGAGATTATAAGGGGAGATTTATCATGCGCGCGTGGATGAAAGCTTTCTTATTGGCGGCATTCGTCGCTTCGTTTCCGGGTTGGGCGAGCGCCCAACAAGCAACCTCGAGCGTCGATCAGGTGGTGGATCGCATCACCGCGCGAGAGCAAAAAGAAGTTCAGATCATCCGGCAATATAGCCCGCTGATCGAGACCTACATTCAAGACATGCGGCCGGACAAGGAACTCGGCAACACTCCGGCGAAGGATCACTACTTCCTCGGCTTGGCCGATTTCAAAAAGGGACTGGTGGACCACTCCCTGCTCGAAAAGAAAACCGTGAAGGGCAAGATGGCGAGCGGGCCTCTAACACACATTTCAGATTTCATCTCCTCACAGTACGTTCCCGAAGGCTTCCTGGAGATGGTGTTCCTCGACGCCAACGGTTTCGACCGCGCGCACTATCATTTTGATTACGTTCGCAAGGAATTCCTTGGTGAAGTCCGCTGCCTCGTTTTCGATGTGACGCCTCTGCCGAAGACTGGCAAGGGCCGTTTCAAGGGCCGCATCTGGGCAACAGAGCAGGACTATACAATCGTTCGTTTCAACGGCGTCTACACCCCGATTGCGACGATGGCTGGCTTCAATCTTCATTTTGACAGCTGGCGCACCAACATGCAGCAGGGTCTCTGGTTGCCTACTTACATCTACAGCCAGGAATCGAACCTGAAGGACGTCTTCGGCGGCAGCGTCCGCTTCAAGTCGCAGACGCGCCTCTGGGGCTACAACCTGAGAAACGCCGGCCGCGAGAGCGAATTTAGCGAACTCAAGGTCGAAGCGCCGGGAGCGATTCAGGATCAAGCCGCTGCGTCTCAGGATCCTTCACCTGTCGAGGCTGAGCGGCAATGGCAGCATGAAGCTGAGGACAATGTGGTCGAGCGGCTGCAGCGCTCTGGCCTTATGGCACCCCCGGGACCTGTGGATAAGGTTTTGGAGACGGTCGTCAACAACATCGAATACACAAGCAACGTCGATATTCAGCCGGAAATTCGCTGCCGCGTTTTGCTCACGTCAACCTTGGAGTCCTTTTCGATCGGACATACGATCGTGATCAGCCGCGGTTTGCTTGACGTGCTTCCAGATGAAGCCAGCCTGGCCGCGATGCTCGCGCAGGAAATGGGCGAGATCATCGTGACCAAGCCTTCCACCGATCAGTGGGGTTTCAACGACTTGACCAACATTCCGACGACGGAAATCATGGCGCGGTTGTCGTTCCGCGACAATGCGCATGATGCCGACATCGCGAGCCAGAAGGCGCTTGAGCTTTTGAAGGCGTCTCCTTACAAGGACAAGCTCGCGAGTGCGGGCCTCTTCCTCAAGCAACTCGACGCGGAAGAGAAAGCGCTGCCGGCCTTGATCAATCCGAAACTAGGCAACCGCGTGTATCTCACGCAGCAGTTGTTGAGCTCGGCGCCGCAGATCCAGATGGCAAAGTTGGATCAGATTTCCGCGCTTCCGCTCGGAGGCCGCATCAAGATGGATGCCTGGTCCGACAAAGTCGACATGGTCAAGAACAAGCCCGTGGCGCTGATTTCCGAGCGGGAAAAAATGCCGTTCGAAGTCACACCGTTCTTGCCTTACCTGACTTTCTACTCGAATACACCGGCCACCTCTCAGGCGGGCGATCAGAAGGATGCGAAGCCCGCAGAGGCGACGACGCAACAGCCTTCGGCTGAACCGCAAGTTCAACCGCAGGCGCAGCCACAAGACTAAACGCGAATTTCCTCCTCCGAGGAGACCCGGTGACCGGCTCGGCCGATCATCGGGTCTTTCGTTTTAAGGCTCGAAATTTTCGCTGCACCGCTTACCCCCTCTTCCAAACCAAATTCCTTCACAACTTGTCCAGGATTGAGCGAAACTCGCAGGGTCGTGAGACACGGATCACTCGCCGAATACTTTCGGTCCGATTCGCGGCCGGCCCGCGAGGTCGCGGTGGTTTGGCACACCGGATTTCGGACGGATCGCTGGACCTACGGAGCGCTTTTGTCCGTGGCTTCGCAGTTCGCGCGCGAGCTCGAGACTCGAAGCATTTCACGAGGAGATCGCGTCCTGATTTGGGGCGGAGCCTCCGGTGAATGGTTGGGGGCGTTTTTGGGCTGCCTGCTACGCGGCGCTGTCAGCGTTCCGATGGATGCGATCGCGTCTCCAGAATTCGCGCGCCGTGTCGCTGATGACGCCAAAGTGAAACTCGCCGTCGCCGCGCGCGATCGGCCCGCGCTCGAAGGAATCCCGACGATTATTCTCGAGGACTTGCGCGCCTCGGTAGGCGTGCACGTGAAATCTCCTTACTCTCCACCCAAGCTCACGCGGGAAGACATTCTAGAGATCGTGTTCACTTCTGGAACGACAGCGGAACCACGCGGAGTCGTCTTAACTCACGGCAACCTGCTTTCCGGTCTCGAACCAATCGAGACGGAAATCGCAAAGTACCGGCGCTACGAGCGTTTCTTTCATCCGCTGAAGCTGCTCAATCTTTTGCCGCTCAGCCACGTTTTCGGGCAAATCCTCGGCATCTTCATCCCTCAAATTCTCGGCGGGACAACCATCTTTCTCGATTCAATTCGGCCCGGCGAAGTGGCCGCCACGATCCGCCGGGAGCGCGTTTCCGTCCTCGTCACTGTGCCTCGCTTGATCGAATCTTTGCGCGACAAACTCGAACGCGATTTGGAAGCCGAAGGTAAGCTCGAGGAGTTTTATTTCAACGTTAACGCCGCCGAGAAAGAAAGTTTTCTCAAGCGTTGGTGGCGATTCCGACGGATTCATTCGCGTTTCGGTTGGAAATTTTGGGCGCTGATATCCGGCGGCGCCGCGTTGCGCTCCGAGGAAGAAAAGTTTTGGGGCCGCATTGGTTACGCGGTCATTCAAGGCTACGGCCTGACGGAAACCGCTTCGCTCATCAGCGTGAATCATCCCTTCCAACTCGGCGCAGGCTCGATCGGAAAAGTGCTGCCCGGCCAGGAAGTGAAGCTCGACGAGAACGGTGAGCTTCTGGTGCGCGGAGAAAATGTCGCCGCTGGCTATTGGAAGGGTGGTCATCTCACGCCTTTGGGCGAGGGCGGATGGTTCCGTACCGGCGACTTCGCCGAGCGCGACGAGGAGGGCCGCCTTTATTTCCGCGGCCGCCAGAAGAATGTGATCGTCACGCCAGAGGGGATGAAAGTCTACCCGGAAGACTTGGAATCTGAACTGCGTAAGGATCGCAGCATCCGCGATTGCGTCGTCCTTGGCCTGGACGTGAAGGACGACGGCAACGCAGAGGCTTGCGCTGTGCTGCTCCTACGCGAGCCAGCTGGCGACGCGAACGCCGTGGCCGAAGCGGCTGTGCGAACGGCGAATCAATCTCTCGCGTCCTATCAACAAATCCGCCGCTGGTTCGTATGGCAAGATCAGGATTTTCCGCGAACGCCGACGCAAAAACCTCTGCTGGGAAAGATTCGCGAAGTTGTGACGGCTGAGGCCGGACAACCCGAATCCCCAGCTTCTTCCACGCCGCTCTCGGACCTCATTTCCCAAATCACTCATAAGCGGCCAGGAGAGCTGTCCGGCGGCTCAGATCTTTCCGCCGATTTGAATCTTAGTTCGGTCGATCGCGTTGAACTGATGAGCGCTCTGGAAGACAGATATCAGGTGGACTTGAGCGAAACCCGATTCGCGGAAGCGAAGACGGTCGGCGACGTCGAGCGGCTTCTCGCAGCGCCTTCGGCGAACGCGCCCGCGAAGGAATTCGTCTATCCGCGTTGGGCACAGCGCTGGCCCATTCTCGCCCTGCGCTTCCTCATTTATTACGCGCTCACTTGGCCCGCGACGATGATCCTCGCCGCCCCTCGCGTGAGAGGGCGTGCGCGCGTCAAGCCCGCCGACGGCCCGTTTCTCGTCGTCTGCAATCACGTAACTTATCTCGATGTCGGATTCGTGCTCGCTGGCCTGCCGTTTGGAGTGCGGCATCATTTGGCAACGGCGATGGATGGCGAAAGACTCGCCGCGATGCGTCGTCCGCCGCAGGATTTTTCGTTCCCGCGTCGCGCGCTCGAACGCTTAAAATATTTTCTCGTCGTCGCGTTGTTCAATGTTTTTCCACTGCCGCGCCGGTCCGGTTATCGAGAGAGTTTTTCCTACGCCGGTGAACTGATCGAACGCGGCGAAAGCGTCCTGATCTTTCCCGAAGGCGAATTGACGAGCGACGGATCGATCGCGCCTTTTCGCGCAGGAATCGGCCTGCTGGCGTCGCAACTGAAAGTTCCTGTGGTGCCAGTGCGGATTGAAGGTCTTTTTGCCATGCGCCAGGCACACAAGCGAATGGCGCGGCCGGGCACAGTTCGAGTGACGATCGGCGAGGCGGTAATATTCCCACCGGAAGCGACTCCGGACGAAATCACTCAAGAGCTAAAGGTTCGCGTATGGGCGCTGGAATCGCCGCGCGATTAGCTGCCGAGTGGAAGGCGCAACACCGCTTCGCAACCGTGCCCGTGCAGCACATTTTCGAGCGTGAGCGTGCCGCGATGCGCTTCCGCGATCTGCCGGCTCAGCACGAGTCCGATTCCCGAACCGCTCTGCTTCGTGGTGAAAAACGGAACGAACAAATTCGCCGGATTCGGAATCCCCGGGCCCTCATCTCGCACCCACACTTCGAGAAATCCGTCGGACGATTTCCATCCGGCTTGCACGCCGCCTCCAGTTTCGAGCGACGCATCCACGGCGTTGTGCACGAGATTGATCAAAAGCTGTTCGAGTTGATCGGGGTCGGCATGGATCTTCAACTCCGGGCCCGCCTTCAAACTAATTTGCATGCGCGGTTCGAGCCCGGCTACGCGGCGAATCCATGGTCCAACCTCTATTGTCTGCAGAGCAGGCGGCGGCAATTTCGCGAGGCGTGCGTAGGCATTCATGAAGCGTGCCAGGCTGTCGGATCGCGTCGCGATCACCACCAGGCCGCGCTGCATATCTTCTTCCCAGTCCGACGCGCGTGTCGGCCTCTTCAATAGCGTCGCCAGGTTTTCCGCGACGGATTTGATCGGCGCCAATGAATTATTCAGCTCGTGCCCCAGCACTCGAATCAGCCGCTGCCACGCCTGGCGCTCTTCCTCGCGCAACGCGCGGCTTAAATCGGAAATCACGAGCAATTGGTGCGCGAGGCCGCCCTCGCGAAAACTGCCGCGGCGAATTTCCCATCGGCCCGATTTTCCTGGAAACGCGATGGCTTCGATGTGCGGCCCTTCGTAGGCCAGGCAAGTCGCCAGTCCTAACTCAGCTGCCGTCCGTCCCATCAAGCGAATCGAAGGCTCATCCAGCAGGCGTTCGCCGGCTCGGTTCACGAGCCTCAAACGCGCGCTGCCATCGAAGGCAAAAACCGCGACGTCAATCTCCTCCATCACCTTGCGGAGGAGCGTTGTCGCTTCAAGCGCCCCGAGGCGCTGCCGGCGCAGCGTGTCGCCCAGCGCATTCACTTCGCGCAAGACTTCGCCGAGCACGTCGTCACGATTCGCTCCGCGCGCGCGGATCGAAAAATCGCCCTCCCTCAGCGCCGCAAGCAAGTTCGATAGCGTGCGCATCGGGAAGACTACTCGTTGTTCGGCGCTGAAGGCGAAACCGAGCCACGCGGCCGCCATGACGACCGTGAGCGTCCACTGCACTCTGGGCGTGAAATTACCGAACCACAGCAGAAGCAGCGCAACGCCCGTGCCTACGCCGCCCGCCGCGAGAGCCAGCAGGAGGATTCGCCGCTCGTACGCAAGTGGACTCAAAGGTTGTATTTCTGCAAGCGGCGATAGAGGGCGCTGCGGCTGAGACCCAGCGCTTTGCTGGCATGGCTGACATTGCCGCCAAACCTTGCGAGGGCTTTCTGAATCAATACGCGTTCGACGTCCTCTAGGCCCATGTCGTCGAGGCGCAGCGAAGTGTCGCGCGACACGCGCAGGCCGAGGTCGCTGGCGCGCACCTGCTCGCCTTCCGCAAGCAACACAGCTCGTTCCACGGAATGGTCGAGCTCGCGGACGTTGCCCGGCCAGGGATGGTCGAGCATCAATTGAAGCGCCACCGGCTCGAACCCCGCCAGATTCTTGCGATATCGCTGCGCCGATTGACGCAGGAAATGCAGCGCCAGGAGAGGAATGTCCTCCTTGCGCTCGCGAAGCGGAGGCACGTGGATTTCAATCGTATTCAGCCGGAAGAGCAGGTCTTCGCGGAATTTTCCGGCGCGAACCTCAGTGGAAATATCCGCATTCGTGGCCGAAAGGATCCTCACGTCCACGCGGCGCGTCGTTGAGGAGCCAACGCGTTCAAGCTCTCCCGTTTCGAGCGCACGGAGCAGTTTCGCCTGAAGATTCATCGGGACGTTGGCGATTTCGTCGAGAAACAGCGTTCCGCTGTCGGCGAGCTCAAAGCGTCCCACGCGATCCGTTTTCGCGTCGGTGAAGGCGCCTTTGACGTGGCCGAATAATTCGCTTTCGAAAATTCCTTCCGGCAGCCCGCCTGCATTGACGGTCACCAAGGGGCGTCCGGAACGAGGCGAGAGAGCGTGCAGCGTTCGCGCGACCACGTCTTTGCCCGTGCCGTGATCGCCTGTAATAAGCACGTTCGCATCCGACGGGCCCACGCGCGCGATCAATTCGATCACCGGCCGCATGGCGGCGGACTCGGCGATCAGAGTCGGCCGTCCATCCGCCCGCAGCAATCGATTCTCGGCTTCGAGCCTTTGGCTTCGCCGGATGGCGTGCGCCAGTTCAATCTGAGTCTTGAGAATGGCGAGCAGCCGGTTGTTTTCCCACGGCTTCTGAACGAAATCTTTCGCTCCGCGCCGCATGGCCTCGACGGCAAGTTCAAGGCTCCCCCAGGCCGTCATCACGATAATCGGCACGGCACCGTCTTTCGCGCGGATATTCGAAAGCAGGTCGAGCCCTTCCTGACCTGAGGTTGTGTCCCGCGCGTAGTTCAAGTCGATCAGAATGGAGTCGAACTCCCGCGTTTCGAGCGCCGCAAGCACTGCCGCCGGCGACGCGACCGTCTCGGTTTCGAATCCTTCGCTCTTCAGCAGCAGGCGCAGAGCTTCGCGGACGTCCGCCTGATCGTCGGCGACGAGGATTCGAGTTCGATTGGATGGCGAAGGCATCGGCGATTTTGTTTCGACCTTACCGCTGTACGGTGTTTCTCCCATTTCCACTATCGGAGTTGACATGTTCACCCTGGGTCCATTGTGTTTTCATTGGCTGATATCAATATTCCGTCTTAGCGATTTCTCGCGTTTGCCGCGAGCCGAGCCTTTCACTCGTAACGCAGCGCGCTCATCGGATCCACTTTCGTCGCGCGCCGCGCGGGCACATAACACGCGATCAGCGCGACGATGATCAGAAATGCGATCACGCTCACGAGCGTTGCCGGATCGGATGCGCGCACGCCGTAAAGCTCGCTTGCAATCCATCTCATCGCTGCGATGCTCACCACTCCGCCGATTGCCGCTCCGAGAAGTGTCAGCCTCATCCCCTGCCCGAGGATGAGCTTGACGATGTCTCTGCGCTCGGCTCCGAGTGCCATTCGAATTCCGATCTCGTGCGAGCGTTGCGCCACCCCGTAGGACATCAGGCCGTAAATTCCCACGGCAGCCAGAAAAGTCGCGAACGCGGCAAACGCGGACAGCAAAAACATGCTGAGACGGCGCTGCGAAACCGCGGCGTCGAGATAATCGTCCATCGTTTTCACTTCAGCCACCGGCTGATTTTTGTCGAGCGACCAGATGGCATCCCGGACCGAAGGCACGAGACCTTCCGGTTTTCCAGCGGTGCGGATCACTAGGCACATCAAATGCGATGGCGCCTGTAAGTAAGGCAGGTAAATCAGTGGAGGTGTCTTACCGCCCGAGCCCCACTCGCGGACGTCTCCAACGATGCCGACGATCGTGATCCACGATTCTTTCGTCGTCGGCTGCCAAGGCGCTCCATCTGGATCGAAATGGAGCTTGACCTGTTTGCCAACTGGATTTTCGTTTGGCCAGTAACGGTGCTCGAGCGATTCGTTGATGATAGCCACTCCGGCAGTCTGATCGCCTTCGCTCGGCGAGAATTCACGGCCTGCTTCGAGCGGAATCCTCATCGTACGAAAATAGTTCGCATCGGAAACTGCATACTGCGCTGTGAATTGCTCTCCAGCACGGGGCGTCGCGCGTCCCTCGATATCAAAATCGAGATCCGCTCTCCATCCGCTCAACGGAACAAAATTCACCGCGCTCGCGGACGCCACGCCCGGTAGCGCGGACACTCTTTCAATCGCTTGCTGAAAAAAGTTCGCGACCGGCCGGCCGGCCGTGTAGCGAGATTCCGGCAGCCAAACTTGCATTGTGAGCACGTCGTGAGGATCAAATCCCAAGTGCTCGGTGAGCATTCGCACGAAGCTGCGGATCAAGAGTCCTGCGCCAATCAAGAGTACGATCGAGAGCGCGACCTCCGTGACGATCAATCCCGACCGCATGACTCCTCCGCGGTGACCGCCGATACTTCCACGCCCCCCTTCTTTCAGTGTTTCTCCGAGTTCGGAGAACGACATCTGAACCGACGGGAAGAGGCCAAACAGCACGCCCGTCACAATGGAAATTAGAAACGTGTACGCCACAACCGAGCCGTTTATGGTTATCCAGTCGGCGTGAGGAATTTCTCCGCGGCTGCCGTGCGGAGGAAGTCCCAGTCGAAGCAGCTCAACGCCGGCATATGCCATCGCAATGCCGAGCACACCGCCAACGAGTCCGAGCAGGACGCTCTCCGTCAGCAACTGCCGGACGACGCGAATCCGCCGCGCTCCCAGCGCCGTCCGAACGGCGATCTCTCTTTCTCGCGATGCTGAGCGCGCGAGAAGCAGGCTGGCCACGTTGACGCACGCGATCAGCAGGACCACGCCAACCGCCACCAACAAAACTTTCAGTTCCGGCTTGTACTTTCGATTCAAAGTGTCGTGCATGCTGACGACGCCGATTCCAAGGTCCTGATGAATATCAGGAAACGCCCTTTTTTGATTCTGTTGTAACGTTTCCATTTCGGCTTGCGCTTTGGTTATCGTGACGTTTGGTTTGAGCCGTCCAAAAACGATCAGCGCAGTATCGTCGCGATCCATGTGGCCGCGATCAAATGTATACGGCGTCCACAGATCCCACGCCACCGACGTTCCTACCGGCGAAAAACCGTACGGCAGAACACCAATCACGACATACGGCTTGTCGTCTACGTCGATCGTCCGGCCGATCCAGCCCGGATCGCCTCCAAATTCACGTTGCCAAAGCCCATAACTGATCAACGCAACCTGCCCATGTCCGGGAGTTTCATCATCGGGAAGAAAATCCCTGCCGAGATACGGCCTTATGCCGAGCATCCGCAAGAATTCCGATGAAACTTCTCCGCCCCACACTTGCTCCGGATGTTCCGCTCCTCGCACCGACCTGAAAACGGTTTTCCAGCCCGCGATTTCCTCGAAAGATTTCTGCTGTTCCCGCCACTCGAGAAATTCCGGTGGCGACGTCATGCCGTTCATGATTCCGCGGTTCACATCCGTTTGCCAGATGTTGACCAACTGGTCTGAATGCGGAAAAGGCAACGGGCGCAGCAGCAGCGCATCCACCACGCTGAAAATTGCCGAGTTCGCGCCAATCCCGAGCGCCAATGTCAACGCGGCCACCGCCGCAAATCCGCGATTTCTCATCAGCATTCGGACGCCGAATCGAATGTCTTGCCAGAGAGTTTCCATCCCAAGGGCCCCCACTGCCCGCAAGAAACTCCGATTCTATTCTTACTCTTCGATTAAGTATCGGCATTTTCGGACACAGGCGGGTAGACATGGGATTGAGACGCTAGCGTGTGCGCCGTTCTTTCTTCAGCGGTTTCATCGCTTCGGATTTTTGACGTCTCCCCGGATCTTTGAGTCCCGTCGCGAGCTTGTTATGTACTTCCCTCACCACTCGCGGCGCGAGTATCGTCTTTCGCTCGTTCAAATAAGCGCGGACAGCGCGAGGTTGCACTTTGGCCAGCTCGCGCAGCGCCCACGACATCGCTTTCACTACCATCGGGTCCCGATCTTTTTCAAGAATGCGGCACACCTGCAACGTGCGGTGCGTGTCGCCCTCGCTCTCGCCGCCTCGCGCCTTGCTGTTCAGTGGAACCGTGCTGACCAGCGCAATCCGCCACCAGTGGTCGGCCGAGCGCGCCCAGTTGTGAACGAGGCTTGCCGGTACGCGCCTTTCGCGCCACAGCGGCCCGGCGAGAAAAATCCCGAAGCAGTCCGCCGCGGACCAGCTTGAAATTCCGCGTCCGAGCCGCTCCAATTCCCATGCGTTCAATTTGTAGAGCGCGCGTCCGTGATAATGAATCAGCTCGTAGGCGAAAAAGCGGTATTCGTGCCCCGGCAGTTCGAGCAGCAGCATCGCCAGTTCGGTAACGACGTGCGGCGCCGCTCCCTCCAGGCGCTTCGAAAATTCCCGTCGAACTTCGCGGATGTCTTCCGTCGTCCGGCTGCCGAGTTCCCGCAGTTGTTCGTCAATCTCCTGTGCCAGCCCCGGCACGCCGACCAAATTGTTTTCTGCTTCCGGTGCCATTGTTTCGACCTCAATCCGATCGCTCGGCGCTGGATCGGTTGACGATGGACAAAATCGAATTGCAAGATTTGCGGAAAACCTGCTGGAGCCACCCAGTGTGCGTCCTGTTTCCTTAGACGCGGAAAATAAAGAATGGACGTGCATCGCCTTAATCGTTTCCGCGCCGCGGGTTTCGTCAAGCATATGATTTGTAGCGGCCCTAACGGTCCGGCCAGACCGCCTTATTCCGTTTTCACGAATTCCACTGAATCCGCGAAGACTGGCGCGGTCGCGATACCCAGCTCTCGTCCGAGAAAATGCGGGGCGACACTTCAACCAGGCGTGGGAAGACGTTATAAACGGAGAGCGGCGTCCAATCGTTGCCGCTTCGCGTCTTGTAGCCGCGGCGGTTCAGCTCTTCAGCTATACGCGTGAGCGACGCATCCTGCACGACGAGTTCCATCATTACGAAGAGAATTCGCATTTCGGCGGGGTTCTCTTCGAGGCGCGCGCAATCCTTTGCGATCTGCACGCCGAATGGAATCTCCTCGTGCGTTTGTTTTCCTTCGGCGGCTCCCGGCGTCGCTCGCTCCCATTCGATCGCCAACGGCTTCCACCCGGCGGTTTTCATTTTTTCGATATGGTTTGCGTCGACCGAACCCTCCAACATTTCCCGAAAATGTTCGTTTGCCATGTTTTCTCCTTCAAATTCGCCCCGGTGCATCTCGGTTAAAAACCCGACTGCCGGCGTCACTCGTAGCGCAGTGCCACCAGCGGATCCACTCGCATCGCCCGGCGCGCCGGAATGTAGCAGGCCAGCAGCGTAACCGCCGCAAGCAGGATCGTGACGCTCGCGAATGACAACGGATCAGTTGCACTGACGCCATAAAGCCAGTGCTCCAATGCGCGTGAGAGCGCCAGAGCCGACACCAATCCGATCGCGGCCCCTGCTAGAAACAGTTTCAGTCCCTGCGACAAAATCATCTTTAGGACATCCTTGCGGCGCGCGCCGAGCGCGATGCGGACGCCAATCTCCTGTGTTCGCTGCGTCACCGAGAACGAAAGCACCGCATAAATTCCCAGCGCGGAGAGAAGCAAGGCCAGTCCGGCAAAAGCGCCGAGAAGCGAAGTTTGCATTTGCCGCGGCGTCAGATATTCATCCACCAGATCGCCGAGCGGCATGATGCCGGCAACCGGCTGCTCGCTATCCACAGACCAAATCTGCTCCCGAATCGATTCCGCCATCTGCGTGGGATCGCCTTTCGTCCGCACCGCGAGGAATTCCGGTTCGAATCCAAAATCCTGCTGCTGGTAGGGCAGGTACAACTCGGCCCGCGCCGGCACGTCGAGGCCTGCCTGATGCACATCACCTACCACGCCGACAACGGTGATCCACGCAGTCTTGTCGTTGTAATCGCCCGTCTTGAAATGCTTGCCGATCGGATCTTCGCCGGGCCAAATATTCCGCGCCATCGTTTCGTTGATGATTGCGACAGTAGGCGTCCCAACACTGTCGCGGCTATCAATCAGGCGCCCCTTCACGAGTCTTATTTGGAGCGTGCGGATGTAATCGCGGCTGATGATACGAACGTTTGGAATCAGAACCTTGCTATCGAGTTCTGGCCGGCCTTCCACCTGAATTCCCGACGCTCCTCCATAATTCGTCAGCGGAACCCACGTGGTGTAGCCGGCTGCCTCAACACCCGGCAGACTTTCGACGCGGCTGAGCACTTTGTCGTAGAACGCCACTCGCGGAGCAAATGCTTCATATTTTTGCCGTGGCAGAGGCGTGCGCATGATGAGGACGTGATCGGCGCGAAACCCCGGATCGTGGTGGTAGAGCGCCTCGAAGCTGTGAATCATCAGCGCCGCGCCGGAGAGCAGCACGATGGCCAGTGCGACCTCGCACACAACCAGCGCATCCCGCAGCCGCCTTCCTCCTGATCCAACGCCGCCCTGCCCGCCGCCCTGCTTCAACGAAGTGACCAGATCAATGCGCGAAATTCTCAGCGCCGGGATGATCCCGAACAAGATTCCGGTTCCCAAGGAAATCGCGATTGTGAATGCCAGCACGCGCCCGTCCAAGCCAGCGCCGCTCGCAGAGGCAAATCCCTTCGGAATCAAGCGGCCAAGAAAGTCCGCGGTGAAAATGGAAGCAAAGAGTCCAACCACGCCGGCCGGCAGCGACAGCACGATGCTTTCGATCAAGAGCTGGCGCATGATCCGTGCGCGGCTCGCCCCCAGCGCCAACCGCATCGCAAGTTCGCGTCTCCTGCCCGTCGCGCGCGCGAGCAGCAGATTGGCGATGTTCGCGCAGGCGATGAGCAGCACGAACCCAACCGCGCCCATCAGGATAAACAGCGCCGACTTCGTTTTTCCGGCAAATTCATCGCGCAGTGGAACCGCATACGCTCCAACTTTGGCGTTCTCGTCTGGGTGTTCGTGTTCGAGTTGCTTTGAGATTGTTGCGAGGTTGGCGTTGGCAGTCGCCATCGAGACGCCCGGCTTCAATCGCGCCACAACGTTCAAGGAATGGTTCCCAAAACTCGCCAACTTTTCTTTCGTAAATTGCGACGGCACCCAAATGTCGGTCTCGCGATTCGGAAACTGGAATCCACGGCGCGTGACGCCGACGACGACGTATTTCTCGTAGTTCAGAGAAATTTCTTTCCCCAAGATTTGCGGATCGCCGCCGAACTGCCGGAGCCAGAGCCCGTGGCTCAAAATGGCCACGTGCCGCGCGCCAGGAACGTCGTCTTCTGGTTGGAAATTGCGCCCGAATTCCGGCGTCACGCCAAGAACCGAAAACAAATTTGCCGTCACACTTCGCCCGGGAAGTTCTTGCGGCTGGCCTTCGCCGGTAAGATTGAACGAGCCACCGAAGGAAATTGCCGCCACATCCTCGAATACCTGGTTCCGCGATTTCCATTCTGAAAAATTGCCCGCTGATGGCGTGTTGTGAGGGAAGCCGTAGGCCGAACTGTCCTCCCAGACCATCACGAGGCGGCTCGCGTCAAGATATGGCAACGGGCGAAGAAGCAATGTGTCCGCGAGACTGAAGATGGCCGTGTTCGCCGCGATACCCAAGCTAAGAACGGCGATGGCGAAAACCGTGAAGCCCGGGCTCTTCACGAGCATCCGTGTGCCATAGCGAACGTCCTGCCAGAACGTGGACATCAATGCCTCCGAGCGACCTTATCGCCCCGATCAGCTTAAATATGTTTCCGGCGCAAAATGTGCGCGGTACCTCCAACACACCCGATTCCGAAAGACGAACTCAGGCCGCGCCCACTTTTGTCTGTCCGCTGACGATCCAGCCATCGGCCAGCTGAATGATTCGGCTCCCGTACGCCGCCCAGTTTTCATTGTGCGTCACCTGAATGATCGTTGTGCCGGTTTCATTCAAGCCCTTCAGCAGGTCCATGATCATCTTCCCCTGGCTCGAATGCAGGCTGCCGGTCGGTTCGTCCGCCAGAATCAGTTTCGGGTTTCCGATGACGGCGCGCGCCACGGCTACAAGTTGCTGCTGCCCGCCGGAGAGCTGATTCGGAAAAAGATCTTTCTTTCCGACGATCTGAAAACGATCCAAAACATCCGCGACCATCGAATCCCGCTCGGATTTCTTGATGTCGCGGTAGGAAAGCGGGAGATCGAGATTTTCCGCCACCGTAAGGCTGTCGAGCAGATGATATTGCTGGAATACGAAGCCGATATATTTCTTATGCAACTCGACCCGCCGGCGGTTGTCGAGTTTGTGGACGGCGTTGTCGAGCAAGTAGTACTCGCCCTTCCACGCGCCGTCGAGCATCCCGATAATTCCCATCAGCGTGGATTTGCCCGCGCCGGAGGGCCCCATGATCGTGATGAAGTCGCCGTCGCCAATGTCGAGATTAATCCGCCGCAGCACCCACGTCTTGCCAGCCCCCGACTCGTACGATTTCTCCACATCAACCATTCGAATCAATTCGCACCCACCTTTTCGCTTGAACTTGAAGCTTCTCATTCATATCGCAGCGCAACGATCGGGTCCACACGCATTGCCCTTCGCGCCGGCAAATAGCACGCCAGCAGCGCGACGCCCGTCAAGATCACGGCGACGCCCGCAAACGTCAATGGATCGGCCGCGCTGACGCCGAACAGCATATTCTCCATCAGCCGCGTTACGAGCAGCGCCGCCACCACTCCAATTGCCACGCCGACGAGCGTCATCCTCATCCCATCGCCCAGCATCAGCCGCAGAACGTCTCTGCGTTGTGCCCCGAGCGCGATCCGGATTCCGATTTCTCGCGTCCGCTGGCTCACAACGTAAGAAACGACGCCAAAAATGCCGATACTCGAAAGCAACAGCGCCAGCGCGGCGAACACTCCTAATAGAATCATCGAGAATCGCCGGGCGGCCAGCGAATCGGAAATGATCTCGTCCATCGTTTGCGTGTCGTACATTACATTTTCACTGTTGAGGCTCTCTATCGATTTGCGGATGGTCTCGGTCAGCGCCGCGGGCGGCCCCATGGTCCTCACCACCACTGTGGCGCTCGGAGGTCCGACAAAATACTTGTCGGGAATTTGTAGCAGCGGTGTGTAAGCCTGCGCCTGGATAGTATTGTGCGCATCGGTATCGAGTCCCCACTGCTTGACATGGCCCACGATCCCCACAACCTGCAAGTGCATCTCTATGATGCCCAGGTTGATCTGCTTCCCGATCGGATCCTGATTTGGAAAATACTGCCGCGCGAAACTTTCGTCGATCACGACGACCGGCTGCGAATGATCGTCATCGCTCGCTGAGAGAAATCTCCCCCGCTTAAGTTCGATCCCCATCGCCTTCACGTAGCCGGGATCCACGAAATAGAAAAGCGTCGGGCTCATCTCGCTTGTGTTCGCGGGCTTCGGGTGCCCCTCGAGCCAGAACGGTAGTTCGTTGTCGCCTTGCATGGGCAGCGATCCGGCGGTCAGTGAGACGGCTTCCACGCCGGGAAGAGCCTGCAACGCGCTCTCTAATTCTCGAAGCCCAGCTTTGGAATTGGCGGCGTTCCCGCCGAGTGATGGCGCTAACGAAGAGGAAAAAATCAGTACGTTGTGCGAGTTGAACCCAGGATTGACGCTCCACAAATCCACAAGGCTGCGAATCATCAGCCCAGCACCCACCAAAAGGATCAGCGCCATCGCCATCTCAATCACTACGAATACGCCCTGCGCGCGATTTCTGGCCCCGCTCACGCCGCGCCCGCCTTCTTTCAGCATTTCCTGCACGCTTGGTTGCGCTGTCTTGAGCGCTGGCGCCAGCCCGAAAACGATGCCTGCCAGAATCGAAGCGGCTAGCGTGAAAAATAGAACGCGGCCATCGAGCCCCACTGCCTCTGCGCGAGGCAAAGCCTCTGGCAGCACGCTCAACGCAGCTCGCGTTCCCCATTCCGCGAGAATCAGCCCCAGCGTGCCGCCCGCCAGCCCCAGCAGAATACTTTCCGTCAAAAGTTGCCGGATCACGCGAGTTTGGCTCGCGCCTAGCGCCGCTCGAATCGCAAATTCGCGCGCGCGGCTATTGGATCTCGCGAGTTGCAGATTCGCGACGTTTACGCACGCAATCAGCAGAACAAATCCAACCGCTCCCAGCAACACCAGCAGGAACTGACGCACCTCTCCGACCATCTCTTCCTTCAGTTGCACGAGCGTAATTCCAGCTCCCTTGTCGGCGTCGGGATACGCGGCAGCCAATCGGCTCGCGATTCCATCCATGTCCGCGTGCGCCTGCGCCATCGTCACTCCGGGTTTCAATCGTCCAATCGCCGCCATCCCTTCGTGCACTCCGCGGTCCTGGAACAGAGGGTCGTCATAAATTCCCACCGGAACGAAGACGTCGTTTCTCTCCTGATAACTTTGGATCGCAAGGTACAAGCCGGCGGGGATCACGCCGATGATTGTGTAACCCTTCCCGCTCATTGTGATTGTCGTTCCGCAGATCTGCGCTGAACCGCCAAATTTGCCCTTCCAGAGACCTTCGCTGATCAGTGCTACTGGCGCAGCTCCGCGCCGATCTTCATCCGCCGTGAACGTGCGGCCCAGAATTGGACGCACCCCGAGAATTGGAAAGAAATCCGCGGACACCATCTCGACTTTTACTTGCTGAGCTTCTCCGCTGCCTGTCAGGTTGAAACTATCCGGCCGGAAAGCGGCAACCGACGAGAAAACGCTGTTCATCCGCTGCCAATCCAAAAAATTCGGATAGGAGATGGACGATTGTTTGAAATCATGCGAGTTCTCATACAGCGTCACAAGCTGTTTCGGCTCCGGGAACGGCAACGGATTCAGCAGTACACCGTTCACCACGGAAAACACCGCCGTATTCACGCCGATCCCGAGCGCCAGTGTGGCCACGGCAATGAGCGTGAACCAGCGATTCTTCAACAGCATCCGGATTCCGTATTTGATGTCCTGCAGCAGTGTTCCCATTCTCAATTTTCCATTGCTGGGCCCGGCTGAATCTCTAACTTCTAAAATCTGAAAACTATTCGTACCGTAACGCAACCATCGGATCGACACGCATCGCGCGTCGCGCTGGGATGTAACACGCAGCAAGCGCGACTCCAGCGAGGACTGCTGCCCCCATCACGAAAGTAAGCGGATCCATTGGCGCCACGCCGAATATCAGTGTGGCGAGAAACCTGGTGAGCGCGGCGGCTCCGATGATTCCGATCGCAATTCCTGCGGCTGTCAGCGCCATTCCGCGGCCCAATATCAATCGCGAGATGTGGCTGGGCGCCGCGCCGAGCGCGACACGAATTCCAATTTCGCGCGTGCGCTGGCTGACGAAGTACGCCATCACGCCGTAGATACCAACGCCCGCAAGCAGCAGCGCTGTCCCGGCAAAAAATGCGATCACGCGCATGGCGAATCGCCGCGAAGCGAGTGATTCCGATACGACGCTCTCGAGAGTCCGCACGCCGAACACCGGAAGATTCGGATCAACCGCCTGCACTTCCTTGCGAACAGGCTCTTCGAGGCTTTCCGGCCTGGCGTTCGTGCGGATGTAAACGTCGAGTGCGTATCCCGGGAACTGCAATTCAGAAAAATAGATGTGGGGCGAGTACGGCGCGTCGAGACCGTCGGTTTTCGTTTTGCCCACGACACCGGCAATCGTGAGCCACTGTGAATTCGGTCCTTGCGCGAATCCGGGCAGAATCCGCTTTCCGACTGGATCTTCGTTGGGCCAGAAGTGTTCCGCTGCGGTCTGGTCGATCAATACCACGGGTAACCCCGTCGTATCGTCGGCATCGCCGAAAAATCGCCCGCGAATCAACGGCGTGCCCAGCACCTGGAAGAAATCAGGAGTCACAGTGGCGAAATCTGCGGAAAGCGCTTCGCCGGTTCCCACCGCTCGGCCCTCGATTGTGAAACCGCCGCGGTTTCTCTGCGGGAGCAGCGGCATGCTGTTACTTCCGATGGCCGTGTCTGCCACTCCGGGCAGTGCCGTCACGCGCCGGACCACTTCGCGCACAAATGCCGCCCGCTTTTCTCGCGGCCGGTAAGGATCGGATTTCGGGTCGTTCGGCAAGGGCAGCCAGACGCGCGCGATCACCACATGGCTCGGACTGAATCCGGGATGTACTTCGAGCAGATTCCAGAAACTGCGCAGGAGGAGCCCCGCGCCCACCAGCACCACCAGTGAAAGCGCAAACTCGGTTACGACGAGCGCAGATAGAAAACGATTTTGGCGCGAGCCGATTCCGCTGCCTCGCGTTCCCTCTTTTAGGCTTTCAACTAGGCGCGGATCCGACAATTGCGCTGCCGGTGCGAGGCCGAAAAGCACGCCCGTCAGAATCGATAGTCCCAGCGCAAATAGCAGGACTCGCGAATCCGTCGCTATTTCCGTCGCCCGCGGCAAGCTCGAAGGAACCATCCGAAGCAGCAAACCCGTCAGCCACGAATTCAAAATGAGTCCAATGACGCCGCCCGCTAGCGATAGCACGATGCTTTCCGTCAACGTCTGGCGAATCAATCGCCCCCGCGACGCGCCCAGCGCCCGCCGTACGGCAATCTCGCGATATCTTGATGAGGATCGCGCCAGCAGCAGGCTCGCGATATTCACGCACGCGATCAGCAGCACCAGACTCACCGAGCCCAGCAGCACGATCAGCATCACATTCGAGTTTCCCACCACTTCTTTTTGCAGCGGCACAAGCCGAATCTCCCAACGAGTTCTCTCGGGATAGTCGGTTGGGTACTGCGCGCGCAATTGCGCCGCGAACGCATCGAGCTGCGCTTGCGCTTTGGCGACGCTCAGGCCCGGCTTCAGCCGCCCGACGCCTCCGGGAATCATTCGTATCGCGCGTGACGGCGGCACGGGAAACGGCGCCGCCACAAATCCCGCGCTCACCCAAACATCCACATCATGTTCGAGAGTCGCGCCAGGATGGCGAAAACTCGGTGGCGTCACGCCGACGATCCGGTAGAGGTCCGAATCCAATCGTATCGGTCTGCCAATAACGCTTGGATCGGCGCCAAACATTCTCCGCCACAGACCGTCGCTGATCACTGCGGCTTCCGCAAATCCGAGCTGATGGTCCTCGGGCTGGATCATGCGGCCCAACTGCGCCTTCGTGCCGAGCAGCATGAAATAATTGAAGCTCACCACTTGTGCTTCCACGCGCTCCGGCTTCTCGGCGCCCGTCACGTTTGCATTGATCGGCCAGACAGCAGAAATCTGATCGAACACGCCCGACTGATTCTGCAAATCGTCGAGCTCCTCTTCGGACATACCGATATCCGCTAGACTCAGCCCCGGCAGGTCGTCTTTGACCGCAACAAGTTGCTCCGGATGATTGAACGGCAGCGGGCGCAGCAAAACGGCGTCAACGACCGAAAAAATCGCCGCGTTCGCGCCGATTCCAATGGCGAGCGTCAACACCGCAATCGCTGTGAATCCCGGCGAGTTGCGCAGCATTCGCAGCGCATATTTGATGTCTTGCAAAACTCCACCCATCCCGACATCTCCTTCGCCCCAGTAACCCGAACACGCAACCTGCCCCTGAATCGCTGCATTTCTCTGATTCTCAATCCTCCTGTTTGACACTGCGCAGACTGTTTACTCTCAACCTCTTCGCCGCTTACTCGTATCGCAGCGCAACCATCGGGTCCACACGCGTTGCGCGCCGCGCCGGGATGTACGCCGCGAGCGCCGCGGCCAGCGTGACGAGCGCGACGACCATGAGAAATGTCGATGGATCGCTTGCGCTCACTCCAAACAGCAAGCTGCTCATTCCTTGCGTCACTGCGAGCGCCACGGCCGCACCCACCGCCGCTCCGATTGCTGCCAACTTGAACCCAGCTCCTACAACCAGCCGAAGCACATCGCCGCGTTGCGCGCCGAGTGCGACACGAACGCCGATTTCACGGAATCTTTGGCTGACCGTGTACGACAGCAACCCATAAATCCCAAGAGCCGCGAGGAACACTCCCAATCCGCCAAGAAGCGATGCGATGGCCGCCGCCGTGCGATTCGCAAACATGGACGCGCGGAGCAAAGCGGAGAGATCGTCGCTTTCAACCGGTTGCACCTTCGAATCGAGCGATTGCGCTACGTCGTGCACCATCCCAATCACCGCGGACGCTGGCAATTGCGAGCGCACGAGAATATTCGCTTCGTTGTCATCCGTTTGCAGCTCTGGAACGTACATAAACGGCTCCGGCTCCTCATTCACGCGGTGATACTTGATGTCGTGCGCGACGCCCGCCACAGTCCTGCACTCGCCCCAAACTTTCACGGCGTGGCCGGTCGGATCTTGCCCAGGCCAAAATCGCTTCGCCATCGTCTGGTTGACGATGATTACTTTCGGTGCGCCGCTTCGGTCTTGTTTTGCAAAGTCGCGCCCTTCGACGATCGGAATTTGCATCGTGTGAAAATAATCGGCACCGACGACATTGAGATCAATGCGCATATCTTCATTCGGGCCCGGCGTAAAGCCTTCGACTTGAATGAACGTATACGAGCGCCCGGTGAACCACAGCGGCACGTACCGTTCGGACGTTGCCGATTCAACTCCCGGCATCGTTCGAATGCGTTCGAGCATGCGATCAAAATAATTCGTGCCCCGGTCGCCGGAATATCCGCTGCCTCGAAGATCAAACGCCGCGAGAGCAACATGATTCGTGTTGAATCCCGGCCCCGCCGCTTCCGCATTTCGCATGCTGCGCAAGAGAAGCCCCGCGGTTACGAGCAGCACAGTTGCGAGCGCAACCTCGGATATCACCAGCAAATCGCGCAGGCGATGGCCGCTCGCGCTCACCGATCGTCCGCCTTCCTTCAGCGATTGATTCAAATCCGTCTTCGATCCGCGCAACGCTGGCACGAGTCCGAATACAACCCCCGTCGCGAGAGATAGCAGTAGCGTGAACCAGAGCACCGGCGCGCTCACTCCGTTTGAAAATGCGACGGGCAAATGTGTGGCGGGCATGAAAAATTTCAGAAGATTTACGCCCCACATCGCGAGCAATGCCCCTCCGGCGCCGCCCACAAGCGCGAGCACAAGGCATTCGCTCAGAAGCAATCGCACCAGCCGCTCGCGGTCCGCTCCCATCGCTGCGCGAATCGCCATTTCTCTTTCCCGCGCCGTTGCGCGCGCGAGCAAAAGGTTCGCCACGTTGACGCAGGCGATCAAAAGCACCAGCGCCGCCGCAATCATCAGGAATCCGAGAACGCTGCGCAGAAAATCCTGCACGCCGTAGTGCGCCTTCCACACTGGCGCCAATGAAACGCCGATATTTTTATTCGTGTCCGGATATTCGCGTGCCAAATGCGCCGCAATGGTACCCATCTCAGCCTGCGCTTGCGCCATCGTCACGCCCGGCCGCAGCCGCCCCATGATGTGCACGAACGTCGGCGAGCGCTCTTCGATGTCCTCTCCTGGCAGCGCTTGCGGCTGCATCATCATCGGAACCCAATACTCAGCCGCGATTCCCACGATCGTGCCGTAGAATCCCTGCGGCGCTACTCCAATCACCGTGAATGGATGTGTATTGATGTGAACGACTCGCCCGACGATATTGGGGTCCGAACCGAATTGCCTCGCCCAAAGCCCCTGGCTGAGAACTATGTAAGGATCTGAATTCAACGCTTGATTCGGCGCGGAATGGAATGTCTGCCCAAGCGCGGGGCGCACCCCGAGCACGTCGAAATAATTTTCCGTGACGATTAATCCCCAGACGCGCTTCGCGGGCGCGTCCTCCTGAAGGCTCAAATCCGCTCCAACAAATTCGAAGCCGATGAGCGCGGAAAAAACATGGTTCTGATCGCGGAAGTCTTTGTAATCGGGATACGAACTGGTGTGCAATTCGCCGGTGGGCATTACCGTTTCCGCCACCACCAACTGATTTGCCTGCGCCACACCAGGCAGCGGATTCAGCAGCACGCCGCGAATCCAGCTGAACACGGTCGCGTTTCCGCCGATTCCGACAATCAGCGTCAGCACCGCGACGATCGTGAACCCGGGGCTCTTGCGCAACATTCGCAGCGCGTACATCACGTCCTGCCAAATGGTTGCCATCAGTCGGACTCCTGCTACTTGAATCGCCGTGCGTTCCAATCAATCGTTCACAGAAACAACAAGAAGCGTCGCGTCGTCTTCCAGCTCGCCGCTTGAAAATTTATCCACGCCGTTCATGACGTCCGCCAATAGTTTTTTCGCGCTTCGGTCGCCATCCACCCTGGAACATCGCAGCAAGCCAGCTTCGCCGAACTCGTTTCCATCAGCATCGTGCGCCTCCACGACGCCATCAGTAAAAAGAACCAGCCTGTCGCCCGGCGCGAGATACGTCTCGCCGCCACTGAACTGATCGGCGGGGAATATTCCCAGCACGCCGCCGCCTTCGCGCAGGCGTTCCGCGTCGGCCTCGCGCCGGATTACCACAGGCGCGGGATGCCCGGCGTTGCAATATCGGAGTCGCTTGCTCGGCTGATCGAGAGCCGCGAAGAAAAATGTAATGAACCGCCCGTCCGCGATGTTTCTGCACATCAGTTCGTTGATCTGCGCGCAAAGTGCTTCCGGTGCGAGCGTGCTCGAAGCCAGCCCGCGCACCGTCGCCTGAAGATTTGACATCAGCAGCGCGGCCGGCAACCCTTTGCCCGCCACGTCGGCGATGCAGATCGCCAGCGTCTGCTCGTCGAATTTCAGCACGTCGTAATAATCGCCGCCCACCACGCGCGCAGGCCGCCACGTCGCCGCAATTTGGTAGCCCGCTGCCTGCGGAATCTCCGCCGGAAGCAATCCTTGCTGGATTCGCAGCGCTTCTTCGATCTCGCGTTCTTGCCACCGCAATTTCTCGGCGATCTCGATCCGCCGGAGTTCATCCTCGCGCGCGTGGCGCTCCGCTTCGCGCCTCTGCCGGCCGAGCGCCACCTGCTTTTCCAGAATGTCGAGCAGCCGCGCATTCACCCACGGCTTCTCGACGAAGTCGCCGACGCCATGCTGCATCGCCTCGACGGCCAGTCCAACGCTGCCCCATCCCGTCATCACCACTACCGGCGGGCGATTGTCGCGTGTCTGAATCCGGTTGAGCAGCTCGATGCCTTCGCGCCCCGAAGTCGTATCCCGCGCGTAGTTCAGATCCATCAGCACGAGATCGAAATCGCGCAAATCGAGCGCGGACAAAATTCCTGCCGGCGAACATGCGCTCTCAATTTCATATCCGTTGCTTTTCAGCAGTAGTCGCAAGGCTTCGAGCACGTCCGGCTGATCGTCTGCAATGAGAATTTTCGGGCTCACGCGCGCTCTCGGTTCGACCAATTCTTGGGCAGTGGTTAGCATTGCGATTCCGCGGCTCGGGCAAATAGGGCGAAAAAACCGTGTTCAAGATCCAATGAAATGACGGCACTTCAGCGACCACGGGACATTCGAGATAAGTTGTCTTGTATTAGTTACTTACAGAACTTCCCGAGATGCGGATTCCTGCCTCTTGACCACTTGCGGGATACTCTCGTCCCGAAATCGAACATCGAGAGAATGCCCGCTCTAGCGCTAATTCGGATCTATCCGATTACTCGTATCGCAGCGCGACCATCGGATCCACGCGCATCGCGCGTCGCGCCGGGAAGTAGCACGCTAGCAGTGCCACACCCGCAAGCGCGGCAGCACCGCCGCCGAAGCTGACCAAATCCGTCGCACTCACGCCAAAGAGCAAGCTTGCGAGCAACCTCGCGAGAACGAATGTCAGCGGCAGCCCGATCGCGATTCCAATGGCAGTGAGCACGAGTCCGCGCGAAATCAGCATCCGCATGACGTCCCTCGGCCGCGCTCCAAGCGCGAGACGCACGCCGATTTCATGCGTCCGCTCCGTCACTGCGTAGGCCATCACGCCATAAACTCCCACCGATGCGAGCACCAGCGCGATTAGCCCCAGAACTCCCATATTCGCGGCGACGTAAGAGAGGCCCACAATCGCGTTCGAGATCACGCGCTCAAGCGTCATCGCGTCGTACACCGGTTGATCCGGATCGACGCTCGCAACGCTGCCGCGAATCGCCGGAATCATTCCATACGGATCGCTCGTCGTACGCACCACCAGGTACGTGTCCGCATAGCTCTGCTGTTGATACGGAAGATAGATCGCGTAGGGAGGATTGCGATCGAAGATTTGGTACGTGACGTCGCTCACCACTCCGGCGATCGTGAGCCACGGTCCCGGTTCATCATCGCGGCCCATCTTGATATGCCGGCCGAGCGCGCTTTCTCCCGGCCAGAATCGCCGCGCCAAGGATTCGGAGATAATCGCGACTTCCGGGCGGTCGGCGGCATCTGCGTTGGTGAATTCGCGTCCTTCACGCAGCGCGACGTGCAAGAGGCGAAAATACGCAGGACTGATGGTCTCGCGGTTTGCGGTACGGTATTCGCCGGGCCGTGCCGGCTGGCCTTCGACACTGAAATCATCCGAAGCTCCCCCGATACCGAAGGGAACCACAGACGCAAGCGCAGCCTCCTTTACGCCCGGAAGGCTTCCGACCGATTGCAGCATCCGGTCGTAGAACGCGGCTTGCTGCGACGAATTTTTGTATTTCGATTGAGGCAGCGTCATTCGCATCGTCAACACGCTTTGCGGCTCGAAATTGAAATTCATTCTGAAAATTGCGTTCACGCCCTTCACCATCATCATGGCGCCCACAAGCAGCACCAGCGAAAGAGCGATCTCGGCAACCACGAATGCGCTTCGCATTCGCTGCCGTGCGCGGCCACCGGTTGTTCCCCGCCCAATCTCTTTGAGCGATTCCACGAGGTCCGGCCGCGATCCTTGCAGCGCCGGTGCAAGTCCCGCGAGGATTCCGACGATCACCGTGATGGAAAGCGTGTATATGAAAGTGTCGCGATCGAGCTTGATCGAGCTCCACGCCGGAATATAGCGCGCGACCTCGGGTGGCATGTTCTTCACGATCAGCTCGATCCCCCACTCTCCAATCAGCAAACCGATTCCAGCTCCCGCGAATGCAAGCAATAGACTCTCAGCGAGAAGCTGCCGGATAATTCGCCAGCGGCTCGCGCCCAGCGCGCGTCGCACCGCGATTTCTTTTTGCCGGCCCACGCTTCGCGCGAGAAGCAGGTTCGCAACATTCGCGCACGCAATCAGAAGAACGAACCCGACCGCTCCGAGCAACACCAGTGAATATTCGACGCTCAGAAGTCCCGCGGCATAGAGCCGAAGCGGCATGATCCAAATGCTCCATCCCGTTTCGGCTTTCGGATAATTCGCTTGCGCCCGTTTCTGCAGGATGTCCATTTCCGCCTGAGCTTGCGCGATCGTCACTCCAGGTTTCAGCATCGCCATCGAAACCACATGATGAGAATCACGCACGGACTTTTCGCCTTCGCTCATCGCCAGCGGCGTCCAGATTTGCGCGCTCATCGGAAAAGAAAAATCGCGCGGCATCACTCCAACAACGTCGAAGCTTCGTCCGCCAAGCGTGACCGTCTTGCCCACGATTTGCGGATCCGACGAGTAACGCCGCTCCCACAACCCGTAACTCAGAATCGCTTCTTGTCCGCGGCCTGCCTCTGTTTCATCGGCGGAAAACACTCTTCCGAGCAGCGGTTTGGCGCTGATCATCTTGAACAAATCAGCTGAGATGGCCGCGCCTTGCAGTTTTTCAGGATCGCCATTCCCCGTCAGATTGAACGAACTCCATTCGAACGCGCCGATTTGTTCGAACGACCGGCTCTGCTTCTGCCAATCGAGATAGTCGGCAGGAGACGCGTATTCCCAGCCTTGTGTGTCGCCGGGCGCGCGGTTGAATAGCATGACGATCCGATCGAGATGCGGAAACGCCACCGGCTTGCGCAGGAACGCATCAGCGACGCTGAAGATCGCGGTGTTTGCGCCGATGCCGAGCGCAAGAGCAATCACAGCGAGCGCCGTGAATCCCCGGCTCTTCAGCAGAGTTCGGAATGCGTAACGTAAATCCTGAAGCAGCGCGTTCATGAGGAACCGCCTTTCCTACTCGTATCTCAACGCAACCATCGGATCCACTTTCGACGCGCGCCTCGCCGGCAAATAACAAGCCAGCGGCGCGATTCCCGTCAGCAGCACGGCGACACCGGCAAAAGTCCACGGATCAAACGAGCTCACGCCGTACAGCAGCCCCGCCATCGCCCGCGTGAGCCCCAGCGCCACAATAAATCCAAGGCTGACGCCGATCCCCGCCATTCTCGCTCCCTGCGAAACCACCATCTTCAATACGTCTCTTTGCTGCGCTCCCAATGCCATGCGAATCCCAATCTCGTGCGTGCGCTTCGCCACGGTGAACGACGTCAATCCGAAAATTCCGACTCCTGCCAGCAGCAACGCCAGCCCGCCGAAGCTTCCCACAAGAAGCAGCGTGAATCGCGCACCCGAGATCGAATGCGCCGCGACTTCGTCCATCGGCTTCACATCGGTAACCGGCAAGTCTTTATCGAGTGCGAGAACTTCCGTGCGCACCGCACGCCCGAGCGAATTCAAATCCGAATTCGCACGCACCACTTCGACCATATCGCTCGCGCCCGTGGATGCTCCGGGAATTTGCCTATCGTTCCAATAGAGCGCAGGTTTCGCGCTCGGCGCGTCCGGGCTGTCTTTCACGTCGCCAACGACGCCTACGATCTCGACTGTCTTGAATCCCCAAAGGTCGAGCCGTTGGCCGACCGCATCTCCGTTCGGAAATTCGCGTTGCGCCAAAGCGGAATTTACGAGGATGACCTTGGGCGCCTTCAAATCATCCGTCGGCGCGAAAAAGCGTCCACGCACAAGCGGCGTTCCGATCGCGCGAAAATAATCCGCCGAAGCGAAGTGATAGCGCGCCTCGGGAGAATGGTTTGGATCTTTCGGACGTCCCACAATGTCGAAGCTCGTGTTCTCGTCGTATCCCGTCCAGGGAATGTCGGAGGATTCGCCAACCACCTGCACTCCCGGCAATGCTTTCAATCGCTCCGCGAGATTCTGATAGAAGCGAACACTGTCTTCTTCGTTCGGATAGCGTTTCGCGGGAAGGTCCGTGTGAAACGTCAGAACCTGCGCGGGTTGAAATCCCGCATCCACGTGCTGCAAGTTCATAAAGGTGCGCATCAAAAGTCCCGCGCCCGCGAGCAGCACAAGCGCCAGCGCAATCTCCGCCGTCACCAGCCAATCCCGTAGCTTGCTCGTTGCGCCGCTGCCGGTTGAGCCGCGATCGCCATCCTTGAGAGAGCTGTTCACGTCCGCGCGCAGAATCGTAATTGCCGGCGCCAATCCAAAAAAGATGGCCGTTCCGGCGGTCACCAAGATTGCGAACAGCAGCACGCGCCCATCCACTTGTACGTTCTGCAGTCGCGGCAAATTGTCCGGGCTCAGCGCGACCAGCGCGTCCACTCCCCATTTCGCAAGAATCAGGCCGATGAAGCAACCGAGCGCCGAAAGCAGCAGGCTCTCCGTCAGCAATTGGCGCACGATCCTGAATCTTCCCGCACCCAGCACCGAGCGAATCGCGATCTCCCGGTATCGGGCCGTCGCACGCGCGAGCGAAAGATTCGCCACGTTCACGCACGCGATCAGCAAAAGAAATCCCACCGCACCCAGCAGCACCGCAAGCATCAGCCGCGCCCGTCCGATGATTTCTTCCTTCAGCGGAACAATGAGCACGTGTCCATCTTTATTCCAGTCCGGATAGTCGTGCGAAAGTTGGTCCGCGATCGAATTCAGATTCACGCTCGCACGCGCGACCCCAACGCCCGCTTTCAGCCGCGCGATCATGTTCAAAAAGTGGCAGCCGCGGTCGCAGCCTCCCGCCATGTTCGCCGGCTGAATCGGCAGCGGCCACCACAGATCAACGTTGTCTCCATGCCCCGTGGTATGAAAATCTCCGCCGACGTGCTGAATTCCCGGTGGCATCACTCCGATCACCACGAAGGATTCAGCCGAAAGCTCGAGCCCCTTCCCGACGATGTTCGGATCGCTGCCAAAGTGGCTTCGCCACAGCCGGTCGCTGATCAGCACGACGTGATTGTTTCCCTTGTATTCCTCTTTCGCGTCGAAATCGCGGCCGAGTTCTGGGTGATACCCGAGTACGCGGAAGTAGTCGTAGGTGACGCCCATGCCAGTCAAATGTTCCGGCCGGTCGTTGAGGGTGAGGTCCAAATCGCGCTCGGCATAAAGTGCGACATTCGAGAAAACCTGATTGCGCTGCCGGTAATCGATAAAATCGGCTACCGCCATCGGGAAATGCGGCTGCGTGGGCCACACGCTGAAAACTCGCACGAGCTGCCCCGCATCAGGATATGGGAGCGGTCGCAGCAGCACGCCGTCGACGAGGCTGAAAATCGCGGTATTCGCGCCGATCGCGAGGCCGAGCGTCAGCGCAGCAACAATCGTGAACCCTGAAGAGTTCCAAAGCAGCCGAAGCGCGTAGCGAACATCCTGAATCGCAATTCTCATCTAGCCCCTCCGCGCCGTCGGCGTCCGCGCACACACCCAGCATCGCGGATTCTTCGACGGCAACCCGGGTTGATGATTTGCTATACGCGCAAGCAACGCGCGATGTTCAATGAATGGCGCTAAACGCTTTCGACCTTCGCCCCGATCGTGTCTTCGACGATTCTTCCGTCGAAAAGATGAATCGAGCGGTCCGCGATTTGCGCGTAGCGCGGGTCGTGCGTGACCATGCAGATCGTGGCGCCTTCGCGGTGAAGTTGCCGCAGCAATTCCATCACGGCTTCGCTGTTCTTCGAGTCGAGGTTTCCAGTCGGTTCGTCCGCCAGCAGGATGGACGGCTGTCCGACGAGCGCTCGCGCGACGGCCACGCGCTGCTGTTGGCCGCCCGATAGCTGCGAAGGGTAATGCTTCATGCGATGCGCCATCCCGACGCGCTCGAGCACTTCCTGCACGCGCTTTTTGCGCTCGGCGGACGGCATGCTCCGGTAAGTCAGCGGCAGCTCCACGTTCTCGAATACCGTGAGGTCTCCGATCAGATTGAACGCCTGGAAGATGAATCCGATTTCGCGATTTCGGATTCGCGTGCGATCCGAGAGTGAGAGATTCGACACGGCCTGCTTGTTGATCCAGTAGCCGCCTTCGCTCGGCGAATCGAGCAGGCCGAGAATCGAGAGCAGCGTTGATTTGCCGCAGCCCGACGGGCCCGCGATCGAAAGGAATTCGCCATTCTGAATCTCGAGATGCACTCCCGCAAGCGCGTGCGTCTCCACTTCATCCGTATAGAAAACTTTCGTCACGCCTTCCAACCGGATCAATGCTTCGGTATTCGCCATTCTCCCGCTCCTCTGGAAATGTTCCGCGCCGATTTCGCGCCTGCCTGCAATCTACTTCAATTGAATTCGGTCGTAATTGTCCCACTGGGACATGTCGGAGAGAATCACGGTGTCGCCCACCTGCAGCCCCTTCTTGATCTCCACCGTATTTACCGACGTTTTCCCCAGCGCCACCTGCACCCGCGTCGCTTCCGAGCCGTCCGCCGTCACCTTGAAGAGTCCCACCGTGCTGTCCGCTTCGCCGTGCACCGGCCGCCCGACGTACATCACGTCCGTCAACCGCTCGATTTCGACTGTGCCTTCCACGCTCAAGTCCGGCCGCGCCCCCTCAGGCAGTGTGCCTTCGAGCGAACAATCCACGGTGACCGTTCCGTTCACCACCGCGGGATCGATTCGCGTCACACGTCCCGAGATAATTCCGTTGTGCGTGTCGATGCTCGCCTTCTGTCCGATCTGCACGTCTTTCGCCTGCGTCTCCGCAATCTTCAATTGCGCTTTCAGGTGCGTCGGCTGCGCCACGCGCGCCAGCACCGTGCCCATCGTCACCTTCTGTCCCACTTCCACGTCGAGCTCTTGCAGCACGCCGTCAATTCCCGGCGTCACGCGCAATTGCGCCACCTGTGAGCGCTTGAGATTCGAGAGCGCCCGCAGCTCGTCTACTTTCGATTGCTGCACCGCAATCTGCGGCTCCATCGAGCTCGCAAACGTGGTCACCTGCTTTTCGGCGATATCATTCTGCTTCGCCAGCTCTTCCGCTTTCACTTTCGAAGTCTTCATCACCACGTCGGAGATTAACCCGAGCTTGTATAGCTCCTCGTTTGTGTCCGCTTGGATTTGCGCCTGATGATATTCCGACCGCACTCCCGCAGCCTTGGCCGTCTGGTCCATTAAAAGATTTTGTAGCTGCGCTTTCAGATTATTAAGCTCTGCTTCCGCGCCCTTTTGCTGATATTCCGCGTCCAGCGCCGCCTGCTGCAATTCCGGATTCTGCAACAGCAGGATCGCCGTGTTTGCTTTGACGGGCACTCCCGGAAGAAGATAGCGTTCCTCCACCTGTCCATCCGTCGCCGCCGGGATCAACCGGATCGTCTCCGGCACCAGCGTTCCCAAGCCCCGCACCTCGCGCAGCATTGAACCGCGCTTCACCGTGTCCGTCCAGACCACACCCTTATCTACCGTAGGCGCCGCCGGCTTAAGCGTGTGCAGCGCATAAGTCACCAGCGGGATGAGGATGAGCGCCACCAGCACATAGATCGCTTGGCGGATCCGTTTCTTTCGTTTGACGTCAGGTCGCGCTATATCCACCGCGGTGGTCTCCGATAGTAGTATCGCAACTCACCTTCCCCCGACAAAGGCAAGTTAAGCGGTTTAATATGTTACACTTACAAGGACCACAGGAAGGGACAACTGCAATTCTTGACCGCTCATGGGAATATTCCGTCCCGGAACCGAACAGCGATAATCGGAGTTCCGAGGAGCGTCGAGGGTGCCATCGTAGCGCCGGCATCCTGCCGGCGGTTTTCTTCCAGCTGCATTCGACACTATAGCCAACGCCCGCGTCGGAACGCCCAACCCTTGACGCTCCAAACACCAACTCAGAGCCCCGAAGCCCCTGCCTCGGCGTTCGTGCCGCTCCACTGCCCTTGGCTACGCCAGCGCCTTCCGGATCCGCTTCGTAGTCTTCTGCAGCTGCCGCTTCAACGCATCGAGCTGCTTAGAAATATCATCCAGCTCTTTCCTCGCCACCGCGCCCGCCTTCACCACCTTGTGCGCCTTCGCGTCCGCCGTGCCCACCGCCGCTCCAATCGACGTCGCGATCCGGTTCAACCTGCTCTTTTTAGCCATGTATCCTCCGTCTCCGATTGATTTATTTCAGTGCCATCGTACTCGTGCGCCTCGCACTCCGTCAACGCACCAGCCTTTTCGTCTCAACTTCAGCAGCGTCGTTTCGTAATCCTTCCGTGATTGGATAATTTACAGCCTCTCAGAGTTTCACAGTATTCACCGACGGCACGCCTTGCGGCGTAGTAGGTGCAAGTAGGATCGTCATCCCTGCGCTTCCGCTCTATTGTTGACCACCCGCTGGCGCAGCCGCCTGAGGTGTGTCCGGCTGCTTCGTGAACTCGAACGTGCAGGGGCGGCCGAGAACTCCGGCGCCTTCGTCCCGGGTTCCCGTGCCTTTCGTATCGCTGAATTGGGCTTTGATGTTGTAGCTATAGTTGTTCCCCTTCATCGCAAAGACGCCGTGCGCATGGTTCTGAGTGACCGTGCCTTTGGCTGCGAGCTTGGCGCTGCCGTCTTCCGCGATCCTTCCTTCGAGCAGCAGGTAGCCCGGCCCGCCCGGTTCGCCGTGCACTCCGTGAAAGTTGCTGTCTTTGATTGTGCTGGGAAACTCCCATTTGTAGGCCTCCGTCTGCCCATGAGCTTCGCACGAGAGGTTTGTTGTCCAATTGCCGTCGTACTTTCCCCCCGCAGCCGAAGCCCCCGGCAAGAGCATCAACGCGCAAACTCCCGCAAGCAGCACCACTTTCCGCATTTCCACGCCGTCCCTCCTTTGAAAGCAGAAATTAATCAGCCCAGAGCCGTTCGAACGCGCACAAATAATATCGCAATTAATCCAAGAGCTGTACGCGCGTGACCTGCTCTCTTCAATGCGGTAGGGCAGGTCCGCTGCATTGAAATCAATAACCGCAATGCGATGTCGGGGCTGACTCCTAATGGGAGCCTGTTTGCCTCTCGGTGGGAGCCCCCGCATTCATGCGGGGGAGGGGCGCTTCAGCGCTCCGAAAAGATACCCGCTCCAATTGCTCCGGCTTCAGCCGCGGATCGGCGCTGTGATTCAGAGGAGGACCCGCGAAAAATCTGAGCCCTGACAGACCCGAAGCACTGCCCGCTCGAGTTAGCCTATTTCTGCAGCAGATGATTCAACGCCGTGATCTGCTGGTGCGTCATTTTCGCGCGAAGCAAATCAACCTTCATCGGATACATCGCACCATACTCAGTTATCTTATGTGTCGCCGGAAACATCGCGCTGATGTAAGCGTCCCGATACGCAATCCAATCCTTTTCAGCAGTCTTAATTTTTACAAGCCCCACCGGATCGTTTTCCGCCTGCGACAACACCTTGGCATAGACCGCATCTAGCTTCGCTTCAACGCGTGCCGCCTCTTCATGCGCGCAAGCATTCATCTCACTAGGAGTTTTCGCCTTCTCGTTGCACGCGCGGTACTCCTTCGAGCTCTGACAAAAGGAAGAAATTGGAGTAAGAGCTAATAGAATAAGAATTGCTACATATCTCAACCGCAAACCTCCTCGTACCAAAGGCTCAGCCTAAATTGCGGAATAGGAACCTATCTCAGAGCCCGGAGGCCTATGCCTCCGGGGGAGCCCGATCTCACGCAGCTATCTCTAACCGACGCATTCTCCACCCGAAGGCAACAAACAATCAAAACAGAATACTACTGACGCGCAGCTTGCGGGCGCCCTTCCATTCTGAAAGCAGTTTTCAAAAGTGATGTGGACCGACTAATCCCATTCAATCAGAGGCAGTTGCGGAGTACTACGTTTTACACCTCATTTGCTGGTACCCCAGGGTCGCATGGTAATGTAAAAATGCGGCCATGTTTGCGCATAGACAACGCGAATCTCGTCATACTGTGCGGTCAGGGCAATCTTGCAATCGTAGCGCTGGCATCTTGTTTATCCTGAGTCCCGAAGGGCCGGCAATTTTCCGCCCTCCCGCCGGTTCCAAAATTCGTCGGGAATACGATGCCGCGCCATCCTGCTCCGCGAGCTCTTCGAATCGCGCTTTTCCCTTTTCGCTTTTCCCTTTTCAGCTTTTTCTAATCGCTACACCAAAATTATTAGAAATCGACGTAAACGCCAGAAAACAAAGCGCCGAGGTCATTTCTAATCGCTACAAAAACAGGGGGTCCCAAAGCAGGACTGGCAGCAACTCAGCACGAGCTGTGCCTAGCCTAGACTCCGAAGGCGATTCGCTCCGCATTGACGGCGGCACCGATTACACCCTCTTCGTCACTCGTAGGAATCACTTCGAAGAAACTCCCCTGCAGAGGACTCATCCGCACCATTTCCTGCAGGATGCGATCGAGCATCCCGATATCCACGAACTTCGCATTCGGCCCGGTTATGAAAAACTTGCCTGGGCCTTCCATGTGGACGTTCGAAGCCGCCGCAGCGGCGAGCGCGCGATGCCACATCACGACGAATTCCGCGCATCGCGCATCGCCCGTCTTCGCGTTCTCGAAAACTTCTTCGGGCTCGAGATCGAGAAAGCGCAGCCGCATCGCGCGATTGCCCATGATTCCTTCCATGTGCCCGCGTCCTCCGCAGCCGCAGAAATTTTCCTTTGCGTCGAGGGTGACCACCGTGTGCCCGCCCTCCCAAATTCCTTGCCGCCAGGGATATCGTCCGAAGCCGATTCCGTTGCCAAGCGTCCACACACGAATCAGTTTGTTGAGTTCGCCGCGCGACGCGGCGATTCCCGCGGCCGTCGCATCAGCATCGTTGAAAACTTTCACCGGCACCGCTTCGCCACCGAATCGCAGAGTCGCGGAAAGCGCTGCTTCGATATTGAAGCCTTTCACCTGGTGCAAATTCGGAGAATCTTCGATCACGCCATTCTGGATAATTCCGGGAAATCCCAGTCCCACCGCGCGAATTTTTTCTCCGCCGGCGGCTTCCTCAAGCTGTTTTCGAATCACTTCGCTAATACTTTCCGCAGGCATCGTCTGCAGCGGATCCACCGAACTCGATTTTTCCGGATACACGCGCACGCGGCCGAGAACTTTGTTGTTCTCGACCAGCGCCACCGAAATGTGCTCCATCACCAGAACGCCAAGCGTCTTGCTCATCTTGCGCCTGCCAATCCTCGTTCGTCGTTGCTCTGCGAGCGAAGCATGCTAAGACCTGCTCAATTTGTTGAGACCGTTGAACGCGGCGGCTTTGTAGCATTCCGCGAGCGTTGGATAGTTGAAAACGTTGTCCACGAAATATTCCACCGTGCCTCCCAGCGCGAACACGGCCTGCCCAATGTGAAGCAGTTCGGACGCGCCTTCGCCGATGATGTGGACGCCGAGCAGCAATTTCGTCTCGGGGCTGAAAATCAATTTCAGCCGTCCCGTCGTATCGCCGCGGATCTGGCCGCGCGCAATTTCCCGGAAGTACGCGATACCGACTTCGTAGGAAACTCCTTCATCGGTGAGTTGCTCTTCCGTTTTGCCGATGAACGAAATTTCGGGAATCGTGTAAATGCCGTAAGGATAATTCGCGCGATTGGAATGAACGGGCAATCCGAACGCGTTCGATGTGGCGATGCGCCCCTGTTCCATCGAAACGGATGCGAGGCTCGGGAAGCCGATCACGTCGCCAACGGCGAATATGTTCGGCTGCGCGGTGCGGTAGTTCGCATCCACCGCGATGCGGCCGCGATCGTCGGATTCGAGGCCCGCAGCGGCGAGATTCAATTCGTCCACATTCCCTTGCCGGCCAACGGCGTACAGCAGCGCTTCGCCGGAGATTTTTTTCTTGCTCTTGAGATTCGCGCTGACGCCGCCTTCGGGAGTTTCTTCGACGCTCTCCACCTCTTCATTGAGCCGCAGCGTGACGCGCCGGTCGCGCAAGTGGTAGCAAAGCGCCTCGACCATTTCAGAATCCGCGAATTCGAGCAGCCGCGGCCGCTTCTCGACGAGAATCACGCGCACGCCGAGAGTTGCAAACATGCAGGTGTACTCGACGCCGATGACGCCGCCGCCGACAACGATCAGCGTCTTCGGAATATCAGGCATCTGCAAAATCTGGTCGCTGTTAATGATGTTTCGATTGTTGAAGGGAACGAGCGCCGAGTGCGCCGGTTTGGTTCCCGTTGCAATGATGATGTTGTCGGCCTCGTATTCCGATTGGCTGCGCGAGCCGACCACGCGGACGTGATGCGGATCGATGAAGCTCGCCATGCCCGTGAGCACTTCGATGCCGTTGCGTGAGAGCTGTGCGCGAATCACGTCCATCTCGGTCTTGATCACGTGCTGCGCGCGAAAGCACAGATCGGCCATCGTGATTTGCTCTTTCACACGATAGTTGACGCCGTAAATGCTTTGGTAGTGGAAGCCGGAAAGATGCAGCACGGCTTCGCGAATCGTCTTGCTGGGGATCGTGCCGGTGTTGATCGCCGCGCCGCCGACGACTTCCAGCTTCTCGATCAGCGCGACGCGCTTCCCGTACTTCGCGGCCTGAATGGCAGCGCGCTGTCCCGCGGGCCCGGACCCGATGACGATGAGCTCGTACTTTTCCATGATCAGGGACTCAGCAGCGACGGCTCAGATTCAAAATCGAGGACAAGACGCGCGAGTATATCACCGTTGAAGTTACACCCACATCACATCGCGGCTGGTTGCGGAGCGTGGCGCCGGGTGGCGCGCCACCGCACTCGAGCGCCGCTCCCGCGGCGAGCGAGAGCGCAACACTCGGAGAAAATTTCAACTGCAAATTGAATTGCGAAATCAAAAGCGCGAGATTTTCCGCGAACAGGATCCTGCGAGACAATCCGGTCGAGAAGATTCCGAGCCTTGCGGTTCCACCCAATAATTTCGAATGCCTGACGCGATTACCGGTCGCGTCCGCCTCGGCCGCGTCCGCCGCCACCACCGCCGCCGTAGCCGCCGCGCCCGCCACCACCACCTCCGCCTCCAGGTCCGCGCCCGCCACCGCCGCCACCGCCGCCTTCACGCTGCGGCCGAGCTTCGTTCACTACAATCTTGCGGCCCTTGAAATCCTTGCCATTCAGTGCGGCGACAGCCTTTTCAGCTTCGCCGTCCTCATTGATCTCAACGAATCCGAAGCCTCGAAGTTGGCCGGTGAAGCGATCTCGGATGAGTGTGACAGTTCCCGACGTGATCCCGTTCTCCGTGAACAGCGCCTGCACATCTTCTTCCGTCGCCTGAAACGGAAGATTGCCCACATACAGTTTCTTCACTGGCTTCTCCTTCGCCCTTACGGGCGCACACATGTGCGAAGCTGAAGAGGCAGGATCACGGCCGCGGGCAGTCAGAAGGCGCCTGGCCACCTGGGCTGAAGCTAGCGCTCCAGCAACTCGCCCCAAATCTTGCTGCAAGTTGCTTCTCCAGTCAACAAGTGTCCATTTTGGCGAGCGTCCGGGCAGCGCCACGCCGCAAGCGGTCACGGTTTCGATGCCGCGGCAGGAGTTGCATTTATATGGGCTGCGCTGAGAGACTGGAGTTGCAGACAATTCATTTCAAATCTCGCAAACCATTTGGCATCGGTTGCAATCCAATCAATGGAAGCGTTAGAGCCGATGCGAACCACATCAGACTGGCGCAATTTTATTTCCGGCAAGGGCCAACGGGGGTTTCGTGAGTCGCAAGATAATGCGCGTTGTCGGTTGGACAGTCTTGGTCATCGCCGTTATTTGTACGCTAGCGTCCGTTGCACTCACGATCGGTCTCCACAAGTATCTGAAGAGCGCGGTCATCACGGTTCTTCGCGAGCGCTTCAATAGCGATGTGGAGATCGGCAGCCTCCGAATTCTTGTTTTTCCTCGTGTGTTCGTCTCAGCCTCCGGAATTGTTCTGCGCCGTGGAGGCCGCACCGACATTCCTCCATTCTTTACCGCAGACAAGCTGACGGCTTCGGCGGATCTCATGTCGCTCTTTTCGTCGCCGCGAAAGATCGTAAGCGTGCATTTGGATGGGTTGAAGATCAACGTTCCGCCGCGCGATCCGAACGCGCCGCACGACGGACCTCGCAAAATAAAAATGCCGGTCGTACTCGAAGAAGTCACAGCGGACGACACCGTGCTGGTGATGATACCGAGAGATCCGAACAAGGTTCCTCTCGAATTCGACATTCATCAGCTAGTCATGCATGAACTCGGGCCAGTCCAACCCGCGGAATTTCACGCGGTGCTGCGGAATCCCAAGCCTGTCGGGGACATTGATACGAGCGGACAGTTTGGGCCGTGGGATCCGGATGATCTGAGTCTCACTCCGGTACAAGGAACGTTTTCGTTTTCGAATGCCGACCTATCGACGCTTAAAGGAATCTCAGGAATCTTGTCCTCGAAGGGCCAATACAGCGGAGTACTGGACAAACTCGACGTCGTCGGCGACACGGACACGCCGGACTTTGGTCTGCAGTTTGGCGGAAGCCCCGTGGATCTCAAGACGCATTACATCGCCGTGGTTGACGGCACGAACGGGAACACATACTTGAAGCCCGTTACGGCGCACTTTCTGCATTCAACTGTGGAAGCGAGCGGCGAAATCGTGGGCGTCCGCGGGGCGAGACATCGCAAGATTGTGCTGGATGCGTCGGCGCGCGACGCGCGCGTCGAAGACCTGTTGCATCTCGTTGTGAAGGGCGATCAACCCGTCATGACGGGCGCAGCGACGCTGAACGCAAGAATCGATCTTCCCGCAGTCGACGGGACGCTTTTCGACAAGCTAATCCTCGACGGCAAGTTCGGCATCGAAGGCGCGCATTTTTCGAGCGGAGGCGTGCAGGAAAAGGTTGATTCACTCAGCCGGCACGGACAAGGCGAGCCGAAAAATGAAGACATCGAAAATGTGATCTCGAATTTGCAAGGGCAATTTATTCTAAAAGATAAAGACGCGACATTCTCGAATCTTGGATTCGATGTCGCCGGCGCAAAAGTCCAGCTCACCGGAACCTACAATCTCGAAAACGAGAACCTCGATTTTCGAGGGCATCTTCTTTTGAAAGCGAAGCTTTCGCAGCTGACAACCGGAGCGAAATCATTCTTTCTGAAGCCCTTCGACTCAATCTTCCAGAAAAACGGGGTGGGCACTTCACTGCCGATCAAGATTTCAGGGACGCGCTCGAACCCGTCATTCGGCCTCGATCTCGGGCACAAGGACGACGAGAAAAATCAGCAAGAGCAAACCAAGAGCGGCCACTAGATCGCAAACGCCTCAGCGCAGCGCATGGACGGATGGACCGCGGACGAATCTGTAACGAAGAGGAAATTTTACGTTGGAATCTTCTGAAGGTCTTGTGAACGTCTTGCAGAACTAAATTCCCAGCACAAAAAAATTACGGGGCTGCGATTCCTCGCAACCCCGCAGATTTCGTGTGGCCGCAGTCCGCTTAAAGCGGACTAGGCCGCCTCATTACGGCTTCGGAACTGGAACGTGCCCCGACAACGCAACGATCTTGTTGGACTTCTTGGCTGATTTCAGTTGGGTCTTTTTCGATGCCATTTTCGTGTATCTCCTCGCTTTGGGTTGGCCCTCGTGGGCGACACTCACTATAGTGCAAACCTCGTGCCAAACTCACTATAGTGCCTGGTGGCTGTATCACGCTGGAAATACGCCGCTTACGAACGCGTCTGGTTGTAGTACGTGCGCCGGCAAGATAGGTCTAGGTGTTGAATGTTTAATCATCCGTTTGTTTTTTCAACGTTCGGGCGTACGCGTCTTAGCAAACGACACGAACCGGAAGTTACGGAGGGCGAGGGCAAGTGATCACGGTGGGGCTTGGCAGTTTGTATTTGCTCAAGCAAGGCTGTAAGGGTTATCCGATTCATCATTTACAACCCGGCCTCATCCGCGGTTATTAATTTGCTGGTAGAGTTTCAAATCGTGGAAGGAACTGGCCTCAGGAGGCGCAAATGCGATCCATCTGGATGATTGTTCTGCTTTTTGCAGCAGTTGTATTCGCGACGACCGCATCTGCGCAGAAAAAGACCGATTTGCCTGAGAAGCCGGCAGTCAAAGTTGGAGCCGCAACGGCGCCAATTGTTCCTCCGGCCGAGTCTTCCGAGGAATCTGCAGCCGCGAAGCTTCCCGTGCGGCGCGTAATTCTTTACAAGACGGGCGTCGGATATTTTGAGCATCTCGGGCAAGTTCGAGGCGACCAGAAAGTCCAGATTGATTTCACCAGCAGCCAGCTCAACGACGTTTTGCAATCGCTAACCGTTCTTGACTTGAATGGGGGGCGAATCGCGGGAGTCAATTACAACTCGGAAGCGCCCCTCAGCCAGAGGCTAGGCATGCTTCGGCTCCCTCTCGAAGAGAAGACCGATCTCTCAAAATTTTACGCGGCTTTGCGCGGCGCTCGGTTGGAAGTTCGCAGCGGAACTTCCGTGATTACGGGGCGGCTGTTGAGCGTCGAACGAAAGACGCGCGTCAGCGGGGGAACGACGCTCGAGGTGGACTTGGCGACACTGGTGACGGATGCGGGCGAGGTGCGCAGCGTCGAGATTACGCCAGCCGTCAGCGTGCGGCTTGCCGAACGCGATGTGACGCAGGAAGTTGGCCGCTATCTCTCTCTTCTCGCTTCGGTGCGCCAAGAAGATCTGCGGCGAATGACGATTGTGACGAATGGGACGGGCGAGCGGCAGCTTTATGTGAGCTACATCAGCGAAGTGCCCGTTTGGAAGACGACTTACCGAATCGTGCTGCCGTCCAAGAACGAAAGTGAACCTTTGCTGCAAGGCTGGGCGATTGTGGACAACACGGTGGGAGAGGATTGGAGCAACGTCGAACTCTCGCTTGTTGCGGGAGCGCCGCAATCGTTCATTCAGCAGCTCTCACAACCTTATTATGCAAGGCGGCCGGTGGTCGCGCTGCCGCAGAACGCGGAACTCGCGCCGCAGACGCACGACAGTTCAATGTTGACCGGTGTTGCAGGATTGTCCGGAGCGGTTTTCGATCCAAGCGGAGCGGTCGTTGTCGGAACCACTGTTCAGGTTTTTTCCTCTGCGGGTCAACAGGTTGCGTCAACGTCAACGGACAATGACGGCAAGTACGAGATCGGCGATCTTCCGGCCGGTAACTACCGGATGCAGTTTACCAAAGTGGGCTTTCAGACGATGGTGATCCAAGGCGTATCGCTTGGAGGCGGGCGCGAGCAGACGCAGAATATGACGTTGCAGCTTGGGGCTGCGAACGAAACCGTCATGGTCACCGGGACGGCTCCAACCGCAGAGACCGAAATGTCTGACACTCCGTCGGGGGTTGCCACGGGTAAGCACGCCGGATCGGGAAGCGAACTTGGGAGTGGTCGCGGAGTCGGGGGCGGTGCAGGCGCCGGTCGCGGGGTTGGTTATGGGATCGGCGCCGGAACCATGTCCGGCGTGGCTGGAGGGATCGCCGATGCGCGCCGCGCGATGTCAGCCGAGGCGGAAGGATCGGACTTGGGAGACTTTTTTGAGTACAAGCTCAAGGATCGCGTGACGATTCACAAAAATGAATCCGCGCTTGTTCCGATTGTTCAAGTGCACGTAGCGACCGAGAAAGTTTCGCTGTGGAATACGTCGCTCAACTCTTCGCGGCCCCTTCGCGCGCTTTGGCTCACGAATTCGAGCCCGCTGACGCTTGATGGGGGCAGCTTCAGCGTTCTGGAAAATGAAGCGTTTGCCGGCGAGGGCTTGACTGATGCAATCAAACCCGGCGAAAAACGGCTGCTTTCGTATGCCGCGGATTTAGGAGTGCGTGTTGAATCGAAGGCCGATAGCGAACCGCAGCAAGTTACCCACGTTCACATTGTGCGTGGCGCGATGATTCAGACGAGCGAGTTGCGGCAAGACACGAGCTATACGATCCGCGATGACGACACGACTCCGCGTTCCGTTCTGATTGAGCACCCGCTGCGCGATGGATGGGTAATTTCCGAAGGCGGCCCCAAGCCCGAGGAAACCACTTCGAGCGCTTACCGCTTTCGCCAAAGCATCGAGCCCAAGGCCACAGCGAAATTTACCATTCGCGAATCGAAGCCGCTCGAAACCCGCTTCGAATTGACGAATCTGACGGACAATCAAATCACTTTATTTATCCAGCAGAAATCCATAACCCCCGAGATCGAGTCCGCGTTCCGGAAAATCGTCGAGCAGAAAAATCGCATCGCTGCGCTGGACGCGGAGATTTCACGGCGGGAGGACGAAACGCAGAAGATCTACGACGACCAGCAACGGCTGCGCGAAAATTTGAAGGCGCTGAAGGGAAGCGCGGAAGAACGCGCGCTGACGCAGCGTTATACGAAACAGCTCGCGGATCAGGAGACGCGGCTCGAGTCGATCCAGCATGAGTCGGCGGACTTTCAAGCGAAGCGCGACCAGGCTCAGTCAGATCTCGACGCCATGATCGCGAATCTTACTTTCGATGCGACTTTGTAAGATTTCTGGGAACGCCCCTAAATGTTAGTCGTGAAATTGGGCCGACCGAAGATGGAGTGAGTGTCTCCGAGCCGATGTTCAGCCCGTCGCGATTACTCATCCGGCTTTTGTTCGGGCATTGATTGAACGCGGCTGATGAGACGATCAAGAAATCCCGCTTGGCCTTTTAGAATGCGGGCTTTTGCGTCTTCGAGCGAAAACCAGTTGGCGTGATCAATTTCAGGAAATTCCCGCGTCTTACCGGATTTTGGCGGCCATTCCATGGAGAAGAGATTGCTGCGGATTTCTGCCGGAGAGCAGTCGCCCTCGAACGCCCATGCTGTGATGATCTTTCCGCTTGGTTGCCGGATGTCATCGAGGGGTACGAATGCGCCGCTCGGCTTGATGCCTGTTTCTTCTTCGAATTCACGCATCGCTGCTGCGAGGGCGGTCTCGCCTTCAGCATATTCACCTTTGGGGATCGACCAAGAACCGAGATCCTTCTTCCGCCAATACGGCCCGCCAGGATGCACAAGTAAGACTTCTAATTCAGGGCGACGTCGGCGGAACATCAGTAGGCCTGCGCTAACGCGATTCATACGTGGATTCGATTCAGAAACAAGAAATGGTAGGCCCGTGGGGACTCGAACCCCAGACCTGGCCGACCAGGTCGGCCCACTCTAACCTAGTGGCGCAGAAATGAGCGCGCGAATCATCCGAAATGATTTCCATCGCTTGATTTCCAGTTCACGGTGACGGGCCTCAAGCAACGAATCAAATTGCTCAGTGCGAACTAGCTTCCAAGGACCTTTCCCTCTGGTAGAAGGCGTATGCCCTCTCTGATGCTCGGATAGCCGCCGATCGAGATCATCCGTCGATCCAATATAGTATTTGCCCGAACTATCAATTTGGAGAATGTAGAGAATTCCCATAGACGGAGGACGATGGTAGGCCCGTGGGGACTCGAACCCCAGACCTCTACCGTGTCAAGGTAGCGCTCTAACCAACTGAGCTACGGGCCTGACGAGACGCGACAATATTAGCATAGCGTCCGCGCGAAGGGCCTGCAGCGCGACGCCGCTAGAGTTGCAATACGCGGCAAACCAAACGCCACCAGCAGGCGCTTTGCCGCGTCAGGAGGAAGCGCGCTCAACGAGGACGGCGCTGCCGTATGCGAGCACTTCGGTGACGCCCTGCATGATTTCATTTGCGTCGTATCGCACGCCTACCACCGCATTCGCGCCGTGATCGGCTGCGTGCTGCATCATCAGTTCGAGCGCTTCTTCGCGCGTTTGCTCGCACATATCCGTGAAGAGAGAAATGTTGCCGCCGACGATCGTTTGCAGCGATGCGCCGAGCGTGCCGAAAATGCTGCGCGAACGGACGATGATTCCGCGCACCATGCCCAAATTCCGCACGATGCGATATCCGGGCATCTCGAAGAGCGTCGTAACCATGCTCGGTTCCACTTTTACGTTCACAAGACCTCGCTTTCGTCGCGCGGCGATTTTTCACGTAAACGCGCCGCATCCATGATTCCAGAGTCGCCTGCAAAATGCCTTAAAAGCGCACGAGAATAACACATTCACATCGACCGCTCGCGCGCGCATGCTAGAATGGGGGTGAGTTCGTTGCGCTCCTCGTTTTCGATTTAGGCTCGATTTGGCCTCGATTTTGGTCGATTTGCCTCAATTGGAATGAAGAAGGGTTGCAGGAACATACATGCAGCCCTTTTTGTTTGCGCGCACGCCCAATATGACACCACCGATACGAAACATCGCGATTATCGCGCACGTTGACCATGGCAAGACCACGCTTGTGGATGCCATGCTGCGCCAGAGCGGAATTTTCCGCGCGAATGAGGCGCTGGTCGAGCGAGTGATGGATTCCAATGACCTCGAGCGCGAGCGCGGCATTACGATTCTCGCCAAAAATACGGCGCTCTTCTATCACGAAACGAAAATCAACATCGTCGACACGCCGGGGCACAGCGATTTCGGCGGCGAAGTGGAGCGCGCGCTGCGCATGGTGGATGGCGTGCTCCTGCTCGTAGATGCGAGCGAAGGCCCGCTGCCGCAAACGCGATACGTCTTGCAGAAAGCGCTGGCGTCTAAGCTTCCGCCTATCGTCGTGCTCAACAAGATTGATCGCTCCGATGCGCGGACCGCCGCCGTCCTCGACGAGATCTATGATTTGTTCATCGATCTCGACGCGACGGAAGATCAGCTCGATTTTCCGGTCCTCTACACCAACGCGAAGACCGGCGTGGCGCATCGCCAGATTGGCGATTCCGCGACAAACCTCGAAGCGCTCTTCGAAACAATTATCACGGCGATACCTGCGCCGGTGGGCGATCCGGCTGCTCCCCTGCAGCTTCAAGTGACGAATCTTGATTACAGCGATTATCTCGGGCGCATCGCGATTGCGCGCGTATTCAATGGCACGCTGCGGCGCGGCTCCGATGTTGGAATCGTGAAAATTGGCGGGACGATTCAGCCGACGCGAATCACGAAGCTATTCACGTTCCGCGGCCTCGATCGGGATGAAGCCGAGGAAGTTACGGCGGGCGACATCGTGGCGATCGCCGGAGTGGAAGGCATTCAAATCGGCGAGAGCATCACGGACGCGGAGAATCCGGCGCCGCTCGAACCGCTAACGATTGACGAGCCGACGCTGGCGATGGTCTTTACGGTGAATACGTCGCCATTCGCGGGGCGCGAAGGGCAATACGTGACGTCGCGCGATTTGCGGGATCGTTTGCACAAAGAATTGCTGACGAACGTCTCGCTTCGCGTCGAGGAGACGGACTCGACCGACGCATTCCGAATTCTCGCTCGCGGCGAATTGCAACTTGCGATTCTGATCGAAACAATGCGGCGCGAAGGCTACGAGCTCATGGTCGGGAAGCCGGAGATCGTGATTCGCACGGAAAATGGAAAGCGGCTCGAGCCGCTCGAGTTGTTGGTGATTGATTGCCCCGAAGCTTTTATCGGCATCATCATGGAAACACTCGGAAGCCGGCGCGGCGAAATGGTGAAGATGGTGAATCATCATTCCGGCCGGGTGCGCATGGAATTCCGCATTCGGTCGCGCGGCCTGATCGGCTTGCGCGGACAATTGCTTACGGACACCCGCGGAACGGCGCTGATTCATTCGATTGTGGAAGGTTGGACGGAATACGCGGGAGACATGGCGATGCGGCTGACGGGCGCGCTCGTTGCGGACCGCCCGGGCGTTTCGACCGCGTACGCGATCTGGAACGTTCAGGAGCGCGGCGAACTCTTCGTCGTCCCAAGCACGGAAGTCTATGAAGGAATGATTCTCGGCGAGAATGCGCGCGAAGCCGATATGGACGTCAACATCACGAAGGAAAAGAAGCAGACGAATATGCGATCTTCGTCGGCTGACGAAGCGATCCGGCTGATTCCGCCACGCGAATTGACGCTTGAAAAGGCGATTGAATTTATCGCGGACGACGAATTTGTGGAAATTACGCCGAAGTCGATCCGGCTGCGGAAGAAAGTCCTCGACGCGAAGAAGCGCCCCAAGCGCTGGCAGGAAATTAAAGCTAGCACCGAAGCCTAACCCCTGGCCAGCCGGCCGAACGCCCGCCGCGGCGGGAAACCACATTCAAGTCTTGAAGACGCGGGCTACTGACGCGATACTTCTCACATGCCTGATGCCGCAACAAAAATTGAGAGAACGATCGCGACGGGTGCCGCGCTGCGCGTCCAAAATCTGCGCAAGGCTTACAAGGATGTGGTCGCAGTGGACGGCCTCGATCTCGACGTGCGGCTCGGCGAATGCTTCGGCCTGCTCGGGCCGAACGGCGCCGGAAAAACGACCACGATCGAAATTTGCGAGGGATTGACCGTACCGGATTCGGGCGAGGTCGAAGTGCTCGGCAAGCATTGGGCTTCGGATGCCGAACGGCTGCGGCAGCAATTGGGAATTCAACTTCAGGATACGCAACTCTCCGAGAAACTCACCGTGCTCGAAACGGTCCGGTTGTTTCGTAGCTTCTACGAACAAGGGCCGGAAGCCGCCGAAGTAATCGCGCTCGTTCAACTCGAAGAGAAGCAAAAATCGCGAGTGGGCGAACTTTCCGGCGGCCAGAAGCAACGGCTCGCGATGGCCTGCGCGCTTGTGGGTGATCCCGAATTGTTGTTCCTCGACGAGCCGACCACCGGCCTCGATCCGCAAGCGCGGCGGCAACTCTGGGAATTGGTGGAAAAATTCAAGAGCGAGGGGCGAACGATTCTGCTCACGACGCACTACATGGATGAGGCGGAGCAGTTGTGCGATCGTGTGGCGATTATGGATCACGGGAAAAAAATTGCGTTGGGCACGCCGCGCGAGTTGATTGCGTCCATTGGCGCGGAGCACATGGTGGAATTTTCGGTGGGCAGCGCGACGCGAGCGCTCGATGTCGAGGGGTTGCGGCGGATCGAAGGTGTGCGCGACGCGCGCGCGGAGAACGGCAACGTGCAATTGCAGGTGACGGAAATGCACCGCGCTGTGCCCGCGCTTCTCACCGAACTCAGCCGCCAGGGCGTTCCGCTCACGGAATTGAGCACGCATTCGGCAACGCTGGAGGACGTCTTCGTCGCGCTGACGGGACGCCATTTGCGCGATGTCTGACATCACTGCTACTTCCGATCTACGTGCGAGAGAAGCGGCGGCGAAGTCCCCGCGCGGCAAGGCTTTTGCCGACAACGCGCTCGTCCAACTGACGCTCGTGCGATTCCGCGAATTCACGCGCGAGCCCGAAGCGCTCTTTTGGGTTTTCATTTTCCCCGTGCTTCTCGCCGCGGGACTCGGCATCGCGTTTCGCAACCGGCCAGCCGAAGTGCTCAAAATCGCGGCGGTGACGCCGGAGCTGACCAGATCGCTGCGCCAGGACAAATTGCTCGATGTGGAACAATTCGACACGGTGGCGGGCGAAGAAGCGCTACGCACAGGCAAAGTGGCGCTGCTCGCCGTGCCGGGAGCCAGCGGAACAGTTGTTTATCGCTACGATGATACGAATCCCGAAGGGCGCTCCGCGCGAATGCTCGCGGACCAGGCGATTCAGCGGGCGGCGGGACGCGTGGATCCGGTGTCGACGAGCGACGCGCTGATGCGCGAACCGGGCTCGCGATACATCGACTTCCTCATTCCGGGGCTGCTCGGAATGAACTTGATGGGCAGTGCGATCTGGGGGATGGGATTTGCGATCGTGGATGCGCGGCGCAAGAAATTGATGAAGCGCCTTGTCGCCACGCCGATGCCAAAGTCATATTACTTGGCTTCGTTCCTGCTTTCGCGGCTTTTGCTGCTCGTCGCGGAAGTCGTCGTGCTGTTGGGGTTCGGCGCTCTGGTGTTTCACGTGCCGGTCCGAGGGTCGTTGCTCCAACTTGTGCTGCTGTGCGTGTTGGGATCTCTCAGCTTCAGCGCGCTTGGATTGCTGATTGCCTCGCGCGCGCGAACGATTGAGGCTGCGTCAGGGCTGATGAACACGGTGATGCTGCCGATGTGGATCGCATCCGGCGTTTTCTTCTCGGCGCAGCGATTTCCCGACGTCGTGCAGCCGTTCATCAAGGCGCTTCCCTTGACCGCGGTGATCGACGCGCTGCGCGCGAACATGCTGCAAGGCACTGGGCTCGTACAATTGGCGCCGCAATTGGGAGTGATGGGAGCCTGGGCGATTATTTGCTTCGCGCTGGCACTCAAACTCTTTCGCTGGCGGTAAGCTGCCTCTCGCTGGAATTATCCTGAAATCGCAAAAAATATGGAACCCGCAGCGCATCGCTGCATCTTTATTTGTGGGCAACAAATGCGGACGACGAAATCCTGCTGCAGCTACTGAGAGGGAATTCAAGTGATCAAGCGGAATCTCGGCAAGTCGGGGCTTCAAGTATCGCTCGTCGGGCTGGGATGCAACAATTTCGGCTGGAACACCGATCTCGAAGCGGCGCGCAAGGTGGTGCACGCGGCGCTCGACGCCGGAATTACTCTCTTCGATACAGCCGATATATACGGTGGTAACGGCGGCTCGGAAACAATCCTGGGCCAGGTGCTCGGCGAGCGCCGCAAAGATGTCATCGTCGCGACGAAATTCGGCGGCCCGATGGACGACGCGAGAATTCTCAAGGGCGCTTCACGCCGATATATTCTGACTGCCGTCGAGGCGAGCCTGCGCCGGCTCGGCACCGACTGGATCGATCTCTACCAACTTCATTTTCCCGATCCGCTCACGCCGATGGAAGAAACGCTGCGCGCTTTGGACGATTTAGTGCGGCAAGGAAAAGTGCGCTACATCGGTTCGTCGAATTTGACGGCGTGGCAGGTTGTCGAGGCGCACTGGATTGCGCGAGAGCTTGGGCAGAACGCGTTTATCTCCTGCCAAAATGAATACAGCCTCGTCGTGCGCGATCCCGAGCGCGAATTGATTCCAGCGATTCAGGCGTACGGGCTTGGGCTCTTGCCGTATTTTCCTTTGGCGTCCGGCTTGCTTTCCGGGAAATACAAGCGCGGCAAAATGCCGGAAGGCGCGCGACTGACGAACACGAAGCGGCTGGCGGATCGCTATATGACGGAAGCGAACTTGAAGGCTGTCGAAGCGCTCGACGAATTCGCAAGCAAGCGCGGTCACACACTTTTAGAGGTAGCATTCAGTTGGTTGGCGTCGCGGCCGATGGTCTCGAGCGTTATCGCCGGTGCGACGAAGCCCGAACAAGTCGAACAAAACGCGAAAGCCGCCGATTGGGCTTTGACGCCTGATGAAATTGCCGAAATTGATCGTACGACCAAGAAGGCTTGAGCGGCACGCCCGCGGCCCATAGGGGCAAATCGCGACTCTGCCGTTCAAGCAGAAGCGGCTTGTCGTTCTTTAACTGAGTCCGAATCCTCGCGGCTCACCGAGATTACTTCCTCCGCGATTCCACGGACGTAGTGAAATCTTTCGAGCACCGCTGATTCCACGCCTTGATGGACGAGAGCATCCACGTCGAGGTTCTCTTCGGCTTGCGCGGTGCCCTTTAAAGTCGCGTACAGCGCGGGCATGCGCGGCATAAAAATGGGACAGCAATCGTGAAATGGTTCCGAGGAAATATCGTACGTCCCAATTTTTCGCGCCAGCGCAAGGATTTCGAGTTTGTCGGTGCCGGCCAGCGGGCGGAAGACCGGCATGCGCGTGGCGTCACCTACCGCGACCATATTTTGCAGCGTCTGCGATGCCACCTGGCCAAGGCTATCGCCAGAAACCAACGCGAGCGCGCGATCGCGGCGGGCCAGAACCGCGGCGATGCGCATCATCATCCGGCGATACAGCAGAATGCGGTAACTCTCCGGCGCGTAGCGAACGATTTCGCGCTGAATAGGCTCGAACGGAATCCGCCAAAGCTTTGCGCCCAGTTGGTAGAGAGTCAGGCGCCGCGCCAACTGGCGAGCTACGTGGATGGAGGATTCACCGGGCTGCGCGCCCGTGCCGTAGAAATGAGCGAAGCTCAAGTGCGCCCCGCGCTTCATCATTAAATACGCGGCGACGGCGGAATCGTAGCCGCCGGATAGCAGGCACAGCATGCGGCCGCCCGTGTTCGTTGGCAGGCCGCCCGCGCCGGGAATTTTTCGCGCGTAGACAAGCGCTGGGCCCGGAGTGATCTCGATGCGGCAAGTGATGTCCGGCTCGGAGAGATCCACGCCGACGTCGCGGCCGGCGGCGTGGAGTTTGTCGAGAAGATAGCGGCCGACAGTCGCCTCGATTTTCATGGCGTTGTGTGGAAACGATTTGTCACTGCGCTTGGCGCGAACGGCAAACGTGCGGAATTTTAGCGGCTCAATTTCGTCCCAAGCCGCGCGGCAAAGCGCATCGAGATCGCGCTCCACGGTTTGTGCGACGGCAAAAAAGACGATCCCAAAAACGCGTTCGAGTCTTGCAATTGTCTCAGCGATAGAGGCGCCGTCACCAAGAAGCACCAAGAAGCGATCGCCGGGCTGTTCGATGCGCTCAACAGGAATTCCTTGCAGCACCTGCCGCAGCGTCTGCGCCAGTTTGCGCAAAAAGAATTTCCGGTTGCGGCCTTTGAGCCACAATTCGTGGTAGTGAGCGACGATGACGGGATTGTTCATGCGAGACGATTTTCCGCGCCAGCTTGATTTCCTCTTTCGAGTATATCAGCCAGGTGTATGGCGGAGTAGCGCGCGAACCAGGAGGCGGGGCCCCCGGGCTCTGAAGTGGTTTTGTGATTTGGTTGCGACGCTATGTCGACTATTCCCAGCGCCAGTCCGCGTATTGCTCGCGGAGCCGCATTTTCAGGAATTTCCCGACCGACGTGCGCGGAATTTCCTTTGCGAATGCGAATCCATCGGGCAACTGCCACTTGGCAAATCGCGTGGCCAGAAAATCGCGCAATTCTTCAGGTGTTGCCCCCTCTCCATCTTTCAGAACGATGACGGCAAGCGGGCGTTCCTGCCATTTCGGATGCGGAATCGCGATGACGGCCGCTTCGCGCACTTTGGGATGGCCCATCAGCGCGTTTTCGAGATCCACGGAGCTAATCCATTCGCCGCCTGACTTGATTAGGTCCTTGCTGCGATCCACGAGCTTGACGTAACCCTCGGGATCAATCGTCGCAATGTCTCCGGTTCTGAACCAACCGTCCGGCGTCCACCGATCCTGGCTTTCGGGCGAATTGTAATACGCAGAGGCGACCCAAGGCCCGCGCGCCTCGAGTTCGCCGGGAGTCAAACCATCCCACGGCGCGATGCCTTCGTCGTTGCGCACGCGCAGTTCGATAAACGGAGCGGGAAGTCCCTGCTTCGCGCGGACTTCGTATTTCTTGTCCTCGCTCCAGTCCGCCATCGTGGATTTAAGATGGCCGGTGGAAGCGACGGGCGTCGTTTCGGTCAATCCCCAAAGGTGCGTGATGTGAATTCCGTATTTGTCGAGCGCGCGCATCAGCCCTTCGGGCGGAGCCGTGCCGCCGCACGGGACGCTGAGCCCACGCGGAAATTTCCAGCGGCCAGGATTTTTTTCAAGCGCTGCAAGGATGCCAATCCAAACGGTCGGAACTCCTAATGCAATCGAGACTTTTTCCTTCTCGATCAATTCCAACAGGCTTTCGGGATCGAGGTGCGGGCCGGGTAGAACGAGTTTCGCTCCGACCATTGTGGCCGTGAACGGAACTCCCCATGCGTTGGCATGAAACATGGGGCAGGCGGGTAGAACCACGGCGTTATGGTTGATTCCAAACGACCCTTCCAATGTCGAGATGAACGAGTGAAGAACGAGGGCGCGGTGAGAATAGAGGACGCCTTTTGAATTTCCCGTTGTGCCGGAAGTGAAGCACATCGCCGCGGCTTCGTTTTCACCGAGCGACGGATACGTGAAATCTCCCGTCGCAGTCTTGAGAAAATCTTCATAGCTTTCGTAGCCGGCGGTCACTGGATTTCCGCTGAACGGCACGACGAACACGCGCTCAAACTTCGTTTGAGATTTAATTTGTTCGCAGAGCGGAAGCAAGACGTCGTCCACGATCAAGAAACGGTCCGCCGCGTGATTCACGATGTAGGCGATCTCCGCCGGATGAAGCCGCAGATTCAGCGTGTGGAGGACGCCGCCGCTCGCGGGAATTCCGAAATACGCTTCGAGGTGCGAAGAGTGATTCCACATCAGCGTCGCAACGCGATCGCCTCGCTGCACGCCCGCTTTTTGCAGCGCTTCCGCAAGCGCTCGCGCGCGCCGGTAAAAATGCGAAAACGTGGTGCGATGAATCGAGCGATCGGGCCGCCGCGATACGATCTCGACGGCACCAAATAAATGTCCGGCGCGCTCGAGAATCTTGTCGAGTGTGAGCGGAAAATCCATCATTAAGCCCTGCATGGCAAGCCCTCCGGAAGGCCAATGGCGCGCATCCTACCACCAACGTATCTCCACTGGCAGAATTGCATTCTTTGACGGGCATCCCGAAGCCGCAGGACTGAGTCTCATGGGGATGCGCGGCGCGCATCGATTTTTCGGCTTTCACGCGAGTGTAACGAAGCAGCAGTACTATCCCGGATTGAGGGAATGCGCTGCTTATGAAGCATTAACCGACTCGCGTCATGTCCCTCCGTGGCGCGACTCTTTTCTTGGCCGAGGGTTAGAATCGTCAGACCCTTTGCCCCGGAGAAGGACGCGTTCGGGCGCCGCGGGCACGTTGGAACTTTCGCGGCGGTAAGCGCATCCAATCTGTCGACTATGAAAGGTAGGACGGGCCCATGTGGAGTCGTAAGGATTGGGCTGATTTTTTTGTAATCGTACAAGGACCGCGCCGCTCGCAGCGGCCGCCGCGTCCGTTGGATACATCTGCGCGCAATCGACTTATACCCGCCGAGGGCTACAGCCTGGCGGAGTTGGATGATGCGGGAATCAGCATTGAACTGGCGGAACTCCTTGGACTGCCGGTAGATGCAGGGCGCGTCGGGTCGTATAGCCCAAATGTGTCGACGTTGCGCGAGTATCTGCGGGCAACGAAGTCGCGCTTCTAGGCTGACGCCCGGCGAGACTGCGCTCGACGCGCCAGTCTGCCCTGCCACTCGTAAGCTCCCCAAAATTTAGATTCGCGAGATTTGCGACTATTTTCATTGCCCGGTTTCTAATAGGTATCAAGCGCACTTGACGTCGACGGAAAAACCCGTAAACTGCGGTTTCTTGCTATGGCGACTCAACTCAACATGCTTCCGGAAGGCCCGGTGGAAACGGGGCGGGATTTTGAATTCCCGCAACGCGAGGCGGCATTCTTCTACGGGCTCTTTCTGCGCGGGCATTCCGCGGATGAGCTCCGCCGGGACATCCAGATTCCGGCGCCGGTCCTCGCCAAGTGGGATCGTGAAACTTCGCGCGAGCCGGGATTGCGCGCGATGCTGGAGCGGATCGTCGAATACCGCCGCCATGTTCTGGCGATTTTCGACTCGCTGATTGACCACGATACTTCCGGCCAGCGCCTGCAATAAGATTTCCTTCTTCTAATCGCTCTTCGCCAATCGCTGTACACTCTCTCCGCCATGAACCCGGTGATGCGCTCGGCTACGAAAGAGAGGATGGAAGACTCGGTCGGGGACGCTAGCCCGAGAATCTGTCAGTCGCCGCGACGAGGGCGCGGCTGTTCGGTGGATCGAAGGCGCTATGGCCGCTATCGGGTGTAATGATGAGATCGGCCTCGGGCCAAGCACGATGAAGCGCCCAGGCACTTTCCATCGGACAGACAACGTCGTAGCGACCCTGCACGATCACTCCCGGAATGTGGCGAATCCGCGAAATATTTTCCAGCAGCTGGTCATCAGTCTTCATGAAACCGCTGTTCACGAAATAATGGGCCTCGATGCGCGCGAAGGCCAGGGCGAACTCAGCCTCTTCGAAGTGCGCAGCGAAGTCAGCGTCCGGCAATAGCCTGGAAGTCGTACCTTCCCATCTGCTCCAGATCTTTGCCGCTGCGAGACGTACGGCTGGGTCTTCGCTCGTCAGTCGGCGGTAGTAGGCCGAAAGTAGATCGCCGCGCTCCGCTTCGGGAATGTGAGATAGGTATGGTTCCCAGGCGTCCGGATACAGCGCTGACGCGCCGCGCTGGTAAAACCAATCGATTTCCTGCTTGCGCAGCAGAAAGATCCCCCGGAGGACGAGTTCTGTGACGCGGTCGGGATGCGTCTCAGAGTAAGCAAGCGCGAGGGTCGAACCCCAAGAGCCGCCAAACACTTGCCAACGATCAATGCCCAAATGCTCACGAATCTTTTCGATGTCAGAAACAAGGTCCCACGTGGTGTTAGCTTCCAACGACGCGTAAGGTGTGCTCTTTCCGCAGCCGCGCTGGTCGAAGTTGACGATGCGATATTTATCGGGGTGGAAAAAGCGGCGTTGCTTGGGTTCGGAACCGCCTCCCGGACCGCCGTGCAGAAACACGACCGGTTTGCCCGAGGGATTGCCGCTTTCTTCGATGTAGATATCGTGGACGGGCGAGACCCGCAGCCGACTCTGGTTATACGGCTCAAGGGAAGGATAGAGCCAACTGACTGGATCCTTAATCACGGATTCGGGTAGATAGCGGTTGGGCATCCTCAGCAGTATACATAGCTGGGCGAACTCTGATAGTCACCAACGGCGCCGCAGCAGGGGCGCAGTCCTAATCCCTTCCCGCCAAAAACCATTCACCGATTCCGCCAACGCGCGAGACTACGGCAAGGTGAAGTGAGTCCAAAGCCGCAAAGAGTGGGCGGAATAGTCCGGCCTTGGATTCGAACTGCCCAAACTTTGCACCGAATGTATGAAAGAGAGCGTCATTCAGAATCACAAAAATGCCGCGTAACAATGATACAATTCGCCAAGTTAGGATCTCAAATCCCCGGTAGCTCAACGGTAGAGCATTCGGCTGTTAACCGAAGGGTTGCTAGTTCGAATCTAGCCCGGGGAGCCAAAGCCTTTTTTTCCTTCGGCGATTGACTGAGATTCTTCGAAGATCAGTGTGACTCTCGACGCTGTGGGCGAGTTCGTGTGCGCATCTCGAGTTTGAACCACTTCTGCAAGAGCATTCCCCTTCGAAGATTTATCCAAATAACGACGGGCACCGCTCTGCAGTGGCAGCCCACGCAGACCGATTGTTCCAGCACGGCCTCGCCTGCCGGCAATATTCTCGATCTCAAGTACAATTACAATTCCAGCTCGCAGACGGACAACGGTAACGTCATGGGAATCACGAATAACCGTGACACGACGCGAAGCCAGAGCTTCACTTATGATCAAGTGAACCGGATTCTTTCAGCGCAAACTTCATCCACGTCCGGCTCAAACTGCTGGGGCGAGGCCTACGGCTACGACCAGTGGGCGAACCTAACGAACATTGGCGCCGTTTCCGGTTACTCCGGCTGCACGCAGGAAAGTTTGAGCGTCTCGGCCGGGACGAATAATCAACTGACCGCCACCGGCTATACGTACGATGCCTTGGGAAATATGCTCACGGACGTTTCCAACACATACGTCTTCAACGCCGAGAGCGAAATCAAAACGGCAGCGAGCGTGAACTACACGTATGACGGCGACGGCAATCGCATGCAGAAGTCGAATGGAAAGATTTACTGGTACGGCGCGGGGACGGAGATTCTGGACGAATCCGACGCGAGCGGAAACTTTACCGACGAGTACGTATTCTTCGGCGGAGAGCGCATCGCCCATCGAAGCGTAAGCAGCAACACGATCTACTACTACGCGGAAGATCTGCTGGGCACCAGCCGTACGCTCGTCCAGGCCGGACAAACCTCCCTCTGCTACGACGCGGACTTCTATCCCTTTGGCGGCGAGCGTGACGTAACCACAACCTGCTCGCAGAACTACAAGTTTGAAAGCAAGGAACGAGACTCAGAAACGGGAAATGATGATTTCGGAGCGCGATATTATTCGTCACGCATAGGCCGCTGGCTGTCCTCCGACTGGTCGGCGGTGCCCGCGCCGGTGCCGTACGCCAATCTGTCGAATCCGCAGACGCTAAACCTATACGCGATGGTCCGCGACAATCCCGAAACCTTTGCCGATCTCGATGGTCATCTGGGTGGTGTCGGAAAGGCGGTCGTTGTGCCGCAGTGCGGGTCCACTCCCAGTACTGGCACGGCTTCTTCGTGCGGCGCTTCTACTCAAAACACTGGCACGGCGCAAAATCAAACGCCCCAACCATTGCAGCAAAACCCACAGCAGCAAGACCAAAATCAACCGCAACAACCGACGCCCTCTCAAGCTTCGGCCGGAGTCGGGGCGCTACCGTTAATCGGGAGGATAATCGTCGGAGGAGAAGACGGCGCGGAAGTAGGTACCGGATTAGGAAGTGCTGAACCCGGTGGAGGAAACGCAGTCGGAGCCGTAGCCGGCGCGGTTGCTGGCGCGGTGACCGCAGCCCTTGCGCCTGCTGTCTACTCAAAAGCGAAAGACGAAGCGGCCAAAGGCTGGGCGAAATTCAAGACCGCTATCGAACATTACGGTAAGCTGAATAGCAGCCCGGACAAAGACCCACGAAAGGGATGGAAAAACACCATGCGGCGAGTCGCCGATGACATGGATAGGCACGCAGACAAGATGGGGCAAAATCACCCAACGATGGGAAATGCCCTGCGTCTTGGGGCTGATTTCGTTCGCGGAATCATTCCAAATGACTGATCAGACAACCTTAAGGAGTGCCTCCATGGAGATCCACAGACCGACGCCCCCGGCGAGTGTCATCAAAATGCTCTCCAAGCGTGGAGGAAAAGATGTTGCAAAGGGGCTCGGGACTCTTCTTGGGTGGGCAGAATCTCAAACTGATCACTCCCTAAGTCGGCGATCCCTCCAGCTTGTGCACGAAACACTTCCTGTTCTAAAGGCCGCTACGCCAGACGTGGATCCCGAACTCGTCGGAGAGGTTGTCGCAGCCCTCGCCGATCTGTGGGCAGCCGGGCGAAAGCTGGACAAAGACTTGAAAGCGATCAGCAAGTTTCGGCTCCCTCGGGATCGAGCGCGTCTAAGACGACTTCTAATCGAAATTGAAGCGCACCAGTTAGATGAGCCTGAGTATTGGATCAGTGTGATTCGAAAGAGGCTGCCGAAGCTCTATGAAGCATTAGACCGAAAGCGTCGCAAATCCCGTGTTCGCAGGAGAAGACCAGGGCGCGTGGCGAAGGTTTAGTTGTCACGCAGCTGTTAGGGGCGCCGCATACTTCGATGCGCGAAGGGTGCGGGTTGCTCTTGCTTCAATATTGCTAGGTTTCTAAGACATGCGAGGCTGGTGTCGCCGCATTCGAGGCTGGCTCTCCCGCCGCCGAAATCCATGAGCGCCGATAAAGCGAGATACGGTCGCGACTGATCATCACGCTGAAATTCATTTCCTAGATGGCGGGTGGCCCAGCCCGACGAACTTGGCGGGTGGCCAAGGAATAGATGTCTCTAAGTTGTTGGGGGTGCCGCTTGCTTCGATGTGTGAAATGTACGGGTCCTTCTTGCTTCAGTATAGCTGGGTTTCTATGTGATGAGAGGCTGACGTCGGGCCTTTCGAGCGTGGCATTTGCGCTGCCGAAATCCACGAGCGCTGATGAAGGCGGGTGGCCAAGGTTTAGAGGTCGTCCAGTTGTTAGGGTGCCGCATGCTTCGATTCGTGAAGCGTGCGGGTTTTGACGTTCCGCCGTTGAAGGGATCGCTGCGAATCGGCTCTTTAATCATGGAATGGAATGAGCGCCAAAACCCCGACCCTTCTGGAACACGAAGGGTCCGGCACCCGGCAAACCAGGACCAGTCACTCAGCGCAGACGTATCGGAGTGATATCATCTGACCGTGAGCGGCGGTCAACAGGAACGACATGAAAGGCTTGGCCACCCGCCAACGTCATAGGAATCACGAACAACCGTGACACCACGCGGAGCCAGAGCTTTGCCTACGATCAGGTGAACCGGATACTTTCGGCGCAGACTTCGTCCACGTCCGGGTCAAACTGTTGGGGCGAGACGTATGGCTACGATCAGTGGGCGAACCTGACGAACATCGGGGCTGTATCCGGCTATTCCGGTTGCACGCAGGAAAGTTTGAGCGTCTCGGCCGGGACGAATAATCAACTGACCGCCACCGGCTATACGTACGATGCCCTGGGGAATATGCTCACGGACGCTTCCAACACCTACGTCTTCAACGCCGAGAGTGAAATCAAAACAGCGGCTAGCGTGAACTACACCTATGACGGCGACGGCAATCGCATGGAGAAGTCGAGTGGGAAGATTTACTGGTACGGCGCGGGAACGGAGATTCTGGACGAGTCCGATGCGAGCGGAAACTTCACGGACGAGTACGTATTCTTCGGCGGCAAGCGCATCGCCCACCGCAGCGTAAGCAGCAACACGATCTACTACTACGCGGAAGATTTGCTCGGCACCTCGCGAACGCTCGTCCAGGCCGGACAGACCTCCCTCTGCTACGACGCGGATTTCTATCCCTTCGGCGGCGAACGAGACATCACCACCACGTGCTCACAGAACTACAAATTCGAGAGCAAAGAGCGCGACACAGAAACCGGGAATGACGATTTCGGTGCGCGATATTATTCTTCTCGCATAGGCCGCTGGCTTTCCTCCGATTGGTCGGCTGTACCCATGCCGGTGCCGTATGCCAATCTGACGAATCCACAAACGCTCAATTTGTATGCTATGGTTAGCGACAATACTGAAACGTTTGCCGATCTCGACGGACACGATGCAGGCGGTTTTGACGACTCCGGCAGCTCAGGAAGCCCCGCGGCGGCGACAGCGTCGCCCGGAAATCAGGATCAGCAGCCAACTACGGGAACTCCTCAGAACGTAACCGCTCAGCCACCGAAGAGTGGCTCCATTAATGTTGCGCCGGATCACAAGAATCCAGTCACGGGCAAAGTGGATGTCCAATCAGGAGTTCGTACTTCTTTTCAATTGACTACTGACGCGCAACTCAGCCCTGGGAAGTCTACTTTGACAGTCACGCTCACCGATTCCAACGGCAAAGACATCAAGACCGGGGGCGACACCTCGTTGCGCCCGGAGATTATCGGGGACGTGAAAAACTCGTCGGCTTCGCTTGTGAACCCAGACGGAAGCGTAAGAAGCACAACGACAACGTCAACGGTTGACGTTCGGGTCACGCCAATAAGCTCTAACAACGACTTTGGAGCTGCAAGCAAGTCTAGGTCTGCCAATCTCACATTTACGATAGTCGATTCGAAAGGCACGAAGTTCTCTGGAAGTGCACCTGCGAGTGTAGCCTCCAAATTAAGTGGCGCGTCGACTGGGCACGAGGCTTCAATGCTTCCGTCGTTGAATCGAATTCAGTTTACGGTGCCATAGCGGGAGCGACTCTCTGAAAATGAAGACGGAGGAATGGCCTGGATGAAAATACTCCCGATAGGATTCATTTTATCATGCCTCTTCGGACTCCCGATGCTAGCCGAATGCCAGCAACCGCCCATCGTTCAGATAAGAACCGAAGGTTCTGTCCCGGAGGTTCCAGGGCTCTACGACTGCATCACTCAACTGGGTAGAGCGGCCTATTCCCCTAAAAACGCCCAAGCTTGCTTACAGGCAATCTCTGAAACCAAGTACTTTACTCGCGCCGAACTAAAGACGCGACGTTTGAAAAACAAGAGGCTTGAACTCACATTTTTCCTGGAGGCACCCACCGCTATCATAAGACACTTCGAAATTGATACTGGCGATCCCGAGAAAAATAAATTGCTTGCATGGTTGCGCTTGAACCCCGATAACGTGCACGAGGGAATTCCCTATTCGCGAAGCGCCGAGATAGCGACAAAAATTGGGATTGAACGGTACTATTCGGCGCAAGGTCTTAAGGTGGGAGTCTCCTCTGTAGTCGATTTGGATTACGCGTCCCATTCAGCGCGATTGGCTTTCAGCGTTACTATGGGGCCGAAAGTGCCACCGGAACCGGTATTACCTCCATACGGATCTCTTTGTAAAGACTCTGTCGGAGCGATTGATTGGAGCGACTTCAACCAATATGTTCCGATTCCTCTCGTGCAGGAAGTCACGAAATTAAATAATGTCGGAGCCTGCTTTTCGGACGAGGCCCTCAATTCGGACAGGCGCGCTTTGGAGCAATTAGGCATTTTTTCTGACGTCTTGCTCTCGTACACAGGCCCGGTCGGTTTTCGCCAAATTTCTCTGGGCCTGAGATCGAAACCCATCTCGGTTAGCGCGGTGTCGATCCGTGAATTTGGAAAGTCAACTGATGCGACGTCGGGTCAACCTCCGGACCTTCCGCTCAAAGCCGGTGCTGTTTACGAACGAGCAAACGCGAATGCTTCCGTCAAGATCCTTGAATTATTCTTTCACGCTCCAGATGTTCAGGTTGCGGTGTCCGAACGCGACGAACTGACGCCCGACCATGTCCTGGTAGTTTATTTCGAAATTCTCTTTTCGCCGACGGATCGCTTAGTGATAAACGGTCATACAGTTTGGCCCTCGGGCCAGAGTACAGCGTCAGGCTCAAACGTCGCACGTGCAATTGACACGTCAAATGAATGAGACCAAAAAGATAGACGGGCGGCCAAGGTTTAGATGTGGCGCAGTTATTGGGGGTGCCGCATGCTTCGACTTGCGAAGCGTGCGGGTTTTGACGTTTGACTCTTGGATTTTCCCCGCGACCGTCTACTCCGGTTCCCAGCCTGGCGCGCACGCACTTTTTTCTCCGTACTGATAGAACCGGAAACTCCTCCATTCCCATAAGTTCGGATGCGTTGCCAGTCCACGATTCACCGAATTCATATGCGTTCAGTTCAGCTTCTCGGTCCAGTTCTTCCTGATCCGCACGTTGAATTCGTAGAAACGCCGCTGCCGGAGACTGCGCGCGGGCGACCAGCCCGTCGAACTTGCGAAAGAACGGACGTAGGCCATCGGCCAGCCATCTTGAAGGCTGCCCAAAAACCCTCCCTGCCCAGAATCCCTAATTCATCGCGTTACAGAATCGTTGAGAATTCGCTTGGCGGGTGGACAAGGTTTAGATGTCTCTGAGTGGTTAGGGGTGCCGCATGCTTCGTTTTGCGAAGCGTGCGGGTTTTGACGTTTGACTCTTGAATTCGCTTCGCGATCGTTCACTCCGGCTCCCGTTCCGGCGTGCACACACACCTCTCTCCGCACAGATAGAACAGGTATTTCAGCATCAGCCAGGTCAATACGGCGGTCGTTGGCGAGAAGGTCTCACTGGCGAGAAGCTCTGGAAACCTCAAATTTTAGAGTTCGCAAATCGTACAACTCGGGGAGCCATCTTCTCGTAGTCCTTCAACCAACCAGGAATTTCGCTTACAGTACAACCAACCGGTGAGCAACCTTCCCGATGCAACGAGTTTTTTGGGCGCGCGTTCGGTGCCGCGCCGTCGTTGGGGCATCGCTCTGCTGCTCGGATTCGGCGTTCTGGTGAATTACTTCGATCGCGTAAATCTCTCGGTCTCACAAGCGGCGCTGCACGAAGCATTCGGCATCTCGACGATCACGTTCGGGTATTTGCTGAGCGCCTACAGTTGGACGTACGCCGCTTTTCAACTTCCTTCAGGCCTCATTCTTGACCGGTTCGGCGTGAAGCTTGTCGGCCGCATCAGCGCGCTGATCTGGAGCGTGGCTTCATTTGCAGCGGCGATTTCGACGGGACTCGCGGGCTTCTTGGGTGCGCGGCTTCTGCTTGGCGTGGGCGAGGCGCCTACATTTCCCGCAAATGCAAAAGCGATTGGCTACTGGTTTCCTGCCGAACAGCGCAGCCTGGCCACGGCGATTTTCGATTCCGCTGCAAAGCTTTCCTCCGCGATTGGCGTGCCTGTGCTCGGAATTCTGCTGCTGCGTTTTGGATGGCGATGGAGTTTCGCGGCGACAGGCTTCTTGAGCCTGCTTTATTTTGCCGTCTTCTATTTTTTTTATCGCAATCCCAGCGAAGACAAAATGCTGTCGGCCGCCGAGCGCGAATTTATTCTGCAACGCGGAGCTCAGCCCGAGGATCGCGCCACGGCTGCCAAGGGAGCGCCACTCGGATACCTTTTGCGCCAACCGAAAATCTGGGGATTAGTTCTCGGCTTTGCCTCGTACAACTACACCTTCTATCTCTTGCTGACTTGGCTGCCTTCGTATCTCTCGACTGCGCATCACGTGGATTTATTGCATTCCGCCTTGTACACCAGCGTCCCGTGGCTCTTTGCGACGTTCACGGACATTCTCATGGGCGGTTGGCTCGTGGACAAACTAGTCCAGCGCGGTCGCGACGCTTCTCGCGTTCGCCAGGCGATTCTCATCGGCGGCACCACCCTTGGCTTGGGAATGCTGGGAGCGGCGTACGCACAGAGCGCGACAGCTGCCCTTATTTGGATCAGCGTGGCGATCGGCGGATTGTCCGCGGCCGCGCCGGTGGCTTGGTCTGTGCCATCTCTGATAGCACCGCTTGAAAGTGTGGGAACCGTGGGGGGAATTATGAATTTCGGCAGCCAACTCTCGGCGATAGCGGCGCCAATCGTTACGGGTTATATCGCTTCAATAACTCACTCGTTTTTCTGGGCGTTTGGCGCAGCAGCCGGATTTCTGGTGGCCGGCATAGCCGGTTATTTGTTTTTGCTTGGCCGAATCGGAGTAATTCCTGAGCCTTCATAAGTCCCGCGTCTAAATCGCGCGCCTACTTCGCCGGAGGATAATGCTTCACAGATTGCGTCCGCGAATTGTAGACCTCGAGGTTGCCGTTTTCCCAAGCCGATAATTTTAGATAATTACCCGCGTCAGGCCCCTTGAGGTTCGCGATGAAGAATTCCTTGGAGTTATGCGTAGCGCCGCCTTCATTTGAAAAATGAAGCTGCCAGAGATCCTCGAGCTTCGGAGAATTCCTGATGATGTCCCACGACGAAGGCGAGCCGCCCTTGTCCGCGCCGTTGTCCATGATGGCAATGCGAGGCGAAATCGCGGCAAGGAGAGCCGGACTGTTGCTCTGCAACCAGCCATGATGCGAGACGACGAAAATATCGACCTGCCCCAACTTGTTCACCGGACAAACGAGTTCCATTTCCTTATCCCACGTCAGATCGCCCAGATCGAGAATTCGAACTTTGCCGAAGGTTATGACTGTGCCGAGCGAACGCGCGTTTTCTGTTTGATCCGTGGGCCGTTTTTCAGTCGTCGCGCATGCGGGATTCTGCGAACCACCGGCTGGCAGCGGCTTCTGAATCAACTCGCCATCAGCGCTCACCACCTCGGCGCGAATTCCCTCGATGGGAAGCAGATCTCCCGGCATCGCAATGATGTGTTTGGCTTTTTTGTCTGATACGAGTTTTTGATACGCCTCCCAGGCTTTCTCCGTTTCCGAATCGCCGGGTTCGCGATTTGGTCCGTGATCGATAAAGGCGCCCACGGGAATCCTGGCAAAGAGTTGCGGCACTCCGCCGGTGTGATCCACGTGGTAGTGAGTGAGTAAAACGAAATCAATCTTCGATAGTCCAGCTTTCTTTGCTGCGGCGACAATCCGATCCGCGTCGCGTCCGGCGTTCCCAGGCCAGCCGGTATCGATGAGCAGCGATTGGCCGTGCGGCGTGACGAACAGTGTGGACTGGCCGCCCTCAACGTCCACAAAATAAATTTCCAGCGGCTTGCTCGGGGGCCCTGCCTGAGGGGATTCGCTCAAGGCGGCGAACGCGGCGCCGGAAAATACCATGAGCGCCAGCAAGTTGAAAAACGCCGTCGCTCGGCGTTGAGGCTTAACGTAACCGGAAAAGATTCGCGGCATCTTGTGTTCTCCTGCTCACAACGAAATCGATCGCGTAACGGCGCCCGGTTCGGCTGCTCACGGATTGTACGCCCATAGCAGCCTCAGGAAATGCAGTCATCACAGCGGGACCCATGCGATGCCCTACGAATTCAGGTGTGCGCGGATGTCTTCGACGATTTCCTCGGGCGTCCGGGATATATCTTCAACGATCGCGCCGGAAGGCTCTTCGAGCGTGGCAAGCTGGCTGGAAACCAAATCCTCTCCTGCGAAATGATTCTTGCGCGTGGCCAAATTGCGGTGAAGCTGGGCCACTGAACCGCGGAGATAAACCATTTTCACATTCACGCCTGCGCCGAGCGTGTCGCGATACTCCTGCTTCAGAGCGGAACAGGCGAGAACAATACTTTCGCCGCCATGAATCCGGCGCAGCAATTCATCGTGAATCGCGCCGAGCCACGGCGCGCGATCTGCATCGCTCAGCGGAATGCCGCGGTGCATTTTTTCTCGATTCGCGCTCGAGTGAAAATCGTCCGCGTCCAGAAAAACCCAGCCCATGCGCTGCGCCAGAAGTTTTCCGACGGTCGTCTTCCCCGAGCCGGTGACGCCCATGACGAGAACGATCATGAGAACGAATTATGGCATTGCCGCCGCGTGATCGGGCAAGAGCCGCCGTCATTTTTCCGTATCCGTGTGCCAACCGGGATTCGTCCACTTCCCATCGCGTAGAACAAAAATCTCCGTAACGCGCCCGGAAGTCACCGATCGCTTGCCGTCCACTTCGGTTTCATACAGATACTGACTATAGGTAATTGCAACATCGCCATAGCGCTGGACTTCGGTGCGCGGAAATTCCAGGCGGATCAGCTTTCCACCTTCTGCGTGAAACCGAGCGGCGGATTGAAATATGTCCGCCTGGTTTTTCCACTTCTCCTCGCCGGAGCTGATGACAATCGTGTCCGGCGGGATCAACGCTTCGAGAGCCTTCGTATCGTTCACGAACCACGCGCGCCAAACCGCTTCGCGCGATTTGAGAAGTTCCATTCGATCGTCCGGGCGCGCTGCCAAACCGGATACGAATAGTGCTGCCAGCGCGGCGGTCATCGCTAAGGTAGTCCAGATTACGCGACGCATATTTCCTCCCCTTTTATGATTCGCATTTTCGGGCGATGAGCGCCGGCGCCGGCGACGGGGAAAGCTTGACGTCATGTTCCGGACGGCTCTGCGCGCGGCGCATGAACCAAGCGCCAGCCACGCAGACTACGCCGCCAAAAATCGAAAGCGTCGCGACATTCTCGCCCCGTACCAGGATTCCGAGCAGAAGAGCGACCGCGGGTATCAAGAACGCTGCGGACGAAGCGCGCGTCGCTCCTACTCTTCCGGCGGCCGTCGCCAGCGACACGAATGCAACTCCGGTCCCAAACGCTCCCAACATCAGCAACGAAAAGAATGGTGCCGGAGTCCAGCGCGCCGAGAGTACGTCCCGCAGACCGAGCGGCGCCGTCAATATCACTGCCACAATCTGCGCGCGGAGGATCACCGGAAGGGCTCCGTACTCCTGCTGCAGTGGACGCGCAACATTCAGCGCGAATCCGTAGGAGACAACCGCCGCAAGAATCAGCAGCACACCGAAGACGCTGCTATGGCCTTCATGGATCGCCGGCCAAGCTACGAGCACGGCACCCATCAACCCGATCAATAAACCCGCGATCACCCGGCGCTCGGGAACTCGACGAGCGATGGCTGTCGCCACGATGGCAGTGAAAAGTGGCACCGCGGCGTTTAACATGCCTGTCAACGCCGACGACACCCTCTGCTCCGCGAACGGAAACATGCTCAGCGGAAAAGCAAACCAAAAAACGCCCACCAGGGCAATGCGCGGCCATGCTGCCCGCTCGATTGGCTTTCGCGCGGCCGGAAACATTGCCAGCGTGCCGAATCCGATGAACAGGCGGACGAAAGTGATGCCGTTGGGCCCTATCGCCTTCAATCCCTCAGCGATGAATAGAAAGGATGCGCCCCAGATGAGTCCGGGGATTGCGATCAGCAGCCAGTCCGCGGATACGGTGCTGCGGCCCCAACTTGATTCATGTCTCAGCTCGTTCATACGAAGCACCGTTGCCAATGCCAGCAAAATGTATTCATGAATTTGCTCCGGGTTTGCGGCTCTGGTATAGCGCCAGCAACACGGCGCAGGCGGATGCGGAAAAGACGGAGTAGTCCATTGGGGATTTGATCCCGAAGGAAATCGCCATGGCGACGCCAAACAGGACGAGCAACAGCGCGCTGCCGAGAGCCACCCAGCGCGTCCATATGCCGAGAATTAACGCGACTCCAAGAAAAACTTCGGCCGCGGTTGCGGCCCAAGCAAGAAATGGAATCGTCACCGCAGGCATGAAGGAATTTACCTGGGCTGTATAGCGCATGAAGCCGTCGAAGTTTCCGTAACCAACATTCCTGCCCCGGTAGAGGCCGAAGCGATCGGCGATGCCGGAAAGGAAGGCCGCGCCGAGCGCGATACGTGCGTAGAGAATTCCCAGATGCTCCAGAATTTGCGTGCGTCTGTGCTCAGCTGAATGATTCGGGATGGATTCCGTTGCAGCGAGTGGTGCGTTGTCCATGATTATTTCTCCCTTGCAGGCTTGCCGCCCGGGACGTCAACGCTGAGCGCCGTGTGGCGGTCGCAAACAAAATACGCAAGAAACTCTGCTCGTTCTTTGCCGCTGGCGTTCGCCGATACCAGATGAACTTCGTTGGGAGGTTCATAGAAGCTCTCGCCGGCTTTATAGATGGCTTCGGGTTCGCCCTTAACCTGTGTTCGGATTGTTCCTTCGAGGACGTAGCCAATGACCGGGCAAGGATGACTGTGCGGCATGGAGGATTCGCCCGGCCCATAGTTGACGTCGACGATTGTGACGGCGAGTTTGTCACCATTGAGCTGCGGCAAATCGTGAGTAAATGCGACGTGAGCCCGTTCGGTTTTCTGCTGCGTCGCGTGAATTGCTGCATGCGCTGCCGCTCGACCGCTGCCGATCGCGGCAGCGCACGAAATCATTAGCGCCAGGCTCGTCCACATTCGAATCGCTTTCATGCTCGGTTCCTTTCCGACGACGGCAATGTAAGATAGAGTGGACCTGCCGTATAGCGCCACTTACCGCATTTCAGGTGTACCACTTTGATGTCGAAACGAGCGACCGCATTCGAATTAGCGCTTCCGCCGCGGGATTCGGAAACTCCCGCGTACCGTTGGCTGTACGCGTCCTTGCGGACCGTGATTCTGGAAGGCCGTCTGCTCTCCGGCGCGAAGCTTCCGGCCACTCGCGATCTCGCCCTTCAATACGGATTGTCTCGGGGAACAATCGTGAGCGCCTTTGAGCTCTTGAAATCAGAGGGCTATTTGCGAGGAACGATCGGCTCCGGCACCTACGTGAGCAAAGTCTTGCCCGAAACATTGCTTCACGTGAAACGCGAAATTGGCGCGGACTCAAATCTGCGGCGAAAAAAGAAATCTCGCCTATCGGATTACGGCAGGCGGGTGAATTTGTTTTCTGGTTTTGAAATTCGTCCCAGCCGCGCTTTCCGCCCGAATGTTCCGGCACTCGACCTATTTCCCACGGCGCTATGGGCCCAGATCACCGCCCGCCGATGGCGGCGCGCGTCAATGCAATTTCTGCTCGGTTGCGATCCGATGGGATATGGACCACTGCGTGACGCAGTAGCCAACTACCTCGGCACATCGCGCGGAGTGAAATGCAGTCCCGAGCAGATAGCAATTGTCTCCGGCGTGCAGGAGGCGCTCGATCTCACCGCAAGACTCGTTTTGAATCCCGGGGATCGCGTGAGCATGGAAAACCCAGGATACCCCGGCGCGCTCATGGCGTTTGAAGCGGTAGGTGCGAAGGTCTCAGCGGTGCGCTTGGACGACGACGGAATGAAAGTGCGAAGCACGAGCTTGCACGGTTCGCGGCTGGTTTACGTCACTCCCGGCCACCAGTTTCCTCTCGGAATAACGATGAGTTTGTCTCGTAGGCTGGAGCTGTTGGAGTGGGCGCGAAAGTCCGGCGCACTGATTTTCGAAGATGACTATGACAGCGAGTACCGCTATTCAGGGCGCCCCATTCCCGCAATGCAGGGATTTGATCGCAACGAGTCAGTGATCTTTGCGGGGAGTTTCAGCAAAGTCTTATTCCCCGCGCTGCGGCTGGGATATCTGGTGATCCCACCCGATCTGATGACTCGTTACGAGGCAGCGATATCGCTGACAACGCGGCACGCGCCTATGCCAGAGCAAGCAGTCTTGTGCGACTTCATAACCGAGGGGCACTTCGGCCGCCACTTGCGGCGAATGCGGGAAGTCTACGCCGAGCGGTTGTCGATTTTGCTTGAAAGCGCTCGAGAAAAGTTGGCCGGCTTGCTGGAAATCTCAGAAATCGAAGCTGGCCTGCAGACTGTCGGATGGTTGTGCGAAGGGATCGACGGCGAATCGGCCACGAGGGCGGCAGCAGCCCGCGGTGTAGAAGTGTTTCCGCTGAGCCGATACACCCGAGGAAAAGTTGAGCGCGAGGGGTTGCAACTAGGTTTTGCCGCGGTAGACGCTCGCGAAATCCGTCGCGGCGTCCAAGATCTCGCGATTGCGTTGGAAGATGCGTCCAACGCTTAGCTTGCGTGCGTGAATATTGCCGCGGCTGTCCAGCGCCTAAACGAGGAATTTCTTTAGCGGCTCAAAATAATGTTCGTGCCAACCCGAGCTGAGGCTGTCGAATTTGCCTTCCGGGAAACCGGTGTGATCCAGCGCAACCAAGGTTTCCGAGCCCTGTGGTTTCAGTTCAAATCTGACGATGGAGTACACACCCGCATCCCAACTTGATGGACGCCAAGCCTGCACGATTCGCTGATTGGCAACCAGTTCAACGTTTCTCCCAACGATCATTCCGCCGAACATTGAGAAAGCCCCGCCCGCTTTAGGATCAATCTCAGCAGGCATACCGCTAAACGTAGTGAACTGCTTTGAATCCAAGAGCGCCTCGTAAATGCGTTGAGGACTCGCCTTAAAAGTGGTCTCCAGATGAAGAGAAGTACGCGACTTATTCGCCTCCGTGCTCGGCGCTTCCTTCATGGTCTGCTGCGGCTTTCCCCATACCTCGGAGCCGGCAGCCAAGCTACCAAACGCGATGGCGGTGCCGGTGATCATTTGCCGCCGTGTAGTTGTATTTGTGTTTCCCAGCGTGGCAAGATTTTTTTCTTCGCTCATCGTTCATCCTTTCAGATTCATCGTTTGGCCCGTGCCGACATAAGACCACGCAGCTAAGATATGTTCAATATAATCTTTTGATAGAACTGAAAATACGATTCAATACATACTTCACCCGTAAGAAATCGAGGAGGCCGTATGCCCTATGCCGCTGGTCACCGTACGGAGGTAAAGGCGAAGATCGTTCAAAGCGCGCGCAGTCTTTTCAATCGGCATGGTTTTGACAACGTCTCCATCACGCGAATCATGGCAGGCGCGGGCCTCACGCACGGCGGCTTCTATAGTTATTTCAAAAGCAAGAGCGACTTGTATGCCGAGGTATTGGGTTGCTTTTTCACGGATCCGAACTGGAAGAGTTGCTGGGAAGGTGTGCAAGTGGATTTGGCATCCACGGACGTGGGCTCGCAAGTTGTCCGCGCGTATCTTTCCCGGCAGCATTTCGAAGACGTAGAGAACTCCTGCCCGATGGTGGCGCTGCCATCGGACGTCTCGCGTAGCGGCGCGAGCGCGAAGCGCGCCTTCGAAACTGTGTTTCAGGCAATGGTTAGCGTTTTGGAGCGAAGCTCGATCGAGAATGGCAGGCCCCGCCACATCACGGCTCAGGCCACAGCCGCCTTGTGCGTGGGAGGCATGGTAGTGGCCCGAGCGATGGTCAATCGGAGAATTGCGGATGAATTGCGCGATGCGTGTATGGCCGTCGCTCTCAAACTTGGCGGCTGGAATAAGCAGCTCAAATCCCAAAATCGCAAATCCAAGCGATCCCGGCCGCGCCACGTGGCTACGCAGAGAACCCAGCTAGCACGACGCGCTCGAAAATAATCGAATCCACGCGATGCCTGCCGCAGACGACGTTCTGGAGCACTTCTGTGGTTGCACTTGCGGAATCATTGAGTCAAACGAGTTCGGATTCTATTCATCCGACAGGATCTTTCTGGCGCGTCGCTTTTACTGCAGATAGAATCCCGATTCCTAAAAGTACGACAGCTCCCACCGCGATCCAGTGTGTGGGTATATGCATCAAGTATGCCGCGTAAATCAATCCGCCGATCACGATCGCGAACCCAATCGAATAAAGGCCGAACGACATAACGTCTCCTTCTTGAGTCAACTATGCAATTTCCGCCCAAGAATTCATCTTGCCCGCCTGCGGGAGAACAGTCCGCATTGCGGCCGCCGTCGCCCGGCAATCAGCTGTTCCGCAGCACCTATTGCGATGAACTAGCTTTCTGATTTCTCACCTGAAGGTCGTTCACCACTTGCTGGACGTTCGGCACTCCATTCGCCACTTTTTCGGCGCGGGTGCGCTTATTTTCCGAGTTCACTTCTCCCGTCAGCGTGACGACCGCGCTCTTCACGGCGTATTTCACGCTTTCATGCAATCGATTCTGAATCAGCGCCGCGTCCAGATTACTCGCAATGCCTGCGTCCAGATCCGTGTTCACTGCCTTAGCTTCGGTTTCGAGACCTGGAGGAATTACGGCGATCTGATCCGCGACGACCTGCGCGCCCGCCATGGACTTTGCGAGCGTCTCGGCTTGCGCCTTGTCGCTGTCACTTGCCACTTGTCCGCCAAGGGTCACGACGCCCTTATCACGATCCTGACTAACGGAGACGCTTTTTAGCCCAGCTTCATCGAGCGATTTGCGAATACCGTCGGCCACTTCAGGCGATTTCGCGGATGTCCCCGAACATCCGGCCATGAGTCCGGTGGCGAGCAGCGTGACCATGCCTACTGACAACCTGAGCTTATTCATGTTTCCTCTTCGATGAATTTGAAGTGCAATTTCAAACAGCCGCGACGCGATGGCTAGGACGTCTTGCCCTTGCACACGGCGTGCCCGCACGTGCAATCAATGTCCGGCATCTTTTCCATTGCGGCGCACTCGACGCTGCAGTACTTGCCCGACGTTGTAACGCAGGAACAAACCGGATGTGCGCACTTCTGAGCTTTCTCTGAGGTCATTTCTTTTCTCCCCATTTCGGATCAAACGCCAATGATGCAAGTCTTAATGTTAGTCACTGGGGCGACAAGTTTCTGTACAGAAAGGAACACATCGCGACGTTCGCCGCATTGCAGTAGCCGAGCGCAGGATCAGTCAAGAATCGAAACGAATTGAAACTGCGCAGAGATGCGCGCGCTAAAGTCGCGCCGCCTCTGGTTCGCTCACCAGCTCCTCAAAAAGCGTCCGATAATGAATCATGGCCTGACGCAAGTCTTCGGTGCTGGCCTGCCCTCGCGTTTGACGCAACGCGCTTTGGTGGGCTGCACGATAATTTTCGAGGACGAGTGGATGATCCACAGAGATGTCCGCCGCACGCTGCTCGAAATCGCTTACCGGATAGCCGCGTGTGGACATCACGTCGCCCAGCAGTTTGTCGGCGTCCGATACGGCGCCTCCGGGACCGTCAACGAAACGCGCTTGGACTCTGTCCCATGACTCGACAAACCGCGCGCGATCGCCCGCAGCGAGCGGCCGGATGTGCAAGCGTTCGACTCGATCCGCGCGCTCGTCGAGCGCCGCTTCTGCCTTCTGCCGGCTCCCGCCTTGTTTCATGGCGCGAGTATATTCAGCGCCGCCAAACTGAGCGCGTAGACGGGCCGTTCGGCGTTTACGAATAACAACCGACATAACGATTGCCGCGACCACTATCACTGCAACCGCAATGGCGATTTCGATTTGCGTCGTGGTTAGTGCTGAAAGACTTGAAAAATTCATGACACACCTCCAATTCCTAGTCGATCTCTTAATCTAAATTCAAGGCTCATCGCGGCTCGATCGAACGAAGGCGCACCGGTTCACGGTTTTTCGATTACTTTTTCCACTTGGCCGATTTTCTTTTGAATTTTCCCGCCAATCTTCTCAGCGATGCCGTCGGTTTCTAGATCGGAGTCGTTCGTCGCGTGCCCGATCGCTTCCTTCACCTTGCCCTTTACTTCGTGAAACGTGCCTTTCGCTTGATCCTTATCGCCCTGGCTCATAAATTTTCTCCTTTGAAGTCATTTGATACGCGAATCGCTGCGAATAGCCTGCAACTGACAACGCAGTCGCGAACTCGTCTAACTTTGATTTCGGATTGATTTCTAGTGAGGGAAATGCAATCCGCCGACGAGGAACAAAACCAACACGATCAGCAGGACCGTCCCGACGACGCCAATGCCTCCGCCTGTCCCCCACCTGTTATATCCGTAGTAGCCTCCGCCTCCGCCAAACACCAACACGAGCACAACAACCAGCAGTAGCAGTCCCATCGAAAGCCTCCGTTCAGCTTGTGAACCAGGTTTTCTGCTTTCACTTTCTAAGCTCGCCAGGCACGCGTTGACTCATTCCTCGAAGGAGGTTTGTATTCGCGCTAGCTGACGAGAGGCACGGTAACACCAGTGAAAAAACGAAGCTGTCGCAAACGGGACACCCGTGATTCAGCGCCGTTTTCGCGCACGAAAGAAAATTTCGGATTGTCCTGCAGATCTTAAGCCTGGCACCGCACGATTGCGTTTAATGACACGACTCGTCATCTTGAAACTGGCCGCCAGCGGCCATCGACGCCAGCGAGTGCGCACAGTTCAGGATTTTTTCGTCCAACGGATCGTGAGACAGTGTGTCAGGCGATATGTAATCCATGGATTTGCTTGCTCCCAGAATGTTATTGCTCAACGTCTTCATGTTGTCGAACTCGCTGGTAAACAATTTCAAAGCGTCTCGATCAGAATCAGTTGACGCGGCGACGGATGCCAGCGTCAAGTTCTTGGCGGCCTGCACGCGATAGACGGCCAACCAATCTTCCGTCACCGGGTATCCATGCTGGACCGCGTTGGTGAGCACGCTTCGCCATTCTCGAACCGCCGCCATTTCTTCGATACCTGCTCTCAGAAACTCCTTTGTGAATCCTTGATTTGCGGGTTCGGTAGTCGCGGAAGGCGCCGGCGATGCACTCGCGGCGGAGCCAGGTAAGGTCAAAATGATTTGATTTCCCTTGAAGGCGAGCGAACTGCTCGAGACGCGGGCGAGGGCTTCGACCTCAACGTAAGACTGGCCGTTTATCTGGACGACTGGCGCGGTTCCGGGACGTCCGAGCACAGCCAGTGTCAAGTTCTGCTGCGCTGCTTGCGGCAGCGCGAATCGTGGCAATGCCAATAGGAGTGCCAGAACCGTTGCCAGCATCAACCACGCGCCTATTGGTCTATTTCGCATGAATCTCCTCATCAACTCGGTTTTCTAAAGGTCACAAGAAAGGCGCCCGTCACCGTCTCACGCGTTTTCCACGGTCCAAGAGTGCTTCCTGTCCATCAATCAGAGCTTAAGAGGCGATGAAGGAAGATTTCTATCCGCTTAGAGACACTTTCAAATCAGCGAGGTCTGAATATCGCTTTCGCTGGGCTCACTCAAACAGAATCAAGACTATCTCCGGCTGCGTCCCAACTCGCATCGGAGGTCCCCAAGTTCCAACCCCGCAGGACGTATAAACCAAAAGCCCGCCGAAACGCTGCAGGCCGTAAGTGAACTTACCGAAGATGCGCGACGTAAACCACGTGAACGGAAACAATTGCCCGCCGTGCGTGTGTCCGGAAAGCTGCAACGAGATCCCTTCGTTCTCAGCCACCGGCAGTTCACCCGGCACGTGAGTCAGCAGAATGCTCGCTCGGCTGCGGTCTAAGCGCGTGCTCTCAAGGATCGTCCGGAAATGGCGCGCGTCAGTTGAATCGCGATAGTGCACGCCGACAATCTGCATGCCGTCGACGTTCACCTTCTCATTATTTAATACGCGAACGTCGGAACGATTGACGGCGTCGAGGTATTTCTGCCGATCAGTGAATTCCTCGTGATTTCCTGTCACGTAGAAAGAGCCAAACCGCGGAGAAAGATGCTTCCAGGGCGCTGTGAGCCCGTTGAGATCCGCTTTCGTGCCATCGAAAAGATCGCCGGAAATAAAGACGATGTCGGCGCCAATTTTGCCGAGCTTGGAAACGACACTCGAGATGAAGCCGAGCCCTCTGACGTGGCCGAGGTGCGCATCCGTCACGAGCGCCGCCACGCGGCCGCGCCAGGATACCGGCAGACCGGGCAACTTCACAGTGATTCTCTTCACGCGAATCGAGGCGGCATTGATGATCCCGTAGACGCTCACCAGCAGCGCGAGGGCTAAGAATGTAGCCGCGATGGCCGGACGGCCCACGCGAAGATGGAATAGCCAGACCACGAGATACGCAATCCAGCACGAGCACGCCGCCACGAAGCAGAAATTCAAGATTCCGAGCCACACGCTCGCAATCTTGTAAAAAACTTGCACGGGCGGATTGTAATAACGGAACGCGAGCAGCGTCGCGGAGACGAAACTGACCGACATCACGGCAAGGACGATCGGCACGATGATGGACGCTGGGCCATGGAACGGTCCCCAAAAGTGAATCCACGTCTTATAGATGAACCAGTGCCCCAGAAAAAGAATAGTTTGAATCACAGTAACAAAAATAGCGATTCGATTTCGCAAGCTAGCAATCCCCTGCAATTGCGGCTTCTGAGGATACCTGCAAATACAAAGTTCTCATCCATTCCACTCAATAGTCTAGCGACCGTGAGTTCTCGGATCACTAACGGGCCAATTCCGAAGGCGGCTCGGAGCGAGTTTCAGCCAAGCCGCTATTTGTAACCCGGTTTGCCAATTCAAGCCGAAAACGGATGAGGAATGGTTAGGGCACACGCGCTCGACAATAGCGCGGCGCGGCATCCGCTGCCCTGTCATACTTTTTGAGCGATATTTTCCATTAGCGACGGCTCACTGGGCGGACCGACCGACTTGATACCATCACCGGCTCTAATTCCAACAAAGCGTACGTATGCCGGCGTCTTCTTCATCACGCTGGCGACGCTGATGTTCGAAGTGCTGCTCACGCGCATCTTCAGCGTGACGATGTGGTATCACTTCGCGTTCGTCGCGATTTCCGTCGCGATGTTCGGCCTCAGCGTCGGCGCCACCGTCGTCTATGTGTTCCCGCGATATTTCACGCCTGAGCGCGCCAAAGAGCACATGGCGCGCTTCGCTCAATTCTTTGCGCTCGCGGCGATCACCAGTTTTGTGGCACACGCCACGGTCCCATTCGTTCCGGAACGGACTTTCGCGGGAATTGCATCCATCGTTTTCACATACACGGTGATCGCCATTCCGTTCGTGTTGAGCGGGATCTGCGTGTGCCTCGCGTTGACGCGCTTTCCGCAGCACATCAGCAAGATTTACGCAGCCGACCTGATCGGCGCGGCGCTCGGCTGCGTTCTCTTGCTTTATGCGCTCGACGTCACGGATGCCGGTGGCGCCGTATTGCTCGTCTCGTTTCTCGCAAGTCTCGGCGCGGTTTGCTTCGGATCCGAAACGCAATCGCGGCGGCTGCGCTCCGCATGGAAGGACTGCGCGTTCTTTTTCATCCTCGTCTGCGTGCAAACCGGCTTCGCATGGAGCGGCCGTCCCTTGCTTCGTCTTACGTGGTCCAAAGGCGATCAGGGGGAAGCGCCGCTCTTTGAGAAGTGGAATTCGTTCTCGCGAGTTCGCGTGTACGGGGATAGCAACGTGCTTGAGGAGCCGTTCGGTTGGGGCTTGAGCGCGAATTACGTTTCGAAGCCGTCAGTACGGCAGCTCTCTCTTGATATCGATTCGAACGCCTACACGGTAATGACGCACTTTGACGGCGACTTCAAGCCCCTCGATTATCTTCAATACGACGTCACAAACATGGTCTACCACATTCGCCCGAACGGCAGCGTTCTCGTCGTCGGCGCGGGCGGCGGCAGAGATGTCTTGTCAGCGCTTTCGTTTGGCGAGAAATCCGTGCTTGCCGTCGAACTCAATCCCAATATTTTAAAGATGCTAAACGGAAGATACAGCGACTTTACCGGTCATTTGGATCGAGTGCCCGGCGTGAGATTCGTCAACGACGAGGCTCGCAGCTACGTCGCGCGCTCTACCGAGCATTTCGACGTCATCCAGATTTCGATGATTGATACGTGGGCTGCGACCACGGCCGGTGCGTTCGTTTTTTCAGAGAACTCCCTCTATACGCTCGAGGCATGGCGAAGCTTCATCGATCACCTGACGCCGCGAGGTATCCTCTCCGTCTCACGCTGGAGCTTTCAGGAGGAATCGGGAGAGGTGTATCGCGCCACGTCGCTCGCGGGGGCTGCGCTTCGGCAGCGCGGAATTCAGGATGTGCGAAATCACCTCGTCATTATTCGCAGGAACGGTCCGCGCGGGATCAACGGCATGCTGCTGGGAATCGCGACGATTCTGATCAGCAGGCAGCCCTTTGCGAGCGGCGACCTGAACAAACTCGAGGAAGTCAGCCGCCAAATGGGGTTCGACATTCTGTTGAGTCCGCGATTCACCGCCGACCCGACATTGGCGGCTCTCGCAGCGGGCGACATTCCACAATATTCATCGGCGAATATGCCCCTGAATCTGGCCCCGCCGACCGATAACCAGCCATTTTTCTTTTTCACTATGCGACCGACCGATCTATGGAAACCCCAATTGTGGAAATCACCGGTCATCGGATTCAACCTCAAGGCCATGTTCGTGTTGGCCGTTCTATCCGTGACGGTGACCGTATTTACCCTTCTTTGCATCCTGCTGCCGCTGTTTTTCGCGGGACAAAGAACCGCGATGCGCGGCGCGTTTCCGCTTCTGGCTTTCTTCGCGGCCATCGGCGCTGGATTCATTCTCATCGAGCTTTCCCAGATGCAAAGGCTGATGATTTTCCTTGGTCATCCCAGCTACGCTCTTTCCGTGGTCCTCTTCGTTCTCCTGATCTCAAGCGGCCTCGGCAGTTTTTTCACCGAGCATCTCACGCGCGACGCAGGCAACGGCGACTCGATTGTCGTGCGACTTATGCCGTTGCTGGTCGTTCTCTCACTTTTCGGCCCACTCACTCCGTACGCGCTCGCTCATTTCTCTGTCTCAACGACGCCGGTTCGCATTCTTGTAGCCGGCGCCATTCTCTTTCCCCTGGGATTTTTCATGGGAATGCCATTCCCGCTGGGGATGAAACTTGCCTCATCGAAATCTCCGGCGTTGATGCCCTGGTTGTGGGGAGTTAACGGCGCGACTTCCGTTTGCGCTTCAGTCGTTTCGGCAATCATCGCCGTCGTCTCCGGGATTTCAGCGGCGTACTGGACCGGCGTCGTCTGCTATTTCATCGCAATCGTCGCGATCTTCGTCGCGAAGTTGAGAGCGCCGCAGCGCGCCCGGCATTCTCTAGTGGCTTGAGCTGAAGTTGGACGCGGGAAACAACGAACGGTCGGCCGATGCGCACGCCGCTTCTTCCGGATGCAGGATGCAGTTCGTGCCGTAGATTTTCACTCGCCCGCCGCTGCTTCGAAATAATTCCGGCAACACGCTCTCGATCTCCGCGTAGCGCGCCGCGAGAAGCGGCTTTGCCGCTTTGCTTTCCTTCCCGCTGTCGTCGGGCGATGAGACCCAGTAGGCCGCTTGAATCCCTTGGGTGACATCGGTCATATGATCGAGATCGCGCTGCATGATAGATGGATCGTAAAGCCCGGCGGGTATGAGAGCGATGTGGGACATGGCTTGCCGGCCCGTATATAAGTACAGCGCGACATCTTCCGTTGCGACCGCGCGCGCATCCGGCGAAGAGTTCGCGCGAAGCCACTGATAGGCCTCCCTCTTTTCGGAGAGAAGACTTGCAGCTTCTTCGCTTGCGGTCACCATCTCAGCGCGGCCGGAAAATACGAAGTTCCACGCCATTCCAAGAGCGAGAGCAATCGCCAAGACACCCAGGACGGCCGCGAAAGCTCTCTCGATCGCAGGCCGCGGTGCGCGAATGGCGGCCGCGAGTTCACGCGCGGTTTCTTTACCGCCATACCACAATGAAGCCGCAATTAACGGCAGGAACGGAACAAGAAATCGCTTAATCTCCGGGTATTGCCACGTCAGAATCGCCGCGAGATAAAACACCAATGAGTAATGAAACGGCCGCAAACCGCCGAGCTTCGCCTGGCGCACCAAACCGAAGATCATGACGCACAGCACCGCCAGCGTTGCGACGAACCACGGCGCAATGTGCCCGCCAAACATCGAGCCGATGAAAAGCCCCGGCACGTGGGCGAGCAGAAAAACTAACTGACTCACAAACATTTCCCAAACGACGTGCCCGCTCGGCATGCAGAGCTTACGAAACCCAATGTAACTTGTGTAGTAAGTCCAGGTTTGCACGTATCCAGGCTTTGGAGCGCCGCCGCTAGTGGGCGGAAAGACGCGTACGGAGGAAAGCGCGCGCCACGCCAGCCAACCGAAAAATGGCGCGACGGCCGCGGCCCAGATGGCCGTCTGCCTCCAAGCGCGTTGCGTCACACCTGCGATAAAAATTCCCGCCGCAATGGGCACGCCAAGGATTCGCAGAAGCATGGAAAACCCAGAGAGAATCCCGCACGCGGCAGCCATTGCAGGCTTCGAATCGCGCCCCATCGCTTTCTCGGCCACCACCATCGCGGCAAGCGCCGAAGTTGCAAATGGAATCTCGGTCATCACCGCGCCGCTATACCCGATAAAGATCGGATGCAACGCACAAACTGCCGTCAAGAGCAGCGCTTCCGAATCGCTCAAGCCCTTCAGGCTGCGAAGAAAATAAAACGTCAGCACGATGAAAATCACGCCTAAGGCTATTGTGATTCGAATCGCATCCGTCAGATTTGCGGGAAACGAAGGATTCCAACGCCACACCCACGAAAGTATCCATGGATACAAGACTGGATACTCTGTCGCCGGGGGCGTTCCCGGAACGCTCGGGAGGATATAGCCCTGTCCGTCGGCGAGTGCTTTGGCCGAACTGAAATAAATCGTGTCGTCATGTGTCCGGCCGAAAAGATTTTCTGGATGAAGCCGCAGAACGGAGACGATATACACGATGAGAATTATCAGCAACACCGGCCAGGGCCACGCGCGCCGAGAGGACATACCGTTCATTGTAGCGAATGGAAACGCCTCTCGCGGTCGGACGCGGCGGCGATTAGCCCAAGAGTGACTATGCACGGCGGCAATTCAACGGGCAAAATAATTAAGTTCCTGCCGCATTTGCGCTTGTCCGGGCTGGTCGGCAATCTCGAGAAATTTCGCGTACGGTTGGAATGCGGCGCGTCCGCGCGATTAGAAACCGTCCTCAAACGAATGGAAGCGGCGCTCGAGTTCCCATTGCTGCTGTGCTTTTTCGCTGGACTTGAGGAATGTTGCGCAATCTGATGAAGGTTTGTCGGAGCCGAGAGTGTCCGTCGCGCACGCCGCATTTGCATGCATGAACACGTCGGGCTCATTCCAAAGACTCGCACCCGGCAGAAAACTGTGCTCGAGGCTCGTTCGCACCATCTGCTTGAGATCGAGATAATGGAAACCGTACGTCGTCACCGCCCGCACAAATTCGTGAGTCAGATCGATTCGCGACACTCCCTCGTCATCCGTTGACAGCGCCACGGGAACCCCGGCGCGGCGATACTCCGGTAAAGGATGCTCGCGGCCGGTCATGCCCAGAATCATATCGTTGCTGGTCAAATTAATTTCCACCATTACGTGCAGGCCGGCCATTTCCTTCATCAAAATGTAGGGCTGATTTTCATACATGATGTCCGCGCCGTGGCCGATGCGTTCCGCATGCGCTTGCTCGACCGCCAGTCGAACGTGGCAGCACAGCCCCTCCGGCGGCACGAGGCCCGGCGCCAATTCCCCGGCGTGCAAGCTGACGTGAACGTGGGGATACTGATCGCGCAAAAAGCCCACCATTCGCATCTGCAGCGCATAATCCGTTATTGAATAGTAACTGTCTTCCGGTTGGACGAGATTGACGCCCACCACGCGTGGATCAGCAGACGCCACTTCAAATCCCAGCAGCGTCTGCGCGAACACCTGCTCCTTGGGAAATCCCCGCAAGACCTGATAGAGGAAACGAACTTGAACGTCGCATGCGGCCGACGCATCTTTCTGTCCGCATCGTTCGCGCTCCAGGCGAACGGCCTCTGCTCGATCGTATTCGGCGCGCGCCACGGCGATATCGTCGCGCAGCCCGTGGTCTAGCAGTTCCTTCCGGAGTCGCGCGAAATCATCGTTCCACGCAACGGAATGCGCGATCGAACTCGTGTGCGAAAAATCCGGCGTATCCATCAACTCGAGATACTGCTCGTTCTGAGCCGCTGCCCGCGTGGCCACTTCGTCGAGGAATTCTCCTTTGTGCCGCCGATCCGTCCCGCTGAACCTGCCGAACGTATCGAAGAAGTGATCGTGGCCCGTTGTGCCGGTGGACGGAACAAATCCTCGCATCGAAAAAGCATCAATCACGGCGTCATAAATGCGCTCGTCGCGATAGAGATCTGCTGCCGCGATCTTTCTCTCGCCGCACGATGGCTGCGGCGCGTTGGCGGCCGTCGCCGCGGGCAGTTTCGCAAACGAAAGCGTATTGAGATCAATGCAGAGATGATCTTCAGCGCCCGCGCGAATCCACGATTCCGCATAGACGGCCCCGCTCAAGTGATTGTGCAAGTCTGCGCCCTTGGGCATCCGGACGAGAAACGCGTGTAGGTCCAGCGGATTCGCTCGCGCGCCTTCAAATGCGTGCGCTGTGCGCTGTTCCGCGGAAGGAGTCGGCGGCGCGTTGTTGGGAGGCATCGCTTGCGCAAATATCGGAGACGCCATCGAAGCTCCCAGCACGAGCACTCCGGCGGCAGAGAATGTGAAGCGAAGAACGTAGCGTTGCGATGATGCCAACTTTTGCATCGAAGTTTCTGCTCTCAAGAGATTTTTATTCAGCGCTGAACTGTAGCATATTTGTCACGCGGTGTTTTGATGAGTGAGTCCACCCGGCAGGTCGTATGTCCGGTAAATTGCGAGGCAACGAAGCGGCGTTTCAAAAATCTGAATTTACTTCTGTGCGTGTGAGCCGACTTCAGTTGTCAGGTGTTCCTCGACCGAGACAGCCGGAGCGCGTTCTAGCACCCGCGCAAATTTTCCGGCGGCCGCGGGTTTCCACTTCGGCAAGTGAAAAAGGCAAACGAGGAATTCGATTTTGTCGCGGAACGTCAATTTTGAATGCCCATACAGCCGCGTCGGAAACGGCAGCGGAATCTCGACATGCCGCGCGCCGTTTTTCAGCAGCTCGCACAAAAACCACGATTGAAACGAATAACCGCGCGTCGAATACGGCCCGAAATCGCACTTCGCAATCAATTCCGAGCGAATGCACCGGTAGCCCGAGGTGCAGTCCGTGACGGGCGGAATTCCGCTGAACCAGTGTACGAGTTTCGTCCCGCCGACGCTGATGAATTTGCGATGCCAGGCAAGCCCTTCGATGTCCGTGCCCATCACAAATCGCGAGCCGATCGCAAGATCGTATCCCTGATTGCAAAGCCGGATGAACTGCGGCAGCAGCGCTGGGTCATGCTGAAAATCGGCGTCCATCTGCACGATCAAGTCAGGCGCGAGCGTGGCCATCGCGTGAGAAATTCCCCGCTTGTAGGCTTCGCCCAGTCCCTTTTTTTCTCCGGAGATTAAGTGCAGCCGAGGATACAATTCCATGGCCGTACGGACGCAGTCGCTCGTGCCATCGGGGGAATTATCGTCCACCACAAGCACGTGCAGATCGTGCGTCGGAATATTTTCCGATTCGCGAAAGATTAGCGGCAGCAGACGAGGAATGCTCTCTGCCTCGTTGTAAGTCGGGAGAACGATGCACGCGATTTTTTTATCGGGAATCAGTGTCGGAAGACCTTCCGGTTCCGCGGAAAAACGCGATTTTTCAGCCTCAATTGGCCCGCCTGGAAACTCTATCATTCGCTCCTCATCGAGACAAGGCGCGCACGACTTCCTCCGGCTTTTGATGCTCACGGCGGTGGCAGTGTTGGTCAGCGGCTATCACTATGGCGTCGAAGACATGGCGGTGTATCTCCCCGCGATCAAGAAACTAATTCATCCGGAGCTTTATCCTTTCGACGCGAATTTTTTCCTGCTTTACATTCGCGTGACTTTCTTTCATCAAGCCGTCGCCGGCATTGTGCGAGCCACCCACATTCCGCTTCCATGGATCGCGCTGCTCTGGCATTTGACGAGCATTTTTCTCGTGCTGCTGGGATGTCTTCGCCTCGGCCGCCGATGCTTCGCGGAGCCCGCCGCGCATTGGGCCGGCGTCGCGCTCGTGGCCGCGCTATTCACGTTGCCGGTCGCAGGCACCGCGCTCTTCATCGTGGATCAGCACATGCACCCGCGCACGCTCGCCACCGCGTTTCTGCTTTTCGCGATGGTCGACGTTCTTGACTGGCGGCCGCTCACGCTGCTCTGGATTTTCCTCGCGGCTCTGTGCCACCCCACTATGACTTTGTACGGTACGTTTCACGTCGCGATACTCGGCTTGGCCCGGCCCATCACCCAATCCGCCAATTTTTTCCCCGCGATTCCGTTTTCCGCTCCCGCGAATCCAATCTGGCGCCGACTAATGTCGCACCGCGATTTTCAATATCCGTTCCGATGGCAGTGGTACGAGTGGCTCGGCGCCATCGGCCCGCTCGCGTTTCTCCTCTATTTCGCAAATCTCGGCCGCCGCGAAGGCCTCGCAATACTCGATCGTGTTTGCCGGCGAATGGTGATTTCAACTGCTCTCGGCATCGTAGGCGCGGTGATCCTCACGCAGGGATTCCAAACTCAAACGTGGGCGAGACTCGAACCTATGCGCATTCTCCACTTCACCTACGTCGTGTTCGCGCTAGTTTCCGGAAGTTTGCTCGGCAAATATGTGCTTCGTGAAAATTGGCTGCGATGGGCCGTGCTATTCGTTCCGCTGTCTCTCACCATGTTTTATTTCCAGCGCGTCGAATTTCCCTCGAGCCGCCACATCGAATGGCCCGGCGCTGCTTCCACAAATCCCTGGGTGCAGTCGTTCATTTGGTTGAGTCACAACACGCCCCGCAACGCGCTTTTCGCGCTCGATCCGAAATATATGGACCGCCCGCGAGAAGACTTCTACGGATTTCGCGGATTCGCGGAGCGCAGCGCCCTCGCGGACAATTCCAAAGATACTTCCGTCGTGGAAGTCTTTCCGGAACTCGCGTGGCAATGGAAGCTTGAGAACGACGGCACCGCAAACTGGGCGCACTTCACCCTCGCGGATTTCGAGCACTTGAGGAGTAAGTATGGCGTGACGTGGGTGATTCTCGAAAATCCGGGTGTGCCGGGGCTCGCCTGCCCCTACACAAATTCATCCGTTCAAGTTTGCCGGATTCCGTAATTTCAAGATTCCAATAGCGAAGACGTTCAACGATTGAAGTTGTCGGATTACTTAAAATGTCGAATTACTTCGTTGAAGGAACTCTCGCCGGCACGCCGATCAGCACGTCCACCGAAATCGGCTTGTTGTCTTGCAGCGCGGGTTTGAATTTCCATTTCGTAAATGCGGCCAGCGCCATCGAATCCATTTCCGGAACGAGCCCGCGATAAACTTCCAGTTTGCTCATCGTGCCGTCCGCGCCGATCACGCCGCGCAACACGATCATCTTGTCCCTCATCTCGTCAGGAACCGGCTGGCGCTTGAAATCGTATTTCTCATCTGGGTGGGGTGGAATGAGGCCTTTGTCCAATTGCACTGACGAACTCTGCTGCTGATACTGGACATCTTCCGCAGGCGCGCCCGTCGCGCAGTATTGAAGAATCCAGCTCTTTCCCGGCATCGGCAGAAACACGCTGTAAACGCGGCCGCAACGCAGTGCGCCGTAAACTCCGAGTCCTCCTCCGCCAACTGGTCCAGCCGAGACGATCAACGTGTTGCTCCGGACTCCCGGAGGAGGCGCCACGACGTACACCATGTTCTCCGGCGTGTAGCTCATATCTCCGCCGTTCGACATTCCGCCCTTTCCTCCATTTCCGCCCTTGATGCTTACAAAATCGCCTTTCGTCTCGGCTCCGCCTCCGCCGCCACCGCTGTTTCCGGTGCCAACGCCAACGCTTCCATTTCCTCCCGTGCCCGGCCCGCCAGTGCCGCCGTGAGGATCTCCTCCGGCCACGCCGCCGGGTGAGCCCGGTTGGCCGCCCGCCGGAGAAATCGTGAACGAGCCGTAGCGATTTCCGCCAAGTAGTTCGGAAAGTTGCGCTGCGCCTGCGGGATCAGTTGAAACCACCAGGAGACCGTTTGCGGCGGATTCGTCTGCTGCGCCCCCGCCACCCGTCGGTGCTCGACCGGCTCTCGGAGTAGCGACCGATCCGGAGCTCATTGGCACAAGTAGGTGCGGTTGAGCGATTGGCGAAAGTTCGGCGACCACGGAGACCGTCGGGTCAGCTTGAATTTTCGGCGCGTCAGGAGCTGGTTTATCGTGTGTGCGAGAAAGCGTGCCCTTCGAAGCTTTTGGATCGAGCTTCGGCTTCGTGAGCGCCAACGGGTTGCCAACCAGGATATTCGGCAACTTGAGGTCCTGCGTAATCTTCAATTCCGGCGGAGAACTGGGCTGAATGATCGTTTGGTGATTGTTGTCCGGATGCGGCGGCGTCAGAACGACCGTCAATTTCGGATGGAAATTCGTGCTGCCGAGAGCGGGAGGTTTTTCTTTGTGAATTCCGTGTCCCGGCTTTGCGCCTGCTCCCGGAGGCAATAGCGACGGTAGAAGTTTCGAGAGGTCCGCGGGACGCACTGTGTAGTAAATCGGCGTCGTAACTTTTTGCGGTTCCGGTTGCGGTGGCGCGCCCGACAACAGCTGGAACGGAAATCGCAGCAGGAAAATCCCGAACGCGATGTGCATGGCGATCGAAGTGAGCACGGTCCCGCTCGGCAAATGTCCGCGAAGGATGGGCGTGTAAATTCGTCGCCCAAATCCTTCCGATTGCGTCGTATTCAGCGAACGCAGCGAGGAAATGGAAACCGGCTTCGGTTTCTGGGGATCGCTCGGAATTAGGGTCTGAGGTGTTTGACTCAACATTGTAAGAGGTTTATCCGCGATTCCGCGCGCTACGCGAGCCGCACCGATCGCGTGTATTTAACTCCGGCAGAAAGAAACATTCACAGTCTGGGCTAGTTAGGAGCAGTTCTCAGGCCATACACCGCTGGGAGTGATAGGGTGTCACGAAAACCGCGCTGCGCCAACCAATTTAGACATAGCACGATACTTAGAGGTTGTCTCTCTTTGAATAAATCTGCACATTGAAAATCTGTGGAAAATTCGCCTCAATCGCAGTACTGTAGCTCACAGTTCCATCTAATTCGTTCAACCTGAACACATTCCGTCAGTGTTTCACTTGGGTTGTTCAGGATTGGAGACGCCCCGATGCCCGACTGTGCACATCCTAAAACATTGCGGATGACGGATTATGGAGACTATGAGACATTACGGCTGGTAGCCTTCGCGGCTAATTTGAGCAAGAAAATTCCCACAAGGACGAGAATTCGGTAATTTGGGCGTTGAAGTTACCCACAGCGCAGAGATTCGCAGCGGCATTTTTCGCTTGTTTTTTCCCTTGCCTGTGGCGGTATGATACCCGGCCATTCGGTGTCCCCGCCGAACTCTGAAGACCCAGTCGCGGTTCGGAATAGAGTCGAATTCGGTTCCAGTTCCTGTGAGGGCCGGCGGCGCGGGGCATGTTTCTTAGCTTCGCCATGTAGGTCGGCCTTGGAACGAAGATCTTGGGAATTCGGCTTCATCCCTGACCTTTCTCAGCCGTTAGGGGATCAGGATGCGGGATTTAATGCGAATCCTATTTGTTAGCAAAGACCCAGATTTCACGAAAGCGTTAATCCGCTTTCTGGGAGGCGGTTTCGACGTCGAATGTCGCGGCAGTTTTGCGATCGACGTCGACGCGATCCGCTCGATTGACGCGATTGTTCTCGATTTGCATACCTCCCGAAGCGAATTCGAACTGCCATCCGCCTTGCGCCTCCTCGAACAGGTATCCAAGACCGAGCTCCCGCCTCCGATCATCGTGATCAATGAGACCAAAGAGAGGACGGCAACCCTCGACCTCCTTGAAAAGGGAGCTTACGAGGTATTGGCAAGCCCGCCGAGTCTCATGGATCTGCGCATCGTCCTCGAACGCGGCCACCAGCACCACAGCGCTCTGAAAGAAGCTGCCCGGCTTCGCGCTCAGCAAATGCAGCCGCGGCTCATGCCCGAAATCATCGCGACGTCGGACTCCATGTCACAAATGCTCGACATGGCCAAGCGCATTGCGCCCTGCGACGTCTCGGTTTTGATTACCGGCGAAACAGGAACGGGAAAAGAGCTGGTCGCGCGAATGATTCATCGACTCAGTCCGCGCTCCGTATATCCCATCGTCGCGTTCTCCTGTGCCAATCTTCCCGACACGCTTGTCGAAGACGAACTTTTTGGCCACGAGCGAGGCGCGTTCACTGGTGCGCAAGCGATGCGCCGAGGACGCCTCGAAGCCGCCGACCGCGGAACGCTCTTCCTCGACGAAGTCGGCGACATCGGAATTGCACTTCAACCAAAGCTTCTTCGCGTTCTGCAGGAACGCAATTTCGAGCGCCTGGGTAGCAACCGGTCTGTTTCGGTGAATATCCGTGTGGTCTGCGCGACGAACCGCGATCTTTCGGATATGGTCGGGCACGGAAAATTCCGCGAGGATCTCTATTACCGGCTGAACGTCGTTCAACTTCACGTTCCGCCGTTGCGCGAGCGCCGCGACGACATCTCCCTGCTCGCGAATCATTTTGTGAAGCGGTTTGCCGAGCAATTTCAGAAAAAAGTTACGCGGATGTCGCGATCCGTGATGCACGCGCTCGAAGAGCACGGATGGCCCGGAAACGTTCGCGAGTTGGAGAATGTGATTCAGCGCGCCGTCGCGCTCGCCGATGGAACCAGCATCGAGCTGTGGCATTTGCCCGCGATGATGCTAGAGAACTTTACCGCTCCTCCTCCCATCGAACAGTCTTACGAGGGCGAAGTCCGGGAATTCAAGCGCCGCCTCATTATCCGCACGCTCAACCAGTGCGGCGGAAGCAAGACGCGCGCTGCGCGCAATCTCGGTGTCGCGCGGAATTATCTCCATCGCCTGATCAACCAATATCAGATCCGCTCGGATGCCGACGATAACGGCACGGACTCGTCGAAAGACTCCGTAATCATTGAGGAATTGCCATAAAATTAAGTTGGTCGATAACGCGGCTCGGCCGTTGACCACGTGACGACTGACGACGTGACCACCACTCCTCTCGCTGATCGCGATTCTCGATCCTTCAGAAACATTCTCCTTCAAATTCTTATTGCGTCGCAGAATTCCGATGGTGGCTGGAGCTACCATCCTGCGGGCCAGAGCGCGGTCGAACCGACGGCGTGGACGCTTTGCGCTCTCCAAAATGAACATCGCGACTCGACGGCAAACAAGGCGATCGCCTCGGGAAAAGATTGGATCGAGCGCAATCAGTTGAGTGACGGCTCCTGGCCTGCGTTTGCATCGCAGACAGAAGGCTGCTGGGTCACGTCGCTCGCTTGCCTCTCACTTAACGAAATCGCCGGAGAATCGGACGCGGTCGCGCGCGGCCTTGCATGGCTTTCTCAAAGTTGGCCGCGCAGGCCGAATTTTCTACAACGCTTGCGTCAGCGGCTCTCGCCGTCGTCCGCTCTCACGCGCCAGAACAATTCACTCTCAGGCTGGGCGTGGACGGCGAACACGAGCAGTTGGGTTGAGCCCACGTCGTACGCGCTGATTTTCATGCGCCGGCTTGCGCTCAATCGTCTTTCATCATTGGCCTTGAAACGCAGAGAACTTGCCGAGGCCATGCTTTGCGATCGCATGTGTCCGGGCGGCGGATGGAATTCCGGAAATCCACTTGTGTACGGCGTCGCGGGAGAACCTCTCGTCGGCCCGACGGTGTGGGCATTACTTGGGCTGCGAGATTCCGGCGAACTTCCGCAAGTTCGCGAGAGCCTACAATGGCTTGAAAGATCCATGCCGCAAATTCGCGGCGGCGTCTCGATGGCCATCGCCCACACGTGTCTTGAAGTTTACGGCCGGCCGGTCACTGAAATCGAAACACAATTGCGGTCGCTTTTCGAAACGGATCGGTTTCTAAATAATATTTCCGTGATCGCTCTCGTCGCGCTCTCGTTGAATTCGTCGCGAAGTCTTTTTCCGGCAGCGGCGCGCGAGGTCGTGGCGCGATGAGCGCACCGAACTCCGCACTCACGCCGTCATTTGCGCGGCCGCCAGCGCGTGTTGCGATTCGCCGCGCGGCAACCTACGACGTCGATCTTTTCTCGATTCTGCGCGAGACGCTTCGCGAATTCGATTTGCCCGTTCAAGGCAAATCCGTTTTGCTCAAAGTGAATTTCGTCGGCCACGATCCGCTCGGGGCCATCAACACGCATCCCGCTGTCGTCGTCGCGGCGCGTGAAGCGTTCCTGAGTCTCGGCGCGGCGAGCGTCACAATCGCGGACGGCCCCGCCCTCGAGCGCGACATCGAAGCGATCGCAGAATCAATGCATCTTCGCGATTACATTCGTTCCCTCTCCACGTCGCTCATTGATTTGAACACTGACGACGTTCACCCAGTCGCTTTGAAGACGCGCGCGTCCACGTTAAAAAAGCTTTACCTTCCCGCGACAGTCCTCGGCGCCGATCTCGTTGTCTCCATGCCAAAGATGAAGACGCACCACTGGGCTGGTGTAACGCTGTCGCTCAAAAACATGTTTGGAATCGTCCCGGGAAGCTGTTACGGATGGCCGAAGAACATCCTTCATTGGGCCGGAATCACAAACTCCATCCTTGATATCAATAGCGCTGTCAGGCCGAATTTCGCGATCGTCGACGGAATTGTGGGTATGGAAGGGAATGGTCCCACGCAAGGTTCCCCTAAGCCATGTGGTTTGTTGATTTTAGGCGATGACCCCGTCGCCGTGGATGCCACTTGCGCTCGCATGATGGGTCTCCTCCCAGAGAAGATCGACTATCTCCGTAGCGCCGGACTCCTGCTTGGCCACCTCCGTGAGGAAAAGATTCTCCAAATCGGAGAAAAACCAGAACTCGTAACCACGCCATTCGCCGTCTTGGATGAGTTTCGCCATCTGTCCATTGGACTTAAGTCAAATTGAATTGGAATGTGGCTTGCTACCTCGTAAGTCCTCTGCTCATGAGCAGAGGGTGTGGTGTCTCATTTTGATTTGACGATCACGATTTGGCGACACTACGCGAATCGCGTGCGAAATTATCAACCTGCCATCTGAGGCCGTGGCCGTGTGAAGAGGCACGAATTCTCTCAACCGAGTAAACTACCGATGCCTGCAATGCACTCAGCAGTTTCAAATCTGCCAGGCCAGCGCGCCGTGACGACAGATCTCTTGCGTCGTTGGATGTCTTTTCCAGTGTTCCTCGGAGCAATACTGGCCGGCGGAGCGTGCGTCGCCGCGCATTTCCGCTTCGTAGATCCCGACACTTGGTGGCACATCCGAATCGGTGAAATGATTTTGTATGCGCACCATTTCCCAACGTCCGATCCGTATTCCTTCACTGCTCCCGGCGCGCCCTGGATCGCTTATGAATGGTTTGGCGAAGTCATCATTGCGCTCGCCGCTCGCTTCGGATACTCCGGCCTCGCTATCCTGCAATTTATTTGGGCGAGCTCGCTCACCGTCTTGACTTTTTATTTCTCTTTTCTGCGTTCGAAGAACGTGAAAGCCGCGTTTCTAGCCACCGTATTCGCGCTCGTAATGTTCGGCGCTTTTTTCACGCTGCGCCCGCAAGTTCTCGGCTACATCTTCATGCTGATCATGCTGGTGGGTCTCGAGCGCTATCGGCAAGGGCTGTCGCGTTCGTTGTGGTGGCTGCCCGCGCTGTTTTTAATCTGGGTTAATACTCACGGAACATTTTTCCTCGGCCTCGGAGTCTTCGGAATCTATTGGCTCACAGGCCTCGCGACCTTCAATTATGGCGGTATTTACGCGGAAAAATGGACCTCAGAGCAGCGTTTGCACATGCTGAAAGTGGCGCTTGTAAGCGTTTTGGTATTGCCGTTTACGCCCTACGGCACTCGCTTAGCCACGTATCCGTTTCAAATGGCGTTCATGCAGCCGCTCAATGTGCAGAGCATCATCGAATGGCAGCCGCTCAGCTTCGCTCTTCCATTCGGAAAGATCATGATGGTCGCGCTTCTGCTTCTTGTTCTGGCGCAAGTGCTGTTCCGCCTGAACCACAGTTTGACTTCCTTCGTTCTCTTGATGGCGGGCGCGTTTGCCGCGTATGCGCACATTCGCTTCTTGCTATTTTTCCTGCTTTTCTTGACGCCGAAAATTGCTGAACTCCTGGGCCGCTGGATTCCCGAATACGAGCCCGCCAAAGACAAGCCTGTATTGAACCTGATCATCACGCTCTGTGTGCTCGGCGGCATCGTTCATTACGTGAGCGATCCCTCTCGCTTGGCCAAGCCGTTCCTCGATACATATCCCGTAAAGGCAGTTGATTATCTTCGAGATCATCCGCCGAGTGCTCCAATGTTGAATGAGTACGGCTGGGGCGGCTACCTCATCCACGAGCTCTACCCGCAGCAAAAAGTGTTCATTGACGGCCGCGCTGATTTTTACGAATACGCGGGAGTCTTCTCCGATTATCTCGATATCACGCGCATTGAGCCCGACGCGTTCCGCTTGCTCGATCGCTACGGTATCGGCGCGTGTCTCCTGCCGCAAAAATCAACACTCGCAACCGTACTCGGTCAACTCCCCGGGTGGAAATTGGCGTACTCCGACGACATTGCCGTCTTGTACGTCCGCGATCGAGCCTTAAAAGCGCCCTTGCGCCCTGTTGCAACGGTTTCTCATCTCTAATTCAATTTTCTATCGCGCTGATGCACAACTTTTCGCCATCCTTTACTCCACGAAATACTACGCAGATCATGCCCGTTTTTTGTAGCCAATTAGGGCCATTCTTCGTCCGTAATGTGAACAAAAGTGAACACGTTACACGCTTGTATACCTCATGTTCACATGAAGAGAATGTATTCGCCCATCTGAGCAGAACCATTCCACTGCGCCATGCTGGACGCTGCGCTAATCGCTTGAATTCAGGGCACTTTGATTTTTGGTGTGGGTTCCGCATTTGGCACGGTACCTGCACTATCCAAGCTGGGTGTTCGTCCCAGTTTCGAAACTTACAAGGAGGAATAACAACATGAAGGAACTAATGCTCAGGCTGTATCGTGAGGATGCTGGCCAGGACCTCACGGAATATGCTCTGTTGCTTGTTCTCGTTGCGTTGGTTGCGATTACCACGATGAAGACGCTCGGCACCACGATCAGCGCCGTCTTCGCGAACGCAGCCTCTAACCTGACGTCTGCTACCTAATACTCGACGGGCTAAGTGGCCCCACAACTGCGGGTTGTTGCTGGGTGCTCTCTTCGCCACGACAGTGTAAGTGAGACAGACGGACGACGGAACTCAAGCTCAGGCTGTGTCGTAAGGAAGCTGGTCGAGACTTTACTGAATACGGCCTGAAGCCAGCCCTCGTTGCGTTGGCGGCAATTAACACGATGAAGACGTTCGGCATCATAAGCATGCTCCGTCTTTTCGGACTCTGCTTCCAACCACGCCGCAGGAGCCTGAGATCCACGCATTCGCTCTTTGGCCGTCGCAAGAATCGTTGTGGTTCTTTCGGCGGCCAGAGAGTGATTCCAGGCGAAGGGCTCTTCGGCGCGAACAACGGCGAGGCCGATGCGCAAGCAGCAGCGTCGCGCTCTTGAAAGTGGATTCTACTGGGCGCGCGCTGTTAGTTTGCTCGATCAAGCACCGAATTAGACATCCAGGAGGTCGCGCGTGAAACAAGTCGTGAGGATGCTGTGGCAGGAAGAGCGAGGTCAGGATCTCACTGAATACGCCTTGCTGTTGGTGCTCGTCGCGTTGGTGGCCATTGCCACGATGCAGACACTCGGCAGTGCAATCAGTAATGTGTTCGCAAACGCCGCTTCCAATCTTGTTTCTGCAACTTAACCGGCGCGATCCATTGCCGCCTCTTGGCATTGGAGCGCGGTCAGTTGAGCGGTCAGGACAATCGATGCAAGATCGCTGAGCCGGCCGGAGCGAAAGTTTCGATGCACGATGCGGATGCTGAAGGAATCGGATGGAGCGTCAGATGACTTGGTTTTTGGCAATAGCGATCGCCGGGATTGCAGCGGGAATCGACGTTAAGTCACGTCGGATTCCGAACTGGCTGACTATTCCTGGATTTTTTTTGGGCTTGATCGTGAATCAGGTTATCTACGGATGGAGCGGATTGAAGTGGAGTTTCGCTGGAGCGCTCGCAATGCTGGCTGTTCTTCTTCCGATCGTTTTGCTTCGCGGTCTGGGCGCTGGCGACTGGAAATTAATGGGTGCGCTGGGCGCGGCCTTGGGCCTCCGCAACGTGTTTTACGTTTTCTTCACGGCAATCTTGATTGCCGGGGTGATGGCGGTAGCACAGATGATTTGGCAGCGGCGAATTGCTGAAACTGTCTCGAACATGTGGGAATTGCTCCGTGGATTTTTCGTCTACGGTTTGAAGCCCCACCCAGAGATTCAGTTGGGCAACGCGCGCGCCTCGCATCTGCCGTTTGGTGTAGCGGCGGCGGCCGCGACGCTGATTTGTTACGGGCTCGGAACGTTCCGTCTATAAACTTGGAGCGGAGATGAAACTATGAAACGGGGCCGTCTGTTAATTGGGCTGGCAATCGCACTGGTACTCGGACTGATTCTGGCTGACGTTGTCTACAAGGCAATGAATCAAGCCAGCACACAGAAAAGCGTGACGACAAGCCAGATCGTTGTCGCTGCGGATCAAATGCCGCTGGGAACGCGCCTCACGGCGCAGGACTTGAAATTGATTGCGTGGCCTGCTGGCGAGCCTATTCAAGGCGTGTTCACGAGAATTCAGGACTGCGTGGATCGCGCGTTGATTACGCCGGTTCTGCCTGGTGAGCCAATCCTGGAAGGCAAATTGGCTCCCAAGGACGCCGGCGCTGGTCTGCCTGCGGTTATTCCGGAAGGGATGCGAGCCGTGTCGGTGGCCGTCAACGATGTCGTTGCGGTCGCCGGTTTCGCTCAGCCGGGAACCTCGGTGGACGTCATGGTCACGGGCCAATCTCAAGGCTCCACCGGTCCCGGGGAAAATGTGACTCGGACAATTCTTGAGGACGTACGCGTTTTGGCTGCCGGCCAGAAGACGGAACAAGACCGGCAGGGCCAGGCGACGACAGTAACCGTGATCACTTTGCTCGTGACTCCGGAAGACGCGGACAAGCTCGCGATGGCCAATACCATGGGCCGCGTTCAGTTGGCTCTTCGCAATTCGATCGACGCCAACAAGACCGCGCCGCCTCCGCTTTTCCAGGCAACTTTGCTCGGCTCTGGTCCTGTTGCTCCGGCCGCTCCCATGGCAGTTCATGCTCATACAAAGACCGTGGCGCCGCCAGCACCTCCGGCGTACTCGGTTGAAGTAATCCGCGCGAGCAAGCGTGAGGTAAGCGAGTTTCCGAACCAGTAATGGAACGAAATTCAAATAACGAAGCAGTGCAGAGGAAATCGATGAGAATGATACGCGGATGTATTCAGCGACGTGTCGGGAGCTTCACTTTGGGTCTCTCGCTTTCGGCCTTTGTGCTGCTCTCGCTCGGCTCAGCGGGCAGCCTCCACGCCCAGCAGACTGCACCACCGACGAGCTCGGCTGCGGATCCTCAGGCGGCAGCTCAGTCGGCGAATGTAACCTCCGCGGGAGAAACCCTCCACGTGTTGGTTGGGCGTTCGCTTCTCATCACCTCGCCAACCCGCGTAAAGCGCCTCTCGATTGCCGATCCCAATGTTGCCGACGCGATCATCATTAGCCCCACTCAGATCATGATCAACGGCAAGAGTCCCGGCGGCGTTTCGCTCGTTCTTTGGAACGATGCCGATCAAAGCCAGCCGCTCGAGTTGCTCGTGGACCTCGATATCCTCGGCCTTAGCCAAAAAATTCACGAAGTCTTTCCGCACGAAGACGTAAAGGTCGAAGCCATTAAAGACGTCGTGGTCGTCTCCGGTCATATTTCATCCAAGGTCGTCGCGGACCGCATTCTCGCGATTGTTTCGGCCGCGGTGACCAAAGTTGTGAACATGATGGAAGTACCTGTGCCGCCGGCGGCCGGTGAAATTCTGCTTGAAGTGAAGTTCGCGGAAGTCAACCGCACGGCTCTGTCGCAGCTCGGCGTCAATTTATTCAGCCAAGGCACGAGGGTGGCCGGTGCCACGTCTACTGGTCAATACGGCCCGCCGTCCCTCCCGACGCTTCCGACAGGTACCAGCTCTTCAACAGGTGGCACGTCGACCACGAGTGGCTCATCGTCGAGCACTGGCGCTGTTGCGCCTTCAGTCACCCCGAGTTTTTCACTCAGCAGTCTGTTGAACATCTTTTTGTTTGATCCGAACGTCAACGTAGGTTTGACCATCCAGGCTCTGGAACAGCGAAGCCTGCTCCAGACTTTGGCGGAGCCCAACCTTCTGACGGAAACCGGCAAAGAGGCGAGCTTCCTAGCTGGCGGAGAGTTTCCATTCCCCGTCGTCCAAGGCGGTGCGTCCGGTTCTGTGCCGACGGTTACGATTCAATTCCGCGAGTACGGCGTGAAGCTGACGTTTACGCCGACCCTGACCGCGGGAAATCGAATCCATCTTCACGTGCGGCCGGAAGTGAGTTCGCTCGACTATACGAACGCGATCACCCTCTCCGGATTCTTCATTCCGGCGCTATCGACACGACGCGTTGACGCCGAGATGGAATTGGCCGACGGGCAGAGTTTTGGAATCGCTGGGCTCGTGGATAATTCAGTGAGCGAGATTATTAACAAGATGCCGGTGCTTGGCGACCTTCCGGTTCTCGGCCAGCTCTTCCGCAGCAAGTCATTTCAGAAGAGCAAGGACGAGCTAGTTGTGATCGTGACGCCGCATATCGTGCATCCGCTTGGCGTCGGCCAAGAGCCGAAATTGCCCGAATATCCGGTGCCGTACATGAAGGGGTCTGAGTTCGATAAGACGATCGAGGGCAAGGGCGCGAAGCAGTAAAAGACGCGACTGCACTCGAGAAGTGCGAGCCTCATAAGAGATGTGCTTGGGAGTAACTGAAAGATGCTGACAGCAGCGGTTCTTAGCGGAGATGCCGAGGTCAGCGGTGTTCTGCGCGCGAGCTTGGAGCAATCCGGCCTCGTAGGGCGGGTACAGCAACTTCTGGCTTCCGGATCCCCCGAAATGCGAGCCGGCGAAGTCCCGCCGGACATTCTCCTTCTCGACCTTGGCCGCGATTTCGAAGCAGCGCTTGCCGCCGCCGCCGCGTGGCGCCGGCGCTATCCTTCCGTTTGCATTATTGCTTGCGCTCCGTTCAAACAGCCGGATCCCGCGTTGCTGCTGCAGGCGATGCGCAGTGGTGTTCAGGAATTCCTGTCCGCGCCCGTGGAAATTGCTGCCCTGCGCGAAGCTCTCACGCGTTTCGCACAAGAGCGGCAGTCCACACACCTGCGTCAGCAGGACAAATTGATCGTGGTCATGGGCACAAAGGGCGGCGTAGGAACTACCACGGTCACCGCCAATCTTGGCGCTCAATTGGCGAAGGCAACCGGCAAACACATCGAGATGTTTGATCTCGCCCGTCCGCTCGGCAATCTCTGCTTGCTGATGGATCTTCATCCGCGATTCACGGTCCGGGACGCAGTCGATAATCTTGAGCACTTGGATAGTCATTTTCTAACGGGCTTGATCGCCCAGCACAATAGCGGCGTCGGCGTACTCGCGGGCACTTCTCGTCCCGAACAGTGGGAAGGCGTATCGGCCGAAGCGGTTGAGCGAGTCGTAAACGTCGCCCAGGGAAGCTGCGACTATCTGATCGTTGACGGCGGTGTTACAAACCTGCTCGAAGGCGGTTCGACATTCCGGTCAGCGCGCGCGATTGTGATCGTAACGGTCATGAGCGTTCCGGCTCTGTGGGGGCTCGAGCGGCGCTTGAAGTCCCTCATCGAACAAGGCACAGATCCTTCGCGGATTCGCGTGATCATCAATCGTTGGCGCAAGGACGATGACGAGGCTCTACAAAACATCGAAAAGCGAATCAAGCAACCGATTTTCGCTCGCCTCCCGAATGATTATCGGCAAGTGAGTGAGGCCGAGAGCGTGGGCAAATTGCTCTCGCGAAATCACAGCGATCCGTTGGTAACAAGGTTCCGAAACATGGCGTGCCAGTTGGCCGGTGTAAGTACGGAAACTGCTGAAGACAAACGCAGCGCAGGGTTCTTCGCATTTCCTCCTAAGAAATGAGGTAGCAGCGTGCAACCAGTCGCTTCATCACGAGCAGATTTCACAGCGCTGAAGGCTACGATTCACCGCAAGCTCCTCCAGGCCGTTAACCTGGAGCGCGTCACCCAGGGTGATCGCCAGACGGTTCGGGCTGAACTGGCACAGGTGATCGAAGGCTTGGTCGCCGGCGAAACCACGCCGATGACCTTTCAGGAGCGGCAGCGCCTCACTCAAGAAGTTATTGATGAGGTGTTTGGTCTCGGCCCGCTCGAGCCTCTTCTGAAAGATCCGACAATCTCCGATATTCTCGTCAACACTTACAAATCGGTTTTCGTCGAGCGTGCCGGCAAGCTCGAAAAAACTCCGGTGCAGTTTCGCGACGATGCTCACCTGATGCTCATCATCGATCGCATCGTCTCCGCGATCGGCCGTCGAATTGACGAGTCTTCGCCGATGGTGGACGCCCGCTTGGCGGATGGCTCGCGCGTGAATGCCATTATTCCTCCGCTCGCCATTGATGGTCCCTGTCTTTCGATTCGCCGTTTCGGCCGCGATCGCCTGACCGCTGAAGAATTGCTTCGCAATAAGACGATCAGCCCCGCTGGCATCGAGATGCTCCAGGGTTGCGTCGGCGCCCGCATGAACGTGCTCGTCAGCGGCGGCACCGGCGCCGGTAAGACCACGCTACTGAACGTCCTGTCTTCTTTCATTTCCAATCGCGAGCGTATCGTCACGATTGAAGACGCGGCCGAATTGCAGATGCGCCAGGAACACGTCGTGAGGCTCGAGACGCGCACCGCGAACGTGGAAGGCAAGGGCGTCATCCGGCAGCGTCAACTTGTCATCAACGCTTTGAGAATGCGCCCCGACCGCATCATCGTTGGTGAGGTCCGCGGCGAAGAAGCGCTCGACATGTTGCAAGCCATGAATACGGGCCACGACGGTTCGCTCACTACGGTCCACGCGAACTCACCGCGCGATGCGTTGAGCCGCTTGGAAACCATGGTCGCAATGGCCAACCTGAACATTCCCGATAAGGCGATTCGCCGCCAGATTGCCTCCGCCATTGATCTCGTTGTCCAGATCAGTCGTCTTAGCGACGGAACGCGCAGAGTTATGACCATTGCAGAAATCACAGGCATGGAATCGGATATCGTGACGATGCAGGAAATTTTCGTGTTCCAACGGCGCGGCATTGGCGAAAAAGGCGAGGTCCTCGGCGAATTCATACCGACTGGAATTCGCCCGAAACTTGCGGAGCGCCTGGAAATGTCCGGAGTTCATTTGCCCTTCGAAATGTTCGAGAAGGCGCCGGTTCGGCGCTAGAGGACTCGAGATGGCACTGTTTGCAGCTGTCATAACTTTCATACTGATCCTCGGGATCGCCGGAGCCGTGCTTTTTGCCACGCGCGGTGATTCCGAATCCGAAGCAGTCGAGCGCCGCTTGCAAGACGTCAGCGCTGGCACGTCCGGCGTCCAGCAAGTCAACAAGTCGATGCTCCGCGATTCTACGGTGAGCGACCTCCCGGCGCTCAATCGCCTCTTGCTGTCCTGGTCGGGCCTCGCGAGGTTCAACGCGTATATCGCCCAGGCCGGAATGAAAATTAAGCCCGGCGTTTTGGCGCTTCTGAGCGCCATCTGCGGAGTCGCGATTTACTTCATCTGCTACATCGAGGATTGGGGCATCATCACGGCTGTTTTGTTCGGTCTGCTCGGGTTCGCGCTGCCCATGCTATTTGTCGCCATTCGCCGCCGCCAACGCCTGCGCAAGTTCGAGAAGAACTTTCCCGAAGCGATTGATCTTCTCTCTCGTGCGATTCGCGCCGGCCACGCCGTCACGGCAGGCCTCGAAATGATGTCCAAGGAGACGCCTCCGCCCGTCGCCGGCGAATTCCGCACCGTGTTCGAAGAAAACAATTTCGGCTTGCCTCTTCGTGACGCTTTGCACAACTTGACCGAGCGCGTCCCGCTCGTTGACGTTCGCTTCTTCGTGACCGGCCTCGTCGTACAGAAGGAAACCGGGGGAAACCTCGTCGAGCTTCTCGAGAACCTCGCCTCCGTGATTCGCGAGCGCTTCAAGATTCGCGGCGAGGTTCGTACAAAGACGGCGCAGGGAAGATTCACCGCGGCAATTTTGATTGCTCTGCCGCCGACTTTCCTCCTGATCACGCGCGCCGTCAATCCCGAGTACACGCACGTTCTGTTTGCCGATCCGTTGGGCCGCACCATGCTGGGTGTCGGCGCGTTTCTTCAGATCCTCGGATCGTTGATTATTTGGAAGATTGTAAATATTGAGGTGTAAGCGGCAGCACCGAGCCTAAACCATGACTCTCGTAATCACCATCGCGATATTCTTCGACGTTCTTCTCGTCGGCGTGTTTCTCGTTCTCTTGTTTTCGGCCGACAATTCCACTCTCGTTGACCGTCTCACTCAGCTCGGTGCCGGCGGCGCCCCGGACAAGCGGCCGTTCGTGAAAAGCGCGAGCCCAGCCGCAAAAAAGTTGAGCGCGTCCTCAGCGACGTCAGCAAGCTGCTGCCTCCTTCTGCGCGCGAAGTTTCCCAGTTCCATCGCCTAATGATTCGAGCCGGCTATCGCCGCTCCGAACTCGTCGCCGTATTGCGCGGCACGAAAGTGCTCCTTCCTATATTTTTTGTCGCCGTCGTTTATTTCACCGGCTGGTATGCGTACAGCCCGATTCCAATCCTGCTCTGCGCCGCCGTATTCGGTTTCCTGCTTCCAGATATGTGGCTCAGCTGGCGCGTCCGCCATCGCCAATTCAGGATGGTCCTCGCTCTACCGGACGCTCTCGATTTGCTCGTCATCTGCGTCGAAGGCGGCTTGGGACTCGACCAGTCCATCGCGCGCGTGGCCGACGAACTCGAAAACACTCATCCGGAACTCAGCGACGAATTTCATCTCATCAATCTCGAAATGCGCGTCGGCCGCAGCCGCCTCGAGGCGCTCCAGGAATTGGCCGATCGCACCGGTGTTGACGACGTCAAAGCTCTCGTCGGCATGCTCGTTCAGACCGATCGCTTCGGAACCGACTTGGCGCAGGCGCTCCGCGTTCACGCGGATTCGCTTCGCACCAAGCGCCGCCAGCGCGCCGAAGAGCAGGCGGCCAAGACCAGCGTGAAAATGGTTCCGCCGCTCGTCTTTTTTGTGTTTCCGGCTCTCTTTGTCGTATTGCTTGGACCTGCGGTCGTCATTTTGCTCCATCAAATGCTGCCGCAGATCAACAAGTAGCTGGAGATCTATAACGCAACACCGGGGCGGAGAACGACGTAACCCCAGTACATCGCCGTTCGAGTCAAGGAGGCTATATGGGTGGTATGGATGTAGGCACAATTCGCATCATTGCAGGGGTCCTCGCTGTGGCTGTGTTGGGGATCATTATTTGGCGGCGCAGTCGCAAGACTGGCGAATAGTTTCCGCGTTACTTCGATCCAGGAAAAATTGATTTGGGCATTTCAAAGCTGAGGTACGGGTGTCTTGAATCACGATTCAGAAGTTTACGTCTACAACAAAACGCGCGATTGCTTCGTGGCCACGGAAGTTAGCGCCGCGGACACGTACGTTCGCCGTCTCGTCGGATTGCTCGGCAAGACCGGCAGTTGGAATCGCCCCGGCCGCGGCCTTTGGATCATTCCCTGCCACGGCGTGCACACGCTCGGAATGATGTTCACGATCGATCTCATTTTCCTCGATCGCGATAAGCGTGTCGTCCACGTCGAAGAGCATGTTCGCCCGTTCCGCATCTCGAAAGTTTGCCTCAACGCGCGCAGCGTCCTCGAGCTTCCCACTCACACCGTCGATCGCACCGGCACGCGCATCGGCGATCAACTAGAAATCGTGCGCCACGATCGCAAGCCAGCCGTTCCGCCGCCCGCGCAGCGCCCCGCGTCCGTCGCGCCATAATCTCGATCCGCATCATCTTTCGTGGCGCGGACATCTTGCCCGCGATCTTTTCTCCGTGCACTTCGCTTATGTCGTAGGGGCGCTGCTTCCTGCGCCCTCTTCGCTTCTCCGCGCCTCGTCCGCGCAAATGAGTCCGTCTGTAAGGATGATGTCTAAGAATTTTGAAATTGAGCCGCAGGCGGGTTCGAAGCAGCCTATCTGGAATCGGGAAGAGGGTCAGCGCAGCCGAGTTGCTCCATCAGGTCCGTGAGCCTTTGCAGATCTTCTCCCGTCTTCTGAATCTCATCGACAAGATCGCCCAAGCCCAAATAATCTTTTAGCGCAGCGATGTCGCCTCCGAACGTAATCGTCTCGGGGCGGTCTCGCACCACTCGAGCCGCGGCTTCGAGGCTCCGCGCGATCGTATCAGCCTTATGCCTCAGCAACGCGTACTTGTGCCTCGCAGCGATATAGTCCAGCGGCGCCCGCGCCTTTTCAGCTTCATGATCTTCTGCGCTCATGCGTGGCCCCTCCTGGCTGATGCCATTATGACATAAGTAAATTATTAGAGCGTAAAGAGGGTCTATTACGATGTCGTAACGAGCAAGCATCCACTTCTGTGAGCTGCCCAACTTTCGCCCCGTGCGCCTTCGCCCTCGCTTTTGCTCCGCGCCCATCGCGTGATAGTATCGCCGGAATATTTTTTCGCCATGATGTCACTGCCGGAATGCTGGGGGTACGCGGAGACGGCATGGCCAAAAGAGGGCCTATGGCGACGAACGAGCGCCGTTCGACCCGCTGTCCATCCTGCGGCAGCGATGACGTCCGCCGGTCGAACCAACACCGCTTTCTCGACCCCATTCTTTCAGTTCTTGGGTTCCTGCCGTTGCGGTGTGAGGACTGCAATCACAGATTCTTCAAGCTCAGTGTCTTCCGGCGATACGAGCGCACCTCGAACAACTCGAATCCGACGATGGATAATTGATCGCGCGGTGCCGCCGTAATTCAAGAAATCGTCAGGGCACGGCTTCATTCTCTTCGATGTCATTCCGACGACGATCCGGCGAGGATCGGAGGAGGAATCTGCGGTTTCTGATACTCCGAGGGTTTTCGCCGGGTGCCTTCGTTCGGTGTTCGTAGGGGCGCTGCTCGCTGCGCCCTGCCTTTTGCCGGGGTCGGTCTTGTTTTTCCGCGCGGTTCGATCGCGCTCTTACTCCGCCGGTTTTCTTCGCGAGGCCACCGCGCCGCCGGCCATGCCGCCCACCACCTTAAGCCCGTGCGCGATTTTGTAAAGCAGCGGCTCCGGCTGTCCCCAAGCGATTGCCACGTAAACGAGCGCGGCAACAATTCCCACAATCGCGCCATGTACCAAGAAGCGCGACGCCACCCGACTGCAAACCCACAAAGCGCCGTTGTTCTCGAAGGACAAATACGAACGGCATCGTGGCCGAAGCAATCAGAATGGAAGCGAGAAACGCGCGCTGCCCGAAGAAGTGCAGCACCGGAAACACGATGGCGAAGACAGCCATCTCCGCCAGCACCCCGCCCAGCACCGCTCGGCCCCAATGGATTCGGGAATCCACAGCAGTGGCGGATTTTTACACATCCGCCCGAGAAAAATCCAGGCCTCCAGCGTGAAACCCTAACGGACGCGAATCGCCAGCGAAAGACTCACGCCCTCCAATTGTAGTCCACTCAAACTGGCGCTATGCAGCTCGGTTGCGCGCCGCCCGGAAGTCGGAGAGTCTTAATTTCTGTAGGGGCTAATCTGAGTGCCGGAGATAAGCTGGTACGTCTGGAGCGCAAATTCGTCTGTCATCCCGCTGACGTGATCGACGATCAGCCGCATCCGATGGATCCGCTCCATCACGTTAATCGCTCCCGTGTCGCCTTTGAGTTGTTGTTCCATCTTTCTCACCGATTCGTTATAAACGCCGAGAAACTTACGCGACACTCGGCGGATTAGGCTGCTATCCCGCCCGATTGGTCGACCGCCGTCGTCCCGGCGCTGCCCATCGAGCGCTTTCTTGAACCGACTCCGATCGCACTTCATCAACGGACGATATGCGTCGAGCAGCCCCGAAATAACGGCTTGGGCCGTGATTTCGCGATTTCGGACGATCATCGACGAATACAGGTGGGACACGGCGAAATCGTTTAGCGCCTTCAGCACCGGCCACGCTCCACAATTACGCAGGAGTGCGCCCGCGCTCCCTTTAAGGATACTGTCTTGATTGTCTCGAAACATGCAGCTTGCATGCCGGACGAGTAATCGAATGACGGCCGAACGGAAATCGTGCATAGTTGTCACCTGTTCGACGGACACGCCGCTTACCTCAGGAGCCAGCTTTTTGAGACCTATCAGTGCTAGTGAAATTGCCGTTACGTCGCTGCGGTCTTTTCCCTTAGCCTTCGAGAATAGCTTTGACCGTCTGAGCATTTTCATCATGTAGTCGCCGAATTGCGGGCCGGAGATGAGACCTTTCTCGATCCCGTCCTCTATATCGCTAAGGCAATATGCAATGTCGTCGGCTGCTTCCATGAGATACACCAGTGGATGGCGAGTTCCCGGATCAAGACTTAGATTCGCACAAATCCAGTCGACGACCTCCTTCTCCGTTTGAAAATAGCCGGCTTTTTTGCAGTCGTCGGTTCCGCCGGGTAGCTTTTTCCCCACCCACTCAGTAGTCCATGGATACTTCAAGGTGGCGGCTATGGTGGTCGCGGTCAAATTCAGACCGCACAGGTCGTTGGGCTTGGAGGGTTGAAGTTTAGTGCTGATCCTCAATCCCTGAGGATTGCCGTCAAAATGTCGGAAGTCGGCATAGAACTTTTCCCATTCACGCCGCGGAGCGCCCCCGATCGTACCCGGCCTTAGGAATCCCTCGTTCGAGTGGAACCAGTCAGAGATCGCGATTTCTCCAAAGTGTCCAAATGGCGGATTGCCTAGGTCGTGAAGGAGGCAAGCGGTCTCCACAAATGTTATGAGGGGCCGCTCCTTTCCGGCAATTCCCAGTGCGTTCCGTTCGTTGGAACCAAACGCCGCGATCGCCTGTTGGGCAACGAACCGCCCGATCGACGACACCTCCAAGGAATGGGTCAGGCGCGACCTCACGGCAGCGTTCGACTCCAGAGAAAAAACCTGCGCTTTGTTCTGCAAACGCCGAAACGGCGCACTAAACAGCACGCGTCCTCTGTCGGAATCAGCCTCCTCTTCAAGTGTTCGTTTCTTCACTCCTGACGCGCGGTGCCTCACCCCAATAATGAGGCGATCGTACGGCCTTTTTCCTAAGGTCTTAGCGGTCATGCGATGCCTCCCACAGCGGTTAAATCACGCCAGAATATCGATCAGGCCTTATGCTCTGTGTGCGGCCAAGTACCTTGGCGGTGAACGCTTGCAGAAACGCGCACTTGCCTTCGGGAAACCTCTGCTGGACATCATCCCAATTGCACTCGAGAATCCTAGGAACCACTTCGTTGCTCATCCGACGAGCATCGTGCGCCGAGATAGTCAGCGCGGGCACCTCATGCATTATTTTCACCAGCCTAATCGCGAGAACCACCACGTCCAGCGGTGACATCTCAAACCAGCGCGGCCAGTTGATTCCCGGATCAGTCAAAGGCGTTTGAGAAACTATTTGAAAAGGATCTAAGATGCGACCACTGCGCAGATGCAGGGAAAGTGCATTAATCCTCAGATCGAAATAGCAGAGCGCCGACTCGACATTCTCAAAGCCGCTGTAGAATTCGCGCGGCTGAAGCACGTCGATCTGCAGCAAGTTCCAATGGTACCGACGGTGGCGCTGACTGTTCAGTACAAAGGGAACTTTCAGGGAGTCAAGAGCGTCGGTCGCACGATCATCGCCGTTGGGAACCATGATGTCTATATCCCCAGATAGTTTGTCGCCGAAAAGTCCGCGGCGGATTGCCCCGCCGAATAGGAAGATTTCACCGTCGGTAGCGCGGCAAAGGGTCTCGATAGCGCGGCAGGAGTCTAGTCTTTCCGTCAGATTCCGTCGCACCCGACAAGAAAGATCGTCGTGAGTGGTGACCTGCTCGTGTGATTTCTGCAGACGTACTGCGGACGGACTCATACTCATTTCTCCTCCAACTGACCCATCGCGGGATAGCGATTCCCATGATTCGCGTCCTTCGCCGAAGACAACCGACCGCGCCGACTCCGGGGAATAAAGGCGGTCACTTGTGGCTGATTTTGTGGAGCGAGCGTCTCCGGGTGGTTGATGCTGGTGATTATGCACACAAAACACATATAAAGTCACTACGTGTTAGCCATGATACCCCGCCCTGCCAGACTATGCGACCGCAAGGCGGACCGACTAGTAACCACTGAGCAACAAAGCCTTTAGCAAGATACACCAGATTCGCCGAGCCGAGTCGGACGGCACCGCATGCCCCTGGCGAAGTTTGTCTGGTCTCCTCTCGAGTCGCAGGCTACTTGGGAGTACTCCGCAGAATACAAAAGCACGCTTTCGCAAATTGCTCCGCTCCCGAATCGTACAGCCTCACAGACTTTTTCTGCGCCTTCGAGCGATCAGGTGTAACGCCCCGATTTCCTCAACAAAACCATCCGCCTCGCGGTGTATACTCCCGCATCCCTTTGAAGCCGTAATTTTTCTTCTTCCGGAGGATCGGATTTGGGGCGAGTGCACTCAGCGACCGCTAAATCGAAATCCGGAGCTGCGCCGCGCGTCAAAGGTTACATCCTCGATCGTCAGGTGGGTTTCATTCTTCGGCAGGTGATTCAGCGGCACATCGCGATTTTCACGAAGGGAATGATCCACGAGCTTACGCCGACGCAATTTGCGGCGCTGGCGAAGCTGTATGAAGTGGGGCCGTGCTCGCAAAATCGGTTGGGGCGATTGACGGCGATGGATGCGGCGACGATCAAGGGAGTGATTGGCCGCCTGACCAGGCGCGGATTCACGGAGGTGCGGCCGGATTTGCAGGACGCGCGGCTGTTGATGGTTCATTTGACGGCGCAAGGGCGGAAAATCACGAAATCGGCGGTGCGTGAAGCCGCGAGCATTACGGCGGAGACGCTCGAGCCGCTGTCGAGAGCCGAGCAGGCGACGTTGTTGAGGTTGCTGAAGCGAATGTGTTGAACGGGGCGGGGGAAGTCAGAATCGCCGTCATTCCGAGGAGCGCAGCGACGAGGAATCCCTCTTGGTATTAACCCCTTTGGCCTCAGCGGTTTAAGCCGTGGTCGTTGGGACTCGGCGACGTGATATTACCGGAAAGGTACCTACCACTTCACAATTCCCGTTTGTTGGTATACAAATGACCCGGATACACGTGAGGCATTTAGGGCCTCTTTTTGGTCTGGATTAGGTAGCGCTGGCCTACGTACTTAAATGAGCTTTTTTCTCCAACCGGCAACGCTCGCGGAAGCTGTGCAGGCGCTCGCGGAAACGCGCGGCGTCGTGCTCTCCGGCGGCACGGATTTTTTCCCCGCACGCGTCGATCGACCGATCACGGAAACCGTCATTGATATTTCGCGCGTCCGCGAGCTGAAGGGAATTTCCATCGAGGCGGAGCGCATTGTCATCGGCGGCAGGACCACGTGGAGCGAAATTGTCAGCGCGGCCCTTCCGCGAGGCTTCGACGGGCTGAAGAGCGCCGCGCGCGAGGTCGGCTCGATTCAAATTCAAAATTTCGGCACGGTGGCGGGAAATCTCTGCAACGCGTCGCCGGCCGCAGACGGCGTGCCGCCGCTTTTGACGCTCGATGCGGAGGTGCATCTCGCGTCGGCGTCGGGAACTCGTGCGATGCCGCTCGCCGATTTTATTCTTGGCAATCGGAAGACGGCGCGCCGCGCGGACGAAATTTTGACGAGCGTTTCTGTGCCTCGGCGGCTCGAAAATGCCGCGTCATCGTTTTTGAAGCTGGGCGCGCGGCGATATCTCGTGATTTCGATCGTGATGGTTGCGGTGACGATTCTCGCGGATGAGAGAGGTTGCGTCGCGGAGGCGCGCATCGCGGTTGGTTCGTGCTCGGCGGCGGCGAGGCGGCTACGGCGATTGGAGGAATCGCTCGTTGGCGCTGCGGCGCGGCATGGACTCGGGAAATTAGCTACCGCGGATTATTTCGACGCGATTTCGCCGATTGACGATGTTCGCGCGACGTCAGCGTATCGGCGCGATGCTTCGGTCACTTTGGTGCAGCGCGCGATCGATGCGTGCGTGGCGTCTCCATCTTCAGCGAGTGGCGCGTGAATATGCGAGGGCCCGCGCAGCCAATGATTATCAGCGTAAATGGCAAGCGGACCGAGGTGCGCTCGGCGCCGATTGCGCGGCTCTCGCGAGTGCTTCGCGATGAGCTGGGGCTGACGGGAACGAAAGTCGGCTGCGATGCGGGCGATTGCGGCGCGTGCACGGTGCTGATCGATGGCAAGGCGGCGTGCTCATGCTTGATTGCGGTTGGCCAGCTTGGCGGCGCGGAAGCTGTGACGGAAGTGACGACGATCGAGGGGCTCGGCGGCTACTCGGCGAATTTCGAGAAGCTGAGCGCGGCATTCTTGCAGCACGGCGCGGCGCAGTGCGGCATTTGCACGCCGGGGATGCTCGTGTCGGCGACGGCGCTGCTCGAATCTTGTTCTGCGCCCGACGAAGCGCAGGTGCTCGACGCGCTCGGCGGCGTGCTCTGCCGCTGCACCGGCTACCGCAAAATTATCGCTGCCGTTCTCGATGCATCGGCGAATTCGCTCGCGGCGCGCGACGCGCATTTGTCTGGCGCGGTCGGGGAGCGCGTGGCGCGCGTGGATGGCGCGAGGAAAATTAACGGCACAGAAATTTACGGCGCGGACGAAGCGCCCGAGGGCGCGCTCACGCTTCGCGTGATTCGCAGCCCTTACAATCACGCGCGATTTCGCTTCGGCGATCTCGATGCGTTCGTCGCGAAGCATCCCGGAATTTGCGCGGTCTTCACCGCGAAAGATATTCCCGGCAAAAATTGCTACGGCGTGATTCCGGATTGCGCAGATCAACCGGTGTTTGCGGAAAGCGAAGCGCGATTTCGCGGCGAAGCTGTGGCTGCGATTGTTGGCGAGGCGGCTGCGATCGCTGCATTCGACGTGGCGAGCTTTCCGGTGGAATGGGACGAGCTGCCCGCGCTGACGACAATCGATGCGGCGCTTGACGCCGATGCGCCGCTCGTTCATGCGCATCGCCCCGGCAATGTGCTGGTGCGCGGCCGCGTGGTGCGCGGCGATGTCGATGCCGCGCTGCGCGATGCGGATGTAGTGGTGAGCAACGAAGTTGAGACAGGATTTGTCGAGCACGCCTGCATCGAGCCCGAAGCCGGCTTCGCGCGGCGCGTGGGCGATCGCATCGAAGTGCAATCTTGCACGCAGGCGCCGTACATGGCGCGAAAAGATATCGCAGCGATTCTCGGATTGCCTGAAAGTTCGGTGCGAATTTTGCCGACGGCAGTTGGCGGCGGCTTCGGAACGAAGCTCGATCTTTCGGTGCAGCCGTTTCTCGCGGTCGCGGCGTGGCATCTTCGCCGGCCGGTGCGAATGACTTATTCGCGGCCGGAATCGATCATGGCGACCACGAAGCGGCATCCTTCACGAATTCGCGTGCGCGCGGGAGCGAAACGCGATGGCACGCTTGTTGCCATGGATTTTCAGGCGGATTTCAACACCGGCGCGTACGCATCGTGGGGACCGACGGTGGCTTACCGCGTTCCGATTCACGCTTCGGGGCCGTACAACGTCCCGAACTATCGCGCGCTCACTCGCGCGATTCACACGCATCTCTTGCCCGCGGGCGCGTTTCGCGGATTTGGAGTGCCGCAGGGGACTGTCGCGCAAGAACAGCTTTACGACGAGCTTGCGGAAAAACTCGGGATGGACCCGCTGGAATTTCGGATTTTGAATGCGCTTGACGACGAAAGCCCTACTGTCACTGGGCAAGTTTTCGGCAGCGGCGTGGGGATTCGCGAATGTTTCGAAGCGCTGCGATCGAAATGGATCGCGGCGCGCGCGCGCGCGGCCGCTGCAAATGCCGAGGCGAAAGGGCCGATGCGCCGCGGCGTGGGCGTTGCGGGAATGTGGTATGGCTGCGGCAATACTTCGCTGCCGAATCCGTCGACGATGCGAGTGGGACTGAAGCGCGACGGCCGAATCGCGCTGCATCAGGGCGCGGTGGATATCGGGCAGGGATCGGCGACGGTGGTTACACAAATTTGCGCCGAAGTAATTGGCGCGCCGATTGAAAAATTCGATTTGCTTCCCGCGGATACCGACGTGACGCCGGACTGCGGGAAGACTTCGGCGTCGCGGCAAACTTTTGTTTCGGGGAATGCGGCAAGTCTCGCGGGAGCGGAATTGCGGAAGGTGATTTTGCGGCTAGCGAATGCGTGCGATTGCGCGCGAATCGAATTTGGAGATGGAGCAATCACGATCGAAGCGCGCGGCGAGCGGCGAACCGTTTCACTCCGAGATTTGAGCCTCGACGCGCGGGGTTACGTTGCGTCGGCGGAAGCGACATTCGATCCGCCGACGAGCCCGCTCAATTCTGATGGACAGGGAAATCCTTACGCGGTGTATGGCTTCGGCGCGCACATGGCGGAAGTCAGCGTGGACGTCGAGCTCGGCACGGTTCAGGTGCTGAAGATTACCGCGGCGCATGATGTTGGCCGCGCGATCAATCCGACGCTTGTAGAAGGACAAATCGAAGGCGGCGCGGCGCAGGGGCTTGGTTTTGCACTGATGGAAGAATTCTTTCCGGGCAAAGGAGAGAATTTGCACGATTATTTAATTCCGTCTGTGGGCGATGTTCCTGCGGTTGAATCAATCCTGATCGAAGATCCTTCGCCGATCGGGCCATTCGGCGCGAAGGGCGTGGGCGAGCAAGCGCTGATTCCCACGGCGCCTGCAATTCTGAACGCGATTCATCACGCAACGGGCGTGCGCATTCGCCGAATTCCCGCGACGCCCGATCGAGTGCGCGCGGAAATTCTTGCCGCAAATGCTGCCGGAGTTCGAAATGCCTGAAGAGACCATTCGCTGCGATGCGTGCCCGGTGCTGTGCTACATCAAGCGCGGCATGAGCGGCGCGTGCGAACGCTACGCGAATCACGAGGGGCAGCTTGTGCGCGTGGATCCGCACGTCGTGCTCGATCGCGCGAAATCGCACGGCACGCCGCTCGTTCGATTTCTCGGGCCGGACCGCGATTGGGACGGAACGCTGGTAAAAGGGCCGGGGACATTCGTGACGGCCATCGGCGCGGGAACGACGTATCCCGATTACAAGCCCGCGCCGTTCATTGTTTCTTCCGAAGTGGAAGGCGTGGACATGGTCACGGTGGTGACCGAAGGAATTTTCAGTTATTGCGGCGTGAAAGTGAAAATTGACACGGACCGGCATCTTGGCCCGGAGCGAAGTCTTGTGCGCGCGGAAGGCGAGCCCATCGGGCACGTGACGACCGGCGAATACGGCTCGCAAATGCTTTCGCTCGGCGGCGTTCATCATCTGACGGGCGGAACGAAAAAAGAAGGCCGCGTCACTTGCGAGTCGCTGCTTGACCTGTGCAATCGAAAACCGGTTGAACTGAAGATTGATGACGGCGCGCGAGTGATCGTCGAGGCGGGAAAGCCGCCGGTTGTGAACGGCGTGCTGGAAGCGCGCATGCGCGTGGGCTGCGGATCGGCGACGATCGGAATGTTCGCGAGGCAATGGTTCGGCAAGGTGGATGACGTGGTGGTCGTGGACGATCACATCACCGGCGTTCTTTCCGAACATCAAGCGGGAAAACTTTTGGGCGTGCGCGCGACTGGCATTCGCATCAAGGGGCGCCGGTCAACTCCTGGGCGCTATTTCCAAGTTGCGGAACCCGGCACGGGCTGGGGCGGGACGTCGATCAGCGATCCGCTTTCGATCATCGATACATTCAAACCGAAAATCGCCTGGCCGCATCTTCGCCTGCTGATGGTGAGCACAACGGGCGAGCAGCACGCCTACTACGAACTCGATGAAGATTTGCGGCCCATTGCGCAGGAATTGCCCGAAGCGCTAGTTGAATCCGTGGAGCGAATCCGGGAAAACTGCGAGCCCGCGCTTTCAACCGTTCTATTCATGGGAGGCGCGGGAGGATCATTGCGTGCGGGAGTGACGGATAATCCGGTGAAGCTCACGCGCTCGGTGAAACACAATTTCACGCGAGTCACGTGCGGCGGAGCGCCAGTTTACGTTTGGCCCGGTGGCGGAATCACTTTTATGGTGGACGTCACGCGAATGCCGGAGAATGGTTTCGGCTACGTGCCGACGCCGGCGCTTGTCGCGCCGATTGAATTCACGCTCAAGCTTGAAGATTACGCGGCGCTGGGCGGCCACATGGAGCACGTGCGTCCGCTCGATTCGCTGGCCGCGAACAATTCCGCGTCTCAGGAGTTGGAGCCGAATTCTCGGAGGCGCGCGAAGCGATGAGAGAGCCAGCTCAGATTCAGTTCTTGCCGGATCATCGCCGATTGCATCTGCACGATGGTCCGATCGATCTCATCGTCGAGGCATTCGGCGAGCGCGAAGAGATAGAGGCGGCGTATCGCGCGGCGGCGCGAAGATTCGTCACCGTTCTCGATGAATTGTGTGCTGAGCTGCCGCTTTTGCGCTCGACTGCGCGAATCGATGGCCCGCAACTTTCAGGGCCGGTGGCGCGGAGGATGGCCGAAGCCGTAGCGCCGTTCGCGGCGCGGACTTTTATCACACCGATGGCCGCCGTGGCAGGCGCAGTGGCAGAGGAAATTCTGCAAGCGATGACGGAAGCCGCTTCGCTTTGGCGAGCTTACGTGAATAATGGCGGCGACATCGCGGTTCATCTTTCGGCTGGCGAAACTTTTCGAATCGGATTGATCGAGCGGCCGGATCGCCCGTCACTGTTTGGGGCGGTGCAGCTCAGCGCGAGCGATTGCGTCCGCGGAATTGCAACGAGCGGATGGCGCGGCCGGAGTTTTTCTTTGGGCATCGCCGACGCGGTGACTGTACTGGCAGATCGCGCGGCGATGGCGGATGCCGCGGCCACAATCATCGCGAACGCTGTGGATTTGCCCGGACATCTGGCAATCACTCGCGTCCCGGCTTGCGAGATTGCTCCAGATAACGATCTTGGCGAACGCCTCGTCACTCGCGATGTCGGCGCGCTCAGCGCTGGCGAAATTCATATCGCGCTCGCATCCGGCGTCGAAGCGGCCGAGGAATGCATCGCTCGCGGACTTGTGCGCGCCGCGGCGATTCGTCTTCAAGGAGAAACTCGCGTCGCTGGTGCGTCCGATGTGAACCGCAGATTCTTGAGTGCAGCATCGGAAGAAAAATCGAGGAGACTGGCCGTTGCCGGAAGTTAGAGTTCGAAAATTCGTGACGGTCGTGGACGAAATTTCTCACGAAGGCGGACCCGCGGCTGCCGTTCCTCTGCGCCGCGCGGCAGCGCTCGCCGTAGTTCAGAATCCATTTGCTGGTTCGTATGTTGCTGATATTGCTAGCTTTATGGACGATCTGAAGCCGCTTGGCTTCGAAATGGCGAAGGCGCTCGTCGTGGCGCTCGGCGGCGATGCGTGCATCATCGAAGGCTACGGCAAAGGCGCGATTGTGGGCGCGGCTGGCGAACTCGAGCACGGAGCGCTGTGGCATGTTCCTGGCGGATACGCGATGCGCGAAATTCTCGGCGGCGCAAAAGCAATTGTGGCGTCTTCGAAAAAAGTCGGAGGTCCCGGCGCGCGACTCGATATTCCGATCACGCACATCAACGCGTCATATGTCCGCAGCCATTTTGATTCGATGGAAGTTGGCCTGGCCGACGCGCCGCGCGCGGATGAAATTTTGCTCGCGCTTGTGATGACCACGGGGCCGCGCGTTCACGCGCGCGTGGGCGGCCTGAAGGCTTCGGAGATCAAGGGAGAGGATGGCCTGCGATGACGGCGACGGGAAAAGCAAAAATCCGGAAGCTGGTTACATTCGTCGAAGAAACGCGAAGCGAGATGGGACGCGCGATCGATCCGCCGACGCGGCGCGCTGCCGCCGTCGCTGTAATCGAGAATCCTTGCGCGGGGAAATTTGTCGAGGATTTGAGCGAGCTGATCAACATTGGCGAGGAATTGGGTGGATTGCTAGCGGAACGCGCAGTGGCGGCGCTTGGAATTCCGGGCACGTCGGTAGAAAGCTACGGCAAGGCAGCAGCCGTCGGCGAGAACGGCGAACTCGAACATGCGGCAGCGATTTTGCATCCGAAGCTGGGCGCCCCGTTAGAAAAACTCTCGGCGAGGGAGCGGCGCTCATTCCGTCTTCGAAGAAGCGCGGAGGGCTCGGCGTTGCGCTCGATATTCCTCTGGGGCACAAGGATGCGGCGTTTGTGCGCAGCCATTTCGATGGGATGGAAGTGAGGATTAATGATGCGCCGCGGGCAAATGAAATCATGGTGGCGGTGGCGGTGACGGATAGCGGGCGGCCGCTGGCGCGTGTGGGCGGATTGAAGAAGGAAGAGATTAAGGGCGAAGACGGATTGCGCTGAATTTTTTCTTCGCATGGAAAGAAGTCAAAGGCTGCACGGCTGAAGCCGGGCGCTACAAGTGCTGGTTCGGCGCTTGTGCCGATTCGACGGCAGTGCCCCATCATCTGGATCCGGGGCTGTTCGGTTCAAATGACTTTGGGGAGTCTGGTTGCGGGTGGTGTGTTGCGGCTGCGCTCGGAGCGGACGACACCGTCGATTACTGTCATTCCAATTCCGGGCAAGTCGCCGAGACGGATGCTTTCGAGAAGTGTTTTTCCTGCCGAGTGCTGCGCGCAATCTAGAAAAACAAAATCTGCCGCACGTCCCGTCTCGATGATGCCGCAATCGAGCTTGCGCATTTTTGCCGTGTTTCCCGTGGCGAAGCAGAATGCAATTTCCGCGGGCACTTCACCGAGCGACGAGAGCATCGAAATTAGGCGAATGATTCCGAGCGGCTGAACGCCCGAGCCGGCGGGCGCATCGGTTCCGAGAATTACGCGATCGAGTTGCTTCAATTCCGTCGCGAGTCTCAGCGTCAGCAGAGCCGCGCGCTCGTTGCCATTGTGAACAATCTCGAGAGCTCGCCGCGATTGCTCGCACAGCGCGGTGATTTGATCGTCGGGCAAAGCCGTGTGGCCGCCGTTGATGTGGCCAATCACATCTGCGTCTGCCGCGAGGACAATATCCTTGTCAATCAGGCTCGAGCCGGGAATTGACGGGCCGCCCGTGTGAATTGTGCTCTGAATGCCGTATTTACGGGCCCACGCGACCATTTGGCGAGCGGTTTCTCCGTCCTTGACGCTGCCGAGCCCGACTTCGCCGAGAAGTGTTACGCCAGCGTCCGCGAGAGATTTGAAATCTTCTTCAACCATGCCGTGCTCGATTACTGGCGCGCCCGCGTGAACCTTGACGCCGCTTGGCCTCAACGCGGCGAAAGAGCGCTGAGCGGTAATCGCCATGGCTTTCAGGCCAACAACGTCTTTCGGTCTTCCGGGAGTGTGTACTTCGCCCGCTGAAATCATCGTGGTGACGCCGCCGTGCAGGCAGCTATCAATCCAGCCGATTTGATTTTGGCGCGGAGTCCAGTCGCCGGCGACGGGATGAACGTGGCTATCGATGAGGCCGGGCGCGAGCGTCGATCCGTTCGCGTCGATGGTCGTTGTTGCGCCGGTTGTGTCGAGATCTTTTTCTTTGCCGATGGCGGAAATTTTTCCATTCACGGAGATGACTGTGTTGGCGTCGAGAATGGGGCGGGAGAGATCGCCGCTTAAGATGAGACCGATATTGCGGATGACGAGTTTTGTTGCTGGCGCGGATTTTGCGGGTTCGTTTTGAGCCATTGGGTTCCCTCCGGTCGCGCGCAGTCGGACACGTTGATTGCCCTCAACCCGGACGCCTCCGGGCTGTGAAATTTAATTTGCCGAGCGCGCATTTGGTTTGTATACAAACGGGCGAGGGAGAGCAACCGAATTGTCCGGGGAGGAATGACGGAGGGGCGCCGCAGGGTTCGGCGCGGTTGAGTGAGATTTGATGGGCTGATCGTTCAGAACCCGGAGGCAGGGGCCTCCGGGCTCCGCAATTTATTTTGTGCGACGGAGTTAGGTTCGATTTTCCGCGGTGGTTTCGACGGCTTCGCCGAATGCATGAATTGAGAGCGTGTCGGTGCGGCGCTTGTCCCAATCGCGGACGGTGAGACCTTGCGATGCGAACAGGCTGCGAATTCGAGTTGAATCCCAGCGGAGCACGTCTTCAAGCACGGGCACGAGGACGCTCATTGCGTTGTCGCTGAGCACGGTTCGCTTCGCGACGCGCGTGATGTATTCGTTTTCCGAGACGGCGATTGTCAAACCGTCGCTCTGATTGACGTGCATCATCACCGGCAGGTCGGAGCTGCCATCGCCCACGTAAATGACGCAGTCGGGGCTGACATGAAGTTTCGAGCGCTGCTCTTCGAGGACGGCGACCTTGCCCCAGCCTGCGGCCGCGCGAACGATGGATTGCACTTCGCCGGATGACGGGTCGTATTCAAATTTCGTTCCGAAGATGCGTTCGGACGGAACGATGCCTTCGAGGGCGGATTGAACGATTTCCTGCGGCGCCGCCGAGATGACGCAGAAATTGAAATTGTAGCCTTCGCCCAAATTTTCGAGGAGCCGGGCGAACAATCCTACGTTTAGTTTCAGACGGACTTTCTTGCCCGCGGCAATTAGATCGTCGCGGCGAACCTTGCGAAAATCGGGGTCGTGAAGGATCAGATAAGCCAGTTCCGCGCCCTGCTGAACCAGTTGGATTTGAGAGAGGCCCGCAACCTTTTTGTCGAAACCCGACGCGCCTATGGACTCGGCCAGTAGGGCTCCCGAGTCGTTGAAACTCAGGGTTTGGTCGAAATCACTCGCCAGGATGTACTGCTTAACCATTTCAAACGCTCCTTCCTTACGCCTTGAGGATAACAGCGGTTTCGTGGCTCGGATGCCACAACTACACTATAGCCGCTCTATCATTACAGCCGGATAAGCATTCTTTGGATAGTTGCTATCCGTTAAAAAGCGGGACGGACATTTGTCGCTAGCTCATTAGATGCTGGCTGCAAGGTGAAGGATTCAAAGGATTTGGATGGGGATGGGGCGATGGCGGAGCCGAGGCGGCGCCCGAATACCGTCGCCAATATGGCTCTTGTGGGGCTGCGTCGGGCATCAGCAGACTCACGATTTGCCGGGCTTCGATCTGGGGGAAACGTGCCGCGTGAGGCGATTATTGGGCCTGCGAACGGTGAGAAAGGCGTCGCTGTGGCTCGTGAATTGATCCGCGAGTATGGGGCGTCGCTCGGGATTGACCTCGGTTTTCAGGGTTTTGAGGCGGAACTGAAGGGACTGCCGGGGGACTACGCCCCGCCTGGAGGGGTGCTCTTACTCGCGTTCGAGGGCGAGGAGTGCGCGGGCTGCGTCGCCGTGCGGCGATTGGCTGATGGCATATGCGAAATGAAGCGATTGTATGTGCGGCCACGGTGGCGCGGGCTGGGTATAGGGCGGCGATTGATTGGCGCGGCTCTGGCTGAAGCGCGGCGCGCGGGGTATCGCGCGATTCGACTGGACACGCTTGCCAGCATGACGGCCGCGCGTGCGATTTACGAAGCGCTCGGATTTCGCGCGATTCCTCCTTATTATCAGAGCCCGATTTCTGGAACTGCGTTTCTGGAACTCGATCTGACAGGGGCTAATCGTAAATTTTCGTGATATGGCAGGTGCGCCAAAGTTTTCATTGCGGCGTCAGCCGAACTGTGGGAATTATGCCGCTGGGCAGTTTGTACGACGAAGGAGTTGTGCCGCGAAATGTCGACTTTCGTTTGGGTCGAGACGCTTTGGCAGGATGTGCGATACGGCGCGCGAACGCTGCGTAAGAATCCCGGGTTCGCTGCGATTGTGATTTTGACGCTGGCGCTCGGCATCGGCGCAACGACTGCGATCTTCAGCCTCGTGAATGCCGTGCTGATTCGCTCGCTGCCTTACGGAGATCCCGAAAGACTCGTTTATCTCTGGACTCCCCTCTCGCGATTTTCGCAGATTCCCGCGGACTCCATCGGCCCGACCTACGCCGACTTTTACGACATTCAGAGCCAGGCGAAATCGTTTTCCGCGGTGACACTATTCGAACCGGGCGCGTTCAATCTGGGCACTCGCGGCTCGGCGGATCGGGTCGGCGGCGCTCGCATTTCCGGCAATTTCTTCTCCACGCTTGAGACGCGGCCCGAGTTGGGCCGCGTAATCACGCAGAGCGACGACGTGCCGGGCGGCGGAAACGTCGTAGTCATCAGCCATGCGCTTTGGAATTCGAAGTTCAGCGCCGATCCGGGCATCCTCGGGCAATCGCTTGAAATTGATGGGCGCGCCTATCAAATCATCGGCGTAATGCCTCCGGGATTTGAATATCCTCGCACGAGCGATCTTCCATTCGACGTCGACACCGCCGCAAAGAAGAACGATCTGTGGTTTCCGATCGCCCTGACGCCGGAGCAACGCGCGGACCGCGACAATTCGAGCGGTGATGCGGTCGCGCGTCTGCGTCCCGGCGTGAGCATTGCGCAGGCGCAAGCGGAAATGAGCGCGATCATGGCGCGTCTCGATCGGCTTCATGCGGCGGAGTTCAGAGGCTGGAGCGCACTGGTGCAGCCGTTCTTGAGCCACGCGATCGGGCCGCTGCGCCCGCTGATGTGGCTCTTGTTCGGAGCTGTTTCGCTGGTGCTGCTGATTGCGTGCAGCAACGCCGCGAATTTGCTTCTCGCGCGGGCCGCGAGCCGGAGGCACGAACTCGGCGTACGAGCGGCGCTTGGCGCAGGCCGCAAGCGGCTGATCCGGCAGTTACTGACCGAAGCCGTGTTGATGGCGTGCGCGGGCGGCGCGTTGGGCGTCGGCATCGCTCTTGCGGCGATTCGCATTCTTCTACGCTTCGATCCCGGAAACATTACTCGCTTGAATGAGACATCGCTCGATTCCCGCGTCTTGATTTTCAGCGTTGGGCTGTCGCTGCTGACTGGAATTATTTTCGGTATTCTTCCCGCTCTCGCGGTCTCGCGCACGAATCTCTCCGAAATGCTAAAGCAGGGCGGCGCGAGGGGAATCGCCGGATTTTCGAACCGCCTGCGCCACGGCCTTATCGTCATCGAAATCGGATTGGCTGTGGTACTTCTTTCAGGCTCTGCACTGCTAATTCGCAGCTACCTCAAGCTGCAATCGGTTGATCTAGGCTTCTCGCACTCAACGCTGACGATGAGCATTTCCCTTGATTCCCGCTACACGCAGCCCGCGCAGCGCCGGGATTTCTTCAACAATGTTCTCGACCGCATCTCGCAATTGCCCGGAGTGCAGGCGGCCGGAGCCGGGGACATCCTGCCGCTGAGCAATGCGGAAAGCTTGACGCTGTTTGAGGTCGATGGGTATGCGAACACACCGGACCAGCTCGTCGAAAGCCGGCGCGTGACGCAGCATTATTTCGAAGCGATGAGTGTGCGGCTGATTGCCGGAAGATTATTCAACGTAGGCGATTACGGTGAGTCCTCGCTGAACGTCATCGTCAATCAAAGCTTTGCGAAGAACTATTACTCCGGCGCGGATCCGATCGGGCAGCATTTTCGCTTTCGCGATTTCCAGCCAGGGAAGGAAGCGCCGTGGTCCACGGTTGTAGGCGTCATCGGCGATATCCGGCATACGCGGCCCGAAGATGCCGCCGCGCCGCAAGTGTATTTGCCGTTCACTCAATCGGATCCAACGCGCGCGTTTGTAGCCGTTCGCACCAGCCTCCCGCCGGATGAACTCATTCCTGCGATTCGCGGCGTCGTTCGCGAGATCGATCCCGTGTTGGCGGTGGCGGATATTCGAACGATGGATGAGCGCGTTGACGATGCGAATGCGAGGCGCCGGTTCCAAACATTTTTGCTGGCTGTCTTTGCCGGCATCGCGCTATTTCTGGCTAGCGTCGGTCTTTATGGATTGATGGCTTACGCCGTAAAGCAGCGGGCATCGGAAATCGGGATTCGAATTGCGCTCGGCGCGCAAAGGCGGGATGTTCTGAAACTTATTTTGGGTCAGGGAATTCTGCTGACGCTTGCGGGGCTTGCAGTGGGTTTGATCGCAGCGCTGGCGCTAACGCACGTCCTCGTCTCGCTGTTATACGGCGTGGTTCCATCGGACCCCGTGACTCTGATTATTGTTCCGGTTGTACTCATCGCGATATCGCTGCTGGCATGCTACGTCCCGGCCCGCCGGGCAACGCGTGTTGACCCCATGGTCGCGCTGCGATACGAATGAACCGCCGATTCATATGATAGTGAGCGAGAATGAAAATCGCGCGGCGGAGCAGCCTGCATCAAGCGGGTGCTCGAACGCCCGAAAGTGATTTGGCATCGCCCTGGGAAATAAGGAGAGCTAAGGGGGAATGCGCGTTCTCGTTTGGCTAGAGATTCTCTGGCAGGACATTCACTTCGCTACACGAACTCTGCGCAAGAACCGAAGCTTCGCCGCAATCGCCGTTCTGACGCTTGCTCTCGGAATCGGTTCGACTACCGTAATTTTCAGCGTCATTTATGGCGCTCTGCTGAACCCGTTCCCATATAAGGACTTCAATCGATCCATACGCTTCTTCGCGTATGACGTGTCGCGGCCGGATGATATGAAAAACACTTTTTCAATTCCCGAGTTCATTGCATATCGAGAACAAAATCACGTGTTTGAAGATCTGGTGGGCTCTTACGAATGGGACGTTCGTTACAACAGTGGGAAGGCGACGCGGAAGTTCATCGGCGCGTGGATGACGACGAACGGCATTCAATATTACGGCGTGCCGCCGCTGCTCGGCCGTGGATTTGCGCCGGGAGACGGAAGGCCAGGGGCTGCGCCTGTATTCTTGATGAATTACAGGTTCTGGCAGCGGGAGTTTAACGGCGATCGAAATATTGTCGGGCGCACATTCACTCTGAACGATGAGCCGCGCACGCTGATCGGCGTTATGCCTCAGCGCTTCGAGGCCTATTCAGGCGCGGATTTGTATTTGCCCCTCGGACTGTATCCCGGCGCCGCCGAAGCCTCCTTTTTCGGCAGGCCCGCGTCGCTCTACCCTATGGGCCGGTTGATGCGAGGAATTAGCCTCCAAACCGCCGCAGCAGATCTCGACGTGATAGCGCACCGACTCGCGATAATCGACAAAGCTTCATATCCGAAAACATTCAACATCGGGACCGAGACGACGATTGACAGCCTTCTGGGTGGGTTCAGAAGAGTGCTCTACGTCTTGCTCGCAGCCGTCCTGCTGCTTCTGTTCATCGCGTGCACGAATGTTGCGAACTTGTTGCTGGTTCGTGCGTCTGCGCGCGAGCGAGAAATCGCGATCCGCGGAGCGATCGGGGCAAGCCGCGGCCGGCTGATTTTGCAGCTCCTTATTGAAAGTTTCATCATAGCTGCAGCTGCCTGCATTGCAGGATGCGCCATGGCATACGTCGGTTTGAAGGGCGTCGTCGCAGCCATTCCGGCGGACCCTTTACCAGGCGAGGCGGAAATCGCATTGAATCCGGCGGTGCTCATGTTCTCCCTTGGCGTCACACTCGCGACGACGCTCCTGTGCGGCCTCGCGCCCGCGATTCATGCGGTTGGCCGCGATTTGCACTCTTCGCTTATGGGAAGCGGTACTGGCTCGAGCGCCGGGCTTCGACACGGTAGATTTCGAACGGGCTTGGTTATTTCTGAAGTTGCACTTTCCATCGTTTTATTGATCGGCGCCGGTCTGCTGCTGCGGAGCTTCTTCGCTTTGAGGCATGTGGAACTCGGCGTGAATCCAACCAGTATCGTGTACGCACAATTGGCCACGCCGACCGGCCGATATGACACCGGGGCTCAGAAAAAAATTCTGATTCGGCCGATTCTGGAACGTGTGCGAGCGCTACCCGGCGTGATCGCCGCGGCGGAAAGCGCTTCGTGGCCTCCGTACGGTGGCTTTTCGGGCGAAGTGACCATAGCTGGAAAATCTCAATCTGGGACTTGGGAAGCGGAAACAGAAATGGTGAGCGAAGGGTTCTTCGAAACACTCGAGTTGCCGTTGACGCGAGGCAAATTCTTTTCGAGGGACGACGTTGACTCGGCGCGCCACGTGATCGTCATCAATCAAACCTTAACCCGCCAATTCTTCGGCAACGCCGACCCAATCGGCCAGGAACTCACACTTGTCGGCTGCGAAAAATTGCCGGAAGCGCCTCGCGATTGCAGCTTCGAGATCATCGGAGTGGCAGGAGACTACAGGAATGCAGGCATAAGAAATTCGGTCGTGCCTCAGGTTTTCATCCCTTATACGTTCACCGGAGTCGTGATGGACCGCACCATCGTGGTTCGGAGCTCTTTGGCCTCCGAACCGCTTTTGAAAGAGATTTACGGGGAAGTGTCGGCAGTGGACCCGGACGTTGGATTTCGTGAGTCGGGGACGATCGAAACATTCTTGGAGAATCTGTTCCAGCAGCGGCGATTCGAGCTCGCCACGGTTGGCGCATTTGCGGGAATCGGGCTGCTGCTTGTGATGGTCGGAATATTCAGCGTCACGGCATACACCGTGTCGCTGCAAACACACGAAATCGGGATTCGTATGGCGCTCGGGGCGCAGCCGCGGAACGTCTTACGATTAGTGGTCGCAAAGGGTTTTAGCTCGACTGCGACGGGAGCGCTGATCGGATTGGTCGCCAGTTGGGGACTTACACGGTTCCTGGCGAGCCGGATTTGGGGAGTGTCTGCGACGGATCCGTGGACGTTCGCCAGCGTCTTCGCGGGTGTCATAGTTGTCGGCGTCGCCGCGTGTCTGCCGCCCGCGCGCCGGGCAACGCGCGTGGATCCGATGGTCGCGCTGCGATACGAGTGAATCGTGCCTTCGCGCGGCATTTGAATTTGATCGGCTGCGGCTGTTCTGCGACTTACTTCAGCGACGGCGTTCGTTCCAACGCGGCGCGATCCCAGTTTCCTAGCGTGGCGCCGGCGACGTACGTGGATTCGGCAAAATCTAGCAGAGCTTGCCGCGGCGATGGCGCTTTCCGCACTGCTTCGTAGGGCAAGAAATACTCGGACATTTTTGTGTCGTAGAACGCGGCCGAGGGAATGATTTTCGCCGTTGAGAAGCCCGCAGGCTCGGGGACGGCGTACGCGTAGAAGGCTGCATCAGTGCCCTCGCCATTGCCCGGCCAAAAGCCTACGCTGATCACTTCGTGCGAGTAAGCTTCCTTGGTCATTTTGTCCGCGCCGGGCCGCTCCGGGGCGCGGCGTCCCGAAAATCGCGTGACGGCGAGATCGAAGCTGCCCCAGAAAAAATGGATGGGACTGACTTTGCCGATATATTCCGCACGAAATTCCTTGAACACTTCGTCTACTGAAATCAACACGCGCCAGAATCGAGCGACGTATTCACGATCGTAGGAGGCGTGGATGCGATCCTGGTCGAACCGGATCGGGTTCGCGATTTCGACGGGCATCGGCCAGATTTTCACTTCGATACCAAGCGATCGCAGCGTAGCCATCAATTCGGCGTAAAAATCGGCGACGGATTTGGGAGCCAGATCGATCGTTCGCGTCGCGCCATCGCTTTTTGCAACGATCAGCTTGTGATCGATAAAATCAAATTGCATATCAAACGAAGCGTCGCCATAGGGAATTGCGGACGTGGTCAGGCCGCGCGAATTCACGTAAAGAGTCACGCCCCAGTAGTGATTGATGGGCGGACTCAGCGCCAACCGGATTTTGCCCACCATCTGCGTCCACATGTGCAAAGTGGCGCGCGTTGCTTCCCAATCTTTGAGTGGCAATGCCGGCCACGCATCACGATTCCCTGAGGCAGCGGTTGGGTTTGCTCCCATGGCGTCACACTCCTTTGAATCTACATCGCGTCGTGATATTGCGCCGGCGACTTAACAGAAGCTCGCGCCTTACTCCATCATGAGTTCGTCGATATAACACCAGCGCCAGTGCTCGCCGGGCTCGAACGATTGAATGATGGGATGCTTGGTCGCGTGAAAGTGCTTGGTGGCATGTTTGTTTTTCGAAGAATCGCAGCAGCCAACGTGCCCGCAGATCAGGCACAGCCGCAGGTGGACCCACGTATCGCCCATCTCGAGGCATTCCTTGCAGCCCTTGCCGCTGGGATGGACGGGACGAATTTCACTGAGATGCGTGCAGCCGGTTGCCATGGAATTTGCCCTCCCAGCGTAGAATCGTACACCGGTCCGGGCCGTGTGTCAGGCTTCGGCGTGCTAGGGAGATCAAGGAAAAATGGAGTCAGCGACTCACGCCGTTCGAGAGGGAGAAAAGGAAACCGGGCGACTCGAAGCATTCAGCGACGGCGTATTCGCGATCGCGATGACGCTTCTTGCGCTCGACCTCCAGGTTCCTCACTTGGACCCGAGCGCTTCGCGGTGGGCTCTCGCGGAGGCGCTCGCGCGGCAGTGGCCCTCCTACATCGCGTTCGTCACGAGTTTCTTCACCGTGTTGATCATGTGGGTGAATCATCACACGATGTTCAAACTGGTGCGAAGGGTGAACACCCGCGTTCTGTTCGCGAACGGATTCTTGTTGATGCTAACGACGACGGTTCCATTCACGACGGCGCTCGTCTCCACATATTTCAAGACGCCGGGCGCGAAGGTGGCCTGCGCGGTTTATACGGGCACGTTTGTCCTCGTTGCGCTCGGATATAACTGGCTCTGGTTTTCGTTGGTGAATCACCGCGAGCTGTTGAAGAGCGATGCTTCCGAGCGCACGATCGAAAAGCTTACGAAAAATTATTGGGTGGGGATTCCGGCGTATCTAGTTGCCACGGCATTCGCGTTCGTTGATGTTCGCGTAAGCATCGGGATTTGCTCGGCGCTTTGGATTTTTTGGGCGGCGACGGCTCGAGAAGTGTAGGTCCTGCCAGGGCTCGGCAGTTTGCCGCTCTATTGATTGTGGGAAGCACGTCCAAACCAGGTAGCCAACTGAATTCCCGTGAGCAGGCCGCCGACCCCGATGACAATGACACTCACTGTCTGATGGAGATCGAACTCTCCCACTCGATACACAAGCAAATACGCGATCGCCAGATTGAGTGCGCCCCAGAGCACGTTCACCACTGGCGAGGACATTCCTTTACCAGGAGGCGAAGCGAATGGACTGGGAAATGGACGCCCAAGGACGCCGCTCGTGAAATGCGGGATTGCATTTACGAGAAAGACCCCTCCGAAGAAATAAGCGATGTAGACGTACCACGGCATGATTCCCTCCACTGCGACAAATACTGAACTGGACAGACGACATTATAGAGCGACGGTTACCGTCGACCGCAAGTCGCCTTTCATCGCATTTGTGAGTGTTCAGCGGCTTCGACGCAGAGGAGTATTCAACTGCGCCTCGCGTTGCAGTACGATGCTCGGCGCGTACGACGCCGCGTCCATGGGGAGGGACTATGCGACTGGGTCAGAATCGTCAGCGTTTAACGACGGACAAAGCTTTCCGCCTGGCACTTTTGCTATCTCTTGTCACGCTCGTTCTGGCGGCGACGACTCGGATCGTCGTTGCGCAGGACTCAACATTCTGGCCTGAGAAACAGGCGCAGAATCAATTAACGGTTTCAAAGTTTTTGGCCTCGTCACACGCGCCGGGAATCTCGGTCGCGTTGGTGGAGAATGGCGAGTTGGTGTGGTCGTCAGGTTTTGGATTCGCCGACCTTGAGAATCACGTTCCCGCCACTGCGGCGACGCTCTATCGCCTGGGCTCAATTTCGAAGCCGATCACCGCGACCGGAGCGATGCAGCTTTGGGAGCGGAAGAAACTAGACCTCGACGCTCCTCTTCAAAATTATTGCCCTGCGTTCCCGAAGAAGGAATGGCCGATTACGACGCGAGAACTGCTCGGGCACCTCGGTGGAATCCGTCATTACAAGTCTGGCTCGCAGGATGATCCTGAAATCGGAAATACGCGCCACTTCGATGATCCAATCGCGGCGGGTATACAGTTCTTTATGAACGATCCACTGGTTGCGCCGCCCGGGACGAAATTCCGTTACTCGACGATGGGGTACACGCTGGTTGGCTGCGCGATCGAAGGCGCTTCCGGCGAAAAGTATGTGGATTACATTCGTCAAAACGTTTTCGCGCCGGCAGGCATGACGAGCACGCGAGCGGACGATCGCTTTGTGATTATTCCGAACCGGACGCGTTTCTATTCGAAGGACAAATCAGGCGCGGTGATAAACGCCGAGTTTCTCGATTCGAGTTACAAGATTCCCGGCGGTGGTTGGCTATCCTCGGCCGACGACATGGCGCGATTTGAAATCGCGATTCTGAATGACCGACTCGTTGAGCGCGCGACCCGCGACATTATGTGGACTCCGCAAAAGGCGGAAGATGGTTCGACGAGCGGCTATGCACTCGGATGGGGCACTGGCCATTCGTTGGGCGTTTTGGACGTCGGGCACAGCGGAGGACAGCAAGGGACGAGCACGATGATGATGCTTGTGCCGGAGAAGCGCGCCGGCGTGATCGTGCTGATAAACATGGATGGCCTGGACGCCGGGGTGCTTGCCACTGATTTGATGAAATTACTGTTGAGCAGCGCCGCGGCGCAGAAGAAGCAGTAACGGATTTGGTGCGGCGTTGCGATACTGCGAAAGGAAATATGGAAATGCGATTGAAAACGATTCTGGTAGCCGGCGCGATGCTATGCGCGCCGACGATTGGATTTGCGCAAAACAAAATAGAGAATTCGGCGCCGCGAGTGGTGAAATATCGCGCCACGATTGACGTGGTGAAATATGTTTACGGTTCAGCTCCGCCGGTGGAGCATCTGCGTTCGGGCGACATCCTCGAGACGAACACGCTTGATTGCTTTGGCGACGCCATCAAGAAGACGACTGATCCTCTGAGCCTTGCCAAGGGAGACAATCCTCTCACCGGCCCATTTCATATTGATGGCGCGGAGCCCGGCGACACTCTGGCGATCGATATTCTGAATCTCGAAGCGAACGGCGATCAGGGCGTCGGCGCGACGGCACCGGGATTCGGCGCGCTCAATTCGACGAACTACACTCCGATGCTGAATCCGCCGCTGCCGGAGCGCGTCTGGATCTATCCGATCGATCGCGCCGCGAATACGGCGACCTTTCACGCGCTCGATTCGGATTTCTCGACGACAATCGCGCTGCACTTTTTTCTCGGGTGCATTGGCGTGGCGCCGTCGGGCGGAGAAGCGCGCAGTTCGATAGTGCCAGCCGAATTCGGCGGAAATATGGACGCGCCGGAAGTCAGCGCCGGCAACACGCTGTATCTGCCGGTTCACGTGCCGGGCGCGCTGCTCTTTATGGGCGACGGCCACGCGGCGATGGGCGATGGCGAAGTGGCGGGAACGGCGATCGAAGCTCCGTTGAAAGTTCGTCTTCGCGTGCGGCTGATCAAGGGCAAAGCGATTGAATGGCCGAGATTCGAGAACGAGCATGAAATCATGGCCACGGGCATCTATCGTCCGGTGGACGACGCGCTGCGCATCGCATTCACGCAGTTGGTTTCATGGATTCACGCGGACTACGGCCTATCCGACCTCGATGCTTACGAATTGCTTTCACAAGTGGGCAAAATTCACCTGACGGAAATGGTGGACCCGAATTACGTGGTGGTGGCTAGCATTGACAAGAAATATCTGCCGCCGAAGAAGAAATAATTTCGGCGCGAAGCTTTTCAGCGCTGCGACGCGTGGCCTTCTTTCACCGCCGCCGTGAATTGCGTGGATTTCCCGCGAGGCACGGTGAGCGAGCGCCAGTTGGCGGCGGAGAAATGCTTCGCGAGGAATACGATCTGGCCGACGTGATAGGAGTAATGCGCGATCTGGCGATTGATCGCTTGCATCACGGAGTGAGGCTCGGATCGGATTGTCACCGTTCTCGACATGTCGGCGTCGCTTAACGGCTCGAGCGCGGCGAAAACGTAGCGCCACCCTTCTTCCCATCTTTCAAGCAACTCGCGCCGTGTCGTAGGCGGAGTTTCGAATTCCGTGTCGCGATTGCGATCGGGCTTCTCGCCGTCTGAAGTGAGGAAGTCCGTCCAGCGCGAACGCATGTTGCCGGACATGTGTTTCACGATTACCGCGATGGAATTCGATTCCGCGTCGAGCGATGCGAAAAGCGCTTCATCCGGAGTTTGTTCAAGGGCTCGTTCGGCGAGGCGCTTGTAATACTGGAAAAGGCTGATTGAATCCTTGATGTAGGACGTGGTGAATTCGTGTGCCATGGTGCAATTTTCCGGCGACGAGTTCAGAAATGCAAGATGCGGGGCGCTGCGAATCAAGCGGCGATTTAGCCTACTCGCAGAGAATTATCCGACAGATTCTGTTTTCGGCGCGACGGCTTCAATTTCGTCGCTTACCGTGAAGTAAGCGCAATCCGGGTGGTGGAAGACGAGCGCGCTGACGCTGGCCTCCGGCTCCATCATCATTCCGTCTGTGAGATGGACGCCAATTTCTTCCGGATGCAGCAGCTTCCAGACGCCTTGCTGCTCGTCCATGTTGGGGCACGCGCCGTAGCCAAAGCTGTAGCGCTTGCCGCGATATTTCGAGGTGAAGCGCTCTTGCATGGTCATCGCGGGCGGATCGGGGAAGCCCCATTCTTCGCGAATGCGGCGATGGAGCCACTCGGTGCAGGCTTCCGCTGTTTCGGTGGCGAGCGCCTGCGTCGCGTGAGCTTTGAAATATTCGCCGGCAACTTTCGCTTCTTCGACGCGCTCGCGCACATTTTCGCCCGCCGTGACGACAAGCAGCACGATGTGATCGCGACGGCCTTCGTCGGCATCGAGAACGTAATCGCTCAGGCATAGGCCATCCGGCTTCGCTTGGCGGCCGAAGCGGAACGTGTGAATCGGCTCGACGGCACCCGGCGAAAACAAATGAATCGAATTTCCGGCGCGCTCGGCTTCAAGGAATTGCCAGACCGCGCGCGGCTTCATCCACTTCGCGACGTCGTGTTTCACTTCCTCCATTTTGTGGAAGAGTTCGAGGGCGAGCGCGTCGCGTTCGTGCAGAGCGTTGGCGAAATTGCCCTTGAAGCCGAGATTGCGACCGTAAAGCATGTAGGGATTGATGTATGTCCAGATTTCGGCGAGAAGCGGCAAGGCGCGAGCCTTGCGATCGAGATACGGCGCGGGCGGAATCGGAATGCCGGTGCGCACACGCGAACTTCGCGCTTCACCCGCGGCAACTCGAGATGTGTCCGTTCCATTGCCGCTTGCCGGCGCTGCGATCGTGGCAGTGACCGAGACGGTCAATTGTTCGCGCTGCGACGGATCCATGATTTCGTTCATCAGGCGCAGCCCGGTCATGGCATCTTTGGCGTAGAGCGTCAGCCCCGCGTAGCTGGGCGCAATTTTCGAGCGCGTAAATCGATCCGAAAGCGCAGCGCCGCCGACGAGCAGCGGCAATTCGATTCCAGCATCGCGCAAGTCGCCGGCCGTGATCACCATTTGCTGCGCGCTTTTAACCAGCAAGCCGGAAAGACCGATGGCATCGGGCGAGTGCGCCTGGCAGGCGTGAATCAATTCGTCCGGCGGGATTTTGATGCCGAGATTCACGACTTCGTAGCCATTGTTCGAAAGGATGATCTCTACGAGATTTTTGCCGATGTCGTGGACATCTCCCTTGACCGTGGCGAGCACGATTTTTCCGCGCCTGCTCGTCTCGGATTTCTCCATGAAGCGTTCGAGATGGCTCACGGCTTTCTTCATGGACTCGGCCGATTGCAACACTTCGGCGACGATGAGCTCGTTGTTGTTGAAGAGGCGGCCCACCTCGGTCATGCCGGCCATGAGTGGCCCATTGATGATTTCGAGCGGCGATTTCTGTTCGGCGAGCTTGCGATCGAGATCGGCGATTAGGCCGTCCTGGCTGCCTTCAATGATGTACGCGGCGAGGCGCTGATCGAGCGGCAGGTCCGCGGCGAGCTTTTTCACTTTCTTCGTTGTACGAAAATGCTCGGTGACGGCCGCGATATGAAACTGATTGACGGCGATTTTCTGCTCGCGGCTCTGCTGCCGCCAGTCGTCGGGAACCGCTTCAAGCGAAGCGGCGTGAGGATGAGTGGCCGGAACATCCGCGGGCGGCGTGTTGAACAAAAGATTTTCAGCGAGCCGCCGTTCCTTTTCGGGGATCGAAGCGAAGCGCTCGATTTTTTCCGTGTTGACGATGGCGAGATCGAGCCCCGCCTTCGTGCAGTAGTAAAGAAAAACGGAATTGACCACTTCGCGCGCCGATGCCGGAAGGCCGAAGGAGATATTCGAGATTCCCAGAATCGTTTTTACGCCCGGAATTTTTTCTTTGATCAGGCGGATCGCTTCGATCGTTTCCACCGCGCCGCCGATATAATTTTCATCGCCGGTGGCGCACGGAAACACGAGCGGATCGATGATGGCGTTCTCAATGGGGATGCCATATTTCGTTTCGAGGAGCTTGCAGGAGCGCTCGGCGACGGCGAGCTTTCGCTCGCGCGTGAACGCCTGCGCTTGCAATTTGTCTTCGTCGATGCAGCCAACAACGAGCGCCGCTCCGAACGATCGCGCGAGCGGGCAAATTCGCTCAAACTTATCTTCGCCATCTTCGAGATTGATCGAATTGATGATGCTCTTGCCCTGGCAGTAGGTGAGTGCGAGTTCGACCGACGCCGGATCGGTGGTGTCGATCATGATGGGCGCTTTGGTTTTGCGGATGAGGCTCTCGTAGAACGGTGGAATATCCTTTGCTTCGTCGCGTTCGCTGCTTTGCAGGCAGACGTCAATCACCTGCGCGCCATTGCGCACCTGGCGGCGGGCAATTTCGCCGGCCTCCTCCCATTTCTCCGCGTTGACGAGATCCTTGAAGGCGCGCGAGCCGATGACGTTGGTACGTTCGCCGACAAGCAGCGGCCGGTTCGAATCATCTGCTTCCACCAACTCGATACCTGAATAGAACGTGCGATGCGCAGGCGCCGGAACGCGCCGCGGCTCTTTGCCTTTCACCATAGTGGCCAGCGCCTGAATGTGAGCCGGAGTTGTGCCGCAACAGCCGCCGACGATGTTCAGCCAGTTGTGGTCGACGAATCGCGCGAGTTGCGCCGTGAGAGATTCCGGAGTTTCCAGATAGGAGCCGTCCTCGCGCGGCAAGCCCGCATTCGGATAGCACGAAATGCGCGTGGAAGCGATTTCACTTAGCGTGCGGATGTGATCCGTCATGAATTCGGGGCCGGTGGCACAATTCAAGCCAATCGAAAGCAAATTGGCGTTGGAAATGGATGACCAGAGCGCGTCGGCCGTTTGGCCTCCGAGCATGGTTCCCATCGGTTCGATCGTGCCCGAAACCATGACCGGTACATCGAAGCCAAGTTCTTTTTTCACGCGCTCGATGCCGAGCAAGGCCGCTTTGACGTTGCGCGTATCCTGGCTAGTCTCGACCGTAAGAATATCCGCGCCGCCCTCAACGAGCGCCTTCGCTTGCTCGTAGAAGTTTTCGCGCAGCTGATCAAACGTCACACCGCCGGTGACGGAAATTGCTTTGGTAGTCGGGCCAATCGAGCCGGCCACCCAGCGCGGACGATCTGGCGTTGAATATTCGTCGGCTGCCTGGCGCGCGAGCTCGGCCGCTTTGCGATTCAGCTCGACTGTCTCGTTTTCGAGGCCGTACTCGGCGAGAACGATGCGCGTTGAACCGAACGAATCAGTCTCGATAATGTCCGCGCCGGCTTCGAGATAGCCTCGATGGATGCCGAGAATCACGTCCGGCCGCGTGCGCACAAGCACTTCGTTGCAGCCTTCGAGGAACGATCCCCCGAAATCCGCGGCGGAGAGGTTCTGTTGTTGCACCATTGTGCCCATGGCGCCATCGAGGACGAGGATTCGCCTCTCGAGGGCATCGAAAAGGGCCTGGCGGCGCTGTGTTCTGTCACTCATTCAGGTTTCCGCGAAAATAGAACGGAATATAAAGTTTAGTCGGCTGAGACTGGCGGGGCCAGCGGTATTGTCCCAATGGAGCTACAGGCGAGCCGAGTGGTCAATAGGGCGTGGTTGGTTGTCTGGGCGTAGCAGGTTGTGCGGGTAGAGCGTTGCGTTGAAATTTGAGTGTTGCGGATTGTCTTACGCCGCGTTGTTTTCGCCGTTCGCCGGTCCGGCCGCGGGTTTGCGATTCTGGCGCTGGGAAAGCCCTGCTTCACGAATCTTGTAGATTAAAGCGCGATAGCTGATCGCGAGCACTTGCGCAGTCTTGCGCCGGTTCCAGTGATTGGCCTGGAGAACCTTGAGAATCAGGTCGCGCTCCATGTCGCGGACAGCCTGTTTCGCGATTCGCTTGAGCGGAATCGTACCGTTTTCGGAGAGTTGAATCGGGCGAAACGCCGGACGCGCCGGCGCTGATTCGCTGCGAAATGCCTCTTCACCGCCGAGAATAACGTAACGCGCGACGCGGTTTTCAAGCTCGCGGATATTCCCCGGCCACTCGGACTCTTGAAACGACTGAATCAATTCGCGAGATGGAGACGGTGCGCTGCGCTGGAAGCGCGTATTGAATTGCGCGAGGAAAAACTCGATGAGCCGCGGAATATCTTCGCGGCGATCGCGCAGGCGCGGAAGCTGAAGGCTAATGACGTTGATGCGGTAGAAAAGGTCGGCGCGGAATCTTCCGGCTTCGATTTCGTCTTCAAGACGCCGGTTCGTCGCGCAAATTACGCGCGCTTCGACGCGCTTCTCTTCCTGATCGCCGATCGAGCAGAATTGCCCGTCCTGAAGAAATTGCAGTAGCTTTGCTTGCAACGAAGAATCGAGTTCGCCAAGTTCGTCGAGGAACAGCGTGCCGCCATCGGCCATTTCCACGCGGCCGGGTTTTGTGTTGTACGCGCCAGTGAAGGCGCCCTTGCGAAATCCGAAAAGCTCGCTCTCGAGGAGTGTGCCGGGGATCGCCGCACAGTTGACCTTGACGAATGGCCCGTTGGCGACCGGAGAAAGTTGGTGGATCAGGCGGGCGACGACTTCTTTCCCCGTGCCGCTTTCACCCTGAATCAGAACCGGTATGTTTGTGCCGGCTACCTTCTCGACTTTCAGGCGGATTGGGCGCATCGCTTCGGACGAACCAAAGACGACGCTGCCTGGAGGCGCGTCCTGCCCTTTGTTCGATGCGAAGCCATCTACGATGCTGTCTACGGCCATTACCGCCCATCTCCCTGGAATCGCGATGCTTGCACGTTGCAGCCGCAAGCCTGGCGCTCTTCCGTTCAGCATAGTCAATGCACTCCTCCCGCCAAAGGCTGGCCCACGGCTTGAAACATCCTACAGCGCTAGTATCCGCACAAAGGCGGCATTAAGCTGCCTGTTTGCAGTAGCTTGTGAGAAGGGTATAGAACTAAGTCGATTTCTCGGAAGTACGTCCTGACAGGCTTACTCGGCGATGCCATTTGAGGAAAAGAGGTTCGTTACGCGGAAATCGCCTTCCCGAACTCAGGAAAACGCGTTCGCAGCCCGACATATGCTGTAAGGCTCAGATTATACCGGCTCGCTCGCGGGTGACGATTGGACTAGGAGCTATCGTTTCGGAAAGATCAGGTCTTCGAGGAGGTCTGCCCGCGCCTTTTCATCCGAGGCGATCACTGCGAGCAAATCTGAGACGGAAATCATGCCGTGATAGCGCGATTTATCGTCCACGACGAGCAAGTGATAGATGCCGAATTTTTCCATGAGCTGCAAGCAAGCATCTAGCGGAGCATCCGGAGGCACCGAAACAAGCTTCGGCGTCATGATCTCTGAAACGCGCATCCAGGCTGGGCATTTGTTCTCTGCGGCTACTTTGTCGGAGACGTCGCTTTGCGAAATCACGCCGATGAGTTTGCCGTCTTTATTGACGACGCCGGCGGAGCGAACGCCGCGGTCGCGCAGATAACGCGCCGCGTCGTACACGGTCGCATCGTCACTAATGGAGTAGATTTCTTTGCGGGAGGCGATTACGTCCGCGACTTTCATGAGATCCCTCCGTCGGCGAAATCGACCGCCATCCTAATTCCTAATAGCTTGCGGGTGCAATGAAAAAGTCTTAGGCGAACTGGCGATTGAAACGAAGAGAAGTTGATCCAGGAACGAAGGCTGGATTCAACAGCCGAAGCAAAAAAAAAGGAGGGCTGGGCCCGGGGAGACCGCGAAGACTTTCGTTACGCGGTCTTGCCCCGGATAATATCGTAACGCTCGATTACAGCAGCGATGCCGACGCTTTCGTGCTCTTCATCGTGCTGCCGCTTATCCACGCGCACAACTCGCCCGTGCGCGCGGACAAAAACTTCGGTTCCGCGGGTAATTTCGGCCGGCAACGTCAACGTGAAATCGAGCTCAGTGCCTGGAGCCATGTCCTTGTTCATGATGAAATAAACACCGCGAGTCGAGATATCGCGAGTCTGGCCGTTGTGCGAACCCGGCTCACGATTGATCGGCAGGCGGACGAGGACTGGCAGAGATAAGTCGTAACGTCGAGCGGTGCGACGCTCTGTCATTCCGGCTGCTCCCCTCGGTCTGAGATCGGGCGCAAAATTCCCCTGTAAGGGGTCAGCAATCCTGAGTCCAAATAACACGACATACGAATTCGCGTCTGCAAAATGCCAGACGCTTTCTGTCGCCGTCGCTTTGGCTTACAAGATTGAGTTGGGTTCGCCCAAACCCATTGCTACAACTAGGGAAGCCTAATCGACTGACTCGCGGTCAAATTTCGACCCATCACCGCGGTCCCGTCGCGCCACTCCAGGTCACTCCCTGGCGAGGCATATTAGCGGTCAACCCGCTCAGTGAATAGACTTTTTCTTCAGTCGTGTGCCCTGAATAGGCAATAGATTGCAGGGCGCATTTTTCCTGCTGATATTGGCACTATTCCGGCCGCGTGCCTGGAGTAACAGGAACGGTGCGCGAACCGCGACCCGAATCCAAATTAAATTGACGCATTTTGTAGAGTAGAGCTTTGTAACTGATGCCCAGCATTTTTGCGGCGTCCTTGCGGCACCAGCGCGTTTTTTCGAGAGCTTGCGCGATCGCTTCCGCTTCGGCTTCATCTTTCAAGCCGCGCACGAGCGCTTTCAGTCCGCCCTGCTCGCGCGTCGGAGTCGCTTCCGGTTGCGGCGACAGACGTTGCTGCGCCGTCGTCATTTCGAGCAACTCGCGGAAGCTGCCTTCTTCATCTTCGAGAATCACGTAGCGCTTCGTGAAATTTTCCAGCTCGCGCAAGTTGCCGGGCCATTGATAACGCATCGCAGCTTCGAGGAGATGCGCTGAGGGCTCGGGCGTCGCCTTCTGGAATTTCTCGCTGTACTTCAGCAGAAAATGCTGGAAGAGGAGCGGAATTTCCGTTGTGCGCTCGCGCAGTGGCGGAATGTGGATCGAAAGCACGTTCAACCGGTAGTAGAGATCTTCGCGGAAGCGTCCGGACTGCATGGCTTCCTGGACGTGCATGTTCGTCGCGGCAAGAACGCGGACGTCGGTGTTGATGACGGTGCGGCCGCCAAGGCGGGAATATTGGTTGTCCTGCAGAACGTGCAAGAGCTTGGCTTGAAGGTGCGGGCTCATTTCGGCGATTTCGTCGAGGAAAATCGTGCCCTTGTTCGCCAGTTCGAATTTTCCGGGCTTCGCGCGGACGGCGCCGGTAAATGCGCCTTGCTCGTAGCCGAAGAGTTCGGATTCCAAGAGCTCGCCGGGCAGCGCCGCGCAATTCACCTTGACGAACGGCTGCTGGCGCCGCGTGGAGCGAAGATGGATCATCCGCGCCACAACTTCCTTGCCCACTCCGCTTTCGCCACTGATGAAAACAGGGACATCCACCGGGGCGATTTGCAGGATGTGCTGCCGGATCTTGAGCATCTGCGGGCTGGACGCGAGGAACGACATGTCCTCGGTCAGCTGGTCGCAGTATTCGCGCAGGGCCTTGTTCTCGGCGCTGAGGTGCATTTTCTGGCGGCATTTCAATAGCGCCGCGTCGAGTTCGGGCTTTTCGAATGGCTTGGTGAGGTAGTCGTGCGCGCCGAGTCGAATGGCTTCGACGACCGTGCCCACTTCGTTCGAGCACGACAGCATGATGATGTTCAGCGAGCGATCCACCTGCATGAGCGCGCGCAGTGTCTCGAGCCCATTCATCTCGGGCATCAGCACGTCGAGAATAATGAAATCGGGTTTGTCGCCGCGAGTGACTGTGTCCACGGCGTCTTTCCCATTGGTGACGGTGCTGACGTCGAAGCCATCCACTTCGAGAAGAGTTTGCAAATATTTTCGTATGCTCGGTTCGTCGTCTACGATCAGAATGCTTTCTTTGGTTTCCATTTCTCCATTTTCCTCTTTGGAAACGTTCCGCGCTATGTAATGTTTCCCCTACTCAAGATTGGTCGGGAGCAGAAACGAAAACGCGCTGCCGGAACCCGGAAGGCTATCCACCCAAATTTTCCCGCGGTGCGCCTGAATCAGACGCTTGGTAATGGCCAAGCCGAGGCCCATACCCGCGGACGAAGGATCAACGCGCACAAATTCCTCGAAAATTTCCTGATGGAATTCCGCCGCGATTCCGACTCCTGTATCTGAAACGGTGACCAACACACTGTTCACGCGGCTCTCGCGCTCGCGCCGGCGCTCGGCTCTCGGCACAACTTCGGCGATTCGGCGTTCCCAGAAATGCGGTTCGGCTCTGACTGTTACGCAACCATCGGTCGGCGTGTGCTTGAGCGCGTTGTCCACCAGATTCGCGATGCACTGCTGCAACTTCGGATAATCGAAATTGAGCCGCGGGAGATCCTTGGAAATATGCGTCTTGAGACGCACCTTGGATTTTTGAAACGAATCCTGCCAGCGCAAGACCACATCGTTGATGCAATCGCGCAGATCGTTATCGCGCAGTTGCAGGACAAGCTTGCCGCTTTCGAGCGCCGAGTAATTCAAGAACATGGAGACGACTCGAACCAGGCGGTCGCAGCTATCTTTCGATTCCTCCAGAATTTCGCGCTGCTTGTCGCTGAGTTTCCCGAGAGAGCACGACAGCAAGAGATCGTAGTAGCCCTTCATCACGGCGAGTGGCGTCTTGAGTTCGTGTGCGGCTGATGCGAGGAACACGGTCTTCTGGCGATTCACTTCCTGCAACCGCAAATAAGCAGCGAGAAGATTGCGATAGGTGATTTCCCGCTCCTGCATCAACTCGTGGACCGTTTGTGCCATGTCCGCGCTACTCACGGGCAGATCCACCGCCGGAGCAGCCGGAGGAACGTCGATGTACGTCACGAGCCAATCCGGTTCCGGCAGCCAGCGAATCCTTACGCGCGCCTCGCCGTCGCTCGCAATAACCGGCAATACCACTTCCTGTTCCCCGCGCTCCAGTTGTCCCAAAATACTGCGCGCATCCGCTTTCAAGAGGTCGCGAAATAGATTGAGCTGGTCGGATGGCGGGAATCCACCGGACGTTAGACGGTCCTGGGCGTGCACATTCGCGAAGAGGACCGTGCCTACGCGGTCGGCGACTAACAGCGGCCGGTCCATCGCGTCGAGCAGGCTAGCCATCACCCCCAGCAGCGTTAAGGCTTGGGAGGGCTGTTCGACTGGGGCTTGCTTGGACACCGATCCTCCTGGAATAGACCGCGCGCCGCCCAGAGGGCATCAAGACGCTCGTCTGGGTGGCATGGGAGGGGGCAAGGCCCTCAACCTTTGGGCATCGTGGCAAAGGCCTTTGGAGGTGTCAATGGTAAATGAGTTCTACATTTGCACACAATGGGAAACGAATTAGCTTCCTTAGGACGTGCTAGTTCCCAATGCTCAAAATGAGACGGTGGAATTGGCATTCATCTCCATCAAAAACATAGACTTACATGATACGTAGTTTCCGCAACCAGTCTTGCCATTGAATTGCGATATGTCGAAGTACTACTACTGGGGTACTAAAAATGGTAATGGAAAAGAACGTTTCTCGTGAGCACGCAATCGATCTTGGCAGCGCTGACCGTAGGCAAGCGAGCCGCCTTCACCTTCAGATCCCAATGTTCGTGCGGGGGACGGACGCTTACGGCGAGGACTTTATCGAACTTGCCAAGACTCTCGACATCAGCGCGACGGGCGCTTATCTGACGCTGCCACGGCCTGTCGTCAAACTTGGGATGATCACGCTGACGGTTCCGACTCCGTCAGTTTCTAATTCAGGTCTGGTTCCCGCGTCCATGCCGCCGATTTCGGCGCGAGTGATTCGCCAGAAAGAAGTCGGCGATATTCACCTCATCGGCGTTCAATTTGTTCGTCCGCTGGATTAAACGGGACTCACAGTACTTTATCTTGACGTGTCCGGCGAAATTCTCCGGAGAGTGGAATCGGTTTGCTCTCGGCAATTCGATTCGCATTCTCAAAACGACATAACGAGCGTACTCGCGCCGCGGCGCACTGACGTTTCAAGCAGTTAGCCGCTTTTTGAAACACTCCGGTTTTTCCTTGCCTTGGACTCGCGCTTGCTGATACAAGATGCGACCCCCGCAGTTGGTCGATAAGACGTATCGAGCGATCGGAGCAGATAACTCCAAATGCCCCAGCCCGGAGAGACGGCCCTAAAGCCGTCGGCGGAAGATTGTTTTCTCGACTTGCTGGCTGAGACCCTCGAGGGCCTGGATGATGGTGTGCGCGGGCCGTTCCTGCAGCGATTCTTCAAATCCTTTACCCAATTGGAACTCGATGAAGCGCAGTGCACGCGAGCGTGGTCCGATATCATCGCGCGGCAAAAGGAATTTTCGGAGGCGCTTGGCCGCCGCATCGCTCTGAAGACGGCGCTGGTGGATGTGCTCGGCGCGTCGCATTTTCTGCAAGTTCCCGTGCTGCTCGAATACGATGCCTATCGCAAGTTGCAAATCAATGCCGCAACCGATGGGCTGACGGGCCTCTATAATCGCCGGCTCTTCGATGAGACTTGCGACAAGGAGCTGAATCGCGCGAAACGTTATAGCGGGCTGCTCGCCGTCGTGCTGTTCGATCTTCACCGCTTAAAGGAAATCAACGACAAGTACGGCCACATGAAGGGTGATCAAGTCCTCCAACTGGCCGCGAACAATTTGCGCAAGACGCTCCGCGCATCCGACTTCGCTTTCCGAATCGGCGGCGATGAATTTGCGCTCGTGCTGCCGCAAACCGATCCCGAACAGGCCGCGACACTTTGCCGCCGCGTCCGGAACAATTTCGAAAACGAAGTTGCCCCGCTGAAAATGAAAGCCGCGGTGACGCTCGACTTCGGAATGGCCGTCTATCCGTCGGACGCGGATACAAAAGAAAATCTCGTTCAGCTCGCCGACGAGCGGCTTTACGCGCTCAAGCATTCGGGGCAAACAACGAGATTGACTCCGGTTGAAGCTCCGACCGCACCGCAGCCGCGCGTTGTCACGGCAATGCCGTCGCCTCCCGCGCCGCCACGCGAAGTTCCACCACCGCGCGAAGTTCCTCCCGCCCGGCGCGAAACGCCCGCTCCGACCGCGTATGCCCCGCCAGCGGGCATTGGTGTGCCATTCACCCCCGAAGCCGCAAAACCCGAACCGGCGAAGCAGCAGCGTAAATGGGAGCGCGTTTCTCTCTCCGGAACGAAGTCGAACGCCGTCCTCGATACGCCTCTGAAAACTGCGGCAGTCCTCGACTTGAGCTACGGCGGTGTGGCGCTGCTGTTCGACTCAAGCGAAGAGCTTCCGAATGAATTCTCGGCGGTTCTTCACGTTCCGATTCTGCCGCCACTTCGCGTCAGCCTCCGCAAAGCTTATGCGCTGCCTGCCGAAGGCGGACGAGTTCGAATGGGCTGCTCGTTCGTTTCCTAGCCGCTTAACCCCCTGCGTTTTGTTCTGATTCCGGCCAATGTTGGAGCAATTGCCATTTTCGCGTATAATACCGGTTCGTCCTTGGGCCTAGCGACGCGGCGGAAGTTGCAGCGTTCGTGAAATAGCCGCGCAGACCGGCCTGGACGGATTGGAGTACTCCTCATGAAAGCCGGAATTCATCCCGATTATCACGAAGTCACCGTGCATTGCGCCTGCGCCAACACGTTCAAGACTCGCTCGACGTTCAAGGGCGATCTGATCAAGGTGGAAATCTGCTCGAACTGCCACCCGTTTTTCACGGGCAAACAGAAGCTGATTGACACGGCGGGCCGCGTCGAGCGGTTCAATCGCAAATACGAAAAGGCGATGAAGAAGTAAGAGTCCTTGGTCTTTCAAGTGTTCCCGCGAGCAAATCAGCGTCGAGGTGTGTAGCGCCGGAACGGGTTTCGCCCGGCACTCTCAAGTGCCGCGCGAGAACCATTTCGGCGCTACTTGAAGCTGACCGGAGTTGCGCGGCAGTGTAAAATGTCGGGCATCAATGGCGACGCCTGCATCTTCCAGAGCATTTCCCGAATCGCTCGTTGAAACTGCCGAGCCGCGCGTCACGCTGCGCAACGCATTCGCGCGCCCGCTCGATTCCGCGATTGCCGCTGCGAGGACTTGCTATTCGCCGCGGCTAATCGGCGCCGAAGAGATCACCGAAAAGCAGCGCGTGAATATCGGCGCTGCGACGTTCTACGGCGGCCATCACACCGTCTATCAGCACGCTCACTTCGAATTCGGGCTCGAAAATATCAGCCGGCAATTCGTGTGGTCGTTTCTACACGCGCATCCTTTCTACAATTCCGAGCAGCAGAGCCAGCGCTACGTGCGTCTGGATCGCGCGCAAGCCTACGTTCCGCCGCAGGGCCCGCACTTCGGCCCGGACGAGCGCGCCATCTATGAACGAGCGATCGCGCACGCGTGGAATTACTATCGCGAACTTTCCTCGCTGCTCGAGCCGGACGCCCGCGAGATTCTCGGCGACATCTGGCACGTGAGCGATATGTCGCACCCGAAGCGCGTGAAGAAAGTCGGGCAACAATCGGAAAAGCGAGCGATTGAAGTGGCGCGCTACGTTCTTCCGGTCGCAGCGTTCACGACGATGGTGCACACTCTTTCGGGAATCGTGCTGCATCGTCTGTGGCGCATGCAGGCGGCTTCGGATACGCCGACGGAAGCTCGCGAAGTAATCGGCGCGATGGTGGGAGCGGTTCGGGATATCGATCCTGAATTTTTCGACCGGTTCAATAACGAGCCGATGGAAGATCCGCCAGAATGGAAGCAGCCGGTGGCGGATGGCGAAGGATTCGCGCGCGAATTCGATGCGCGGCTTGGCGGGCGCACGTCAAAGCTCGTGGACTACACGCCGCGCGCTATGGCCGTGATGGCGGGAGCGTATCGCGCCGTTCTGGGCTTGACGTCAGCTGAATGCCCCGATGCCGAAGCGATCGACCGGCTACTCAATCCGGCGCGGAACCCATATCGCCGCGAAACGCTGAATATCGGCGTTCATGCGCCGATCATGCGGGCGTTGCAGCACGCCAATTTCACCTTCGCTAAGAAAATCAGCCACACCGGCGACAGCCAGGATCAGCGGCACCGCATGGTGCCCGGTTCGCGGCCGCTCTTGACGCTGGCGGATACGCGCGCCCCGGATTTCATCATGCCGATGTTGATTGCCGGCAATCCTCGCGCCCGTGAAGTGTATGAGGAAGCGATGGTGGCGGCTTGGGCGGCGAAAAATGAACTTCTCGATCGCGGCGTCCCGCGCGAGTCCGCGGTCTATCTGCTGCCAAATGCGAAAGCGATTCGCCTCGTTGAGTCCGGCTCGCTCTTGCATCTGCTCCACAAATGGACGATGCGTACGTGCTTTAATGCGCAAGAAGAGATTTACCAGGCTTCGATGGAAGAAATCGCGGAGGTTCGCGAAGTTTTTCCCGAGCTCGCGCGATATATTGGCCCGCCGTGCGTCCTGCGCGCCGGAATTTCTTCTCCGATCTGCACCGAAGGTTCGCATTTCTGCGGCGTGAAAGTCTGGGTGGATTTTCCAAACGTCCAGCGCCGGATTTGAGCCGGCGATGAACGGACCCTTTATCTGTCCCGCGATTCAGCGATGACCCGTCGCGGCAGTCTCGCGTATTACCTTTCCGCGTGGATTTGCGGTTGTCTCTTCATGAGCGTGGCAATCTGCGTCAAAGATCGAAATGCATTGGTTGGCGCCAATTTTTCCGCCGCTGTCCGCCTCATGTATTTCTATTTCTTTTCATTGATGCTGGGTTTTGTGCCGGCTTTGATTTTTGGATTCGTCTTGCGTCGTGCTGCGGGAGTTTTAGGCCGCAAGCTTCCAGCGATTTGGATCGTGGGAGGCGCGGTGATCGCTCCTGGAATCGTCGCGGTCATCGGTGGATGGGCGCGGAACGCGACGGCAGTGTCACATCCGGGAACAGTGTCTGCAGGATTGGTCTTCGCGGTTACAGGCGGACTGAGTTTCACGTACGGTGAAGGCTGGTGGCTGGCAATTCCTGTTGGGGCTGCGACGGCCTACGTGCTCTATCGCATAGACCGCGCGTTTGCGCCGCAAGCGCAGGCGAGCGATCAATCCGCAATGGTGGCGGGCGGTCACTCGTAGCGCCGGCATCTCGCCGGCGTTCTTGGTTTGCGCCGCCGCGATGAAATTTCGCCGGCAAGATGCCGGCGCTACGATGAACTGCTCGCCAATCACAAAGCGTTTCTACACCGAAATTTGCGCTAGCGGCTGCGTGCCGCTTGTTTCGAGCAGCGCTAATTGTCCACATGCCGCCATCACGTCTTGTCCCCGCGAATAGCGCACGAACGCGGGCACATCCTTGTCCGTGAGGATGCGTCGGAATTCATCAGTCCGATTTTCGTCGGGCGGCTGATAGGGCAAATTGCCGGGATTCCACGGAATCAAATTCACTTTCACGCGAATGTTGGCGAGCAATCGCGCCACGCGCCGTGCGTCTTCGGGCGAATCGTTAAACCCGCCGAGAAGCACGTATTCGAATGTGAGGTGCTCCCACGTTCGCAGCGGATACCGGCGACAGGCATCGAGCAGCTTCTCGAGCGGATATTTCCGGTTGATCGGCATGATTGTGTTTCGCTGTGCATCGTTCGAAGCGTTCAGGGAAATCGCAAGCTTCGGCCTCACCGGCTCCTGCGCCAGCCGCTCGATTCCCGGGATGATGCCGCTCGTCGAGAGCGTGATGTGCTTCGGCGAAATGGCCATGCCTTTCGGGTCCATCAAAATTCGCAGCGCGGCCATCACGGCGTCGTAATTCAGCAGCGGCTCGCCCTGTCCCATCAGCACGATGTTCGTTCGCGGCTTGAGTTCGGCTCGGTGGTCTTCTAGCGCGACGAGCACTTGGCCCAGCATCTCTCCCGCCGAGATGTTTCGGATTAATCCGAGCGTTGCGGTCAGGCAAAATCCGCAATCCACCGCGCAGCCGGCTTGGGTTGAAATGCAGATCGTCTGGCGGCTCTCCTCGGGCATGAATACAGTTTCGATCGTTGTCTCGGCGTTCGCCGCGGAATCATCTGGCGCGTCGATTGCGAGAACGTACCGCATCGTGCCGTCGGCGGAGGGATACCGCCGCCGAATTTTCGGCAGCGCCACGCGCGTGGTTTCGTGCAGCTTATGGCGAAACGCAGCCGGCAGGTTTGCCATCGCGGCGACATCGAATCGCTTTTCCGCATAGAACGCGTGATAGAGCTGCCCGCCGCGATAGGCCGGTTCGCCGAGAGACACCGCGAGAGCGCGCAACTCCTCGATGGATTTTCCGAGAAGGATCAATTTGTTCGCGTGATTCGAGGAACTCATTGCAGCCGCTCGAATTCATCATAACACGGGCGTTTTCGCCCACTTTTCGCCGCCGTCTACCGGCAGCGGCGTTATAATAGTGGCATGCAAACCAAGTCAGGCGGCGCAGGGCGCCCAGCGGCGATTCAACGGCTTCATATTGACGAGTGGGTGAAAAAACTCGTCGCAATCCCCGAGCGCAAATTCACGCTCGCGCGCGTCGAAGAATTTATTCGCGAGAACCTCGTTCTTCCGGAAACGCTCGCACCGTATCTCTTCTACACAAAGAGCCACTACACCCGCAATCTCATCTACAAATGCGATCTCTTCGAAGTCATCGCGATCTGCTGGGAATCGGGGCAAGTGAGCCGGATCCACAATCACCGGGAGCAGAATTGCTGGATGGCAGTGCCGATCGGAAAACTGCGCGTGCAAAATTTCCGAGTCGATGCGCGCGATCCCGTGCATGGAAAGTGTTCACTCGTGCCAACCGATTCTTACGATATGGACGCCGAGCATCCCGGCATCGTCCAGCCTGAGGAGCCGGTGCATCAAGTGTTGAATCTGCCTGAATTCGGCGGCCGCGCGGCTACGCTGCACATTTATTCACGCCCGTATTCGAGCTGCGAAGTTTATTCGATCGAAAAGGGCGCGTATTCGGATGTTCCGCTGCATTATTCGAGCGAATACGGCAAGCTCTCGCCTGACGAAAAGCTCCTGTAAGTCACCGAGTCGCTGGAATTTCCTCGTTATCCCGGAGTTGGGGGCCTCTGGGCTCTGATGGGATATTTGGATCAGGAGAGATGATTCGCTGCCACGCCTTCTTGCGCTGCGATATGACATTCCGTCGCGTGCGTGTCACAATCAATAGATTAAATGATTGATACTACTCGCAACATCGAAAAGACCACGCTATCGAACGGGCTCGTCGTAATCAGCGAACAAATGCCGCATGTCCGGTCGGTCGCCGTAGGTATATGGCTCCTGCACGGCTCGCGCCGCGAACCCGGCGAACTCAACGGCATCTCGCATTTCATCGAGCATATGGTGTTCAAGGGTACGGAGCGGCGCACGGCGGAAGACATCGCCCGCGAAGCCGATCGCATCGGCGGGATGCTCGATGCCTTCACCTCGAAGGAGCAGGTGTGCTTCAACACGCGGATCATTGACGAGCATCTGCCCGCCGCGTTCGACATCCTCGCCGATCTGGTTCTCGCGCCGCAGTTTGCCGAGGAAGAAATTACGCGCGAAAAATCTGTGATCCTCGAAGAAATCAAGATGGCGCTGGACAATCCCGAAGATTTGGTCCACGAGCTATTCTCGGAAAATTTCTGGTACAAGCAGGCGCTTGGGAAACCGATTCTGGGAACCGCCGAGACGGTGGGCGGCTTCGACAGGTCAAAACTGCGCGATTGGTTCGGACGCTGGTATGCGCCGAACCACATCGTGATCACGGCGGCGGGGAATCTGACGCACGCGCAACTTCTCGATCTTGTGGGCGCGCGCTTCAACGATCGCAAGCCATCCGCAAACGGATATCCCGAGACAGCGCCTTCTGCCGAGCCGCGCATCACTCTGCGCGCGAAACGCGAGCTCGAGCAGGTCCATCTTTGCCTGGGAGTGGCGGCGTTTCCGATGGCCGATAAGCGGCGGTTTGCGGCTTCGCTGTTGAATAGCCTCCTCGGCGGTGGAATGTCTTCGCGGCTTTTTCAGAACATTCGCGAAAAGCAGGGACTCGCTTATTCGATTTTCAGCGAGATGAATCCTTACCGCGACACGGGGATGCTCTCGGTTTATAGCGCCACGGCCGCGGATAAGACTTCGGGGCTCATTCAATCGGTGCTCGCGGAATTCCGCAGCTTGAAAGAGGAGCTTGTTTCGGAAGAAGAGTTGCGCCGCGCGAAAGATCATTTGAAGGGCGCGCTGCTGCTTTCGCTGGAGTCCACCGGCTCGCGAATGGGCCACATCGCGCGGCACTATCTTTATTTCGGCCGATTCTTCTCGATCGACGAGATGATTTCTCAGCTCGAATCCGTCACGCGCGAGGATATTCAGAATGTCGCGCAGGAATTCTTCCGCCCCGGGCGCATTGCCGCGACAGTCCTCGGCCCCATTGATGATTTCAAGCTGACGCCAGCCGATCTCGCCTGCTGACCACCAATAAACTTCAAAGTGCCCAGATACGCCTGGGTAGCCACAACGCAATTTGTCTAGTAGTTTATCCGCTAGTTTAATTGGGCGAGGAGTTCTGCCATGTGTGGACGCGTCTTGCGCGGTGCGATTCTGTTTTTCCTTTCGCTGGGTTCGGCGGCTTGGGCGCAGAAGAGCACGGTCGATGAAGAGGGGCACGCATGGTGGCAGCACGCGGTTTTTTATGAGATTTATCCGCGCAGTTTTGCGGACAGCAACAATGACGGCATGGGAGACATTCCCGGAATCACCTCGAAGCTCGATTATTTGCGCTGGCTGGGCGTGGATGCGATCTGGATCGCGCCGATGTTTCCTTCTCCGCAAGTCGATTGGGGCTACGACATCTCCGACTACTACGGCGTAAACCCAGACTACGGCACGCTCAAGGACATGGACGCGTTACTTGCTGAATCGAAGCCGCGAAATATTCGCGTGCTGCTCGATTTCGTGATGACGTATACCTCCGATCAAAATAAATGGTTTCAAGAGTCGAAATCTTCGCGGACCAACGCAAAAAGAGACTGGTACATCTGGCGGGACGGCAAGGCTCCTGGCCAGCCGCCGAATAATTGGACCTCCAACTTTGGCGGCTCTGCTTGGAAATACGATCCGGCGTCCGGCCAATGGTATTACCACTATTTTTATCCTCCGCAGCCGAATCTGAATTGGAGAAATCCCGAAGTTGAAAAGAGCATGTTCGACGTGACGCGATGGTGGTACAAGCGCGGCGTCGCCGGGTTTCGGCTGGATGCCGTCGACGTGATGTACGTGGATTCGCAGTTTCGCGACAATCCCGTCGTAGGGAATGAGAAGAATGCCTTCGCCGATCCGGTCGAGCGCGAAATTTACGACAAGAACCAGCCGGAACTCCACGGCGTCTTACAGCGGCTGCGCAAGGTGGCGGACGAATACAACGCAGTGCTAATCGGCGAGACATGGACCAGCGACATCGCGCAACTCAGGCGGTATTACGGCGAGCGCGGCGACGAAGTGAACATGCCGATGGATTTCATGTTCACGATGATCAACAAGCTCTCGCCGCCGGATTTCCGGAAGCAAATCGAGTGGGTGGAGGGTTCGGGCGGCTGGCCGGTCTACGTTCTGAGCAACCACGATATTCGCCGCGTCTACGATCGTTATGGCGATGGGCAGCACAACGATCAGATCGCGAAACTCATGGCGTCACTCTATCTGACGCTGCGCGGCACGGCCGTGATGTACTACGGCGAAGAAATCGGCATGGAAAATAACGATCCAAAACGGCCGGAAGACGTAAAAGATTCGATGGGGAAACTCGGCTGGCCAAAAGAGAAGGGCCGCGACGGCGAACGCACTCCGATGCAGTGGAATGACGGCGCACACGCAGGGTTCAGCACCGTGGCGCCGTGGTTGCCGGTGGACAGCCGTTACAAGAGCTACAATGTCGAAACCGAGAAGAAGGATCCAAACTCGATTCTCAATTATTACCGGCAATTGTTGTTGCTGCGGCATACGAACAAAGCGCTATTGGAAGGCAAATACATTGCGTTGAACGAAGACGATCCGAATGTGCTTTCCTACGTGCGCAGCTACAAGGGGCAGAACGTTCTCGTGATCCTGAATATGAGCGGTGAGGCGCGTAAAGTGAATTTCAATCTCGCATCGAAGGGCGTGAACGCCAAGTCGCTGAGGACGCTGCTGTCGTCATTCGCTGCCCCTAGTCAGGTTGACGCCAACGAGATATCCATGGAACCATTCGGGGCGTGGATCGGGCAGGCTGAGTAGGAGGAAAATTGTTAGCTAATGGACCTATGGTGGATCGATGCGCATAAATAGCAAGGCAAAGCTCATGGCCGCTGTAGCATTCGCGCTCGCTGGAATTCTGTTCTATTTGGGTTACGCGAAATCTGCTATCGGGCTGCCCCGATATCTCGTCCCTGCTATGTTTTTCGTCGCGGCTGCGATGCTGTGCTTCGACGCGCTAAGAGCAAAGCCAAACGCTGGCGCGCCGATAAAAAACTAGAACAGACGCGCTTATCGAAAACTCACTGCTAGCACCACGAACAGGATTGACGCACGCGCGGCAGTTTGCGATTATCCTCGGCGGGCGTGTTTCATATCTCGCCCGTGAGGTTCGGCATCTCGTTCCGAGTTTCCATTCTGGCGTCCGGCAGTGCGGGCAACGCAACGTTGCTGCAAACGGAGAGCACCTGCCTCCTTATCGACGCTGGAATCAATCGCAAAGAACTTCTCCGGCGAATGGAAGCCGCGAGCATTGCCCCCGAGCGGCTTGACGGCATCCTGATTTCCCACGAGCATTCCGATCACACTTGCGGCCTTCCGCAGATCAGCCATCAGTGGCACGCCACGGCGTATCTCACCGAATCGACACACCGGGAAATTCGCAAAATTCTTCCCGAGAGCGCAAGCAAGAAACTGTCGCGCGTCGAGCACATTCGCGCCGGAGACGTCTTCACGATCGGCGATATCGAAATTTCAGCATTCGCGATTCCGCATGACGCCGCCGATCCTGTGGGGTACACGTTTCGCGCGAATGGAATCAAGGTCGCGATTGTTACCGATCTCGGTTATCTCCCCGAATTGGTGAAGCATCATCTGCGCGAATCCGATTGCCTGATTTTGGAATCGAATCACGATCTCGATATGCTCAAGGTCGGCCCGTATCCGTGGTACATCAAGCAGCGCGTGATGAGCCGCACTGGTCATCTCTCGAATACGGTGGTGAGCGAATTCCTTGCGGATCCGGAACTCTTCGACGGACGGCCGCGCTACATTGTCCTCGCGCATCTCTCCGAGCAGAACAACACTCCTGATCTCGCGCGCATTTCCGCGGAGGAAGGATTGAACCGTCGCCCAACTGAATGTGCATTTCGCGGCGAATTGTTGCTCGCATCGCAACGCACACCGCTCGGTCCGCTTCTTCTCTAGTACTTTAGTACTTCGCGATCGTTCGATCAGTGAGCAATCATTGGAGAATCGATCAGCAGTTGGCGAGCAATCGGCTCAAGCAATCTTCGGTAAAACCAACACTCGATTTCCACAGCGCGGTGGCATGTGGAAGATTTACTGCAATGGAAAAACTTCTAGTGAGAAGTAATCTCTACACGCGTTTCAATCCGGTATACCCTGTAGACGCCATCGTAAATGCCCTTATTTCAGCAGCTTTCATTTTCTTCTCGTTTTGACAATTCTGGTACTAGGATTGCTCTAGTACCTATCGCGGTTCGGTGTCGTCCGTGGGGGTCGATACACTTTCGAAATCTGCATGTCGACAGAATGCAGGTTTGGACAGGAACTGCGGTTGAGCGAACACTCCGCCTCAAGGTAGGAAAGGGCGCTGCTATCCTCGACTTTGTTCCCCTCGCTACTAAATCTCGGCAGCAGGGAGGTCGCCCTGAAAAAGACTCGCAAAGCTGCTGCTTCAATCGTTAACCGCCAGTTTCAGTCCAACTCCTGCACTCCTCAAGTGTATGTATTCTGCGAAAAAGAGACGGGCGCCGCGCGATTCCAGGTACGAGCCGGCACCGACGGCGTGCTTCCGATGGAAGAAGCCGCTAGCCTCCTCGCAATGCACTGTCTGGTGCGGGGCGAAGCTCCAACCGATTATCAAGTGATGGTCAAGGCCGCGAGCAGCCTATTCGAGCGCGTGACTTCGAAGGCTCGCCAGCTACTGGATGCAGGCCGCGCCATCGCGTCCCCGGTTGGGCTCAGCCGCCGTGAGAAAGAAGTCCTCAACGGCGTTCTAGAAAATCTCGCGAACAAGGAAATCGCGTCGCGTCTCAGCATTTCAGAGCGCACGGTAAAGTTTCATGTGTCATCGCTCTTTGTGAAATTCAAAGTGCGTAGCCGCATGGAATTGATCCGCAAGACGCCAGCCTTGTTTGCGAATGGCAGTTCACCACACGAACAGGCGATGACGCAGGACTCCCTGGCCGGCAGTCCGGCCTTGGTTCCGACAAATCGTCCGGTGGCACCGCTCGATCGTCGCGGCAGCCACATCGTGCGGCCTCTCGGCCGTCTTCTGACAGCCTAGCAATCTTCCAAGCCGCGTCTCTCCCGTCCTCGAGAGACGTCCGGCTTGCCGGCCTTGCGCGAGATTCCATAAGACCCCGCCGCGCGCAGGTCTGCCGATTCGATCCCCCGCCGCGCTGCCAATTCTTCCGCCATTCAGCTATCATGTGACAGGGAAGTTCCTCCCGCTTTTCACGCATTCGATTTGATATCGTAGGGTTTCTGGAAAGGACCGCGAATTGATTCCACGTTATACGCGCGCTGAGATGGGCCGCGTCTGGAGCGACGAAAACCGCTTCCAGAAATGGCTCGAAGTGGAACTGGCTGCCACCGAAGCGCTGGCGGAAGCCGGCGTTGTGCCCCGCGAAGCAGCTGCACGATTGCGAGAACGCGCGCGCGTGGATGTCGCGCGAATCCACGAGCACGAGGCGCGTGTGCGCCACGACGTGATTGCCTTTACAATGGCCGTTGGCGAGTCAATTGGCGATCCTGAGACCGCGCGCTGGCTGCACTATGGGTTGACGTCGAATGACGTCGTGGACACGTCACAAGCGCTCGTATTGCGCGATGCCTCGCGGCTGATCGACGCTGGCCTCGAACGCATGGGCGAAATCCTTGAGCGCCGCGCGTACGAGTTCAAGGACACTCCTGAAATCGGCCGGACGCACGGCATTCATGCCGAACCGATCACTTTCGGGCTGAAAGTGGCCAACTGGTGGGCCGAGAATCGCCGCGATCTCGAGCGCTTCCGTACCGCAGCGAAACAGCTGGCCGTAGGGAAAATTTCCGGTGCAGTGGGAAATTGTTCCCATTTAGGGCCGGAAATCGAAGAGAAAATCTGCCGCAAACTCGGCCTCGACGTCGCGCCAATTACGTCGCAAGTGATCGAGCGGGACCGCCACGCCGAGTATGCGGGGACGCTCGCGATACTCGCGGCGTCGCTTGAGCGGATTGCGACGGAGATCCGGCACTTGCAGCGCACAGAAGTTCGCGAAGCCGAAGAGCCATTTGGCGGAGAGCAGCGCGGCAGTTCGGCGATGCCGCACAAGCGAAATCCGGTGGGCTGCGAGCAGATTTGCGGCCTGGCGCGTGTGGTTCGCGGGAATGCCGTGGCGGCCACGGAAGATATCGCGCTGTGGCACGAGCGGGACATTTCCCACAGTTCGGTCGAGCGAATTATTCTTCCGGATTCCACGACACTAGTGGATTACATGCTGGCGCGAATGGCGGATATCGTCGGGAACATGAAAGTGTTTCCCGAGCGGATGCGACGCAATCTGGATGCGACCCAGGGGCTCGTCTTTTCCGGGCAGCTCTTGCAGGACTTAATCGAGCACGGAATGCCGCACGAAGATGCCTACAAGACGATCCAAGCGCACGCGATGGCCGCGTGGGAATCGGAAACCAGCTTCCGCGACCGCGTTGCCGCCGATTCCGTTATCGCGAAATTTCTCGATGCGAAAGCTCTCGCGCACACTTTCGAACTTAGCCGTCAATTGCGATACGTGGATGCAATTTTCCGGCGGGTCTTCACGCAGAAATCTTCCGCGGCAATCTGAATTTTTAAGGCAGCACCGGCGACAGCTCGGCGCGGCTGAGCTGGGCTACTCATTCGTTACTGCACGCGCTGAATGTAGCGGGCCTCGGCGGTGTCCACTTTCACCATGTCGCCATTGCCGACGAATGGCGGAACGTTGATGATGAGCCCTGTCTCGAGCTTTGCCGACTTCATCACCGCGCTGGCCGTTGCTTTCTGGATGCTCGGCTCGGTGTCCACAACTTTGAGGTCAACGGTATCCGGCAGCAGGATTCCCATCGCTTTTCCCTCGTAGAACTCAAGCTTCACCGGCATGTTCGGGATCAGATAATTCACCGCGTCGCCGAGGATTTCCTTCTGCAGCGAGAGTTGCTCGTAGTTCTCGGAATTCATGAAGTGGTAAATGTCGCCGTCGGCGTAGAGATACTCGAATTGGATGTCATCCAGAATGGCGCGTTCGACGGTTTCTTCAGCGCGGAACCTGAAATCCAGCATAGAACCCGTGCGCAGGCTGCGCATCCTCGTTTGCATCGAGCCGCGCTTATTTCCCGGAGTCCGGTGATCGACGCTGAAAATCGTATAGAGCTCGCCCTCGTGACGGATGATCATTCCTGGGCGCAGCTGTGTTGCCTTGACCATGACTTACTCCTGATTCTTTCGAAGGATTATTCCGCATTCAGCGGGCTTGGGCCAGCAGCAGGGCCACCAAAGGCACGCTCAGCGCCCACCCCTACAGCGGCGTTCGGGGCCAAGCGGGAACGACGATTATAGCGGCCCTGGAGCGAAACGGTCAAACGGGCTAGAGACGTGTACGATAACGATCGCGACACCATGATTTTTCTCGAGACAGAACGATTGCTCTTTCGTTCGCACGAGCCACGGGATGAGGCCGATTTCATTGCCATGCACACGGACCCCGAGGTCCGGCGTTACATGGGAGGGCAGGCTTGGCCTCTCGAAAAGGCGCAGAGTCGTTTTCGAGGCGAGTATCTCGGACGGCCAACAAAAATGTTCGGCCTCTGGGCGACTATTTTCAAGGAAGACGCAAAGTACATAGGAGCTTGCGGCATTCGCGCTGGAAAAAACGAGACAGAGACAAATCTCGGATACATTCTCGCGCGTCCTTATTGGGGAAGAGGCATTGCTTCGGAGGCCGCCAAGGCTTTCATCGAGGTCGCATTTACTCGCGCGCGCTCGGAGCGGCTATTGGCTGACGTGGAAAAGGGGAATGATGCCTCGGAGCACATTTTGCGGAAGTTCGGGTTCAAATACGTAAGTCAGGAGGAGATTCCCGGCCGCGGCCGCATCATACTCCTCTACGAGTTGCTGAGAGCCGAATGGGAGAAGCGGGAGCCCTAGCGCGGAGTGCCATGAATTCGGAAGCCTGGATTAGCGTTTTGCCCACGCGTGCTCGCCTTCATGCTTGGAGAACGATTTCGCGTCTCCTATAATGCCTTGCAACCTGGGGTACTTGCTTCTGTGGCTCGCTCGGTTCAGCCGGATTGAATATTGGCTGGGAATCTCTGATGAAACTGCGTTTTCTAACAAGTTTGGCCTTCTTACTGGGGTGCGCTTCGCTTCCAGTGCGCGCGCAAACTGTGGGGAATTCGCATCCTGCGGATATCCTCATTCCCGTTTGGCAATCGCGCGACAACAATTTTCTGTTTCAACCCGCGAAACCGAAGGTCGCATTCGATGCCGCCGCTTCGTTCGCGAGCGCAGCCCCTGCTGAAGTTCATGTGCGCAAGCTTCGCTCCGAGGAAGAGCTGCATATTAGCCAGAAATGCGCCGCGGGCGAACTCGATGGCAAGTCGTGCAAGTTCCACTGGAGACCTGCGCTGCTCGAGCAGGCCGAAGATCTTACAGTCGAGGAAGTGTGGAATCTCACCACAAACAAATGGATCTGGTACGCGACCACGCACGGCCATTGGTTTCAGGACTGGATGCAAGCCGACGCCGGATTCCGATTCAGCCGCTGGAACGATTCGAACCCCATTCTCGACGACTACGTTGGCCATCCCATCATGGGCGCGATTTCGATGGATATTTTCGTCCAGAACGATCCTCGCGGGAAAACGCTCCAATTCGAAAACTCGAAAGCGTATTGGCACTCGCGGCTTTGGGCGCTCCTGTGGTCGACCATTTATAGCGCGCAGTGGAAACTGGGGCCGGTCAGCGAAGCCTCTTTCGGCAACACGGGGCAGCATGTGTATTTCGATCACGACGCGAAGAAGTGGACGAATGGCACCGGCTCGGTGGGTCTCGTGGTGACGCCGATTGGCGGCTGGGTCTGGGCCATCGGGGAAGATCTCGCGGATAAAGAAATCATCCGCCGCCTAGACCAAAAGACCTCGAATCCGTTTTATCTGTTTTCGATGTCCTTTCTGAACCCGTGCCGCGGATTTGCCAACCTGATGCGCTACCATGCTCCGTGGTACCGCGATTATCGCCAAGTTCCTGCGGGCTCGTCGTTCGGGACTCAGACGGATGCCGAGGCCAGCCGTCAGTAAACCGCCGTGCAGTAGCGAGCATCTCAGTCCCGGCGGTACGATCCCAGTGAGCGTGATTCGTCACGGGCCTTGACGGATTTGGGTCACCCGTCGAACTGTGGCGCAATCGGCATTATCTATTGAGAAGCGAAGGGGATGGGGCGCGTTGGCCCGTGGCCGAGCGGTGTGCTATAAAGGTCGAGCCTACTAAATTCTGAGGAAATCGTGCCGTTTATCAATTTTCCCGCGCGGGAAATCAACTGCAAGCTCGTTTATTACGGTCCCGGATTGGGCGGGAAGACGGCCAATCTGCAGTGGATCTACGAGCATACGGGCTCAAATCAAAAAGGGAAAATGGTTTCACTGGCGACGGAAACCGATCGCACGCTGTTTTTCGATTTCCTGCCGCTCGACCTCGGCACGGTGCGCGGATTCAAAACGCGCTTTCACCTCTACACGGTTCCCGGGCAGGTGTTTTATGAAGCCAGCCGCCGTCTCATTCTGAAAAGCGCCGATGGAGTCGTCTTCGTCGCGGATTCGCAGGAAGAGCGGCTCGACGCGAATCTCGAGACGCTCGATAACCTTCGCGAGCATCTCCGCGATCACAACATCGACTTCAACACGATTCCCTACGTGCTCCAGCTCAATAAGCGCGATCTTCCGAATATCCTGCCGGTGGATGAGCTGAGGAAACAGCTCATGGTGAAGGACGAGCCTGTGCTCGAAGGAGTTGCCATCACCGGACAGGGAGTCTTCGACACGCTGAAGGAAGTCGCGAAGCTCGTGCTCAACGAACTGAAGAAAAACGCCTGATCGACACCCGCACGCATCACACGTCGAGCCATGCGGCACCCCTAACAGCTGAGCGGCATCTAAGGCCTAGCGACCCGCCATCGGGGATGCCGCCGTTATTTTCGCGATTTATAGCCCCCCATTTTTGTACCGATTAGAGATGACCCGCGATAATTGTTTTCTTGGAGTTACAGCGATTTCTAATCGTTTTGGTGTACCGATTAGAAATGGCATTCTGTTGGCCTTCGCTGCCATCGCTTCTCTCCCGCAAATGAATTTTCAGCCATAACTCCGCGATCACCCTAGCAGATGGTTACCGATAGCGTAAATGACTGGTGATGTAAGAGGTCCAGTACCCGTTGAACGAGGGCGGAATGCGATTTCGCCGGGCACCGCATCCCTTTGGTTTGTAAGGGTGCGGTTCTTTAGGTGTGCGACGTGCGAAATGAGTTCCAAACTCCGCGGATTTCACTTCAAACGAAAGAAAGTCAAGACCCGCACCCTTGAACGTCAAAACAGTCAAAATCGAATCCAAGTTTGTGGTGTGCCACCCGCCGTCTAGGCGCAACGTCGGTTGGACGTAGTAAGCGAACCCACCTGTCTCTTCTCAGACGCTTCGGCCGACTTGCGATGTAGTCGCGCAGTTTAGCGCGCGGGTGATGTTGGCAGTCTTGAGTTCCTCAGAGACCAGAGCAGCTTCACAAAACGCACCAATGCCATTACACAGCACACGCTCGAAACAGTCCAGGCGAGGATGCACGCTATCAAATTCACGAATGTTGCACGCCCATGACGTATTGCCATTGGACCTACGAAAATGCCAGTCACACAGAATACGGCTCCAAGTAGCAACCAGTGCCACCATTTCAGATATGGCCAACTCATACTTTCTCCTATGAGAACTCAGGCGATTGGCGGGTGGCCAAGCCTATCATGTCGTTCCTGTTGACCGCCGCTCACGGTCGGATCATGTCACTGCGGCACGTCTGCGCTGAGTGACTGGTTTTGACTTGTCGGGTGCCTGACCCTTCGGTTTTGGAAGGGTCAGTGGTTGGTGTTCAGTCCATTCCACGAGCAAGAGGGGGCTCGCGGTGATCCATTCGACAGCGGAAAGCCAAAACCCACACGCTTCACGCGTCGAACCATGCGGCACCCCTAACCGCTGGGCGACATCTAAACCTTGGCCACCCGCCGTTATCTCGTCAGACCAGGCCCATATTGAAAGTCATTAAGTACATTCCTCGCGAGCCTAGTTTGGTTCTCAAGTAATCGTATGTAATTTTCTACCGCAGCCTTCGCGCTAGTCGTGTTAATCACCCGCAAGACTCGCAACGCCAAATAAGCCTTATCAGGATGCAAAGAGGGGAGAGATCTTGCGATCGCCGGAACACCCGGTTCTCCAATCTGGACTAGCGCGGCGAAAGCAGGCTCGTAGTCAAAGATGGTTTTCTCGGGCTTGAAGACGCTTAGACTCACGTCGCCGAGGGCCAGCAATTGAACGAGGCAGGGTGCTGCGGCTTCTGCCTTCAATTCCCCGAGGGCTTTGGCAGCGGGCTTCCACGCCACATCGAAGTTGGGTTTAGACTGGTCGCACAATACCGGCAACAGTATAGGAATCGCCGTGGGACCAGCGTCGATCAGTCTACTCGCGGCGTCAGCACGAACGTTTTCGCTACGGCTATAGAGTTCGCGGACGTCATCATGAAGCGATTGTACTCTTGTCTGCCCAACTGCACACGGGCCGACGACGGAACCAACGGTCGCCAGCAGGGAAATCACGCAGAGTGATCGCATGGCATTTACCTCAATCGATATAGGATCGCAGGGTGTGCATGCTGCCGAAAATCGCACTCGCCGAACTGAAAAAAGAACGTGTGAGCGGCTAATAGAGGTGGAAACTCACTTCGATCGGCACGCTCGCGGCGACCGGGTTGTCATCGCGTCCGACGGCGGGCTTGAACTTCCACGTTCGGATGGTTTCCATCGCCGTTTCATTTAGACCAAACGGAAGGCCTTGTACGAGTTGCACGTTCGTGACTTCACCCTCTTCGGAGACGTCCGCGAGCACGATGACGACACCCCCAAGCTTCAGGCGTCTTGCTTCATCAGAGAATGGCGCGGGAGGGCAATAGGTGCACTGCGGGGGCTTCACGTAATTTCTGGCCGCCGTAATTCTGGCCGGCTTCCACGGATCTCCGCGGGGCTTGTCGAGCAACGCCTTTTGTTCATCCGTTAACGTAATGTCGTCTCGAAAGCTTTTCTTGGTGGGCTTCGCATCCGAAACCTTCGAAAGCGAGAGCTCCAGGTAGACCCCATCGCTGGAAGCCTCAGTGCCTCCAAAAATTATGCCATTGGCACCCAGCTTTTTTGCCATCCATCCGATAATAATCGGGTTGCTCGCGGCCTTCGGATCCAATTTTTCTTCGGCCGCGAGTTCAGCGATACGCGAGCGCTCGATCACATCAAACTTCGGATGCGAATTCGAGAGTGTCGCGGAAAACTCGTCGGCGAGTGCGACTCCAAGCTTCGAATATTTCCCCGCTTGATCCGAAAAGTCCCAGACAACAACAGCTTTCCATTCCTCGCCTGAAATCTTGTGTCCGGCCTGCTCGGCAAGCTTTGCCATGCCAGGACTCTGGGCGTGGGATACAGATGGGCTTGCGAGGCAGGCCATCGCCGCGAGAAGGCTAACGGAAATGCGCAGGCTCATGGCGTCGCTTCGCGGAAACTTTCGAGCGCTTTGTTCTCGTCGTCGAAGGTTGGAATCGTTTGGAGAAGATGAGTCATATCGAGAACTTCGAATACGTGCCCCGTCGGCCGCAAGAGCTTCAGGCTTCCACCTGCGCGCCGCAGCGTTACGAACGTCCGCACGATCGTGCTTATTCCGGAGCTGTCGAGCTGAGGAACGTCGTTGAGGTTTACGAGAATTTTGCGTGCTTCGTTGTCCGCCAGCGAGCGCAACTCGCGGCTCAGCTCGTCGTTGCTGTGGCCGATCGTGACGCGACCGCGAAGGTCGAGGATTACTACGTCTTCATGGCGGCGAATGCAAAACTGCAATCCCATAGGTGTCTCCTCGGTACAGGGCAAGTACCCTGAGATCAACCCGCGCGCATTATACTCCCGCCAAGACTCCGTACCACAGCAGGATGAGTGCGGATATGGCGGGCGACTTTTCTTCGACGACTAGATACGAGCTGAAATAAAAACGGGAGGTGACAGCCTTTCGGCTACCACCCCCCGGGGTGGGGTGTTGCTGGTTGGATCCCGTCGAAACTTGGCCTCTCTGTCCGGTGGGATCCGAATGCCTCGACTGACTCGTCGAAGCACGATTACGCTCGAAATATCACGGGACAACGGAGAGTGTCAACCCGATTATTTGAATACAAGCGATCTGTAAGCGAGAATCTTCGCGTCCTGCATAGCGCGGGCACTTAAGAACTCGCCTGCCTCAGAGAGCCCCCGCAATTTTTGATGTGGATTCTAGTGTGCCGCTTGCGATGCGAAGTATTGATTGAGGGAGCTGGTCAATTGCTGTAATCCGGAGCGCACGTTCGTTTGCAGCGCTTCGACAACCGCCGTCACGTTTTTGGCGCCCGCCGGCTCATCGTGCGCATACGACTGCGTCCATACGACCGTGCCCGATTTCCGATCGAACAATTCCAATTCGAGCGCAAATCGCGCCGCTACCTGCGGCGAATCCAATTCTTCAAACGCGGAAAGATGCCCGCGCAAGACGTAATCGCCGCGTGCGTTGCTCGAAATGCGTTCGACCGTGCGGTATTGTCCAGAAGCGCGCAGCGAAGCGAGGAGCATGTTCTCGAGCATTTCCGTCGGAGCTTCGGCCCAGCGCTGATTGTCGTAGGTTCCCATTTGCACCGAACTGGTGCCATAGACCAAGCGGTCGTCGCGGAAGAGTTCCGGTGCGGAAATCTGTCCGAGAATGAGCGTCACAGGAAACGGCGAGCTTCCGGACAGCGAGCTGCCTGGGGCGATATCGAGCCTGTAATACTTCGTGGGCCTGACCGCGCCGCAGGCCGAGAGAATGAGGCAAGCCACAAGCGTTGCCGCGGAGACGATAGATGTGCAGCGCTTCGCGCTCGTCCGCTCAAGTCGCGTCGAATCGAGCCGCGCGAAGCGTGGATTGCGTTTCAGTGCGACGCCGCTCACGGTTTTTCTCCGTCTCCGGGCCGGTGCTCTTTCGGCGATGAAGACCGAATTAGCGATGACGGCCTCTCCTTGATCGTGTCCGTGAATTCCTTCAGGTTCTCGGTGATGAGCCGCACGTTTTCGAGCACTTCGTCAATGTCTTCGCCGTTGGCGTTCAGCGTGTGGTCGAGCTGATCGGCGAGGGCCGCGACGGAAATCAGCGCCTCGTGCAGCTTCTTGATCGACTCACGCAGATCGGGCCTGTTCTCCATCAGCGTCGCGTCGATGTGCGAGATGGCGTCATTCGCCTGCGCCACCGTCTTTTTGAAGTCGTCGAGCAGCGGCTCGGCCTTGGCGCTCACGGCGTCCAGATGCTTGAGCGTCGAATGGATCACCGGCCGGTCTTCCGCGAGAAGGCCGTTGATGTGGGCGAGCGATGCCGAGAGGTTGCCCCGGTTTTCCTTGTTTAGGATATCGTTCACGCGCGCGATCGTTTCTTGAAGCTCGTTCACGCGCGCGTTGAGGCTCTGAAGAAGTTGCGTCGCCTGCGGCCCGAGGTCGGCGATTTCGGATTCGATTTGATCGAGCGCGACGAAATCGAGCGATTTGAGGGTGCTGCCGGGCGCTGCCGCCGGCGCTCCCGCGCTGCCTGGCTCGATTTCAAGGAAGTAATCTCCAAGCGCGCTCAAGCTCGCAATTTTCGCGACGCTGTCCGATTTCACCGGAACGCTTGGGTTCACGCGGAAAACAATCACCATTCTCGCCGGATTTTGAGGATCGCTCGTCACCTTGATCACGCGTCCCTGGGGTGGGCCGCCTGCGTAACGCACCTGAGTGCCGGGTCCAAGACCGCCCGCGTTCTTGAAGTACGCGCGATATTCCGTTCCGCGATTGCCGAGGATTCCAGAAATCGAGAACACGGCGGCGATCAGCAGTCCAACGGCAATCAGAACGAAGAGACCGACGAGCGTTTGCTCGCGTTTCGAATCCATCACACCCTCTTGCGCCTGGAGCAGCGAACTCGGAAAGCCCGTCCGCCGCCTTAAAGGTGCGGCAGTATACCACGCCGCAACCGCCGCCTTGCTCAGCGGCGTTCCGTCGGCTCCTCGCCGATGAGCATTTGCAGGTAGCTCATTTCATCTTCCAATTCCGGTTCGGGGATGCGGTCGAAGAACTGCCGCACGCGCGGCTGCGTGCTCGATTGCATCTCTTCTTTCGTTCCGCTCGCGACGATCACGCCGCGATCGATCAGGACCATCCGGTCGGCGATCAAGAAGGCGCTCGCCAACTCGTGCGTGACCACGACGATCGTCATCTTGAACACCTTTTTCAATTTCAGGATGAGGTCGTCGATCCCAGCCGCGATAATCGGGTCGAGTCCCGCGGACGGTTCATCGAAAAAAAGAATTTGCGGGTCCATGGCGAGAGCGCGGGCAACCGCGGCGCGCTTCTTCATTCCGCCGCTCAACTGCGCGGGCATGTAGTCTTCGTATCCGGAAAGCCCCACCTGCTCGAGCTTCAATCGCACCACGATTTCGATCGTGGATGGGTCGAGCGGGCTATGCTCGCGAAGCGGCAGTGAAACGTTTTCGCCGACGGTCATCGAGCCGAATAGCGCGCCGCCCTGAAACGACATTCCCATCGTCTTTCGCAAATCGTCGAGTTCGTCCGCTGATATCGTCGCGAGATTCTTGCCGCCGATCCACACTTCGCCGCTCGCCACTCGTTCGAGACCCACAAGCGTACGCAGCAAAGTGCTCTTGCCCGATCCCGAGCCGCCGAGAATTACGAGCGTCTCGCCGGGCTGTACCTCGAAACTGATCCCGTGAAGAATTTCACGTTCTCCGTAGCGGACGCGCAGATCGCGGACCGAAATGCCGCAGGGCCCTTGTGGGGAGTTACGATCCATATTTGCGATTCCAGTTTGCGCGTCTGGTCATCTAAGCCGGGCCCGTCACGTAGAAAAGCGCTGTAAAAATGAAGTCAACCACGATGACCAGAAAAATGGATTTCACCACTGCTGTTGTCGTCGAGCGCCCCACCTGCTCGGACCCAAGCCCGGTGAGAAATCCTTCCTGGCACCCGACGGTCGTGATTACCAGGCCGAACATCACGCTCTTGATGAGTCCCGACACGATGTCTCGAATCAGAAGAGAATTCAGCGTCGCATGAAAATAGCTGGAAAACGTGAATCCGGCGCTCGTCACGCCAAAAAGCGCGCCGCCGGTAATTCCCATGAAGTCGGCCCACGTCGTGAGACAAGGCATCATCAGCAGCATGGCCACTAGCTTTGGCGCGACGAGAAATCGCACGGGATCGAGTGCCATTGTTTCCAGCGCGTCAATCTCTTCACTCACCTTCATCGTTCCGATTTCCGCGGCGAATGCCGAACCCGAGCGCCCGATCACCACGATCGCCGTCATCAGCGGTCCCAGTTCGCGTGTCAGCGAAATCGCCACGGCGGTGGCGACGAGATCGAGCGCACCGAACCTTCGCAGTTCGTACGCGGATTGCAACGCCAGAATTACTCCGATGAAGAACGTGATGAGCGAAAGAATCGGGATGGACTCGACGCCGACAGCCATCGCTTGATGCACGGCACGCCGGTAACGCAAGCCGCGGCCCTGCGGGGGCGTGACGAAAATATCGCGAGCGGCGCGGCCCGTGAGCCGCGCGAGTTGTCCGACGTAGGCCAGCCCGTCAATCGTCGAGCGGCCGATAGTCTCCACGAATGCCATCAGGATTTGTGCCTGGATCGGGAGTCAGCGGTTCAAGAGAAATGAAGCGCGAATCGCCGCCGGGCTCAGGCGGAATCTATTGCTTCCCTGCAACCGCCGCAGATTCGGCGTCGTAAATCTCGAATACCTTCGTCAAGTGCGTCAGTTCGAGAACTTCTCGCGCGACCGGGCTGAGGCCGTATAGCGCGAAACTCGTCTTGGCATCGCGCGAGGCTTTCAGCGCTTCAATCAGCGAAGCGATGCCCGCGCTATCGATATACGGAACTTGCGTCATGTTCACGATCACGCGCGGCGTGCGCTTCACCTTGATGAGATCCAACAGCGTCTTGCGCAGCTCCGGCGAGTGGTAGAGCGTGATGTCGCCCGCGACGTCGACGATGGCTGCATCTCCGGATTGACGGGTCACCATATTCATTTGCGGGCTCTCCACCCCTAGGTTTGTAGGCCTTTGTGCCAGAGATTCTGCGGAGTTGCAACCGATTTGCGAAAACCGGTGCGTTTCAGGGATGGAAGGGTATGCCCCTGAGGACGAATCCGCCGCGAGACATCTTAGCTTAACTGCGCTTGTCGATCGAAACGTAGCTGCGCTTTGGCGCGCCGAGGTAAACTTGCCGCGGCCGCGCGATTTTCTGCTCGGGGTCGAGCAGCATTTCTTCCCACTGCGCAATCCAGCCAGCCGTGCGCGGAATCGCGAAGAGCACAGGGAACATCGTCATCGGAAAGCCCATGGATTGGTAAATCAGCCCCGTGTAGAAGTCCACGTTCGGATAGAGCTTGCGCGAAACGAAATAATCGTCCTGGAGCGCGATTCGCTCGCATTCGAGCGCGATATCAATCATCGGGTTGCGGCCCATCACGTCGAAGACATCGTAAGCGATGTGCTTCACGATCGTCGCGCGCGGATCCCAGTTCTTGTACACGCGATGCCCGAAGCCCATCAGCTTGTGCTCGCCGGCCTTCACGCTCTTGATGTAGTCCGGCACCTTGCTCACCGAGCCGATCTCGGTCAGCATGCGCAGCACCGCTTCGTTCGCGCCGCCGTGCAACGGGCCGTAGAGCGCCGCCGTCGCTGCCGCAATCGCGGAGTACGGGTCCACGTGCGAGCTTCCCACGCCGCGCATCGCCGTTGACGAGCAATTTTGCTCGTGATCGGCGTGCAGGATGAAGAGAACATCGAGCGCGTGCTCGAGCGTCGGATTCGCGCGGTATTTCAGCTCGGTGGTGCGGAAGAGCATGTTCAAGAAATTCGCGCTGTAGGTCAGATCGTTGTCCGGATATGCGAACGGCATTCCCAGGCTGTGCCGGTAAGCGAACGCCGAAAGCGTTGGCATTTTTCCGATCAGCCGGTACGTCTGCTTCCGCCGCGAATCAGGATTGAAGATGTCTTTCGCATCGGGATAAAAGGTCGAGAGCGCCGCTACCGTCGAGATCAGCATGCCCATCGGGTGCGCGTCGTAGTGAAAGCCGTCGAGAAATTTCTTGATGCTCTCGTGAATGAACGTGTGGTGCGTGACGTTGTACGTCCAATCGCTCAGCTGATCGCGCGTGGGCAATTCGCCGTAGAGAATCAGATACGCCGTCTCGATGAACGTGCTTTTTTCCGCGAGTTCTTCGATCGGATAGCCGCGGTATTGCAGGATGCCGGCGTCGCCGTCAATGTAAGTGATCCGGCTGGTGCACGATGCCGTGTTTGTGAATGCCGGATCGTAGCTGATCAACCCGAAATCTTCCGCGTTCACCTTGATTTGCCGCAAGTCCATCGCGCGAATCGTGTCGTGCTTGATCGGAAGTTCGTACGTTTTGCCAGTGCGATTGTCGGTGACGGATAGCGAATCGCGGCCCGTGGTTGCGGACTGCTCCGGCGCCGTGGCGGCTGCGGTGGCGGATGGTTTGGTTGGGTTCACCTTCGGGGCCTCCCTCAATTCAACCCGACGAGTCCGGCGGGCGGGGAACGAAACTCCAATTTACACCAACTCCCTCGCCGATGGTGAGGGGTTTCAATTTCTTACAGACTTCTGTAACACGCAAGAATTCTGCCGTCACTCGAAATATTAGATGTCCGCATTGGCATCGCGATTTGCATCGGGCATACTGGCTGGCCGCTCGCGAGGGTGCGCAATCATGGCCACATGGAATCCCAATACCTATCTGGCGTACGCCGCCGAGCGGTTTCGCCCGGCGATGGATCTGCTCCAACGCATTCCCCTCACAAATTGCAGCCGCGCGTATGACCTCGGATGCGGCACGGGACATCTTACAAATCTGCTTCAAGAGCGCTGGCCTGACGCAAAAATCTCTGGCATTGATAATTCACCTGAAATGCTGGCCCACGCGCGCAGCGAATTCCCGGATCTCGATTGGGTCGAAGCTGACGTCAGCTCATGGCACGCGCCAGAGCCCGCGGATTTGATCTTTTCCAACGCCGCGTTCCAGTGGGTACCGAACCACTCGAGTCTCTTGCCGAGTCTTATGCAGCAGGTGCGAACTGGAGGATTTCTCGCGGTGCAAATGCCGCATCACGTTGAGAGCGCCGGCCACCTGCTGATTCTCGAAATCGCTCGCGATCCGCGCTGGGCCGCGCGCCTCGTCCCGCTCGCCACTCAACTCAAAGTGCATTCGGCAGAAGAATACTGGCGCTGGCTTCGCCCGCTCGCGTCGCAGCTCGACATCTGGGAGACGATCTACGTCCACGAACTTTCAGGCGATCGACCTGTCGTCGAGTTCTTTCGCGGCACGCAGCTTCGCTCTTATCTTCATGCTCTCAACGAAGCCGAGCAGCGCGACTTCCTCGATTCTTACGCCGAAAAAACCTCGCGCGCGTTTCCGAAGCAGTCGAATGGCAAAACTCTCTTCCCGTTCCGCCGGATTTTCCTCCTCGCACAACGTTAATCTAGACTTTTCGGCATCCCATGCCAGTGCGTGTCTCGGATACTGCGAAGCGATGCTAGAATTCTCTCGTGAACGCATTGTTCTCGATAATTTTGTCGTCGCCTGACAATCCGATTCCGACCGGATTTCTGTGGGTGTTTGTCGGCGTGATTGCGCTCATCGGATTGCTCTCGTACTTCGCGCGTGTGACCGCGCGAGGCAGAAAGCCTGTTCCCGACGGCGCATGGAAAGGCGGCGTTTTTTATTTCAACCGTGAAGATCCCGCGCTCTTCGTCCCCAAGCGTTTCGGCATCGGCTACACGATCAACTTTGCAAATCGTTGGTCCTGGCTCATCGCCGCCATTCTCGTGGTGCTCATACTCACGCCTTTCGTTTTTACAGCGATCACGGTCACATCGATCCGCCACCAACTGAGTTCTCACTAGCGGGGCGCCTGCTGTTTCGCCATTGCTTCCGCCGTAATCCGGTGCCGGTATTCGAATAGCCGCTCGAGCTTCTTCCGAACCATCCGCCCGGCGAATAATCGTCCGAGAGCGCCCAACCGAAATTCGTATTCGATTTCGTCCTCGAGCCAGCAAGCGTCCGGACCGTCTGGCGTAAACCGGTGCGTGTGCTCCCAGTGCTTGAACGGCCCGCTGATTTGCACGTCCTGAAATTGCCGCCCCTCGATGTAATTGCGGTGTTCGAACACCCATCGCAGCCGCAGTGGGCCCATCCGCACGCGCAAAGCGCCGCGATCGCCGTTGCGGACTCCCGGCGCGCGTTCGATCACTTCAACCGGTTCCCACGGCGGCGAGAGCCGCTCGAGCGCGCCGGGCTCGGCATGCCAGCGAAACAAAATTTCCGCCGGCGCTGGAATTTTCGTCTTCCGGACAAATCGCTCAGGCATACTTTCTGGGTCAAGTAGAGCATATAGCGGAATCCTTTTGCTTGCGCCCTCACGCACTTTCACGCTGGCGCGAAATCACGCTGCAAGTCTTCATCTGCTTCCCACGCATCGCCAAATCCGCGTGATCCCACGCCTTCACGTCGCGCACAATCGGCCGTCCGCCCGCCGGGCACGGCTGCCCCTCATGCCCAATCAGCAAGTGTTTGATCACGCCGTAAAGCCGTGCGTATTCTTCGCGACTCAGGCGGAGATCCTCATTGAACGTCATATCTCTCGACCGCCTGATTCGCGTCGCCCCGGCAACCGTCGCGAACGCCTCACTCAGCAATCGGCCAAGCTCTTTGCAAGAATGCTGTTCGAACAATCGTTGTTCAGTCACGGCGCGCGATTCTATCCACTCCCGCGCCCCGTTCAACAGTACTTCCGTACTACGCGCCCGTTCGCACTCGATCTCCATACTTAACCGTAAATTACATCAATGATATTCTCGACTTCTGCTTGGAGAAAACGTGCTGACGATCAACTGTATATTTGATGAGGAATCTGAGCCGACGGAACGGATCCACTTGGCAATCTCGTGCTCTCCGATGGGCTATCTAGAATCGTCATCGAAACCACGTATCTCGATTCCTGGCTTGCATCCTTGATAGAGGCTGTTAGCGAGCTACGTACGCGCAGTCACGTAGGTGTGGAGATCGAGGAAGAGCCGCACGCGATCGAGATCGACGCCACTGCTGACGGGCATTTGACGATATCTTATGAAAAACAAAAGATCGCTGCGGAAGGGTCGAAAGAATTAGAGCTTGCGCTACGGGCAGCCGTGAAGCCCTTCTTGGACATACTCACGAATTCTCCAGAAGCGTCGCAAAATCGATTTATTGACCCAATCCGAAGATTCTGGGTGACCACAAAAAACAAGGCGGGCGGGAGGCCATCGTTTAGATGTCGCCCATCTGTTGGGGGTGCCGCATGCTTCGATTTGGGAAGCGTGCGAATTTCATCGGCAAGTTTCCCGGTGGGAATCGAATGCGCTGGAAGCAGGTGCTTCAGGGATGTTCGAGCGTAGCTTTGCCGCCGCTGAAATCTGCGAGCGCCGATGAATTGAGATACGCGCGAGCCTGATCGCTATTCTTCAAATAGGCGTCCCAGAACGCGAGGCTCGAAACTTTCACCGTCTCGAAGAGAATTTTCGGCTGGAGTCCTGCTTGCGCCGGCAAGCCGGTGAACGTCATGTGCGTTCCGCCGTCGAGCAGAAGAAAGTAGCGGTCCTTGCCTTTGCTCAATTCGTACGGCTTCTTTCGCCACTCCACGCCCTGCGCGCCAAGCCCCAGATCTCGCGTGCCTGTCATCACGATCATCGGCAGCGTGACGCATTCCCACGAATGATTGTCGAGCCCCATTTGCCCCGGCCCTGAGCCTGACATCACGACGAGCGCGCGCACGCGCGTATCGGCGAAGCTCTCCGGCTTCGACTGGCCTGCGGGAGTCACCTTCGCGCCGCCGATGAGAATTGTGGTCAGCGCGCCGAAGGAATGTCCGCCCACGCCGATGCGCGATTTATCGAGCTTGCCCGCGACTGGCGGAACGTCGCGCTCGATTTCACCGAGCGAGTCAATCAGAAACGAAACATCGCGCGTGCGGTTCGCCCACTGCTGCGGATCGTTGATGTCCACGCCAACATGCGCGAAGCCCATCCCGATGCCCGTCGCGCCACGCTGGCGCTTCAACTCGATTGAATCGTCATGCGTCGGCTGCAGCGTCACGTAACCGTGCTCCGCCCAGAAGCGCGTCAGCGAAGCGTATGTACTTTTCGAACCGCCATAGCCGTGCGAAAAAATGATGACCGGAAAATTCCCGTCGGCCTTCGGATAAGTGATCTTGACGTGCAGGTCTTTGTTTCGGACCGCGTCGTGGAGGATGAGATCGTCAACTTCGCCCGTTTCAAAGCCAGCAGCGGTCGGCATATACGCTGCGGAAGTCTGGGATTGCGGGAGCGATCGCCGCCATGCTGCGTCCACGCGCGCGCGATGCGCCATCAGCGCTCCCGCAAGCAAAAGAAGAGCCACGACAGTCAGCGCGCGCCTTCGAGCCCAGTTCGTCACAATTCGGCCTCAGTTTGATTAAACCCGAAACGCGCGAAAAAGTTCTCAGAGGGGAGACCGCGTTGTGCAGGGTTGGTAATCCCTATATGTACTGCGCGCTCTATCCGTGCCGCAAAGATTGCATGGCGCTGGATGCAGTGGTCTCGATGATGAAATCGGCCGCAGTCGCAACCGCCACGCGATTTCTTCCTCTTGCCTTCGCCCGATACAGCGCAGCGTCGGCGGCCTGCAAAAGCGCTTGCGTGTTCGGCGCTCCTTCCGGATCGCTGATGGCGACCCCGAGGCTGAGCGTCAATCGCAGCGATCCAGCTTCCGTCTCGTACGTCGTCGATTCGACACCTGCGCGCAACCTCTCCGCAAATTGCATCGCGCCCTCCGCATCGGATGACGGCGCAAGCACCAGAAACTCCTCGCCGCCATATCGCCCGATCGAATCGTACGCGCGAAGCAATCCCGACATCCGCAGCGCGACGCCGTGGAGAACGGCGTCGCCGGTCAAATGCCCGTAATCGTCATTCACCCCCTTGAAGTGGTCAATGTCCACGAGAATCACGCCGAGCGACACATGCTCGCGCCGCGCGCGCGTTAATTCGCGCGTTACGTCGCGGAGAATCGCTCCGCGATTCAGAAGTCCCGTCAGCGCGTCATGCGTCGCCTGGAATTGCAGCGCATCTCGCGCCGCGATCAATTCGTCCTGCAGCTTGATGATTCGCTCGCCGGCGAAAAGACGCGCGCGCAATTCCTGCGTGTCGAAAGGCTTCGTGAGGTAGTCGTCCGCTCCCGCTTTTAATCCCGCAAGCATGTCCTGCTTCTCGCTTCGCGTGCTGAGGAGCAGCACGTACACGTACGGGTGATCCACTCGCTCGCGTATTTTCGCGCACACCTCCACGCCCTCTAGCCCCGGCATCATCCAGTCGAGCACGGCGAGCCGCGGCGCATTCTCCCCGCGCAGAAGCCCCAGCGCATCTTTCCCGTCGGCCACCGACGTGACTTCGTAGCCCCACTCGGTGAGCGATGCTTCAAGCACCCGGCGCGAAATCTTGTCGTCTTCCGCAATCAGGATCCGCATTTTTTCAGTATTCCCCGCTTTCATTTCGTCTCCTCTCGATGCCGTTGTTCGTACGATTGCTCGGCCACCGCATTCGCGTGCGCCTCCGTCTCACTGCGCGCCAACCGCACCGTAAAATGAAACGTGCTGCCGCGCCCGGGCACACTCTCCACCGAAATCTGCCCGCCCATCATCTCGACGATCCGTTTCGTGATGGTCAGGCCGAGGCCGGTGCCTCCGAAGCGCCTCGTCGTCGATGTGTCGGCTTGCGTAAAGGCGTCGAAGATGAGCGAGAGCTTCTCCGGCGGAATTCCGATTCCCGTGTCGCGCACGCTGAAATGCAGCGTGACGTTTTTGTCGCTTTGGCTTTCCACACCAGCCTCGATGCGGACTTCGCCATCGTGCGTAAACTTGATCGCGTTCCCGACGAGATTCATCAGAATCTGGGTCAACCGCACCTCGTCTCCCACGAGTTCGTCGGGAACTTCGGGACGCACGAGGCACGCGATCTTCACTTCCTTCTCTTCGGCAGATAAGGCCAGAATCTTGAGTGACTCCGTGAGCAGCGTGCGCAAATGGAACGGCGCCGGCTCGAGATCGAGTTTTCCCGCTTCAATTTTCGAGAAATCCAGAATGTCGTTCAGAAGTTTCAGCAGCGTCTCGCCCGAGGACTGCACGAGCGTCAGGTATTCGCGCTGTTGGCGATTGAGCGGCGTATCGAGAGCCAGCTCCGTCATGCCCAAAATGCCGTTCATCGGGGTGCGAATTTCGTGGCTCATGTTGGCCAGAAATTCGCTCTTCGCCCGATTGGCTGCTTCCGCCGCGTCCTTTGCGCGGAGCATTTCTGCTTCGGCTTGCTTGCGTGCGGAGACGTTTTCGACGAGCGCGAACCCGTAAAGTACTCTCCCGAAGTCGTCACGAACCGTGCTGGTGGATAGGCGGACCCAAATAGTGGCTCCTGTCTTTGTCACGTAGCGTTTGTCAAGCTGGTAGCCCGGCAGAGCGCCGCTGAGGACTGACTTGGAACGCTCAACCGTCTCGTCAACGTCGTCGGGATGGGTGATGTCGAGAAATGTCTTGGAGAGCATCTCGTCTTCGGTGTATCCAAGCATCGCCGCCATCACGCGGTTCACTTTCGTGATCTGGCGATCCGGGCTCGACATCATCATCCCCATTGGGCCTTCTTCGAATCCGAGCCGAAATTTCTCCTCGCTTTCCCGCAGGCATTTTTCGGTTTTTCGCTGCTGCGAGATCACCGCCCCGAGGCACAGTCCGGTCAACGACACAATCAGCATCAGCATTTGCATGAGCGCAAGGTCCGCGACGTCGATTGGACAAAGGTAAAGGATTCCCATCACTCCGAAATTCAGTGCCGCGATCGCGATCGAAGCTCCGGGAAGGCCGTGCCGCACGGCGATCCAGATAATCGGCAGGAAAAAAAGATAGAAGAGATCGTAGTACCGTCCCGAATCCCATCGGAATGCCATCCAGAGAGTGATGGCAATGGAGGCGGCCTGCGCGCAGACTTCGACCGTCCCCAAAATTTGCTTACCGGCGGACATTGGCACAGCGCGGTCCACCTGCGTTGGCAGAATGGAGAGAACCGAACCGCCGTAGAATCGGGCCAGGCGAGGGAAGAGCACGATCAGGAGGAATGGACCGAAACAGATGAGCGCAACGGCGTCGCCGACCCACCAGTTCAGCGCGGCGCGCAGATAGTGTTCGCGCGGCGTGAAATGGTCCAGAATCACCATCCAGGTTCCAGTCGCGCCAACGCAGAGTGACGCCGCGAGCGCGAGCACCACATAGAAGATCACTTCATGCAGCGGCTGAATATCCTTCAGCGTTTTGTGCCTGCGCCGGAGAATTGCTGCCGCCGTCCCATAGCCGCCGACAATAATGGGAACACCCAGGAGGAGTTGGAACGAGGCCAAGTGCAATCGATAATCCAAAATCCCAGCGATCACGCTGGCGAGCACCATCCACGGCAAGTAGGACAGTCCGAACGCAGTCAGGAACGCGAGAGCGAGGCCGGCCGGCGGATACCACGCGCTGATGCCGGTCCAGATCTGAAAGTAAACACTCGAACGGTCGAGCGCGATGTAGGCGATTACGAACGCTACACCGATCACGATTCGTTCGAAAAGCGACTCACGCCTCTTCGGCGCGGAGCGAATCTCTCCCCAGGCGTCTTCGATATGCGGCACCAGGCTCACGCCAGGCTCCGCGATTTCGGCAATCGTCAACTCGGCACCTTTCGCGAGTAGACTTCAAATTCGGTGAGCAGCAGGCGCATATGATCTGATAGCTGGCCGACGAGCGATGCGCCGCCCGAGAGATCGTTCTTCCTCGACTGGAGTTCCAGTTCTCGCGCCGTCGTCACCACCGCTTCGGCAAAAAAGAATCCGGCCGCGCCTCGGAGCGAATGCGCCGCGCGCTCGAGCGATTTGGCGTCGTGGCCTGCGAGCGCCGTCTGAGCCTCCGCAAGGATCTTCGGGCCTTCCGTCTCGAACAGAATGATCAGCTCTCCGAGAAGATCCTGATTCCCGCTCAATCGTTCAAGCGCCTGTACGGCGTCCCACGAGGATTCTAGCGGCTGGAGCGCGCTCTGATAGCGCTTCAGGATGTCGATGAGTTCGGGAGTGCGAATGGGCTTCGTGAGGTAATCGTCCATTCCGGCGTCAAGGCATCGTTCTCGATCGCCCTTCATCGCGTGAGCCGTCATCGCTACGATGGGTAAGTGACGTCCCGTGATTTTTTCCCGTTCGCGGATCGCGCGCGTCGCTTCCAGGCCGTCCATCTCCGGCATCTGCACGTCCATGAACGCCATGTCGAATGTTTGGTCCTCCGCCATCTCTACGGCTTCGCGGCCGTTCACCGCGACGAGCACATCGTGCCCGCGCTTCTCGATCATCCGAGTCGCTACCAATCGATTCACCGCATTGTCCTCCGCCAGCAATACCCGCATGCCTCCACTTCCTTTCCGGATGGAATAGCGCGTGACGAGCCTCGCCTCTGCTGTTTCGATTCCGCGAGCCATCACGTGAAGAATCGTGTTGAGAAGTTCCGATTGCTGCACTGGCTTCGATAGATAGGCCGCAATCCCCGCTTCGCGGCTGCGCGCGCCCTCGCCGCGCTGAGCGCTCGAACTGAGCATCAAAATCTTTGGCGCGTTCTTCGCGTAACGCCGCCGAATCTCCTCGGCAAGAGAAAAGCCGTCCATGCCCGGCATCTGCACGTCCGCGAGCACCAGTGCGAAGGGCTCATTCGAGGCTTCGGCGCGTTCGAGAGCTTCAAGAGCCAACGCGCCGCTCGTAACGCACGTTGGCGCCATTTCCCAGTTCTTCAGCAACTCGTCGAGGATCGTCCGCATTGTTTGGTTGTCGTCCACGACGAGAACTTTCATGCCGCTCAGAATCTGGGGATCGTCCTGCGGTTCGCGCCGCGCGCTGTCGGCCACGCGTTCGAGACGAGCCGTGAAATGAAACGTGCTGCCGCGCCCCACTTCGCTCTCCGCCCAGATCTGCCCGTTGAAGATTTCGACGAGCCGGCGCGTGATCGCGAGGCCGAGCCCCGTGCCGCCGTATTGCCGCGTCGTTGAGGTGTCGGCTTGCGTGAAAGCTTCGAAGATGAGAGAAAGCTTTGCCGGCGGAATGCCGATTCCCGTATCGCGGACGGCGAAATGCAGCGTCACCGTTTTCTCGTCTTCCGCCACTTTTTCCACTTCGAGCACGACTTCGCCTTGCTCGGTGAACTTGATCGCGTTGCCGATCAGGTTTACGACTACTTGCCGGAGCCGTCCTGGATCTCCCGTCACCCAGGCAGGAACGTCCGGTTTGATCCGGCAGGCGAATTCCAGGCCGCGCTCGTGCGCGCGTTGCGCGAGAGTGCGCATCGTGTCGCCCAGAGTGTCGCGAACGCACATCTCGACGTTCTCGAATTCGAGTTTTCCCGCTTCGATTTTCGAAAAGTCGAGAATGTCGTTGATTACCGTCAGCAGCGAGTCGGCTGAAGATTTCACCGTCGCGAGATATTCGCGCTGCTCGTCGCTTAGGTCGGTGTCGAGCGTGAGTTCCACCATGCCGAGTATTCCGTTCATCGGCGTCCGGATTTCGTGGCTCATGTTCGCGAGGAATTCGCCTTTCGCGCGGCTCGCCGCCTCGGCCGCTGCCGTCGCCCGCACCAACTCCTCTTCTGCGGCCCTTCGGTCGGTCACATCCCGCGAAAGAACGCAGATGGTTTGGTACGAGCCGTTTTCGGAAGGAATCGGATTGCAACGGCACTGGAACCAGCGCCGCCCGCTCGGCAAGTCCACCGGCATCTCGAACGATTCGGTCTGCCCGGTTTGCATCAGGCTGCGGAGTTTGTTCGTGAGGATGTCGTTGCCGAACACCTCGGAAACGCGCCGGCCCATCAACTCGCTTCTCGGCCTGATGAGCAGATCCTCGCGTTGCGTCCAGATGTTGAGGTAGGTTCCGTCCGCGTCGAACTCGAAGACGAAGTCGTCGATAGAATTGATCAGCGTTTGCAAGCGCTCTTTATTTTTCTGCAGCGCGTGCGCGGTCTTTTCGCGTTCCGCAATCTCGGATTGGAGTGCCCGCGTTCGATCGACCACACGCTGCTCAAGCGCGTCCTTGTTTCGAAGCGAAATTTGCTCGCGCTCCTGAACGCGCTCGAGCATCGAGTTGAATTGGTCGTAGAGATAACCGATTTCGTCATCGGTCGTCTTTATCGCGCGGAGGGAATAGTCCTTCGTTGCCGCGACGCTGAACGCGGTTCGTGCGAGCGCCAGGATTGGTTCCGAGACCGCCAGTTGCAATTGCCACGAGATGAAAAGCCCCGCCGCGGCGGCGATCACAACTGCGATGGAAAGAATGCCGAGGTTGTGCAAGAGTTGCGCGCGGATCTGGCTCATGTCGGTTTCGAGAACCACGGAGCCGATGACTTGCTGCCCGCGCGTGACGTCTTGCGACGACGTGATGCGCACCGAATCGACAGAAGTGCTATTCCGTGGCGCTTGTGGCGCGCCAAACGATTTTCCGTCGGCGCTGTAGAACGCGATCACGCTGCCGTCGCGATCGAAAATCCATGCGCGGGCAATCTCGCCGCGCGTGGCCAGCGATCTCAAAATCTGCGCGCCCGCTTCCGGGTCTCGCGATGCAATTACCGCCGCGCTTCTCTCCGCCGCAATCCGCGACGCCTCCTCCAAATCCTTCGCTGCTTCTTTTCGGAGATTGAGTTGGTCGAGCAGTGCAAACGTCGAGTACATGAGCACGACTGCCACGGCACAACTCAATAGCGCCGCGCGCGTCAATTTCTGGCTGAGCGATCCGTATCTGAGTCCAATCATGCGTCGCGTAGAATCTCTTCGTGCGGAACCTGAGGGTGCGGAGACTCCTCCGCAGAATTACATGCACCGCGCACGCCAAATTCAATTCGGAACACGCCGCTAACTAATTAGGGAAGTATAACTTAGAGGAGTTCTTTCCCGCACGCGTAAGACGTCCACACATCAATCGTTCGAATCCCAATTCGGCGTTCCAAATTGAAACCCAGCCGTCGCCAACCAGAAATTCCGCTGTAACCTTCCCGTAACCTTTTTCACGCTCGCTCAAGGCAGAATGGAGGTGTGCGCGCCTTGCCTGGCGCGGCAGCTTCCATTAAGGTGTACGGGAGAAAGGTCCTGCGGACGTGATCAAGAAGAAAATCCTTGTCATCGAAGACGACCGCGACATCGTCGAGTTGGTTCGCTACAATCTCGAAAAAGACGGCTTCCAGGTTCTCACGGCGAGCGACGGTTCGACCGGCATGGCGCAGGTGAAAAAAACGCCGCCTGATTTACTCGTTCTCGACCTGATGCTTCCGAAAGTTTCCGGCCTCGAAATCTGCAAGGAAATTCGCCGCGACCCTTCGCTCAATCGCCTGCCGATTCTGATGTTGACGGCGCGCGGCGAAGAAGCGGATCGCGTCGTCGGCCTCGAGCTCGGCGCCGATGATTACGTCACCAAGCCGTTCAGCCCGCGCGAGCTTGCGGCGCGCGTGAAGGCGTTGCTGCGTCGCGTCGAACCCGCGAGCGTCGCGGAAAAAATGATCGACATTGGCGCCCTGCGCATTGATCCAGCGGCGTATCGCGTCACGCGCTCGGGCAAAGCCGTTCCGCTCAGCACGCTCGAGTTCCGCTTGCTGTATTATCTAGCCGCGCGGCCGAACAAAGTGTTCTCCCGCGATCAATTGCTCGACGCCGTCTGGGGCACCGATCGCTTCGTCACGCCGCGCAGCGTGGATGTTTACGTCCGGCGCCTGCGCGAAAAAATCGAAGAGAATCCGCAATACCCCGCGTTCGTCAAAACGATTCGCGGCGCCGGCTACTTGTTCGAAACTGAAACTCGTGAGAGCTAAGCTTTTCTGGAAACTCGGTCTCACCTATCTGGCCCTGCTCGTCCTGGCCCTGTTCGCGCTTGATTTTTACGCCACTCGGATTTTTCGCAGCGATGCTCTGAGCGCCGTTGACGATCAACTCGCCTTGGTCGAAAGCGTCGCGCGCGCCCGCCCGCCAGACATTCAAGATCCTGCGGCGCTTCATGAGTGGGTTCAATCCACATCGGGCGGAGGCGCTCGCGTCACCGTGATCGCATCGGACGGCACCGTTCTCAGCGATTCCGCCGCCGATCCCGCGAACATGGAAAATCACGCCAACCGCCCCGAAGTCCAGGCGGCGCTCGCAAATGGCACCGGAAAAGATGTGCGCCAAAGCGCCACGCTCGGCCGCGCGCTCGTCTATCGCGCCTATCGTTTCCAACCCGCCTCGGGCGCGCCCGTGGTGATCCGCTTCGCGCTGCCGCTCGCGCAAGTAAATGCGACCATCGCCGAATTCCGCCGCAGATTGCTCTTTGCGTCGCTCGTGATGCTGATCCTCGGTGGCGCTGCTTCGCTAATTTATTCGCGCGGATTTTCCGCTCGCATCGAGCGCCTCAAAGATTTCACTCACCGGGTGGCCGGCGGTAACTTCGAGCCTCTGCCGAGCGACGACACCGAGGACGAACTCACCGACCTCGCCCGCGCGCTCAACGAAACCGCGGCGAATCTCGACCACACGATCCGCACGCTGACGGGCGAACGAAATCAATCAAGCGCGATTCTCCGCAGCATGATCGAAGGGGTCGCTGTGATTGATGCCCGGGAACACGTCGTCTTCTGCAATCGCGCTTTCGCCGAAATTCTAAATCTCGATGCCGCGCGATTCGAAGGCCGGCCGCTTGTCGAACTGGTTCGCCAGGCTGACTTGCTCGATCTCGCCCGCCGCGCGCTCGCCGGCACCGACAATCTTCAGGGCAGCATCGCGATCGGCACCGTGATGCCGCGCAGCTTCGCCGTTACGGCCACGCCCGTCAAGGCGCTCGAGCCCGCGGCCAACGGTGCAGTGATCGTGCTGCACGACATCACCGAGCTTCGCCGCCTCGAACGCGTGCGCCAGGATTTCGTCGCCAATGTCTCGCACGAATTCAAGACTCCGCTCACCGCCATCCAGGGTTTCGCAGAGACGCTGCTCGGCGGCGCGCTCGAGGACGAAAAAAATAATCGCCGCTTTCTCGGCATCATTCGCGATCACGCCGCGCGCCTTGGCCGCCTCACCGACGATCTCCTCAAGCTCGCGCGCATCGAAGCCGGCAAGCTCGAAGTTCAATATCAGCCCGTCTCCGTCGCCGAACTCGTTGAGGGCTGCGCCGCCACCACACTCTTCAAAGCGAGCCAGCGCAATATCGCGCTCAATCTTTCTTATCCTCCGGAGCTTCCTCCGGTTCGCGGCGATGCCGGCCTGCTCCGCGAAGTTCTACAGAATCTGCTCGACAACGCCGTTCAGTACACATCGCCCGGCGGCCGCGTGGATCTGAGCGCCGCCACGCGCGATCACGAAGCCGTCATCACCGTCGCCGATACCGGCATCGGTATTCCTCTTGCCGAGCAGGAGCGCATTTTCGAGCGCTTCTATCGCGTCGACGCCGCCCGCTCTCGCGAAGTCGGCGGCACCGGCCTCGGCCTCTCCATCGCCAAGCACATCGTGGAAGCACACGGCGGCCGCCTCTGGGTCGAAAGCACCGTCGGCGCGGGCTCCCAATTTCACTTCTCGGTTCCGCTCGCCTCGTAGCCGCGCAGCGCCTTCGCAGCGCCGGCATCTTGTCGAAGACCCTGAGCCTCGAAGGGCCGGCGTTTTTGTGTTCGGTCAGTGGGCGGAAAATCGCCGGCAGGATGCCGGCGCTACGATTGCATGCTTAGAGATCGATGGGGAGCCGAACGGCTCACTGCAGCGCGGAAGCCAACTTTTCAATCTGATCGATGTTCCCCGACGGCTGTTCGCCAAGGAGATTCGTCAACCCAAGAATGATATTTTTTGACGTGGCATTGATTGGCTGGCTCTCGATAAAATTCCGAGTGCCAGAAAAATTCCAATTATGCTGATAGGAAGTTTCAACCGTCTTGTAATAGCTGATAAATTCTTCCAGTTGCTGTTTAGCCTCTGCCGTGTTGCCCTCGAGCAGTAGAGCCGAGATCGCGATAAACCGGCTCGTCACCGCGATGGGCACGTCGAGACCGTTCCCGTTCTGATCGTCGAGGAGCCCAGCGCTTATCGTGTAGGCTTGCTGATAGCGGCCGAACGTCAACGCGGCTTCCGCAAGGTCGGCGCTGTAGTTCACGCTTTTCGGTGACTCTTCAGCAGCTTGTTTAAGGTCTTCGTAGGCGAGTTGATATTTGAATAAATTATCGTGGAAGATCGCGCCCCGTTCGGCATACCCCTGCGCGTAATTTGGGTCAATGCTTAAGCCTTGACTCAGCGCGTCCACGGCTTGCGCGTAGTCGCCCTCCGCGCGCAGCGCCATTGCTTCGTATACGTAAGCCAGGGTGTAGCCGGAATTTATCCCGATCGATTTGCCACAGTCAGATACGGCCAGGTCGTATTTCTGCTCCGATATGTACACACCCGCTCGTTCTGTATAGGCCCAGACATCGCTGGGATTAAGTTCAATTGCCTTGCTGAGCGCGGCCAAAGCCTCGTCATAACGGCCGAGGTTGTTTAGCGCCCCTCCCTTATTCGCATAGGCCAACTGGAACTTTGGGTTAATCGCGATGATAGCGTCATACAGCCAAAGCGCGTCTTTGTAGTTACCGCTGTCATAGAGGACGGTCGCTCGCGCGTAAAGCTTATTGGGCGCCAAATAAATAACTGCACACACCATCCCGATGACCAAAAAAGCTACGATAGAAATTACGATGAAGACTTTACGCCTGTAGCGGTACGCCTTGATCTTTCTTTCTGCCTGCTGATGCCACTGCGTGACCATTTCCAATGGAATTTCCGTGCGGCGGCTCAATTCTTGCAGGTTGCGGCTGTTCGCCAGATCGTTCACGGTCCGAATTCCGGCGCTGTCAAACTGCGCGGCATACTTCGGGCCGATCGCCAAGACCTCTTCGAGCGCTCTCACGACACTTTGCGCGCATGCTCGAGGCGCCGGTGAAGGTCGTCGAAAGAACTTTGGTTCATAATCTTCCTCAACAATTCGTACTTAGCCTGCCTGTCGTCCAGATCGTCGTCGCATTTTTTGAACCCATCCACTTCCCGTCTCGCGCGTTCGCCCTCTTCTTGCGACATTGTTCCCGAATTTACCAGGTCCGCTATCAGGCTTTTTGCCGTGAGCTTTATGTTTGGCCAGCTATATTCGGTCGTCCAATCCAGGATCTGGGCGTTCACCAGATTGTCGAGTGATTCGCGAATGGCTGCGAATACCACGTTCATTTCCGTGGCCGTTTCGCCTTTCGGTTTGTCCGACGTGGCGTGCAGAATTCCGAGTGGCCCCAGGATACCCAGGATAAAAGCCCCCGCGCTCGCGGAGATCCCGGAAATCACGAGGTGAGCCGCCATTAATGACGAATGTTCAAGCACTATTCCCGACATATTGAATTTCTCCAGGAAGTGCGCCAGGAACGGAAGGATTGTGTAGTCCGGGACGAACGCAAGCATCGCCGTGAAAAGCCCAAAAATCCAGCCAGGCCACTCGACGAAGACATAGAGCAAAAGACCCTTATATCTGTGAAAGCTTCTGAATATCCTGAGCCACGCAAAAATAAGAGCAGAGGCCGCGACGAGCCCAATGTCAGCGTGCGTAAGTGGATCTGTTGCGCCGGGCGCGCCCTGATTGGTCTTGGCGTCCGTAGGCGCCGCGGCATGCGAGTTTGCTGCGGTGCTCGTCGAGCCATTTGCGTTATAGGGGAACAGTTGGACGAGTAGGAGGAGAAAGAAGATCGCGGTGAGCGCCGCCCTGATTCGATCGAATCCCGTGGCTTGGCGATTGCGCCGCGCAACTCCCTCGGAATCGGGCTTTTGAATTCGGCGTGCTTGCACCGTCACTCCTGCCCGAGGCCTGCCATCGGCGGCGTCCTTCACTCGGTGAGTTCGGCAGCGGCTGCTAAGTTATTCGAACTCTCCATCAATTCATGTCCGGTGCGCTAAACCATACGGCGGCACTTTTCCGATGTCAAGCCGCGCCGAGTTTGAGCAAACTCATAGTCTGAATTGTTCGGTATTCGCGTTCATTCGAGAGCGTCGCCGCGGCGGGCGGCCGACTCTGGATCGAAAGCAAGGAGGCCACGGCTTTCAATCCCATTTCCCCGTCCCGCTCGCGTCGTAACCGTGTGGCTACGACAATCGCCCTAATCGCATCGAGCCCGCGAGGATCGGTATAATGGTAAATAAATTCAAATGTTTCAATACACTCAGTCCGAAGGTACAAACACGCAGCAATCATGGTGCAAGAGCGCGACGGATTTGCGAATCGACCTTAGACCACTCAGGAAACGTGTTAGCGCTGGGCCGCAATGATGAAATTCACTAAGTCTCAGCTTCAGGCCATAGGTCACCACCATAGCAACCTGCAGATTGTGGCCTGCGCCGGGTCTGGCAAGACCGAAATTGTGGCGCGGCGTATTGCAAGTATGTTGAAAGACAGTGCGAAGACCGGTCTGATTCCACGCAACATTGTCGCCTTTACGTTCACGGACAAAGCAGCAGCCGAGCTAAAGGACAGGATTCTTGCCAGGTGCCATGAGGAATTGGGAGATGTCCCGGGCGTCGCCGAAATGTTTGTAGGGACCATACATTCGTTCTGTTTAGACCTGCTGATGTCCGAGGTTCCGAAGTACTTAAAGTACGACGTTCTCAACGAGGTGCAGCAGTCGCTCTTCGTCGACCGCCATAGCAGAAAGAGTGGTCTCACGACTTCGAACGACCTGCAAGGCAAGCCGCTATCCCGTTATAAAGACACTCCGCACTACATCAGTGCTTTAAGTATCCTGCGAGAGGATGAGACCAATCCCAAACGCCTCGCGCGATGTTCCGTCGCCGACGGTATGAAGAGTTACGTCGGTCTGCTCGACGAAAAAAGCTACTTCGATTACTCAGCCATCATGTCCGCTGCAGTCCAAGCGCTAAAGAAAGATAGGGCGATTCGTCGTCGCCTTTCTCAAAGGCTTAAGCACGTAATTGTTGATGAATACCAGGATGTCAACCCGGTGCAGGAGGCCATCGTCCAATGTCTTCATGATCTTGGAGCCACGATCTGCGTCGTTGGCGACGATGACCAAACGGTGTATCAGTGGCGCGGTAGCGATGTGGAGAACATTCTCACATTCAGCGAGCGGTATCCCAAAGTTGATCAGATCCGGCTCGAGAGTAACTTCCGGTCGAGCCCAGGAATTGTGGAAACCGCTCGATCCTTCATTGAAAAGAACGAGAATAGGCTGCCAAAGCGGATGCAGCCTACTGCCGCGCAAGAATTTGAGGCCGGCGACATCGTCGCGGCTACATTCGAGAGCCCCGATACCGAGGCAGCGTATATTGCCCGGACAATGAAAGATCTGCGTGGGATTGCGGTAAGAGACGATGCAAAGGAGCGTGGACTTTCGTGGTCTGATATGGCGGTACTTTTGCGAAGCGTCAGCGCAAATGGCCAGCCGATCACGCGTGCGCTAGACAAAGCAAAAATACCGTATCTGGTCGTTGGCATGAACAACTTGTTCGGAACTCTTGAGGCACAGGCTGCACGCACCCTGTTTTATTTCATGGCTGGTCTCGGGGATTCTGTGGAATTAGAAGCGTCATGGATGAACGCAGACTTGGGAGTTTCGAAAGCGGATTTGCGAGCGGCAATATCAAACGTAGAGAAGTTTCGTGCCTCATTTGATGAACCCGCCGAGCGGTACGGCTTTTATTCCATTCAGCGGACGTTTCTTACATTTTTGGATGAAATTAGAGTCCGCGAAGAGCGAATCCATGGAGATCGTGGCGGGATTGTATTCTACAACCTAGGTAAGTTTAGTCAGCTTATCTCTGACTTTGAGACAATCCATTACCACTCGCAACCTCAGGAGAAATACAAGTCGTTCGCAAATTTCCTGCAATACAGTGCGCAGGAAGCCTATTCCGAGGGCTGGCAAGACAACCAATATGCGAATCCAGACGCGGTAAGAATCATGACCATCCACCAGGCCAAAGGCATGCAATGGCCGGTTGTGTTCATTCCCGCTCTCTTGAGGAACCGCTTTCCGTCTGCCCGGCACGGAGGAAGGAGTGTTTGGCATTTGATCCCGAAGGACGGGATTAAACGGCACTCGCGTTACGAAGGTAGCGTAGAAGATGAAAGACGACTCTTCTATGTTGCGATGACGCGGAGCCAAAAATTCTTGCATCTGACCTGGGCTCCCATTCCTGGAAGGAGTAATCGCTACCAGCGCCCGTCGGAATTCTGGAATGACATCTTGGTCTCGAAGTTCGTCAAGCGTCGACTGCAAAGTTATTCTGCCCGCAAGCGACTTGCTCCTACTCCACGAAAGGGCGTTGAAAATGTAGTTTTTTCGTTCTCCGATCTCAAGTATTTCTTCGAATGCCCATATCAATTCAAGTTGCGAATCCTTTACGGGTTTAATGCACCGATTCATGAAGCTCTAGGCTACGGTCGATCGCTACACAATGTGTTGGCGGAGGTTCATGCGCGGGCGCAGCGCAAGGATTTCGTCGACGAGAAGGAAGTCGGGCCCCTTGTTGACAGACATCTTCATGTGCCCTACGCCTACGAAGCGCTCAAAGAAAAGCTCGAAGCGGCGGCAAGAAAGGTGGTTCGAAACTACATTCGGGACAACAAAGCTGATTTCAAGAACATTGAATTCTCAGAGAAACAGATCGAGATCGGATTGGAGGACGGTGTCAGCGTGGTGGGACGAATCGACCTCGTCAGGAGAATCGACACGGGCGAAACGACCATCGTGGACTTGAAGTCGAGTGAACGGGCCCAGCCGGAGGACGTGACGGAAACCCAGCTACACATCTACGCCCTGGGCTATGAAGAGCTAACTGGAAGGCGGCCGGATTTCGTCGAGATTTATGAATTGGACGAGGGCAAGCGGAAACCACGGTCCGTTGATGACGAATTCATTGAAGAGGTAAAGCATACGATGGCGAGCGCGGCCGAATCCCTTCGGCAAGGCGATCTTGCGGCGCAACCTTCGGTGCCGAAATGCAATTCATGCGACTACAAGGGAATGTGCAGCGCGGGAGCCCAGGTCCTTCGGGGCAAAGCGGAGGCGGAGAAACCGGAACGCAAGGCCACTCAAAAAAAATAGAATTCCCGCGATGACGACGGTCAGCGCACGTCTTATCTGAGGGCGCTCCAACCCGATGGCATGGTCTTGGCACCAAAGGTTGGGAAAAAGAAATGGCCGCCACAAAGGGCGGCCATTTCAATTCCGCGTCGCGCGATTGCTTACATCTTTACTGGTGACACGTGGCTCGCGACACATTGCCACTTGCCGCTGGGCATTTTCACCCACGTATCGGTCCAGCGCTCGTGATTATCGAACGCTTTTCCCATCGGATCGGTGCCCTTGCCCACGAAGCCTCCCGTCGCGATGGCTGCATCGCCAAACACCGTTACTTTCACGTCGGTATAGTCTGCGCTTGCCCATTTTGTTTTCTTGTAGAAGTCCAGCGTCGCGGCCTTGTCGGTGACTTTCCCCTCGGCGTCCGTGACTATGATCTTGTCGGCCAGCAGCGGAGCGATCAAATCAGCATTATTTGTCCTTTGGCCCTTGAGCCACTGCATTTCCAGTGCCTCGACGGCTTTCGCCGTATCGTCGGCCGGCTTGGCATGCAACGATGCGACACTCGCCACTGATACCGCGGCGAGCAAGCACCAAATCCACATCTTCTTCATAGGTGTCTCCTTAGCTTGAGCTTGTTTGAAATTTTCGAATTCGTTGGCAGGAAATCCGTTCGCCAGCGTGTGCATTGGATTCCCAACACGAAAAGATGTCAACCATATTTTCTGCCATGCCCCAGGGCGAAGAAATGTAGCTCACCTCTATAGAGGTGAGGCTTTAAGGCCCGTTCGGACGTTCGCCTTTCCTGGCACGTAAAAAACCTCGGGCTCGAAGACCCGATCTACATTTCACGCAACTCCCAAACCAAATCCTTACAGCATGGTCGTTTGATTTTTCGCCAACAGCCTGCTACGGTGGTCGCAGAGCTATGACCAGAGAATGTAGGTACGGAGGAGTAATAGAGGCGGCCCGATCGGCAATCTTGCCTTTTCTAATCGCTACACCAAAACGATTAGAAATCGTCGTAACCCAAACAAAACAAACAACGGAACTCGTTTCTAATCGCTACAAGAACACTGCCCCTTCAAATGACATGAAGCGCCCGGAATCGCCAGTCACTGGAGGAGAGGAATGCGAGATGCAGATGCGATCAGTCCTACTTCGCGCGCATCGCGGGGGTGAGCGGAGAGGCGCGATTGAGCGCAGCGGATTCGAGGATGAGCGCGCGGAGATTCGCGGCGCGCAGCTGCGCGGCGTCGCTCAATTTCACATGGCGCAAATTCTTTCCGGCGCCTTCGAGCAGCCGCGCCGGATCGGCCAGCGATGTGCCGCGCGGGAAAATCAGCGTGATGTGATTTTTCCCAATCATCATCAGGCACACAGGCCCATGCAAATCGAAAGTGGGAATGCCCCAGGGATTCACCGTCTCGCGCGCTGCGGGAAGCGCCTTCTTCACGAGGCGCCGCAACTCGTCGGCCACGGGCCTGAATTTTGCGTTTCGCTGGATGCAAGCGTCGAAAACTTTAGCGATGTCTTTGGCGGATAGCGTCGCCGGAGCTGCCTTGGCCATCTTTTTTGCAGCTGACTTCGTGCCACGGTGTTTCGGCTGAGTGGGCATGTGGCCTCCGCTTGCTTGAACGGGGATTGTACAACGCGGCGGAATGGGACGCAGCGCTTCGGAGCTGGGCGCAAGCAAGCAGCGCGCAAAGTTAGAGAACGAAGCCGAAGCCGATCGTGACAATCGGGAAGAAGCCGTAGCGCGATGCATCGTGACTGATTGTTTGCCGCGCGGTCTGCAGGCCGCTTTGAATCGAGGAGTTTTGGGACACGTTGCCGCAGCCGGTGCCATTTGCATTGCAAACGCCGCCGGCGAGATTCAGTAGGACGCGCGGCGTTCCCTGGTAGACGCCGCCGAACTCGAATCGAAAACTGAAATGCTTTCCATCGCGCGGCGCGATGTTGCCGAATCCCGCGAGTATCATCGGCGAAATTTTGAAGAAATCGAGCTTGGCCGCTCCAGTGACGGGATCGAACGGCATGCTCATGTAGCTTGTGCCGGAGATCGAGAAAATCTGCCCGCTTGGAACGGATGCTTGGGCGGTGAGCTGGTTGCCATTGTAAAGAAGCACTCCCGGACTCAGATGAAACCGGGGACGTGGATACCAATCGACGAGCGTCTCCACCGAGTGAAAATTCAATTGTGCGAAATAGTTGATGCCGTTGATTTGGATTGCATCGCTGTGGCCGAACGTGTTGTACCCGGCGCGGATGTTCATGTTCGGCGCGAGGGGTTCCGCGGCTTCGATGCTGATGCCAAGTGGCGAAACGCTCAGCCCGATGCCGATCTTTGGATAGCTCCGGTAAGCCGGCTCGGGCGATGAGAATCCCACCGCCGGACTCACCGCTGCCGGTGGGGGAGGGCACGAGGGCGATAGCGCTTGCGCGGATAATTCTTGCGCCAGCCCAGCGACGATGAGCCACGCGAACGCCATTGCGCAGAGAAGCGATGCTTTTCGCACGTTTCACCCTGAAACGTTTCCGTATAGATCTGCCTGCAGCCGTCTCAAATTTCTTCATCGGCAGACGCCACATGTTGCTTCAGTCGGGGAGAGTGAGAATTTTCAAAACAGCTAAGGGGCGAGCGGGAATTGCGGAAAGAATCCTAAGAACGAGGCGCGGCGAGTGATTCAAAAAACAAATTGTGCGAGCAATTGGACAATTTGGAACGCCCACGGTTGCCCGGAAGCAAGGGCGATCGAATGCGGAAGTGCTAGGTGATTCGGATGGAATCGCCAGAGTGATGTCCGGGGACGGGCGTCACCGACGTGTCGGGTTGCGGTTTCTTAATCTTGCGCGCAGGGGCGCGCGAACTTCCGGTGCCGGCAGCGTAGGGAAGCAGGTCGGTGAGCACGGTGTCGATGCGAGCCATGGCTTCGTCGATGCGGCGCAGGCGTTCGTCGCGCTGTTCGAGGCCGGCGGACAATCCGATCATGGTGAGACTTTGGCGCACGTGATTGTTCAATTCGGCGATGAGCATGATTCGTTCTTTTGCGCGCTTGAATTCCTGATCGCGCAACATCTTGATCTCATACGCAAGAAGCGCCGCGCCGCCGAAAATGCCGATGAAGACGTTGTTGATAATCGTTGCCGTTAGAGGCACACCCATCTTTTCGAGGTACACGTCGGAGAAAAAGCTGATGCCGAAGAGCCCCAAGGAGACCACGCCGATTGGCACGATTCGGTCCCACCGAAGCCACGACGCTCGGTTTGTCGCGGACTGCATGCCTGAACCTCCGAATCCGAGGGGAGGGGACCATCCCACCGTAGTTGAGCGAGCATTCTAGTTCGTGAAGAAGGCAAGGGCAAGCAAAAAGCTAGCAAATTCCGGCGGCTCGAAAAAACGAATGCATAGAAATGCAAATACGAAACCGCGGTCAGCTGTGCATCGCGGAGGCGGCGGCAATTTTCGGCGGCAGCGCAGCGGCATTCGAATTCACCAAACGGGCTTCAATGCGCAACATCGTTTCTTCAATTCGCCGCAGGCGCTCGCTGCGATCCTCAAGAGCGGCTGTCGAAACGATCGATGACAATTCCGCGCGCAAATACTGATCCAATTCGGCGATGAGCTCAACTTTTTCTTTTGCTCGCGCGGTTCTTTGGCCCCGATACGCCTGAATTTGATAGTAGAGAATGATCGCCGCGCCGAAATATCCGATGCTGAAATTATTAAACAAAGTGGACGTTGGATTGACGCCCATTCGGTCGAACGCGGCGTCGAAAATATAGGTGATTACAAAAAGCCCGGTGAACATTACGACTACGGGCGCAATCCAATCCGATGTCAACCACGCCGGCCGGCTGGTTGCAGGCGCCATAAGAGCCCTCCCAGAGCACAAACAAGAATCACAGTTTAGCCACGACTGATTCTAGTTTTCCGTGACGCTGAGGGCAAGTGAAGAGGCGCGAACAGATAATCGCGGCGCCTCGCAGACAGATCAGTCGATCGTCCCGCCGCGTGATTCACCGAACATTCATTCGGCCGTAATTACAGTGAAAGACGAGCGCATTAAGTTCTTCGCGAAGGTGTGTGGGCGGGGACCGGGGAGGCGACATGGCGGCAATGGCAGACAGCACGGAAGGCATCTACCAGACGGCGCTGGTTAACTATCTGGTTTCGATGGCGCGAACGGTGGAAGGCTCAGTGAACCGCGCTCTCGAAGCCCTTCTTCAGAGAAACGAGAGACTAGCGTCGGAAGTATTTCTCACCGAGCCGCGCATCAACGAAATGGAGATCGTAATCGACGAGCATGCGATCCGTCTGTTGCGTCGCGGAAATCTGCCGGAATCCGGCGTGAGGCTGATCGTCGCAAGCCTGAAGCTGAATAACGATCTCGAACGAATCGGCGATCTCGCCGTCAACATCTGCCAGCGAGTGATTTCGCTTGCATCCATGGGCGACGTGGCGAACCCAGCCGAGCTTCAGCCGATGACGACGGCGGTGCGCGCGATGGTGAGCAAGAGTCTCGGCGCGCTGATTTTTCAGAACGTGACGCTCGCGAACGAAGTGCTCGAAAGCGACGACGTTGTGGATCAATACCGCGACCGGATTTTCGAAAGCCTGCTCGCGGGAATGACGCAAGACGCGTCACGGGTCGCGCCGAATACTCATTTTATCCTTGCGACGCGCCATCTCGAGCGCATCGCTGATCACACGACCAACATCGCGGAAGATATTTTATTTTGGGTGCGAGGCCTCGAGGTGCGTCACGGCCGCGCTCTCCAGGCGGAAATCGAAACCGCCCAAAGCGGCGATGAGCCAGGCGCCGTCTCGACCGCAGTCACAACCGATGCCACCAGCGACTCCGTAAGCGCGCAAGACGCAGCCGCAGCACGATAATTGCGCGCGCGGTTGAAAGTGTGTAATCCAGATTTCACAATGCAATCACGCTGCGTTCACTCGTTGCATGTATCTTCGAGACTTCTTCAGCAGTTCAGAGCCGATGAAAAAACCTCGCACCCAAGAGACGAACACACCGCCTACCCGAAACGCCCCCAAGGGGCCGACGCTCCCCCTACGCTGGCCCCTTGACCCCCCTTCGGTACTGCGTCGGCTCCTTGCGCAGAAACTCTCAAGACGTAAGTCAAGCCGGGTCATTGAGTTACGCGGTATACCAAGCATTTCCGACGCACGCTAATGCAACGGTCGTTCATCTTGAATTCTTGCGGTTGTAACCCAGTTGTAACAATCACCCTAAAGAATCTAACTTGAGGAGACTCGCCAAACATGAACAAGAGATTTGCTCTCGCTGCCGTGATGGTGTCGCTGCTCGCGGCCGGAGCGCTATTCGCGAACAACACCGTACTGATCAATGCGGCTGGCGCTACGTTCCCATACCCGATTTATTCGAAGTGGTTTGACGTCTATCACACGAAGTTTCCGAACATCCAAATCAACTACGCGTCAGTCGGATCCGGCGCGGGCATCAGCCAGTTGCTGAACGGCACCGTGGATTTTGGAGCCTCCGACGGTCCGATGACCGACGAGCAACTCGCGCAGGCAAAGGTTAAGGTATTGCATTTTCCGACGGTTCTCGGCGCCGACGTGCCCACGTACAACGTCCCCGGCGTAAGTACCGATTTGAATTTTACGCAGAAGGCGCTGGCAGGGATCTATCTTGGGACGATCACGAAGTGGAACGATGCCGAGATCGCGAATGCGAACAAGGGCGTCAACCTTCCGTCAAGCGATGTCGTTGTCGTGCACCGCTCTGACGGTAGCGGTACGACGTACATCTGGACCGATTTTCTTTCGAAGGTAAGCCCGGAATGGGCGGCGAAAGTCGGAAAGAAGACCTCAGTGAATTGGCCCGTTGGACTCGGCGGCAAAGGAAACGAAGGCGTTTCCGGACTCGTCAAGCAGACGCCGGGTTCGATCGGTTACGTCGAGTTGGTTTACGCCGTTCAGAACCATATGGCGTACGGCAAAGTGCAGAATGCGGACGGGAAATTTGTGAAAGCGGATCTCGCGGGAGTCACGGCTGCCGCGGCGGGAGCGGCAAAAACCATGCCCGATGATTTTCGCGTGTCCATTACGAACGCGCCGGGCGCGACAGCCTATCCGATTTCGAGCTTCACTTGGCTGCTGATTCCGGCACGGATTTCCGACGCGACGAAGCGGGACGCGATCAAGGGCTTCCTGAAGTGGATGCTCGCGGACGGCCAGGATTACAACGAAGCGCTCGCCTACGCGAAACTTCCCAAACCGGTGATCGCGAAGGAAGAAAAAGCGATCGGACTGATCCAGTAACGATGGCAAGTGCCTCGAGTACGATGGACGGCGCGGCTCCGATTCGCTCGGGGCCGCGCTCATTTCTACGCCGCCTGACGGACGGGGATCAGATCGCGCATCTGATCACGTTGATTTTTGCCGCTTCGATTCTGCTCGTCACCACGATGTTGGTGTACCAACTTTGGATCGGGTCGACGGACGCGCGGCACAAGTTCGGCTGGCATTTTTTCTTTACTTCGACGTGGGACCCGGTTGCGGGCGATTTCGGAGCACTTCCGTTTATTTACGGCACGCTGGTCACGTCAGCGCTGGCGCTGCTATTTGCCGTGCCGCTGGGACTGGGCGCCGCAATTTTTCTCGCCGAGTTGGCACCGCGCAGCATTTCGGATGCGCTGGCGTTTCTGATCGACTTGCTTGCAGCCGTGCCGAGCGTGATTTACGGGCTGCTCGGAATTTTTATCGTCGTGCCGATGATGCGGCTCTATATCGCGCCTTTTCTGAAAGCCACGCTCGGATTTTTGCCGCTGTTTCAAGGACCTTGTTACGGCGTCGGCATGTTGACGGCGGGAGTCGTGCTCGCGGTGATGGTGGTGCCGTTCATCGTGTCGGTATCGCGTGAAGTGCTGTTGTCGGTGCCGGCGGATCAGCGAGAGGCGGCGATGGGATTGGGCGCGACACGGTGGGAAGCCACGTGGAAAGTGGTGGTGCCGTTCGCGCGAACTGGAATTTTCGGCTCCGTTTTTCTGGCGCTCGCCAGAGCGCTCGGAGAGACGATGGCCGTCACGATGGTGATCGGCAACGATCCGAAAATTGCGGCCTCGCTTTTTGCGCCGGGCTATTCGATTGCGGCAGTGATCGCCAATGAATTCAGCGAAGCGACCGGAAATCTCTACGTTAACTCTCTTGTAGAGTTAGGGCTGGTGCTGTTCCTGCTGACATTTATTCTCAACGGACTGGCGCGAATCCTGATCGTCGCAACGGAACAGAAAGGAATGTCGCAAGCATGAACTTCCGGACGGCATGGCGGAAGTCCGTGAACATCGTGATGCTCAGTCTGACGGGCGCGTGTGCGCTAGTTACAGTATCCGTGCTCATATTGATTCTCGGTTACCTCGCGTGGAACGGGGCGTCCGCGGTGAACTGGGATTTTTTCACGAAGCTGCCGAAGCCCGTAGGCGACACTGGCGGAGGAATGGCCAACGCGATCGTGGGCAGCGCCAAACTCTTGCTGATTGCTTCGCTGATCGGAATGCCGATCGGAATTATGGCGGCCGTTTATCTGGCGGAGTTCGGCGGAAAAACATTTTCGTTCATTGTGCGCTATACGACGGATCTGTTGAACGGCGTGCCTTCCATCGTCATCGGAATATTCGCTTACGCCGTGGTTGTGATTCCGATGAAGCATTTTTCAACGCTGGCCGGCGGATTCGCGCTGGGAATCATGATGATTCCGATCGCCGTGCGCAGCACGGAGGAATTCCTGCGAGCGGTGCCGAGGAATTTGCGCGAAGGCGCAATGGCGCTGGGCGCGAGCAAGTGGAGAACGATTGCGACGGTGATCGTGCCAGCGGCATTTCAAGGCATCCTGACGGGATTGCTGCTGGACGTAGCGCGCGTGGCCGGCGAAACTGCCCCACTCCTTTTTACCGCGTTCAGCAACCGATTCTGGAGTCCGGGATGGAATCAGCCGATCGCATCGCTGCCAGTAATGATATTCACGTACGCGATTTCTCCATATGATGATTGGCACCGGCAGGCGTGGGCCGCGGGATTGGTCCTGCTGGGACTGGTGCTGGTGATCAACGTCGTGTCGCGATATGTGATGGCGCGGCGCGCGGCATTTTTGCGGGGATAGAATACTTTTCGGAACTATGGAGTTAACCTAGAAATGAATGCGGCCGCTACGGTGAGAGCCATGCAAACCGCCATACCAGCGTCGACGCCGGTCGCGCAGGAGACCAGCCTGCCGCTGCGCTTTAGAATTCGAGGCTTGAATTTCTTCTACGGCCCGAAGCAGGCGCTTTACGACATCGATCTCGATGTGCCCACGAACCGCGTGACGGCGCTCATCGGGCCATCCGGTTGCGGAAAGTCCACTTTTCTCCGAAACCTGAACCGCATGCAGGAAACGATCCGGCACACACGCATCGAAGGCGAAATTCTGCTCGACGGGCAAAGCATTCTCGAACTCGACGTGGTGAAGCTGCGCAAGCGCGTCGGAATGGTTTTCCAACGGCCGAATCCATTTCCGAAATCAATCTTCGACAACGTGGCGTACGGGCTGCGCATCAATGGTTACACGGGCAGCCTTGCGGATTTGGTGGAAAAGAGCTTGCGGCGCTCGGCGCTATGGGATGAAGTGAAGGACAAGCTGAGCCATTCGGCGTACGCGCTTTCGGGCGGGCAGCAGCAGCGACTGTGCATCGCGCGCGCGCTGGCGGTGGACCCGGAAGTTCTGCTTCTCGACGAGCCGTGCTCGGCGCTCGATCCAGTGACAACGGCAAAAATTGAAGAGCTGATGTTTCAGCTCAAGGACAGTTGCACGATGGTAATCGTCACGCACAACATGCAGCAGGCGGCGCGCGCAAGCGACTTCACGGCGTTCCTGCTGGATGGGAAACTGATCGAACGCACGGTGACTTCGAAGCTCTTCACCACGCCGACGGATCCGCGAACAGAGGCGTACATCACCGGCCGCTTCGGCTAGAGCGGGCTCGGGTGCAGCGAACGCGCTACGAATTGAGGGGAAGCGCGCGGGAAAATTTGAGCGGAGTGATTTGGCGCGGGGAGCCGCGAGAAAAATGGAACGTCATTTCGAACGCGATCTGGAAGAGCTGAAGCAACGGCTGCTTTGGATGGGGAGCCTCGCGGAGCGCGCCGTGCATCAAGCGGTGCAGGCGGTGCTGGATGTCGAAGAGCACATGGCTGAGTCGGTGCTCGATGAAGAGAACGCCATCAACGAGATGCAAATCGAAGTTGACGAGCGGGTGACGCGGTTGCTCGCGCAGCAGCAGCTCGTCGCGATTGATCTTAGATTTATTCTCGCAGTCTCGCGCATCAACAACGACCTTGAAAGAATCGGCGATCAGGCCGTGAACATCGCGCAATCGGCGCTGCGCATTCTGCGGCATCCGCAGGTGAAGCCGTACGTGGATTTGCCGCGAATGAGCGAGATCGCGGAAGGAATGGTGCGCGACAGCCTGAACGCGCTAGTGCGCGGCGACGTGGATCTCGCACGGAGCGTGCTTGCGCGCGACGATCAAGTGGACTTGCTCCGCGATCAGATGTTCCGCGAATTGCTGACTTATATGATGGAAAATTCTGCCGTGGTATTTCCTGCCTTCGAATTGATTCTTGTCGCCAAGAATCTCGAACGCATCGGCGATCACGCCACGAACATCGCGGAGGACGTGATTTACATCGTCGCCGGCCGCGACGTCCGCCATCCTGCACTGGATCGCCGCTAGTCCAATATTTTTCCGGTTGCGTCCCATTTCAAGCGTAGTTGTATGCGCTTGTCAGGGCACGCTTTCAAGGGTGCCGCGGATATACGCACGTGGCGGAAGCTTCAGCCGCTCCGCCCCAGGGCCTGAAGCCCCTGTGGCTCATGCGACGGATTCGGCATGCCTGAAGCCGCGCCCTGATGATTTCTTGAATTGATGCGGGAGTTAGGGAATACGCACGAATGGACCTGCTACTGCGAAATGACCATTTCGGACGTGCTCGACAAAATCAAGTTGTTGCCGTGGCCAAAGAACGGAACTCCGAATCCAAAGGTGTACTCCACCGTGACTTGGACGTCGCAACCGGGATTATTTGGTGGGACAGTCGCGGTGCCGGTGCCCTGACAACTCGTTGCGGTTCCGACCGAGTTCCCGGTCGTCCCTGGCCAGATGCCAGTGCTGGCATTGGCGGAAAGATAGGTACACGTCGGGCAATTTATCGTCAAGCAGCCGACCGTGGCTGTCGTGCAACCTGCGGTACCACTGACATACATTCCCGGCGGCGCAAGTGTCTGGACGTACGCGAGGATATCGCTTCCTTCGGCTGGGCAGTGCGTCGTGTACGTAGGGTTACATTCCGCGCCCCGCACGCTCGCCCAGCGGGTGGCAGCACGCGCCGCACTGGATACGAAGTGGTAAGCGTACATCGCGCGGCCAAAATCAATGATGCCGACCATCAGAAAAAGTATGATCGGAAGGACGGCAGCGAACTCGTATAGCGTCGCTCCTCGCTGCCTGGACGTTCCTCTTAGTCGTTTCATCATCATCGACTCACTGTCCTGAATTTCCCTCTCAAAAAACAACTGGCTATACGATCGCGGGCGCCGAGGTCACTCGCCGCCAGGGATGCTACGGAATTCCCATGCGCATCTTGGCGTAGCCGTTAAACGTGTAGGAATTGCTGATCCCCGGCCAGGGAATCATCGGATAGTAGATTGCCTGGGTCGTCACCGTGACGTAATTTACCCAGTGGTTCCCAGCGGAGCAATTCGAACAGGTTACATTGTTTGGGGTTATGACCGTCCCGTCGGCGCATTCGCACCCAAAAGCAGCCTGTGGATACGTGGAGCCTGCGCCAGACCAGCACGTTTTCCCCCGACTACAGACGGTCCCGATTTGCTGGGCCTCGTTCTTGGCCGCCTGGATCATTCCGGTGATGTCTTGCATCGTGGTGGCATTTTGGGCGCCGTATTGCGCGCCCGCGCGCGCGGCGCTGGTCACCTCGATTGCAACGTAACAGGCGGTGCCGAAATCAATCGCTCCCGCGATCACGATCATTAGGAGAGGAATAGACACGGCAAGTTCCACCATTGCCTGGCCGCCTTGCGACCGGCGGCGGCCCCAGCGGGACAAAAATCCGAATCGGCGAGGCCGGCGGAATGAATCGGACTTAGGTTGTGATTGTGTGTTCATGTTCACTGCACCAATACCGCAGTGCCCTCGGCCACCGGCGAACCGTTTGGCAATGTGTGATAGTCATTGTTGAAGGAAAAACTCCAGAACCAGGCGATATCATTGGCATCAAGGATCGTATAATTGGCGCCGGATCCAAAATCGAAGTCGAAGTTTACGGTGGCCTTTGGAAAATAATAAGCGCCCTGATGATAGAGAGTTGCATTACCCAGATTGACATTCGCGCCAAAGACAGCGTTCTGGGTATTGAGTGGATCCTGCCAGAAGAGAATCCCGGCATACGGACCCGATGTCGGAGCAGAAAATCCACAGGCTGAGCCGCAAAAACCACCATTGAAATCGAAATAGCTGGTTATCGCGCCATAGCAAGACGGGCAAGTGGCGACTGTAACCGAACCCCCGATGTTGCCGCCCGTACCCGTATTGTAGAATGTTACGCCATTTCCGTCGCCAACCGACCCGCCGCCGGAGTGCTGATTACCGACAAGACTCAGGCCTCCGCCGTATAGGATGAAGAGCGACGTACCGCCTCCGATGTTGTAGTTGATATACGAACCGAAGAGGTCATTGTCGTTAATTCCGCCAACGATAGCGTACTGCCCCGCCCCGAAATAAACCTGAGTGTTTCCGAAGAAACCTCGACTGTGAATCGAGATTCCTCCGATGCCCCCACCAGTGGTGCCCACAATGACGTAGTTGCCCGGCGCGAATAGCACCTGAGAATTAATGATCTCAATACCACCGCAATATATTCCCGGATTGATCGTATAGCCGGTCTGACCTGAGATTACCAGCGGCGTCGACGTGGACGAGCAAAGATTACTCGTGATCGCCGACGGAATCGTAGGGGGAACCAAATACTTCAGCGGATCGGCCACCGGAGCCTTAATGACGGTAGGCGGATACGGTTGTGTGACGTGGCCATTAAAGCCGCCGCCAAAGCCGCCTCCATATGAACATCCTCCGTTCTTACTTCCGGTGATTGTGCCCACCATTTCAAACGATGGAGCGCAAAGGCCAGCTTGGCCAATGCTAATTTGGTTGGTTAGGCCGCCATTGTCCACTATCCCGCATGCTGAATGGACATCATCGATACCGATCGTGAAGAAAAAGAAGCTGATGCCTTGCAGCGACATCGTCGAGCCGGTGTTGTCCAGACCGAAGATGCAATTGATGCTGCCCTCGGCCACCGAGGTCGCCGTCAACGTCAGATTCTTTGGTGCGCCAAAATTTTGAGAGAAGAAGGTCGGCACTTGCGTGTCCGTGACGGTCACTTGCACGCAGGTGGCGCAAACTGGAACGCTGCTCCCGTTTCCGGCAAAGGGCGATGCTGGGCAGGTGCCAGCGTTCAAGGCAGTTCCCGGAGGCGAGCACACGGACACCGTTACGCCATTCTGGCCGTTCACAAACTTATCTTCAGTCACGCCGGAGATCGCCGCCGTCGTGATCGAGGTCGGAGTCGCGCCACCGGCACCGCCCGCGAACGCGTAAGGGAGTTGCATGGCGCCGGCAATCGCGCCGGCATCTGCGGCGGTTTGAAGCTGGCGCTGCATATAGCGAACATATCCCATGTCAATCGCGAGACCCATCATCGCGATGAACGCCACCATGCTGAATGCGATCATCAGCAGAGATTGACCTGCTTGTGTGTTCCTCTTCGTCATTTTCGCGCCCTCATGAACGGCTCGCAGGGGACAGCTGCGAACTCTCAGCGAAGTCAATTTCTCGAGCTGCCCTGGTAAAGGGCCAAGCCTCTTGGGCGCTGTGGAGCGCCGAAAAACTGCTACTTCGTTCATACTCGAACTGCCCTAGTGCGTCAACCCAATTTACCATGACCGTGTACTTCCGTGGGCCCAGGGCTATAGCGTATAGAACTCACAGAAAATGAAGGCTTTGACGGCGGGAGCAAAGGCAACTAATTGCTCAAATAGCGCCAAATGCTTCTGCCACTAGGTGAAAAACGCTTCACTTTCAGCCGGGAACTGACTAATTGCCGGCGTACAAAGTTCACCGAGCCTCCCCCTCTGACATGCTGCAAATCAATTAAGAATCAGAGAGTTACTGGCATTGCTTCGACCGCCTGCCGCTTTTCGCAGCGGACGATTCTGCGAGGCCAGGCTCAGGTGCTGCTTCTAGCTCCATAATGATAGTGCAATTGGCGTGCCGACTTGGGACATCCCACAAGCTTGAACCTGCGAAATTGCGCGGGAATTATCGACGCCCGCAAATCTAAAGATGCAGAGGTTTCCGCGATAATTTCCGGCGATACGTGGTTTGACACCCTTGGAGGCGGCCATTAGACTGCGAGCTTGTCTATGGTCAGGATGGAATCGCTGAAGTCTCGCGCACGCGTCGGTTTGATTCTTAGTGTGGTAGTTGCCGTTGTTGCGAGCGGCTGCGCCGTGCGAGTCAGCAAAAAAACAGCCGTGCCGCCGGCGGAAGCGCGCAAGGCGCTCGACGCTACGCAGGCCGAGTTGGTGACGAAATACAACCGGCAGGCGAAAGCGATTCAGTCGCTGAACGCAACCGTGAAGTTGAACGCGACGGCGGGATCTCAATATAGCGGCGTGGTGGAGCAATATCACGAAGTGAACGGATTCATACTGGCGCAGAGGCCGGCGAGCATTCGCGTGATCGGGCAGGCGCCGGTGGTGAACAAGAATATCTTCGACATGGTAAGCGACGGCAAGACATTCCAGATTTTCATCCCATCGAAAAACAGATTCATTACGGGCCCGGCAAAATTCGAAAAGCCCTCGGAAAAACCGATTGAGAATCTCCGGCCGCAGCATCTGGTGGACGCGCTCTTTTGGAGTGAAATCCACGAAGATGCGCCGGTGATTTTTGCGGAGTCGAACGACAATGGCAAACGCGAATATGTATTGACGATCCTCCACGGCACACGGCGCGATACGAATTTTGAGATCGAGAGAAAAATTCGATTTGATCGCACGGATTTGAGCGTCGCAGAAATCGAGAACTTCGGCGACGGCGGGAAATTGGATTCGGCGGTTCGTTACGGAGATTGGCAGCCGGCTGGCGATGCGCAATTCGCGCGCGACATTCGCGTCCAAAGGCCCCATGATGATTACGAGCTTGATATCCAGGTGACGAAGCTAGCGGTAAACGAGAGTATCGCGCCCGACCGCTTCCATCTGGCGCAGCCGCCGGGCACGGAACTTGTCGAAGTGGGCAAGCAAGAAAAGGAATCGAAGCCTTGATCCAGCAGATGATCGTTCAGAACGTGCTGCACCGGCCGATTCGGACGGCGCTCACGGTCCTCGCCGTGGCGATTGAAGTGATGCTCGTCATCACCGTCGTGGGGCTGACGACGGGCCTGGTGACCGACTCGGCGAAGCGCATCGAAGGCATCGGCGCCGACATCATGGTGCAGCCGCCCTCGGCGTCCGTGCTGATGGCGTTCAGCGGCGCGCCCATGCCGATTCGCCTGAGCGACAAGCTCGGCGAAATGAAATACGTGAAAGCGGTCGCGCCCGTTCTCCTGCAATTCAATTCGACGAACGGCCTCGACATCATTTACGGCATCGATCCGGATTCGTTCAAGGCGGTGTCGGGCGGGTTCATCCTTCATTCGGGACACGAGCTCGAGCAATCAGACGACATTCTGGTGGATGACGTGTACGCAAGAGCCAAGAACGTCCGCGCCGGACAGTACATTCACATTCTCGATCACGATTTTCATGTGGCGGGCATTGTTGAGCACGGAAAGGGCGCGCGGCTATTTGTTTTGCTGTCCACGCTTCAGGATCTTGCGGGCGCGCATGATAAAGCGTCCGTTTTTTACATCAAGTGCGAGCGGCCAGACGACACTGATACCGTGATGGACGAAATTAAAGCGCTGCTGCCGCGTTACGAAGTTCGCCCGCTCAAAAATTTTATCGATCTTTACACGTCATCGAGCCTGCCGGGATTGCAAGCGTTCATCAACACGATGATCGGGCTCGCCGTGGCCATCGGCTTTCTTGTGATTTTCCTTTCGATGTATACGACGATCATCGAGCGAACTCGCGAAATCGGCGTATTGAAATCTCTCGGCGCGTCGAAGGCCTATATTATCCGCGTGATTTTGAGCGAGACGACGTTGCTGTGCGTCGCGGGCACGATCGTCGGAATCGTGCTGTCGTTCGCGGCGCGAGCTTTGTTCCTTCATCTTTTCCCCACGTTGACGATCCTCATTAGCACGCCGTGGATTCTGAGGTCTGCGGGTATCGCGATTCTCGGCGGCTTGGTCGGTTCGTCGTATCCGGCGTGGCTCGCAAGCCGCAAAGATCCCGTCGAAGCTCTCGCGTACGAATAATCCGTAAGAAAATCCAGCGACCACCACTTCTGTTTCGAGTTCACTCAATCTAATCGGGTCGCAACCGCTGCGGGCGAAGTGCCGCCTCCGCACGTTCGCGCGCTGAGAATTTAAATTCTTGCTGACGAGAGTGGAGGATGCTACAGCAGCTAATTCGAGGAGCGTGCATCGCAATGGACCGCCGCCAATTCCTTAAAAACTCATTTGCCGCCGCGGGCGGCGCTCTTATTGCCAGCCACGGGCTCGTGAACGAAGCGTTGCTAAATCAGGAGCAGGTTTCGGGCGCGGTTGCGCCTGCTGAAATCGCTGGCGCGCGCTTTCCGAGTGGATTCCTGTGGGGCATGGCGACAGCTTCTTATCAAGTGGAAGGCGCGTGGAATCTCGATGGCAAAGGCGAATCCATCTGGGATCGTTTTTCGCACTCCGTTGGCAAAGTAAAAGGCGGCGCTACCGGCGATGTTGCTTGCGATCAATACCATCTCTATCCGCAAGACATCGCCATGATGAAGAGCCTGAACTTGAAGAGTTACCGGTTTTCGATTTCGTGGCCGCGCATTCAGCCTACGGGCACCGGCGCGGTCAATCAAAAGGGAATCGACCATTACAGCCGGCTCGCCGACGCGCTGCTCGAGGCCGGCATACGCCCCTTCTGCACGCTCTACCATTGGGACTTGCCACAGGCGCTTGAAGATCGCGGCGGCTGGCCCAATCGCGACCTCGCGGCTTACTTCGCTGACTACGCCGGAATTCTGGCGAAGCAGCTTGGGGATCGGATCACGGTCTGGGCACCGTTCAACATGCCGTGGACTTTTACCTACTTTGGCTACGGCATCGGAATTCATCCGCCTTGCAAGGCTGGCGGCTACGGCGAGTTTCTGAAAGCGGCACATACCGTCAATCTCGCGCAAGGCGAGTGCTTTCGCGCGATCAAGGCGGCATCTTCCAAAGCGACTGTAGGCAGCGCCTACGGAATGGCTCCCGCCTATCCGAAAACCGATAGTGACGCCGATCGCGCCGCGGCCGCGCGCTACCACGCCATGAACAACGACTACTTCTTGCGCACCGCGATGTATGGAGAGTATCCGAACGCTTTTGCCAGCGAGTTGCCGTATGACGCGATGGGTTTCAAGCCCGGCGATGAAAAAATCATGAAGGTTCCGCTCGATTGGATCGGATTTCACTACTACACGCGCCGGGTGGTTTCCGACGCGGGCGGCAGCTCACCGTCAAATGGACAAGCCACGTTTGGCACCGAGATCGAGAACGATCAATCGGCCGGCCGCGATCCCTACACGCGATTTCACGCCGAGATGCCGACTGAAGGGCCGCTGACCGACGCTGGCCTGGAAGTATGGCCGCGCGGAATTTACGACCTCGTGATGCAAATCACGCGCGATTACAATCGACCGATCATCGAGATCACGGAGAGCGGTTGCAGCTATCTCGACGCGCCTTACGAAAAGGAAAATGGCCGCGTTCCCGACACGCGCCGCATCGATTTTTTCCGGCCGCATCTGGCGGAGTTGTCGCGCGCCATCAAGGATGGAGCCAACGTTCGCGCGTATCACGCGTGGAGTTTGCTCGATAATTTCGAGTGGACGGACGGATATAGCCAGCGGTACGGGCTGACTTATGTGGATTTTCGCGATCAGAAGCGCACGGTGAAGGATTCAGGATTGTGGTATGGGCGTGTGGCTGCGGCGAATCATTTGAATGTTTAGGGAATTAATTTCACGCGGCGCGAGCGCGCGGGAATTCGAGATCGCTGCGCGCATCGCACGCTTCGATATAGCGTAGAGAGTCGTTGGAGTCGGTAGCCTTTAAATCCCGCACGAAAATCGGTGCGGCGCTACAGCAGGCCGGCGTTCTTGATCGCTTTCTAGGTTGCCGGCTTGTATCCGGGGCAAGAAAGAACCGGAATACGCGGGTATTTGGCGAAAAGCGGATCGGAGAACGAAAGGCGGCAGAGGATGAAGGTAGAGCCGCGCTCGGATTCAATGCGCTGGGAGTGAATGCAAGCTGCGCAGAGGCCCGCGGATTTTCGCGCTTCGTCTTTCTCCGCCGCCATTACGATTCGCGGCCGCGCAGGATTCGAGCGGCCGCGGCTATATTCGAATCGCCCGTAGCGGCGTTGTCTCCATTCGCCGGGCCGCCGTTCGGCTTTCCTTCCGCGCCCGGTTCGGCGGGAATCGCATCGCCTTCACCGGGCGCGAGGAACAGATTGGATTCGACGCCGTGCTGCTTGTTGTAAAGCTCGAAATACCGGCCGCCGAGAGCGTAGAGCGATTGATGCGTACCGCGCTCGATAATCCGGCCGCCTTCGATGACGAGAATCTGATCGGCGCGGCGAATCGTGGAAAGACGGTGCGCGATCACGAATGTCGTGCGGCCTTTCATCAGATAGGCGAGGCCTTCCTGAATCAGGGCTTCGGACTCGGAATCAAGACTTGAAGTCGCTTCGTCGAGAATCAAAATTCGCGGGTCGGCGAGAATCGCGCGCGCGATCGAAATGCGCTGGCGCTGTCCGCCCGAAAGTTTGACGCCGCGTTCGCCGACCACCGTGTCGTATTTTTTCTCGAAAGTTTCCGCAAATTCGTCCACGCGAGCGATTCGGCACGCGGCGAGGAGATCCGCTTCGGATGCATTCGGGCGAGAGAACGACACGTTCTCGCGAATCGTTCCGTCGAAGAGAAATGTGTCTTGCAGGACGACACCGAGCTGCGTGCGATAGCTATCGAGGCGCACCGTGGCGAGATCGACGCCGTCAACCAAGACGCGGCCGGCGGTCGGAATGTAAAACGCGGCAATCAGTCCGATGATCGTGGATTTGCCCGCTCCGGACGGGCCGACGAGCGCGGTCACGGTCCCGGGCTGCGAGATGAAATCGACGTCGTGAAGGACTTGCTTGCCTTCGGCGTAGGCGAATCCGACTTTCTCGAATGCAACTTCGCCGCGAATTTTGCTGATACTGACGGCGCGCCGCGGGTCAGCCTCTTCCCGATCTTCTTTCAGAATTTCGGTGGTGCGTTCGAGACCGGCCATGCCTTCGGTGAGCTGAGTGCCGATGGCGACGATCTGAAATACGGGCGCGACGAGAAGTCCGAGGAAGGCGACGTAGGTGAAGAATGTTCCCAAGGTCATCGTGCCGGCGAGAATGCGTGTCGTGCCGAGGTACATGATGATTGCGCTTACGATGCCAAGCAGCACGGTAGATGAAAGGCTCATCACCGATGTTGCCGTGAGCGTCTTTAGAATGTTTTCGAGCAGGCGTTCCACGCCTCCGGCAAAAACGCCTTCTTCGCGTTCTTCGGCGTGATAGCCCTTCACGACGCGCACACCCGCGAGCGATTCCGTCAACCGGCCGGTGACTTCCGCGTTCATCTTGGCGCGCGCTCGATAGATCGGACGAATCGTGCCAATGGCTATGTTCAGGGCAAATGCGAAACCGATCAAAATCGCGAAGGCCACGAGGGTCATCACGGCGCTGATCTTGAGAAGAATGACAAATGCCAAGATGGCGGTTATCACGCTTCCGGCAAATTCAACGAGGCCCGTACCGATCAGATTCCGCAAGCCTTCGACGTCGGACATGATGCGCGTGACGAGCACGCCCGTTTTGTTGGCGTCGTGAAACGATATCGAGAGGCGGCCAATGTGCGACTGCACCTGAAGCCGCAGAGTCGCGATCATGCGTTGCGCGGCCTTTGAGAGTAGCTGTGTCAGCGTGTAAGAGGTGACGCCTTGAATTGCCGTCGCTCCCAGAACCGCCAGTATGAGAGGCACAAGAAGCTTGACCTGGTGCTTTCCGATGATGTTGTCCACGAGAAATTTCGTCGAGCCCGGCAGTATGAGTCCCGCCACGCGATTGATGGCGATCAGACCGAAGCCCATGAGCAGAAGCCAGCGCTGCGGATGAACATAAACCCACACTTCCGGCAGGAGCTTGAGGAAGCTCGCGGCACCCTTGGATTTGGGAGCGCCATCGGCGGAGCCCGGGGCCCCACGCCCGGACCTCGATGAGATCCTCATGTCCGCTGCGCTGGAATGATGCATAAAGACTATTGTCTTATATCTGGCTCCGAAATGCTTGCAGCCGGGAGGGCCGGAATTCGATTACAATTGCCGTATGGGCAAGGTGGGCGATTCACCGGAATTGAACGGCGTTCTGCGCCGGGCGATCCACAGCGGCCTGACGCGGGCCTACTCGAGCGTGCGGCTCGACTCCGCGGCGTACTTGAACCACCTGCGGCGTGCCTACCGGCTCCCCGTCATTTCGTATGACGATATGTTCCGGATGCCGGTGGGGGCGCTCGACAACGTGGCGGACCAGGTGATTGCGTCGTCAAAGACGGTCGCGGCGCTCGAAGGCGCAGGAATCGGTATGGGCGGGCTGCTGACCGTCGTTCCGGACATGAGTTTTCTGGCCATCATCGCGATGCGGATGCTGCAGAAGCTCAGCCTGGTATATGGCTTCGAATACGCGACCGAGGAAGAAGTCATCGGACTCTGGATTGCCGCCGGCACGGCCGCGGGCCTTGATCTCGGGAAAGACATCCTGGAGAAGGAAGTTGTCGAGCGCTTTGTGCCGCGAATCATGGAGAGTATCGCGACGAAGATGGGAGCCGAAGTTGCGGAGAAATGGGCGGGGCGGCTGATTCCCGTGCTGAGCGGGGTGATCGGCGGAACGCTCAACTACTATTTCATTCGCCAGTGGGGCCGGCGCGCGAAGGAGCATTTCAGAGCTCGGCACCTGGCCCAGCGACGCATTGAAATCGATGGTGCAGAGATTCATTCCCTCGGTTCGAACAAGCCGCTGCTTCCTGCTTGAAACTCCGGCGCAACCCAATCCAATCCGGCTTTTTTCCCTTACAACGGCTGGGTTCCCGTTCAAGCCCCGGAATCCAAGGCAGCAATCCCGCCGTGAAACGTGTTCTAGGCAGAAATGAAAATCACGACTAAACTCGTAAGGTTCCCCGAAACGTCAACGCCAGCTGGGAGCTGTGCTTGGAGCTCATTCTAAAGACCGAAAATCTGTGGAAGGTATACCGCTCGGGGCGCCTCGAGGTAGCGGCGCTGCGCGGTGTGAGCGTTGACGTGATGCCCGGCGAATTCATTTCGATCATGGGGCCTTCCGGGTGCGGGAAATCGACATTTCTGCATGTGATCGGGGGCCTGGCGAGCCCGTCGAGGGGGCGGGTGCTGCTCGACGGCAACGATCTTTCGGTACTCGACGACGCGGCACGAACCAGGCTTCGCCGGCACAAAGTCGGCTTCGTCTTTCAGCGATTTAACCTCCTGCCGACGCTCAACGCGCATGACAATATCGCGCTCGCTCAACATATTCATGGCGATGGTTTCGATCCGCATCGCTTCGAGCTCATCACCTCGATGCTGGGCCTTTCGGGGAGGATGAAGCATAGGCCGTCCGAACTATCGGGCGGCGAGCAGCAGCGAGTGGCCATTGCCCGCGCCATCATCAACGAACCGAAAATTATTCTCGCCGATGAACCCACCGGAAATCTCGACACGCAGAGCTCGGAGAACGTCCTCGGCATACTGCGCCAGTTGAATAAGGATTTGGGCCAGACAATCGTGATGATCACGCACAATCCCGAAGCCGCCACATACGGAAACCGCATCCTGCACATGCGCGATGGCCTCGTCGTGGATGGGGCGAACGCGACCCACTGAGATGCGCAAGCTCTGGAACGGAATCGTTCACACGCTGTTCTGGTCTTACGATCGCGGAAGCTGGCCGTACGACGTGATGGTCGTCGCGATCCTGATATTCGTGCTGCTCACTCCTCGCAAGTGGTTCAACGATCAGCCGCAGTCAAGCATCGCCGCCGCGCAGGCCGGGGCGATGATCCAACTCGTGAGCGAAAATGATGCGACGGGCACGCGCACGTACCGGCTCAATGCCACGGCGCTCGCTCCCAACAAGCGCGCGCAGAAACCAACGCCGGAGCTCGAAGAGGAAACCCACCAAATTCTTGGCCGTTCGGTGGAGGAATTGAAAGGCCAAACGTTTCAGGTTCTTCAAATCGATCCCGTCAGGGGCGATGACGGCTCAGTGCAGTATTACGACGTCGGAATAAAGTTTTAGATGCTTTTGGCCGCATTTTGATTGCTTCGAACACCCTCTCGTGGAACCGGCCCGCGCAGAAATGCATCTTATTCGGTGTGCTATCATTTGTAAGTTTTGCGCTACTTGGGGCAAGAGCGCGTGAGGAGAAGTTTTGGGACGATCCTGGGCCGTATTTATGATTCTGGAGCTGGTGTTGGCATCCGGCCTGGCAGCATCGCAGGGGCACGCGTCAATGTCGCTCGAGCAGGCCCTCAACCGGCTCGACGAAGCATCGCACGACTTTCACAGCCTCTCGGCCGATGTGGAACGGACGAAAGTGACGGTGGTCGTCAACGACAAGTCCACCGAGTCCGGAGACATTTTAGTGCGCGGCGAAAAGATGCGGCTGGAATTGAAGGACCCCGATCCGCGCACGATCCTACGCACCGGCGATTCGCTTTTCATTTTCAATCCAAAGTTGAATCGCGTGGAAGAATACAATCTCGGAAAATACAAGGCGTTCGCGGATCAATACCTTTTGCTGGGATTTGGCACTCCGGGGCACGAATTGAAGAAGGGCTATCTCGTCACGCTGCTCGGCGAGCCCGTGCTCGACGGTAAGAAAGTAATCGAGCTTGAATTGACGCCGAAATCCCAAGCGATGCGCAATCAAATTTCAAAAATCGAGCTGTGGTTCAACGAGACCACTTGGCTTCCCGTGCAGCAGCAGTTCTTCGAGACGGGCTCGGATGATTATTTCATCATTCGCTACACAAATATCGTGCGCAACGCGCCGATTGACGAATCGGAATTCAAACCGCATTGGAAGGGCGCGGAGAAGGTCAAACCGCAGGGATAGTCCGCAGCTTCCTCAAGCAATTCGTCGCATCGAATTACTCCAAGCACATTCATTCAGCGAATTTAATGTAGCAGGTGCCAGCGCGCGCTGGGTTCCCCCCGGCGGGGGCCTGGGGGCTCTGAATTTGGTTTGTAGCTCTCCTGAAATTCAGCTCGTGTTAACGCTTGGCGCTTTTTGCAGCTGCGGCATGCTCGGATTCGTGCGCGATGAGCGCTTCCTTCCGTGAAATTCCCCAGCGATAGCCGGCCAGATTGCCATCTTCGCGGACGACGCGGTGGCAAGGCACGACGATGGAAACGGGATTCGTGGCGCAGGCACGGGCGACGGCTCGAACGGCAGTGGGACGGCCGATCGCATGGGCAACTTGCGTGTATGTGCGCGTGGCGCCGTACGGAATCCGCCGCAACTCTTCCCAGACGCGGCGCTGGAACGCGGTGGCCTGCACGTCGGTGGGCAGATCGAGCCGCGGCTCACGCCCGCGGAGGTGTTCGACGATCTGGCGCACCCAATTTTCGAAGCCGTGGCGATCGCGCTGGATTTCGGCGCGAGGATATTCGCGGCGCAGCTCAGCTTCGAGCTTCGCGTCGCTCTCGCTGAGATATACGGCGCTGATCCCGCGCTTGGTGGCGGCCACAAGAACGTGGCCGAGCGGGGAATCCGCGATCGTGAAGCGGATTTGCATGCCTTCACCGCCGCGCCGATACGTCGCGGGAGTCATTCCTAATTGTTGTGGCGCGCGTTCATAGAGGCGGCTGCTCGAGCCAAACCCTGCGTCATAGAGTGCTGTCGTCACGTCATCTCCTTTTTTCAACCGGGATTTCAACCGGCGCATCCGGTGCGCGTCGGCGAACTGCCGGGGCGTGATGCCCATCAACCGGCGAAAAGCGCGGCCCAGTTGATGCGCGCTGATGCCCGCGCGCAATGCAAGCGTTCGAAGCTTCAGAGCGTTTTCGTCACCCGTGGAATTGGGGTCGGTGAGCACGGCCTCAATATGCTGGCAAACGCGCGCGACCGCCGCTGCGTGTGGATCGCGCTGCTCCGCCTGTGCCGGACGGCATCTGCGGCATGGCCGGTAACCCTTTCGCTCGGCGTCTTCGGGCACGCAAAAAAAAAGCACCTGCGCGCGACGCGGCTTTCTCGAAGGGCACGATGGCCTGCAATAAATTCCGGTCGAGCGGACCGCGTAGACAAACGCGCCGTCGGCAAAGCGATCGCGCGTACGAACCGCGAGCCAGCGCGGATCGCTGTCAGCGGCCGCTTTATCGTGCATGTGATATTGAAGTGCGCTCATCGATTTGTTCCGGCACTCGACAAATTACAGAACTCCCGAGTAGTTGGCTATCCGATTCTAGCGCGCAAACTGAGTTGCAGCGATCCGAGAGAATTCTCTAGAATTGGCGAGCGAGAGGGTGCTCTTTTGGTCCACAGCACTCGACGAAGGATGTACGAGAAGGATACGATGGCGTCCGGGGTCTTGGGTCCGCTTGCTATTTTGCCGCCGTTTTTAGATTGTACGTCTGAACTTGAAGGTGCCGTGGATGGCCATGGTTCTACTGGTTCTAATTATAGTTGTGGGCGCTGGCGTATTTGTGTGGATCGGGATACGGCGGGTCCGCGGAGGGTCCGACGACGGATCGCGGGCCAAACTGCGCGGCGAGATTCTCGAAATTTATTGCAACGCGCCTTACCCGCCGAACGGCGCGGATTACGCGCTGGTTCTCCGGGTGGCGCTGGCGAGTTTGCCTCCCATTTCCGCGAGCATCAAGGGATACCGCCTCGAGACAATTTGCGCGGGCGTGCCTTACCAATCCTCCGTTCTGCATGACGCGTCTTACTGGGTGCTCATCCGCGAGATGACAACGCTTGATGCCGATGCTCACTCATTCGCTCGAACCGAGCAAACGGTCCTCGAAGATTTCCATAAACTCGCGGGCGCGGATGCGCTTCCACACAACCGGGAACTGACGGCATGGCTCGCGTTCCTCTTTTCCGGAATGTTTGCACGAAGAATGGACTTCCAGCCGCCAGAAAGCTTCGATGTTTATCGCACGCGGCTTGTGATTATCGATTCGAGCGGCGCGGAACACCGATTTTCGGTTCGCCCGAACTTCACAAACAGTGGAATTCTGGGTCCAGCGCCTTCGTGAGACGCCGCGCCTTGTATCGTGCGACGCTTATTTCACTCGACATGAGTGGTCGAAACTAAGGCGAAAGCCATGTTTACTCTTTGAAACGCGTCATCTTCTCGCCTCGTTGACCTGCATTCCTTATTCCGCGATAGTCCGAACCAGCCGGCATCTCCTTCGCCGGGGGGACCTGGGGGTCATCCAAACATGGGAGCATTACCCGAGCCGTTGGGGCGGGGTTGTGTCGATATTTCACGCAGAGAATTGCAGAACCGCGCCGAGGAAACAAAACGCCTCGAAACGGTTCGGCCGCGGCGGGTATTCCTCGTTCCGACGTACGCTGTGGGTCTCTCGTACGAGAGACGCTGCGCGCCGCGGGCCTTTCTCAATCTTCCGCTGCGTCTCGTTGGCGTAGACGGGCAAACCCAACCGTACGGCATCACTCTTGTCACGAAAAACATCAGCTCGACTGGCGTATTCTTCCTCGCGCCATGCGAACTTGGGAGCGGCACGCCGATTGAGATGGAAGTAGGGCTTCTGGGCCGTCCGCTCGGCCAAGGCAGCGTGCACATGCGGACCGCAGCGCACATCGTGCGCGTCGAGGAATCGCAGACGCCGGGCTGGAAGGGCTATGCCGCCGCATTCGACGACATCGCGTTCAAGCGCGACGACACGCTTCCACTTCGCTACGCCGCGCTCTAAGCGCGAGCTTCTGAACTCTGCTACGATTTCAATCCGGTGAAACGATCGCGATTTGCCGCGCGCGCAGTCCTGTTCGATTGGGATGGCACGCTTCTTGATTCCTACCGCTCGGACTCACGCGCGTATCTCAGCATGTTTCGTGCGATGGGCATCGAGTGGGGCATGCCCGAACTCGAACGGAATTACTCTCCGAATTGGCATCACGTCTATCGCGCGGCGAAGCTGCCGCGGGCGATGTGGGATAAAGCCGATCGACTCTGGCATAAAGCATACGAGAACGAATCGCCCGCGCTATTGCCGGGGGCGCGAAATGTGATCCGGCGGCTGGCGCGGCGATTCACGCTGGGAATCGTGACGAGCGGAACGGGCTGGCGAGTTCACGAGCAATTGCGCGACTTCAAGCTCGCCGGCTATTTTTCTGCGTGCGTTTGCGCCGAGGACGCAGGGCGCCGGAAGCCGCATTCCGCTCCGCTCAATCTCGCGCTGCGCCGGTTGAAATTGCGGCCCGCGGAATGCGTTTACGTTGGAGACTCGCCGCAGGATATCGAAATGTCGCGCCGCGCGCGAGTTCGCGTCATCGGCGTGCGCGGACCATTTCCTACCGCGGCGGCAGTATTGGCTGCGCGGCCTGACCTCATGCTCGATTCCATCGCGGAGCTTCCCGATTGGATCGAGGACTTCGTCTAGAAATTTGAAAGTGGAAATTGGCGGGCGGGCATTTGGAAACGTCGCGCGGGCGATTCCACGTTCAATTGGGTTTCTGTGATGCCGCAGGTGCTGGTGCGGCTGGCGCGGCGGACGGGGCCACATCAATAGGGTTCGGCTGAAAATCGGTGGAGCGAACGACGAGGTGCAGCGGAAGATTTTGCCCGTTCGGCTCGCTGACGAAATCGTCGGACACGGTATAGGTCGGAAACCAATACTTGCCTTTGATGTTTTCGCGGTAGGTGTCGAACATTGAGAACGGCAGGCCGTTGCCCTGCGTGGCCACTTCGCGGACAAATTTCCCCGAGCTTTTCACGATCGCAAATTCCTGCTGGTCCACCCAGATCACGCCGTCGAAAAGCGGGCGATTGCGCATGAGCTGCTTTGGCTGAACGCGGAAGATGTAGGTGTTCAGCTCGTCGAGCTTTTCGGTGCCTTCGTACTTCAGCGTGTAATTCGTGAGCTGGTCGGTGGTGAGCGCGAAGAGCGGCAGATTTGCAATCGTCTTCACATCTTCGAGCGTGAAGGCGGTTTGCTTCAGCGTTGAGACCGGCTGCTTCACGATGCGGTCGTAGCGCTGGCCGTCGGACTTGACGTACTGCTCGCCAGTGACTGCGAATTCGCCGGCCGGGTCGCTCATTTCCTTAATGCGAATCGTTTGATTGAACGAGAACTGGTCGAATGCTTTCTTCATCACATCTTCGTTGGCTGCAAAACGGCGAATAATTTCGTCGGCGGGGATCGGCGGGGCTTTCACGTCGACGGGTTGAGCGGGAACGCGCTTGACTTCGTATTTCGGCGGCGGCGCGACGGGCCCGGCAGTCTGTGCGCGCGCTTCGTCGGAGCCTGCCGCGAGCAGGAAAAGGCACGTGATAGCGATGGATAGAATTTTCAACGGATCGATCTCAGAAAATTAGATGCGCCCGGACGCGCTGGCGCTGGCTGAATCTGCGGCCGGGAGAGCCTCGCATGCGCGGCATTCGATTCGCGCGGCGCATCCGATGCCAACCCGAAGTCCTCATGCTCGCAGATAGTCCGGCTGCCAATCCCTGACCATCTTTTTGATTTTCGCACGCTCCAAAATTTTGCCGTCGAGAACCTTTCGCGCCAACTCGGGCAGTTCGCCGTCGCTCGCGAAGCGAAGGCTGACGAGCTGAGCCGGTGTGAATTCTCCGATGCGCGAATTCAGGTCCGCCGGAAGCAGTTGTTGCATGCGCAATCGCATTTCAAGGCGAATCACGCGGTCCTGAACCGTCAACGCAAACACGCGCGCGTAGAACGCGAGCACCAGCAATGCCGCGGCGGTGAGGCAGGCCAACACCGAGCCGAACGAGAGGTGCCTGAACATTTGGACGATGTGCCAAACGAAGTTCACCAGGAATATCGGGAGCGCAAAGAAATGAAAGAGCGGAACAAATCTTGCGTGATTCTGAAAGCTCTGGGCCATGGTGTTGCCTCCTCCGGCGCGGAACGCTGGGCCGGACCGTTCGGATTCTAGCAAATGCCGGGTCGAGAATCGCTAAACGGAGGGAATTGCTCGGTAACGGTTCACTCCGGTGCGAGGACGTGGAATGTCGTCGCCATCTTGAGTTCCACGCCGGGAGCGAGCGCGGGCGATTGCAGCTTGAGCAAAACGGAATACAGTTTCGGCTCGATGGACATTTTGCCGGAATCCCAATCGAGCGCGATGCCCGGCCTTCCTGGCGTGCGGATTTCGAGGCGCTTCGCATCAACGGGAATTTCGATGGTCGGGCCGCCGGGTATGAATTCCTCGCAGTGCATTTGCGTATGCTCGGATTCGTTGGACGGAGATTTTGGGGAAGCGGAATCGCTTGTGGGAGCCACGTCTTTCGCGTAAGTCCAGCAGATGCGCGTGACGCGCACGCTATCTGAAATTGCGGGAAGCGAATTTACGGCGACAAATGATTGCGGCTGGGCGCCGTTTCGCACCGGCTTAAGTTCTCCGTTGTTCGTTGCTCCTGACTCAGCCGGCTTATCGAGCGTCACGGTGTAACTCACGTGAACATCTTCCGCGCCGTCGAGAGCGAGCGTTTTCTCAATGGCCGCGCCTCCCGGAAAAACATCGGGCGCGTGATAGCGGAGCCGAAGGGCAGCATTCTTCTCGTCCCCCGTCCATTCCGGTGCGTATGTACGATTAAAAAGGCCGTACCGGCCGCGCTCACGTTCGGGCGAAATTCCTGGCGGATTCGGCGTGAAGGAAAAATTGTCGCGAACACCGCCGACACTGCTGAAAAGATCCGCCGCACTATCCTTCGCGACGAGAGCAAGTACGCGGCCACCGCTTTTCGGCGAGACGATGAGCCGGAGCTTTGCGTTTTCGAGGATCCACTCGTCCGAGCCGTCGCCGTCGAAATCGAAGCGATACCGAGTGACGCCGCTTTCCCGAAGCGCGAGAAATGAAATCGGCATCTCCTCGTGTTCGTGCAGGCCGCGCAATTCCACCGAACCGTGGATGAGCCCATCCGGGTCAGGCTCGAAAGATGCCCCGGAGGGGCCGCCTGATGGCTTCAACATCATGTCCGTCACGGCATCGACCCCAGGCGTCATGCGGAAGTTTGCCGAGCCGCGGAAAGCTCCCGTCACGCCCACATCAAGATCGACCTGCTTGGACAAATTTGGATTCGTCGCCTGGAACACGACTCGCATCGACCGGGGATCATCCAGAACGACGAGCGGTGGAAACGGCGCGAAATACGTGCTCTGGCCGAGCGGCAGCCGCACGGCATTCGCAACCGAGAGTTCAAAGTCGGCGAGCGGATTAGCTCCGCCCGGTGCGACGGCGGGGGCGTGCGGGACGTAAGGCAGTTGGACTTTCAGTTGCCGCGAGAAGGTGGGCGAAGCCCCGCGAGGAATCGAGAGAGTGATTTCCTGCGTGGACGAGTTCCACTCGCTTTCAATCGTCGCATCCTGAAGAGAAACATGTGACGGAATATGTTCGAGACGCAGCCGAACCTCGGCCGTAGCCGGCGCGTAGAAATTCAATTCGAGCGCCTTGCCCTCGCGGACGGCGCCCAAATACTCGGCCCCGGATGCCGTCACTGCGTCGTTGCAATGCGCGGAGGCGGGCACGTCGAAACAGATTGGAATGAACAATGGAAGCAGCAGCGATTCTTTCGGTGGCACCGTTACGGTGATTGTTGTGGTCTTCGCGGCATCGCCGACGGACGAGGACATCGGCGAGAGAGCCGTGAGGGGAGCATCGATCGTCGCTTCGGCGTCGAGATTCGTGACGCTGATCCATCCTTCGCCGCTCGTACGCACTCCCAGCGGACTGGTCCCTTCGTTGCTGACGATTTCGGAGATGATGAGATTGCTCGCCTCCGGCGGATTTCCAGGCACTCGAATCGCAGGTTGAATTTTCGCCTCAGCAAGAATCGATTCGATAGCCTGAACGGCCCACGCCGCGACTTCCTGAGCGCGATTTTTCTCAAAGCTGTCTTTCAAATTGATCCACGAATAGAAATCCTTCGAGGATTCGATCACGCGGCCATCGCCGAACTTCCAGCTTGCAGCGATGACTTCAGAAGGCGCGGCGCGTTCGGCGGGCGCTTCGCTCCAGAGTTTTTCGATTGCGTTTCCCGCCGGCCGCGACGGAAAAACGAAGAGCGTTCCGCCTCGCCGCACGTAATCCACCAGATTCTGCTGCGCCTTTTCGGAGAGTTGAAATTGGCTGCCGAGTGAATCGAACGCCGGGAGGAATACGAGCGGGTCGCGTATCAGTTGATCGACGGGCTGATACTGCGGGTCCAGTAGTTCGCTTGAAAGATGATCGAGCTGCGCGAGCCGCTCGATTTTTTGCACATCCCCGGACACGCGAAGAATGTCCGGCGGAGCAAGCGCAGCCTGCGCATACGCGCCGACGGGATACACGATTCCGAAATCCGCGCGCTTGTGCGACGCGGCGAGCTGCTTGCCCCACGCTTTCATCACGTCGCCATTTCGCTGCACGGCATCCATGCGCCGCTGGCGGTGGCCGTTAGGGTCGAGCGCCGCGCCCCAGAGATAAGCTTGATTCGCCCACGGCACGGAATAGGTGGCCGGGGTGAGTGTGTCCTGTAAAGGAAAATAGCTGATGCCGTGGAGGCCGCTTGCGAGAAACAGGCGCGAACTTTCAAGCGTGTTCGACGGGGGATTCTCAGCGGGACGATCGTCATCCGCAGGCGCGTACCATCCCGCTTGATATTCGATAAGAGCTGGCGGAAACAGCGGCTGAGTTTTCAACTCCTCGGTGAAAAATTCGATTGTTGCTGCGTCTTCGGATGTCAGAGAACGTACGGTCGTCTGCGCTTTCGAATCCGGGCGCATGTACCACTGTCCCATCACGCCGATGGGCTCTTGCAACGCCGATCCCGACGCCGAAACGCGCATGTCCGTCGGATTGATGAACACCGGCACGTTGAGCCCGCCGGAACGCAGCATGTCGCGCAGCGACGCCATGTAACGCCAGAAATCGGGGCCTGTGTTGTTTGTCCTGCCTTCGCCCGCATCGTCATCGAGTTGGACGAAAAGCAGCGGCGAATTCGGAGGCGCGGCTGGCGGCTTTTTTGATTGGCGCGTTTCGTCCTCGGGGGCTGCGGCGTTGCCGGGAACGTAAGACGCGAGCTCCTGCGCTACGGCTTCGAGCCACTTCTTTGTGGCTCCCATGTGGATCGGGTTGTCGAGCCAGCCCTTTGCCGCCGCTTCTGCGTCGCGTGCGTTGAGCGAGGCAAGAGGCGGGTAACGGCCTTCTAGAAGGTCGATATCGTCCATCTTGTTCGAAGTTTCGGATTCGGGGCGCTGCAGCAGCCAACCCGGATATCCGCCCCAGCGCCATTCGTTCAGGATGAGCGGCCCCGGGCGCGCGATCAGTCGTAAGTTTTTCTCGGCGATAAGTTTAAGGAGCGCGCGAAGATTGCGGCGCGGGTTCGTGTGGCCGTCGAAATCGAATGCCCCTTCGGACGGCTCGTGCCAGTTCCACGGGATGTAAATATCGATCGTGTTGATGCCGAGCGAGCGATAGCGATCGAGCGAGACGCTCCAGAGATCGCGCGGGATTCGATAATAGAAAAATGCTGCGGAATGGATGAAAAATGGCTCGCCATCCACGTGCAATTCCGGATAGCCGCCGCGAACGACAAATTCAACGCCATGCGGCGTGTCTGACTGCGGTGGCGAATTTTGAGGAGCGGATTGCGCAAGAGCGCGAAGAGCAATCGTCACAGCCGCGAGCAGCAGCAGACTGGCGAAAATGAGGCGACGAACTGGAGTAAGAGCCATAGATTTTCGCGTCCGCCGGAATTCAATGAGGGATTCTGACACGAGTTATCGAGAATGTCAGCGGCGGCGAAGAGTGGCGGCGCAGCGGGCAGCGCAGTCTGGTAAAATCGCGCGTTTGCCGAGGGCAGGCTTGACGTGCCGGATATCACAACCGCGAGAGTTTTTCTGGTTTCCGGAATGGTGCAGGGCGTGGGGTATCGGTTTTTCGCACGAGGCGCGGCGCAGCGGCTTGGCGTCTCGGGCTACGCGAAAAACTTGAGCGACGGGCGCGTCGAAGTTTACGCCATCGGCTCGGCGGGGGCGCTTGCCGCGCTGCGGGCGGAACTGGCGCGAGGGCCGCGCTTCGCGAGCGTGTCAGAAGTCGATGACGAAGAACGCGCCGTGGATTCGCGCTACGCGGATCGCTTCACGATCGAGCGGGACGATTGGTGAGAGGACAAGTGCATGGATGACCTGAAGAAACTGATCCGCGAGATTCCCGATTATCCGAAGCCGGGAATTCTGTTCTACGACATCACGACGATTCTTCGCGATAAGGACGGATTTCACAGCCTCGTAGACCAGCTCTGCGACCATTACAGAGGGCGCGAGATCGATGTCGTCGTGGGAATCGAAGCGCGCGGATTTATTTTCGGCCCTGCGCTCGCGTACCGCTTGAATGCCGGCTTCGTTCCCATTCGAAAGCCGAATAAGCTTCCCGCAAAGACGGCGCAAGTCACTTACCAGCTCGAATACGGAAGCGACAGACTCGAAATTCACCAGGACGCCGTGAAGCCGGGCGAGCGCGTTTTGATTTCAGATGATTTGCTCGCGACAGGCGGCACGGCAGCCGCTGCTGCGCAATTGATACGGCAGCTCGGCGGCGAAGTCTCGGGCGCGGCATTTGCGCTCGAATTGAATTTCCTCAATGGCCGCGCAAAGCTGCCCGGCATCGATGTGTTCTCGCTTTTGAAATACGATAGCTAGACTAGCGGCTCAGGACTTTGCATTGCGCCGTTGGCGGACGGCTTCGAAGAGGACGACGCCGGCGGCTACGGAGACGTTGAGGGAGCGAACGGGGCCGGTCGTTGGGATCGAGACGATGAAGTCGCATCGCTTGCGCGTCAATTCGTGTAGGCCGTGGCCTTCGCCCCCGAGGACTATTCCGATATTGCCGGTAAATTTTGCTTCGGTATAAATCTGCTCCGCTGTTTCATCGAGACCGATCAGCCAATAGCCCGCTTCTTTGAGCTGTTCCATCGAGCGCACGAGATTCTTCACGCGCGCCACCGGCAGATGCTCAAGCGCGCCCGCGGACGCGCGCGACACGGCATCGGTCAAGCCCGCGGCGCGGCGCTCCGGAATGATCACGCCTTCGGCGCCTGCCGCGAGGGCGGTCCTCACGATTGCGCCGAGATTCTGCGGGTCCTCGACGCCATCGAGCAGGACGAGCAACGATTGGCCCGTTTTCGTTTCCAGCAAATCTTCGAGCGCGAGTGCGGCGCGGGAAGCGGCGAGCGCGATGACGCCCTGATGATCGCGCGACATCGCGAGGCGATCGAGTTGGCCGCGATCTTCAAATCGGATTGGTACGCCGCGCTCGCGCGCACGGCGAACGATTTCTTCCATGCGCGTGCCGTGGCGGCCAATGGCGATGACGATGCGGTCGAGCGGTCGCCCAGCCTGCAGCGCTTCTTCGACGGCGTGAATTCCGAGAAGGTAACTCATCTCATTCGAGCGCCGCGCAAAATTCGAGCATGCGCTGGCGCGTTCCTTTCACTGTCACGGCAAATGGCAGCGCCGCTGCGGAATCGAGAAGCAAGATGACGCGGTCGAGTTCGCCCTCGCCGGCGCGTCCAGCGAGCGCCAAGCGGATGGGATGAAAAAGTTCGCGGCTGCGATAGCGCGTCGCGGATTTTAGCGCTTCGACGATCGCTTTGAATTGCTCCGAATCCATCGCCGCGCCGTCGAGAACCAGATTCGCAAGTTCGCGGATTACTTCGCGCGAGCCAGCACGCGCCATCACGTCCTGCGCTTCGGGCGTTGCGAGCGAAGCGGCGGCGTCATACTGAAAAACGAGGCTCAAGAGGTCGGCGAGCGCGGTGAGATCCGATGCGTGCGGGCCGAGAAGCGCGGCGGCGTGTTCGATCCAGGCCGCAAGGTGCACAACGTGAGTTTCGGTTGCCAATCCGTCAGGTCCACGCTCGAGCCAGAGCCGCTCTCGTAGAATCTCTTCGACATCAAGCGCGGCGAACACGTTTGCGAGAGGCGCGGCTTCTGTGCCGGCTGCAGTTGTCTCTCGCGCGTCCGAGCTCATGACCGCTTTCGGGGGCGCAATCGAAGCTTCCGCCGGGCCTTCTTTTCAATCTGCCGAATTCGTTCGCGCGCATTGGCGGCGGGCTTGATCGCTTCACTGATCGTCGCCACCGCGTACGCGGCCAGTGCCTCGCCGCGGCCAATCGCATCCACGCCTTCGTTGGTTTTTGCTTTTAGGTTGATTCGTTCCGGCGGAATGCTGAGTGAGCGAGCGAGCGCGTCACGCATCGCTGGAAAATGCGGCCCGAGTTTCGGCTTCTCTGTGACGACGATGGCGTCGATGTACACGATGCTCAGGCCGCGCGCATCGAGAAGTTTTCGCGTGTGCTCGAGAAATAGCAGGCTCGAGGCGCCTTTCCATTTCGGATCTGTGTCCGGGAAATGCGTGCCGATATCGCCGAGGCCGCCCGCTCCGAGAAGCGCGTCGCAGATGCAATGGCTCAAGACGTCGCCATCCGAATGGCCGACCGGCCCTTTCTCAAATGGCAGCTCGATGCCGCCAATGATGAGCTTGCGGCCTTCCGCAAGACGATGAAGGTCGTATCCAATGCCCGATCGAGTCAACTCACTCACCCTGCCACATCATTTGTCTTCAAGTTCGCTTTTTCGCAGCGTCGACCTGTCGCATCATGAAAATCCAGAATAGGACGAGCAGTATGATCGGAGCAAAATTTATTGCGACGGAGAGCGGATCCTTCGATGTTCCGCCCTTTATTTCGATCGGCACTCCCTGCTTCCGCAGTCGATCGGTCAAGTCGGGAATCACCTCGTTCGGAACGGTAGTCGTGTACGCCTTTTGCGATCCGCGCAGGCTGCCGGATACTTCTGCAGTCTTATCCGAAACCAAAAAATTCGCCGTGCTCACATTCAGTCCGTCTACTTGCTCCATGAACTGGGTGTAATTGAGTGTTTCAGCGCCCGGGTGGTTCTCTCTCACAGTGGCCATTTTCCAGAGAAATACAGCCACGATGATCACAATCCAAAATGAGAGCGTCCTGCGCATGGTCGAAGCCGGCAGCTGCTGGGACGAGTCGCGAGGAAATGGCTCGGGCGATCCGCTCATGGATTTGTTCCTCCCTCCTGCTCAAGATAAAAGCGCGCGAGGTCCATGTCCGATGGCCGCGTGATTTTGAGATTGCGCTCCGAGCCGAGAACGACGAAAACTTCGCGGCCGAGCCGCTCGACGAGCGACGCTTCGTCGGAGGCGGTCACATCATCTTGCTTGGCGCGCGCAAAAGCTTCGCGAAGGATTGTGTATTGGAACGCCTGTGGCGTCTGCGCGAGGACGATGCGCTCGCGCGGAATCGTCGATGTGATCAGCGCGACATCTTGCGGCAGGCTGGCGCGCTTCACTTCTTTCACCGTGTCAATTGCCGGGATTCCGAGAATTGCCGCGCCGCGCGTTCGCGCTTCGACGATCAGGCGATCCACTTGCTCCGGCGTGATGAACGGCCGGACGGCATCGTGCACGAGGACGATTTCTGTATCCGGCGCGACTTGTGCCAGCGCGTTGGCCACGGATTGCTGGCGCGTATCGCCGCCGTGAACCACCCGCGCGGGGCGGCCGAGCCGCGCCTTGCTCACCCGATCTTCGAGAGATGTGAGCTCTTCCCCGCGTGTCGCCAGGATGAAATCGGTGATTGCCGCACAGGCGGCAAGTCGGCGCAGCGTGAAGATGACGAGCGGCTCGCCGCCGAGCTCGAGGAATTGCTTAGGTGTGCCGGCGCCCATGCGTGTGCCGAGTCCTGCAGCGGGGAGTATGGCAGCGATGCGGCTCATAGAGCGGCGGCCAGTTTAGCGCACCTGCGCGCGCATAGAAACACATCGGGGCGCTAGCGGGTCAGTTTCTGATCGGTTCGTTAATCAGGCACGTGGATTGCTTCCGAATGCGGAAACCATGCGTGATTGGAAATGGGCAGACAGGACGGCCGCCGTGCGCTTCAGCTCGCCGGTTCGGATGCCCCTTGCTCCGAAGTCTTCACACAGCTTCGCATCTTCGTATACAGCTCAGGGCCAAACCCCCTCATGCCGTGTGCCTGGGCACCATGCTCGGCGCAGAGTTGCATGACCTCCTCCAGGCTTGAACCCCGGGCCTGAAAGTCGCAATCAACACCGGCGTCACGGCAACTGATGAGATATACCTTCGCCATGTCGAACCTCCTAGGGCAGACTCGCCCACGTTCGACTTGCTCCAGCTATTGCTGTGGTTGT